>JBGAJA010000002.1:0-793076 GCA_044225175.1 Candidatus Omnitrophota bacterium | reverse complement strand
TAATACTCCTAAATCATTCCAATTGATTCCTGTCTTACTCAATACTCCTAAATCTTGCCAATTAATTCCACTCTTGGCTAACACTCCTAAATCATTCCAGTTAACTCCGACTTTGCTCAATGCTGCAAAATCATGCCAGTTAATTCCAAGTGAATGCATGACTTGCAAATCATTCCAATTGATCCCAACCTTACTCACTGCTGCAAAATCTTGCCAGTTAACCCCGGTCTTTGCTAACACTGCTAAATCATTCCAGTTAACTCCTACCTTGCTTAATACTCCAAAATCTTGCCAGTTGATTCCTGTCTTTGCTAATACTCCTAAATCATTCCAGTTGATTCCAGCCTTACTTAACACTCCAAAGTCTTGCCAGTTGATTCCGGTCTTTGCTAATACTCCTAAATCATTCCAGTTGATTCCAACTTTGCTCAATGCTGCAAAGTCTTGCCAGTTGATTCCACTCTTTCCTAATATTCCCCAATCATTCCAGTTAACCCCTGCCTTACTAAAGGCTGCTAAATCTTGCCAGTTAATTCCAGTCTTTGCTAATACTCCTAAATCATTCCAGTTGATTCCAGCCTTACTTAACACTCCTAAGTCTTGCCAGTTGATTCCGGTCTTTGCTAATACTCCTAAATCATTCCAGTTGATTCCAACTTTGCTCAATGCTGCAAAATCTTGCCAGTTGATTCCACTCTTTCCTAATATTCCCCAATCATTCCAGTTAACCCCTGCCTTACTAAAGGCTGCTAAATCTTGCCAGTTAATTCCACTCTTCGCTAATACTCCAATATCATTCCAATTGATCCCAACCTTACTCAACACTCCTAAATCTTGCCAGTTGATTCCGGTCTTCGCCAACACTCCTAAATCATTCCAATTAACTCCTACCTTGCTTAATACTCCAAAATCTTGCCAGTTAATTCCACTCTTGCCTAACACACTCCAATCATTCCAATTGATTCCTACCTTGCTAAATACACTTAAATCAACCCAGTTGATTCCTGTTGCATGCAATACCTGCATGTCATTCCAATTAATTCCTGTCTTGCTTAATACTCCTAAATCTTGCCAGTTGATTCCGGTCTTCGCCAACACTCCTAAATCATTCCAGTTGATTCCAACTTTACTCAACGCTGCAAAGTCTTGCCAGTTGATTCCACTCTTTCCTAATATTCCCCAATCATTCCAGTTAACTCCAGATTTACTAAACACTGCTAAATCTATCCAGTTAATCCCGGTTCTACTTAACACATTTAAGTCATTCCAGTTAATTCCCGTCTTACTTAATGCTGCAAAATCTTGCCAGTTAACTCCGGTCTTACTTAATGTAACTAGGTCATTCCAATTGATCCCTACCTTGCTCAACGCTGCAAAGTCTTGCCAATTGATTCCGCTCTTTCCTAATATTCCCCAATCATTCCAGTTAACTCCGGCTTTACTGAACACTGCTAAATCCATCCAGTTTACTCCGGTCCTACTTAACACATTTAAGTCATTCCAGTTAATTCCGGTCTTACTTAACACTCCTAAATCTTGCCAGTTGATTCCTGTCTTTGCTAATACTCCTAAATCATTCCAATTGATTCCTGTCTTACTCAATACTCCTAAATCTTGCCAATTAATTCCACTCTTGGCTAACACTCCTAAATCATTCCAGTTGACTCCAACCTTACTTAACACTCCAAAATCTTGCCAATTAACTCCAGTTCTACTTAACACATTTAAGTCATTCCAGTTAATTCCCGTCTTACTCAACACTCCAAAATCTTGCCAGTTGATTCCTGTCTTTGCCAACACTCCTAAATCATTCCAGTTGATTCCATTCTTACTTAATACTGCAAAGTCTTGCCAGTTGATTCCGGTCTTTGCTAATACTCCTAAATCATTCCAGTTGATTCCAACTTTACTCAACGCTGCAAAATCTTGCCAGTTGATTCCAAGTGAATGCATGACTTGCAAATCATTCCAATTGATCCCTACCTTGCTCACTGCTGCAAAATCTTGCCAGTTAATTCCACTTTTGGCCAATACTCCTAAATCATTCCAGTTAATTCCAGCCTTACTTAGTACTCCAAAATCTTGCCAATTAACTCCTGTCTTGGCTAATATTCCTAAATCATTCCAGTTGATTCCAGCCTTACTTAACACTCCTAAGTCTTGCCAGTTGATTCCAGTCTTTGCTAATACTCCTAAATCATTCCAGTTGATTCCGACTTTACTCAATGCCGTAAAGTCTTGCCAGTTAATTCCTGTCTTACTTAAAACATTAATATCACTCCAATTAATTCCTGTGCGAGATAAAACTTGTAAATCCAACCAATTAATTCCCGTTTTAGTTAAAACACCTAAATCGTTCCAATTGATGCCAGCTTTAGTAAAAACTCCTAAATCTTGCCAATTAATTCCTGTTTTAGCTAACACTCCTAAATCATTCCAATTGATTCCAGCTTTACCTAAAATTCCAAAGTCTACCCAATTAATTCCAGCCGTGGTTAAAAGATCTATATCACGCCAATTAATTCCTGACTTACTTAAAATATTCAAATCATTCCAATTGATCCCAACGGTAGACAAAATTTTGATATCATTCCAATTAATATTATTGACTGATAAAATAGCTAAATCATTCCAATTTACTCCTGAAGTTGTTAAAGCGGCAAGACTGTACCAATTAATTGTGTTTGACCAATCAATTCTTGCTCCAGACATGATAGCCATGTCATACCAATTAATTCCTGTATTTGATAATAAGGAAAAGCTTTGCCAATTCACGCCGGCCTTAAAAAGCTTGTCCATATCATTCCAATTAATTCCTAAAGAAGAAAGTTTTGAGAAATCAGCCCAATTAACATGAGCTTTACCTAACACGCTAATATCATTCCAATTGATCCCACCCTTAGTAAGGACGCTAAAATCAGCCCAATTAATACCAACATTTGATAATATTGAGAAATCATTCCAATTAATCCCAACTAAAGTTGTTCGAGCCACATCCATCCAATTGACACCTGATTGGGACATACGATCAATGTCTTGCCAATTGACATTTGTAGAAATAGTACTGGTGATGGATTTAATAGAATTTGTATTGGAAAGAATAACACTGACATCCTGCCAATTAACTGTATCTGTGCTACTTTTAATAACTCCAATATCTTGCCAGTTAATGGTGTCTGTTTTAGCCTTGATGAGAGCAATGTCTTGCCAGTTGATATTGTTACCATATGTATCACGAGCAAAACCACCAGATAAAGTTAAAGGTATATAATTTTCAAGAGTCGTAGAAGAGTGAATAATTGAAATATTTGCAAAATAAGAAATTTGAGAGTTAGAAGGTGTCCAAGTCAAATCAGATTTACACCAATTATTTACGAGATCTGGTGTTCCCATCGTTAGCGTTGTTTCGGAAGTCCCATCAGCTTTATAAATTACAGTATCATTACAGGTATCACCGGTTAAAGGCAGTCTTTGGTTGTTATCTACAATCCATGTAAAAATACGGTATGCTCCTAAAGTACTTATCCAAGTAGCAGTACCCTGAGGACCTGTTCCAACCTGTACATCAAATGGAGAAGAAATAGCTGATGTTAATCCTTCAGCAGTTGCTTGCAATGTATAAAGTTGTCCAGCTTTTGTAATGTTTAAGTCGGAATAATTAGCAGAACCATTAACTGCCTGGATGGTAGTAGCTCCTCTTAAGACACCATTGCCTGGATTATTAAGAATTGCAATGGTTACTTGAGTTGAATTATCACTAGTAACTATATTTCCATTAGCATCTTCAATGACTACAACAGGTTGGCGACTAAAGGCTATACCGTGTTTTTCTGCTGAAGGAATAACACTAAAAACGAGTTTGGTTGCAGCACCATGGGACAAAGATCCTGTTCCATCAGAGCTAGCATAGGGAGTATTGGTTTGAGAACCGCCAACATAAATGTTGCTTCCAATCGTGGCTTCTTCAATAGAAGTTTGATTGCCGCCAGTGTATTGAGCAAAGGCTTTAGAGACAACGAAACCGACTACAGAAAACGCTAACAGAGCCAAGCATAGTAGTAGACGATTTGAAGTTTTCAATTTTAATTTTTTATCTGACATGAACTTTTATAAAAAACAATAATAAAGCTTTCATTAATTAAGGTGCTGTTCTAGCTAAACGCCCACCGTAAAAGACTCCACTTAACCCAACGCATCCTGCACCTGAATCATAACGTTGAAGACATCCTTGAGTATCTGGATCTTTAGCTGCATTTGTTCGAGAAGAAATTTCAAAAGCACGAAGAGATGATTTAAAATCTCCCCCTCGGTAACCAATACCTTTAGTGTGATCTACAACACCATGTGCTGAATCATATCCAGGCCAATCACTATTGGATGCAAAACCTTCATATCCGGAAGCACTTGTTAATTCACCATTTCCATGAGAACCCAGAAAAGAAAGTCCTTGAGTACGACCTATGGTGACAACGGGCTCATATAAATTACCGGAAAGTTCCATATTGCCATAAAAACCTGCTCCGCTCTTATTTCTATTCGAAAGAGCAGAGGCAAAAATTCCAGAACGAAGAGGTCCAACTTGACCATCTGCTGGCCCACCTGGACGTCCATCACCACTGGTAAACCCTGAAGAATTACCATTAAAGTTTGCAGAACCAGTCAAAATTGTTTCTGTGCCATTTTCATCAGCATTAGGATCGATATCAGAAGGATTAGCGCTAGAATAACTTGTATTACCCCAAGCAAACTCATCAGCAATGGCTTCTTTACCTTTCCCACGTGCAGCTTTTTCAAATTCTAATTCTGTCATAGGACGAAGACCTGCCCATGCTGCATAAGCTGCAACATCAGGCCATGAAACATAGCTAACAGGTCGAGATGGTCTTAAAGTGGTAGCCGGTAATGAAGGTTGTAAGTGGTCCCAAGCGATAGTATTACGATTAACCACACCATCAGAGGCCTTTCCACCTACACCTGTACCTGTTGTAATATCGCGATTGACTTTCGCTGCATTAGAAAGTGTATTAAAGAAGCTGACCCATTGTCCTTCAGTTAATTCATATTTCATTAAATAAAATGCATTATAACCTTTAGGAAAATCATTTGTTATTTGGAAGGGGGCACCATCTGCATATTCACCAGTAGCTCCAGTACTTACGTAATAATACCCTCCATTAGGAGTATTGGTTGTCATGAAACCAGTTTCACTTTGAATATACCAAGGAGTATTGTCTGCTGATCCAGCTTTTAGATGGAATTCTGCAGAACTGTCCCCATCTCCCGCATAAAATGCGCCTGTGGGAATATAGACCATTTCAATACCGAATATTTTATGAATTGTATTTGAAGCTTCAGCCACCGCAGTTGTTAAACCATCTTGGTGATAGTTCCATACAAATTTGATTCCTGTTGGAGCAATGTTTCCTGAACCAAAATCAGAACGATGCAAAAAGAAACCTTTTTGGTCAATGACTGGGACTTCAATCTGGAAATTAGCTGGAGCGTAAAAACCTGCGGGATTAACACCGCTTCCATTCATGGTACCATGCTTCCAGGTAATTCCACCATCAGTTGAATATTTCATAAAAACCCATACAGCATCATAACTAATTGTATTATTGGTATTAGTTCTCCAGCTATTTTCTTGAGTTAAGTCAAAAGAGAAAGTCATCGTTTCTGAAGCTGTATCTGAACTTACCACATTCAAATTTTTTAACTGTAAATTATTGGCATAGCTAGATGGTACTAATACCAAGAAAGCTAGTAGTGTGAATGCTATGGTTTTAATTGCCATCATATGTTCGAACCCCTCTACCGCCAAAATTATCTGCTGCTGATGTTGAAGATAACGAAGCTTCACTACGATCAGATGTCCTTAATAAACTATTAGTCAAATCAGCCCATGATCCACCTCGAAAACCAGAACCATCCGCTCCTGTTACACCATTTGCTGGAGTAGCATCAGTTCCTGGCCAAGAAATAGTATTCGCATTACCTTCAAATCCAGAAACTGAGGTCAAAACACCATCTCCTTCTTGGGTACCGTCGAAAGTAAGCGCTGAAGGATTTCCGATTGTGACTACGTGTTCTTTAAGATTACCTGACAATTCCATGACTCCATAGTAACCAGCACCAGCGGTTGTTCTATTAGTTGCACTTGTAGCAAAAATTCCGGATCGTATAGGTCCTGCTTGGGCATCTCCCCCAACAAAGCTTGAATTACCAAGAATATTGACATTGGCATCTGTAGTAGTGATTGTTTCGGAGCCATCTTCATCACCGCTTAAATCAGCAGCTGGTGCAATTATAGTATTTCCCCATACATATTCACCGGGGATTGGTAAACTTGGACCTCTGGCAATTTTTTCAAACTCTAATTCACTCATAGGTCGAAGAGCATTCCAATCTAAAAATGCTGCTAAATCCATCCAACTTAAAAAACTTACTGCGCGGGCAGGACGTAGAGTAGAACAACTCAATGGCGAACCTGAACAACTAATTGTATTTCTTGCTGTCACTGCATCGGAATTCTTATGATTATTATCGGTCAAATCGCGATTAGAGCGGGCAGCAGCAGATCCTAAAGAATTGATAAATTCAACCCATTGACCTTCAGTAATTTCATATTTCATGACATAAAATGGAGCGTAACCTTTGGGAAAATTATTAGGAATAGCAAACGATGCTCCTGTGGCTACTTCTCCTGAGTTATTATTAGAAATATAGCGAAATCCACCTGTAGAAGGATTGTTTACTGAAATTGAGTTTTCATTAATTATGTGCCATGGACGATTATCTGCAGTTCCCTGATCTAATGAAGCAGTGCTAGTATCATAATCTCCAGCGTAAAAATCACCTTGAGGAATAAAAACCATTTCAACCCCAAAAACGCTGGCAATAATTTGGTCATCATCAGAAAAACCACAACTACTGTAATCAATTGTCAACTGAGCACCTTGTGTGGACACATTAATAACGTTACCATTAGAAGATCTTCTTAAAAATGCCCCTTTTTTATCTGAAGGTACATAAAATTCCAAATTTGTAGCTGTTCCGACGGAAGACCCTGCTGGATTTATTCCACTCGCACTAACCTCACAAATTTTTTTATTGGTTGTGGTATCAGATGTATTGTGTAGTCGAATAGTAAGCCATGCGGCATCATGATTAATCTTATTGTGCCAAGAATGATCCCAACTCACATTAAATTTAACAATAAGAGAATTGGCACCAGGATTTCTGGTCCCTAAAGTAACGTTAGATATGGACAAATTGTTAGCTTGTGCAACTGTTGTCAAAAGACAAATAGCTATTAGTGTGAATACAATTTGTGAAAACTTCTGGGTCATAATTTTAGAAATCTATTTAGAAAAAAATTTAACGAACAAGATTGTAGTGACCGTTATCTTTATCAATTATTGAATCTACCTTAGCTCTAAAGTGTAATTTAGCTTGTATAATCTTTGCTTTAACATTACTGGCGTCAGCTGCATTAGGTTTTAGGTACAAATACCATTGATAATGCTTAAGAGCAGTTTCTTGGTCACCTAAATACTCTCCACTGACGAAGGCTAAATTGTAGTGTGTATCTGGATCATTTGGAGTTAAATCAACAGCTTGATAATATTCGACGACCGCTCTTTGATATTCGCCACGTTCAAAATAAATATTTCCCATGTTGTAATGTGCTTTAGCTAATTCTTCTTTAAATTGTTGATCATCCAAATCTAAATCAACACCTTTTGAAAGCATTTCATTGGTTTTAACTTCTAATTCTTTGGAAGTTTGTTGATTTTTCTCATCTACAATTGTTTTTTTGCTTTCGCCTTGCTGAGAAACTAATTTATCCTCTAAACTCTTCATTCTTTTTTGGAAATCTTCATCTTTTTCAGATAAAAGCGACTTGATTTCTTCAATTTCTTTAGTATATTTTCTGTTTAAATTTTCAACACGTCGAATTTCTTTAACAAATTGCTCGCGATCATCTTGTGGTTGTGGTGTTCCAAGTTCAGCTGGAACATCTGTATTATCTTGAGCATAAACTGCTGGGTGTTGTCCCATTGCCCAACAAACCATTAAAATAATCATTACTGTAATGTGTTTTGAAACTCTAGACCAGTTGTGGTTACCCATAAGGTTTCTCCGCTTCAATTAGTATTTAGCCGGTGGTTGATTGTCACTTTGAACCGGTTCCTTCATTTTAAAGTTTTCATCATAATTCTTAGCAGGTTTAACAGTTCCTTGAACTTTTGCATAATCATCGCTACCTTTAATAATATGTGGCGTAATTAAAATAACGATTTCAGTAGAAGTTATTGCATCTGATGTGCTGGAAAATAAATTTCCTAAATATGGGACATTCATTAAGACTGGAAGTCCTTTTTTAATGTGTGATTTGTCTTCTTTTCTTAACCCTGCCAAAACAATAGTTTGGCCATCAAGAACCATAACGCTAGTTTCAACCTCAGTTTTATTAACTTGGGGAATTCCACCGCCTTGGGAAGTAATTTTTCCAACAACTGAAGAAATTTCTGGACGAAGTCTCATGGTAACCATTCCATCATCATTGATGACTGGAACAACATCCAACTTAAGTCCAACATCTATAAATCTTACGTCTTCGCTTCTTACAGCATTATCACCCGTACCATTGGTTGTTGAGACTATATAAGGAACGGTATCCCCAATGTGAATCTTAGCTTCTTCATTATTAGTTACTAATATTTGAGGGGTTGAAAGGATTTTAGTATCACTGACTTGTTGTAAAGATCTAATAGCTAAAGTAAAGTCTTTGGTATTAGCATTACCTACACCTATTCTGGTAAAAACAGAATTTAAAGGATCAGAAGGGCTGGAATCATTAAGATAATTACCAGATACACTAAATTTACTTTTACCATTATTAAAGATTTGATCTTTCCAATCAATTCCCATATCGTAATTAGGTTTCAAGATAATTTCCAAAACACGAGCTTCGATTAAAACTTCTTTGGTTGGCTCATCTAAGCTTTTAATGATCTTCTCTACTTCATCATGTCTTCCTGGAAAAACCCTGACAAGCAATTGATTAGAACGTTCATCAGCAGTGATTGATCCAACAGCTTTGGCATCAATCCTTGAACGCAATTTCTCAGCAACCACATCTGCCTTTGCATACTTAAGATCATAAACAAAAGTATCTAATGGTCGTTCAATCTGTTCGATTGCTTTTTTCATCACAGTAATTGATTGAGGAGTATCTACTAAAACAACTGTTCCTGTATCTTCATCAATAATAATCTTTCCAATATTACTTTTCATGTTATCCAAAGCAGCTAATACATAGCTTGGTTTTGAATACTGCAAATGAATAATTGTAACTTGTGTTTTATCACCAAATTGTTTTCCATAAAGCGCTTCATATTCTGCAGCAGACATTATTTGAAGAATTTGACCTTCTGTGTGATAAGCCAGCTTATTTGAAATCGAAACAATGTCTAAGGCATCTTGGATTGAAACAGCATGTAGCAACACTGTTGTGCGACCATCAACATTAGGGGAAATAACCACATTAAATTCACCTTTTTGAGCAAGAAATTTAATAACATCGACGACATTCATATCGCGGACATCTAAAGTAATCTTGCGCTGCATACGATCTTCAAGAGGCTCTTTAGGTTCGGTTAAAATAATTGGTTTAGGAAGCTCCGCCCCTGCATTCTCATTAGCGTCCGAAGCATTTTCTTCCTGAGAGTAGGCTCGGGATGCAATAAGAATCATTGGCATCGTAAAAAACAAAACCAACAATAAAATCAGTTTGGGTTTAAGGATATGTTTTATCATAGCTTAATTGTCGTCTCCTCATTTTCGTAACTGAAGACTACTCTATCCGTATAGATAGTCTTAACTGTTACGCCTTCTAATTTTTCTCCAGTTTTAAGAAAATATGTTGTTTTCGTTTGAGAATCTTCAACCATAATTGAGGCAGATTCAGGAAGATCAAGCCAAGCAACTCCAACAAGTTTATATTTTGTTAAACGCTTAGCTAAATCTGGCTGGCCTGCAGCTGCTTTGCCAAGAGAAATGTCGTATGGTTTAAAAATATTACGATTTCCAAAACTATTAATGTAATACTTAACATCGTTTTTTTCTTTGAGATTATTTATTTGTTCTTTGGCAGGGTTGGTTTTGACTTGATCTAGAAAACTGACATCTTTATTAATTAAAACGGAACCGGAATGAAATTGATAAATTAAAATGGCGAGACAAACAAGAATGGCTATAAATAAAATTTTATTGAGATCAAAAATTGAAAAAGAAAAATTTAATTTCTTCTTCTCATCAAGCTTTTTGCCGACGGAAGGAACTGCTCCTGGTGATTTTTTCTGAAGTGCTTTGAGTAACTTTTGTTCGGCTGTCTCTTTAGCCATATTCACCTTTTAATTAAAATATCGTCGAAGAAAAACATCTAATAACATTTTTAAGGCATTTCTAAAAATTTATTTATCTATAATATGGAATCATCTTAACATAGCATTAATGTGTTTCAAGGTTTATTTAAATTTTTTTTAATAAAAATATACAAAATTCCCGTCGACAAACCTAAAGCTCTGCTAAAACTTCTTAAAAACATAACAAATCCCCAAAAAAATTCTTTATTGATATCATGAAGCATCCTCTGTGCGAAAAAAATTTCCAAAAACAAAAAAGGAAAGAAAAGATAAAAAAACAAATCTTTAAAACTTATTAGATTAAAAGGACTTAGCAAAATAAATACTATGATAAACAGACTTAGAGGTATCTCTACAATATCCTTCCAGAACGTATACCCATCCCCAGAAGCCATGCCAGGGTGATCCATGTACATACGCACCCTCCAAAAACCATGACGAAACTGTTCTTTCAAATACTTATTCAATTGAGTTGGATGATAGTGGTCTACAAGGGCTTTACGCTCAAAATAAATGCGCCAATTACTTGAAATGATCTTATAACTTAGATCATTGTCTTCCCCGCTTGCATTCCTATAGGAAGTATTAAAACCACCTACCTGCTCAAAAACAATTTTTTTTATACAAAAATTATACCCTCCAAAAACTTTTGGAAAATCACTCAAAAATTTGTTATGCCGAAAAATAATTTCTTTATAAACACAGAAAGCTAATAAACTCTCCTTATTAACAATTCCATAACTACCCATAACAACCCCAACATCATCTGATATAAACCCTTCCATCAAACGAGTAAGCCAATCTTTATGAGGAATACAATCTGAATCCGTAAAGGCAAGTACTTGCCCTTGAGAGACTTTTGCTCCATGATTACGAGCCGTCCCAGGACCAGCATTGGGCTGATAAATGTATTGAACTTTAGGAAATGTGCGTATAATTTCGGCAGTTTGATCCGTAGACCCGTCATCAACAACGATAATCTCAAAAGATCCTGAAAAATCTTGTTCGGTTAAAGCTTTCAGGGTTTTACCAATCGTTCCCTGAGCATTATAGGCAGGCACAATAACACTAAGAATCAAGTGAAAGCTTTCTAGGTTGAGGTTTTTTGTTTAATTTGCTTAATATCAAATTCTAAAAGCGCAATTTTTTGAGCCATAGTGTCATTACGATTATTCTGCTGACACAAAAACACTGTTAGCACAAGGCTTAAGAACACGAAGACACAAAATAATGTGAAAAAAATAAAGTTGCTAGGAAGCTCAAAACCCAAAAAGTCTGCTATCTTAAAAAGAAACTTATAAAAAATAGCAAAGAAAACTGCAGATCCTGAAACCATCAACCAAGCCAAAGCATATTTAAAAGTTAATTTTTGACGGCGAACCAAATCCACAACTAACAAAAAAATTAAAAGAGACAAGGCGATTGCGAGAAAATGTATATTCATCATCTATTTCCTTTGAGGAGATTGAATCATATGTAAGCAAATAGCAAAGGTCACCTTCACCATATAATAGACACTTTTCATATGACGAATCGAACTACTACCATCTTCGCGTCTGCGCATCAAAACAGAAACCTCATTAATTTGAGCACCAATATGTTTAGCTACCACAATAGCTTCAGGTTCTGGAAAATCTTGCGGATAACTACGCGCAAAAGCAGCAATCATTTTCTTATTATGGGCCCTAAAACCAGACGTAGGATCAGTAATCTTCAATCCAGTAAGAAAATTGATTAACGAAACAAAGAAACGAATTCCTATTCGACGAGCAAAAGAAGATTTGAAGCCCCCATTATCTTCAATAAAACGACTCCCCACTACCATATCCGCTTGATTTTCTAAAATAGGATTAATTAATTTAACAAGGAAATTACCGTCATGCTGTCCATCACCATCCATTTGGATCGCAATATCATAATCATGCTTGAGAGCATACTTAAAACCAGTTTGGACTGCACCACCTATGCCTAAATTAAAGGGCAATGAAACAACGTTGGCTCCTGCAGCAACAGCTTCACGAACGGTTGTATCAGTTGATCCGTCATCAATAACAACAATATCAAGAGGCAAATTCTGATTCTTAATATCACTAATCGTACGCGCAATATTTCCGCTCTCGTTAAAAGCAGGAACAATAATTAGTATCTTTATGGAATTTAAATTCATAACCAAAAATTTTCTAGACGATTAGATACGCTGAAATCAAGCATCTGTTCATCAACGACAATCACTAAGCCGCCTTTAAGAATTTGGTTCTGTTCAAAAACAAGATTACTTTCTTTATACTTATTTCTCGCAACATCTAATAATTCTTCCTTAACATGGGCAGATAACTGTCCTGCGTAATAAATAGTAATGGTCTTCTCCCCATTAATCTTTAAAGTTTGAAACTTTTCAAGTGCAGCCTTCTTAAGTTCACGGTCTAAAAGCCTTTTAAGAACAAGAATTACAATAACGGCTATGACCAATTGCACTATCATTAATAAAAACAGCTGTATCATTGTTTCTTTTGAGCGCTCATGACCATATAAGCTGCGGCAAGATTAATCAAACCTTCTTTAGGAGCATCATTAATCACTTGATCCGGAACCACTCCACTAAAACTATAAGGAATTCCATTGGGATAATACCCTCGCGCTACAACTAAAGCCACCATTGACCCATCTTCCATGGGGAACATTGATTTTAATAGCATTTGTCCTGCTGTATTTGTCCCAAAAATAACTGCCCGCTTATAATATTGCATAATTCCCGCAAAAAGCTCAGAACAACTACCGCTGTCTTGATTCACTAGAATTACAATGGGACCTTTATATTGATATTGCGCTGGAATTGAAGGAATATCTAAATCCGCACGAGGTTGACCCCTTTTTTGAAAATAAACAAGCTCATCACCACCTTTTAAAAACATGGAAGCTATTTCACGGGCTGCTAGTGGCGGACCACCGGGGTTTCCTCTAAGGTCGATGACCAAACCTCTAGGATTCTGCTGCTCAATAAATTGCAAATAACGAAACAAATCTTCTGCAGTTGTTCGATTAAAATGCACAATTTCTAATGCAAAAACTCCGGGAACATCTACAGGCCTTAAAAACACTTCCTGTTTAAAATACTCCTTACTTACAACGTCAATGGCTTTAGCAGCCTTTGTATCATGCTCTAGGTATGTTAACTTAACCTTAGTATTAACCAAAGGAGTCAGCTTCTTCACAATATCTTCTTGAGTAAGTTTTTTAAGATCTAATCCATCAATAGCCGTTAACAAATCATTTTCTCTTAAACCCTTTTCATAAGCATCTGAGCGTGGTTCCATACGAGTCACAATGAACCCAACATCAGACTTATTACCTTCAATCCCTAAATCTACATTCTGCCCTAAAGCCTCCTTTTGGAACTTTTCAGCAGGTTTTGGAGGATAAAATTGGGAAAATCGATCTTCTTTGGACTTCAGAGAATCTACTAAATACCAAGCACTTCGCCATTTAACATAATCATCACTTTTACCTTCACCACTTAACTGAGCATAAATCTTGGTTTTAAATTTAACCAAAAAATCATCAAAAATTTTACGATCAGGTTCAAGGTAATAGTTATCCTCAAATGTTTTATAAACTTTTTCAAAAAAAGCAGCGTATTCTTTGTAATCTTTGGAAGGTTTTTGTTTTGCTGAGGCTTCTACGGAAGGAACCATAAATAATATAGAAATAGATATAATAAGGGATACATTTCTCAATAACATGGAGAAATATTATCATAACTATTTAAATATTCACTTACTTTTTTAGAAATCCACAATAACCGAACGCTTTTGAAGCAGTTCTTGCAACGCTAAAACCTCTTGTGATGTAAGGTTTTGGGAGTTTGAGGTGACTTTTACATCAAAAATAGCTCCTAAAGCCTCTTTAAATTGCTTAGGTTCTATCTTGATATTGGTAACAAAGTCACTGTGTGGACGATTGAGGCGGTAATCAGGAATATCTTTAGGCATTCTTAAATAGCGACTGATTAGAGTCAAATTAAAGTTATAAAGGATCGTTCCATGATGCAAAATATGATTTTTGCCCCTGTGTTGGGCGTTTCCAGAAAACTTTTTCTCAGACTTAGGTAAAGCTATGTCAGAAATCGGCTTAAAAACAGCCTCAACACCGCAAACCCTAAGGGATTCAATGACTTTTGCGCTTATCCAACTGTAAGACTTACGAAGATCAGCTAAGTCTGAATGACGATTTTTATCCAAAACCAAGGTATAGTTCAATGATCCTGGCCCTTGAAGCACTGTTCCACCCCCTGAAGTTCTTCTTAAAACAGGAATTTGATCAGTTTTAGCTTGATCTAGGAAAATATCCTCCTTTTCCTTACCTATAAGCCCTAGTACAACAAAAATTTGAGGAGACTCCCAGAAACGTAGCACTTCTCCTTCATTTTGCTTATCAGCTAACTGCAAAAGAAGTTCATCGTAAAGAATATTTTCTTGAGGGGACTTAAAAGAGAGATCTTTAAGCTGCATCGGGTAAGAAAAAGCTAGTTTTTACATCCCTAGCAGCCTTCACCTCATCAGGCCTTGTGATAGGCATGGTTTTAGGAAAATCATGAAAAACTGAAGGATTGGTTTTAGACATTTCATCTGCTTCAATCATTTTATCGATAAAGAAATCCATGGTTTGCTTGGATTCTGTTTCAGTTGGCTCAATCATAATTGCCTCAGGCACACTAATTGGGAAGTACACCGTCGGAGGATGAATCTTTTGATCAATCAAAAATTTAGCAATATCGATGGCATGAACACCCCTTTGAGCTTGCAAAGTAGCTGAAAAAACACTTTCATGCATACATAAGCGGTCAAAACAGAGTTTATAATGATCTTTAAGCCTCATCATGATGTAATTAGCGTTTAAAACCGCATGATCGGTTGTCTGCTTTAACCCCTCTTTACCCAACATCATCATATAAGCATACGCACGCAGCAATAATGCAAAGTTTCCATAAAATGAAGCCACGTAACCGATTGATTCTGGAAAATCATAGCTCAAAGAAAAGCCTCCATCAGCTTTCTTAACCACGCGTGATACAGGCAAAAATTTCTCGAGCTTCGCATTCACCCCAACAGGACCAGCACCTGGACCGCCACCGCCGTGAGGCGTTGTGAAGGTTTTATGAGTATTAATATGCATGACATCGAACCCTAAATCTCCAGGCCGACAGCGCCCCAGAACTGCATTAAGATTCGCCCCATCATAATACATAATACCATCAACTGAATGAATTAACTTAGCTATCTCTTGAACATCAGACTCAAAAACACCATAGGTGGATGGAACAGTCATCATCAACCCAGCTACTTCATCATTAATTGCTTTTTTGAGAGCTTCAATATCCATTCCACCATTCTTATTGGATGGAATAGAAATGGTCTCATATCCAGCCACCGCTGCGCTAGCAGGATTAGTTCCATGAGCAGAATCAGGAATAATGACGTATTTCTTCTTAGTATTGCCTTTAGCCTTGTGATAGGCAGCCATCAGCATAATTCCTGTCAATTCTCCGTGAGCACCAGCCAATGGTTGAAGAGTAAACGCTGTAAACCCTGTCATCTCACACATCCAGCGCTCAATCTCGAAAAGCACCTCTAAAGCGCCTTGTGTTAACTTTTCTCCACCGGATAATTGAGGCAATAAAGGATGCAAATCTGCAAAACCAGCTAAACGAGCGATAGCTTCAGTAAACTTAGGATTGTACTTCATAGTACATGACCCCAAAGGATAAAAATGGGTATCAATTGAGAAATTACGCTGGGATAACAAAGTATAGTGACGGACAACGTCTAACTCAGAGACTTGAGAAAGCGGCGCATCTGTCTTACGCGCATACTTTTGAGGCGTTTTAACAGACACAGGCACATCGGATTTTCCAAAACGAAATCCCCGACGTCCCTCTACTGATTTTTCGAAGATTAACTCCATAGTACTTCCTGTAATGCTTTTGCGTAGTTATCAATTTCTTGCTTAGTACGTTTTTCTGTGACAGCAACCAGCAAGTATTTTTCCATACCTGGATAATATCGTCCCAAAGGAAACCCTGCAGCAAAACCTTTTTCAATCATTTTACCAACCACATCAGAAGCATCTTTAGGTAACAGTACAGTAAATTCATTAAATGTTGGAGATGAACGCTTGACTTCTACACCTTTGATTTTCTCTAAGCATTGTTTAGCATATTCAGCCTTATCCAAATTAAGCTGAGCCATTTCTTTTAAACCATCGCGGCCAATCATTGACATAAAAATTGCAGCCTGGGTGGCACACAAAGATACATTCGTACAAATATTGGAAGTAGCTTTCTCTCGGCGAATATGTTGCTCTCGAGCTTGAAGTGTATTGACAAAACATCTCTTACCATTCGAATCAACTGTTTGACCAACGATACGCCCTGGCATTTTGCGTACATACTGTTTTTTGGTACACATAAAACCCAAATAAGGACCACCAAAGTTCAAAGATAAACCTAAAGACTGACCTTCACCTGTGACAATATCCGCTCCCATATCAGCAGGAGTCTTAAGAAGACCTAAAGAAATAGGGTAAACACTCACAATAACCAAAATTCCCTTGGCATGAGCTTTCTCAATAATGTCGGTAAAGTCATCAATGGCTCCAAAGAAATTTGGATTTTGTAGTATCAATACAGCCGTTTTTTGGTCTAATAGTTTTTCAATTTCAACCCGAGAACTTTGCCCATGAACAACAGGCGTTTCTTCGAATTGAAAATGCAAATGATGTGTATATGTTTTTAAAATCTTTCGATAAATAGGACTCACACCGCCATCCATGATCACTTTATCACGACCTGTGATACGGATCGCCATCATCATAGCCTCATAAAGAGCTGTTCCTCCGTCGTACAATGAGGCATTGGATATTTCCATACCTGTCAAGGCACACATATGACTTTGATATTCAAAAAGCGCCTGTAAGGTTCCTTGAGCGCATTCTGGCTGATAAGGGGTGTAGGCTGTATAGAATTCTCCTCGAGAAATAAGAGAGCCCACAGCAGTGGGAACATAATGATCATAATACCCACCACCAATAAAAGGCGTTAGATAGACATTGTTCTTTAAAGATAACTTAGTTAATGTGCTTAGAACTTCAAATTCAGATTTACCTTCTGGAAGATTGAAGGATTTGGGACGATTCTCTGGTTTAATATCAGCAAAAAGCTCATCAATTGACTTAACGCCAATTGTTTTGAGCATCTCTTTGACTTCAGAGTCAGTATTAGTGATATACGGATTCACTGGTGTTCCTAAATTCTTTATTCGAGGGATTCTAGATAAGCGCGATAATCATCAGCGGACATCAAATTGGAAGATTCTTCCATATCTTTGATTTCAATCTTTGCAATCCATCCTTTATCAAAACAACTTTTATTAATTAAACCGGGATTCTCTTCGAGCTTTTCATTAATTTCAATAACGCGACCTGACATTGGAGAAAAAATATCGGATGCAGCCTTAACTGATTCAAGAGAAACAAATTGTTCGAACTGATCGACTTCTTGATCTTCTTGAGGCAATTCCACGTAGGTAATATCTCCTAGAGCATTCTGCGCATAATCAGTAATACCGATTGTCCCGATATTATCTTCGATACTGATCCATTCATGTTCTTTCGTGTAAAGATAATGATCAATGATTTCCATAACGTTTTCCTTTTAGTGCTTTAAAGTTCCGTTTTTATAAAAAGGTCTTTTGATAATAGTTGCAGGTGATTGAATTTTATCATCCCCGAAGGAGACTTTATTTCCTACCACATTATTTGCAATATCAAGAAATCCTAAACCTATTCCCAACTGTAGTCCTGGTGAAAATGTCCCACTGGTCACTTCCCCGATCACATTCTTATTTGCATCAAAAATTTTGTGTCCTTGGCGAGGGCTTCGTCGGGATTCGGAGGATATGCATCCGATTGTTTTTGTAACGCCATTTGCTTTTTCTTTTAAAAGCGCCTCTTTACCAATAAAATCTTTCTCAAAATCAGTAAACTTATTTAATCCTGCCTGCAAAGGTGAAATATGTTCTTCTAATTCATGCCCGTAGAGGCTGTAACACATCTCAATTCGCAAAACATCGCGAACTCCTAAGCCAGTGGGTTTGACTGTATCATTTTTTAAAATTGCGCGCCACAATTCTTTTGATTTTTCCCAAGGGTAATAAATTTCATAGCCCAACTCGCCGGTATAACCTGTGCGACTAATCAAACACTTTTCTCCTAATAATACAAATTCATCGAAAGTGTAATACTCTAATTTAGAAATCTCTGGCACAAAATCTTTTAAAATCTCACGTGAGCGTGGCCCTTGAAGATCAAGCTTGGCTGTTTGAAATGAAATATCTTTGAATACTGCTTTGGATGTCAAATGGACTTTGAAATGAGATACATTCTTCTCTATATTAGAGGCATTCACTACAATCATCCATTCTTGGGTATCTTTGCGATATACAATCAAATCATCAATCACCCCACCTTGAGCATTTAACATAGCCCCATAGCGGCATGTTTTAAGAGGCATATCACTCAAACGTTGCGTAACAATATTTTCTAGTCCAGACTCTTTTGCATCCCCAATAACAAGAAATTCACCCATATGAGAACAATCAAATAACGAACACGTTTTTCGATTATGGTCCCACTCAGCGATAATGCCTTCATATTGCAATGGCATGTTCCACCCTCCAAAACCAACCATTTTGGCCCCGAGTGCAATATGTTCATCAACTAAAGGGGTATTATGAAGTGTTTCTTGTGTTTGCATTTGGCAGAACTATAACAAATTTTTCTAATAAGTCAAACTGCTTACGCACCTGATTTTTGAAGATGCTTCTTGAGACGGACAAGAGAAGCCTCATCCATCTTAATAAAATAAATCACAAGGCCTTCTCCTACAGCAACGCGCGAAACGCGAGCCAAACCTTGGATGACATCATTAACATTCTCTGAGCACTGAATAGTAAAACCAATTTCATCGCTGGATTTAAGAAAGATATTATTCTTAATCTTGATAAAGGCGCTTTTTAAGGAAAGATCTTTGAGGACCCCCTGCACTGTGAGTTGCGATCCCACACTTATACTAGCAGGCAACTCCGATACAACTCGCGGATCTTTACGCTGTTCATTGCGATGATCCCTCGCTCCGTATGAATTTATCATTTAATCCTTTCAACACTATTACAGTAATGCCAAAATTTTTCCTTTAAGGGATGATAAGGACGTGCTAGATTATACCCTTCTTATGCGCCTGTAGCTCAATTGGATAGAGCATTAGTCTTCGGAACTAAGGGTTAGAGGTTCGATCCCTCTCAGGCGCGCTTTTTTCATTCCCCGAATCTTCAGACACATTAACATCTTTACCAAATTCGTAATTTACAAAGAAACTGCCATCTGTTACACGTTTTAAGTAAATCTCTATATCTTTATTGCCCTTAGAATCAATCAAAACAACCATCCCCCTCGCCTTAGATAAACTATGATCCTCCATACTTTTTAAAGTCGCTAGAAAATAGTTCTCTGCAATTCCGGGAACAAAGATCTGCCATTGTCCAATCGAATAATTGATACTTTTTAATTCTCTTATGAGGCTACGCATTCCTACGCTAGGCCCAATACCGCTTTGCAAAAGATTATGGGCTTTATAAGCAATTCTTCCTTGAAAAGGAGTAAACCAAACCAGTGCGTCATATTTCTTTTGATAATAGCCAGCAATATCAGAATTTACATTTTCTCCAACAATAACGATTCGTCTTGTATCTGCAAAACCTAAACTACCTGTACTAGAAGGAGGTTTCATACAGCCAGAAAATAAGGTCCCTGCTAAAAAAATATAAATTATGGATTTAATATACATAGTTCTTAATTTTTCTATTGCTGCAATATAAAAGCTCATTAGAATACTTAAAAAGGAACTCAAATGAGCTATCAAGACTTTATGAATAAGATTCGCCAATGGGACAATCGCTCTGCACAATGGATTGTCCGCCACTTCTACCTTTTATTTTTTGAATTCATCCTCGTTATTATCTTTGTAGCTACATTTGCAAATTCGCTTAAAATCATTGATGTAAGTATTGATGCTCAAAAAAGCACTATCCTTGAAAAACTATTAATGGCTCAAACAGTCAATACTCTTTTAATTGTGATTCTTCTACTTTTTAATTCATTTTGGATTCTATATATTTTTAGCAGCATTTTAAAACTTCGCAGTGTGCTTAAGAACATTGATTTCAATTTAAGCCATCGACGCAATGATCAAAAACCTAAAGACCATTAAAAGTACTCCTGACATACTTCTTCAAACTTTGTAAATGCTTTCTTCACCCAACTTTTGGTGGTGTTTAGATTCACTTCTTCTATTTTCTTTTGAGTATAATTCATCTGTGCTAAACCAATCGCTCCTGCAAAAATGGATGGATTCTGTAAGCCCTTTGTTGCGATTCCCAAACTCACATTTAAATTAGTCATTTGTTCAATTCGCTCAATAAGCCCAGGCAAAAGAGCTGTACCGCCTACAACTACAGCTCCTCGATTTAATTGATGAAAGAATCCACTGCCTTTTAAAACAGTTTCTAAATGGGTCATCAAATTCTCGACTTCCCACTCAACAGCTTCACAGACTGTTTGTCGTCGAATTGGCACATAGCCTTTATCTCTTTTCACTAAAATATCGCCAGTAATCTCTGTGGTTGTTAATTTAGTGGCCACCGCATGAGTTTTCTTGATCTCTTCTGCTAGCTCTAGAGTTAGACTCAAACGATCTGAAATACTTTGAGTAATAAAGTTTCCTCCCCAACGAATAAATTGAGCATCCGCCACAATGCCATTCTTAAAAAACAATACGGTCGTCATATGAGCCCCTATATCAATCAAGGCGCAGCCATCTTTCTTTAAATTTTCATCCATAGCAACCTGACTGGCCGCATAGCTTGAAAGAGAAACTCTTTGCACATCCAAACCTGCTTGATGAACAGCCTTTGTCATATTTCGTAGGCGGGCTGAATTAGCTGTTAAAAGCAAAAGATTAGATTCAACTTTACGGCCATAGAGTCCCATAGGATTCAAAGCTACATTAGCATCATCTACTTTATAATACTGCTCGAAGTCATGGACAATCTCTTCATCAATCGCAACCCCCAAAAGACGGGCCTGATGATTGACTTTTCTTATATCTGAGGGAGCAACTACCTTAGTTCCTGCATCAACCAAAGGGACAATGGCTGAAGATCGACGTACCGATAATAGATCTGCACTTATCCCCAATCTTAACGCTTGAGGTTTAATAGCAGACCTTTCACAAACACCATCGACCACACGTCGAATAGTTTGGGAAAGCTCAGAGAGATCGTTAACAGAAGCTTCTCTAAGACCTATGGATGGGGATTCAAAGACACTTAATAATTCTAAATTCTTATCATCTTGTGCTTTAACGAGTGCTGCTTTAATACTATGAGAACCGAGATCAAGACCTAAAAAATGTTTACTGTGTTTAATATTTCTCAACATAAGCAGACCCTTTATTTTTCATCTTGAGGGATAGTTTCGTTAATAATAGGTTCTTTAAAACGAATATCCACATATTTCACATTCTTCCAATTAATCTTACCATTTTGCAAAAGAATCTCTAACATCTCTACTTTCTGTACAAGGTCCTCTTGATCAATAATAATTTGAATATTAGGCATTACAGTTAATTCTATTTTGGATACGTTAGAGGCTTCTATACCCATCACTTTAAGACGACTTGTATGGGGATGTAGTCTTAATTGCTTCAAAAGATCAATCGTTAGATTTAACTCTTTGATTGAGGTAGCTGTTCCTAAAATAATTTTATACCTTTGAAGAGGAACTCCTTTAACCATGGGGTAGGCTAAGGGAGCTGATGTATAAAACATTGTCACACCTTCTGTATCGACAATTAAATATTTATTGTGAGCAGCCTGAAGTTGTAAAAGGACATCTCTTTTCTTAGCCAAAATTTTAATCGTATCAGGCATTTGCCTGGTAACTCTTAATTGGGAAATTTGGGGATACTGTGAAGATATGCGCTGGTGAATTTTTTTTAAATCTGCATTGAAAATATTCTGCCCTTTCAATCCAGTTAAAAGCTTGAAATCAATAAAGCCAATTGATTGATCAATTAGAACGTCTTTAATCTTAAACATTTGTGAATTTGAAAGAAAATCAAATGTTCGAGTATAAAGCCAGAAGAGAATTACAGCTATTAAAAGAAAAACAATCAAACGAATGACTGCAATAGCTGGAATATTAATGTTGGACTTTTTTGCCATAAGCGAGATCTAACAATTTTTCACATACCTCTAAAAAGCTATAACCCGCTTTTAAAGCGGCCTTTGGAAAAAGACTTGTTGCTGTAAATCCAGGAATCGTATTTATTTCTAATATATATGGTTGTTCCTGAGCATCTATACGAATATCAATTCTGGCAAACCCTTCACATCCTAAAGTCTTATATGCAACAAGTGCCATTTCTTGAATCTTTTTAGTCAATGCTTCCGGAAAAGCTGCGGGCACCACATATTCTGTTAATCCTTTTTGATACTTTGAATTATAATCAAATAAAAGATTTCGATTAATAACCTCGACTAAAGGCAAAGCTTCTCCATCAAAAATACCCGCAGTAACCTCTCGACCTTTAATATATTTCTCAACAATTACATACGGACCATAAGACAATGCATCTCGCAGTACCCCTTCCCAGGCAGAAGGATGACGAACCATACTGATACCAATACTGGAACCTTCACAGGCCGCTTTTACAACGAAAGGCAATTTTTTTAGAACCGCAAAGACCTCTTTAAAATGCACAAGTGAGCCATTTGTAATGAAAAAATTCTCTGGAACAGAAAGACCCGCGTTCTTAAATGCACTTTGAGCGGTAATTTTGTTAAAAGCTTTCTGACTAGCTGCAGGACCACAACCTGTGTAAGGAATGTCTAGCTCATCTAAAATCGTTTGGATTTGTCCATCTTCACCTAAACGTCCATGTAAAGCAATAAACGCAACATTGATTCCTGAAGATTTAATCATTTCAATAATCTTAGGATGATCATTGGTTTGAATATCAATAGGTTTGACCGCATAGCCTGCAGTTGCTAATGCTTCATACACTGCATTTCCCGATCGCAAAGAAATTTCTCTTTCTGAAGAATACCCCCCCATCAATACACCAATATTACCAAAACGCGAAGTACTCATACCATAACCTTTCTTTGAGAAAGCATATGGACGAGTTCATCAGAAAAATGATTAATATCCCCTGCTCCCAAAAATAAAACCAAATCCCCACTTTGCACAAAACCATTCAAATGAGTCAAAATTTTTTCTTTCTTAAGATAAACCACACGATCTCCTAACAACTTTTGTAATGGTTCAAGCAATTTTTTAATATCTACCCCTTCAGAAGGCTTTTCGCTAGCAGCATAAATATCAGTAATAATGAGTTGATCTGTTAATTTAAGACTTTCGACAAATTCGTTAAGCAAGAACTTTGTTCTAGAATACCGGTGAGGTTGAAAAACAGTCACAATTCTTTTTTTATTAAACAGTTTTGCCGCATTAATTGTAGCAATGATTTCGGTAGGATGATGACCATAGTCATCAACAACCATAACATCATCTACCTTACCCTTTAATTGAAAACGACGTTTAACTCCTCCAAATTCTTTTAAAGTTTTCTGCATCACCTCCACAGCAATTCCAATCTGTAAACCGAGTGTAATGCTGGCTAAGGCATTCAAAATGTTATGATGTCCAGGGACAATGAGTTCAAAGTCCGCTAATTTCCCAAACTTGGTATAAACTTCAAACTTTGAATTAAAGCCATCTGTTGATATATTCTTTGCCCACACATCGCAAGAATCATCTAATCCATAAAACATAGTTCTTTTCTTAGAAGCCTTAACTAAACTTCTTAGTTTCTCGTCCTCTCCACAGACTATCACACAGCCTTTATCATTAGTTAAGTCAATAAATTTGCGATAAGCTTCTGTGATCCCATTCCAATCTTTATAAAAATCGACGTGCTCAAAATCAATATTAGTGATAATGGAATACATCGGACGAAAATATAAAAATGTTCCATCACTCTCATCCACTTCCGCTACAAAATAAGTACCTTCACCCAAATGGGCATTATAAGTGTTTCCATTAATAATGCCCCCCACAGCTGTTGTAGGTTTTAATTCTGCATTGACCAAAAGACAGGAAATCATAGATGTCGTCGTCGTCTTTCCATGAGCACCTGCCACTGTTATACCTGTCTCTTCATTGACTAATTGAGCCAATACTTCTGCTCTTTTAAGAAGAGGGAGTTGTCGACTAACAGATTCAATCATTTCAGGATTAGTAATTCTAATGGCGGAAGAATAAACAATAAAATCAGGACTTTGAATATTACTTGCACTATGTCCAATCGTGATAAGAGCTCCATTTTTCTTAAGCTGCTGGGTCAATTCACTTTCTTTTAGATCAGAACCACTCACCTTATGTCCTTTCGCTAAAAGTAAGGAAGCAACTGCACCCATACCGACTCCACCGATTCCAATAAAATGATAATGACTTTTTTTCATGAATTATCTTTCAAATAATTAACCCATTTTTTATTTAGAGCATCCAATGTTTGAATATTGGGATAAACATCAGATAGAGCATCGAGAAAAGGTTTTGATTCTTTGATCTGCTCACATAATCTAAAAAAACGCCCTTTACCAAGTTCGGTAATCATAAAATTAACGATACTGGCAGACTCAGCATAAAATAACTCAACTGTTTGCCTATCTGAGTTGCTATATAATCGCATATCTGTTAGTTGTGTTAAAGCAATAAATTGACCATTTGCTAAGGCATCGCGCACTATTTTATTAGCACCAATTCTTTTTGCTTTTTCCTGAAACATAGCAACCCCCTCCTCCATCCATAAAGGTACTCTTGCCTCGGTTCCAATAAATTCATGAAGAACAATATGTCCTAATTCATGCGGCAACAGAGAATCAAAGAACCCTTGATCGGAAGGATAAGTGTTAATGGTTTTAGTCGCAATCAAAGCTGTTCCATGAGACCACCCTGCTTGGCCACCTTTTTTAACATAGTCTTCTTCATCTCGATAAATATAAATAGAAACTGGTTTTTCAAATGACCAGCTTTGATAATAAGAAATTCCCAGGGTTTCTACAACAGATCTATAATCATCTTCAGCTGAGTCTAAAACGGTATCGACAAAAGATTCAGGAACTTCATTTCTGTAATAGGCAATGAAATGTTTATTCTTCATGGTCTGCCAATCTTTGGCTTGGCAAATAGAAGATATCCCAATGAGTAAAGTTAAAAAAATTGAAATATAAATTAAATTTCTCACAAATTCTCCACGGCTATAGCTAATTCCAAAGCAGAGTTGTCTTTAAATCTCTCTTTGACTTGACTATTCTTTGTTGCTTTTGATTGCAATAATATAGACTCAATTTCTTTTCTTAACACATCCACGCTCAAATCTTTTTGTTCAATTACTTTGGAGAGCCCACAGCTCGCGAGAACTTCCGCATTGTATTTTTGATGTCCATCAGCTAATGGGTAAGGAATAAGAATGGATGGAATTAAAAAGAATCCTAACTCTGAGACTGTGACAGCACCCGCCCTTGCAATCACAAGATCAGCAATAGCATAGGCTTCTTCAATAGGACTAATAAACTCAAGAACTTTGACAGGAATACCTTTTTGTTTATAAGTAAACTCATAAACAGGAAAATCTTTCTTTCCCGTCATATGGATCGCTTGAATGGAATCATTTATCCCTAAAGAACACATCATATTGAAGAAAATCTCATTAATCTTCTGGCTTCCCTGACTTCCTCCCAAGACTAGTATCGTTCTCTTATGTGGCTCCAAAGAGAACTGTTGAAACAAGGCTTCTTTAGTCTTAGTAGAAGAGTTATTTTGACAGGGACAACCAGTCCAAATAGTCTTCTTAGGATCAAAATATTTGCTCGTTTCTTGGAAACTAATGGCTAACTTTTTAACAAACTTAGATAATAGACGGTTGGCCTTGCCAGGTACAACATTTTGTTCATGAATCATTACAGGAATTCTTAATATTGATGCAGCAACAACGACAGCAAAAGATCCATAGCCTCCAAATCCAATAACTTTATCAGGCTTCTCTTCCAGTAAGACATTCCTCGCCTCACTCAGGGCTTTCATCATAATTAACCCAAAGTTCAAAAATCCTTTTAAAGATTTATTGGTTAATCCTTGAGCATGGATATTAATCGCCTTAAATCCTTGAGTTTTAATATTCTCATAACCTAATCCCAAAGACCCAACAAAAGTCACTTCATGACCTTTGGCTCTTAACACCTGAGCAGTCTTTAACCCCGGAAATATATGACCCCCTGACCCACCGGTGGAGACAATAATTTTCATGTTTTCCTTAAAACTTTTGATCTTGTGTTTTGGAAACGTTTAGAATCAGACCAATACATATCAAATGAAAAATTAAAGCAGAACCGCCATAACTAATAAATGGCAGCGGCAATCCTTTGGTTGGAAAAGCTCCTATACTCACTCCTACATTCACCATAGCTTGAAGACCAAGCATCAGAATAATTCCAATACTTAAGAAATACCCAAATGACTCATGGGTTTGACGAATCAAACGTATTCCCATCCAGACAAATAGCACAAATAAAATTATAATAGCAACAGTCCCAATTAAACCCATTTCCTCCCCAATAATCGAAAGGATAAAATCGGTGTGGGCAGCGGGGAGATAAAATAGTTTTTGTTGACTATGGCCTAAGCCAACTCCAAAAACCCCTCCTGAACCCAAAGCAATCTGAGACTGAGTCAATTGAAAACCAATGCCCTGAGCATCTTGCCAGGGGTCAAGAAATGCAACAATCCGAGCCATACGATAAGGTTCCTTTACAACCAAATAAACTAGAACAGGAATCGCCGCACCCACCAATGATAATAAATGTATCATTCTAGCTCCTGCTATAAACATAAGACCAATCACAACAACAGCCATTTCAAGGGTTGTACCTAAATCAGGCTGTTTCACCGTAAGCAGACAAGCTACCCCCATGACTAAGATTGGCGGCAAAAATCCTTTCTTGAAATCACGAATGAATTCCTGTTTACGACTTAAGAAATCCGCTGTGTAAATAATAACGGCTAACTTAGCAAACTCTGAAGGTTGAAAATGGAACATGCCGAGCTTAAACCAACGACGAGCACCATAACTCTCTTTACCTAGATGCGGAATCAAAACTAAAACCAAAAGAAAAAGACTAATTCCAAGAATTAATCTAGCTTTGGGTTGAATGATACGATAATCAATACTCATCACCCCAAAACATGCAATCAAACCCAAAACTAAAAAAAGAACATGTCTCTTGAGATAATAATAACTGTCATGAAAACTTTCCTGAGCATTGACACAACTGGCAGAAAAAATCATGACTATACCGATGCAGATTAGCGCCAAAACAATCACAGTTAATTGAACTCTAGTTTCTTTCATTTAAGGTGTCCTACGATTTCTTTGAAAGTTCTTCCTCTATCTTCATAATCTTTAAACATATCAAAACTAGCTGTCATAGGAGAAAGTATCACACAATCCCCCGATGCGGCTTTCTTTTGAGCAGTTTCAACTGCGCTCGCCAATGTATCTGATACCTCTAGACCAACAACATCTTGAAAAGTTTGTTTGATTTGTTGGCTTATCTGTCCAATTGCAATCATATATTTTATTTTTTGAGCCACCAATGGTTTTAAATCTTTATAATCAATGTGTTTATCTGATCCACCACAAATCAAAATTCCAGGCTTCTCCAGACGCTCAAGTGCCCATCGACCAGCCTCTGCAGTTGTTGATTTAGAATCGTTGATATAATCAACACCTCCTAGTGACCGAACAAATTCTAAACGATGCTCAACACCCTTAAATTCTCTAAATACCTTCTGAGAAATCTCATCAGCTACGCCTAATGCTTTAGCAGCACACATTGCTGCTAAATAATTAGGATTTGTGATACCAGGCGACTCTCCTGGTCGATTAAAAAACAGGACTTTTGATTTTAGACTCCTCGCTAAATTCTTAAATTCTGTCTGCGCATCATTAAGAATAGCAAAATCATTGGCATCTTGGTTCTTAAAAATCATCTTCTTTGCATCGAAATATTCTTCTAAATCTTTATGACGATCTAAATGATTTTGACTGAAATTAAGCCAGACAGCTACGTGAGGTTTAAATGTTAATGTTGACTCTAATTGAAATGAACTGATTTCTAAAACCACAATGTCTGTTTCTTTTAAATTCAGAACCTCACTTGAAAATGGTTTTCCTATATTTCCTACAAGAAACACCTTTTTTCCTGCAGCTTTTAAAATTTCTGCAATCAAAGTCGTTGTCGTTGTTTTTCCATTACTTCCTGTAATCGCCACAATAGGACAAGGGCACACTCTGAAAGCAAGTTCGACCTCACCTATCACCTCAATTCTTTTTTCCTTCGCCCATCTCACAGCCTGGCTATCAATTCTAACCCCTGGACTCACAACGACATAATCGCTGTCTTGAATAAACTCTTGAGTATGCCCTCCCCATTCGGAACCTACGAGGTTCCGGAGGTTATGTTCGGAAGGCTTGGAATCTGAGATCTTTGCTAGGCCGCCTAAACGTATGACTAAATCTGCGGCAGCTAAGCCACTACGAGCAGCACCAAGAATGGTTACTTTCTTATCTTTTATATCAAACATGACTATCTAATTTTTAGAGTTGTTAACGTCAACATTGCCAAAATAATGGCGATAATCCAAAAGCGGACAATGATTTTATTTTCATTCCAACCGGAAAGTTGTAAATGATGATGAAAGGGGGACATTTTAAAAATCCTCTTACCCGTCAATTTAAAAGAAAATACCTGTAAAATAACCGATGTTGCTTCAACAACAAAAACCCCTCCAAGAACAACCAGCCATAACTCTTTTTTGATAAGAATAGCAATCATCCCCAAACTTCCCCCTAGAGCTAATGATCCTACATCCCCCATAAAAACACTCGCTGGATGACAGTTAAACCAAAGAAACCCTAAACTTGCTCCAACCATCGCTGCACAAAATACAGCAAGCTCTCCTGATCCTGAGACGTAGGGGACAAAAAGATACTCACTCATCGTCGTGTTTCCAGTGATATAACTTAGAATGCCTAAAGTAAAAGCCACCATAAGAACGCAGCCAATGGCTAAACCATCGAGCCCATCTGTCAAATTAACCGCATTGGAGGCTCCCACAACAACAAGAATGACCCAAAAAACAAAAAAAGCACCTAGATCAATCACCAAATCTTTAAAAAAAGGAACGTCCAAGTACGTCGTAATATCAGGATGCATATAAGCAAAAAAGCCTACCAACAGGGCCAACAGAATTTGCCAAAGGGACTTTGTTCTAGCTCTAATGCCACGATGCTTTCCTATTCCTTTGAGTTTAATGTAATCATCGGCACCACCCAAAATTGCCAAACAAAAACAAATAAAGAATGTCATCATCAAAAATGAATTGGTTAAATTTCCCCATAGTAATACCGAAAGTAAAATGCTTCCTATAATAAAGACCCCTCCCATTGTTGGAGTACCTTCTTTCTTGACTTGAAACTGATCAAGCCCTGGAGCATCATGACGCTTTGCTATCTCTTTAATTCGATTTTCTTTAAAAATCCTGATAAAAATAGGTCCCAAAATAACGCACAGAATAAAAGCAGTGAATGCAGCCATACCAGCACGAAAAGTGATATACCGAAAGATGTTTAAAACTGGCCATTGATAAGAGAAATCGGAAAGAAAATAAAACATTGTTTGCCTTGGTTTTATTGGTGCGAGGTGTTAGGTGACTGAAGCATGAAATCCACAACTCTTTCCATTGCCATCCGTCGAGAACCTTTGACTAAAACACTGTCTCCATTGGTTAATATTTTCGCCAAATTCTTCTGTGCAGACTCAATATCTGCACAAGCAAACACAGACATATTTCTATTGGTCTTACGTGCCCGAGCTGCCATATGACGCGAAAGAGCGCCAACTGTAATCAAAGCATCAATACCCGAACGGGCCACATACAACCCAGCTTGACTATGAAAATCTCTGGCCTTTTTCCCAAGCTCAAGCATATCAGCTGCAATCATAATCTTTTTCCCATTACTTTTAAGAGCCCTCAGCATTTCAATAGCACTTAACATTGATGTAGGATTGGCATTATAGGAATCATTAATTAACCAGCCAGCCCCCAGCTTAACAATCTGTCCTCTACCTTTTGGAAAATGAAATGTCTTCAACGCTTGAACAATCTTTTGTATTGGAACCTTGAAGATGTTTCCACACGCATAAGCTGCTAACGCATTATATACATTATTAATGGCGCATGTATTCAATTCAAAGTTTTTTGAATCAATCTTAAAAACTAAAGAAAGTCCATTCTTAATATGAACATCTGTCGCTCTAAAACGTGGTTTATTCTTGACCCCGTAGGACATAATCCGCAAATTCTTGTGTATTTTGATCTTAGCGCATAACAAAGGGTCATCTTCATTAATAATAATGATTCCCTTAGCATTCATATGAGAAGTTAAGTTCCATTTCTCTTTTAACACGCCGCTAGGAGTTTTTAATTTTTCTAAATGAGAATGTCCAATATTAGTAAAAATTGCCACGTCTGGACAAGTAATCTCTGATAACCAGGCGATATCACCTGGTTGATTAGTGCCACATTCAATAACAACTATCTGATGGGTTTTATTGATCTTTAAAAGCGTTAAAGGAACTCCAATATGATTGTTCTGTGTTCCTTCACTTTTTAAGACACGATACTTTTGCTCTAGGACAGCAGCAATCATTTCTTTGGTCGTTGTCTTTCCGGCAGACCCTGTCAAGGAGATGAGTGGTGTTTTAAAACGCAGACGATGGAAACGCGCAATATGACCTAATGCTAAAACGGTATCTTTTACCAAGATAACAGTGATGTTGGGATTTTTAATCAGGAGCATTTTGTGAAGAACAATGACTTTAACTCCACGCGCTAAAACATCAGCTAAAAAATCATGTCCGTCAAAAACATCGCCCTTAATAGCTATAAAGACTTCATCTTTAGTTACTCGACGAGAATCAATACAAACTGATAGAATAGATCCAGAATCTGGACCTTGGATGAGCTGGCCATTCGTGGCCTTTATAATTTCTTCAATTTTAAACATTTATAAATCTTTATATTCTCAGATGAAATCTCCGGCAATCTCTAAGCATTCCATATTATTCTCTATGACTCTCTTCTGCCACTTTACTTTAAATTTCTTAACACCGGTGAATTGAAAACTTGTTAATGGTTCGATCAAAACTACACATTCTTGAGGTGGTTCAAAAACCTTATCTAAGACTAACTTAATTCCAGAAATACTATAATTGATTACAATTCCCTCACCAGACAAAGGTGAACCTTCTACACGCCAGTGAACTCTCGATTTAACTTTAACTCTTAAATAACTTCGTCGTCCTAACATACTCACCCCCATTATTTTGTTGTCAGGTTCAAACACTCTTTCACAATTTCAATTTCCTTAAAAGGAATTGTCTTATTCTTTAGAATTTGATAATCCTCGTGGCCTTTGCCTGCAATTAATACAATTTCATTGTTTTGAGCCATATGCAGGGCTTTGGCAATAGCTTCTTTACGATCAACAACGATCTCGTAATTTGATTTTGTAAATCCACTAACGATCTCTTTAATAATATCGAGCGGATCCTCACTGCGAGGATTATCACTTGTAACAATAGAATAATCAGATAGTTCGCATGCTGCTTTTCCCATCTTAGGCCGTTTACCTTTATCACGATCTCCGCCACAACCAAAAACAAGAATGATTTTATTTCTACTTACATTTCTTAAAGCCTTAAGCACATTAATTAACCCGTCTTCTGTATGTGCGTAGTCAATAAACACATAAAAATCTTTAGCCTCTTCTATCCGCTCAAGTCTACCGGGAACACAGGACAATTCTTCTATTCCTTTTTGAATCACATCTAAATTTATCCCTTCACAATAACTGGCTGCAGCAGAAGCTAAAATATTGTAAACATTATGTTTTCCTATAAAATTAGTGCCGACTGATATTCTTCCTTCAGGAAAAACAATATTCATCCTGGTACCTTTCAGGGTTGAACGTATATCAACCGCTCTAATATCTGCTGGCTGATCTATACCATAAGTATAAACCTTACCCCTCGATTTTACCAAGAGACGCTCTGCATAAGAATCGTCCTTATTAATCACAGCCCAGGCTTGATCATTTAAATTCTCAAATAAAATAGCCTTAGCTTTAAAATAACTTTCCATATCTTTATGATAGTCCAGATGATCTTGGGTGAGATTTGTAAAGATGGCCCCTTTGAAATCAATACCCCCAACACGTCCTTGTTCAAGCGCATGAGACGACACTTCCATCACACAGTAGGGAATTTCAGATCCTGCTAGATGATATAGAAAGCTTTGATTATCTAGGAATCCTGGAGTAGTGTTCTTAGAAGGAAAGATTTGCCCTGCTATTCTGTAATTAATGGTTCCCACTACAGCGGAAGACTGATTATTGGCATTAAAAATACTTTCTAAAAAATATGTAATCGTTGTCTTACCATTGGTTCCTGTAACACCAATTGTTCTTACCTTACCTGAGGGATTATCAAAGAAACGTAAAGCAATTTGAGTGAGAAACATTTTGGGGTCATCAACGTCTAACAAACATACACTTTCTGGGATTTCATAATTGGAAAGAATACGGTTGGAACCTTTCTTGGCAATAACAACGGCTCCTTGATCAACTGCATCTCTAATAAAATCTTCTCCATTTGATTTAAAACCGCTCAGGGCAACAAACAAACCCTGCGATTGCTCTTTTCTCGAGTCACAGCTAATAGTATCTATAACAATTCCTTCATTAACTATAGATAAAGGTTTCAAATAGATACCATCTAACAGGTCTTTGAGCGTCATTAATTTTGATCCTGAGGATTAACATCTGCCATTTGTTTGGCATCAAGATACTTTAAAGAATTTCCAATAACTTCACTAAAAACTGGAGCTGCTACAGTTCCTCCATAATATGCTGGATGTGGTTCATCATACACGACAACAGCAGCTAATCGGGGCTTATCCACTGGTGCAAATCCTATAAATGTCGCATAAAAATGTCCATGAGAGTATGTGCCACCCACAACTTTTTGAGCAGTTCCCGTTTTTCCAGCGACGCTCACACCTTTAACCTGGGCCTTGACTCCTGTCCCTCTATCAACAACTCCTTTTAAGATTGATTTGACCCGTAAAGCAGTTTTTTCCGAAATAATCTTATCAACGATCAGTGGTTTAGTTTCTCGAATAATTTGATCATGGCTATCCTTAATATATTTCACTACAAAGGGACGCATGTATACTCCATTATTTGCAATTGCTGAAATAGCGCCTGCTAATTGCAAGGCAGTTACCGTGACTTCCTGTCCAATGGGCAAAGCCCCTATTGATGTTTTAGACCATAACCGAACGGGTTTCAAATTTCCCTTAGCTTCTCCAGGCAGATCAATTCCCGTCTTCATCCCAAAACGAAATCGATGGGCATAATTATAAAATCTTTGAGGACCCAAACGTTGGGCAACCTTAGTTGTTCCAATATTACTTGATTGTTCAATAACTTCCTTAAAAGTAATTGTTCCTAAAGGATCATGGTCATGCAGAATATGATTTCCTACTCGATAAGCGCCATGCTCACAATTAATCATATCGGTTTCTTTAATAACACCTTCCTGTAAAGCAGCGGCAGTTGCAACGATCTTAAATACAGATCCCGGTTCATATGTATAAACAATAGCCCTATTAATTCTTTGGTCAGGAGTACTTTTCGACGCTTCTTCTAAATTATAAGTAGGCCGATTAGCGAAAGCTAAGATTTCACCCGTCGTAGGATCCATGACAATAATACTAGCGCCTTTAGCATTGTATTTCGTATACATTTTCTCTAATGCATTTTCGGCAATAAATTGAATAGTCTCATCGATTGTTAAAACCACATCAAAACCATCCACTGGAGCAATATAGTTTTTCTCTAATAATAATTCCCGTTGTTTGGCATCCCTTAGGATAACGCTGCGACCTTCCTTACCTTTTAGATCTTTATCATAGTCACGTTCCAAACCATCTAGACCATTATTGTCCATTCCAGCAAAACCAATTAAATGAGCCCCCAAAGTTTGATTAGGGTAATACCTTTTACTTTCCTTGACGAAACCAACACCTGTTAATTTTAATGACTTTAATTTTAAGTATGTATCTTGAGGAATTTTTCTTTTGACCCATAAAAAATATTTATTCTTTTTGACTTTTGCAGAGATTTCTTGGGAAGGAACATTTAATATCTTAGATAATTGAGAAATAACATCATCTTTATCGTGGTGCAGTTGGATAGTCCTTCCATTGATGAATACAGAATAGACTGGCAGATTAATCGCCATTGGCCTTAAATTACGATCATAAATTGTCCCACGCTTAGGATCAATGTTAATCAAATGTTCATGCTGTTTTTGAGCAAGATTATTTAAAAAGGCGGAATGAAAGAGTTGAATTCCAAACAGAAAGGTAATTGAATACAAGAATCCCGCTAAAAGAACAAAGAAAATAATTGCTAGACGAGAAGGATATTTTCTAAGAAACAATTTTACCTCTATCCCTTATTCCCGATCCCAAGCTTTGGCTTCCTGGGGAGTTAAGAAAGACAAAAAATTCCACATTGAATTTTCATTTTTATTTTTGGCTTCAAAGAGTGCCTTCTGATTCTTCTTCGCCACTGGTCCTGTGAGTGTCAAGACCTGGTTATTATCCATAAACTGAAGATGACCATTTCTCTCTAGAAGCTGAGCCCCTAGATGATTAGAGGATTTTAACGAAAGGATTTGGTGGGTCAGAACTCCGTTTCGATCTCTCAATTCATGCATACGTGCTTCTTTATCTTTGCCTTGATAAGCCAAATGGAAGATTTGTGTTTGCATATGAATATAAATAAGGGCAATTATTGTTACTGAGAATAATAATTTAACCCAAACTTTTAAACTCATGCAATCCTTTCAATACACCTTAATTTGGCACTTCTTGCTCTGGGATTATTAGCACATTCTTCCTCAGAAGCTTCCAACGGTCTCTTGGTTAAAATATTTCCCTGCTCTTCTTGAGCAAACACTTTAAATGTATTTTTGACAATACGGTCCTCAAGGGAATGAAAAGAAATAATGCACATTCTTCCTTGTGGCTTTAGCACTTCAAACCAATTACGCAGTGCTTGCTTTAAGACCTCCAACTCTCCATTGACTTCAATGCGCAACGCCTGAAAAGTCCTTGTTGCTGGATGAATACGACTGCGGGTATGGCCCGCTGGCATAGCACTTAAGACAGCTTTAGCTAATTGTGCTGTTGTAAGAATTTTTTGCTCACTTCGACGCCACACAATTGCTTTAGCAATACGCCTCGAAAGTCGATCCTCGCCATATTCATAAATAATTCGAGCTAATTCTTCTTCTTTTAAAGTATTGACTAAGTCTGCCGCTGATGGACCTTGTGTTTGGTCCATACGCATATCTAACGGCCCATCATGAAGAAAGCTAAACCCACGCTCTGGCTGATCTAATTGAAAACTAGAAATTCCTAAATCTAACAAAACTCGATCAACTAACTTAATTTTAACTTCAGCTAAGAGACGACTGACATCATGGAATGAGCCCTGCAACAAATCAATCCGTACATCAAAGGTTCCCAGACGTCTCTTAGCTTCCGTTAAAGATGAATGATCTTTATCAATTCCTATTAAATGCCCTTGAGAAGCTAGTTTTTCAGCGATCAAAGCTGAATGTCCACCCATCCCCAAGGTCCCATCAACAACTGTGAGCCCTGGCCTTATCTCTAATAAGTCCATCACTTCTTTGGGCATCACTGAAACATGCATTACCAACCTCTTAATCCAAATTCATCATATGTTCTGCAGTCTTCTCGAAATCTACACTCGTTCTTGCGAAAAACTCCTGCCAGGCTTGAGTCTGCCAAATTTCAATACGATTTGAAATCCCGATCACAACTGCATCCTTTTTGATGCCCGCAAAGTCTTTTAAATACTGAGGAAGAACAAATCGGCCCTGTCGATCAGGAGTTACTTCCACCGCACCTGAGAAGAATAAACGATTAAAATGTCTCGCTTCTTGTTTTGTAAATGACAAATTTTTAAATTTTTGCTCTTCTGTTTTCCATTGCTGGTCACTAAACATAAAAATACAGCGATCAAGTCCACGGGTGACAAAATACTTCTCAACCCCGTATTCTTTAGCAACCTCTCGAAAGCGAGAAGGCAAAATCAATCGACCTTTATTGTCGATTCCATGATTATATTCACCATAAAACATGACAGTTTCTTCCTTTAGTTAGAGCTAAACCACTTTGCTCCACCATACTCCACTTAATCGCAAGTATAAACAAGCACCACTCCACTGTCAATAAAGAAAAAGAAACAATTATTAAGGTTGTATTAAGGGATCAATTATTCAAGGAAGGATCACTAATGCCCAAGAAATTCCTTACATTTGTCATAGGTTGCATGCTAATAATCACGGGTGCGAAACCAGGGGCGTCTTGGAGTTGATAGAGCATAGCAGGATCGAGATGAAATTTTATACTTTCTCGTCTATTTTGAATGTCCAAAGGAATTTTATTGGTGGTAAAATCAATTCCACCTGTATTTGTACTCCCAGCTATAATTGGAGTATTAACAGTTAGCGCGCTGTTCTTGGATGGTGTATTCATTGCCTCATCTTCTTCTGTTACCTCTGTGGCTGTACGTTTCTTTGATGAATTAATAAAGAAGCGCAAATCTTTAATATTTTTTGTTTGCTTAATCAACCCTTTAGGTAATGCCGAAATAAGCTGTTGCCAATTTCCTTTCTCTAATGCATACAGATAGTCTGCCATAACCAATCTTTGACGATAGGCAAATGTTCCAGCGATCGCTTCCAACTCCTCATCATCTACCCAATGAGGCAATTCTTTTTTCTTACTATCATCAATTTGTTCTTGTTGATGCGTTGGACCATCAGGTTCATCTTGATGAGCCAATTCATGAGTCACCAAATTTAACGTATCTTTAAAGAATGAAAATGCACCAGTTTTATTTTCTTTATTATTCAAAATATCGATAAACACTTTAATATCATCCAAATTACAAAATAAGTTCCAATACATCTGATTTGAGCGCCTCACGAAATACGCCTTCGCAGGGTCATCTTCGTCATAATAAAACTTAATTGTGACGGGTTTCTCAGCAACCAAACCAACCATTTGATCTAACAAAAATTTATACAGACCTAACGACTTTATCTGGCCTACCACGCTATCAGGAATATCTATTCTAAGACTTTTCTTCTCTTTTGATTTTCTTAAAGCATTCCCAAGCGTCATATCATCTAGAAAAGCCTGTGAGAACTCTAATTTCTTTTCCAAACTACGAATGAACTCATCCTTTTTCCTCCATAATTCTTCTCTGATAGATTGAAGGCTCAAAATTTTACCTTTTTCTTCAACTTCAATTAATGTCACCAAATATTCGAGATTACGATTTTTTCTTACCTTCTCACTCTCGCTATCATTATCAGTAATGACATATCGGGAAAAATCAATTCCTTGCATTTGGTTCTCATTTATAAGTTGAGCATCCCTATAAATATCTTTTGATATAGAATAATCACCCTTTTCATAAGAAAAATAATCATCCGAAACACCAGGAACCATAACTCCATGGCGAATATAATTTCGCACGACCGCCTGCAAAGCAGCCCTGGCCACGTAACGCTGAATGGTTTCACGATACTTCTCAGCCATGGCAATACCAATTCTCGCTCGTGTCACAGGAACACCTCTGGGAAGGTCTATATTTAGACCACGCAATGTCAATAAATACCGGTATTTCCCTGGAACATATTTAAGAATCCACTTTTCAAGGTGTTCTATATAAAGCCCTTCTTGAGTAATGCGACGATGACCCGACGCGCTTGTTATAGATAGAGAAATATCTCCTTTAAAAGGAGTTGTTACACGAGCCATAATCTCCAAATCTTCATTGATTTTCTTTCCATTATAAATAATGTCTACTCCTTGAATTGCCCCCACATAACGAATCAAATCTTGGACTACAAAAATCGATTCTAAATTTGGCCTGTCTTTCTCGAACCGAACCACTCGCTCAATGATTGTCCCCTTAAACTGCTCATTTGTTTCGCTCATCTGTTGGATAACAGGCAGACCTCTTGTGTTCTTACCAATTGTTAAATAGTATGTTTTTCCATTTCCATCGCTGGTTTTAATATTCACCCTGTCATATTCTGCAAATATCGTATAAAACCCCTCTCCAAAAAAACCGGCCAAAAGAACATCAATCTTCGTACTCTCTCCTACAACAAAAAGAGGACCAATCAGCGTGGGTAAATCCATCCCCACAGAATCACTGACCCTGACTATCCATTCATTTGTTCCTTTACGAACAAAATTATCAATTGTGATCTTTTTGGAAACTGGATGGCCTTTAGCGGTTTTGATCGCATCCCGGGAATTTTGAACGAGCTCTCGTGTCCAAATATTATCTGAGCGGTCCTGACCTGATATGGCAGAAATAATCTCCCTTTCGGCGCTACGCAAATCAGCTTTGGAAGATAATTCACCCAAAGCATTTGCGTATGTTTTTAAAGATTTATAGTTCCTGATTTGTGGTAGAGAACGATAGGCTATATTGACCTTAGCAACATCTAAATCTTGGATTGTAAAATTCGTCTTTTGGGGAATCTCAAATGATAACTCCTTATCTTGTAGTAAACCTTCCAGCTCACCACGCAGGTACTTCGCATATAAAACAATATCTTGTGACAAATATTTGGCAAATTCAGGAAGTGTTTCTTCTTCCAATAGAGATTGACCAAATTCATTCATCATTTCAAAAAAACTATCTAAACCGCTCTTTCTTTTATGAAGAGATTCATACAAGTCAATCCATCGCTTTAAAAGAGCTTCAGCATCGACAGTCGATTTGATACGACCATCTAATCGCTGAAGAATAGAGGCAAATTGTTTTAAATTATCGAAACTTTTGTCTTTAATAAAGGCACTGAAGTCTCTAATCAATTGGGCATTTCTATATTTGAGCATGTTCTTTGGAAGAAAATAAAGAGCTGTTAACGTTTGGTCAGATTGAAGGAGATTAAAATCTTTTTGATAAGCAAGATTTACATAGAAACGATTGGTTAAATCCCGATTTTGCCGAACAAAACGAGAATGTTCTTCTAAAAACCTTGTAATCACATCTATTTGTATCCCCTCATACGGAACACCTAAAGAAGAAACTCGCCCCTCATGATTTACAATTTCCTCAATTACTCCAAGTTTATCATAAAGTTCTCGACTATCATTGTAGACTATCAACATTCCTGCTCGAGTAGGCAACACTCTTGTCAATTCCTTTAATTCTATTGACCATATTTTTTCAAAATTTCCAGCAGCATCCAGTTTATAAAAATCATATCGTCTAAAAAGATACTTCTGGTGCTTTTCTCCATATTCTAAAAATCCTCGCCCAAGGGCAACATAGACCTCTTGCTTGTAGACAAAAATGTCTTCTATTGCGGCATCCTCCTCTGGTATTTTAGAATCCTTACCTAAATCGAAACTTTTGCCAAAATTAAGATCTTTGATTTCTCCATTTGAATCCAATCTCTTAACTGTATCCCTTAAAGCAAAATAAACATCACCGTGTAAATCAACCACATTATTGTGATATTGCGATCCAAAAACTGCACTTCTTATTTTTTCAGTAAGAGGAACTTCTTTCAATATTTTCCCAGATTCGTTGATAATCAATACGCATTGTCTCTCATCTTTCGAGACTACCGAGACAAAAAGACGCCCATCAACATAATGGTAAGGCACTGGACGGGTGTAGCCTAATTGAGATAAGTTGATGAATTCAGAATGACCTTCAAAATCAACCTTAACAAGCCCATCCTCAATAGGGTCATATAATGAATTTGTAGTGCCAGATGCATAAATCGCTTTTTTAGTAACAACTATTTCCTCACCAAATAAGGAATGCCCATTCATTGCTAAGATCCCAAAAGGAAATTCATGATTGACACCTACTTCTAAAACTTTCTTCTTTCCATTTTCTTTAACCAAAACCAAATCAACAAATTCACGCCAACTCTTAGAACGATGACTGTTCTGGCTGAATATTAAAAGTCCGTCTAAAGTAACCCCTAAGAAACCATCTGAATGCAGTCCATCAACTTTTATTTCTTTAATTTTTCCTTTTGTATCCATCTTTACTATGACCGGATCTTTTCCATAAGTCCCCTTTTTTAAAAAATAAACATACCCATTGGCGACTATTGGATCGGAACCCCATGATGTGTTTTTTAAATTTTCAATTTTGTAAGAACGTTGTTCTTCATTCTTAGAAAAACGTAAAATACCATTAATGAAACGATTAAGATCAAAACCAGGGGAATCAGAAAGATTCTTCCACAATTGCTCTAACTTAGACATCCAGATTAACCGATTATCTTGAGGCATTGATTTTAAGAATTCGCTGAGACTCTTACGAATTTCATCTAAGAGAGCATGACTAAAAGACAGTTTATCGGCCATGGTTTTTTTCTTTAAAGGTAAGGAGAGCTTAGAAGAAGCATGAAATGACCCTTTCTTGGGAGGCTCACCATGAGTCCTGTATCCAGTACGGATGGAGTCAAGCCATAAATCGATAGGTGCCGCATTGTCTTTATGGGCCTCATAATATGTCTTATTAATAAACACATATCCTTCATGTTCAAAAGAAATCAATTTACTCTTACTATCAAAATCAGCAACGTATAGCATGACCGACTCCGAATCATACTCCTTAATATGCTGCATGGATGGGACATCTGCAGGATTAAAATCAAATAAAACTGGATTTAGATATATTGCATTTTTCTGATCCATATCAAATTCAAAAAAACCTGGTTCATTAGGTAAAATAATCTTGCCCTGGCTTTTCTGTCTTTTAATCCAAGGCCGCACCTGATTAATAGCCAGCTGAATAATGTCTGTCGAAACTTCATCTTGGATCTTTCTTAGAATCAACGCAAAAGCGTTGAGAAGCTGCGCCCTTTCCTGTCCTGATGATTTCTCTAAAATTTGTTCAATAACAGATATCACCTGCTCTTTTGTTAAACGTATTTTATTGCGGGATTCAGGAATCCAGCTTAAGGGCGACAACTCTAACAAGAATTCTTCAGGAAGATTATATCCAGTCTTTTCAAATGAACTGATGATTTGACCGTTGATTTGAACGTTGATCTTGGCCTTTATTGTCTTCTGATTTTCTTTAGTTGAAGGTTTGTAAAATACTTTTACTTCATGATCTTCTTCCTGCGGCATTGGTTTGGTTGTTGCCCGGGGAATCAGAAAATTGTCAAAGATCACTTTGTCTGCCATACCTTTACCATCATCTTGGATTTCATATCCATCTTTGAGAAAACGCATCACAACTTTCTCTTGAGGAAACTTGATGCCTATAGATCTTTTATCCAAGCCTATTAATCCTTTCCTTTCATTCATCATTTCTTTTCTTCCATCTGCATGAACAATTTGGATATTAAGATTTGTATTGCGAGCAAATCGACCTTTTAAATAATCTATCAGTTGTTCTGTGCGTTCTTTATTAAAAGAAGATTTAATGACTCTAACCTTTGTTCCCTTCTCTGATTCTTTAGGAAGAATTTCCCAGCGAACGAAGACCTGATCATCATATTTCATAAATTCAATAAATCTTGTTTGATTCTTTCCATTTTTGGTCAACACTTGAACACGATCTCCCTCTTGTTCCAATTCCGACAAAATCATATAAAAACCTACTCCAAATCTTCCAATAGCAGGATGACCTTGCTTTTCTAAAACAGCATCGATAGCATTGGAAATGATCTCAGCCGCTCCTTGATTGATGGATTCTCCTTGGTTTTCAATGGCCGTATCAATGCGCACAGGAGCATAGGCTAAAGCATCAAAAAGTTTTCCAAATTTCTTAATGTTATCTAAATACTTTTCATAGTTATCTCTATGAGATTCTTGCTGAGATTTCTCTAAATAATTAATCGACCTTAAAACACCATTGACATGACTTAAGGAAAACCAGGTTAATTGATGATGAACCCACACAGGACTTTTTAGCTCAGTTAGCATAGCTGGATCTGTATTTCTTATTTCTTCTGGTCTCATAGCTTCAAAACGACTAGAAACTTCAATCAAATTTTCTTGGCGACCTAATTGTTCAGAACTCACATGATGCAAAATAGTCATTGCAGCATCAACATCAATAAGTTCTGCGCCTCCAGAGAAATACTTTCTAGAGACAGGTTGCTGAGTTGACAAATCCTTCTCTTCTTTGATGTAATTGTAGACACCTTTTTTGAAGGCCTGGAGATATTGCTGATAAATCTTATCTTTCTCTTGGGGATCATTGATGTTTATCCCCTGGACTTTATTTTTATCTGAATACACCTGAGCAAGGATGCTATCTTTAATTTTCTTCTTATACCATGTGGCCAGAATCAAAGAACTATAAACCTGCCTAAGCTGAGAAAAGTTGGATCCTTCATTGATTTCTTTGGTAAGTTCCGGAATGACGATTTCACGGATTATTTGGCTACCTAATTTATTTGTCATGTCCGAATGTTTTTGTCGGGCATCTAGTTCATTAATGCCTGGATCCTCGACAGAAGCTTTCGGGCCTGCCTGCCGGACAGGCAGGGATGACAATGTGTTTTTATCCATGGATAAGTAATCTTCCTCCAACATCACCTTCAACCTAGACTCCACCACATAGGCGGTTCCTGCTTTGGAGTTCTCATAAACTACTGCCTTCTCAGGCAATATCCACACCTTGTTGAAGGTATTGACTGGAATATTCGTTGTTCCATACCTTTTGGCTGATTCTTCATATATTCTCTTCCAAAACCGCCGTCCTACCTCATCTTCTGGGTATATTAGACTAGCTGTGATCTGTTTGAGCATGTAGTCTTGGACTAAAAGGTCTCGGCCCATCTCTGTTTGGCCAAAACTTTCTGGTACTATACGGTCCTTCTCATAGGGGCTTAGGTTCACCCATAGGTCGGCTTCTGGGACCGTTAAAGAGGCTAAAAAGTACTTAATTAGACGGTTGGATTCTTGCCTTAAATTATGTGCATCAGCGATGGAACCGTACCCTGGATCCAGGATAAAATCGAACCTAAATGGGTTATCCAGATGAACCTTGATTCCTTTAAGCAAAGGGGGAGTTACAGGGGCACTTAAATGGACCATTACCCCAGGTTTTGGCAAATGAACTTCCTGGGTAAATGAGGCAAATGAGATAGGAACTGGGCCAACAATGCTGGCCATCAAAAAACAAAATAACGTAAATAAGGAAATTTGGGATCTCATAGGCTTTAATATTACATCAAGTAAAGCATATAAATACTTAAAATGCAAATCAGGCAGGCGGGTCAGGCGAGTCTGGCCTTAGAAAGCGGTTTCTTGATTTTAAACACGTTCTTAATCTTTAATTAATGTAAAAACGCTAAAATGAATATGCCGAATATTCTTAAATGCTTATGATCAAAAATAAACTCAAAAACTTAAATCAATTCCTCACCAAAGATATCTGGAAGACATCAGAAGAAAAATTCTCTTTCTTCAAATCCTTTGGGTTGCGCCAGTTAAAGACTGTTCTTCTGGCTTTGCGTAAATTTGATCAGCAGCATAGCCGTTTGCAGGCAGCTTCCATGACGTATTATTCTATCCTCGCACTTGTTCCTTCCATGACATTGCTTTATGGACTTATGAAAGGATTTGGTCTGGAAGGGACTCTTAAAGAACAACTTGATCACAATCTCCCTACCCACAAAGAACTCATTGATGCAATCTTTAACATGGCTCAAGCGTATGTTGAAAAAAGCCATGGAACAGTTTTCGCAGGAATTGGCCTTGCTCTTTTACTCTGGGGAGTCTTTAAAACATTAACGACAATCGAAGAAGCCTTCAACGATATTTGGGGCATCAAAGAAGGAAAACCAATACTTAGAAAATTAAGTGATTATTTAGCTGTATTTCTCATCTGTCCTTTGCTTCTGGTATGTTCAGGCAGCGCTGTTGTTTTTATATCGACCCAAGTCCATAGCATTGCACAAAATTTTACATACTTAGGCCCCCTTGTTCCTTTGATCTATGCTGCTTTCTTTTTTATTCCATTTCTCGTCATTTGGCTGGTGTTCACATTCATTTATATTTTTATGCCCAACACTCAAGTCAACTTTATTTCTGCACTTTGGGGAGGATTCATTGCAGGAACCCTCTATCAAGTAACTCAATGGAGTTATATTATTTTTCAAGTGTGGATTAATAACGCTAATGCTATTTATGGAAGTCTAGCTGCAGTTCCTCTCTTCTTAGTCTGGCTTCAACTAAGCTGGATGATCCTTCTTTTTGGTGCGGAAATTTCTTTTGCCAGGCAGTATTTAAAAACTTACGAGTTTGAGCCTGAAAACATCACACCAAGTCCATCTTTGCGTAAACTAGTCGCCTTATTAATTACATACAGATGTGTCAAAGATTTTGAGCGTGGAGAAAAACCATGTACCATTCAACAAATAGCCGAACATTTGCATATTCCAGCCCGCTTAGCTCAACAGGTTACTTTTGATTTAGTCGAATCCAACTTACTTTGTAAGATTTACGTCGATGATAATAAAATATTCGCCTACCATCCTGCTCGTACGATCAATGATATTAGACTAGAAGATGTGATTAACGCCATTGAACATTTAGGACAGGAAGATATTCCCATTCATGAATCGCAAGAATATAAAATTATCAGTAAACACTTAGAGAAGTTATCCGGAAGATTTGAACGTAAAGAACAGAGTTTATTATTGAAGAATTTATAACGAGGCAGTGAAACTACGGATCATGCGTTCATCTTTTTGAATTTGACCAATCAAAGCTTCTTTCGAAGAAAAAGAGCGCTCATCTCGAGTTTTCTTAAGAAATTCGACTAGAATCTTCTGCCCATAAAGATTCTTATTAAAATCAAATATGTTTACTTCCAAAAGAGGCTTTGGATCATTTTCTTTAAAAGAAGGCCTTACTCCTAAATTAGCCATACCAAAATAAACCTTATTCTTCCATGTAATCCTAACTGCATATACACCCTTTGGCGGAAGAACATCGCAATTGTATTGAACATTGGCTGTTGGGTACCCTAACAATTTTCCACGAGAGGAACCTTTAACGACTTCACCTAAAATTGAGACGGGACGACCTAATAATCGTTCAGCCTGTTTCAACTGCCCTTGAGGAATTAACGCTCGTAAACGTCCAGAGCTAATGATCTCCCCTGCTGCTTTGATAGGTTTTAAAGGATGAATCTGAAAACCAAAGTCTTTGGACATCTCTTTAAACAGATCAATGTCTCCACTTCGATTACGGCCAAAACGGAAATTCTCTCCCACATAAATAGATTTTACACCTAAGTTTTGTACCAAGATCTTCTTAATAAAAGACCTTGGATTGATCTGAGCAAAACGCTTATTAAAACGCACGACCCAGACCAGATCGACACCTCTGGATTTAAAAGTCTCTAGGCGTTGTTCTAAAGACATCAGATAAGGTAATTGGCTATTCTTAGATAGTACATGGGCTGGATGAGGAAAGAATGTAATCACCATCGACTTAGCTTTAGTCCTCTTAGCCTCTTTCACAGCATTATCAATTAAAAGCTGGTGACCACGATGAACACCATCGAAAACACCGATTGCAACGACTGTTGACTTTAGCTTAGTTGTTCCAAGGTCGTATATGACTTTCATTAAGTTCCTCAAGCTTGATCGAGTCTTTAATATCAAAATGACCCACGCGTGTTCGTTCAATTTGTGAAATACACGCCCCGCAGCCTAATACATCACCCACATCTTCCGCCAGTTGACGAACATAGGTTCCTTTAGAGCAGGACATAAGAAACTCAACTGATGGGCTATCAAATTTCAAAATTTTTAATTCATCAATCCTAACTTTTCGAGCAATTCTCTCTACTTGTTTTCCTTTACGCGCAATCTTATAGAGACGCTCACCCTTATGTTTCACTGCAGAAACCATAGGCGGCATTTGTTCAATATCTCCTGTAAACCTTTCAAATACCTGCCTGACTTGGTTCTCATCAATTTCATTAAAAGGTTTTTCTTCGATCGTCGCACCCATAATATCTGCAGAAGTCGTTTTAAGGCCCAACTTTAATGTTGCTCGATAGCTCTTATCAAAAGCCACGAATCGATCAAAAAGCTTAGTTGCCTTGCCCAACAGAATAATCAATACTCCCGTTGCTAAAGGATCAAGTGTACCCGCATGCCCTACTTGTTTCATATTGAATGTCCGACGCACTCGAGAAACCACATCGTGAGATGTGATTCCTGGTGGTTTATTAATAATCAAAATCCCTTCTTTCATGTCATCTCCCAAAATTAATCGACTAATATGGATAATTCCTTCTCTGTCGGCAAACTTAACTTATATTTTGAAGCAAATATTTTATTGTTTAAATTTCCAAGAACATACTTGGCATAGACAGCATGTTTTTTCGAACAAAGAATAATCCCAATCGGAGGATTTTCCCCTTGAGCCATTTCATTGTCACGAAAGTAATTCAGATAAAAATTCATCTGTCCCGCATCGGCATGAGTCAATTCACCACGTTTAAAATCTACAAGCACAAACATTTAAGGAATCGATTATATAAAACGAGATCAATGAAATAATGCCGATTGATCATAGTGATGCGCTTCTGACGAGCAACAAAGGTAAAACCCTTTCCCATTTCAAGTAAAAAATGCTGAAGCTTATCAATACTTGCACTTTCAAGCTGGCTTTCTGTATATTCATTTTCTTCTTTAAGGCCCAAGAATTCTAAAATATATGGATCTTTGACAGCATCCTCAGGTTTTTCAATGATCTGCCCCTTGCGTGCCAGCGCTTTAACCTTTTGCTTATTACGACTCAAAGCAAGCCTCTCATATAAAAGCGAATCCATCTGTCGCCTAAGCTCACGCATTGACCATCCATTTTCGGAAGCTTCAATTTCATAAAAAGCCCTGGCTTGAAGATTATCTTCCTTCAGTAATTCGCAATAGTGCGACCATGAAAGCTTTGGTTTAAATTCGTCAGACAGTGTCTGACGAATTTGCCGAACTTCGTTTTTCATTGATTTGTCAGACACCGACTGACGAATTGGAAACGACTGATAAAACAATCTCATCATTTTAAGATTTGTCTCAGAAAATCCTTTGCCAAAGCGTTTCATCATATCCAATGAAAGCCGTGTTATTAAACCATCACCATATTCAGCACGTGTTTTTCCACCCTGTTCATATTCGACAATCTCTTTGCCAATACACCAATATGTTTGCGCTTGTATTACATCAATAGCTTGAATGCTCTGATTACGTCCATACGTAATAATGCCCGCTATATCTGTTATTAACTTTTGATACCCACCCGCCATTCTCTTTTTGATTACTTGATTCTTCATAAAGCTTTCCTAATTGCAGTCAAAATCTTTTTCTTGGATTCGTTTAAATTAGCATCTATTTTGGCACCGGCTGCTTTTCTGTGGCCGCCACCTTGAAATTGGCTAGCCAGCTTGGCTACATCAAAATTATTCTGGCTGCGTAAGTTCACTCGAGTAAGTTTTGAATTTAGTTCATGGAGAATCACCACAACCTCAATTCCCTCCACTGAACGCAAGAAACTAAAAATCTTTTCCTTCAAATCAAATTTCTTTGAAAAAGACTGCGTGATTGACTGAGGCAACATAACACAATAGACCTTATTATTTAAAAGAAGCTCGGAGTTATGAATAACACCGATAAACCCTCGAATGTCTTTGACAGGAATTCCCACATACAAACGGCTGTGTAAATCAGAGACTGATAATCCAAATTTCAACAACTCACTGGCAATGGCATGGGTCGTTGAATTGGTATTCTCAAAACGAAATGACCCTGTATCCGTCATAATTCCAGCATATAAAAGCACAGCCAAATCTTTATTCATCTTGACCTTAGCTTCTTTAAATAAATCAAAGAGTACTTCGCATGTAGAAGAAGCTTTGGGCCACACCACATTAAGTAAGCCAAAATTATCATTGGTTACATGATGATCGATATTAATGATGCTTTGACCAGTAATCCATTTACGTACACCACCAATACGATCAATTTCACCCGCATCTAGAATGATGACACAGTCAAAGCTTGGAATCTTTTTAATGTCCGCTCTCTTTTTAAAGCTCTTAGCGCCAGGCAAAAACCCCAGCCACTCAGGGAGATTGTCATCATTGACAATATGCGTTTTCTTGCCCATCTTTTTTAAGACAAGAGCCATACTTAGAGCTGAAGAAGCAGCATCCGCATCTGGGTTATGATGAGTGCAAATTAAAAAACTCTTATACTTCTTAATATGCGACCAAACTTGTTTTAATGAACTCATGATTTACCTTTGGTTAATGTATTTTTAATTTCTTCTAATGTCGCATCAATCTTTGCTGCATGGGAGATACCTTTATCAAAAATAAACTGAAACTCAGGAATGTAACGTAATACCACTTTTGAAGCGATTATTTTACGGATAAAACCACTGCTATTTTTTAACCCTTCTGTGGCATTCTTAATATCTTTAGGATCGTCGCTTAGAACACTGAATCTCACACGAGCATGTTGAAGATCCTTACTGACATCCACGTTTAAAATGGTCACCAAACGAACTCTTGGATCATTAATTTCACCCATTAAAAACATGTTCCCAAGCTCTCGTTTAATGACCTCATTGACTCGATCAATACGCATGTTATTTCTCCTCTTTATAAGCGTTCCATGATTTTAAACATTGGATCACATCTTTTGATTTTGGTTCTTTTAATATTTTCTCTAAATCTTTTCTATACCTTTGTTTCTTAATTGTTTCTAAAGCTCCCCCATGGACAGATTTCTCCAGAATCTGGAGAGTTTTTTTCTCCATTGTAAACCCTAGACGGGCTTTAAATCGAGCAGCTCGAAGGATTCGAGTAGGGTCATCTTCGAAACTCTTAGGATGAAGGATGCGAATCTTCTTAGCTTTCAAATCAGCCTGGCCACCATAGGGATCCACCATCTTACCCCATGTTTCAAAATTAATACTGATCGCAATTGCATTGATTGTAAAATCTCTTCTATAAAGATCATCCTCAATAGTTGAAGGAGTGACAGTTGGAAAAGCCCCAGGACGAATATACACCTCTTTCCTAGCTGTAGCAAAATCAACGATCTGATCCTTGGACAAGGATACAGTAGCTGTTTTAAATGCTTGATAACGAACAATTTCTTTTGCTTGGTGAGTTTTACCAAAAATCTCTGCCAAACGAATAGCATTACCTTCAACGGTTACATCGATATCTAAATTATCTTTTCCTAAAAGAAGATCTCTGACAGGGCCGCCCACTAAATAGACACGAACATCCAGCTCACTGGCTAACTGGCCAATGTCTTTAAGAATTTTGCTTGTTTGATGATCCAATTTGGTAAGTATATTTTTCATAATCTTATCCACGCGGATGAAATTCTTTATGCACACTCTTTAAACGTTCGCGATCCACATGGGTATAAATTTGTGTCGTCGAAATATCAGAATGTCCTAGCATTTCTTGAACTGAACGTAAATCTGCTCCATGCTCTAGCAGATGAGTTGCAAATGTATGTCGCAATGTATGGGGCTTAATATTCTTCTTGATTCCAGCTAAACGAGCATAGCTTTTAATGACGCTCCATACACTTTGTCGACTCAGCCTCTTTCCTAAACGGCTTAAGAACAAGATATCTGTCGAAGTTTTCTTAAGCAATCGTGGACGAATTTTGTCACAGTAAAACGTGAGTGCTTGGAGTGCTTTCTTGCCAATAGGAATGATCCTTTCCTTACTGCCCTTTCCCATCGCCCGTACAAAGCCAACATCAAAATTTACACTTGTCATCTTCAAATCTACCAACTCTGAAACACGCATGCCAGAAGCATAAAATAATTCAATAATTACATAATCTCGTTGATCTTTCGATTTAACTTTCTGTGCAGCTTCTAAAATAGCTTCAATTTCCTTTTGAGTCAGAACCTCAGGGACTCTTTTAAAAAGCTTAGGAGTATCAATCAAAGTAGTTGGATCTTCTTTAGAAAAGCTTTCCCTGACCATAAAACGATGGAACATCTTGACCGCCGCCAAATGACGGCAAATGGATGTGGCTGACATTCCATCTTTCTTTAGCTTCATCATAAAATTTGTGACGTGCTCACGTTTTACTTGATCAGGAGATTGGATCTTAGAACCCGAAAGAAACACGGTATATTTCTCCAAATCTTTTGTATAAGCCAAAAGAGTGTTTTTAGCTAATCCCCGCTCAACAGAGAGGTAATTGATAAATTCACCAATTAGATCTTTCATTTAAGGAGCAAATCCTCTTTAACCGCATCTTGGCGAAACTCTTTTCTAAGCAGACGGTCAAAAGCACGAAGATCACTTTGAATCCTGGCATAATTACGAACCATTCTGGGCTGATCTAATGATGTTTGATAAAATTTAAGCAAATCTGATAATTTATTTAAATCTGCAACCTTTTCAGGCTTTAATAACTTCTTCATTTCTTCAAGATGTTCATTAATCTGCTTAATGCCATATCTCACGGAAGAATCGGTATTCCTTTCTTCAATCCCAGTCCACAAGTCCTTATACCAAACTTTAATAAGAGCATAATGCTGTTTATAAAGCTCTGGGGCATTATTCTCTAGAGCAGGATATTCTTGCGGCTCAAGAATTGGCTGTGCTTCCGATGCTGGATTTGCACCTTCTTTTTTATGACGTATAAATTTCTTACGCCATGCCTCACAAGATGACAAACATAAAACCACTATCAACATTAATACGACATTCACGAGCATGGAACGATTCAAAAGGCGTTTAGCCATTAGTCAACTCCTTAAACTGTTCTAGATTGAGAATTGTTAATTTTAATTGTTTAGCTTTATTGTATTTAGATCCTGCACTCTCTCCTGCAACGACATAATCCGTCTTAGAACTGACCGAAGAAGACACTTCTCCTCCTAAATTTCGAACAATTTCTCCGGCTTGGTCCCGGCTAATACCTTCAAGCTCACCGGTAAAAACAAACTTCTTTCCCGCGAGCTTATCGGACTTTATTGTCTTTTCTTGGTTCATATTCAAACCAAGCTCACCAAGATCTTTAATTAAACTTTTAACCTGACTTTGAGAAAAGAAATTAACAACTTCTGCCGCCATGATGGGACCTACTTCATAAATGGATTGAAGTTCTTCTGCTTGGGCCTTCATTAACGTTTGCATAGATCCGAAGTGATCAGCAAGAACACTGGCTGCTTTCTCTCCGATATTAGCAATACCAAGAGCATAAATCAATCGAGATAGGGATTGTTTCTTGCTTTTCTCAATAGCATCTATTAATTTTTCTGCTTTTTTATCAGCGAATAAATCAAGAGTTAAAAGATCTTCTTTGGTCAGGTGATAAATATCAGAAAAATTTTTAAGAATTCCTTTTTCTAAAAGCTGCTTCACAACAGCCTCTCCAAAGCCCTCAATATCCATAGCTCGCCTGGAAGCAAAATGTAGCAACCTTCCTTCTAATTGTTTAGGACAAGAATGATTAACGCACCTAAATGCTACTTGTTCTAAGTCTTCTTTAACGATCTTGGCCCCACAAGAAGGACAGTTATCAGGCAACTTAAAATTTCCTTTAGATAACTTTTCAGTAACTTTAACAATCTTTGGGATAACGTCTCCTGCCCGTTCAATTAAAACTTTATCTCTAACATTGACTCCCAAGCGTCTAACTTCATCAAAATTATGCAATGTAGCTCTTGAAATTGTAACACCTCCGCAAAACACTGGTTCCAATTCCGCAACTGGCGTTATTACACCCGTACGACCAACTTGAACATTGATCTCTCTGATTGTCGTTGTTGCTTGGTAAGCGGGAAATTTAAAAGCAACAGCCCAACGTGGACTTTTTTGGGTGGTTCCCAGTTGAGCTTGACTCTTAAAATCGTTAACTTTAATCACAATTCCATCCACATCATAAGAAAGCTCTTGCCTCTTCTCTTGTATACTTTGACAAAAACTAAGAACTTCCTGAAGATCTGCGCACAAATGACTAAATGGATTTATAGAGAACCCATAATCTTTGCATTTCTGAAGAAATTCCCATTGACCTTCAGGCATTGCTTCACCTTGAATTACAGCAAACGAATGAGCAAAGAATTTTAAATGCCGTTTAGCCGTTAAACGACTATCCAAGAGCTTTAAAGCACCGCTGGCTGCATTTCTAGGATTAACAAAGAGTTCTTCCTGGCTCTCCTTACGCTCACGGTTCATTTTGGCAAAATCTTGTTTTTCCATATAAACTTCCCCACGAACTTCCAACAAATTAGGAACCTTGCCTTTAAGTTCTAGTGGGATTGTTCTTATGGTCCTGGCATTATGGGTCACATTTTCTCCAGTGGATCCATCCCCACGGGTTGCAGCCATAATTAATTGACCTTTAGAATAAGTCAATGAACAACTTACTCCATCGATCTTAGGTTCAACCGTCAACCCAGGAGCTTTTCCTAAACCTTTGATGACTCGATCATACCAGGCATTAACTTCATCAATCGAATATGTGTTATCTAAAGAAAGCATCTTAATACGATGGGTTACAACAGGCAGGTTTCCTTCAACTTTGCTACCTACTCTTTGGCTTGGTGAATTAGGTGTTTTATACTTTGGAAATTCTTCTTCGAGAGCAATCAATTTTTTTAAAAGGACATCGTATTCCTCATCAGAAATAGATGGCTGGTTAAGCACATAATAGCGATGATTGTGCTCTTGTAATTCGTGAGAAAGGTGTTCAATTTGCTCTTTGGCTTGTTTGGGATTCATATTAATAGGTAATATCAAAATTAGATAAACCGCCTTTAGCGTTCATCCAATCTACATCTTTATGAGTGATTCTTCCCTCAAACTTCTTATCCAGCTTATAGAGTAAATTTTCCAAAGCTTCACGAGACCCTTCAGCGACCATTTCCACACGGCCATCAGAAAGATTCTTGACCCAGCCAGTAATCCTGAGATTGGAGGCAAAACCTTTGGTGGTGAAACGAAAGCCAACGCCTTGAACGGCGCCAGAGAAGATCACATGGGCTCGAACCATATTCATATACCTATATTAAATCGGGACGGACGGGCTCGAACCGTCGACCTCAACGTCCCGAACGTTGCGCGCTAGCCAACTGCGCTACGCCCCGATAATAAAATTATCTAAAATAGGACGGTATATTAACACTCACTTATAGCTTAAGTCAACGTTCAATACCCTCTAAGACATCTTCCCCAGAGCATAACACAAGGCATTTTCAAAACGTAAGATACGAGTTCCTAAATGAACGGGAATAAGGCCTGCATTTTTCAATAGGTCGATTTCAAAGTCTACCAATCCCCCTTCAGGGCCTATGACTAAAAGACTGGGGGTTTTTCCAACTTTGGGAAGAATTTTCTTTGATCCGGGATGAGCTACAAAAGATTTTCTATTCCTAATAATCTTAGGAAGTTGATCCTGCACAAAAGGTTTAAACTTAGGCTCTAGTACTACTTCTGGCAGAATCGTATCTTTAGATTGCTCTAATCCCAAAATCAAGTCTTCATGAATGGATTCTTTCTTCAAAGCTGAAGATTGCCAAAGACTTTTTTCGACTCTGTGACAATTGAGAATAATAATCTTCTTGATTCCCAGGGAAGATAGGCATTGCAAAGAGCGTTTGAGCATCGGTGGACGAGGCAAAGCCATCACAACAATTATATCTAAACCTGCAGGGGGCTTTTGATTTAACTTAACTTCTAGATCAATTGATTCTTTTTCAAGATTAATAACCTTACCTTGTCCAACAAGATTATTGAACTTCCCCACAGATAAAAAATCACCCACCTTAGGTTTTAGAATATTCTTGATATGTTCGAACCTTCTTCCAGTTAAATGAATGACATTCGAAGAGGTCATATCTTTTTTTGAAAATAAGATCAGATTCATATTTTCTTAAGTTCATCAGAAGACATGTGGAAAGAATGAGCATCATCAGGAAACTTCTTCTGACGCACATCTTTGGTATATTGTTGGAAGGCTTTTACAATCAAAGGAGATAAATCTAAATATTTCTTGGAAAATTTGGGCTGATAGCGATTAAATAGTCCTAATAAATCATAACTCACAAGAACCTGACCATCACAATGTTTGCCTGCACCAATACCAATTGTAGGAATCTTAAGCTTGGCGGTAATCTTGGCGGCAACCTCTTGAGGAATGCATTCTAAGACAATACTAAAAGCGCCTTTAGATTGAAGATCTTGGGCTTGTTTAATAATCGCTTGAGCAGAGGCAACATCACGTCCTTGCACCTTCATTTGAGTCGCAGTCTGAGGGGTTAGCCCCACATGTCCCATGACAGGAATACCAGCTTTGACAATTTTCTCAGTGACACTTAAAGCATCTTTAAACCATTCCAATTTAACCGCATGGCAGCCAGCATCTATAAACTTCCTGGCATTGGCGACAACATCCTTAGAGCTCTTTTGATAAGCGTCATATGGCATATCACCCACAATAAGGGACTTTTTAACAGCTCTTACAACAGCTTTAGTATGATGAAGCATTTCTGTCATTCCAACCTGCCGGGTGGAATCAAGCCCCAAGACTACATTAGCCAGAGAATCTCCAACTAAAATGACATCTACCCCTGCCTCATCTGCCATGGAAGCAATAGGATAATCATAGGCAGTAACAACAACAATTTTCTGCTTCTTCTTTTTCTGGTTTAATAACTCTTTGATAGTCATGAGTTTAGACTTTCAATGATCTTTCTAGCCACAGCCTTACCATCTGCAAAAGCCTCAATAAGCCTCGATGAAGATTTCACAGCATTCCCCACAGCAAAGACTTTTTCTAAAGATGTTTTAAAAGTGCCTGGTTCTACCCAAAAACTTCCCTGTTCATTAATTTTGAGCTGGTTGATTTCTTTGGCTAAAAATAAATTTGTGTGGGCCTCATTGGCAATCACAATTGTTTGGGCCGGAAAGACTTGGGGGTCATCTGAGGATGGAACTAAAGATAATGAACCGTTAAGTTCAGAGATTTCTAAGCGACGCGATTTGACGCATTGAACCAACCCTTGTGTATCTCCTTCTATGTCAATCGCTTCAAAAGGAGCATGAATCTTAACCCCCTCATCTAAAGCTTCTTTAAGCATGTCCGGGGGGACACCCATCTCTTCTTCTAACCCTTCAAACATCAAATCAACTTGTTGTCCTAAACGAATGGCTAGTCGAGCTGCATCTAACGCTGCATACCCAGCTCCAAGAATAATCGTATTTGATCCTTTAAAAAATTTCTTGGGAGATAAGATATTTTCTTTAGAAATCATCTGAAGATGAGTTAAGAACTCCTGAGCGTAGTATACCCCCGCTAAATTCTCTCCTTTAAGAGTAGAAAAATTAGGCAAACTTGCCCCTACAGCAATCAGGACTGCATCAAAAGCATTGATCAATTCTTGTAAAGGTTTGATTCGCCCTACTAAAATATCCGTGTGAAGTTCCAATCCTTGAAGAAATAATTGTTCAAATTGTTCAGCTAAAATATTTTTAGGTAATCGAAACTCGGGAACTCCATATCGTAAGATACCGCCAGCTTCAGAACCCGCTTCAAACATGACAACCTTGATTTTTTCCTTAAGAAGAATACTCGCAGCCATCATGGCTGAAGGGCCAGAACCTATAATAGCAACTTTCTTATCGCTGAATTGAGGAACTATTTTGGTTTTTCCACTAGGTTTAGATCCAAAATCAGAGGCATAGCGTTCTAAAGCACGAATGGCAATAGGGGAGCCTTCATCATTAAATACACAGGCAGATTCACAGGGAGCCGAACAAATTCGGCCGCAGATAGCAGGAAAAGGATTCTCGAGTTTAATTCTCTCTAAAGCTGCCGCAGCATCAGATTCTCGCAATAGACGAATGAAACCAGGAATATCGATTCCTAAAGGACAGCCCGTCATGCAAGTGGGTTGTGCACATTGTGGACATCGGCGAGCTTCATCAGCGCTTATTTTTTTGTTGAACCCCAAAGAGACTTCACGAACGTTGCTAACTCTTTCTTTGGAGCTTTGACTAATTGGTTTTGGTTGTCCCACACCATCTCCTTAAATGCATCCATTCTTAAATGTAAGTCTTTAAAATCAACTTCTATTCCCTTAAATTCAGGGCCATCCACACAAGCTAATTGAAATCCTCTTTGTACTTTCACACGACAGGAACCACAAATTCCTAATCCATTAGTCATGTAAGGATTTAAAGTCACATAGACTGGAATATCTTTTAGTTTGGCCATGGTAGTTGCAGCTTCCATCATATCTACAGAACCAATTGCATAAACACAATCCACTGGGTACTTTGCCAAGAGCTCTTTTAAAACCTCTGTGGCAAGTCCTTTACGTTCATACGACCCATCATTGGTTGTGATATACATTTCATCACAAACCACACGCATCTGGGATTCTAACATGAGCACTTTCTTGGATTTAGCTCCCATAATACCTATAACCTTATTACCCTTTTTCTTAAGAGCTTTACATATAGGAAGAATTTGGGCAGCACCAATTCCGGTTGCTACACACACGACTAATCCAAATTTATCAATAGTTGCTGGTTTTCCTAAAGGACCAACAATATTTAATGGAGCTTCTCCAATCGAAAGAGCTCCAAGGGCTTTTGTCACCAACCCTACTTCACGCACAATTAAAGAGATCACTCCTTTTCGCTCATCGGCATCAATAATACTCAAAGGAATAGAATGAGCGTTTTCCTGGACAGTCATAAAAATAAATTGACCAGGCTTAGCTTTAGAAGCAATCTGAGGGGCATGGATATCAATACGTTTGATATCCAATGCAATGACTTGTTTGTGGGTTATATTAAAATTCATAGTAAAAAGCACAATATTTGGGTACTAGTTAATAATTAATACACCCAACTGTCAATTGAAATTTATCATTAGGAAAGCAAAATGAGATTTAGAAAAATACCCATGGAGGCGGCATAGGAAGACCTGAAGCAAAATTGAGCGCCTGGCCTAGAAAACCAAAAAGACCGCCAATCAGCTGGCCAGGCAGAGCAAATAATGCGCATCCACTTTGTGTGGTGCAAAGAATCGAAAGACAGGCAATTAGAACGAGCTTCTTTGAGTTAATCATTTGACCAAGATCTCCGTTTCCGTAATACGGTCCTTCATATGAATTTGCATGCTAATGGCATGAATACCTTCAAGTCCTTTAAGTAAAGGAACAAATACCTCATCTGAATTAAACAACCATAGCTTAGCGCCTTCTGACTGACTTTGATAGCTAACAAATGAATCTTTGATTTTTTGTTGTTCTTTTTGATTTGAAAGAATTTCCTCTTTTAATTGCTGAACATCCGAATTCAAATGCTCAATCTTACTTGTTTGGTCGGCTATCTCCTCGGAAGAAGCTTCAACTGGAAGAATAACTTGCTTGAGCTCTTTTAATTTCTTACTAGCAAGATTTAAATCTTCCTTTTTAGAGATAGCTTCCTCCTCAAGCTCTTTTTGTTGCTGCTTGGCTTCTCTTTGATATGTCAATGCTGCGGTAATTTGAGAAGAGACTACTTTGTTATACCAATTCAATAACTGCTGTAGACGCTTAGAAACCTCATCTGTTTTAATTAAAACTACCGCTTGATTCAAATTTGAATTATCCGAATTAAATTGCTTGAAAAAATCTGTTGATTGAATAGATTGATCTTGATTATTTAAAGCATCAATGGATGTTTTAAGCAGTTGTTTGGAACTTCCCAGTAAAAGAAAGTCTCCTAAGAAAGTATAACCTAAATCGATATCTTCCCCCAAGGGGATTGACATATAATGGATAGGAGTTTGAGAATATTCTTCATGCTGGAAGGGAACAATGGCTTTTCGTGAGAATTTTTCTATGACACGCTCTATTGCTGAACGATCCTTTAATTTAAAAAAAAGGACCATTCTAGGATAAGGAAAAGCGCCTTGAGTATCAATATCATCTAAATACCAACCCATCTGAGAATCAAATGCTGCTAATACCTCATCATGAATACTCAACTTTAGTTTCTTTTCAATCTTATTAAGAAAATTGCCATATTCCTCTTTCTTAGAAGATAATGAAGCGTCTTTCGCTTGATCCAATACATTGTTGAAATCATAGCAATTCCCCCAATGATAGGCCATGACATTATGAGGGACAAATTTTAAAGAAAGATTGCCCTGAGGTGCACATGAAAAGATTGCCCGCCAATATGCATTTAATTCCTGAGGCTCATAATGCATGATGAATTTCAGTTTAGAAATCTGACCTGGCAAAAAAGAAAGTGTGGACGATTTAAACCCAGAAATGTCCTTAGAAATTTCATTCAAATATTCTTTCTGTTCCTTTGGAGCATGGTTTTTTATAAAGCCATAAAATCTCTCAAAATTAATATAAAAAATTCCATGTCCTGAAGCGTATGTTAAAGCATTTGATTTTGAAAAGTTAGAATCCTCAGCTAATGAAGAGGTCTTCTTATGATACACATCCAACATTTGATGTAGTATGTTTGATGGAGCTAATGATGCAAATAAAACATTTTGGATTCGTATATATTGAATTTCTAAATGACGTTTTGGGAAACGGACATGAATAATCTTGAAATCTTGATACTTCTCTTCTGTGGTGGTGACATCATCAGATAATTGATGTGCCATCGAAACAAAGAATTCTGCTATCTGAAAGGTGAAACCCAAACGAATAGCAAAAAGCGCATCATAATAGCTTTCATTATCCTTTCCTTCAGAAGAAATTTTTTCATAAAAACCTACAGCCATTTCTTGGCCAAGAAATTTCTTGGTCAAAGGATTCTTCAAAAGCAAATCCAACTGATTTTGCATAACTTTGATCTGCTCAATATCTCTTGCAGATGCTTTATTATGTTCGAGTACTTTTGGCAAATCGATTGTAGATACCGACTTCCAAAAGTCATTTTGAGAAAAGCTCTCCAAGTCGGATGCCACATGTGATAAGCGCACAAAACCCAAAGCATTAGAGGGAAAAACCTGTTCTAAACTTACTGATAAGGGACGACTTAAAAAGAGCACCCCCCCCGCTATCGCAATAAGCGTGACTAATACAGAAATAATCAATATTTTCTTATTCATAGAGACTAAATCCCAAAGAAATATTTAGCATTACGATTAACAATTTCTAAAAGTTGCGACTCTTGCATATTTTTTAATTTTGCTAAAGCTTTAAGAGTTTTAATGACATCTTTAGGCTCACTTACATAACTACCATCACCCTCTTTATATCTGACCGGTGAATCTGTTTCAATCAAAACTCGATTCACATCTGCTGCCAGCATTGCCTTTTGAGTTTCAGGCGAATAACCTACACTTGGACTTGTTGAAACGTAAAACCCAGCAGCCAAAATCTTCTCTAAAATATCAACTGGACCACTATACCAATGAAACAAAACTTTCTTTAATCCGGATTCTATACTCATGTCCAAACAATCTCGATACGCTCCTCTGCTATGGATCACGATAGGCATATCAAATTCTTTAGCAATCTCAAAATGCTTAGCCAAAGAATCTTTTTGTTTAGCTCTTTCTTCTTTGTTATCGCGAACCCATTTATACCAATAATCTAAGCCAGTCTCACCTATAGCAATTGCTTGCTGAGCATTTGAACGAATAAAATCATAAACTTCAGCAGGAACTCCATCTTTCACCAGTCCCGGATGCACGCCGAGTGCTGGATGGATTTTAATTTCTATCGTTGATTTGGCTAACTCTAAGACTTTTTTCATAGAAGCCAAATCTACACTCATTGCAATGACATCTGAAACTTGAGCTTCCTTAGCCCTTAGAACAGCTTGAGACCAATTCTCAATTTGGTCAATATGAGCATGGGTATCAATAATCGGCATTGGATTCTATAATTAAGGTCACAGGACCATCATTAATTAAAAACACTTCCATCATAGCGCGAAAACGACCTGTCGCTACAACAACATTGTGTTTTTTCAAACTTTCGACAAAATAATTATACAATTCTTCAGCTTTTTGAGGCTCTGCAGCTTCATCAAAAGAAGGACGCCTTCCTTTATCACAATTCCCATAAAGGGTAAACTGAGACACCACTAAAAACTCTGATCCTGCTTCCATGGGAGAAAGATTCATTTTCCCCTCTCTGTCTTCAAAAATACGAAGTTCAGTGATCTTTTTAATTAACCAGTCAGCTTGCAGAACAGTATCAGATTTAGAAACGCCTAAAAAAATAAGCATTCCTTCATTAATTTGACCAATCAGCTGAGATTCAACTGTAACATGAGCTTTTTTTACTCTTTGAATGACGACACGCATAAAAACTCTCTACTCATTAGGAAGCCAAACGCCTGTGGAATAAGAAATACGATCTTGGGGAGCATATATTGGGAAAAAACCTATCAAACGATAATAACGGTTAAGTGCCTCACAAACGGCCGGAGAACAACTTTGAATCATGACCAAATCAAATTCTTTGTTAGCAATTTTATCTCCCAGCTTTTGATCATAAAGTATCATTGCTTTGTAAACTCTCTCGTCTTCTTTTAAAAGATATTTCCATATACCTTTACGAGCTGCTCCCCACCCAAAAACATAAGTTAATCCGTTATCATAAATTGTTTTATTTTGCTCAATTAATGTTGTAGCAATTAAAGGTGAACCATATATATTTTTCTTAGTTTCCAAAAGCTCTTTGACATGAGACCAGCCTTCGGGATTCTTAGGAAAATCAAGAGTGGCAGTCAGTACATGTAAATTAAATATTAAGAATGGAATAGCAGCCCAAGACCAAAATGCAAAAGAACTCACAATCTGAGCAATACACATTACCAAAAATGGAGATAATAATTGAAAGAAGTACCAGAGGGTCGCTCCAGAATGTTTACCTAACATCAAAAGTAAAACCATTAAAGAACAGATCCCCGCATATACTTCAATTGGAAGAGAAAATCTAAACAGGGGCTCATTTCTTTTTTTTATTTGAAAAATGTTAGTTAAATGAAGGTAAATAGAAGAAATTTTAAAGGACATGACAATATTTGATTGCCATAGCCGATAGAACAATATTCCTGCTGTTAAGATGAATATCCCCAGATGAAGAGTGATATAAGAATGAAGCTGACTTGTTAAACGTTCCATACTGGCCCATTCTTTAGCGGGATTCTTATGAGTAAAAAATGTGTTGTCAAAATATGCTGGGAAAAGATGATTCATTATGATCACACTTGCGAGCAATGATCCGATAGCTATTACAATAAACCCTAGACCTTTTTTCTTCGAAACAAAAAAGAAAAGATACGATGCTAAGATTGGCAATGCCAGGAGAAAATAAGGTTTTGCATAAAAAGCAAGCAACCCAAATATAAGACCAAAAAATAGTGACAATAAAGAGTATTCAAAAAAGAAAGGAACAAAGATTGTAAGCAGCATAAAAAATAATCCGGTTAGAGCAGGATCCGCACATGGAGAGCTGGTTCCAGGATAAACCAATGAAGCATATAACATTAATTGACACCATAAATTTAACAACAAATCAACTTTGCGTTTACGCAAAACTAAAAATATGATTGCACAGCATCCCCAAAGAAATAAACCCGTTACAACTCTATGTATAAGGGGCGTTACTCCAAAAATACTTGCAAAGGGCGCCACAAACATGGGATAAACAATGCCATACACATTGGTATATTCAGGCTGTAAATCAAATGAAAAAGGATTCAAATGGTGTACCAATGCCCAGGTATTAGAAATTAATGCAGCTTCCCTAAGGATATCTGCATAAGGAAAAACAATGAGGTCATAATGATACGTAAAGATACGGGCCGAAAAGTAGACCAGAAGAAAAATAAAAACAACACGCAGGATTTTTGAAATTATTTTTACCGACATACTAAAAAAGTAGATATTAATAGTTTACGCACAATAATGCATCTTATTGGAACGCTAAAAAATTAACAACCCTTTTTCTTTGAATCAATCATTACTAAAGATTTGTCTCAATTGCATTTTGTAGCGGGAATAGGTCTTTTTCGAGGCGTGGTAAGACGGCACATGCTCCTGCTGTTTGAAAACTCTTCTTTAAAGCATCCTCTGCCAATAAACCAACTTGGACAATAACAGGAAGAGATGGACGTATAGTTTTTATACTTTTTAAAGTTTCTAAACTGTCTGCATCAGGCAACATACCGCTCAAAATAACTAAGTCTGGAGAAAAAGTCTTTGTTCTCTCAAAAGCTTGACTACCTTTATTGATAATTTCTATGTTTCTAAAAGTTAACCCTTCTAAAAATGCCTGAATTTTAGGACCATAGACTGGATGAGCATCAATAATAAGGATCTTTTTATCTATCGACATTATGTTTTTCCTTTTTTCAATTCCTGACGGTATTGCTTAGGGGTTTTGTGATAATAAGTTTTAAAAGTCCTCATGAAAGATTCTGGATTTTCATAACCTAATTCATGAGCAATTGAAGATATTGTTAGAGAAGAATTCCGTAAAAGTTTTTGGGCTTGCTCCATACGGACTTTCAATTTATATTTACGAAAACCTTCTCCTCTGGCACCTATAAATAACTGGCCCACATATTTTGGACTTAAACATAGCTCGCTAGCAACTGCTTCTAATGATACATTTGCATAATTTCGTTCAATGAATTGACGTATACGCTCTGCCTGAACATCACGATCAAGAACAGTAATGTCGTAACGTTCTCTACTTTTAAGAATGTTCTTAATGCGATCTTTTAAATCACTCACATCAAATGGTTTCTCTAAAAAATCATCCGCATGGTAACGCAAAGATTCAATAATGATATCCTGCGTTGCTTGACCCGTTAACATGATAACCGCCATATCTTTATTGAGCTTCTTAATGCGTTCAAGAACTTCCAAACCATTTAAACCTTTCATACAAACATCTAAAATAACTAAGTGGACTTCATGAGGCTTTGAAAGATATTTCAAGGCAGATTCACCATCACTGAAAGTAATTAACTCATACTCAAATAAGACAGCTTTTAAACTGTCAATAATTCTCCGGTCATCATCCACTATAACTATCTTTGATGAAATCATAATTATTTCTTTCCAAGGTTGACGTTGAATAAACTGGTAATTTAATAATAAATACCGTTTCTAATCCTGGTTGACTTTTAACTTCTAACCTTCCTGCGTGACGATGGACTATATCACGGGAAATAGACAAGCCTAAGCCTAATCCGCCTTCCTTAGTCGTAAAGAATGGAGCAAAAATCTTTTCTAAATGCTCCGCTTTAACACCGTCCCCAGAATTACACACCTGGATTTCTACGTATGGCGGTTCAGATCGTCGATTAAATAGGGATTTAACAGTAATCGTTCCTCTAGGATTAACTCCTTCAAAAGCATTATTAATCAAATTGACAAGGACCTGCTTTAAACGCTCTCGGTCTGCTTCAATTGCAGGTAATACAGGGGTAATATCCACATAAAACTTAAGTCCTAAATCCTCTGCTCTTAACTTTGCAAGAGCGGTCACATCTTCTATAAGTCCATTAATAGGCATAAAGGTCTTGTGAAAAGGCATGGGCTCTTTTGCAAAATCCATCATATTGCGAAGCATAGAATTCCATACTTCAAACTCCTTGAGGATTGTTTCTGTAGATTCTTTAACAAATGCCTTATCTTTATGACGTTCTGGTAAAAGTTGTATGAACGTCTTTACTAATGTTAAAGAATTCTTTAATTCATGGGCGATTGACGTTGCTGAACGGCCTACAATTGATAGTTTCTCCATGTGACGGGCTTTTTTAATTTGCTGACTCATACTATTAAAAGAAAACATCAACCGTCCCATCTCATCTTTGCGTAATACGGGTAATGTTACATTGACGTCTCCTCTGGCTAGTTGTTTAGTAGCCTCTACTAACTGCTCAATGGGACGACTCATTCGAGTAGCTAATAATAAAGCACTCATTCCAGCCGCAAATAAACTTAAGATAATCAAAAGCCAAGAATTTTTATAAAGCACATCCACCAGGGCAAAAGCCTGATCAATGGGTTGGGCAATGCAAAGACTCCATCCTAAGTTTCCTACAGGGGCAAAAGCTAATACCCAACGAATGCCATTTTGGTCTTTTTCAATATGGCTTCCTTTTTCTCTATTTAATAATTTCTGTAAAGCATATTTATAAGGAAAGGATTGGTTTCTTAAAACTTGTTTTTTATCTTTACTAGCAATAATCTGACCTTTGCTGTCAATCAAAAAGGCTTCTCCCCCATGATCAAATTGAATGTGGTCTACAACATCCCATATGCCTCTTAGACTATATTCGGCCAGCAAGACCCCGGATGTTTTACCAAGATGACGAATAGGAATGGCTATATCAAGAACAGGGGTATAATCCAATGCAATACGCACTTCTGACACACAAGTTTTTCCTTGCATCGCACACTTCAAAATCGAATCTCGATCTTCATTTTTGAGTGGAAAACCCAATTGAGAACTAGCTATATTTTGACCATTGAGGTCGACAGAACTAATACTGCGAAACATAGGAAAGCGTAAAGACAATTCTACAATTGCAGTTTCTTGACGCCAGGGGTCTGCTTGTAATGTACCTAGAATAGATGCCGTTGTACTTAAAGTCCTCAATACTCCTTCATAATCTTTAACTACTTCTCCTGTCGCATGCTCCGTAATTTGACTTAAATCACCTTCTATTGTCTTATGGAGAACTTCTTGGCTCGTTTGAATGAGAAAAATACCCGTTACAACTAAAGGAATGACTACCAAAAATAAAAGAATTAGAAATATCTGCTGCCAGATCTTCTTTGGGATAAACCGATAAAAGAAACTTTTCATCGTCATAGGGGTTTAAATTGTTCAAAATAGAGTGTACTATAAAGGCCCTTTTGGCTCAAAAGATAATTATGATTACCCTGCTCAATCATACGACCTTCTTGAATGACTAAAATATGGTCCGCATCCATAATTGTTGAAAACCTATGTGCAACTGTAATAATGGCCGCATCAGGACAAAATTGACGAATAGATTTCTGGACTTCATTTTCAGTTAAAGCATCTAAAGCACATGTAGCCTCATCCATTATTAAGATCTTTGGGTTACGTATTAATGCTCTAGCTAATGCAATGCGTTGGCGCTGGCCTCCCGATAGATTCAAGCCGCGTTCAGTCAAGAGAGTTTGATATTTATCTGGAAGCTCTTCTATAAAATCTGCTGCTTTAGAAGCTCGAGCTGCAGCATAAACCTGCTGTTCACTCACATTCACAGCCCCATAACAAATATTGTCTATAATGGACGCTGAAAATAAATGGTTATCCTGAAAAACAACCCCGATACTTCTTGCTAAAAGATCTTTATCAATATTTTTTAATTCCAACCCATCAATCCGAACTATTCCTTCAACAGGAGATAAAAGTCCGGTCAATAAATGCACCAAAGTGGTTTTTCCTGCTCCACTGGGGCCTACAATGCCTAGCGTTTCTCCAGGAATAACAGAAAAAGAAATTTTATCTAATATCATTGAAGTTTGGGGATAGTTAAAACTCAATTCATGGACTTGCATAACTCCCATTAAATCTTTGGAATCAGATTTCAGACTAATTGATTCACACTTTTCAGAGGCCTGTAAGAACTTTTCAATCCTTCCCCATGATAATTGTGCTTGCTGGAAACTACCGCTTAATCCTCCTAATCGAAGCAATGGTGAAAACATCATAAAGATATAAGTATAGAAGGCAGCGATGGTTCCCGTCGTTAAATGCCAGTCTTGCATATGTAAAGCCCCCATTAATAACATAAGGGTTAGCGCAAGACCTAGGAATAATTCAACTAAACCAATTGTGGTTTGATTCATATTTTGATTGTTTAAATAAAAACGCGAAGATTTCTGTATATTCCTAGAGAATTGAGATTCCTCATCACTTGTCATATTGAATATTTTCACAATGGAAATACCTGTCAAAACTTCCTGGGATCGAGCAATTACATTTTGATATTCATCTTTATATTGAATATATCCTTTCTTTAGTGAAGGGACAATTCTTATTAAAAGCAGACTACTAATTACCAAAGCAGACAAAGCAATGACCATCAAGATCGGATGCATCCAAGCCAGAATCAACAAAGCTATCAAGATTGTCATAAAACTATAAAGACCATCAATAGCTTCTGATAAACCAAATAGTTTAATCTGCTGAATATCTACTGTTATATGATTGATAATATTAATGGGCTTCTTTTGGATTACTTCTAGTAAAGGCAGACGTAAAGCATGGGCATAAATCCGTCGACTTAAATTACACGTTATTTGCTCGGTTATAACACTCGCTTTGTGACGCACCAGCCATTGCAAGAAAGTCCTTATAACAATGGCACCAAACAACCCAAAACAGATCCAAGGTAGGATTATTTCAAAACTGGGATTAGAAGCCTCATCAATAATTAGCTTAAGACCAAGAGGGAGGGTTAAGGACAAAATATTAGAGACCAGCATGGCGAACAAAAGCCCTATGATCACTCCACTATATTTCTTAAGAGTCGAGACCATCATGTCGAGACATTTACAGCTGCCTTGACATCAGCCATCTTATCTTGATACTGCTTTTTAATGATCTCTGGAGCCATTTGATTTAAATAAGGCTTGTGACAAGAGGGTGTCCTAAAATTTTGATTCTTTAAAAAAGAAGATAATCGACATCCTCCAGAACACATAGGCATATAAGTACAGTCTTGTGGACATTGATTAAAAACATCTAAGTGAACAAAATTTTTATGCTGTTGATTATAATCATTCTCTTTGACATGACCAGTCGATAACTCAGGATGGCCAAGCATAGAGTTACATTTAAATACAAATCCCTTTTGATCAATTGTTACCCCTCCCTCATCGCGAGTTACAGGGCAAATGGAAGTTGACATGCTACTTTTCATCTTAAGCCCATGTTCATCCATCATTTCCCCAATTCGACGAGTTGAGTCTACTAAAGCTTTATCTTCGTAATTACACATGCAACTCGAATTTTGGATCTTCTCCGTCTGACCATTAGGGCCTAATGTTGCATGGATAGGAGAAAAAAGAAATTGTCCTAACTTATGAATAATGCCTTTATCTTTACAATATGCTAAGAGTTTCTCGATATGGCGAACATCCCCTTTATCAAAACTGACAGATATTCCAATCGGCAATTTCCCACAAGAGGCAATAATATTCTTCATAATAACTTCAAAAGAGCTTGCCCCATTTCGTAAAGGACGATTCTTATCATGATCTTCACCAACTCCATCCACAGAAATACGCACCCGATCTAAACCTAATTTTTTATATCGATCCACCAACTCTGGTGTCATTAAATACCCATTGGTCTGCATCATGAACTTAAACTCAATCCCTCGACTTTCACACCAACTTCTCATAGATATTGCAATATATTCTAAAATAGGCTTATTAAGCAAAGGTTCACCACCATAAAAATTTAAAAAAAGACTACGATACCCCAATCTTGTAACCTTAGCCTTAAGCCAATCCATAGTTTGATCAGCTGTTTCTGGAGTCATTTTCTCATTTGTCCTAGAGCTTTCTTCAAAGCAATACACACACTTCAAATTACATGCATATGTTGTCAAAATTGTTACAAAATACTGTCGGGTGCTTACGCCATACTTAATTTGATCCATATGGGTCTTAAGGCGAGCTAAGTCCTCAGCTTGATTAGCAACCAGAATACCCATGCTATGCAATTGTCCTATATCTTGCGCATATTTAAGAATTAAAGATAAATAATCTGGATGGTTAAAATGGTCCACCAAATCTTTTAATTCTTGATTAATCTTAACCATTGCTTGTGAGCGGGTATTGTAAAGCAGGTATTCTCCAGCATTAGGGTAATCAGAAATAATGATAGTATGGACTGAAAATTGCATAAACCCTCCTCAATTGAACTTTCTAAATATACGCCGGAGACTTAATCTCCGGCGTAAACACTATACTTTCCTGCTTTTATTCCGTAGGAAATGTCGTAGTTTGTGTTCCGGGGGGCCAGCAACAACTTAATGCGGACATTTGATTAACATCATCTGTTCCTTCATTAATAATTTCCATAAGTTTACCTCCTTTCTTTGGGTATAAACCAGTTTTTGATTAAATAAACTGGCATGCAATCTGTAAAAAATCCTTCTGTATTAAGAACTTTTGAAGAAATTGCATGATAAAGGACAGAAAAAAACAAAAAACAGGCGGGCTGATCTTCATCTATTAAGGCATGAATTTCTTGATAAACTTCTGCGCGTTGAATATCCTCTTTGATATTTAAACCCTTAACAAATAATTGATCAATATTTTCATCCTTATAAGACCATAAACGACCAAATTCACTGGATCCCGAATACCAACTCAAAACATTCACAGATGGTTCAATATTAAGTCCTTCAAACATTCTTAACCACATTTGTGGCTTTAGACGATCTAAATATTCTGGAGTAAGCTCACTTTCATCTTCATAAAATACGATTTTCAAACCTATTCCTATTTCTGCAAATTGTTGACGTAACATAAGAGCCATTTGACGGTATTGCAATTGATTGCTTGCAACCAACATTGTTAAAATCAATGGTTTGTTTGCTTTTTCCAAAATACCTTCCGAATTTAATACCCATCCTCTGCCAGCTAATAACATCCTAGCTCGCACGGGATTATATGACGTTGGTTCAATATCTTTATTGATCCATGGGGATTGAGGATAAAAAGGGCCATTACTCTCAACCCCATTAATCCCTCCTGCCTCCATAATGGCTTTACGATCCACAGCACAGCTCAAAGCATGACGAAGATCTTTATCATAAAGAATAGGATCATGTAAATTATAAACAATTGCAAAATACAGACCGTTTGGAATTTGATAGGTATTAAAAGTATGATCTTTTCTTAAAACTTGATAATCCTCATAATTTAAGAAATTAACTAAATCAACTTCCCCTCGCATCAAAGCTGCCCATAGAGCAGTATTGTCGATATAAGTTTTGACAATAATCTTGTCCAGAAAGGGTCTGCCCTCAAAATAATCCTTATTAAATGTTATAGTAATTTCATTATTCTTTTGATTCCATGATTGAAAAAGAAATGGGCCGGTTCCAATAGGTCGATAATTATGTGGATTATCAATTAAGCTTGTCTTTTCATAAAGATGTTTTGGGAGAATTTCTCGGACTAATTTAAATAATAATGTAGGACAAGGTTTATCTAAATGCACTTCTACAGTGTATGGGTCAATCACTTCCCATTTTGTGATTAATTCCGTTCCCGTGCGCCAATGCGATCGATAGGCAGGATTTTGAATTGCTTCATAAGTAAATTTCACATCTTCGGCAGTAAATTGAACTCCATCATGAAAATATACTTGCGCATGCAAATGAAAAGTATATTTTAAACCATCTGAAGATACTTCCCATGATTTTGCAAGTCCAGGAACAATTTTCCCATGCTGATCAATACGGACCAAAGAATCAAATAAAAGACTTAATAAAGAAGAAGATATACTATGCGAGGTTAAAACAGGATTAATGATTGTAGGGGGATTGATTGTGCTCCATACCAATGTGCCCCCATATTTAGATGAATACTTTTCCTGAATGGATTCGTTTGTAAGAAAATGACTCAAACGATTAGATAGCCGTGGGTTTTGTTTTAACGTAAACACCATAAGAAATAGAAATACAATTAAAACTATGAGTTTGGTGGTTGGTGACGTAAACCGCATCGGAACTCGTTTAGATTAACAAGGTTTTGAAAATTTGAGATGACTTAAAGATGAATAGAACTAACATTTTAGCATTCTAAAATGTCAAAGAAAAACCACCTTCAATGTAACGTTTAGGATACGGGAAGATAGGATTAATCCAGTATGTACTATTGGTAATATTATGCAAACTCAAGAACATTTCTAAATCTGTATTTTTAATAATATCTTTGAACTCCTGAGTCAATTTAAGATCAAACATTGGTTTTCGATCATTAGCCGGTGAATCTGCAGAGGCTAGAGAACGACTATAATAGCCTTCAAGATTAATCCCAAAACCAAAATTAAAATCGTAATGACTACCCCATTTGAATGCTTCCCGGTTGACATTAGCATCTCTCACTAAAGATTTAGTTTGAATATTCATAACATCATTAAATTCTCCACTGGTATAGATGAGCCAATGTTGATTAATCTTATAATCTAACCTCATCTGTCCTCCTTGACGTCTAAATTTCTTAAAATTACGGCTTTGAATATTAGTTCCATCAACTACATTTGCAATACCATCTTTGACATCACTGTAGTATCCCTCTAATGAAACAATCAAAGGACTGAATGGTTTAAAAGAAAAACTAGTGTCATAACTATAAGCACGTTCTGCTTTTAAATCCGAATTTGGAATAATCTGATAACCGAAATAATTGTAATTATTGTATACCCATAACAAAGGAGGGGCACTAAACACACGGCTTGCACGTAACTTTAGATAAGCATCATCCCACCCCGAAATATGGTAAACACCTCCTAAACTTGGACTTAATTGAGACCCAAACTGACTATTGTGATCAAAACGAATTCCCGGCTGTATATCAAAATTATTTAACGTCCAAACGTCATTCACAAATGGGGCCTGCATATTAATACTTTTGGCCTTGGTTAAATATGGACTAGTTTTAATAGCATGCCAATCAAAGTCATATCCTGTGGTTAACACATTATTCAGCCCAATTTGATGACGACCAACAAGACTAACTCCTTGATAAAGATCATGACTAATCACAGGAGGATAAAGGCTTGAAGCAGACCATGTCGCAGAATCATATGTATTCGTGGTAATATCTTGATCGTTATACTTATAAGCAAACTGCCAGTGACTATCATTCTTATCTAAATCTAAACCTAATTGACCATAACGAGAAATGTAGGGTTGATCGTAAATCAGAGAATCTTTCGTTGGTCCATAGCGTAACTGAGAACCACTATAGCCAAAAGCAGCTTTAAGCTTAGTAGAATCATTGAAATCATACGACGTCTTAGTGAAAGTCTTAATTTCCTGAGTACGACTTTGTGCTAAATTTCCATCGGAATGTAAAAAACTCCCCATCGATATAAAACCAAATTTGTCTACCCCTCCTGAGACTTCTAGACTATTTTTACTTTGGGCGTATTGAGCAAATGAAGAACTCAATTTAATTTTTGATTTTTGTCCTGTTCCTGTGGGACGAGTAATAACATTAATTAGCCCTCCCAAACCAGAACCCCAGGCACTAGAATCTCCTCCCCGAATCACCTCAATACGTTCGATATTTTCCAATGGAATACTGCTTAAATTAGATTGTCCTGAGAGTTGAGTATTAAAAGGGATTCCATCAACCATGACCAAAACCTGACGCGAACTTGCCCCTCGCATAGAGACCGATGAGGACTGGCCAAATGGCCCAGAAGTTTGTATGGAAATACCTGTCATATAACTTAAAGCTTCTGCCAAGTTATGCGCAGGCAATTTCTTAATATCCTGCCGCGTATAAACACTCATGGATTGGGCAGTATGGCTCAAGGAAAAATCTGAACGATTAGCAGAAATTATAATAGGATCTAAAACAGGAGAATAATCTTCGTTCTGGGCACATGCCAGGAGAGGAAATACAAAAAAAAATAAAACAAAAGATAAAATCATTCGTTCCTTTTTAATGGCAAGTGAATGATTTAGTCTAACATCGAAAAATTGAAAACAAAATATTTTATGAATCTAATTCTTGGAAATTTCATTTATTTAGGCAGCTTGACTAAACTAAACCAGAAGTCAGAAACCTGATTGACTACATTTTGAAACTGCTCAAAATCTACAGGCTTTTGAATATAACAATTAGCTCCATCAGAATACGATTCAACCACATCTTTTTCTTGCTGGGAAGTTGTTAGGATTACTACAGGTATTTTTCTTAAATTAACATCACTCTTAATTTCACGTAATACTTGACGACCATCTTTAATAGGCATATTTAAATCAAGCAAAACAAGATCTGGGGTAACAACCTTAGCATATGGACCTTTTTTCCTTAAAAAATCCAGACCTTCTTGTCCATTCTCAACTGTTTGCATATTGATTAAAAGTTTTGATTTTTTCAGACTTTCTTGCATTAGTCTTACATCACCAGGATCATCATCCATTAAAAGCACCTCAACGTATTTTCCTGACATCATTTTAATTCCTTTCTGATAAGGTAAATTTAAAAGAAGTCCCTTGCCCAAGGGTTGATTCCACCCATATTCGTCCTCCATGACGTTCTACAGTCCTTTTACATATGGCTAGACCTATCCCTGTCCCTGAATATTTACTGCTTCTGCCATGCAACCTTTGAAAAATAACAAAAATCTTCTCATAAAACTCTTCTGATATACCTATTCCATTATCCTTGATGATAAATACCCAATGGCCGTCTTGTTTCTGGACGCTGATATCAACGACAGGAATCTTTTCACTTCGATATTTGATAGCATTACCAATAAGATTCTGAAAAAGCTGCACAATTTGAACCCTATGGACGGCTAATGTAGGTAATTCTGTGACATGAATCTCAGCTTTATTATCAGCAATAACTGTTTCTAGATTTTGTAATGCTTCCTGAACAATGTCATTAAAGTCACTCATCTCCAAAGTCAACTTTCCACTACTTACACGAGAAAACTGCAATAAATCTTGAATCAAAATCTGCATTCGCTTGCCTCCATCTACAATATATGTCATATATTCTTCCGCGTTCTTGTCCATTTTTCCTTCAAATTCTTTAGCAAATAACTGCGAGAACCCAACAATCTTACGAATAGGCTCCTGCAAATCATGAGAAGCAACATAAGCAAATTGTTCTAGGTCTTGGTTAGAACGCTTAAGCGCTTCTGTCGTTTCAACTAATTGCGAAACACTTTGGGAAGCTTGGCTTCTTAAAGGGGCAGAAATCATATAAGAAGCTGGAATGGAAATAAGAATAATCAATAACGATATCAAAATATAAGTGACATATCTATCCTTCATTCCTAAGTAAACAGCTTCTACTTCTAAGTATCCAAGGGGCTTTTGATTATAAAGAATACCTTTTTTAAGATTAATATTCCCTTTTTTATCCATACGGATAAAGGAAGCAAATTCTTTCCCATCTGCTTTATAAATTTTCACTTTATTAATGGATCTGTCTTCTTGCAAAGACAATAATGTCTTATCTGCAGCTTCTTTATCGTCGAACAATAAAGTTGATTGAAGATTATAAGCAAGAATGTCCAGCTGTGAATTGAGCTTAACGATAGATTCATGTTTAATTTTATAAAACTCAGCCACTCCAAAACCAAAACAAGCTAAAACTACTGAAATCACAGCACTCATGATTCCAAAGATCCATATTTGTTTTATAATTGGAGATTGCATTTATGAACCACTCTCTATAATGGCCAATTTTAGCAACTGGCTGCTTATTTTTAACTTCGAATCTCTGATCTGTTTAGGATTGACGGCAAATTTCATCTTATTATGGACAAGACGAAATTCTAGGAGGGCTCCTTTGTCAAGAAGACCTATGGTCAACGTTGTATCTGATAACTGTACTTGACGATCTGAAATTAAAATATGGCATTGATCTAAACGATTGAGTACGACAATTTTTCGATTATTAACAACCTTATTTTGAAGCGACCCTCTGGTTACTTCTCTTAAGTTCTCATCGTCAGGAATACAAATGTAGTATTCTGGCTCATGATCTTCCCATTCCACAAAATTAATAAAATGAAAGATATAGGCAGCTTTAACTACATCTTCAGAGACCATAGTGTCACCAAAAACTACGGTAGCATTGATCAAGAACAATATAAGGATAATTTTTTTTATCATACTTAGAATTTTCTCGTCACCTTGAGATAGTAACCACGTTCTACTTGAGTTGAGGACCCGCCCAAAATCGATTCTTTGTGATGACTTTCAATAAGGTTTTGCCCCACTAATGCCACTTGCCAGCCTTTAATCGTCTTACCTAAATAGATGTCCACCTCTGCCACGGAAGGAATGCTTCCAGAATAAAAGGTACTTGTATAACGAAATGTTGTGTCTAATTCAAAACTATGCGGTAAATTAAAAGATGATCTTATATAAGTGGTATTTACTGGAGTTGCCCGGTTGAGAGCTACAGCAAGACTTGTATTTTGAAAAAGAGTAAAATCTTTCTCCATCTTCAAACTCATTCTTGTAAAAGAATAATATCCTTTCATTTTCCACCATTCTTTTAATTGAACATCTCCGGATAATTCCACCCCATGCACCTCTCCTTTCATGGCATTAGCTGTTGGAATATTGATTATGGTAAAACCATCTTGTGTAGTAAGAAATAACCTAGCATAGTCATAACCTATTAATTGCTCATAATAATCAGAAAATAGGGCCAAGTCGTATATTAAGCTGGCTGTAGGCTGGGTTCGATATCCTAATTCGAAGGCCCTCATCTTTTCTGAATGCAGGTCTCTATTTCCTAAACCTCTAGCAAAATTAGGAACAGCAGGATTATTAATAGCAGTAACTACTCCATCTACTTCAACGCGAGAAGGCGTACGTACAGCTCGAGAAGCTGCAGCCCATACCTGACTTTTTTCGGTAATATGATATAGAATCCTCGCATTGGGCTGAATTTCGAATCCAGTATAAATATTATGCTCAAGCTTGCTTCCAATAATAAATTTGATCTTTTCATCCAGAGCTTTGATTTCATCTTGCACAAATAAACTAAATAAATTATCAGTTTTAGAGGCATTGTTGATAGTATCGGTCACAGTATTATTCATGTCTTCCAACTGCAAGCGATACCCTAACCCCCAGTTAACATCCTGATTTGCAGTCAAATGAACTTGCCGTGTATATTCTAATTCAACCTGATCTCTTCTCTCTCCTAGCGGATGTGTTTGTATATCCGTGATATCCCAATACATTTTAAAGAACCAGTCCTCATCTTCATACGTACTCAATAAATTACCTCCTCTAGCTTTTGCTGTTTCTTTAAAAGTCTGAGTATAAGGCACACTAAAAGACGTCAACGTTGCCAGCTGCCCCGCATTAGCCTCATAATAATCCCCTTGAAGCGTCAATCTTCCTTTTTCTGCCCGAAATCCTCCCTTAGTCATATCCCAGTCATCAACATTAGTCCCATTGGTTTTAAATCCTTCGTCCCTATTAAAATACTTAGCATACGTACGATAAATCCAATCTCCGACTTTTCCCCCATATCGAGTAGTTGAAAATCCTCTTTCTTCAGTCCCGCCTCCAAAAGCCACAAGCGTTCCTTGAGTGTCTATTGCTTTCTTCGTAATAACATTAATAACACCATTAACTGCGTTGGCTCCCCAAAGCGCTCCTCCAGGTCCACGAATGACTTCAATGCGCTCAACATCTTCCAGGACAACATCCTGTAGAGCCCAAAGAACACCTCCGTAAAGCGGTGTATATACTGAACGACCATCAATAAGCACTAAAAGCTTATTAGCATATGTCGAACCATTAAAGCCTCTAATGGAGACGTCCCACGAGTGTGAATTGATTTTTTCTACACGAACTCCGGGTACCATACGTAATAGTTCTGGAATGCTGGTTGCCCCACTGCGACGAATATCTTCTGGGGTAATGACTGAAATTGCGGAAGCGGTATCAAAGATGCCTTCTGATTTCTTAGCAGCAGAATATACCTGAATATTCATTAAATCTTCTATACTCATCTCAGTTAAATCCTGCTGTGCCTGTACGTCCATACAAAACAAAAATATCCATGGAAATGAGAACAAAAAAACTAAAAATTTTTTCATTAACATATTACTCATTTGATATTTTTGTTGTTCTTAAGATGCGGTTAATTTCTCAAGGGTCTTCATTAAATCTTTGTAATCAGGGGTTTTAAAACAACAGGCATCAGCTCCTGAAATTTTTGCTTTGCTTAAAATATAGGTATCAACAACTCCTGTGCAAATGACTATTTTTAAATGAGAATCAAACTCTTTGATCTTTCTACAGACTTCAAAACCATCCATTCCAGGCATGGAACAATCCAAAATAATTATGTGGGGTTTTAACATTTCCACTTTCTGCATGCCTTCTTCTCCAGTAAAAACAGTAGTGATTTCAAACTCGAAGCCTGCCTGTTTCATGGCTCTTTGCATTAACATGTGATCACTTTGATCATCATCGATAATTAATAATTTAAGTTTTTCTATCATGCAGCATTCCTCTTAATTGGTAGAGTAAAGTAGAATGTGGTACCTTCATTACTTTGACTTTGGACCCAGATATTTCCGCCGTGGCGATTAATAATTCTTTGTACAATGGCTAAACCTACCCCTGTTCCTTCAAAATCTGATTGCTCATGGAGCCTCTGAAAAACCTTAAAAAGCTTAGAAACATATTGCATATCAAAGCCTACTCCATTATCTTTTATGACATAAACTATTTCACCAGCTTCTTCTCGACTATAAATATGGATGCTGGGATCAGATTTTTTCATTGAATATTTCATGGCATTAGATATTAAATTGACCCAGACTTGGCGCAGCAGCACTGAATCTCCATACGCACTCGGTAAAGATTCAAGTTTGAAATCGACTTTCAAATCTGAAGTCGATTGCCGCAACTCTTCAAACGCAGATTGAACCAAAGACGTCATATCAATATTCGAAAATCGAAGTTCATGACGTCCCATCCTAGAGAATTCTAAAAGGCCATCAATCAAGCAACCCATTTTCTTGACATTATCTCTAACCACACCTAATAATCTTCCTCCTTCCTCAGTAAGCTCTTTAGAGTGTTCTTCAGAAAGAATACGCGCAAATCCATCGATTGCTCTTAAAGGAGAACGCAAATCATGGGAAACAGAATAAGAAAAAGCTTCCAATTCTTTATTAGCAAACTCCAATTGGGCCGCATGCTCTTGTAAATCTTTATTTAACTGTCGAATAGCCTCTTCATGGCGCTTATGTTCTCTCATATCACGAACGGCAGCAATAACCATAGATCCTTGATCACCTTCAAAAGGGCTTAAAGCAATCTCAATAGGAATAGAACTCCGATCCTTATGAAGTCCCCATAAATCTAGACCAATCCCCATATTTCTTCGACGAGAATTATTCATAAATCCCTGACGATGTACTAAATGCGTATCTCGGAAACTTTGGGGCATTAACATCTCAATGGGCTGCTTTAGCATGTCTTGACGGTCGTAACCAAATAAGTGTTCCGCCTGAGAATTGACAAGGACCATTTCCCCATTTTTATTCACGACAATCATGGCATCTGGAGCAGATTCCAAAATCTGGCGCAAATATTCTTCGACACCTTTAAGTCGTCGTCGTTCATAGTCTATTTTATTCAAAGACTTTGCATGAACCCATGTCAATGTTGTAAATATCGCAATTGCAAAGCTTGCTTGAAGGGCTATCCCAAATTCTGTCCCATAAAAACCCATCTTTTGTCCCCAGGCTCTTAAGTACCCTAAGGCCAGTGGAACAATGAAAACTACGGGCAAAAATCGACGTATAGTCATTCCAGCAATATTATCTGCCACAAACAAGGCCATAAATCCCTCTGTAGGTCTTACCGCGAGAAGACCTGCAGTCAAAAAGACAAAGGCAAGTGCCGTATGAATTGCCAAAGAACCATACGTTCCAACCCATGCTAAATAAGGAGTACCAAAAAAATATCCAATACACGTAATCAAACTAAAAATAAGCCCCACAAGCGCTATACTCTGTGCAATATACTGTTTGATCTTAGAGGATTCAGTTGCAAATATAAAAAAGACTATACTAGTCAAACTAAAGATTAAAGCTGTGGGAAAAGCCATGCGACCGGGATGAGCTGAAGCCTTAGTGATTGTGTCTTTAAAGAATAATTCATCGATCTTCAAATCTAATCTGAATATATATTCTATTAAGCTTGTTGATCCTAAAGCTAATAACAAGCAGAAAATACAAAAAGCAAAGAATCTTTTCTCTTTACCATTAATGATTAATAATAATCCAATTGCCGAAAGAATAAAACCAATGGCAGTATTGGCTTTCATGGTAATAAAACTAAGAACAACACTTTTAAGTAATGCAATATTAAAAACCCAGCCGATCAAAACAAAAACACTAATCAATAAGATGATGAAACATGATAAATAAGAAAATTTCCTTAAGGCAGCAACGGATTTCGGATCGGGCGTGTCAATCACTTCAAGTCTCTTTTAATTGGATCAGAGGGATTAACGAAATATCGATCTATCTCATTCATTAACATACTTGCATCAAATGGTTTAGCTACGACTCCATACCAACTGCCATCCACATTGATTTTCTTATTATCTTGAGCAACATCTTCTTTGATTACTGCTCCAGTCAAAAAAACAATAGGAATATTTTGAGTTAAACTGTTGCTTTTTAAAACACGTACCAGCTCTGCTCCATCCATATCTGGCATAATCAAATCAGTTAAAATTAAATTGGGCTTTTGCTCCTGAGCTTTTTCGATGCATTCCATCCCATTACCTGCAATGATGACCTCAAATTTATTCATCTGCAGTCTTTCCTGTAATAATTCAAGGAAATCTTGATCATCATCAACTAACAAAATTTTTCTCACGCAATCCCCTCATGAACTTATTTAACTTGAAATTTATTCTTTTAAGATACCCTCTAGAGTCTTCATTAATTCTTCCGCAACAAAAGGTTTTATAAAATAGTGGGAAACACCTTCCATATCAAATAATCCCTTAATATTCTCCTTGGCTGTTAGCATAACAACTGGCAAATTTTTAAACTTACCCGTTTTCTTCAATTCAAGGACAAATGTATAGCCATCCATTTTGGGCATCGCAACATCAAGAATAACTAAATTTGGTGATTCCTCTTTAATTTTCAACAACCCTTCATTCCCATCACAAGCTGTAACAACTTGATAATTATGAGCTTCTAGTCTGTTTTTTACTAGATCCACAATTTCTGGATCATCATCAACGACCAATATTTTTTTCATAGACTCTCCTTAGAAATCTATAACAGTCCCACTTTGTTTAATAATTCATGGGCGGTTTTGCCCTCTTGTGGATATTCAGCTGCTTTGACAGTCATTTCAATCTTGCTTCGCAAATTATTTTTTACTAATAAATCATCAATTACTTGTTGAATCCTTCCTGATACCATTAAGGCTTGATCCTTCTTGGTTTCAGGAAGAATAATTAGAATAAAACGGTCGTTACAGACAATGCGGTCTGCTTGACGACGTAAACATTGCTTAATTAACCTAACAAATTCTTTTTCCAGGGAGTTTATCTCCTCCTGGCCGAGTTCCTGCTGGATTATTCTAAAATTATTAATCTCAAATATAAGAACTGATAAATACTCTACATTCTGAAAAATATTCCTCAGGTGAACAGATAAATCCTCAAGAAACAGCTCCTCCATGGAGAACTTAGGTAAAGTAAAACCAATCGTAGTCCCCTCTCCAGGTGTGCTTTCGATCCAAATTTCTCCGTGATGTAATTTAATAATTTCCTTACAAATAGTCAGCCCTAATCCTGTCCCTCTATCTCCAGGGCCTTCCTGACGTCCAAATTGCTGAAATTTATCAAAAACCTTAGGCAACTCCTCTTGTTGAATACCTCTACCTGAATCTTTAACTCGACACTCAATTTCCTTCTCGTTTTCTTGTATAGAAATCTTCACATATCCGGTCTCTGTAAACTTAATTGCATTACTAATTAAATTAACAAGAACCTGAATGAGCTTATCTCGATCAACACTGATCTCCACTCTGTCTCCAGAGAAGTCATATTCTATCTGGAGACCTTTATTTTTTATTTGTGACTCGAAAGAGAAGCCCATTTCTTTGATCAGCTGGACAAGATCAATAACTTCTTTATGGAGCTCGGTTTTATTAGACTCGTATTTTGAAACATCTAAAAGATTGTCTACGATATGCCTTAAACGATCAATATTGTTGAGAGTCATAAAAAGACGTTTCTCCTGCAGGCTTGTCAAATCCCCACACAAACGATCAATAATTTGAGAAATGCTTTCCCTCATAATTGTCATCGGAGTACGCAATTCATGGGAAACAGTAGACACAAAATCTGATTTAAGCTGGTCTAACTTCTTTAGCTCATCGTTCTTCTTATCTAATTCAGCATTAAGACGAGCCAATTCCCCAACTGCTTTTTTTAATTGTGATTCAGTTCTTTTCTGTTCTGTAACATCGATGGCCATACCTCCAATGAGTTTTCTTTGGCCACAATCGACTGGAAATTTAAAAATCAACCATGAATGCAACTGACCATCAGGCATAGGCACATCTTCCGTCATTTCAAAAGATTTGTCATAAACCAAAACTTGTTGATCATGGTCATAAAAACGCTTAGAGATTTCTTGTGGCCAGAAATCAAAATCCGTTTTCCCAAGCCAATCTTTTCTCTCAATATTAAAACGATTTTCAAAAGGTTGATTTGCATAAATATAGCAGCCTTCCTGTGTTTTTAAAAAAGCCATGGCGGGATTATGATCCATAAACGCTTTGAAACGAGCTTCACTGCTTTGTAATCGCTCCTGCATTTCCTCTCGAGCAAGGCGTTGTGATATTTCCTTCAAAGCTCTTTCAACAGAAGGAATGAGTCTAGAAAGTCGGTCTTTAAGCACATAATCAGTTGCACCATTTTTTAAAGCTTCAATAGCTCTATCTTCTCCAATTGCTCCAGATACAAAAATAAATGGCACAAAAGGTGTCGTTTCCTTTGCAATTGCAAGTGCAGAGAGCCCATCAAATGAGGGGAGATTATAATCAGAAAGAATAAGATCTGGATTAAATCCTTGGAGCGCTTCTGAGAATTTCTCTTTAGTCACTACGCGATTAATCATCATTGAGAAGTTACTTTTTTCTAATTCTCTCTTAATTAATTCGGCATCTGTAGTAGAGTCTTCTAACATCAGTACTCGAAAATCTTTTTTCATTCTTATCTTTCCAAAACTATGTAACAAGTTATTACAAGGGTCTGTTAATACTTAACCAATACAATCCCAATTCAGATACAGATTTAACAAAATCTTCAAAATCGACTGGTTTAACGACATAACTATTGACACCTAACTTATAACTTTTGACCATATCCTGTTCTTCTCTTGAAGAAGTTAGAATAACGATTGGAATTGTTTGTGTGCGGGGACTTAATTTTATTTCACGAAGAACTTCAAGACCATCTATCTTAGGAAGCTTTAGATCCAAAAGTATGACCTTTGGCATATTTGTAGAATTACGATCAATATAATTTCCTCTGACAAAAATGAAATCAAGAGCTTCAGCTCCATCTTTAACCCAGTGTAATTGGTTCGTAAAATTATTTTTCTTTAAGGCTCTGATTGTTAATTCTGCATCACTAGGGTTATCTTCAACCAAAAGTATTCCCACTTGATCCAAATCAGACATTGTTTTCTCCATACCGAAAAGAAAATATATTTAGAATAAAGATTTTTTATTTATCACATGTTATTGAGAAATCAAATATTAGAAATGACCTTATCTCTGTTAGTACTGACTTTTTTCATGGATTTTAATAAAAGAATTCGCGAGGAAATTCGGAAGAATGAAATGAATAGCTAATTTGATATACTTTGGTCAATCAAAGTAAGTAATTCTTGAGTATTAAAAGGTTTAGTTAGAAAATGGGCTATACCTAGATCTTCAAATAAAGTTTTGGTATGCGCCCGAGCGGTTAAAACGACTATCGGAATACCTTTAAATTCATCCCGCCATTTTGTGGCTTGAATAAATTGGTAGCCATCTAGCATAGGCATAGCGGCATCCAATACAATGAGGTCAGGTTTTGTATCAATCTTACCAAAAGCCTCTACCCCATTTGAAGCTTCCGTAGTCGAATAACCATTTGATTTAAGTCGGAAACTAACCAATTCTCTAATCTTAGGATCGTCATCAACAATAAGAATATTTCTCATAATCCCCTCCTTAAAGCTCTACACAACCCTCTGTTTAAAGTATAGAATGTCGACTAAGAAATAGCAAATCGTCATTCCACCCTTCAACGAACAAACTCCCTGGAGGTTAAATTGACAACGCTTTCTTTCTATGCTACAAAACATCAATGAATATTAAAGAATTATCTGACCAATACTCTCTACCGGCTCAACTCGTCGATATTTTAAAGAACTCTCATATTGAGAATCTTCATCCTCCTCAGGCTGATGCCATTAAAAGAGGCGTGTTAAATAAAAAAAACTTGATTATGGCTGTCCCTACCGCTTCAGGAAAAACACTTATTGCTGAACTTTGTATTCTCAAGACTATCCTGCAGGAAGGCGGACGAGCTTTATATATTTGCCCCCTAAAAGCTTTGGCGAGTGAAAAATATCATGATTTTAAAAAAAAATATGAACAATTAGGAGTCACCGTTGGCATTGCCACAGGAGACTTAGATTCTCCCAGCCAATATTTAAATCGTTACAACATTGTGATTGCAACCCCTGAAAAAGTAGACTCTCTCTTACGTTCTAAAGCTTCATGGCTAATTAATAATCTTTCCGTTATTGTCATTGACGAAATCCATACATTGGATGATGACGGACGTGGTCCTACACTTGAAATTCTCATTACCCGTATCAAGCAAATGAAATCCGATATCCAAATCTTAGGATTAAGTGCAACAATCAGTAATGCCAAAGAAATTGCTGGATGGCTCAATGCCGAACTCACTTTTAGCCAATGGCGCCCTATTCCTTTAAAAGAAGGTGTTTATTACAATGAAAGAATTATGTTCAATAATGATTCTATCAAACTCATTAAGGAAGAAGAGTCTGATGATTTAAGTAAACTTACCTTAGATACTCTGCGTGGCAGTGGGCAAGTTCTTGTATTCGTTAATTCTCGCAGATCAGCGCAGGCCAGTGCTAGAGATCTTGCTCCAAGCGTATCAAGCTTACTTAAACCCGAGGAGAAAAAACAGCTGGCTTTACTCGCTAAAGAAATCTCTGATGAACCGGGGGCTACCAAAGTCTGCAAAAAATTAGCAGAGTGCATTAAACTTGGGACTGCTTTTCATCATGCTGGCCTCACACCCAAACAACGACATTTAGTTGAAGATAACTTTAAGAAAACATTCATTAAATCCATTTCTTCTACCCCTACACTTGCGGCTGGTGTTAATTTACCTGCTAGAAGGGCAATTATTCGTGATTGTAAACGTTATGCAAGCGGCTTAGGCTCTGTGTATATATCGACAGGAGAATACAAACAATGTGCAGGACGTGCCGGTCGACCACAATATGATGATTATGGTGAAGCCGTTCTTATGGCTAAGTCTCTCTCGGAACAAAATGCGCTTTTTGAGAGGTTTATTCTTGCTACACCCGAACCAATTACCTCGAAATTAGGAACTGAAGCAGCTTTACGAATCCATGTTCTATCATCCATTGCTGCGGGCTATGTACACGATATTAATGGAATGTTTGAGTTTCTCAACCAAACATTTTTAGCTTATCAGCGTCAAGGATTGAATCTCTTAGATTTAGTCAGTCAAATATTTGAATTCCTTCATCACAATGGTTTTATCGAAAAAAGCGGCTTTCGCTTCTTCACAACACCTTTTGGAAATACTACCAGTCGTCTATACATTGATCCTATCACCAGCCTGACACTACGCGAGGGAATGACTAAGATCCATAATGGAAAGAACTTCTCTGATTTGGGACTTCTGCATCTTATGGCCTGCTGTCCTGATAGTGAAATGCTTTCAGTTGGAAAAACTGATTATGATGAACTAGAAAGTCTGGCTAACAAAATTGAAGACGAACTGATCCTCTCTCCCCAGGAAGTACCTATGCTACAAGATGCTTATACTTACTATTCTACCCTTAAGACCATGTGGCTCTTAGGACGTTGGATTGAAGAAGAAAAAGAAGAAATACTCTGCGATGAATTTAATGTTGGTCCAGGTGATATTTACCGGCACGTGGAAAGCGCTAGTTGGCTCTTGTATGCCGCCTCTACAATTGCCGAATTGTATCATTATAAGAGACTTAGTTTTAATTTAGAAAACTTAAGGCACCGTATACAGTATGGTATTAAAGAAGAACTGTTGGAATTGGCAAGTTTAAGAGGAGTCGGGCGTATTCGCGCTCGTCAATTATTTGCACATGGCTATCATAAATTAGGCGACTTAAAATCTGCCAACGAAAGCTCTCTTGCTTCTCTAAAAACAATTGGGAAATCTCTGGCCCGTGATATTTTATTTCAAATTAACAATCCACTTAAGAAAAAATTCCCCACCTCAAATGTAATTGAAGAATCCCTTGAAGAGACACCTCAGTGGAGTGATTAATTGTTATGGATTCGAACTTTCTGGTATGGTGGTAAAGCCAGTGAATCACTATTTTTATAAGCCTCAGGTTCAAAAACCCAATCAAAATTATCTGCGCGCTTCGGATACCAGAGACCTGCAAATTTAATATTGCCATTGGCCTTATCAATCACAACCAAAAATTGAGTTTCTCTTAATTGGGTATATGTTTTTGCCAAAGGATCTGTAGAAATAGGCGAAAACCAGTTATGACCAAAAACGACAAACCAATAATCCTGATATCTCAAAGCCTGTTGAGTGGTTTTAATGTCAGGAGCTGTAATGCGATAGTCTCTCTGCTCATTGGTGGAAACAATGATCCTTTGAGCTAAAATCTTGGCTTCCTGTTCATCAACTCCATCTTTTAAATTCACCAAATTATTATAATTCTTATAAATGGCATCCGTTGATGCACAGCCGGACAAAATAAACAGACTAGTTATTACTAAACCATTGAAAATGTTTCTCATGCACTCCTCCATTTTGCCATAGTCCACGATGATTTTCTCTTGCTTGCTTATAAAGCTCTTTAAACGTGGCGAGATATTTTGTATTTACCTTACGGTGATCATCATAATAATAAGCATATCCCGCCTTTATGATTTCTGCATTAACAAACCTGCCATCAGGTAAATAAACATAGGCTAAAACTCGACGATATCGATCATACTTGACCTCATCAAACTTAATACTCACTTTCTTTCCTTCGAGTAGATTCTTAACAAAATGATGCGATTTTTTTCCCTTAGCTAACTCGACATCTTTTGTTATCTGAAGACGCCTTAAATCCTTTCGTAATTTAGGACCATCTCGCGTTTCAGGGGCATCAATTCCAAGCAACCTAACATGCTGTCCATTTTCCAGCTTGATAGTATCTCCGTCAATAACCCAAGCTACCCTATAGAGACGATGTTCAACTGTTTTAGTTGGAGCTTCACGACTAAATACATTTGAAGGATAAACCAAAACAAGAACGAGACTGATCAATACACAAAACTTCATAAATATTTGGTGGAACGCAAATGTCGATCTAAATGAAAAACTAAAAAATGATTTAGGACATATTTAAGCTCTTCTTTAATTCTGCCTGAGAGCCCCAAACGCAAAACTTCTGGCCATGGAGACTGTTCTATGTGAAGAATGGATGCTACGGTCCCCGTTGTGATAGAAACCAAACTGTCAGGAGGAGCCTTACACACATGACAAACCAATCCTCCTAAAGGAAGGCTAAAACGACTCTGACCAATGATCTTTTTCTCGCAACGTACACAAGAATCTAAGTGGGGACGAAAACCACAAAGCTGAAGAATTTTAATTTGAAAAATATGGACAAGCTTACTGATGTCTTTGGTGTGTTGAAGATTGTTTAAGAAGTTCTGCATTAACGCATAAATCTCGAGATTGGCATCTTCTGAAACAACCAATGCATCTAAAAGTTCACAGGCATAACTAGCAGCTGTCATCCGCTTCAGATCCTGGCGAAAACCATGAAAATATTCTTTCATGTCACATTGACTCACTAGATGAATATCACTATTGCGGTATTGGTAATAAACAATTGTATTAATGGAACAACGCTCAAGACTGCTGCCAAATTTTCGCGAATCTTTGCGAATACCTTTGAGCACTCCTTTAACCTTACCATAATCTTTGGTCAAAAAAGTGGCAATACGGCTTGTTTCGCGAAAATCAAAACTTTTTAAGACAATTCCTTCCGTTTTAGCAATCATGGAATTAATTATCGCAAAATTACCCCTTTAATAAAATTGTTTTATGTTATAATTTTTTTATGTATAAAAGCTTCTATTCTCTTAAAGAAAATCCTTTTAACATAACATCCGATCCTTCGTTTTTCTTTCCCAGTCAGCGTCACGAAGAAGCCTTTAATCATTTGACCTATGGTATTAGCTCCCGTAAGGGAATTATTGTGATGACAGGTGAAATTGGGACTGGAAAAACAACGTTATGTCGCATGCTTCTTAATCATATCAGTGATAAAGTTAAAACTGCCCTTATTTTAAACCCTTCTTTTTCTGATATTCAATTACTCCAGATGATTGTTCACGACCTTGGAATTGATTGCAAAAAAAGAAACAAGCTCGAGTTGGTTGGAGCTATTGCCCTCTTCTTAGTCGATCAATCTGCTCTTGGAAACAATGTGGCTATCATTATTGATGAATGCCAGAATTTAAATATTCGTCAACTTGAACAAATTCGTCTTTTATCAAATCTAGAAACTGAAAAAGAAAAACTCTTACAGATTATTTTGATGGGACAACCTGAACTTAACGATAAATTACAAAATCCCGCTCTTCGCCAACTTAATCAAAGAATCACAGTACGTTATCACATGCTCCCTCTAGAGAAGAATGAAGTGAGAAGATACATTGAACATCGCTTGAAAACAGCGGGGGCTGACAATCGTTTGCAATTTACAGAAGATGCAATTGAAGCCATCTTTGCTTATTCTCAAGGAACACCTAGAGTTATTAATATTCTCTGTGATAGAGCTCTTCTAGGAGGATTTGTTCAAGAAGCTTGGGTCATTGATGGGGCAATCATTGAAAATTGCATTAAAGAAATCCATGGACATAAGGAAAATAAGGTAAATTATGAGTATCATACATGATGCATTAAAAAAAGTTCAAAAAAGCATGGAATCGGGTAAGAATCCTGAGGATATTGTAGAAGTCATCCCTTCCACATCTTCCAATACTACTCAAGATCCCAAAGGCTCTGGTCTTCGATCATTTTTAATTGTGATTGCTAGTTTGATTATATTTGGATTAGCTATTTATTTAGGATTTGGTCAAATTCAACGCCATGCTCCTCAACTTTTAACAAATACACCTTTTGCGAATCCTACTAAATTTCGAGAAACTTTAGAAAAAATCTCTGAAAAGACTCCTTTTGCGAACATGATAAAGTCTGCCAATACACCTAAAACACCAGAACCTGTACCGTTAGCTCAAATTAGGATTTCTGCTCCTACTGCCGTGGCAACATCAACAAACACATCGAATGAAACACCAGCTCAAACGCCCACAACTCCCGCACCTGCAGTTGAAACAGTTGAAGCCCCAACAACTCCAACCGCAGAAGTTCCTCCTCTACCAGATGATAATATCGTTACGGCTGAAAAAGCACCGGCTCCTATTGAATTAAACATTCAAGGAATTATGTCTAATGGGACAAATAATGTGGCCCTCATTAATGGTAATGTTTATGAAGAAGGTTCAATCATCGAAGGGGTTAAAATTGTAAAGATTACTATGCAGGCCTTGACCATTGAACATAATGGTCAAGAAGAAGTCGTTCCCGTTAAGAAATAGATTTAATGGATTGAATAATCATTGCAGTTGGAATATTAGGAACAACTTTGACATGACCAATTTTTGTTGCTAACACAAAACGGTTTTGACCTGCTACAAATTTCTTGTCGTGACGCATCAAATTCATGATCTTTACTAAAGATATCTTCTCAATTCTTCCCGGAAGTCCAATTGTAGAAATCAAATCATTGATCCTTTGCTCATCTTGAAGGGTCAGCATTTTCTTCAGCACAGAAATCCTAGCAGCCACACGCATTCCTAAAGCTACGGATTCCCCATGATGATACCTAAACCCTCCTGCAGCCTCAATAGCATGGCCGGCAGTATGACCAAAATTCAAAATAGTTCTAAGACCCTTTGTCTCTTTTTCGTCTTTAGAAACAACATCTGCCTTAATTTGAGCGCATCTGCCAACCATAAAAGCAGTTGCTTTTGAATCATTCTTTAAAATGGCTTTGTTGTTGCTTTCTAAAAAACTGAATAAAGAAGAATCTTTAATGACTCCATATTTAATCGCTTCTGCTAAACCATTTCGAATTTGCCTAACACTTAATGTCTTAAGAACTGTTGTTTCAGAAAAAACAACTTTGGGATGATAAAAGGCTCCTACCAAATTCTTTCCATACTTTAAGTCTATGGCAGTCTTTCCGCCAATAGCTGAATCGATTTGAGCCAGTAAAGTCGTTGGAACCTGTACATAGGGAATGCCTCTTTTATAAATGGCAGCTACGAATCCTGCTAAATCCCCAATGACTCCCCCACCCAAAGCAATGATAAAGATTTTTCGATTCACATCATAAGCAGCAATCTTTTCAATCAATTGCAAAGCACAGGAAGCAGACTTGCTTTGTTCACCTTCAGGAACATTAAAAAATTTAACTGTAAATCCACCTTTAATTAAATAAGAAGAAAGTCGTTTACCATGAAGACGCTCAATAAGAGGATGGGAAATAATGATAGCATCTGATCCGATTTTGAGTTTCTTAAGATACTTAGGTACTTCTTGAAAAATATTCTCTCCAATAACAATGGGGTATGTATTTTCTTTTAATTTCACATGAATTGTTTTCATAGCTCAATTCCTAAAACATTTGCTAATAAAGACATTAAAGGATATAAGAATTTCAACATTCCTAATTGTAAAAGAATCACTACAATAATCAATCCAAAAGGTTCCAGACGACTGTACCAGAACATTAATTGGCGAGGCAAAACCCCCATCACTATCCTAGAACCATCTAAGGGTGGAATAGGCATCAAATTAAAGATACATAAGGCTATGTTAAAAATGATAGCCCACTGCCATGTTTGAGAGAGCCCTGGAAGAATTCCTAATTTATAAATCCAGATATAAATCATTGCAAGAAGGACATTTGTTAATGGTCCTGCAGCCGCCACAAGAATTAATCCCAGACGATAATTCTTGATGCGCCCGAAATTTACCGGCACCGGTTTGGCCCACCCAAAGAAAAAAGGGCTATGCACAAGATATAAAAATCCAGGCACAATAATACTACCAAGTAGATCAATATGCTTAATTGGATTAAGGGTAAGCCTTCCTTCATCTTTAGCTGTTGAATCTCCCATTAAAAGAGCCACCCATCCATGAGCAATTTCATGCAAGATGATAGCTGGGGCCACGGCAAGAATCAAAAGTAGAATGACATCAAATATCATTATAAGAGTAAAGAAATATTGGTGAGTTGAAGAATGGGTAAATCATTTTGATTAAAATTATTCTTAGCTGTGCCTTTAATGACAACTATTGCTCCATTAAAACGACTTACATCAACTAATGAAGCTATATAATATACTGACTTTCCTTCCACAATTAATTCAAAACGTTGGTCTGCCTTAGGAACACTTAAAGCCTGTAATTTTCCCTTAACTTCAATTGTAGCAGATTGAATCTCTTGCGATTTTACTTGGAGTCTGTCTTCCAGCTTGATTGGAGCACTCAAAGAAGGTTTTACAGAATTGGATTTCAAACTTAAGAAATCCTGACGAATCCATCCCGCCGCTTGAGATGGCGGTTCAATTTGCCACCAACCATTGTTTTGTGTAATCACTTTAACTACTGTTCCCTTTTCAACCAATCCTAAACTTGCAGAATTGCTATTTGCACTAGCACGGATATTCACCTTATCACCAATAACTTCCGCTGAAGAATTCTGTAATATTTTAAGATAATCTGCACGGATGTACGATATAGCATTTACTGGTAATTGGACCTTATACCAATCAAAACTCTTTCCTAACACAACAATCTCATCACCCTCATTAAGCTGAGTAAGCTTTTCAAAATTAGTGTTTGCACCTGCACGAATATTGACAGATTTTTTGATGACTTGTCCTAAAAAAGGAAAATGCTCATCTGCATATCCTTTTGACCATACGATCAAAATAAGGAAAACAAATGAGCAAATTCTTAAAGATTTTTTCATTAATCAATTACTTCTTAGGAGCGGCGGCTTTCGCTGCTGGTGCTTTAGCAGCAGGAGCTGCGGCTTTTCCATCAGCAGGAGCTGCGGCATCACCTTCAGCCTTGGCCTTCTTCTTAGCCTTCACGCGAATCTGTTTAGTTTTTGGTAAGCCTACAACAGAAGTTTCTTCTTTCCAAAGACCTTTTTTCATAAGTTCTTTGATACGCTCGATACGAGTTTGCACGGAACGTGACGTTGCGCTGGCTTTATCGATTTTGAGTGATGAATGCAATGACATTAAATTCTCCTTACTTGACTACCTTGCTTATTGGATTTCTTCAAGAAGGCTTCTGCCTGAGCTTGAGAAGAAAATTGTCCTACACAAACAAGGTAAAACTCCTTAAATTTGACAATAAATACAGGATAACCTTTTGCTTTTAATCCTAAGGCTTCCTGCTTAGCATAATTCTCGCTTTTATAGGTGGCAAACTGGGCTGTCCATTTCCCACTTCCTATAGCTGGAACCATAGGAGCTTTAACTGTAGCTGGTTTAGCAACCACTGGTTTAAGGGTTGTCGCCTTAGCAATCGGCGCTGTAGCCGTTTTGGAATTGGCAGCTGCACGAGCAATAGTTACATTGTTGGTCGTTTTTCCCGTCGGAGAAACTTGCGAATTAGCCACTGCGGGAGCCACTACTACTGGATTTACCGCAAGACGACGACCTCCAACATTCCAAGCCGCTGCTACCTTTTCATCTAAAGCTTGAGCAGATAAATGCTTGCCGCGCTCAACACCTAAGGAAAACGAAAAAAGCCCGATCATTATAGCCAAAATCACTAGAATGACAAGACTTTCTGTCGAGAGGCTCAGAGTAGCTAAAAGGAACTTTGGTTTGTTGATATCTTCCATGGTAGCTGAATTGGCAGGAAAAAGTTCGAATTGAGGTTCTTTGTAATTAATATTCATATATATGGAATCCGATAAAAAAGGTTGATGTTAATTTGGACATCTATAATTCTTAAATGATGTAAGCCATTATAGTTCTAGGTTTTAAGTAATGACAAGATTTTTCTAAAGTTTTTTCGCTTGGCTAATTTTAAAACAACATTGACGATTTTGGGATCAAATTGTGTGCCGCTTTTTTCTTCAATCTCGACGAGAGCTTCATCAACCGTCAAAGCTTTTCGATACGGCCTGGATTGCACCATCGCCTCTAAAGAATCAACGACAGAAATAATCCTAGCACCTAACGGGATCTGTTCTTTCTTGAGTCCCGAAGGATAACCACTTCCATCATAACGTTCGTGATGATAAAGAATGATTGGCAAGATTGGCTTTAGGAATTCTACAGGCTTGATCAGCTCTACACTTTGAGCTGTATGTCGACGGATAACTCCAAATTCTTCATTGGTTAATTTTTTTTGCTTAGACATGATTTCAAATGGCACGTCGATGATTCCAATATCGTGGAGCAATGAGGCATATTCTAACGATCTAATTCCATCCTCATTAATACTCAACCCCTCGGCAATTAATTTTACAATACGCATATAGGCCGGAGAATGCGTCAGAGAACGCCCCTGCTTGGTCAACAAATTACCGATAGATTTAATACTGCCCAGAATTATTTTCTCTTGCTGCTGATTAAACTGAAGGTTCTTAATCGCAGTGACCGCCTGCTCAGCGAATACAGAAAGCATTTGACGGTCAAAATCTCCAAAAGGTTCATCTGTTTTGGATCGGCGAATAAAAATTGCCCCCATATAATCGTCGCTCGTCAAAGGAAGACCAATGGTATGATCTTCAAAGACCGACGCACCATTCGTTACTTCGATGACTTGAGGAGGAATATCTTTAAGTTCTTTTGGTTTCTGACGGAGAATGTTGATTTGATTATCGAAACTGGCGATCAATATAACATTCTTTTTAATAGGATCGATGAGATACACACTTGCTGAGGACGCATGAATAAACTGACAAAGCAGACGAGTCAATCGCAGAGTTAATTCTCCGACGCTAAACGTCGAATTGACTAAGCGATAAACCATATGAACTGCTGAAAGAACTAGACGATACCGTTTGGACGCAGGGACATTTGTCATACTTTTTGATATGGTTCAAACAACCGCTTATGCTCATCTAAAGCAAAACGGTCTGTCATTGAGGCGATATAATTACCTATAATCTCATGTTTCTGTGCATCGGAGAACTTCTCCTTACGTGAGTAGATATTATAAGGCAATTGCTTTGGGTTATTGTAATAAACTTTAAATAAATCTTCGATGATCCTTCTAGCCTTCGTCGTCATACGTTCCACACGCCAATGATGATATAGCTTCTCATTTAAGATCTGCTGAAGCGCATTGCGCTGGGTCGTCATGGAAGAAGAAAAACTGACCACCTTTTGCTTGGAAGCTTTGACTTCCGTGGAAGATTTAAAAGCCATTTTCTTTAATTTGTGGTCTGTCGATATCAACAGGTCTTTGACCTGCATATCAATCAATTCTTTGACGATCTGATACTTAAATATAAGAGGATCAGCCCGTCTAGCTTCCCCTATGTTTGCAACGGCCTTCTGCCACAGAACACTATCCATCAGATCTTCTTCAACAATACAACCTGAAGTCAAACCATCGTCAATATCATGATTTAAATAAGCCAATGAATCGGCTATATCTACAACCTGAGCTTCCAGAGAAGGCCCTTCTTTGAATTTGCGATAGGCCGCCCCACCAGGAGTATCATAGATAGTTTCATGCTTGAGTATCCCAACCAATACTTCCCGAGTCAGATTAAGCCCTGGAAAATTGGGATATTTATTCTCATATTTAGTGACAATTTCAAAACTACGCAAATTATGGTTAAATCCTTTACGGCTTCCGCGAAGAATGATGGCATCTAGAGCTTCTTCTCCGGCGTGACCAAACGGAGGGTGTCCCAAATCATGGGCTAAAGCAATAGCTTCAATCAAATCTTCATTTAAACGAAAATTCCGTCCAATGGTACGCGCTAACTGGGCGACTTCAATGGTGTGGGTTAAACGAGTGCGGTAATAGTCTCCCTCAAAAATGACAAAAACTTGAGTTTTATACTCAAGCTTTCGAAAGGCTTCTGCATGGACAATACGATCACGATCACGTTGATAACACGTACGCCACTCATGATCTGGCTCTTCATATTCACGACCAGCAGAATCCTTGCTTTTCATCGCATAGACTGCAAGGATTTGGTCTTCTAATTGTTCAATGTCTTTTCTTGTTTGCATCTGTCAATAATTGATAAATCGCCTTTAACGATTGAGAAAGCACCTTGGTTCCAGCCACAATTGGCATAAAATTATGATCTGCTTTCCACCTGGGAACAACATGCATATGAAGATGCTTAGGAATTCCAGCACCAGCTAAACGCCCCAGGTTAAAGCCTACATTATATCCATGAGGCCCGATGGTCTTTTCCATAAGATTCTTAGTTTGAATCAATAACGACATCATTTCTTGAAATTCTTCAGGGGTAATTCTACTGATATCTCCTACGTGACGATTGGGAAGGATCAAGCAATGACCATTACTGTAAGGATAGATATTGAGAACTGCAAAAGCCAGCTCTGATCGAATAAATACATAATTCTTTGCATCTTTTTTGTCTTTAAGAATCTCACAAAACACGCAACCCTTATGTTTATTCCCAATGACTTTTGCGATATATTCTTCGCGCCAAGGCGCCCAGAGTCTTTGCATAAGAGGCTATTTTAGCAAAGAATACCGTCTTGGCTAGCAGTTTAGTTTGAAAAGATGATTGTTTAGCTGATTTTCCCTAATTTCAACCGGTTACATTTTGTAACCGACTGGCTTCCTTTTCTTGGCTAAACCCAAGGAATTGAGGTAAGTCTGTGAGAGGTTGGACTTTGATGATGACAGGGGTAAATCCGGGAGAATTTTGAAGATGTTGCAGCATGGCGGGATCAAGGTTGAAAGTTATTTCTCCATTGGAATTTTGTGTTTGTAAGTTCATATTAGCCAAAGTTAGATCAATACCTCCTGGCTTAACATTTGAATTCATCGCCTCATCAGCCTTACGATCTAACTGAACATCTTGCTTATTTGCTTCTTTTTGAACCCGATCTGATTGTTTGGATAACAGCGTAATCACAGCGATGTATTGCATAAACTCTGTAAAACGCCTGTCATGGGTGAAGGTATCATGTTCGATACGTTTTCCAAACTCAAAATCTCCTTTAAATCCTTGGTCTTCAAAATATTCAAATAAATGGCCCAATTCATGGACTCCAATATTAGTTGGCTCATGAATATTAGATTTCGAGGGGGAATCCATACTATGCTCTAATGTTGAATTAATATAAACCTTTGAATAGCCTAGACGCCTAGAAAACCGTCCTAAAAATGGGGCTTCATCTTTAACTAATACGACTTCATTAAATCCCAATGGCTGGACAATACTTATTATGAGATTTAATAATCTCTGTTGTAATTCGCTTAATTTCTTCATTGGAATAACTAAAGATTCTGCATCAACAGTTTTGGCATAAGCTATCTGCTTGGCAGATCCTTGCCTTACAGTGGCCAAAGGATCAACAGTCCCCTTGGCTATCTTAAAATCTTCCTCACTTACTCCCAAATCCATCATTCTAGCTTTCACCGCAGCCTCAGATACAGCTGCTTGCGTTTTGATACGACGCATCAAAAGACTATTGATCCCTTCCGTGGTCTGCACTTTAAGCTGCACCAAAAACGACACCAAAGACTCTTCACGAGAACGCTTTAAATCGGATTGCTCCTCACCCTTACCCTCAAACCAATCTTTAATCGTTTCTAATTCTTCCAAACTTACAAGCACACCTGTATTAATAGCCTCAACCAAATCAAATAAATGACGATTCTTATCTAAAAAGAGTCCTTTCCTTCGCTTCCTGTCCAGACTATTCCAATAAGTATCATCTGCTGAAGTCTCCCAATCTCGCGGGATTTGGTTGATATGAAAACTAGGGTCAGTCAACTGTTGATAGACCAAGGCTTTATAGAACTCGATCGCCACATATCGCTGAATGACAGGTAGAACAACAGCTTCTTGTTCAAATGAGCTGCGGTTTTGGATCAATGGTAAAGGAATTTGAATGATCAAACGTAATTGCTGAACATACTGCTGCAAATTCTCAGGGATTAAAGCTAAAAATTCTTTTTTAAGGGTCAATCCTTCAACCCGTAATCCCTTTTTATCAATGACTTGTAAAGGCATATCAGAATCTTGGGTGGACCATAATCGCATAGGACCATAATTCGTATTTCCAACTTTAAAGTCTATTTCTGTTAAAAGGGTCTTACCTTTCACACTAACAGCTTTCTCTTCAATATTGCCCTCTGCATTAACTGTTTCAAAACTCAGCTTAAATTGCTCATTCACACTCATCCCTGCCATGATCTTCCATATCTTTTCACCGAGCATTTGATCAAGCTCGGGAATGGTGTCTTCTATTTTCTTAATACGCCTATCCGTAACTCCCCTGGGAAAATCCTTAGGATTAAATGTCCCTACTTTAACCAAAAATAGCCTACCCTCACGACGATCAACCCTAACCTCAAAGAAATAACCATTTTGACCGTTATTAGAAATCAATTGAACACGATCAGCTCCAGCATATTTAGTAAACTTTCCTGTACCAAAGAATCCAATAAATTGACCTAATTGTTGTTGCTCATTTTTATTTGATTTTGGTATCACCAAAGCTAATTCTTTACCTTCTGGCGGTCCTAGACCATTATCCACATCATCTTCTACAAAATCCCCTGTTTGAAAATCTTTGTAATATCTAACTACAAGTTTATCGGCCCCAGCATCAATTGAATTTTGAGAATTCTCCGCAGCATAGCGTCCCGCTTCACCTTGCACATTCACATATTGACTAATCTCACGACGAAGAGTTGGATTGGCAATTGCTTTCATTCGACTAATGTTATCTGAAGTAAATAATTCCTCAATTCTATACATGCCTTGCTTCCCATCTGCTCCTGCAGGTTTATCCGCATTCAATTGAGCAATGTTTTCAATAGGAACCCCATGATCATCTGCCATAAGCCATTGAATGTCTTTAGGCAAGGTCATTTCTCGAGTAGGCACCATATCCACACGATTCATCAAAAAATCCACAAAAGGCTGGGCTTCGCCTAAGTCGGTAACTGATTCTCTTTTTGATGCAGCCTGGATAATCTTGTCTTTTGGTCCTTTTTTAAATGCTTCATACCACATGGCAAGATATGGCTTCTGCATTAACTTATTCAATTGATCAAAAACAATGTCTAATTTCTCAGGGTTGTGCTCAAAAACCCCCCATATAAACATAATCATTCTGGTACAGATCCTCATATCTAATGTTCGGCCATACATTTGAAAAAGCTGCTCCAGTAATTGATTAATGGGTTTAACAAACTTTAAAACTTGATTAGATTTGATACGCAAACCATATGTCATGGGTAAAATTAAAGAAGGAATGTCGATATCCAAAGTGATTTGTTCATTTTCTGCCAAATCAAAAATAAGCTGCTGCAATACGGAGTAATATATATTCTGAACGTCAGGCGCTATCAATGTTTCTTCACTTTCAGGAAAAAAAGGGCTATTTCGACTTTTGAATATTCTTAAACTTTCAACCAACACGGACATTCTCTGCACAAAAACATCTACTATTAAATGATCCAGATCAACTTGATCTTTGTTTCCTCTTAAAGCTTCATTGCAGCGTTTTATTAATTGAAATTCTTGAGAATCATACCAACCCACAAATCTTTTCATCAAACGATCTTTGTCTGTGTTAGGGATCAAGATCAATAAAGGCTCATAGGCGCTTCTAGCTTTAGCGATGATTTCATCACGCTTATCTGTCACTTGTTTCCAAAGCTTAGCAATTTTTTCCTTTTGTTCTGGAGATATACCTACTGTTTTAACAACAGGGGAATCACCATGCATATACTTTTGCGGATCAAAGAATCTAACCTCATTGGTGGCAGGATTATAAAACACAAAAAGATTACCATTAACACCCCCTAACTTAAATCCCTCAGGGACACCTTTGACTTCAAGCCAGGGGCTTTGGTTGGAATGCAGTACAAAACTGGAAGGAAGTTGAGTAAGAATGTATTGTTTATCATTCGTAATCCATCTCTCTAAGGGGCCTACACCCCTTGTTTGAGCGTATAACTTCTCATCTAAAAAGAACATAGACTCAATTTTGCCATTTTTATGAAAAGAGTATGCAACATCCTGATTTTCAAACATATCCCATGAAGTGTCCCATATCGGTATAAACGTTTCACTCTTATTTGAATCCAACCATATAAGCTCTACAGATTTAGAATTAATGATCAATGTATTGTTCTTAAGGACCAGTTTTGCATCCGCAGTAATAGGCCATTCCAAATGAACTTCTTCGAATTGACCATTGGCTAAACGTGCAATTGTGATGCGGCCTTGGCTATCAAATTTCTCCCAATACGCCGGTAGATCTCCATGGAGGGGATAAGGCTCAGGATTGCCTTCTTCATCAATTTCCCAAAAGAAATTTGTAAAACCCGGCACAGCTATAAAATTCCTCCCCTTATAATGACTAATCCAAGAATCAGATCCAAAGCTAATTTTAGTAAGATCTTTATGATTTTTTAAATCATAAATCCTAAGAGACTGGCTTTGCCCATGCAAAAGAAACCGCCCGGATTGGTCCACCGATATAATGGATGCTTCTATCTTCTTTCTTGTCACAAAATCGTATATTTTATATTGGAAATTTCCTTTAGATAGTTCAACTTCTTGGACAAAAACCTCAGTACCAGGAAGAAAATACTTTTTTATTCCAGCTTCTGGACTAGAGATTTCATCCACACTTTCGAAATGATCCTCACGCCATTGCCTATAGATATTCACTGTTTTGGTCATGGACTCATACACCAAAGATTGGCCTGTATCTGATAAATAAATGCGACCTTGCAAATCTCTAAAACCTTCTATCCATCTCTGTGTTTGAATGTTTAAAATGGATTGTCCACGAGGACCTTCAAGAAGAGCCAAAAAGCCTTTGATTTCTCTTACGGAATCCCAAGTTGGAATCGGAATATTGTTGTCAGGGGTCATAATAAAGCCTCCCGTAACTAAGACACCTGGAGACAACTCTTGTAAGCCAAGTGCTATTCCAAGTTTGACCTCACGATCAAGACTTCTTAGGTCTATGAAACCTTGTTCACCTGCTGCATTACGAACAATCAACCAAGGACTGGTTAATTTCTCAGGAGGAACTTGTTCTGTAAATGATTCCTCTTTCGAAGGCCCTTGAATATGCTCGAGGTCATTGGGGTCTATATAAACGGCCCTGCCATTCTCAGGGTTATAGAACACATAATATTTGCCATCGAATTCCACCTTGGGGTATTCGCTTTCTAAAATATTCAGAACATTATGCTGAATCTTGCTCGATAAAAAATAAGTTGAAATAGAACCTTTTTTCCGGTCACGCACCTTCCTAACATAGCTCTCTCCATTTGGATCATACGCCCCTGTTGCTTGAGTTGTTAAACCCGAACGCGTATACACTTGAATGACACCTCCTTTAAATGTAAAAAGCCGTGACTGAGGCAGCGGATGGAAATCCACTATTTCACCCCTAAAAACAAGTTCTTCCCCAGAACTCACAAAAATAGCTTTTTTATTGTTCGGGTCTCTTTCATCAATTATTAAGGGAAATCGAGGATGTCGATAGATTTTACCAAAGGGGACCTGAGTCAAATCAAATGTCATTCCATTACCTAAAAAGATAGAACTAGTTTTATCAATCACGACTCCTTCTATAGAGATTCGTGTTAAATCCTCCAGTTCCCATTGTTTGTTATGAATGGAATAAACACGGACTTTATCCCCATCCATAAAATAAGCGTTACCTGAAGAGGCTATATAACAAGCCTTGGCCATGGTTATTTCCAGACCAGTTTCTAAGTCAATATAATAGTTTCTTTCGGAAAATCTAATTTCTGCAATAGATGCATAGGGATGAATAATCATCGGCTGAGAAAAAATAAGTTGATCTTTAATTTCACCTTTTATCAAACTATTTAATGATCTGGCCCATTGATTTTTCTGCATGTCATAAATGATCTGGTATTTTAATCTTTCGTCTATGCTTGCGAACTCAAAAACCACAAAACGGCCATTAGAGGATAATCGCATATTCCTAATATAAATATTTTCCAACTTCATTTCCTTTTGATCGTCCTCAGAAAAAAGCTCAATGTCCTTTTCTTTCTGGACATCAAAAATTTGATAATTACGATTATTAATCTTGTAAATAACATGACGATTGTCAGGACTTAGAATAGGTTCGACGTCGGGGTCATTAGTCCTTAAAGAAGCAGCAGCTCTTAACAGACTCTTGGCCCATATTATTTGATCCCCCTCACGTTTAAATAGAGCAGCTTTAAAAACTCCCCAAGTTGTCTTATATTCAACCCAAAGATAGTCATTAGCCAGGACTTTTATTGAGTCAATATGAAGCAGAGGGTCTGCAAATGGAATTTCTTTTCCTGTAACAATCTCATAGACTTTTTCTTTTCTTAGCATATATTTCATGCGCGCATCAGCAGGCCCATGTACCTTTTGATTTTGACTGACTATGATCTGCGGAGGTATAGTTAAAAAGTTAGCAATGGCTTCATTGTCTGGCTTCCCATCATCATAGGTCGTGACTTCAGGTTTGATCTCATCTGCTATTTTTGCAGTTGCCTCAGGGGTGATCATTTCATAACTGGTTGCAGGCTCATCTTCCGCCAATAACTTGATTCGTTCAGCTAAACTTCGCAATTCTGTTTTTTCATCCAGACTCAGTTGGGCTTTACGCCTTTGCTCTAATAAATCTAAAAATCTCTGGGCTACTTGTCTTGGGACAATCACATATCCATTGGTTTTAATTCTTGGCAGTTGATGGTGGCTCCTAAAGTCAAAAGTCTTGGGATTAAAATTCGCAAAAGGTTTTAAGGATTGGTCTGTGAAATCAGCAACGATGAGTTCTAATGTTTTTGAACTTGTCCCCTGCTGAGTCATCAGATGAAAATCACTGTATCTCACGAGGGTGGCTCCCATGCCTTGAAGGCTTCTTTGAGCACCCCATTCAAAGATGTCTTCATTAACAAATATAACTTCCTTGCCATGAGGCATACGTAGTTGACCAAAGGATCGATCATTGGGTAAAAGCACATAGCGGCCTTGTGACTCTAAGGATTCAATCAGCCCTTTGATCGTCTTCTTAATAGCTCTTTTAATATCATTGACCACGTAGGCATTTTCTTGATTGTCAGCAATCAAGGCTTCCAGCCCTGCTGTCATCGTATTGATGTATTTGATTTTGACCTTGGTCTCCAGCGGACCATTAAGAATACTCTCAACCATTTTCTCAACTGCCAACTGCATGCCCCAAGGATTCTTAGGGTCATGGTCCGACGGGAAGATGACTTTATTACGGGCTTGGGGAACATGAATAAGTCTTGCAAATTCCAGGGCTAAATCTCCTTGGATCAATGAAGCTGGGTGGATGTCTTTGGGAAGAGAAATGCGCATAATGACTTCGCTATTGCGCACAAAAGAAACATGATTACCCTGAATCTTTGGCTTAATATGAATCACCTTGACTTTATTAAGCTCTTGGTGAGTTTGTTCTTCAGACAAGACTTCTGTGGCTTTAGTCCCTCCTTCACCCGGAATAAACATGCCTGACAATTCACTAATGTCCATGCCGATCCCATTGTCTACGATCTTGATTGTATGAGCATTTAAATCTATGTTGATTCTTTGGTTCTCTTTCTTTTCTGGAACATGACCATTGGGAACAATGAACACTCTGTCTTTCCAGCCATTGACCTTTTCCATGTTTCCATTAAGACGGGTTGTGATTGTAATGTTTTCAATGATTCCAAAACGGGTATGGAGATTATTCTTAAGCCAGGTTAAGGAGTTGACCTCTTGCTCTTGAGGAATTTTTTTGTGTTTGTTTATTCTGACAATTGTTCCGTGACTGATTCCCTCCATAGCTGCTGCTTGGACAAATTCTTGATCGGTGATGGCATAAAGTTGAATTTGAAAATTTCCAGCTTGGTCTTTCTTAATGGTTAAACGCCACCCTTGAGAGTTAGCTTGTTTAGTCAAAACATCTAGCTGGTCTCCTTCATCTTCCAACCATGCCAGGATTTGTTTGACACCTTTGCCAAATTGACCGATGAACCCTCCTAAAGCATCAATACTATTGGATACTGCTTCAACAATAGCCTGACCTTTTGGGTTATCACTTTGCAAACCAATGACAGAGTCTAAACGAATTTCCTCCTGAGTACCGCTTTTAAGAGATTGGACCACATCTTCTGTGTAGCCTTGCCGGGCCAATGCTTCGAAAGTTTGCCGAGGGGATGATTGACGTTTAAGCTTCTTCTGGGCCCGTAAGAAATCCAATAAATTGACTCCATGAAAGGAAGGAATGTCCCAAGAAAATGAATCTAAGCTTTCTGATGTCTCTATTCCTACGGTCAAACGTACAAGATTTGCTCCTAAACGTTTTAGTCCTTTAAACCAAGAAAGCATGGCGCGATCGGAAGTATTTTCAATCTCTATACCTCCAAAAAAATTGACCCCTCCAGAGAAATACTTTCTAGGAACAGGTTGCTTGGTTATGAGGTCCTGCTCTTCTTTGATAAAGTTATAAACACCATTTTTGAAGGATTGGAGGTAGCGGTGGTAGATTTGTTCTGACCCACTTCCCATATACCCAAGACCCACTACCTTGTTCTTATCCGCATAAACCTGTGCCAGAATCGACTCCTTAATCTTCTTTTTGTACCAATTCGCTAGAATCAAAGAACTATAAACCTGCCTAAGCTGCGCAAAGTTGGCCCCTTCATTGATCTCCTTAGTCAATTCAGGAATAACAACCTCCCGTATGATCTGACTGTGCAAAAAGGTGTCAGACACCTTTTTATCAACCCGCCCCTTCAAAAAGGTGTCTGACACCTTTTTGGAGGCTACGTAGTCTTCTTCTAACATCACTTTCAGCCTGGATTCCACTACATAGGCTGTTCCGGCCTTTGCATTCTCATAGACTACGGCTTTCTCGGGGACTATCCATACCTTGTTGAAAGTATTGACTGGGATATTGGTTGTTCCATACCTTTTGGCGGATTCTTCGTAGATTCTCTTCCAAAACTTACGGCCAATCTCTTCTTCTGGATACATAAGGCTGGCTGTTATCTGTTTGAGCATGTAGTCCTGGGCCAAAAGGTCGCGGCCCATCTCGGTTTGGCCAAAGCTTTCTGGGACTATGCGGTTTTTCTCATAGGGGCTTAGGTTCACCCATAGGTCCGCTTCGGGAATGGTTAAAGAGGCTAAAAAGTACTTGATTAGTCGGTTGGACTCTTCCTTCAATTTATGTGCATCATCGACGGAACGTGACCCTGTATCCAGGATAAAATCGAACCTAAATGGGTTGTCTGGATGGACCTTGATTCCTTTGAGTAGAGGTGGGGTTACAGGAGTGCTTAAATGGACCATGGCACCTGGCATAGGTAATTCCGGGGTAACCTGACCTTCCGAACCTACGAGGTTGGGGAGGCGAGGTTCGGAGGCATAGACTGGCATAGGACCTACGCTGGTCACAATAAAACTCACCAAGATGAGGATAATTAATGGGGTTTTTGGCATAATCTATATTACCTTTATATAAATATGCCATATATAAAGTCATTTACAAGGGCTAGAAGAGCAAAACAAGAAAACGTTTTCTTAAATAAAATAGGGTCAACTCCCTATTTTCATAAATGGGAGTTGACCCTATTTTTAACTTAGAGTTATTTTACTTTAATTCCCCAAATGTCTTTGGCGTATTCACGAATGGTTCGGTCGCTGGAAAAGAAACCGGCGTGAGCTACGTTGTGGATGGATTTTTTGGTCCATTGGGTTTGGTCTTCAAACACTTTGCTTACCATGTCTTGGGTTTTACAATAGCTCTCAAAATCGGCACAAATCAAAAATGGATCGGCCTCATAAATGGAATGAATGAGTGGATCAAATAATCCCGGCTGATAAGGTGAAAAGAAATTGCTTGAGATTAATTTAATAACATCTGCCAACGGTGCATAGCCATCAATAAATTCTTTTGGATGATAGCCTTTGGTCTTAAGTGCATGAACCTCATCTGCTTTAAGGCCAAAAATAAAAATATTGTCCCTTCCAACTTTCTGGGCCATTTCAATGTTTGCTCCATCCAATGTGCCGATGGTCAATGCCCCATTAATCATAAATTTCATGTTCCCTGTTCCGGAAGCTTCCATCCCCGCTGTTGAAATTTGCTGGGACAAGTCACTGGCAGGAAAGATTCGCTCCGCCAAAGACACTCGATAATTCTCCAAAAAGACAACCCGCATCTTTCCTTTTGTTGCTGGATCATGATTAATGACCTGCCCAATACTATTGATAAACTTAATAATCAACTTTGCCATACGATAGCCTGGAGCAGCTTTTCCTCCGACGATGAACGTACGCTGAACAATCTTATAATTTGGCTGATGTTTAATTTTCAAATATTGATTTACCATGTAAAAAGCAAACAACAACTGACGCTTATATTCATGCATCCGCTTAACTTGCACATCAAAAATAGAGTTAGGATCCACAATAATATTGTTAGATTTATGGATATATTCCGTTAAAACTTGCTTATTCGCAAATTTCACTTCTTGCCATTTTTTACGAAAATTCCTATCTTCTTTAAAATGAACAAGTTTTTCCAAATGATCCAAATCACGAATCCAATTATCCCCAATTGCTTCTGTAATCAAATTAGATAATGGAGGGTTTGCTTTCAATAACCAGCGACGAGCCGTAATACCATTGGTTTTATTATTAAATTTCTCTGGATAAAATTCATAGAAATCTTTAAGCAAACTTGTTTTTAGAAGGTCTGAGTGCAGCTGCGAAACACCATTGACTGAAAAACTTCCAACAATGGCTAAATAAGCCATTCTAATCTTCTTAGGATGTCCTTCTTCCACAATCGACATGCGTGCCAATCGAGCATTATCTCCTGGATAGCGGATAGAAACCTCATTCATAAAACGCGAGTTGATTTCATAGATAATTTGAATGTGTCGAGGAAGAAGTCTTTCAAATAAATCAACAGCCCAGGCTTCCAAAGCTTCAGGCATGAGAGTATGATTCGTATAAGCAAATGTATTACTTGTAATCTCCCAAGCTTCATCCCACTCAATGTTATATTCATCGATAAGTACTCTCATTAATTCAGGAATAGCAAGGCATGGATGAGTATCATTTAATTGAATGACAGCTTTCTCTGAAAGCTGTTTTAAATCTTTATTTTCTGATTTGAATCGACGAATAATGTCTGCGATAGAGGCTGTAGTAAAGAAGTACTCCTGTTTAAGACGAAGTTCCTTTCCTCTTGAAATATCGTCAGCAGGATAAAGGACTTTAGAGATGACTTCAGATGAAACTTTTTCATAAATCGCTTTTTCATAATCTCCGTGCTGAAAATAATTGAAATCAAAGTTCTCAGTACTGCGGGCGGACCATAAACGAAGGGTATTTACAATATCATTTTTATAACCAGGAATTGGAAAATCATATGGAACAGCCAAGACATCTTCAGTATCTTTCCAAATAAATTTCAAATTGCCAGCTTCATCTGGAACCATTTGAACATGTCCGCCAAATTTAACAGTGACACTGTATTCTGGACGTGCAAATTCCCAGGGACTTTCTTGACGCAGCCATTCATCAGGAAGCTCTACTTGATAACCATTACGAATTTTTTGATGAAAGATGCCGTAATCAAATCTAATACCATAGCCATGAGCTGGAATACCAAGTGTTGCCATGGAATCTAGGAAGCACGCCGCTAATCTTCCCAAACCGCCATTCCCCAGCCCTGCATCCACTTCTTGTTCTCTTAAAACATTTAAATCCATACCCATCGCTTGAAGAGCTTTTTCTGTTTCTTTTTCAAGCCCCAGATTATATATATAGTTACCAAATAATCTTCCAATTAAAAACTCCATGGAGAGGTAATAAACTCTCTTTGCGTTGCTTTTATGATAATTTTGTTGGGTTTCAATCCAACGTTCGATCACGCGATCTCGAATGGCCAAAGCAATAGCTAGATAATTATCGTTTGTCGTTGCTGAATACTGATCTTTGGCGAGGATATATTCTCGGTTGGATTCAAAAGATGCCTGAATGTCTTGGGCTTTCATGCCTTTGTTCTTGGTCTTCCATGAAGAGTTAGAATTTGATTTAGCCGTAGCCATGACAAGCTCCTATTAAGACATCTTGATATAAATGATTTAATGATTCTAATGAGAATTCACGTAAACTTCCATACGATTCTCATAAAAAAGACGTCTGGTTGTTCAAGAAAGAAGTTCTGAAGATAATGGAGAGTTGACAGCAGGAATGATCTTTAAAATTTGTGGGACGAGACCTTCAATGTGGATATTTTGAAGATTCTGCTGATTAATGGGAAGCGGCACACCTTGCCCATCACGCTTAATCTGCAAATTCAAATTCGAAGCATTAAAGTCTATACCCCCAAGATTGTTAACTTTCTTAGAATTCATACCTTCATCCCCTTTAGTTCCTGCAGATTCTATAGGTTGACTGTCCAAATATTTCTTTTTATCTTGATCGATAAACATTCGAATCTGTTCTTCAATCCAAGATCGTTCATTCTTTATTTTGTCTTGAATAAAATCCGTGATACCTTTTATTTCTTTTTCTAAATCTTCGACCACATTATTTGACCATTCAGAGCCAAACTCCCTCTTGGCTTTTTGAGACATTTCATCGATAGTACTCATCTTTCTTCCAAGGGTAACTTCCAGCCAATTCAACATTTCTAACCGCTGCTTAAACTCTGGCCTATTATTAAGTAAGATCTCCTTTGCTAAATCATGAAGCTCAAGGTCAAACTTTTCATGTAAATCTTCTTCTGTATTAATTTCTAAATTCTCATAAGCTTCTAAGACCTTTTTCATTTCATCCAAATCTGCCCCCATTTCTCCAGAAAGAACCAAAGGAACATCTTTGCTAAAATCACGAACACGTTCTTGATAATCTAGATCAATCTTTTTTTCTTCTTCTAATTCTCCAGCTAAAGCAGATAACGTCGCAGCAAATTCACCCACATCTTGACTTTGTCCAGCTTGTGCTTGTGCTTCTATAAGGCGTGTTTGCCAGCTCCCAGGCGTCTTACCTGCGATTCTTACAGAAGAATCATCAGATAGTTCATTATGCTTTAAACGCGCATGGGCCTCAGCAGTTTTATTACCTTCCTTCATAGCTTTTTCAGCTAAGCGAAGAAGCTCTATTGGATCTTTCTTTCCGTAAGACTGCTCAATTGCATTCATCGCAACTTTATTTTGAGATGTTCTCCAGTCCTTGACTTTAGAATTATTATGACGAATGTAGCCTGTAATAAATAGGACAGCTATCGCTGATACAATTGCTGTAATCATTGTACTTCTACTTACTTTCATAGCCGCATCCGGCTCTTCTACAATCACTTGCGCCAAATCGATCCTCAACCCATCTACATAATCTTCCCTAACAGCTTTAATGGCTTGAGGATCATTGGCCTGATGATGATGCATTGCTCGATCCATATTAGGAGCGAATCCTCCGGAGAAATACTTTCTTGGAATCACTTTATGGGAATGTTGATCTACATCTTCTTTAATAATGCTAAAAACACCCTTCTTAAATGCTTTAAGATATTGCTGATAAATTCTCTCATTGTTCTTAGGATCTTGATCAATGCCTTTAATTTTTGTTTGATTAGCATAAATTTTGCCTAATAACGATTCTTTAAGAGCACGTTTATACCAAGCAGCAAGGATCATGCCGCTATAAATCTGGCGCAACATCGCAAAATTTTCACCTTCATTAATCTCTTTTTCTAATGCAGGCAGTATGATCTCACGGATGATTTGAGAACCTAACTGACCTGTGTCATTGCGAGGAGCCGAAGGCGACGCGGCAATCTTCTTAAAAGATTGCTTCGCTGCGCTCGCAATGACACCTGTATGCTTCTCTAGCAACCAGTAATCCTCTTCTAACATAACCTTCAAATGACTGTTATAAACGTACGCTGTATTACCTTTCTCATAGATATCTGCTTTATCTGGCGTAATCCACACTTTATTAAATGTATTTACAGGAATATTGGTTGTACCAAACTGCTCATAGGCCCGTTTGTAGACTTCGTTCCAAAATTTTTGACCTAATTTGTCTTGAGGATAAATGAGAGAGGCAGTGATCTGCTTTAAAAGATAGTCTTGAGCTAGAAGATCTCGACCCATTTCCGTTTTGCCAAAGTCTTCTTTAATGATTCTGTCTTTCTCATAAGGCGAAAGATTAACCCATTGATCTTCATCAGGCACAGCAAGAGAGGCCATAAAATATTTAATGAGTTTGGTGTATTCCTTCTTTTTAGATCCTTCCTCCAATGCCTTATCACCTTTATGGATAATAAAATCAAATTTGAAAGCATTATGAGGGTCAATGACAATGCCTTTTAAATGCGCAGGAGTAAATGTAGGGCTTAAATGAACCAAATTCCTTTCTAAGGGAAGATTTTGAGGCAGTTGGGCGTAAACCGGCCCTTTAATTGAGGTGACAAAAAAGGCAATAATAACCAGGATGGCCAGGTGACGCATGTGAGTAAATACTATTTTTAACATGTACTTAAAGTATGCTTTATGGAAAAATCATTGTCAAATTTCAGCTTATAAAAACAAAAAACCCTATGTCATTGTCTGACATAGGGTTTCGTTAAAATTGACTTAATCGCGACGGTTAATTTTGGATAGAAGCCTTAATATTTCCATATAAAGCCAAACTAAAGTCACCATCAAAGAAAAGCCGCCATACCATTCCATATATTTCTCAAGACCTTCTTGGGAGGCTCTTTCGATAAAATCAAAATCAATGACTAAAAACAAAGAAGCAATACCAACGACAAACACACTAAAACCGATCCCTAGAATACCACCTCCATTGATAAAAGCTGGCGGGGCAACACCAAACATACTGGCAATCCAAACAATTCCATAGAAAACCATTATAGCAACCATGGCAATCATAAGACCACGGCGAAGCCCAGCTGTTGCCTGAATCCAACCTGTTTTATAGGCCACGAGCATACAAAACATCACTGCCAGTGTTAAACCAACAGCTTGAATAACAATTCCAGGGTATGAACGTTCAAAATACAAAGAAACAGCCCCTAAAAACAAACCCTGACAAGCCGCATATAAGGGAGCAGTTACAGGTGACCAATTTGGCTTGAAACTTGTTGCAATGGCTAAGATCAATCCTGCAATTGCACTTCCCATTGAAATAATTCCCACCATTCCAGCTCTTTCTGGATTCATTGCATTGCTCCAGCTCCATCCGGCTGTTAAAAGCAAAATTCCAAAAAGCATAAAAGTCTTGTTGATAGTCCCTTGAACTGTCATTGTTTGGCCAGAACCAAGAGAAGCTCTCGCCTTTTCAAAGATTCTACTGTTTAGTGTTGGATTTGATGTTTCCATTTGGACTCCTTTGTTGTTAATTTAAACCTGCATATCGTAGAGCGACATGCAAAATAATGTTTGTGTAAAGACCTGCCATGACATCATCCAGAACAATCCCTAAACCGCCAGGCAGTGCTTCAAAGCGATTAATAGGGTATATTTTAAACATATCAAAGGCCCTAAACAAGAAAAATCCAATTATTACTACAGGCCAGGTCAAAGGAAGACCAATCAAAGCAATCATAACGCCTATCACTTCATCTATGACAATAATTCCCGGATCTTTGATCCCCATCTTCCTTTCCACATACGAACATATAGGGATAGATGCCAGGAAAAATACAACCATTACTAAAGTATAGCCCAAAAGTGAAGCTTGAAGCAAATGCACTAAAACTATCCCTGCAATGGTAGCTGCAGTTCCAGGAGCAAATGGAAAAAAACCAACCCCAAAGAACGTTACAAACATTAATGCCAGATTTTTCATGAGGAATAACGCTTAAATTTGTTTTTATAATAGGAAATTCCTGAACCTAAAGTGAGAATGACTGTAATAATCATTAAAACTTTAATAGAAATCCAATAATTTGCTTGGATCTTAGCAAACCAACTGTCTTGAGAGGCTGATCTAGAGAGAATCAAATAAATCAAAATGACAGACACTGTGGTCATTTGAAAAAAAGTTTTGATCTTTCCTGCCCGTTCAGCTGCTAATACTTGACCTTTTTTCATAACAATGAGCCGATCTGCCGTTATTAACACCTCCCGCAAAGCAATTAAAATGACCATCCACCAGGCAACCACATTCATATGAGCCAAAACAAAGAAAATCGCCAGCATAAGGATCTTGTCTGCAATGGGATCCATAATCTTACCAAAGTCAGTAATCAATCCTTGTTTTTTAGCTAAGTACCCATCGTAATAATCAGAAATAGATGCCAGAAAGAAACAGAACGCTGCCATGACATAGCTATTTAAAGAATTTTGAAGAAGAAGAACAACAATGACAGCTGCAAAACCAATTCTTGAAAATGTCAAAATATTAGGCCAACTCATTTAGTCACCCCAACCAAGTCATATTCATAAGAATCTGTAATCTGAACATCCACAAAATCCCCCGCTTTTAAGTCTTTAGATGAATGAACATAGACCAAACCATCCACATCAGGTGCATCATATTCACTGCGGCCGATAAATGTATCCGAATTCTTTTCTTTTTCTTCAATTAATACCTTTAATGTACGCCCAATAAAAGATTTTTGAATTTGGCTAGAAATCTCCTTCTGATCCTTCATTAAAATATCTAAACGCTCTTTCTTTACCTTTTCAGGAACTTGGTTTGGCATAAGGGCTGCTTTAGTGCCTTCTTCTTTAGAATAGACAAAGACTCCAAGTCTTTCAAAACGCATTTCTTTATTAAATTCACGCAATTCATTAAAATCTCGGTCAGTCTCACCTGGCATTCCGACGATATAAGTTGTACGCAAGAATACATCTGGAATTGTTTTTCGGAATTTACGAATTAAGTCGATTGTTTGTTGAGTTGTAATGTTACGGTTCTGTTTAAGAAGAATATGGTCGCTAATATGTTGCAGTGGAATATCAATATAAGAACAAATTTGCTTGTGTTTGGCAATCACTTCAATAAGTTCATCCGTGACATGAGCTGGGAAAGCATACAAAAGGCGTATCCATCCCACATTATTGGTCACCTTCACCAATTCACCCAACAACTCGGCCAATGCTTTGCGCCTATAAACATCCATTCCATAGGCTGTAATGTCCTGGCCAATGATATTGATTTCCCTGACTCCCTTTGCATCAAGAGCCTGAACTTCTTTGACCACAGATTCGATAGTACGAGAGACAAATTTACCTTTAATCTTTGGTATGGCACAAAAAGAACAGGCATTAAAACAACTTTCACAAATCTTCACATAGGCAAAATGCTTAGGTGTCAGCTGCATGTGCTCAGGATTATCTTCACGATTCAATGTAGGTGTACCTACAAAAGCATCGACCTCTTTGAATTCTTTGACAAGATCTTTTCCATAACGCTGCGCCAAACATCCTGCCACAATGACTTTCTGAATTTTGCCCTGCTTTTTTAATTCCAGTAAATCAAGGATAGTATCAATAGATTCTTGCCGGGCTTCTGCGATGAATGAGCATGTATTAACAATCACAACATCCGCTTGCTCTGTGTCAACAATACGATGTCCGCTCTTTTTGAGACGCCCCAGCATCATCTGGGCATCCACTAAATTGCGGGCGCATCCTAAATTAACAACGCCGACCTTCTGGCCGGCGCTCAACCGTTCTTTTTGAAAATCTAATGTAGTTTTTACCATAAACTCTTATTGGAAAAATTCCTCCGAAGCTTTAGCGAAGGAGAATCATTTCTTGACCGTCAACCCATCCTTTGTGATCACAACCTTTTTAGCTTGGCGATTAAATGAACCTAAGGAACTAACATTCTTGCCATTGACTTCTAATTCCAGATTGTTCAAGTTCTTTCCAGAAAGCTCTATTTCGTTCTTGGCCTCCCAATTTTCCATGGTCCCTTTTTTCATGGTCATCTGAAAGGCAACCTTGCCATCTGTCTTGACTTGAATCCAAGAATCCTTGAGGGCACGTACAGCCAAACTCACTCGATTATTTTGACTTTCATAGGAACGTTTATTGTCTTGGAAAGACGCCGCATTGTTCTTAGCATCAGACTCATCCTGAGATTGTTTCTTTGGCTCTTCTTCTTTCTTAACTACCTGTTTTTTAGCGGCTTGTTGAGATGAGCTGCTCGCCTTAGACTTAGGTTGATTCTTAATGACATTGCCTATACATCCGACGATCTTAACCAAAATAAACAAGGCTACAATGACAACAATAAATCTTACAAGATTTTCTCTAGTTTTAGCTGTCCAAAAACCCCTTAGATTATCAGGAAGCTGATCAAAAAAGCCCGGACCTTGCGGTTGAGATGGCACCTTTGAAACAGGCTTAGGTTGGGTCTTTAAAGAAGGTTTTGCAGGAGTTTTAAGCGGCGACTTTGTTACAACAGGATTAGCCACCTTTCCTATGGCGGAAGGTTCAACATTGTATTCTTTAAGTGCATCATTCACATTCAGCCCTAAAAACTCAGCATAAATCTTGATAAATCCTCGATAATAAAATGGTGTCAAAATTCGAGTAGAGTAACCATCTTCAATAGCCCTTAGGGCATCCATAGGAATCTTGGTTGATTCATGGACGATATCCAAACTTAAGCCCTTGGCTAAACGGGCCTCTTTGAGAAGCGAACTATTGGGGTTGTTCTTGAGGTTTGCTTGGCTCATTATCTTTTTGTCCCATGTTTTCTACTAACCACTTTTCACGATCGACAAGAATGTCTCGCGCTTTACTTCCCGCATAAGGACCTACTATGCCATTTTGTTCCATAATGTCAATCAATCTTGCAGCTCGAGAATATCCTAGCCTTAAACGACGCTGAAGTACGGATACAGAGGCTTGATTGGTTTCCACAACAACACGAACAGCTTCTTCATACATTTCATCTTCCTGAGCGCCATTTCCTGAGCTTGCTTGGGCCTGAGGTTTAAGAACGCTGTCATTATATTCTGGAGTTGCTTGCTTCTTTATGTGTTCAATCACTTTATTAATTTCTTCATCAGAAACATAACAGCATTGACCGCGAGTTGCTTTAGCATCCCCTGGTTTAATGAACAATAAGTCACCTTTCCCAAGAAGACTTTCAGCGCCTTTTACGTCCAAAACAGTTCTAGAATCAACTTGAGAAGCCACTTTAAATGAAATACGGGCTGGAAAATTAGCTTTAATAACACCAGTAATAACATTGACTGATGGTCTTTGGGTGGCCAAGATTAAATGAATTCCTGCTGCGCGAGCTAATTGGGCAATACGGGCAATGGAGCCTTCCACACTTTTGGCAGCTACTTGCATCAAATCCGCCAACTCATCAACGACAACCACAATGTAAGGCAATTTCAAGCCCTTGGCATGATAGCCTTTGATGTTACGAACTTGTTCTTTGTTAAAAATTCGATACCGAGCTTCCATTTCACCAACAACCCAATTCAATGCAGCAGTTGCTTTCTTTGCATCAGTAATAACAGGACAGATTAGGTGAGGAAGATCATTGTAACCAGACATTTCCACCATCTTTGGATCAATCATAACCAGCTTCAACTCTTCTGGAGAAGCGTTATATAAAAGCGACATGATCAAAGAATTTAAACAGACTGTTTTTCCTGACCCAGTTGTTCCTGCAATCAACAAGTGAGGCATTTCAGCTAAATCTGCAACCAAAGGTTTTCCAGAAATATCTTTTCCAATAGCCAAGACCAATTTAGAAGAGTTAGAACGATATTCACTTTGTTCAAGAACATCTTTCAGATAGACCGCTGCTGATGAACCATTGGGAACTTCAATCCCCACACGATTCTTGCCTGGAATGGGAGCAACAATACGAACGGCTGCAGCACGCATGGCTAAAGCAAGATCATCGGATAAAGTTAAAATGGTGCTTACCTTAACACCTGGAGCAGGAATAAGTTCATAACGGGTAATCACAGGTCCACGCTCTACATCAGCTACTTTGACAGAAACTCCAAAATCAGTCAGCGTCTCTTCTAGAACTTTGGCTCCAGATTTTAAGTCGTCTTGAATTTTATTATTTGAGATAATAGGAGCATCTGCCAATAGATCCAATGAAGGTAAATGATACTCTCCTACGATTTTTGGTTTTTGTTCAACGGCAGGCTTGGGTGTTTCGATTGGTTTGACAATGTGAATATTGACATCAGGACTCTTTGGCTTGATGGGAGGTTCAGGAATTGTTGCTTTTATAGCCTTAGTGGGTTTAATTACGGCTGGTTCTTCTTCAAATTCTGGATCACCTTCATCTTCTTGCTCTTGCTTTAAAGGTGTTTTCTTCGCTTTAGTAGCTCCTATGGCAGGTTTAAGACCAGCTGTCATTTTAGGAAGATCTTTGGCTTTGGAAATAACTCCCAGCGTTCCAGATGAGGCTAATTGAAAGAGCCAAATAAAAAATGGTGAAACCAAAAATTCTCCAATTGCAACCAAACACAAAGCTCCCACTGCAAAAAGAATAATGGAAGCTCCGAAAGGACTACAATTAGATTGGAGAAAATCACTAAACATCACACCAACTAATCCGCCTCGTAAGAAGCGCTGCCCATAGGCTTGCTCTCCATATAAAGCTAGTAAAGAGCTGGCTACAGTAAAAAGTGCAATCAGGATAATAAACTTGAGGAAGTTAAATCGAATTTCGCGACTAGTAAATTTATTCCAACTCCAGAAAAAGCCAATCGCAACCAAGAAATAGGCACTCAAGCCTACCATAAAAAGAAAAGCACCCGCTATGAAAGCCCCTAAAGGACCAATCCAATTTAGCGGGTGCAAATTTGGCTTGGAAGTATACCAAGACAAATCATTAGAATTAAAGGAGACAAGGCTCGCCAACAGAATCAGGCTTAAAGCCAAAATGATGATACCCTTGATTTCATTAACATGTTCAAGTTTCATCTTTAAGCCTCTTAGGAGCTTTTAAGCAGCAACTTCAGCTTGTTTACGGCTTAAGTTACAGCGTTTCATCTCATCCACTTCGATTAATTTAACTTTAAACTTGTCTCCAACCTTCACAACTTCATTCACATCTTTGACAAATTTATTAGCTAATTCTGAGACGTGGACTAAGCCTTCTTTTCCTGGCATGAATTCCACAAAAGCTCCAAAATTCATGATTCTTTTGACGGTACCATCATAAATCCTACCAACCTCAGGTTCTTCAGTCAATCCCTTGATCATGCCAACAGCTTTTTCTAATGCTGTTTGATCCGGAGAAGCAACAATGACCTTTCCATCTTCTTCAATGTCGATAGATTTAACACCGCTTTCTTCAATCATCCTGCGGATTGTCTTACCACCTGGTCCAATAATTTCCCCTATCTTTTCTTGAGGAATTTGGATTGTGACAATACGTGGAGCATAAGGTGACATTTCAGATCGTGCGTTAGGTAACGTTGAAGCCATTTGATCTAAAATCTTCATACGAGCTTCTTTGGCTTGGGCAACGGCACGACGCACCAAATCCATAGAAAGCTTTTTGATCTTAAGATCTAATTGGATTGCTGTAACACCTTCACGACTTCCAGCGACTTTGAAATCCATATCGCCAAAATGATCTTCAAGTCCCATGATGTCGGTAATCAAAACTGAGTTATTCGCGTCCGAAATAAGACCAACTGAGATTCCAGCAACTATGTTTCTGATGGGAACACCCGCATCCATAAGTGCTAAACAACCAGCACAGACGGAAGCCATACTTGATGAACCGTTGGATTCCAAAACTTCGGAAACAACACGAATTGTATAAGGAAACTCTTCTTTTGAAGGAACAATCGCGCGGATTGCTTTACCAGCTAAAGCACCATGACCTACTTCACGACGTCCTGGAGAACGCATTGGTTTTGTTTCGCCCACAGAAAATGATGGGAAATTGTAATGAAGCATGAATGTCTTGTAGCTTGTGTTTTCAAGAGATTCAACCAATTGCTCATCATCCTTGGTTCCAAGCGTGACAACCCCTAAACACTGAGTTTGTCCACGAGTAAACAAAGCTGAACCATGGGTGCGAGGAAGAACTGCAACTTCACTCGATAAAGCACGGATATCTTTTAAACCACGGCCATCAGCACGCAATTGCTTATTAAACACATTGCCACGGATGATTTCATATTGCATGGTTTCAAAAGCAGCCTTAACTTCTCCAGTTGAGAGTTCATGGCCATCTTTAGTAAACGCTGCATATGCATCCATATCTGTAGTTAAATTATCTAACAAAGCATTCACAGCTTCTTCACGCTGAGTTTTATCAGCGATTTTGGTGTAAATGTCGTTAAGTTTAGGGATGGCTAATTCGCGGATTTTATTGACGAAGTCGACATTGACTTGTTTCAACTCTACTTTTCTTTTTTCTTTGCCAATGTCTTTTCTTAATTTTTCTTGAATATCTTTAGATGCCTTCAAGGTATCTAAAGCAAATTGCAAACCTTCTAAAACCTTTTCTTCAGGGATTTCGTATGCTTCCCCTTCGATCATGACAATTCCATCCCCCCAGCCAACAACAACTAAATCCATATCAGCATCTTCGCGCTCAGCAAATGTTGGGTTGGCAACTAATTGACCATCGATCAAACAAATACGAGCAGCACCAATGGGGCCGTCATAAGGGATTTCGGAAACCATTAAAGCAGCTGAAGCACCGATGATTGCCAAGATATCTGGATCATTTTCGCCGTCGTGACTCAAGACGGTAGCTACGATTTGAACATCGTTGATAAAGCCTTCTGCAAATAAAGGACGAACAGGACGATCGATCAAACGAGAAACTAAAATTTCGCGTTCGCTTGGACGACCTTCACGTTTAAAAAAGCCGCCTGGAATTTTTCCAGCAGCATAAGTTCTTTCTTGGTATTCAACGCTTAAGGGGAAGAAATCTAATCCTTCGCGTGGTTTGGCAGACATACATGCGGTGACTAAAACAACTGTGCCACCAACAGTAACGGTGACAGCTCCACCTGCTTGTTTTGCTAATTTACCTGATTCAATAATAAGGGTAGAAGATCCATAGGGGATCTCAACGCGCGCCTGTGACATAGATAGATCCTTTTGTAGTTATCGATTACTTACGTAAATCGAGTTTGTTAATAGTTTCTTCATATTTTTTGGGATCTACCTTTTGGAGATAATCCAAAAGACGGCGGCGTTTGCCGATTAACATCAGCATGCCACGACGAGAATGGTGGTCCTTTTTATGAGATTTGAAATGTTCATTGAGCAGATTGATTTGTTCGCAGAGAACAGCAATCTGAACTGGTGCGGAACCAGTATCTTTGGCGTGAGTCTTGAAACGATTGATTACTTCTGTTTTCTTTTCTTTTAAAATAGCCACTTAAACTTCCTCCTTGAATTCGTCTCACCCTTGGCGAGAACCTTTAATATTTATCTCTTTATCTAAGGGCCGGATTATACAAAAAAGCCCCTCTTCAGTCAAGAAATTAAAACTGCCATTCCCTCCTATTAATTTAGAAGATTTTGGGCCCAGCGAAAGCCCTTAAATATTCCCAAAAATATCAAATAGTGTTTTTTCAGTGGCGGGTTGGATGTTTTGGATGAGGGGGATCAAGTTTTCTATATGGATATTGGTGAAATTTTGAGATGGAAAAGGTAAGGGATTTCCCTGGCTGTCACGGTTGATTTGCAAATCCAAGTACTTGGCACTCATGTCGATACCGCCTCTAGGAGAATTCTTCTGAGACAACATAGCGGGATTCCTATTACCCTTTCCTTTCACTGACTTCTTCAATACCTTTTTGAGCGGACCTGCCTGCTTGATTTTCGACGGAGGACTCTTTGCGTTAGGCGCCTTCGAGCTATTAGCCTGAGATGAATTTTCAAATACTCGCCAAATCTTTACTGTTTTATCGTCACTAGTCGTAGCTAAACGGCCATCTTTCAGTTCAATCACGGAATGTACAAAATCCCTGTGTCCTTTGAGAGTTTCTACATCCTTATATCCATCGCCTTTCTTCTGCCAAATCTTAACTGTGCGATCCAAACTTGCCGTGGCTAAGCGGCCATCGTTTAGTTCTGTGACGAAATCTACAAAATTTTCGTGTCCTTTGAGAGTTGCTATCTCCTTATACCCACTTCCATCCTTCTGCCAGATCTTTACTGTTTTATCATCACTCGCCGTGGCCAAGCGGCCATCGTTTAGTTCTGTTACGAAAGTTACAGGGTTTGCGTGTCCTTTGAGAGTCGCTATCTCCTTATACCCATTTCCATCCTTCTGCCAGATCTTTATTGTCCTATCACCACTCGCCGTGGCCAAGCGGCCATCGTTTAGTTCTGTTACGGAAAATACAGCTCCATTGTGTCCTTTGAGAGTCGCTATCTCCTTATACCCATTTCCATCCTTCTGCCAGATCTTTACTGTTTGATCACCACTCGCCGTGGCCAAGCGGCCATCGTTTAGTTCTGTTACGGAAAATACAGCTCCATTGTGTCCCTCGAGAGTTGCTATCTCCTTATACCCATTTCCATCCTTCTGCCAGATCTTTATTGTGTTATCCCAACTCCCCGTGGCCAAGCGGCCATCTTTCAATTCGATCACAGAATTTACAGAGGCTGTGTGTCCTTTGAGAGTTGCTTCCTCCTTATACCCATTTCCATCCTTCTGCCAGATCTTTATTGTCCTATCACCACTCGCCGTGACCAAACGGCCATCGATTAGTTCTCTTACGGAAGTTACATACTCTTGGTGTCCTTTGAGAGTTTCTACCTTGATTTGGATTTGACTTTCAGGTAAAAGTTTTCTTTCTCTAGAGGGAGTGGATGGTGCTGTTAGTATCTCCCGCTCTATCTGAGCGATCTGGGCTTCAATCGTTAATAGCTCTTCTAATTTCGCTTTTTGGGCTTGGAGTTTTTGGAGTTGGACTTTGAGACTCGTGATGTCCTTTTTAGGCAAACTAGATGGATTCTCAAACACCTGCCAGATCTTTACTGTGTTATCCCAACTCGCTGTGGCCAAGCGGCCGTCCTTTAGTTCGGTTACGGAAGTTACAGGTCCATTGTCTCCTTTGAGAGTTGCTATCTCCTTATATCCATCACCTTCCTTCTGCCAGATCTTTATTGTGTTATCCCTACTCCCCGTGGCCAAGCGGCCATCGTTTAGTTCGATGACGGAATCTACAATGTTTGCGTGTCCTTTGAGAGTTGCTATCTCCTTATACCCACTTCCAGACTTCTGCCAGATCTTTACTGTGTTATCATCACTCGCCGTGGCCAAGCGGCCATCGTTTAGTTCGATGACGGAATCTACAAAATTTTCGTGTCCTTTGAGAGTTGCTATCTCCTTATACCCACTTCCAGACTTCTGCCAGATCTTTACTGTTTGATCCCAACTCGCTGTTGCCAAGTGGCCATCTTTCAATTCGATCACAGAATTTACAGAGGCTGTGTGTCCTTCGAGAGTTGCTTTCTCCTTATACCCACTTCCATCCTTCTGCCAGATCTTTATTGTCCTATCACTACTCGCCGTGGCCAAGCGGCCATCGTTTAGTTCTGTGACGGAATTTACAATGTTTGCGTGTCCTTTGAGAGTTGCTATCTCCTTATACCCACTTCCATCCTTCTGCCAGATCTTTACTGTTTTATCACTACTTGCCGTGGCCAAGCGGCCATCGTTTAGTTCTGTTACGAAAGTTACCATGTTTGTGTGTCCTTTGAGAGTTGCTTCCTCCTTATACCCACTTCCATCCTTCTGCCAGATCTTTATTGTCCAATCAAAACTCACCGTGGCCAAGCGGCCGTCTTTCAGTTCTATCACAGAATTTATAACACCTGTGTGTCCTTCAAGAGTTTCTACTACGATTTTGCTCTTAGACAAGAGTTTTCTTTCTCTAGAGGGGGCGGATGGTGCTGTTAGTATCTCCCGCTCTATCTGAGCGATCTGGGCTTCAATCGTTAATAGCTCTTCTAATTTCGCTTTTTGGGCTTGGAGTTTTTGGAGTTGGACTTTGAGATTCGTGATGTCCTTTTTAGGCAAATTAGATGGATTCTCAAACACCTGCCAGATCTTTACTGTGTTATCCCTACTCGCCGTGGCCAAGCGGCCGTCCTTTAGTTCGGTTACGGAATATACAGGTCCCTTGTGTCCTTTGAGAGTTGCTTCCTCCTTATACCCATCACCATCCTTCTGCCAGATCTTTACTGTGTTATCCCAACTCGTCGTGGCCAAGCGGCCATCGTTTAGTTCTGTTACGGAATTTACAGTGCTTGCGTGTCCCTCGAGAGTTGCTATCTCCTTATACCCATTTCCATCCTTCTGCCAGATCTTTACTGTGTTATCCCAACTCGCCGTGGCCAAGCGGCCATCGTTTAGTTCTATTACAGAATTTACAGTTTCCTTGTGTCCTTCGAGAGTTGATTCCTCCTTATATCCATCACCATCCTTCTGCCAGATCTTTACTGTGTTATCATCACTCGCCGTAGCCAAGCGGCCATCTTTTAGTTCTGTTAAGAAAGTTACATCATCTTCGTGTCCTTTGAGAGTTGCTATCTCCTTATACCCATTTCCATCCTTCTGCCAGATCTTTACTGTGTCATCACTACTCGCCGTGGCTAAGCGGCCATCGTTTAGTTCGGTTACGGAAAATACAGGTCCATTGTGTCCCTCGAGAGTTGCTATCTCCTTATACCCATTTCCATCCTTCTGCCAGATCTTTACGGTATTATCCCAACTCGCCGTGGCCAAGCGGCCGTCCTTTAGTTCGGTTACGGAAGTTACAGCGTTTGTGTGTCCTTCGAGAGTTGCTATCTCCTTATACCCATTTCCATCCTTCTGCCAGATCTTTACTGTTTCATCACTACTCGCCGTGGCTAAGCGGCCATCGTTTAGTTCGGTTACGGAAAAATTCACAAAATTTTCGTGTCCTTTGAGAGTTGCTGCCTTGATTTGACTTTCAGGTAAAAGTTTTCTTTCTCCAGAGTAAACGGATGGTACTGTTAGTATCTCCCGCTCTATCTGAGCGATCTGGGCTTCAATCGTTAATAGCTCTTCTAATTTCGCTTTTTGGGCTTGGAGTTTTTGGAGTTGGACTTTGAGATTCGTGATGTCCTTTTTAGGCAAACTAGATGGATTCTCAAACACCTGCCAGATCTTTACTGTGTTATCACTACTTGCCGTGGCCAAGCGGCCATCGTTTAGTTCTGTTACGAAAGTTACAGTGTTTGTGTGTCCTTTGAGAGTTGCTATCTCCTTATACCCACTTCCATCCTTCTGCCAGATCTTTATTGTTTTATCAAAACTCGCCGTGGCCAAGCAGCCGTCGTTTAGTTCTGTTACGAAAGTTACAGTGTTTGTGTGTCCTTTGAGAGTTGCTATCTCCTCATACCCACTTCCATCCTTCTGCCAGATCTTTACTGTGTTATCACTACTCGCCGTGGCCAAGCGGCCATCGTTTAGTTCTGTTACGAAAGTTACAGTGTTTGTGTGTCCTTTGAGAGTCGCTATCTCCTTATACCCATTTCCATCCTTCTGCCAGATCTTTACTGTGTTATCCCAACTCGCCGTGGCCAAGCGGCCATCGTTTAGTTCTGTTACGGAAAATACAGATCCATTGTGTCCTTTGAGAGTTGCTATCTCCTTATACCCATTTCCATCCTTCTGCCAGATCTTTATTGTCCTATCACCACTCGCCGTGGCCAAGCGGCCATCGTTTAGTTCTGTTACGGAAAATACAGTTCCATTGTGTCCCTCGAGAGTTGCTATCTCCTTATACCCATTTCCATCCTTCTGCCAGATCTTTATTGTCCTATCACCACTCGCCGTGGCCAAGCGGCCATCGTTTAGTTCTGTTACGGAAAATACAGTGCTTGTGTGTCCCTCGAGAGTTGCTTCCTCCTTATACTCATTTCCATCCTTCTGCCAGATCTTTACTGTGTTATCCCAACTCGCCGTGGCCAAACGGCCATCTTTTAGTTCTCTTACGGAAGTTACATGCCCTTGGCGTCCTTTGAGAGTTTCTACCTTGATTTGGATTTGACTTTCAGGTAAAAGTTTTCTTTCTCCAGAGTAAACGGATGGTGCTGTTAGTATCTCCCGCTCTATCTGAGCGATCTGGGCTTCAATCGTTAATAGCTCTTCTAATTTCGCTTTTTGGGCTTGGAGTTTTTGGAGTTGGACTTTGAGACTCGTGATGTCCTTTTTAGGCAAACTAGATGGATTCTCAAACACCTGCCAGATCTTTACTGTGTTATCCCAACTCGCCGTGGCCAAGCGGCCGTCCTTTAGTTCGGTTACGGAAGTTACAGGTCCATTGTCTCCTTTGAGAGTTGCTATCTCCTTATACCCACTTCCATCCTTCTGCCAGATCTTTACTGTTTTATCATCACTCGCCGTGGCTAAGCGGCCATCGTTTAGTTCTGTTACGAAAGTTACAGTGTTTGTGTGTCCTTTGAGAGTTGCTATCTCCTTATACTCACTTCCATCCTTCTGCCAGATCTTTATTGTCCTATCACTACTCGCCGTGGCTAAGCGGCCATCGTTTAGTTCTGTTACGAAAGTTACAGTGTTTGTGTGTCCTTTGAGAGTTGCTATCTTCTTATACCCACTTCCATCCTTCTGCCAGATCTTTACTGTGTTATCACTACTCGCCGTGGCCAAGCGGCCATCGTTTAGTTCTGTTACGGAAGTTACAGGTCCATTGTGTCCCTCGAGAGTTGCTATCTTCTTATACCCACTTCCATCCTTCTGCCAGATCTTTACTGTGTTCTCAATACTTGCCGTGGCTAAGCGGCCATCGTTTAGTTCTGTTACGGAAGTTACAGGTCCATTGTGTCCCTCGAGAGTTGCTATCTCCTCATACCCATTTCCATCCTTCTGCCAGATCTTTACTGTGTCATCACTACTCGCCGTGGCTAAGCGGCCATCGTTTAGTTCTGTTACGGAAGTTACAGGTCCATTGTGTCCTTTGAGAGTTGCTATCTCCTTATACCCATTTCCATCCTTCTGCCAGATCTTTACGGTATTATCCCAACTCGCCGTGGCCAAGCGGCCGTCCTTTAGTTCGGTTACGGAAGTTACAGTGTTTGTGTGTCCTTCGAGAGTTGCTATCTCCTTATACCCATTTCCATCCTTCTGCCAGATCTTTACTGTGTCATCACTACTCGCCGTGGCTAAGCGGCCATCGTTTAGTTCTCTTACGGAAGTTACATACTCTTGGTGTCCTTTGAGAGTTTCTACCTTGATTTGGATTTGACTTTCAGATAAAAGTTTTCTTTCTCCAGAGGGGATTTGTGATGTTTTGATCTCTTGTTCTAGGGCTATAATTGTTTGATTAAGCGCTTCTAGTTGGGACTGGTAATTACTTTGGATTGGCGTTTGCCTTCCCACGAGGTTGGCTAATTCATCAATCTTCTGTGTGATCCATCCAACAACTCCTTCGAATTTACCGATACTTTGAAAGAGCGAGCGCTGTTCTTCAAGAAAACTAATAGCATCCTCGATGCCTTTTCCACTTATAGCCTGCGTCAATATGTCAACAGCTTCCCGGTCTTCCTCTGAAACCATAGCGTGATCTTTGGCACGCTGGTCATTGGAAATCTTAAAAGCTGTGGTGACGATATCTGTCTTGGTATTCTGTACCTTGATCATCATGGCTTGGTCAATTGTCAGTTCCTGGACTTTGTCGATTGGGATTCCATTAAACCCTTGGGTCCCTCCTGAGAAATATTTACGTGGGACAATTTGTTGAGTGGTTATGTCTTTTTCTTCTTTGATAAAATTAAAGACCCCTTTTTTAAAGGCCTGCAAATAGTGTTGATAAATGTTCTCGGTTCGCACAGAAGCGTCATCAATGCCTTGGATTTTTCCTTGATTGGCATAGAGCTGCCCTAAAATGGATGCCTTAAGTGCACGTTTATACCAGGCGGCCAAAAGCATCCCGCTATATACTTGACGTAATGGAGCAAAATTCTCCCCTTCATTGATTTCTTTTTCAAGGGCAGGCAATATGATTTCACGGATGATTTGGCTGCCTAGGCCGTTGGTTTCCTCCCCCTTGTGGGGAGGGGAAATTTGGTTTTTCTGGATGGACAAATAATCTTCCTCCAGCATCACCTTCAAATGGCTCTTCAAAATATACACGCTGTTGCCCCTTTGATAAACCTGGGCCTTGTCTGGAAGAATCCAAACTTTGTTAAAAGTATTGATAGGAACATGGCTGCTCCCAAAGCGTTCTTGGGCCTTCAAATAAATCTTTTGCCAAAATATTTTGCCTAATTGTTCCTCAGGATTAATCAAACTTGCGGTGATTTGTTTGAGCAGATAATCCTGGGCCAATAAATCCTGCCCCATTTGGGTTTGTCCAAATTCATCAGGCACAATGCGGTTTTTTTCATACGGGGACAAGTTGACCCATTGGTTTTCATCAGGGACCGCCAAAGAGGCCAGAAAATACTTGATTAATTTCGTGTATTCCTCCCCTAGAGATTCAGCATCAGCGGGTGCACTATCCCCACGGTTAATGATAAAATCAAATTTAAAGGGTTCTTTGGGGTCAATGGTCATCCCCTTTAACATGGCATGGTTGGCACCACGGCTTAAATGGACGAGCGTCCCTGGATCAGGCATCCATGGCATAGAGGGTTGGGCATAGGCCGAAACAGGCATGAGCGTCCCTAAGCTAAAGCTCACAACCATAAACCATACCCAAAAATTAACATACAGACATTTAAGGCGTTTCTTCATCATTCTCCAAAATGGCTATAGGATTTCTGATAGTAAAGTATATACATATAGGAAGCCAAAAAACAAGCCGACTTGAAGGTGCTTAAAGAAAACGTTATTGGATGAAAAATGGGAAAAAGGCAGGTTTTTAGAGAGTTTTAAAACATCTGACAAACTATCCACAGGGGATAGTTTGTCAGATGAAAGAGGATTTATTTTTTGAGCTTTTTCATGAATTCTTCAGCTGATTTGCCAACCATGTCTTTGCAACCTAAGCCAAAAGCTAGAGCAAAACCTAAACCTAAGGAAGCTAAGACAATGCTGATTGTAAGTTCCACAATACGTGCACCAATTTGCAGCTGTTCTAGAGCAATAGCAACCGCAAAGACCATGACCCCAATTTCAGCTAATCGAGCAAGCAAATGACCTTGAGAAATACCTGCATTGCCTGCAGCAGTTGTCACAATATTCTTCAAAATTGCAGAAGAAAACATACCAACAATCAAAATAAACACAGCAGCCACAATGTTTGGAACATATAGAACGATTCTTTGCAATAATTCTGCAGCAATAGTCAGTCCAACCGCATTAAAGGCAACGACAAAGGTCGTAAGAATAGCTATCCAATAACAAACTTCACCAATAAGTTCTGATAAAGTAGTTGTCACGCCACCTTTAGCTAAAATCTTATCTAACTCAACCTTATGGCCAATATCATCAATTTTGAACACTTGTAAAATTTTCGTTACAGCAACTTTGACCACAAACTTAGAAATTAGCCAACCAACCAGGATTAAAAAGAGCACCAAAAATAAATTCGCGACAAATTGTCCTACTTGAGTTAATACAGACTGAGCTGGCACGACAATTGCCCATTTCAAAGTTTCCATCTTTCACCCCCTGTGGTTTTTAAGCGATCAAACCGTCGTCGGTTTGATCATGATTTAGACAATAAAATACGTATGATTTAATTAATATTATAAAGGAGAGATTTAAAAATCAAAGGCAAAAGCCAAATATTTCAACACCTTACAAAACATTTCTAACGAGGAGTTTGGTGGATATGAATATCCCTTTGAGGATAAGGAATAGAAATCCCCTGGCGGCGAAATTCATCCAGAATGGCTTTATTAACTTCAAATTTAACATCGCCATATTCGGATTGTGCAATCCAGATGATAGCTTGAAGATTCAAACGAGATTCTCCAAACTCACGAATACCAACCTTAATGGGTTGATTAGGTGGTATTGCTTTATTATTTTTAAGAATTCCTTCAATGATACTAAAAGCAAGGTTTATATCAGCTTCATAACTAATCCCCACATCAAATTCCAATTTTCGATAGTGAGAGTAATTTTTAATTACCTCCCCAATGATATGTTTATTAGGGATGATGATAATACTTCCATCTAAACCTAAAAGCTCTGTGCGAGGAAGGGAAATATCTTTAACCTCCCCTTGAAAGCCATTAACTTCAATGATATCTCCCACCTTAAAAGGCTTAGTAAAGATTAATGTAGCACCAGATGTATAGTTAGACAAAGGACCTTGAAGCGCTAAACCAATACCCACACCAGCCACTGACAAACCAGCGATAAAAGGTGCAATTTGCACTCCCAGACTACTAAGAGCTAGAAGAACAGAGAACGCAAGGACTATCCATTTAGTTGTCTGCACCAAAAATTTCTCGATCGTAATATCAATTTTTTTATCGTGTAGTGCATCGCGAACAATCTTGGCAGCAAAACGTGCCAATATCCATCCCACAAATAAAATGACTACGGCACCCAGGATTTGAAACCCATACTGCACCACATGCTCGGTGACAAAATCGACAATTTTAATGATACGATCGTGGTTCACGTCTTATCTCCTTGATGGTAGAGACGCAAAATCTTGCGTCTCTACATTAAATTAACTGATAATTATTCGGCCGCGTTAACACCGCTTGAACAACCGCTATATTACGCATAGAGAAAGCCGCTTGGCAATAAGAAAAATAATAGTTCCATTTGCGGATGAATTTCTCATCGAATCCTTTGTTCTTGATACTCGCTTCATGACGATTCAAATTCTTACGCCACATACAAAGCGTCTTGGCATAACTCAATGAAATATCCTCCCAGTCAAAAATTGATAGCGTCCCGCTTTGACGCATGACTTTATAAATCGCTTGCGTGGAAGGAAGCAAACTTCCTGGAAAAATATGTTTCTGAATCCAATCTACATTCTTTTTGAAACTTTCATACCGGTGATCTGGTGAAATGATCATTTGAAGGCCAACCACTCCGTCTTTCTTGAGTAAGCGATGAATTTGTTTGAAGTAATTGATGAGATATCTATCTCCCACCGCTTCAATCATCTCAATGGAAATGATTTTATCAAATTGGCCTTTCATATCACGGTAATCGATCAACTTAATATCAATATTGTCTTGAAGATTCTCTTCCTTAACAAGCTGACGGCTGTGCTCATATTGTTCTTTAGAAATTGTGATTCCTGTCACATGCACGCCATAGTTCTTAGCCGCGTACACAGCAAACCCGCCCCATCCGCTCCCAATCTCAAGCAATTGATCTCCCGCTTTTAGACGAAGCTTTTGACACCAAACTTCAAACTTGGATAATTGCGCCTCATGCAATGTCTGCGTCGGTGTTTTGAAATAGGCACTCGAATAGGCCATAGTCGAATCCAAAAAGAACTTAAAGAAATCATTACCTAAGTCATAATGTTCTGAGATATTCTTACGACTTCCTCTTAAAGAATTATCTCGAAGTTGATGAGCAAATTTATTAAAGAGTTTTAAATAATTGACCTTCGATTTTCGTGTTTCATCAGCCATCATTGTTGGATGATGTTCCACATTTAAGATCATCCAACGAACAACCGCTGCAATGTCGGGAGTATCCCAATCTCCATCCACATAAGCTTCTCCAAAACCTACATCGCCATATAAAACACACTTCTTAAAGAAGTCCTCAGTATTGACTTGAACGATACACTCAATTTCTTTGCCATTTCCGTAGAATCTCTTTTGCCCATCAGGCAAAGTCATAGTCATCTTACCCAAATGCATGGGAGAAAAAACTTTATGAATCAAATTTCTATAAAAAGTATCAGACTTTCCACTCACGCCAGACCTCCTTTTGTAAGTGTGGGTTTTCTTCCTTTGGATGATGAGGAATTTTCTTAACAAAATGTAAAATCATTGCATGCCAGTGAATATAAAAAATAACCTTTACCGTTACAAAGGGATATTTAAGAGTCGCTAAAACCAAATTCTTCGTTGTTAATTCTTGTCTTGTTCCCTTCATAGAAGAGTAAAAGAACTTGCTTCCATTCTTTGCCACATCAATCACAATATTCATCCTCTCGTCTGGAACTTGAATTTTGAATTCCATCAGATTATCCAAATCCGTAAATGGCGAAATGTAATAAAACTTAGTCTGCTCATCTTGAAACTCGCTTTCATTAATCTTATCTTTCCCCAAAAAGAAATATTTCAATTCTCCAAATGTATTTCCAATTTGAGGAACAACACACAAAGGCTGATTATTGCGATCAAAAAAGAAATAGAAAGACACAGGATTGAAAATGTATCCAAACGTTCTTAAATTTGTCAGAAGTTTGACATTTGCAACCTCTTGAGTCATCCCCTTTTGGCGAACATAGGAAAGAGCGCTCTCCTTTGCTGTTTTACCTAAAGACAAAATGTGATCATTTTCTTGGAAAGAATAAATAGTTGGCTTATTAATTCCAACCATCCAACTTGTCTTGGAAAGTAAAGGCAGTTCATCTAAATCCAAATAAAACATAAAAACTTTATGCTCAAAGGCATATTTCTTTGGACTTTGACGACTATGCCAAATATTGACGTCATAAAGACAAGAATTTAATCCCAAATCTGTTCTCCTGATATTGCCCTTGCAGCCAATAAAGCCGAAAGCAATCCATCCTCATGAAAACCATAACGGAAATATGCCCCTGAGAAGAATATCTGTCCATTTTGATTCAATTGTTGCAAATTTCTTTGCGCTTCCTGAGAGGCAACACTATAAATTGGATGCGTATACATCTTTTCCCACAAAATTTTCTTAGGATCTACAAGCCCTGGATCATTGATTGATATAAAATAATTTCGCCTCTTGGAAACCCCCTGAAGAGAATTCATCCAGTAAATGGTTGTGCTTTTTTGATCTAACCCAACACGATAGTTCCAGGACGACCAAACTCTTTTCAAATGCGGCATTACAGATTCATCTGTATGAAGAATGACATTGTTGTGATTATATGAAAACTTTGACAAGAGCGACTTCTCGATCGAAGATGGATCAGATAACATCCTTAAGGATTCATCGGCATGTGCCGCTAAAAGAACACGATCATACAGCTTCTTTTGTCCCTGAGAATCAGTTACCTCTACCTGGAATTGAAGGCGTTTTATACTTTGAGCAGGATTATTCATCAACATCTTACCATTGATCACACTCAATATTTTATCTCGATACTGACGACTTCCCCCCTCACATGTTCGCCACTGAGGTTGACCTTCAAGATTCAGAAAGCAGTGATTCTTAAAGAATTGGACCAAGGTAGAAGCAGGAAATGTCATCATCACATCATGAGGCGTTGACCAAACAGCAGAGCTCATTGGAATTAGAAATTTGTTTAAGAAATCCTCACTGTAATTCTTTTCACGTACATATCGGGCTAATGAATAGTCTTTATATATATTCTGAGACAAAACTTCATCCGCTTGTTTGCGAAAACGGCTAATGTCAGTCAGCATACGAATATGACGAAGGTTAAAAATATTCTTTCGCTGAGCAAATAAACCACTCAAATTTGTTCCACAATATTCCAAAGAACTCGGGACATGTTGAAAACTAAAAGACATGTCAGTGGGTTTGGTTTGAATATCTAATTCTTTAAATAAACGAGTCAACAAAGGATAGGTGAGCTCGTTATAGACCATGAACCCTGAGTCGATGTAAACCGGTTGACCTTCTTCATCAATGACAAGGGTATTGGTATGACCACCTGCGTAGTCATTTTTCTCATAAAAAGTAATATCAAAACGGTCGCGCAAAAAATACGCAGCGCCTAGTCCTGAAATACCTGTCCCTATAATCGCCAATGATTTCATATGAAACGCGTGTCATTGCGAGGAGCGAAGCGACGAAGCAATCTGTTCATGTAAGATTGCTTCGCTTCGCTCGCAATGACACAAAGTCCTATCGTTTAGAAAACCTGTAATGACTGACAATCCATTCATTACCTTCGTCATACCCCCAAAGCTCGGCACAGGCCATATAAAATATTCGCCAATAATGCCACCATTTTAAAGCCTCTTTGCCATAGACAGATTTTAGAATTGGCATGATCTGTGATTTATTTGAATCCATGTTCGAAAGCCATTGCTCAGATGTTTGAGAATAATGCGTACCTGAAACTTTCCAATTGTCTTCAATCTTAAAATGGTCTTGAAAATACAAAAGCAAATCATGAGATGGCATAATGCCGCCTGTAAAAAAATAGCGCCCAATAAAATCACTGTCATCTTTGGCGTCATAAAGATAGGCGTATTTCTGATGAGTAAAGATATGAATAAAGAGTTTACCTTGCGGATTTAAAAAACCACTGATTCGTGCAAGCAATATCTGCCAGTTTCTCATATGCTCAAACATTTCTACACTCACGATGCGGTCAAAAGATTCTATAATGGTAAAATCATTCATATCACACGTGATGATCTTCAGATTATTTAAACCACGAATTTTAGCCTGTTCTTCAATAAAGGCTTTCTGTGTTTTTGAATTTGAAACACCTGTAATCTTAGATTTAGGGTATTTGGCCGCCATAAAAAGAGATAAACTTCCCCAACCGCAGCCTAATTCCAGGACATGCTGCCCATCCTGCAGCTCTGCGCGTTCACAAGTCAATTCAAGCATGATCTCTTCTGCTTGGGACAATGTTTCTTCACCTGTTTTATAGTAACAGCTGCTGTATTTGAGATTGTCTCCTAAACATAATTGAAAGAATTTGGTTGGCAGCTCGTAGTGTTGCTCGTTGGCATCTTTTGTATTAACGGCAATAGGACTGGAACGCATTTCAGAAATAAGATTCATTTTTCTATCGTTGGTAGAGACGCAAGATCTTGCGTCTCTACATTCCTCAATCAATTTTTGGCGCAAGAGTTGACGCATGCCAAAACGAATGAACGGATCAGGAATCCATCCCCGCTCTAATAATCCTTTAGTCATAGGTACAAGAAATTTCATATCTTCCTCTTGGGCAATGGAATAAACATACTAGTTGTCTCTTGATAACGACGATATTCTTCCCCTCTATTCTTCAGTGATTGCGCCTCTGCTAAAGGGACTCCTGAGACATAGATCAAAAAGTAATACATAAGAATAGGAAGAATAATGGCAGTCCATCCATATGATGTTGCTCCTAAAGCCATCAAGAAATATGCCACCCATATGAGCCATTCAAAGAAATAATTGGGGTGTCTGGAGTAATGCCATAAACCCACCTGACATGTTTTGCCACGATTCTGTGGATCTGACTTAAAAGTCTTTAACTGATAGTCTGAAATTGATTCACCTATAAAACCAATCAACCAAACTGCGATGGCTACATATTCAAGGATCGAATAGTGCGTCGAGGAATTTAAACAAATGAGCAAGAAACCCCATGACAAAGTCACATCCAGCAAACCTTGAAATTGAAACATCAAAAAAAACTTCATATGCTGATGAGTTTTCCAATCAGAGCGAATCTTGGCATAGCGCTTATCTTCACTAGGATCTTTTAGTAACCTCAAGATCAAATGACTAGCCAAACGAGCAGCCCACAGGGTGACAAGGATCAAAATGAGAACTTTATGGGGATTAGGGACATCCGTGTAGTAGTTATAGACCCAAGCACAAATGACAAGGCCTATAGTCCATCCTAAATCAACAAATGAAGCATTAAGAGTTTTGACTTGAACTAACCAAAGCAAAAACATCATAAAGGCTACGTAGCCCCAAGCTGTCAGCAATAAATCTAACATCATACGCCTGCTCTCTTTACTAAAACTTCTTTAAAGCCTTCTCCAGTTTTAAGACGACAAAATTGCAAGAATACATAGAAGGCTGTTGCAATACTTCCAAGAAAGATAAAGCCAAGAATCCAAACAAAACTTCTTAAAGCATTGGCTTCCTTATAAATGACCCAGGCTGAAATGATTGTGATATTAAAATAAAAATCAACTAATGTGGTCCAAAACCATGGTTCTTGAAGCACAGGCTCTGGCAAATGAAAAAGATCGCTCTGGGATTGTGTATAAATAACCAACCCAATCATCAATACCGACATAGCTAAAAACAAAGATTTAATATTCATGTATTCTCCTTTGAGCTTACGAACCTAACCTCCCGAACCTCGTAGGTTCGGATGACTTGGAAGGCCTAGAATTTGGTTTTTAATCTTGTAGTCGAAAGGCTTTTGACCCATCCAGGTTGAGAACAAAGCTTTGGAAAAAACTTCTCCTGGAATAAAGCCTGTCACATAGCCATTATGAATAAATGTCGTGCCAATTCCTGCCTCATATGACATAGAAAATTGGTCTCCCGACTTAATATTAGGAAACACTCGAGAGATTTCTTTCAACTCTGTCTGCAATGATCGAAATTCTTCTTTTGAAATATTGTGTTTCATTGTGTTGATCGTAAAATCAACGAAGTCTTTGGATGCAAACTTAGCATAAAAGATCACAGAGAGATATTTTGAAACTGCTGGATTTAAAGCATCTGCAGATTGGCTGGCCGCAGGTAAATACAAACCAGCTAAGAAGACTTTCATCATAAATAGGGTCTTCACTCCAACGCCTCTTAATGCTAATGATTCTCGATGTTGGGCTTGATAACTGGCTGGAAATTCATTTCCTTTTAATTTCCATCCCGCCAAACTTAAGCCCGGAATTAAACAACACACTAATATCAGACCGATTATTCTTCTCAATTAAGCAATCCTTTTACCAAAACGTTTAATACTCAAAATAATGACGACTGTAGCCATCACAACTAAAGGCCAAATTTGTTCGATTAAATCCAGAAAACTCATACCTTTCAGAATAATTCCCCTAACAATCGTTAAAAAGTATGTCATAGGAAGAAAATAGCCAATGTGATGGACCCACAGCGGCATGGTTTCTCTTGGGAATATAAAACCTGAGAGCAAAATGGATGGCATGGCAAAAAACATGACAACTTGAGAAGCTTGCTGTTGATTTTCTGAAATCGTTGAAGCCCATAATCCTATCCCTAAACAGACAATCAAATACAACAGCGTTAATGTAAATAAAGTCAGTATGCTGCCACGGATTGGAACTTGAAACATAAAATGCATGGACATAACAATACTACTGGCAATTATAACTCCAATGGCAATGTAAGGAATAATCTTACCTAGAATTAACTCATAGGGTTTAATAGGGGTCACTAAAAGCTGTTCAATATTGCCCCGTTCTTTTTCGCGGACAATGGCACTTGCCGTAATCATAGGAACAATGAGTTGTAACACGAGTGCAATCAACCCTGGAAGCATAAAAAAGGTGCTCTTCAGTTCTGGGTTATACCAAAGCCTTGGACGAAAATCGATTGGCATAACAGGCACTTGAATGAATCCTTGAGTCTGCATGAAGCTTGTTACAATCGACTGACTAGAATTTAACGCCACGTTCGCCGGGTTTGAGTCCGTGCCATCAATCAATAGTTGCAATTGAGTACCTTTTTTCTTTAAAATATCAGCTGTGAAATTTGGTGGAATAATGATTGCTACCTGTGCCTTGCCTTTATTCATTCCCTCTTCAACATCTTTGAGTGAAGTGACATCTTTACTGATTTTAAAATATTCTGATTGAACAAAAGCATCCACCAAACTTCGACTCAAGTATGTTCGATCTTGATCATAAACATAGGTTCGTAAATGACGCACATCCGTATTGACCCCAAACCCATAGATCAACACCTGCATTACAGGCATCAAAATGACCATAAACAGCGTCTTACGATCACGTAGAATATGAATGATTTCTTTAGCAATAATGGCTTTGATATTACGCAATGTAAGCTCCTTGGGATTCTAGGATCGCAAAGGCCTCATCTAATGTTGGGGCGATCTTCTTAAAATCTGAAGGCGGCCCCACTTTTAAAAGTTTACCCTGGCTGATAAAAGCAATCGTGTCGCAGCGCTCTGCTTCTTCCATATAGTGGGTGGTTATAAATAAGGCCGTGCCTTCTTTAGCCAATTGAAATAATAAGGCCCAAATAGACCTTCGAGATAATGGATCAATCCCTGCAGTTGGTTCATCAAGAAAAAGAATGTGAGGCTTGTGCAAGATGCCATTTGCAATAGCTAACTTTTGTTTCCAACCTCCAGATAGCTCTCCTGCAAGGCGCTCCCGATATTCATGCAAACCAGTCATTTGAAGGACCTCTTCGATACGATTCTTTAAATCATCATTCGTCAGACCATACACGCGCCCATAAAACATCAGATTCTCAATAACTGTCAAATCAGAATACAAGCTAAAACGCTGGGACACATAGCCAATGACTGTTTTAATTTCCTCTGGCTGGGTATTAATATCGAATCCCCCGACGCTACCAGAGCCGCTTGTAGGAGCTAGAATTCCACAGAGCATACGAATGGTGGTGCTTTTTCCCGCCCCATTGGCACCAAGAAACCCGAAAATACACCCATATGGTAATGTGAATGAGACCTTATCTACAACAGTATATTTGCCAAACTTTCGCGTCAATTCCTTGGCTTCAATTGCTACATTACTCATTTCTTAAACTCCACTTGGGCTGAAACTCCAGGATGAATACTTTCATCGGGATGATCCACAACAACCTTTAGAGCAAAGACCTGAGTCATACGATCTTCTTTGGATTGCAAATTGCGGGGGGTGAATTCTCCTTTGGTCCCAATGAAACTCACATGCCCTTCATAAGCTTTATCAATACCATCCACACGAATGGATGTTTTTTGTCCTAATTTGACTTGTCCCATCAAACCTTCAGGCAAGAAAACCTTGATCCATTGCTCTTGAGGGTTCCCAATGACAAGCACCCCAGCTCCTGCCTGCAGCATTTCACCAATATCAGCAGCTTTTACTAAAACAACCCCATCAATAGGAGAAACAATTTGTTGATCTTGTAGAGTCAGCTGAGCATATTCAACAGCCTGGGCTGTAGCGCCACCACTCTTAAATAACTCTTGAGTACGCTCTAAATCTTTCTTGGCTTGTTCATAATGATCTAAGGTTGCTAAAAGTTGAGAAGCCTTAACTAAGTCACCTTCTTTGACAGTTAAAGTTGTAAGCCTTCCAGGAAGCTTGGCTCCTAAGACATGCTCTGTTAATTCCAATGTGCCTGAATAATTGGTACTATAAACATCATTCTTCTTTGAACAACCCGTCATCAAAAATAAACTTAACGTAATCACAAATAATGTCTTCATTTTTGTTTCTCCTGATTGGCGGAAAAAATCTCTTCAATCTTTCCTAAGGCATGTGCCAAATTGATTTTTGCAGTCCAAAAGAACGCTTGAGCCTCAAGATTTTGATCTAAAGATGCTGCATAGATGGATTCATAACGAACAACATCCAATTCATTGGCTTGCCCAGATTTCAGAAGACCTTGAATGATGTTCAACTGATATTTGTTATACAGCATCTCCTCATTGGTTGATTTAACAAAGAGTTTGGCTTGGACTAAATGCTCTTTAGCCTTTCTCAAAGTGACTTCACTTTGACTCTTGGCATCTTGAAGCAGAATCTCGTCTTCTTGGGTCTTCAATTGAGCTTGCTTGATCTGAGCCTGAGTTTCTCCACCTTGCCAAATAGGGACCTTCATCATTACTCCAAGGCTATATGTATTGCTTGAACGTTCAAAGGACTCTCCCTCTCGTCCATAATCACCAGCAGCTATAACCTTAGGAAATAACTGTCTTTGAGTTTGAAGGGCTTCTGCTCGAGTTTGCTCTAATTGACCTTGGGCAACTAGAACATCCGCTGAAAGCGTTGCCTCTTGCAATTCTTTGGTGAGCTCACTGTAATCCTCATCAAAAACTATTTGTTGATCCAAAGGAAGATTCAAAGCAGATGCCAAATCCAAATTCTTTTCTTTAGATCTAATGAGAGAAGACTCATAAGAATACTCTGCACGAGACAAGTCAACTTTTGCTTTTTGAAGTTCAGACTCAGAAGCTAATCCTTGCTTAAAACGTGTTTCGAAAACTCGAAACTGCATCTGTGCTTCTTGAAGAGTAATCTTGTTTACATCAATATTCTCTTTTGCCCTTTTGGCTTCCAGATACATGGCTCCAACGAGGGCCAATAAATCTTGTTTCACCTTCACCGTCTGGGCTTTTGAAAGTCTCCCTGCTGCTCTTGCTGACCGCAAACGAGCGAGTGCTTCTGGATCAAAAATAGCGAGGGTCAACTCTCCTCTTGCATCAAAACTATTAAATGGTCCTATATGAGGATCGCCTGAAAATTGAATACCAGATGATCTTGTGTCAATCGTTTGTCTTTTTCCTCCAAACACACCTGTCACTTGCGGCATGAGTGCAGCTTTATTAATTGAGATATTAGCCATCGATTGAAGAACACGTTTGTTGGCAGCTAGTACTTGAAGATTTTGCTTTGCAGCTAAATCAACTGCATCATGTAGACTTAAATGAAGCGGCTCTTGGGCCTTAAGACTGGACACACTCCAGACAAAAATTAAAACAGACAAAAAAACTCTCATGTTCTTTGCTTCTCCAATGAATCATTTAGTTTATGAATTATCGAATGAAAATGGTCTAGCTCTTTTGTATCTAAGATACTTAGAACCTCCATCCAGCGCTGAGCAATAATTGTCTGAAATTGTTTTAGAAATGTATGTGCTTTCGGTGTGAGGCCAATCATAACTTGACGGCGGTCTTTAGGATCTGGAATTCGTTTAATGTATTTAGCTTCAACCAAGCGATTAATCAAGCCCGTTACGGTCGGCATACTGACCTTCAAATGGGAAGCAATATCTCCCATAGTACAGATCCCCTTGGAATGCAGGCATACAAGGATCAAGAATTGAGTTTGTGTGATTGAGCGGCTGACAAACACACCTAAATGCGCCCCTTGGACAATATGAGGAATGAGGACCGAAATTGCTTTAGCTGTTTGTTGACGTTTAACAGTAGACATATAGTTAACCCCCGCTAAAAATTAGCATAAGCTAAGTAATATGTCAAGCAGCCTCTAATTCCTTTAATTGACTTATTCGATATGTTGATTTAAGATTGACGACGTTTATGCCCACTCTAAGAAAAATATTCTTCTACATTTTTGCAGCTATTTATTTGGTTGTCTGCCCCTTACTCATCCTTCGACTCATGGGATTCGTCTATAATCCCCAAAGACATCAATTCGTCAAGACAGGCATTATTTACGTCTCAACTAACCCTCCTGGAGCTCAAGTCTTCATTAATGAGAACTTAGCCAATGAAACAACCCCAACCATGATTCGCGATCTGACTCCCAATGATTATAAGGTGATCTTGAAACTCAAAGGTTATCAAAACTGGGACAATATAATTCCCGTTGTTGCTCGTAAAGCAACTGTCCTTGAAAACATTCTTTTAACACCTCCCCAATGGCTAATTAGACCACTTAGCCCTATTCATTTTGAACATATCCAAGCCGTTGGAGATGAAAGCGCCCTTTTAATGTGGAACAAACAAACGATCAAAGACCTTTACCTTCTTCGACTCAACAAAGCTTCATCAGAAGATAACAGCGTTCAGATTGACTCCTCATTGGTATCCAAACTCTTACCCGAAGAATTCATTTATAGCGAAGGACAGATTATCAATTTCTTTACTGTACCTAAGAGTCCATTTTTTATCATCCATATTCTTATGGAGACAAAGGATAAATATTTATGGATTGATGCCAGGGACAAACAAATCCATGTTGAAGATATTAGCGATTTAATCCCCATGGAGCCTGCTAAACTCTGGTGGGAGGCTAATGAAGAGAAAATCATTTATGTATACTACCCAACTCAAACCAACCGTATTGATATTAAAGCCAAAGCAATCTTTCCGGATATTGCCGCCAAAGAGATTCCTCTTTCCAAGAAATCCTCATTTAAATTAATGAACTTTAAAGGAACTATTGGTGACGAGAATAAAAACTCTCTTCTCATTTTCACCCCTACCAAAATCGGCATGTGGGACAATAGTCAAAAGTCTTTGCGTTGGCTTTTCCAAAAAGGACATAACATTTCTCAAGCTTTCTGGGCCAATAATGCCTCCAATGTATTGTTTAAAGACAACAATGAGGTCTTTCTATTGGATAAAGAAATGTTTGGTACCAATCGAATACAAAAAATCACCAATATTCGATCTGACACTTCGTTCTTCTACAATGAGAAGACAGGAAGAATTTATTTTATTGAGCCACAAGAAAGCTTACTTGCTAGCGTCCAAATTCTGAGACAAATTCCTTTAACCCCACAAGTGATTGCGGATAAACTTAGACTCAAGGAAGTTAATCATGCGTTTTAATTATTCAAAAGAGAATCTAAAACCCAAAGATGCTATCTGGCAAAGAAGATTGGAAATACTTCCTGGATTTCTTAGCTGGATGACATTGTTAGCTATGGCTTTTCTTGCAATATTTTTTCCATTTACTGCAGCGATCATCACCATTTCCTTTTATCTTTGCTGGCTTCTTAGACTTCTTTATTTGACGTTATTTCTGGTCCTTTCCTATATGCGTTTACATATGGAAAATGAAACAAAATGGATAAAAAGAGTCCAGGAAGTCGATGATATTATTCTAGGAAAACCTCATAAAGTTCCTGCCTCAAAAAAGTCTTATCCTCTTTGGGTCCACTACCAATCACTAAAAAAACTTAAAGATAGTAAGAATTTATCTGCCTTATCCAATGATATTTATCATCTGGTCATTTTCCCCATTATCAAAGAATCTCATGAGGTTATTGAACCCGCCATTCGGGCCATCAAGGACCAACAATTTTCTTCTAAACAAATTATTATTGTGTTTGCCCTAGAAGAACGTGCCGCTCAAAACATCAAAGATGGAGTCTTTGAAATCGAAAACAAATATAAATCTTTCTTTTATGATTGTATGAGCGTTCTTCATCCAAGCGATATTCCTGGAGAGGCCAGAGTCAAGGGCGCCAATGTGACATACGCAGCTAAAAAAGCCACCGAGTACCTGAACCAACGAAATATTCTCTTTGAGAATGTCATAGTCTCCTGCTTTGATGCAGATACGGTTGTGGATAAAAACTACTTTGCTTGTCTAACCTACCACTTTATGATTACCCCAGAACGCCAGCGCTGCAGTTTCCAACCAATTCCTGTGTATCATAATAATATTTGGCATGTCCCAGGGTTCGCCCGAGTCATCGAAAGTGGATCATCCTTCTTTCAATTGATTGAAGCAACGAATCCTGAGAAACTTGTGACATTTTCTTCCCATAGCATGAGTTTTAAAGCCCTCGTTGATGTAGATTATTGGCCTGTGGACATGATTTCAGATGATTCTGCCATTTTTTGGAAATGTTACATTCACTATGACGGAAAATATCAAGTTATCCCTATGTATGTCACACTTTCTATGGACATTGTGAGCGCCAAGAATTGGTGGGAGACAGTTAAAAGCGTCTATAAACAAAAACGCCGCTGGGCTTGGGGGGTCGAAAATATTCCATTAGTTCTACGAGCATTTATCTACAACAAAAGAATCCCTGTCTGGGATAAAATTCGACATGCGTTTAAATTGCTGGAAGGCCATTGGTCTTGGGCTACATGGGGGTTTATTCTGACTTTTGAAGGCTGGCTGACGATTGTCTTTGCACGCCATGAATTTGCTTCTTCCGTGGTTTATTACAATATCCCTCAAATCTCAAGTATCATCTTTAATCTTGCATCCTTGTGCTTAATTACCTCTGTGATTCTAAGCATTGCCCTTCTTCCTAAAGCTGATGTACGATACCCTTTCCTAGTCAAAATTGGCCATGCCTTAGAATGGTTACTCATTCCTTTTATCTTGGTTTTCTTAAGCGCCCTCCCCGCTTTAGACGCTCAGACTCGATTAATGTTTGGAAAATATCTGGAATTCTGGGTGAGCGATAAAGGCAAAAGAAACCGCAAAAAGAAGTGATCAACAAAAAAGCCTCATTCCTTTTTAGAATGAAGCTTTTTGCCCATATACATCGGGATGGTTTCCTAGGCCAATGACACCGATTTACTTGGAGAAACAATAGCTGACTTCCAGTGCAACAAGATCTTCAACGTATGATGATACCCCACCTTAATGAGGCGTCGATTGCGATTAATATAGAAGAACCCTTTAACCCTCATGCAAAACTTCTCATTGCGATTTAAACTATCATAAGACTTACGTACACGCACCTCCGGCACACATGGGTCTTCTTGAAAATCTACCTCTTTAGCAAGGTATAAGAAGTTTTTACGTATATTTGAAACACACTCTTTATCTTGAGAATGTTCTTCAATCAATATTCTTTTGCCCTTACCCTTTAATATTTCGTTCGTTTTATGCAGTATGTCTTTCATGGGACCTTTCCATAGCTGTGTATTGATTTCTGTTTTTCCCTCTTACTTGAAGTATACCACCTGTCAAGTCGAAAACCAGGCAATCTACCCTATTATGAGAAAGCGTTTCCCATATATAAAATAGCTTAAAAGACACCAAATAATAAAAAAATTATTATTAAATCGACCTAAAAAGAAGAGGGGATTCGTTACTTTAAATACGGAAGCTTGACGCGGTTTTCTTTGCCCTGGAATAGACGTTTGATATTGGCATAATGACGAAAAACTATAAAAACACACAGAATGATAGACATGATTTTAAATACAAAGGGGGCATCAATCATGACCATGCAAATCGGTAAAGCCAAGGCCGCAAAGATAGAGGCCAAAGAAACATAGCCCGAAGCTAAGAAAACAGCCAACCAAACACCCAAAACTACCAAAAGAACAATACGCAAACCAGGGATTTGAATGGCCAAACCAATAAGCACTCCCAGGCTCGTTGCAATTCCCTTGCCGCCTTTAAAATTCAAAAATACGGTCCAATTATGAGCAGCAACAGCTACCATTCCATAAATAACCAACATCCAAGGACTATTAAAGCCAGTTAAATTAGCAATAATTGTTGTTGGAATAATTCCCTTAACGATGTCAATTAATAGCACTGCTGTTCCAGGGACTTTCCCTAAGACACGAAAGGCATTGGTGGCTCCCACATTTCCAGAACCGTGCTGACGAATGTCAATTTTCTTCAAAATGCGCCCAAAAATATAGGCCGTAGGAATTGCCCCAATTAAATAGGTCACAACTAAACTAACGAGAAATAGAACTATGTCCATTGATAGCTTGGATCCCTTTCTTAATATAGATGATTCCCGAAACAATGGTTGCTATAAGAGCTAAATACCAAAATACTTCAGTAATCTTCCACTGTAAAAGCATTCCTAGAATACAAACAATTTGTAAAAAGGCAGTAATTTTGCCTGATCGATTGGCTGCAATGTCTAATCTGCCTGTCATTAACTGAACAATACTAGCCCCCAAAATAAGAATCATATCCCGGCTGATAATAGCAACCACAAACCACAAAGGAAAAACAAATTCTTCAAAGCTTCCTCGACGAATATATAGACAAATGAAAGCACTGATCAAAAGTACTTTATCTGCCAATGGATCAAGAATGGCCCCAGCCTTAGTTTTTTGATGAAAAGTACGTGCGATATATCCATCAATGATATCTGAGATAACAGCGATTAAAAAAAGACCTAAAGCTATCCAGCGTAAATATGATCGTTCAGGAGAAAAGGACAAGACGGTGGCAATAAAAAATGGCACAAGTAAAATGCGACCGATGGTGACTTTGTTGGCAAAGGTTAGGGACATATCTTTATTAATTGTAGAGACGCATTGCAATGCGTCTCTACTCAACCAATTTTAATTTCACCTTATGAATAGGACAGATATCAACAGACGAACTAAAACGCTGTCCATCGACTGGACAATATTTCACCCCTTTTTGCTGAGCACTCAAAGCTTGATTAATAGATTCAACAGCAGATTTAGTATTAGGGTCCTTCTGAACTTGAACTGCTAAATTTCTCAAATCCTTTTGGTCTATATTTTGATTTGTCAGCCCCTCGGTTACTGTTCCAAGAGCAGAAACAATTTGTGAAGTTGTTTCAGTTTGCGAAGCTGGTTTAGGACGATTGGTTTGACAGCCTAAAAGCATGCTTAAGGCTATACACAAAATTAAAGTTGAAATTTTCATCATTTAATTAAACGAATACGATCCAATGGAAAAAATAACAGATCAGCTTTACCTATAATGTCGCTTTCTTTTACAAAGCCCCAATAACGGCTATCATAACTTGATCCGCTATTGTCTCCCATCATAAAATAATGTCCTGGAGGAACCGTTATGGTTGCACCTTCTTGCCCATAATCTCCTCGATTATAATAATAAATATTTTTAATCTTAGGATCCGAGAAAGCTTCTCCATTAATGAATATAGTTCCATCTTTAATTTGAATTTGATCGCCAGGCAATCCGATTAAACGTTTAATGAAATCTTTAGTACGGTCTTGAGGAAAAACAAACACGACAATATCTCCTCTTTTGGGATGACCAAATCCAGGAAGACGAACATTGGCAAATGGCTTCAAAGCATCCGGCCATTGAATATCAAAATTTGGCCCCATCCATTGTCTTAAAAAATCCGGCGCATGTAATTCTGGCAGGAGAATAGGCCCATAGCGCAGTTTATTGACAAATAAATGATCCCCTTCTACAAGGGTCATACGCATAGAACCACTAGGAATCTTAAAGGGCTGAACGAAATAAGTGCGAATAAAAACAGCTAATACTAAAGCTATGACAATGGATTCAATCCATTCTCGTAATTGGGACTTATTTTGTCTTTTTGTCATATTTAAATTTTAAGAGCAGCTAAGAATGCCTCTTGTGGGACCTCCACTCTCCCGATTTGTTTGAGCTTCTTTTTACCTTCCTTTTGCTTCTCCCACAGTTTTCTTTTACGTGAAATATCCCCACCATAGCATTTGGCTGTGACATTCTTTCCAGTTGATTTAATACGTGCAGAAGAAATGATTCTGCCATCTGCGGTTGCTTGAATACGAATCTCAAAAAGCTGCTGAGGAATTAAATCTTTGAGCTTACTGACCAACGCTAGACCTTTGTCATAAGCGCGGTCTTTATGGACCATACAAGAAAACGCATCGCACGGATCATCATTGATTAGAATATCCATCTTAGTAATTTGAGCGGGTGAGTATTCCTTAAAGTCGTAGTCAATTGAACCATAACCACGAGTAGCTGATTTAATTTGATCATTGAAATCTACAATTACTTCAGAAAGAGGGATGTCAAAAATAATCTTCATGCGATCCCCAATAAATTCACTCTTCTGATAAATCCCACGCTTGCGTTTGGAAAGCTCCATCACTTGATCCATAAAGGTGACTGGTGTAAAAATAGAAACAGCAAGAATTGGCTCTTCAATACGTAATACATCTGCACCTGTTGGAAGCTCAGAAGGATTTTCTAATTCAATTACATCTCCACTTCGCATGACAACTTTATAACCGACGTTGGGTGTCGTTAAGATTAGATTCAAATCATACTCACGCTCTAAGCGTTCTTGGACAATTTCCATATGCAAAAGTCCTAAGAATCCGCAGCGAAATCCATGGCCAAACGATTGAGATGTTTCATGTTCATACACAAAGCTAGGATCAGATAAATGCAGCTTATCCATAGCCTCTCTCATAGAAGCATAATCTCCAGCATTCACTGGATAAACACCACAAAACACAAATGGTTTTAATTGTCGATAACCTTCTAAAGGCTGTGCAGTTGGATTTGCAACCTCAGTAATTGTGTCACCCACACGAACCTCCTTAGGATCGTGCAAATTACATGTGATGTAGCCTACTTCGCCTGCAGAAAGAGTCTTCATTTTTTGAATATCAGGAGCAAAAATTCCAACCTCTTGAACAACAAAATCTTTATTCACATTCATGAAACGAATCTTCATATCCGGCTTGATCATGCCATCAAAAAGACGGATATAAATAATGATTCCTTTATAAATGTCATATTTCATATCAAAGATCAGTGCTTTTAAAGGAGCATTGGTCGTAATCTCAGGAGGCGGAATAAAAGCCACTATTTTCTCAAGCAACCCGTCAATATTAATACCTTCTTTGGCAGAGACAAGTTGGATGTCTTCTTCTTTAAACTTGAGAACTTCTCTGAATTGGCGTTTGGCTTCATCAATATCGGCATTTGCAATATCAATTTTGTTAATAACAGGTAAGATTTCAAGATTACTGTCGATAGCTAAATAATAATTAGCAATCGTCTGAGACTCAACACCTTGAGTGACATCAATTAAAAGCAAGGCTCCTTCGCATGCACGTAATGACTTCTCAACTTCATAGGAAAAATCCACGTGGCCTGGAGTGTCGATCAAATTTAATATGTAATCTTTTCCGTCTTTGGCCTTGTAGTTCAAACGTACTGCGGAAGCTTTGATGGTAATTCCTCGTTCACGCTCGAGGTCCATATCATCTAGCATTTGATTCTTGAATTTACGCTCTTCAATGGCACCTGCATGCAACATAAGCCTGTCAGCTAAGGTGCTTTTTCCATGGTCAATATGAGCTATGATAGAGAAATTTCGAATGTTTGAGGTATTCATTTACTTAATATGCTTCATGATTGCATCAACATTATCTTCAATGGTCATGCCTGTTGAATCAATCACAATCGCATCATCTGCTTTCTTTAAGGGACCCACACTTCTAGTTAAATCTTTGTTATCTCGCTCTTGAATTTCTTTCTTCATCTGAGCAATATCCATTTGCTTACCTGCTTCTTGGAGTTCTTTCAATCTACGTCTGGCTCTCTCCTCAATATTCGCATCGATGTAAAATTTATAATTTGCATCTGGAAAGACAATAGTTCCTTGATCCCGGCCATCTGTCACCAAAGAACGTTTGTAACCAATTTCTCTTTGCCATTTGACCATAATTTCTCTAACACCCGCGGTCTTTGCTGCATAAAAAGTATTGTTTGTCACATCTAAGCTTCGAATCTCTTTAGAAACATCCTGACCATCCAAGGTGACATTAAGAGAACCATCAGGCATTTCTTTATAATCAATCACGGTATGTTGAGCCAAATTAGTTAAAGCTTCTTCATCTTCAAGATTGATCTTCTGACGAAGAGCTTTAAGCGTGAGCGCTCGATACATAGCCCCAGTATCTAAATACGTAATTCCCAGACGTTTAGATAAACTTTTAGCTACCGTGCTTTTTCCAGCTCCCGCTGGCCCATCTAAAGTGATGATTAAATGATTAACTTTTTCCATGGCGACCTTCAATACTTTCACGTTTAGTTTTAGCGGATTTAAAAATATCTTCTAAACCCTGCTTGTCTGAAGCAATAATTGCCTTGCGAATGGCAGCTAGAACTTTAACTGTTTCATCCACACCTTTAAGCACATTTTTACTATTGGATAACGTAATATCTCTCCATACTTTGGCATCGGAGGATGCAATGCGGGTAGTGTCTCTTAATCCTTGAGGTGCCAGTTCTAAAATTTGATCTGGAATTGCTTTAATTAGACTAAATGCAATCACATGCGGCAAGTGACTAATGAACCCTAAAGCCTCGTCATGTTCTTGAGGACTCATCATTTTGACCTGTGTTCCTAATTGAGTCCAGAAATGCTTGATCTTCTCTTTAGCTAGACGATTTGTTTTATCTGTAGGAGTCATAATGCATGTAGCATTGTCATACAAAGCAGCATTAGCATAGGTTGGCCCTTGTTTTTCTGAACCAACTAACGGATGAGAACCAACAAAAAGAGCAGTATGTGGCAAAATCTTTTCAGCTTTCTCAACTATAGCTGATTTAGTGCTTCCTATATCAGTAATAATACATCCACGTTGATGATCTTTACTTAATGTTTCTAAGGACTCTAAGATTCCCCCGACAGGTGTTGCCAAAACAATGAGATCTGCTCCAATAATACCTTTCTTGAAATCTAAAAAACTCTCATCAATGGCTCCTACATCCGCAGCTTCTCTTAAAGAAGTTTCGTGATGACCAATACCAACAACTTGGCCAGCCAAACCTTTCTTTTTGATTGCAAGCCCTAATGATGCCCCCATCAACCCTGGCCCTACAATAGCTACTCGACGAAACAATTGTTTGCGATTGAACATGTTTTTTCCTTAGATTATAAATCTCGATCCACAGCCTGAGCGACACGTTTGCATGAGGTCATTAATTCTTGGAACTTATCTGGCATGAGCGATTGAGCGCCATCTGATAAAGCTTCTTCTGGATTTTCATGAACTTCAATCATAAGTCCATCACAACCAGCCGCAATTCCGGCTCTTGCACCAGCAGCCACATATTCCCAGCTTCCTGTTCCATGACTTGGATCTACAATTACTGGAAGATGAGTCAGCTTCTTTGCAACAGGAACAGCATTAATATCTAACGTATTTCTAGTAGCTGTTTCAAATGTACGAATACCACGTTCGCAAAGCATGACATCGAAATTACCATGAGCCAATAAATACTCAGCGGACATCAGCCATTCTTTAACAAATGTGGACATACCTCGTTTGAGCATAACAGGTTTCTTACAAGCTCCTACCTCTTTCAATAAAGAAAAGTTCTGGATATTGCGCGCACCAATTTGCAAAACATCCACATACTTGGCAACCAATTCCACTTGGCGCGTATCCATAACCTCTGAAATGGTGACAATCCCCACTTCTTTTCCAACTTGCTGTAAAATTTTTAAACCTTCTTCGCCAAGCCCTTGAAAATCATAAGGAGATGTGCGAGGCTTGAATGCTCCTCCACGAAGAATATTCCCTCCCATTTTCTTGACCGTCTTGGCAATAGACAACATTCCTTCATAGCTTTCAATCGAGCAAGGACCTGCCATGACAGCAATCTTCTTACCGCCTACCGTTGTATTAAATGGTAATTTAATGATGGTATCTTGGCCTTTTTTGAATTCGCGAGAAACTAATTTGTAAGGAGCTAGAACTTGAAGAACTTGATCTACTCCAGGAAAGACTTCTAAAGGAATTTCACGAAGAGCATCTTCTGCCCCAATAAAACCAATCACAGTGCGTTCAACACCGCGTGAAATATTACTTTTAAGTCCTAGCTTGGTTGCTCTGTCTACAATGTGTTGAATTTGAGCCTCGGTTGCATCCGGGCGTAAAATCACGATCATAATAAATCCCCCAATGTTTTGATCAATCGTTTGTTCTCACTCGCTGTGCCGATCGATACTCGAATGTAATCAGATAATCCCCAAACGGTCATATCTCGAATAATCACACCTTTTTTTAAAAGGCCTTTCGAAATCTCACTAGCATGTGCGACTTTAATTAAAATAAAATTCGTGTGACTAACTTCATGCCTCAATCCAAGAGTTTTAAGGCTCTTGTAGATATATTTGCGCTGAACTTCGACTTCTTTAGCAATCTTCTGATAATAATTTTTATCAGCTAACGCAGCCACAGCAGCCACCTGGGCTAAGGAATTAACATTAAATGGTTCACGTAAACGGTTGAGGATATCAATGATTTCAAGGGACGCTACCCCGTAACCAACACGAAGGCCAGCTAAGCCATACATCTTAGAAAATGTACGTGTGGTTATTATATTAGGATACTTCTTCATAAACTTTAAGGTATCTGGATAATCTTTGGCATGTACATATTCAAAATAAGCTTCATCAAAGAAGACTAAAGTTTCAGGACTTACAGCTTTCATAAAATCTTCCGTTTGCTTGGCATTAATATATGTTCCAGCTGGATTATCAGGGTTCCCAATAAAGACAATCTTAGTGTTCTTACTTAGCTTAGATTTAATCCCTTCTAGGTCGTAGCAGAAATTCTTTAAAGGGACTTCATGGATCTTGGCCCCTGCCAAACGACAGGCTATTTCATAAATTAAAAATGATGGTCTTGCAATCACAACCTCATCACCTTTGGCCACAAAAGCTTTGACTGCCAATACGATAATCTCGTCGGAACCATTGCCAAAAATGAGCTGATTTTCATTAACTTTGAGGTGTTTAGCTAAAGCTTGGCGAAGCACAAAACAACCGCCATCAGGGTAGCGATTGACTTCGCGAGCAGCTTTATGGATTGCAGATATGACTTTAGGAGATGGTGGATAGGGATTTTCATTGGAAGCAAGCTTAATCACGCTCTTTAACTTGAGCTCGCGTTTAACCTCTTCAATGGGCTTTCCCGGAATGTAAGGGTTGATGTCAAAAATGAACTTATTAGCTACTTGCACTTAACTTAAATCCTTCTTATATATCCATTTATAAACGAGGCATTATACGAGCAGATGTCCTGGATGTCAACGGAAGGATATCGCGATATGATTAAAAGAAAAGGCCCACGAAATTTCTTTCGTGGGCCTTTGGATTGGATTTTCAAAGCTTAAACTTTTACTACGTTTTGAGCTTGTTCTCCTTTAGGACCGGTTGTGATGTCAAATTCAACTGCTTGACCTTCACTTAATGATTTGTAGCCCTCACCTTGAATTGCACTGTGATGCACAAATACATCTTTACCTGACTCTGGAGTAATGAAACCGAAACCTTTTTGATCGGAAAACCACTTTACTGTACCTTTTGCCATATTATTTACTACCTCCTTTTCCTATACATTGTAAGTAAATAACGGCAAAACAAAAAAACCGTAAAGCCATGATTCTTAACTTTACGGGTTTAAGACTCTTCTGCGCTTTATTTACTACGACGCAACTATACCCGGTGCCTTAGCGTTTGTCAAATAAAAATATTGAAAGTACTATTCAACGATTGGATAAGAACCAAGGATCTTCATGAACTTGCACATGCCTTCGAGTTGGCTCAAAGCACGCTTGACGTGAGGACTGGCTTGATGTCCTTCTAGGTCAATAAAGAAGTAATAATCCCAAGCCTTTTTCTTGGATGGTCGAGACTCAATCTTAGTGAGATTAATCTTGTTCTTAGAAAATGGGGTTAACATGGCATGCAAAGCACCCACTTTATCTTTGATGGAAAAAACCAAAGAGGTACGATCTTTACCTGTGGCTGGTGTGTCTGTATTAGAAAGTACTAAGAAACGGGTAATGTTATGTGCGCTGTCTTGAATATTCTTCTTTAGAATATTAAGACCATACAATGACGCTGCAATTTCAGAAGCAATACATGCAGCATTCTTTTCTTTGGAAGCTATCTGTGCTGCTTTGGTTGTTGAATCAACGGCAATGAGTGCAACGCCAGGCATATTCTTTAGAAGCCACTGTCGGCATTGGCCGAAAACTTGGGGATGAGAATAGATCTTCTTAATCGATGTTAAAGCACCTTTAGACATAAGATTATGGGAAACATCCAGAAGGATTTGAGAACAAATCTTAAGTTCTGAATCAACTAACAAATCGATGGTGTGGGTCACAACACCTTCAATCGAATTTTCAATAGGAACAACGCCATAATCGCAATCCCCATGCTCGACCTTACTGAAAATTTCTGAAACATTTTCACAAGAAACGTGTTCAACAGAAGAACCAAATCTTTTAATAGCTGCTAAATGGGAAAATGTTGCCTCAGGGCCTAAATAGGCAATACGTAAGGGTTTTTCAAGAGCTAAGGAAGCAGACATAATCTCACGATAAATGGCTTCAAGAGCTTCTTTGTTTAAAGGGCCTTTGCTTAATGCCTTAATACGGTCCAATACTTGTTTTTCACGAGCAGGCGCATAGATCGAAGATTTGCTTTTAATCTTTTGCTGACCAATGCCTAAGGTAATTTGAGCTCTTTGATTAAGAAGTTCTACGATTTTAGAGTCTAAAGCATCTATTTTTTTTCTTAGATCTTGAATATCCATGATTAACTCGATATGTTTTGTTCTTCTGGAACAGTTTCCAATCTTGATTGTCCGCTTGTTTCTTGAGCTGCTTCTTCGATAGCAACCGCTTGAGCTTCTTGCTGGGCATTTCTAGCTTCCATTAAAGCTGTATCAATTTTATCATTTCCTCCAGCAACAATGACTTCGCCCTGCTCTGGATCTAGTTGAGATAACTGTTCTAATTTAGGCAGGTCTTCTAAAGATTTTAAACCAAAATATTCCATGAAAGCCTTGGTCGTTCCATAGATAAACGGACGACCTGCAACTTCCTTGCGCCCTACAATCTCAATTAAACCTTTATTTAATAGGTGAGCCACCGGTCCATCACAGTTAACACCTCTGATAATCTCTAACTCACCACGACTGACAGGCTGTTTGTAAGCGATGATGGCTAAAGATTCTAAGGATGCTCTAGAAAGCTTTTCTTTAGACTTTGTTTTATAGAATTCACGGATAGCACCTGCAGCATTGCTGTTGGAGAGCATTTGCCATCCGCCTGCAATATCAACAATAACAATTCCTGCGTCGCGGCTCACGTATTCTTCTTGCAGTTGTTTAACGATCTCAGTGATTTGAGATGGTTTAAGCTCAGGAAAGACTGTCTTAAATTGGTCTAAAACAATTGGTTTGTCGCTAACAAATAACAAAGCTTCGATAGGACTTTTATAGTGTTGAATTTGTTCGTCCATTACTTGGATTTCCTCTGGTTATAGATTTCGTTTAAAAGTTCTTCTGAGGTAGTGACCTTGTTGTTTCGATCTAAAGCTTTCTTAATCATGTCTTCGGCTTCAGACTTTTTATACTGTAATTGTAACAAAATCGTAAGAGCTTCTTCCTCAAAATCTGACGAGTTTCTTTTTGGAGCTACTTCTGTCACCTTATCGCGAATGAGTGTGTATTTGCTCATTTTGCTTTGCAGCTTGGCAACAATTTCTTTGGCTTTCTGCTCACCAATGCCAGGTAATCCCTTTAAGTATTTAGTATCGGAGCGCTCTATTGCCTGTGCAATTTCACCGATCGATTTATTAAGAGCCTTGACAGCAGCCCTTGGGCCAATTCCGGAAACCTTGATAAAGTCTAGGAAAAAATCACGCTCAACTTCGTTTAAAAAACCAACTAAGATCTCATTAGCACTTGCAGGGGATATCTGTAAATAATGATACGTAATTAAACGAACATTGCCATCGCTATCTTGATTTTCTTGCAGACGCTGTAAAACAGAAACAGGCACAAAAACTTCATAACTTAAAGCACCGGCCTCTAATATGACCGTATTTTCTAAGTACTCAACGATTTTACCTTTAATGGATGCAATCATATCAATTTGAATTTCAGCATGTGTGCATGGCCTAAGGCAAGTGCTAAAGCATCACTGGTGTCTAACGTTAACTCGGATTGTTCAATATGAAGAAGCCTTTTGACGAACATCTGAACTTGAACTTTGGTGGCATTTCCGTTTCCCACCAATGCCTGACGAATACGTTTAACACTTTGCTCTTCAAGCTTAACCTTGTGCTGATGGGCCAATAAACAAATCACCCCACGAACATGGCCTAAAATGCAGGCTGTGGTGGGGTGTTTGTAATGTGCGTAGAGCTTTTCAAGAACAAGGACATCAGGTTTATGTGTACTAATGATTCCTGATAATAATTCGTAAACTTTAGAAATACGATGTTCGAATAAAGCTTTTTCGTTTGGTTCAATGCTTCCCGCGTCGACAATCTTGATGCCGCTGCCTGCTTTTATTTCTACCAGTCCAAACCCAGTAGCACGAAGTCCAGGATCAACGCCTAGTATGCGCACAAGAAGTACCTCGGAATTTTATTCTTCTTCCTCAGCCAATTTAGCCATTTCTTCATCTGAAATGTCAAAGTTAGCATGAACGTGTGTGATATCTTCATGTTCTTCTAAGTTTTCCATCAAACCTAACACATTCTTTGCATCAGGGCCTTCAACTTTCACAGTTGAGCTTGGAATCATGGTAACTTCTGCAGAAACAGTTTCAATCTTCTTAGCATCCAAAGCGCCCTTAACTTTTTCAAAGGCAGTTGGATCACAAACAACTTCAATCGTATCGCCTTCTGTCTTAATATCATCAGCACCAGCTTCAAGAACAGCTTCCATGACCACATCTTCAGAAGCTTTAGCTGTATCAATTGTAATATAACCCTTCTTGGTGAACATCCATGCTGTTGAACCAGCGCCAGCTAATGATCCGCCTTTTTTGCCTAACATGTTTCTAATTTCTGCTGTTGTACGATTCTTGTTGTCGGTGAACCCTTCGATTAACATAGCAACACCACCAGGTCCGTACGCATCAAAAATAACTGTTTCATAAACGATACCAGGCAATTCCCCAGTACCTTTTTTGATTGCATTTTCAACATTAGCCTGTGGCATATTGCATTCACGAGCTTTAGCAATCGCAGCCCTTAAACGAAAATTGGTGTCAGAATTACCACCGCCTTCTTTGGCTGCAGCTGTGACTTCTTTACTTACTTTAGTAAATACCATCCCGCGTTTAGCATCTTCCGCGCCTTTTTTATGTTTAATTTTTGCCCATTTTGAATGACCTGACATGTTTTCTGACCCTCCACTATTGATACGTTTATTTCATTGATTGATAAATTAAACAAGTCATATAAGCCGAGTTCTGTATCCTTTTAAGGGGATGATGGCCATTTGACTAACTTTCGCGCTTACGCCCGAAATTCTGGCAGCCTACCCGAGAATATTAACGAGCCGGATCGACTCTCTTCTCCTATTTGGCATTGCTCCATGCAGAGATTGCTCGTTTCACTCCCAATTAAGGGCATCGTCACTGTAGCTCTCCAGCCAGAGGCTGGTCCACCTTCGGCGGAAATCCTCATTAGGTTTAACCCTAACGGTCCCGCATTATCGGGATGCATTATCCTTTGGAGCTCGGACTTTCCTCCCCCATACCTTTAGTATCGGGGTAGCCATCCTGACTTGTTTTTAAACCTAAAGAAGCGAGTTTATCCGCTTCGTGATTCTTATCGCGAAGCACATGCTTAAACTCAACTTGTTTAAAACTTTGTATTAAATTTTTAACCTGGTCAAAGAGCGGTTTAATATTTTCGTGCTTTACTTTGTAGCTACCCATAATTTGCTTATACATTAGCTCACTATCGGTTGTAACTAGAACTTCATCAGCTTTCAGTGAAACAGCCTCTTTTAATCCTTCAATCAATGCCGTGTATTCAGCAATATTATTCGTTGCTTGACCAATGCCGCGAGATATTTCTTTGATCGTTTGATTTTGATTCTTAATAACAACTCCGATGGCTGCTGGCCCAGGATTACCTGAACATGCCCCGTCGGTAAATATTTCTAATCTCATAGTTCATCTTCAAGATAAAGTATTCTGGCACACTGATCACAACTGACTAACTGATCATTCATTTTAATCTGATGAATCAAATGATCTGTCAAATGCATATAACAACCACTGCAAGTTTGATTCTTCACAGGAACTATTCCAACTCCTTCTTTCTTTTGCAAAATTCTTTCATAACGGCTCAAAATATCAGGACGCACATCTGGGGCAATACGGCTTCGCTGAGATTCTTTCACCTTCATTTGGTCGTTCGCAACGGCAATTTCATCATTCAATTGCTTTTGCTTAGTTTGAAATTCTTTTTCAAAATTAGCTACAACAGTCTTTTCAGCCTCCACTGCTTTACGAGCAGCATCAATGTCATCAAAACCCATCAAGATCTTTTCTTCAATCAAAGACTTGTCTGCTTTAATATTTTCAATTTCCATTAATTTTGCTTGGTACTCTTTATTGGTCTTTAAGGATAGCAGTTGACCGTCTGCTTTAAGGATGGCTTCGTCTTTGGATTTCAGATCGCCTTCATAGTCTTTTTGCTTGAGCATAATGGCTTTCAGTTGATCTTCGAGACTTTTAAGTTTGGCTTTTTTGGATTCAAAATCTGCCTTAAGAGATTCAATTTCTGCAGGCTTATCACGTAAATGCATTTTGAGATGATAAGCGTCTAAGTCGAGGATTTGTAGTTCAATTAACTTCTTGATTTGATCTTTAATGGATGTTGTTGTCATATGCTCCAATTGTTAAGAACTACTGGTGGACTCAGAAGGAATCGAACCTTCAGCCTTTCCCATGTGAAGGGAATGCTCTAACCAGTTGAGCTATGAGTCCAAAATTCTGAAATTGGAAATTAGATTATTCTACTTTCTAATCTCAATTTTCATATATGGGCCCACCTGGACTCGAACCAGGGACCAAGGGATTATGAGTCCCCTGCTCTAACCGACTGAGCTATAGGCCCGTCGCAATTCAAAAGGCCTTCAAAGAAGGCACAATATTAGCATAGTTTATATATAGAGGGAAAGAAAAATTATGGACTCAACCCTAACAAAGTCAAAGGACTAGAAAGAGGGGTAATATTAATAATAATTGGGATGACCCCTGAAAAATCACCCCTTTCGAATTCTGCAATTAAAACAGGATCGAATGATATCTTAATACCATTGCCTTCTTTCATAATATCTAACCCCATATTCTTAGCGTCTAAATCAATACCACCAGGAGTTTTTCTAAGCATTGTTTCATCGGGCTTGTTGGAAATCATGGCAGGAGTAGAGCCGCTTGCAGCTTTTTTTCTTGCATTGAATAATTTACGCAGTTCATCCCATAGAGCATCAGCATTGGTTTTGAAATTTCCTTTAGACACTCCCTTTTGCATAGAACGGAGCCATAATGAGTGGACTTCCCTTTTTGAAAACTCTTGCCCTCGGTCATCAATGAGAGAACCGATAAGATCTTCTAATGTCGGATATTTCTTTCTTAAAGCTTCACGCAGTTCAAGGGCGCTATTTAAAAAACGGACATTTCTTCCAAAAAGATAATGCAGTAATTGTTCAACACCTACAGGTGTATATCTATGATCGACTACTCTATCCTTGATCAGCTTCCCTCTTAGGATTTCAGCTGCTTCTAAACCCCTTTTATCCCTCAAAGCCTCTCGCAATGACTCTAGATCTGGATATGCTGTTCTTAAAGCTTCACGTAGCTCAACTGCCCTCTCAAGAAAATAGGATTCCTTCCCAAGATAATAAAATAATTTCTCAACACTTCGCGCCGTGTATCTTTCATCAACCTTTCCATCGACAGTGACCTTTTGTCCTAATATTTCCGACTCTTCTAAACTATTTTTCCCAGCAACTTCCCTTCTTAATACACTTAAATCTGGATATGCTTTTCTTAAAGCTTCACGTAATTGAAATGCTTTATCCAAGAAAAGAGGTCCTTTTCCTGTCAGATAATAAATGAGATTCTTGGGACTCGATATCTTATAAGGATCTTTATTCCCCTTATTTAACTCAAGGCTTATATCCTCTATAGATCCTAACAAATCTTCATCCTTGATCATCGCCCTTAGAACATTAGTTGCCTCCTCTAAACTGCGTAAACCTTTCTTTATCTGATAAGCTTTAATCACAGATAACGTTGTATTAATGTACATTAATTCAGACCAATCCAAATATCTTGCTAGGATTTTTGAAATGAAGTTTATATCTTTGACTAATGTTTCTTGAGAATATGGAATTTGAAGTTGATTCATCGTATCCAATACCACATCTAGAATCGGCCTCGTACTGTTGACATGCCTTTGGAAGAGATACAACGTATTAAAACGACTAAAGTATCGTTGAAAACTCATATTGTCCCGTTGTTGACCATTCACAAAGAAAAAAGACATTTCAGGTTTTTGGCTTAAACGGGAGAACGATCCATAAATCATTTTAGTGTCAATACCTTCAGGGATGCCACCCTTAGGATGATACTCCATCCAAACAGGCTCAAGCGATTGATCTTGCGTCAGCTTGGGTCTTTGCCACATTACATGAGCTGTGTAGATAGGCGCATTGCTGTCTTTGTCATAGACAAGAACGCTCACTGAGGGAGGATATTCTTTTCCAGAATCCTTGGATAACGCCAAACGATCATCAAAGCTTACCAATTCATAACGATAATTTCCCTCAGTAAAAATATTTGTAGAAGACTTCCTTGCGAACAACTTTGACAGTCCTGTCTGTACTTGTCTGACTTTTTCTATATCTTCAGGTTTAAATATATAAGGAAAATTTGAATCTTGCTTAACTAACATTCCATGATCCCTTAACACTACCAAATCATGTTGAACTTCTTGGTAAATTCCCTTAGTTATTGTTAGAAAATTTTCTAGTCTACCCTTACCATCGTTCCTTCTAAATAATTCATATAAATTAAGCTTTTCTTGTCCTTCTAGCCCTGAGGAGGAACGCATTAGCTCTTCATAGCTAAACAAACGCAGAGGCTTTTCTGTTCCTACCTGGTTGAAAGCAGAAGTAAATAAAGCGTTCAACGTACGGTGCGGTAAAATATTGGTATGTTGGATAGGTGAATAAATAGATTTACTTAAATCCAAATTTTTTATATCTTTCATCAGAGGATCTGCCAAACGGCCAAAGTAAGACAAAGTCTCCTTCAATTGTTTTAAATTCGCTGGTAAGGAGTTAAGAATAAGCTCCAAATTGCCCCCAAATTCCCAAAAAAACCTCAAACCACCCAAAGCAAATATCAGCGCCTCAACTATGTCTTCTTTTTCTTTTCTAATGTCTTCCAATAAAGGTCCTCTCTCTTCTAACTTCAAAATTTCTTCGTAACGGGGCATCAACACCGCCAAACCCTTAACTAACAACTGAAAATCGACACTATTAAAATCAATTTGCGATTGAGCTTTTTCTTTATCCGCAGATGCTAGAGAAAGCCTGCCTATCACTTGAAAAAGATGGATGCCATTGGCCTTCACATTGATAATGGCATGAGCTATACGATCATTGCGGGAGACTTTATCGCTATAAATGCGTCGACTAAAAATTTCATACGCCTGAGAAGCTCTTTCTTCAACAACAACGGGCGAAGTTGCAATTGTCCATAAGGTCCTGGCATCTTTGATAAATACGCTTCCACTACCTTCTTGAATCTTGTTTAGAACTCTCTGCAATTGATTAAGATTATAGGAGACATCTCCATCTAAGGCCCTAAGAGATAGTTCTGCCAACAGTGTCATAAAATAAGATTGAAAAATTAAATTAAGTTGTTGTCTGAAATGATCGATGTTGATGACAGCTCCTTTCTCTGACATCTTCTCCTTGAGATCAAATAAATTTGAAAGGGCCGCTTCATGTCTTCCATTTGCATCGATAGGAGTATGAATTTGATCGATGGAATATTCAAACCCATCACTTTTTTTACGCGCATAAAGCTCTTTCATTAATATGCTGCCGAAAACATCAAAAAATTCATAATTTGCTAAGTTGTGTCGCAAAAGACTAAGCGATAAAGTCAATTGTTCAAGACGCCTGGTTGGTGATTGTTTAGTTGATTGATAATCATCCGTAATCTTTGTTACTAATTTACGACTTTTATCAATCCCTTGATCTAATATCTTTAAAGCCCTATCAAAAAACTCCTGGTCAGATATAGTCGAAACCGTCTTTTTAGCAGTGGACGTGGTGATCATAGCGGCATTAATTTCAATCTGCCAAAACCATTCCTTCTTTTTCTCATCAAAAACGAGACGATATCCATTATTTTGAAATAATTTATTCACACGGTTGACGGTCTGACGTGCAACCAAGGGAACATCTCTAAAGAACCTGCTTCCTGTTCTATATTGAATAGTCTTAATACCATTTTGTTTCGCGTAGGCATGAAAGGCTTTTAAAACCATTTCTTCAATAGAACCTAATTTAGCTCTTACCTCGGGAGTTAGACGATCACTTTGTCTTAGCCAAGCTTGGATCCAATAAATTTTAGCTTTTGATAAATCTCGCGGATCTCGTTGAAATTCAATTGATCCTAACAAAGGTCTAATTTCTTCATCGTCAAAAAGATGTCCTTTTAATACTTTCTTTAAATCTCCACCAGTAACTTCAATGCTCAAGCTCTCCTTTTTACCCTCAATTCCTTTCCCAAGATCTTTGGTAAAAAATCCCACTTGATCAATAGCAATTGGTCCTTCCCATAAGAAGTCATTCAATTGAACCGGTTTAAAACCGTTATTGTCATGAATCACAACTGAAAGGTAATTACCACGCGGCATATGCCTATTAAAAGACAACCCCTTGATCATCAGCACTAAAGAATGAAATGTGATTTGTTTTAACCCTTGCTCTGCCAACAAATCTTTTGCAGCTCTTTCATAACGAGCTCGATAATCTGCGGAAGCATATGCCTCAAATTCAGGAACGGATTTGAAGACCGGCATACGAGCATAAAAATCTTCTGCCGCCTTCTGTTCAATTTGACCTTCCTGTTCTTTTGCTTTTACTACTTTCATCAAACAACTATAAATCATCCACAAATCTTGTAATTCAAGACGAGTAATGCCACGACTAGATTTACTTTCTTCAAAAATTTTATTTTGAAATTCAATTGGAAAAGATCTGAAGGTGATCTTCCCATCATTCAAACTATAATGGGCCCATTCCGCAATCGTTACTAAGGGCAATCCATGTCTTAATGCTCGATCAATCATCTCCCACTCTTTAGAATCCATTAAATGATGACCTAAAAGAGAAATAGCCTCTTCCCATTGATCTTTAAACGTTGCAATGATGTATTTAATAATTTTAAGCCGTTCATCAAAATCCGTAATAGCTGCTGGCAAAAGACGGTTAATTGCTAAAAGTCTTAAATTCTCAGAAATAGGACCTTCTTCCTTACGAGGGTCTGAATTGTTCGCTACTGGAGCTGATGATAATTTATCCTGGTAATACGTAACAATCTTTTCAATCGTTCTTTTAGCGTTATCAATATCTTTTGCCAAAGGAATCGGTCGACTTGATACCCATTGGTCGCGCGAATACCTGGGCACAAATCTTCCCAGATCATTTGTTTCACTTCTGTCTATCGTATTATTGATTGGCCGAGCAATAATCTGAACACTAGCTAACCCTCCGGAGTCAAGAGTTGTGAGATATATTTCTGGAATATCATTCCAAGGATTAAAAAGTCTAATAACTCCATTTTTAGATATTAGTCTATGATCACTCAAAATTCTCAGTCCCAATTTCAATCCTAATTCAGAAGAGCTAATATTTACATCTTCTGCCCACTTTTCTAAAATTCTTATAAAAACCCTTAAACTTTCACCTGACTCACTTTTATCAACAATTATAGTTGGCTTATCCCTATTAATAATTTTCCTGGGAGTAATACCTAATTTCTTTAAATATGTGCGGTACGCATCTACTTCTTTTTGTGAGTAATAAAAAACGCCACCTTCAGGTCTACTAAAGGCGACATATTTAATTTTTCGTCTTAGATCTGCATACTGATTCGGATTTTGAAATTGAGTTTTAACTTCAAGAGCTCTAAAAATCCATTCAGGGGATCCGCCTAAACAAATAATTTGAGCAGGTTGTTGTAATTTTATAAACTCTTCCATCTGCGTAACAGCATCATCTAAACCTTCATAAAATTCTTGAGTTAGAACGGTATCATTACCAGGAACAGTGATAGCTATATTAGGCTTGGAGGTCATGGCGGGGCTCGTAGCAGCAACCGTTGCTCTTCTTCTGTCACCACTGCCTGTAGGATGGTCTGCTAAAATAGGTTCATCAGGTTTCTTATCAAAGAAACCTTCTCCATCCTCATCAGAATCTTTGAAATAAATGAAACCATCAAATAAACCGTAAGTACTTTGTGGATAATCTTGATCAAAAGACAGTCCTTCCAAAGGAGTTTTGGCAATTGGAAAAGCAAAGCTAATAGGAATAGAATGCCTTTCGAAAATATCAAAGAAATTATTTATCCCTATCAATGAGTAAGATTCCATATCTTCTCCATGTGACGTGACAATAGAAGAAATATGATCACTACCCATATTTTGTGAAACAATACGGCGTATAGATAATTGAGATCCACCTACATTCTCTTTCGCCACCCGATCATAATTACCTACAACTAACAGCCGTGCTGACTTATCCAGATTAATAACATTGAGAATGTTCTTTGCTTCTTGATCAGCTTTTAATTCTCCACTATGACTACCCTCATCAGCATACAAAACAAATTTCACATCATCTTTAATCCCGTGAAGTAGAACTCGCAAAGATTCGAGATCTTTTTCATGAACACCATTCAAATTAATTCCCCATTCACTGGCCGAAATCTGACCTTCAATAAATCGATTTAATTTGTCACGATCCCTCTCAGCAAAAGGTAAAGCTAAATGAGTCGGTTTGAATTTTTCATTCTTTAATGCTTTAAACAGGCGAGCAAGATAGGTTTCTCCTTTTGCAGTGGGAATCCCAAGAAAAACGACCCTTTTACCTTCCTCAAATGTTTGTGAAATTAATTCTTCAGGTAGCATTCTGAGGCTTACGATAATTTGATAAAGACTGCTCATTTCATTTGGAGTCAATTGTTTTACGCCTTGTGCTATCTCACGGGCTCTTTCTTCAGCATATAAATATTCTGGCCAAGTATTCATGGCTGCATCAGCAACTCTGGAGCGTTCGTGCATCTTACTTTGCCAAGTGTTTCTGAAATTACTTATAGAAAATTGTTTCTTAAGATTTGAAAGAACAACTTCTTTTGACGATAAAGGCAAATCAAGCAATTTTACGGTAGCTCGTATCTCGGCACGTAAATCCTGAAGAACCTTTAATAAAACCTTGTCCGGAGGAACTTTGGAAGAAAAATTTCCCAAATCAAAATAGATGGCATTCGAATCGCCTTTAGGTATGCCCATATTAACAAGAACGGTCGTATCCTCGACAAATATTCCTCTTGACCACATATGTTGCGTAGTTGTCATAGCGCTCTGTAGGATTTGGGCAATCTTTTTCCACCTTTCTTGTTTTGCCAATCTGAATAAAAGTCCTCGATTAATGATTCTTTGCCCTATCTTTTGTCCTTTTAAACTAAACAATGGTTCTACACCATTTTGTATATAGACAATGCCAGGTTTTATATATTCACCTACCTGTGTTTGAAATGACATTTGTTTCAAGTTAATTTTTGTTGTAGGAACAAATGTATTACCAGCATTTGCCAAAACAAAATCTGCATTCTCAATGACCTGTTGCTGACTGTATTCAAGCGCTCCCTCTTTAGAAGGAACATGAATAAAAAAACTTCCTGCTTTATAAACAATCCACCCGTCATATTGCGGATTTGAAATCAATTCCCATTTTTTTCCTTGTTCTTGTAAATCGAGCAGCTTCTTTATGATTGGATTCTCTGCCAAGACTGGTTCAGGAGTTTTGCTAGAATCCGAAGATTTATTGATAAGAACTTGGACCATAGCCATGTCCCCAGTCTTCAGACTTGTTAGTTCATGAGGTGTTTCTGTCTGCGTGCGATCCAAGACTTTCTCGATACCCATTATCATTCCGCCTGAAAAATACTTTCTGGGAATTCTCTGGCCTGGGGTTGAATCTAGATCTTCCTTGATGTAATTGAATACGCCTTTTTTGTAAGCACTAAGGTATTGCTGATAGATCTTTTCTTTGATAATAGGATCATCATTCTTGACGCCTTCTATCTTGGCTTTATTGCTATACACTTGATTTAATAAGGCATTCTTTAGGGTTTGTTTGTACCATGTGGCTAGGATCATGGAATAGAACATTTGGCGCAAGGGGGCGAAGTTTTGGCCTTGGTTGACCTCGTTTTCTAATTCGGGCAATATGATGTCGCGGATGATTTGGTTTGCTAAGGCGTTGGGGGTGTTTCCCTGGGGTGCTTTCGCATTCAGCGCTGTCTCGCTTGGCAGCATGCTTGGGGACACGTTCTTATTGGTTTTGTAATGAACATGTCCCCTGGTTGGCGTTTGATTTTTTTCATTAGCTAGATAATCTTCCTCCAACATCACCTTCAAATGCGCTCCAACGATATACCCCACATTGTTCCTCTCAAGAACCTTGGCTTTATCAGCTACGATCCATACCTTGTTGAATGTATTCACAGGTATTTGCGTATTGCCATAAAGTGCTTGGGCCTTCGCATAAACCTTGTCCCAGAATTTCTTGCCTAGGTCTTTCTCAGGATAAATTAGAGAAGCGGTTAATTGTTTGAGGATGTAATCTTGGGCCAGCATGTCTCGGCCTAGCTCGGTGTTCCCTAGTTCTTCAGGAACTATTCTGTCTTTCTCATAGGGGGATAAATTCACCCAGAGGTCTTTTTCGGGGATAGTTAATGAGGCTAGGAAATATTTGATTAATTTGTTTGATTCGTCTTGTAGGGGTGACCCTTGCGGTCGCCCTTTTTGGGCAGGGGCGAGCCCTGCCCCTACGGACAATCCAGAATTCCCTGTATCCACGACGAAATCAAATAACAAAGGATTCTCTGGATGGACTTTCAGGCCTTTGATCATGACAGGCATATAGGCCTGGCTCAAAGACATCATAGTTCCTGGAAGAGGTAATTGAGGAATGTCACTGGCAAAAGTAGAGCGAGGCCCCGCAATGCCTGTAACTAAAAAGCACAGAAGAATAATCAAACATACCGATTTTTTCATGTCAAAAAAGTATACCTGGTATATTTATATAATGCCACTTAGGGTGATAAAAAAAGAAAATTTTATAACCTTATGAATAGTATAGACTTATGTGTGATTGGAGGGTCTTAATATCAATTTGCCCAGGAGCGGTGGATTGATTGAGGAAACTATAGGTATATAAACTTCCTGCGGCAGGTAAAACTAAGCGCGAAATTTTGCCTAGAGAGCCCATAGACAGGGTAATCATAGAGTGCTTGGAATGATTTTTGCGAGTGAATTCAATCATACGAAAGACATCATCCATAGAATTGGCTTTAGCAGAGATCTTGATGATATCAGCTCTGGTACTGAGCGCTTTTTTAAGAATATTTTCTAAATGTAACGGGGTGTGATGAAAATCATGGATGGAAACAATGGTTTTCTTCTTTAACTTACGAGCGTATGATAATGTTTCTTTAAGAAGCGGTGAACTTAGTTCAATATCAACCATATCAACCATAGGTAAAGCCATTTGCAAAATGTTATGCTTCTCTTCATTGGACCAATCGGCACTTGCCCCCTCTTTTTTCTGATTACGGACAGTTAAAAGCAAAGGCAGCCTTGTTTCTCGTCGCTGTTTAATCTTTTCTTGAATATATTTCAAATCTCTTCTTCGAAACAAATCCACCCGAATCTCCAAAGCATCAACCTTCAAAGCCTTGATCTGGGCATTCTTTTCTCGGTCGGTTACAACTAAAATGATTTTTGGTTTCATGGATTCTTTGTAGATTTTCATTAAAGCCTTTTTAATAATTTTGGGTATACATCTTTACGATGTCCTATAATCAAAATATCGATGTCATCTTTAACCACTTGATAAATTACTCTATAATCTCCTACTCTCATTTTATAAAAACCGTGTAAGCTTTTTCGTAAAGGTAATCCATAATTAATTGGATCTATTTGCAAACGTTCTTCAATAGCCAAACGGATGCGACTACGCATATTATTAGGAATACCAGCTATGTCTTTAGTAATCAGGGAATGGTAATGAACTTTGTAAGAAGTCATTAACCCCACACCTGTTGATGAGCTAAAGACTTGGAACGGCTATAGTTCTTTAGACGTTGAGCAGCTTTTTTATCCCAACAACTATCTTCATAGGTTTCCAAAGCTTCTTTGATCAAATCACGAGCTACCGTTGATAAAGATAATCCCTGAGACTTAGCTAGATGCTCAACACCTTTCATTAAAACAGGTTCCAGAACTACATTTAATCTAGGATGTTTGGTTGCCATAATTTACCTCCACCTAAAGTGTAGCATAAGTGGAGAACAAAAACAGCTAATTATTGTTAATAAATCTAAACGGATTAACCCCAGCATCGACAAACATCATCCAGCCGCTGGAGGCTGTGCTAAGGACTTGGGGGTCGTGGGAGTTCCAGCCGAAGGGGATCCAGCCGCGTTTGGAGGAATAACTATAAGCGGAAAGGTCATCTGAAATCTTGTAGTGCAGGCTTTCCATATTTCTTCGCATAGAAACTTTCTCAGAAAGGACTTCTTGAGACCAGGAAGGCCTTGCTGACATGTAATAGGCCCCCATCTCTTGAAGCGTAATCATGGCTCCAGCGGACCATTCCACAGAAATACGATCATGTTCATCTGAATACCCCACGCCAATGACATTGCCTTTTTCATCAAGAACACCCGAGTGTTGTTTAGCACTCTGCCAAATCTTATAAGACTCACCTTCCCCAAACCACGCATCAATGACCTGTGGTCCAAGGCAAGCAATGGCCCATGTTTGAACATCCAGGGCGAAATGCTCACGACTAGGCATCCATATACCCCCTATTTCGTAAGCTCCTTGGTGAAACATATGTTCTTTGCTGTCCCAAACAAAATGCAAATAACGTTCAATGTTTAACATGGCCTTTTGGTAAACCTCTTTTCCAGTCACTTCATAAAGCATACGAAAAGCTGCATACCATGATATGTTATTCTCCGTCGAGACATGACGATACCACCAATTTTGAGGGGTGAAGAATTCCTGTTCGCCCTCAACTAGCGTGCGGTGAGTGCCAATAGGAGCCATACGGATCCCTCCAATGGAAGATTGCAAAATCATGGCCGCCCGAGCCAACTCTTCTGAAAGCTTAAGCTCCACACTAGCGGAACCTGCTGCCTGGAACCTGCGAGGTTCCGATGGCTTAGAATACTTTTGTTTGTAGAGTTGCATGGCGGCAATGACGACCCAGGCGTTTTCTCCTGCTACAGGTTTCCAATCAACCCAATGGAGGCGATCTTGTTCCGGAAAGCCTGAAAGGCTGGTGAGTCCGTTCATAGGATCGCTTAAAAGAAAATTTCCATTCGCATTGATAATGCGAAAGATAAAGCCCCTTTGTCCTAAACGTTGATTATCTGAGCTTACTGTTTGGGGATTTAAAGAATCATAGACAAAAAGATTAATAGGATATCCGGAGCGGACACTTGACGTATCCCCTAGAGAACCTTCCCAGTAATAGTTTAATGGAATGGCAGCTTTAGTGAGGTTATCTTGCCCCCCAAGCATGCTTAAAACGATTTGATAGACCGCCCCGTCGTAGATATCGAGTCCTTCAGAGGTGATCGTACGCTCAATGGCCCCATTGATAGGGCCATCCAAATTCATTGTTTGATAAACAGCATGTTTTTCTTGTTCGGGAATATAAAAACTATAAGGAAGTTGTGTCACTGGACTAACATTGGATTTCATCCAGTTTAATAGATGTGGATCAACACTATAGCCTATTGGCATTTGAGCTTCTAAAACAGAAATCTGGGTAAAAATCAGGCTCAAAACAATGATGGGGGTTACGATTCTGCGCATTGTTCTCTCCCTCGTTAAAAAAAGGGCCCCTCAGAGAAAATGCCTGACCATCAATCCTGATTAATAAGAGACCAACACAGCAACACTTTCGGTAACCAGGCAGTCCCTCTGAAGGACCCACGGCTTTGCTCCTCCTTCGCTCAAATATTTACATGTTTGAGCTTCGGAGAGACTCCTGCGAAGCTTAAGGCGAAAGCACTTAAGCGAAGCAAGAGGCCCCCAGGTTTCCCTGGGTTTGCCATTTCGATTTGCTTTTTTAAAAGAGCTGAATATCTACTTACAGTATATACGCCTCCTAAAGATATTGCCAATCCCCGAGCTAGCTCTAACTACATAATTTCCCTAGACTTACAAACTAAAACAAAAATAAACTCAAAAAGGTGTCTGACACCTTTTTGACATTTATTTGCTTGGTTTGACTGTGATGGTTACTTTGGAATTAGTGGAAAGACCTTTGGGGTTAATTGCGGTCATAAGAAGGACATATTTGCCTTCTTTAGAGAAAGATGCGGTTGTAATTAGAGAATTTGCATTAGCGTACGTTACAATCCCAGGGCCGGATAATTTGCACCAAATGACCTTTAGGTTCTTCTGGGCCCCCTCATTCTCCGTCGTGGATCCACGTAAGATGACTCTTTCTGAAAGAGCAATGGTTTGATTAGGACCAGCATTGATCCATGGAGGCTGATTATCCTCCACAAAATTAGCTATAATGTTCATATTGCTCTTAAGGGCAATCGTCACAGGATTAGAATTTCCTTTCAAATCTCCACTCCACGAACTAAACAAGTAACCATTTTCAGGGACAGCTGTTAAGGTGACCCGGCTGTCTTCACTATAACTTTCAGCCTCAGAGCTTTTAGTGACTTTGCCGTGAGTTGCTTGGGTAGTTATAGAGTATTTAGCCATTGAAAGAACTGTAACGCTCACCGCAGCCTTAGCTTCCAAAAGTCCATCATTAGCACTTAACTGTAAGACATATACCCCAGCTTTAGAGAATGTTGCAGTTGTATTCTCCGAGGAAGGATCAGCAAACCTTACATTGCCAGGTCCTGAGACTTTACTCCAGGTTGCTCTAAGATTTTTAGAAGGTAATCCGTCATCAGAAACCTCACCTTTTAATTGTATAGGATCTGGCAGATTCACAACATTATGATCAACATTTGCAATCACCACAGGAGCCTCATTGGATGAGGAAAAATTGGCTAAGATTGTTTTATTTGAATCCATCGTAATTGTAATGGTATCTGTGTTTCCCGTAATATCTCCACTCCAAGAACTAAAACGATACCCCGGTGGCGCACTGGCTATTAATGTCACGGGAGTCCCCGCAGTATATTTAGAAGAATCTGGAGTTCTATAAACCCTTCCTTTTCCTGCATTAATTTTAAGACTGTAAAGAGCAACCGCACTGACCGTAATACTGACCGTAGAACTGGCTTGCAAGGCTCCATCATTAGCAGTCAATTGCAAGACATAACGTCCAGGTAATGAAAATGTAGCTGTGGTATTAGGAGCATTAATATTGGCAAAGTTTACAGCTCCTGCCCCTGAAATTACACTCCAAGTGGTATTCATTGAGGCTGGAGGAATAGGTAAACCATCGTCTGTGACTGTCCCTAATAAAAGTGCAGTCGATTTTAAGTCTATAATTTGATCTGTCCCGGCACTAACCGAAGGTGGTTGATTACTTTGGCGTTGATTCGTTGCCTTAAATAAAGCAGTCACCGTTTTGTTATTATCCATAGTGATCTTTAAAGGATTGCTGCTTCCTTGAGCATCTCCCGACCATCCTACAAATTGATACCCATCATTGGCCGTTGCAGTTAATGTGACTTGAGTCGCCGTAGTATAGCTGGCTTGATTAGGATTTCTGGTCACTCTTCCATTGGAAGCATTAATCATTAAAGTGTAAAGATTGCTCCCACCCCCGCCTCCTCCCAAAGGATAGACAACATTAATACTGACTTTACTCACACTTGTTAAAGACCCGTCATTAGCTGTCAAACTAAGCACATATGTTCCAACTCCAGAGAAAGATACTTTAGTGATTAAAGAATGTGGATCACCAAAGGTCACCGTTCCTGGAGCCGTGACTACATTCCACATCGTTGTGATAGATTTAGGAGGATTAGGCAAACCATCATCTGAAACGGTTCCAGAAAGTGTTGTGGAATCGGGTGTCACAATCGTTTGGTCCAATCCGGCACTGACAACAGGAGGTTGATTACCTATTTTTTGAGAAGAAGTATTCACAGTCAATGTAGCAGATGTACTAGTAACTGTTCCAAAGGAATTGCTGATGATGACTGTATAATTTCCCGCTAGATTCGCTGTTGTAGAATCGATTGTAAAAAAGGCATTAGTTGCACCTACAATAGCAGCACCATCTTTCATCCATTGATACGTCAAAGTTGGTGATCCTGCAGCGGTGACACTAAATATAGCTGGTTGACCTTCATCAATTGTCAAACTTCCCGGCTGACTCAATATACTAGGAGATCGGTGAACGGTTAGAATTGCAGGGTCACTCGTCACATTTCCTGCCATATTACTCACTTCCACGGTATAACTGCCCTCATCTGTTCCTTTGGCTAAATTAATAGTCAATGAATCATCCACTTTCCCTGGCAATGCAACACCATCTTTCATCCACTGATAATATAAAGGAGCTGTGCCTATAACCACGACGCTAAATATCGCCTGATCTTTTTCATTGACTGTTAAACTGGCAGGCTGAGTTGTAATTACTGGAAGTCTATTGTTGACAACTAGCACAGCAGAATTGCTTTGAATCAAAGCATATGCGTTAGCCACAACCACACTATATACTCCCGCATCCGAAGAAACTGGAGCATTGATTGTATAGCTTGGACCATTAGCCCCGTTTATACATATGCCATCTTTCTTCCATTGATACACTAATGTCCCAGCACCTGAGGCTGTCACACTCAAAGTTGCACTTTGTCCTTCGTCAGTTGTTACGCTAGCAGGCTGAACACTAATAGCTGGAGGTTGATGAACTGCAAGCGTTGCAACATCGCTTAGAATAGACCCAAATGTATTACTTACAACTACCCTATAACTAGCTTCATCTGCCAAACCAGGAGAACTAATCGTATAGTCAGCGCTTGTTGCACCAGAAATATCCGTTCCATTTTTCTTCCATTGATAAGTTAACGGTCCTGTTCCGAGCGCAGAAACATGAAAGGTGATTTCATTGCCAACGATGGTTGTCAAATTGATCGGTTGATATGTAATCATTGGTGCTTGAGTGACTGTCAAAACGGTTGGCTCACTAGTAACAGTTCCATATGTGTTGGAAACTTCAACCGTGTAACTTCCCGTGTCTGAGACATTAGCAGGGTTAATCGTATAAGAACTACTTGCTGCTCCTGCAATATTAGCACCATCTTTCTTCCATTGATAACTAAGGGTGGGTGCCCCTGCTGCGGATACGGTTAAAGTTACGCTTTCTCCCTGAACTATCGTTTGATCCTTAGAAATCTTCCCAATAGCGACGGGACCAAAGGTGGCTTTAATATTTCTAGGACCCACCATTGGAACATTAACGATTGGATCCGTGCTTTCAATATCCCCTATCCATCCGTAGAACTGCTCCCCACTATCAGCAACTGCTGAAAGTTTAACCCATTTAAAGCCAGCATAATTGGTTTGGTCAGGATTCATGACATTAGTCACATCATCCCTTTGAATTTGACCACCGCTTGTGCTTGTTGTGGTTAATGTAAATGTATTATTATAAGTAATTAAGAAATCTGTATAAGTTGTTGTAACACTTCCAGTTGTAATCGAATCTGAATCAAAAGGAATCGGGGACCAATCTCTTTTGATAACAGTATTAACTGGAGTGGTTGCAAAGACTTGCGCAGCATGTTGATTTGAATTGACAGCTTGGTTTCCCCAAGGGCCTACGGAGTCAGGGTTCCATAACAAAGATTGAGAAATTCCCATCTGGGCAGCATGGGATACGATAATATCAAAAAGCTTTTCATTCACAGCGGTATAATCCCAAGATAGTCCAGGATACCCAAACCATGGCATCACATCAGGCTGATTAGGACTTTGATCGCTCAATGAAGCTCTGAGTAAATTGATCTTATCAATCAAGCAATTCCAGGGGTCTATCTTTTGAAGTTTGCGATATCCCGAGGAGTACCTTTCTCCCGTATTAACGAAATATAAATCCGAAGAGGCAACATCTCCAATAGGTGTTGCAAAAGGCCAGTCAGCAGGATTATTGATAGAGGATGGAAAAGGAAATGTGTTATTAAATTGCGAAACCTTGGCTTGTGGAAAATATTGATGCAACGGCCCAATCACAGCCTCTTGATAAGCATCCTTAGCTGCATTAGTGGCCCATTTATTCCAGGCATTGAAAGCAGCATAATAAGAAGACGTTGGATCTGATCCTTTCCAAGGGGTGCAGTTGTAGGGTTGATGAGTGGCATCTACAGGGTAATCTTGCACTAAAGCAGGATCTAAAAAGAGAGTCGGATCACTACCTCGTGAATCTTTGAGCACACCTGTGAAATGATCATAATAAAATTGAATTCTATCTGACAAAGTGGAACAGGTAGCTTCCTGCCTAAAACCCATTAATCCAAATGTAGTAAAATACTGCTCCATATCGATCACAACTGTATCAATAGCAACTCCAGCCGTAGAAAGCTTATGAAACAAATTTTGAAATACTATCTTTCTGTCTTGAATAGCAGAACTGGTGATGATCAAGTCATCCAAGGTACCATGCAAATTAATATCATCCATCTCCCCTTGAATATGAAGTATATTCTGCCCAGGCAGCCTTCCGTCATTCAATTGAGCCTTGATGCGAGGAATGACCACAGTATCCATATAACTGGGATCCCCCTCACTATAATTGAACTGAGGCATGGTATGGATGGTCGATTGTCCGGAATTGGACCATGAGTGAACCTGAATAGGATTTCCAAGTTCAAAATTAGCCGTGATTGTTTTATTGCTGTCCATGGTGATCGTTATTGGATTGACTCTGCTTGTCACATCAGAAGACCATCCCGTAAACATATAACCATCATTAGCAACAGCTGTAAGAGTAACTTGATCACCTACAAGATAAGGACCAGCCGGAGAAGCAACAACCTTTCCGTTAGAAGAAGAGGTAAGAGTGAGGTCACTATTTAATGCCAAAGCACTATGAGCGCTAAGGGTGATAATACCTATAAGTAAAGCATTAAAAATAGTCTTCATTTTTAGAACCCTAAATTATATGTGTATGTATAAATCCAGAGTCTCTTTCATTCACTATAAAGTTTACCATTTCTATCCCAAAAAACCAGTCATGAACCCCATTTTAAGAAAACGGTTTCTACCAACATCCTTCCCCTCCCTTGATGGAAAGGGGCTAGGGGAGGGTGATCAACGAAAATTCTTGCTTTTTTAACCCCACCCTAATCCTCCCCACCCAGGGGGTGGGAATTCAAGTAATCATTATACAAAATTGTAAATTAAAATCCTTTATTCTTTGGCAAATGTATATAAAATTGTTGCTGGAGATAATATGAAATCAAGACCACCTGCCTTATTAGGACAAGTTTTAGTTGAAAATAAAGTTATCACTGCCGAACAACTAGCTATTGCTTTAGAAAAGCAAAAACAAACCGGAGATCTTTTAGGGATCACTCTTTTCAAGCTTGGCTTTGTTGATGAAGAAAACTATGTCCTTCCCATTGTGGCCAGCCAAATGGGCGTTGAATTTGTTAATTTAGCTCAAATCAAAATCCCTAAAGACGTCATTAAGAAAATCCCTGCAAAAATTGCGACCTACTATAAATTAATTCCCATCGAATTTAGTAATGGAATTTTGACGCTGGCTAGCGCCCATCCTCTGGATATTAATATTATGGATGGCGTGAGCTTAGTAGTCAGAGAAAAAATCAAAACAGTCTTAGCTAGTGAAAAAGAAATAGTTGAAAGTATCCGTACTTACTACGGGGTTGGAGCAGAAACTATTGATCAAATGATGGAAACTGCTCAAATCAGAGTAAGTCCCGAGAAAACAAATCAGGATTTAACTGAAATTGATTCTGAAGCCACCATTGCAAAATTTCTTAACCAAGTTCTTCTAGAGGCTTATACGAATCGCTCGACGGATATTCACATTGAACCTTATGAAAACGAACTAAAGATTCGATATCGCATCGATGGCGTACTGACCGACACTAAACTTCCTGCTAATATTTATCATTTCCGAGATTTTATCAATGCACGCATTAAGATCATGTCGAACTTAAACATTGCCGAGAAACGTCTTCCTCAAGATGGCCGATTTAAAGTCAAAATAGGCGACTCTAATTTAGATTTACGCGTCTCATTCCTACCTACTCAATTTGGAGAAAGCGTGGTGATTCGTATCTTACGATCATCCTCCTTGATCAGCTTAAAAAATCTAGGGTTGTCTGCGGAAGATCTTGCAAAGCTCGATCACTTACTGGTCAAACCCCATGGAATTATTTTTGTAACGGGCCCAACAGGAAGTGGAAAAACGACCACTCTGTATGCCTGCCTATCTCATATCAATCATACGGATAAGAAAATTATTACCATCGAAGATCCCATCGAATATCAATTAAATGGAATCATGCAAATGCAAATTCATCCTGAAATTGGATTAACATTTGCCCGGGGTCTTCGTTCCATGCTGCGCCATGATCCTGATGTCATGATGGTGGGTGAAGTCCGCGACGTTGAAACTGCACGAACCGCTGTACAAATTGCTATGACAGGTCATTTAATCTTCTCGACTTTACATACGAATGATGCCGCAAGCGGTGTTACACGTTTAATGGACATGGGCATAGACCCATACTTAGTCACTAGCGCTGTTGAATGTTTCATTGCCCAACGTCTCATTCGTACTCTGTGCATCAAATGTAAAACACCTACAACCACAACGCCAGAGATGTTAAAAGGTTTTGGTTTAAATCCTGCCACAGAAGCTGGACTTACTATTTACGAAGCAGTTGGCTGTAAAGCATGTAACTCTACGGGCTACCATGGACGAACCAGCATTTATGAGTTTTTAATGTTCACGGATGAAATTCGAGAACTTGTTATGCAGAGAGCATCCTCTGCTCAGATTAGAAATAAAGCTGTGAGTTTAGGAATGACAACCCTACTCCAATCGGGATGGCAAAGAATTAAAGAAGGAACTACTACCCCCAGTGAAGTCATTCGTGTCACAAAGGAAGATTATAAATAATGGCTCTCTTTTCTTATACAGCAAAACAAGGCCCACAAAAAACAGTTCAAGGACGCATTGAAGCTGACAATCTCGATAGCGCTATCAAAAAAATTATAGAATTGGGATATACTCCGATCGATGTTTCTAAAGAAGAAGAACGTTCCAGTGCTCTTAATTTTGTTTTTTCTAAAAAAGTCCCTGCCCGAGAGATTATCTTGTTTACTCGACAATTAAGCGATTTGATTGAAGCGGATGTGCCGTTATTAAAATCCATCAATCATATCCACAAACAAACCAACCATCCTGTTTTAAAAGAAATGCTTGGAGAAATTCACACTTCTGTCAAAGACGGTTCCATGCTTTCTGAATCTTTAGAAAAATTTCCTGAAACATTTGCGCCTGTGTATGTCAATCTTATCAAATCAGGAGAAATTAGCGGCAATCTTAATCAAGTCATGCAGCGTCTAGCAGAATTCAGTGAACGCCAGCAAGATACTGAAATGCAAATTAAAGCAAGCTTAGTCTATCCTTCTTTGATTATGACTGTTGGGGCCATCACTATTTTTGTATTACTTACATGGGTCATTCCCCGTCTTAGCGCAATCTTCGATGATTTGAATCAAACCTTACCTTTGCCTACACAAATATTACTTGGGCTGAGCAGTTTCTTCTCTCATTTTTGGTGGCTAATAGCGTTGGTTATCTTTGGCTTAGGATTTGCTTTAAGACAAATGAGCTTGGCTGAAGAAGGAAGGCTGAAGATAGACACATTTAAATTAAAATTACCAATTTTTGGAAATTTTCTTAGAAATGTAGAAATAGAGCGTTTTAGTCGTACATTAGCTACTCTGCTGGATAATGGAGTCACCATTGTTGCCGCCTTAAAAAGTGTGGCTTTAGTTATGGAGAATCAAGTTTTCAAAAATGCCCTGTCACAAATTGAGACTGATGTGAATAAAGGAGAAAGTTTAGCTCATGCCATTGAGAAAATCTCTTTATTCCCTGAGACAGCTTCCCAAATGATTACAATTGGTGAGGAAACAGGACATTTAGCCAAAGGGCTTTACAAACTTGCGCAATATTACGAACGTTTGATTCAACGTTTTATCAAGAATATGACAACTTTAATTGAACCTATACTCATTCTTGTCATGGGAACCATCGTAGGTTCTGTTGTTATGGCCATGCTTTTACCAATTTTCCAAATGAATATGTTAATTAAATAAAAATATCATCTTAAGGGGGCAGAAATGTCACAACAATCTCGTAAAGGCTTTACTCTTGTTGAAATCTTACTCGTTGTCATTATCATTGGTGTATTAGCAGCAATGATTGTACCTAATCTAGCTGGGCGTGGTGAAGAAGCCAGACGGGCTGCTGCCAAAGCTGATATTATGGCTAACATTTCTTCTGCTTTGGATATGTATGAAATTGACAGTGGACGTTACCCCACTACTGAACAAAATTTAACAGCTCTTGTCAGCGAGCCTTCTGCTGCTCCTGTGCCCACACGATGGAAAGGACCCTATTTAAAAAAGAAAAAGATCCCAGTTGATCCTTGGGGCAGAAATTATGTATATGTTTCTCCAGGGGTCCATAATACCGACAGCTATGATCTTTCTTCATTGGGACCTGATGGTGTGGAAAGCAGTGATGATATTGTTAACTGGGAAGATAGTTCTGCCTCAAGCAAAAAACAATGAAAGCATTTACGTTAGTCGAAATGTTGTTAGTAATGGTATTACTTGCCGTTGCTGCAGCCTTTTCTTTACCGAATCTAAGTCGATCATATACGCGCATACAAACACAAAATACAGCTAATAATCTTTCTTACATGATGCGTTACGCTCAAAGCCGTGCTGTTACTCAAAATAAAATAATTCGCCTTTCATTTAATGATCTCTTTAATAAATATCAACTTCTGGAACCATCCTCTAAGCTGCCATCAAAAGAATTTCAACCTATCGTCGGGCAATGGGGCAACATTAGCGTGCTACCAGAACATTTTACTATTAACAGTTCAAAACCTTCGATTGACTTCTTTCCCAATGGAGAAATTGAAAAAACTGACATCCTGTTATGTAATGGAAAAGAATGTTTAATTATATCGACCCAACAACAACGCGGACAAATTGAGGTTCTAGATGCAAATTAACTCCCTTCGCTCTCAAAAAGGGGCCCTATTATTAGAAGTCCTCATTGTGATCGTTATCCTATCCGTGGGACTTACTTTTATTGTGCAGTCTCTTTCAGTAAGTCTTCGGGCCTTAAACTATAGTCGTAACTATTCTCAAGCAGCCTTCTTAATTGATCAAAAATTCTCTGAGCTCCTCTTAAATAAGACAATTGAAGATAACGTCCATGACAGCGGTCAATTTGAAACACCTTTTAACGAATACAAATACACCCTTTCTTCAAATGCGAAGACATGGCCAGATGAACACTCAGCCAGCGATGTCAATCAAGTGGATCTATCTCTTTCATGGAATTCAGGAAAAAATAAACAGTCCATTGATACATCATTATTCTTATTTAACCCGGATTAATCCAAAGTATGACAAAGAAAAATAGGGCATTAACACTCATTGAATTTCTTTTGGCCTTTGCCATTTTTGGTATCATAGCTCTTTGTCTCTACGGGACTTTTTTTAGTGGCTTGCAAATCAGTAAGCGGTCAGAAAATTTTGAGAAATCATTTCGGAGCATCCGGTGGACCTTAGATACCATACAGTTTGATTTAGAGAACATGGTTCCCTATCATTCCAAAGATCAAAATCCTTTCAATATGGCTTTTTCAGGAAGCAACAAAGACTTCTCCCTCGTCGTACCCACAGATAACGGACTCAAAAGAATCCATTACTTTCTTGTTGATCCTCAAAACGCGCATATTCACACCGTTCAAATTGGGCAACATACCTCCAAGAATGTCGCAGTAACAACTAATCAAGTGTCCGATCAACAACAAACAAGTTATTTAATAAGACAAGAACATGGCTGGGGACAAAAAGTTCAAGATGAAGTCCTCAACAAACAAATTATTAAAAATTCTTTAAAAATTTCTTATGGATTTATGGATAAGGACGTCCTGACTTGGACCAATGAATGGAAAGACGATTTTTTTCCCCTGAGCGTACGCTTTCAGATTACCTTTTTAGATCCTGAAAATCCTAAACATTCAATTCCTATAGAAAAAACGGTTATTATTCCGACAGGGTTATGGGGAAAATTTACCAATGATACGAAGAACCAAAAATAAATCTGGTATAATACTTTTCGCAGTCCTATGGATTATGGTGATCTTGTCTTTATTAGCCATTGGTTTAGGACGTCAGACTCACGTTGAATTGACATTAGCAAAACATTTTAATGGCAAAATCCAATCTAAATATATGGCCTTCTCCGGCCTTATCTACGCCATTGATCTGCTTAAGAAAGACACGTTGAATAAAGATCTCATCAAACCTGACGTTTTCAATCCTGAAATCTTCTCAAAACCAGTTAAGATAGGTTCGGGGTCATTTCGTATCGTTCAGCTTCAAGATGAAGAAAGTAAAATCAATATCAACGCAATAACATCCACAAATTATCTTATTCTAAGCAACTTGCTAACTCACGTTGGTATAGATGAACAAACAGCATTAACTATTTCTTCCTCGGTACTTGATTGGATTGATGGCGATACTACTGTTTTTAATGCTCCTTATGGCAGCGAAGATGAAACTTATAAACCGTTAGGATATGAAAGTAAAAATCAGCCCTTTGAAAGCATCCAAGAACTCTTATTAATCCGAGGAATGAACAAAAATATTTTCCAAAAGATAAAAGATTTTATTACAATTGATCCAGCTCAAGGCCCTTTCTTGATTAATCTAGATATGGCTTCCGTTGAGGTCTTACATGCTTTTGCTAGAAGTTTTTGTGGCCCTCAAACAAACACTTCCATTGAGGATGCTGATAATTTAGTTGAAAAAATTATGGATTATCGAAAGACTTTGAATTCAACCAGTTCAACCGCTCAAGAAAGAGCACTTGAATCTAATAAAATTAGTCTTAACTCAAAAGAAAGTGCGATTTTTCAGATGATGCAATCCCAACGACAAAAAACACCTCAATACATTCATATCCAAGTCACGGGAATTGACGACATAACAAAAGCCACAACTGATCTTCATGTAACTATAAAACGTAATGAATTATCGCTTTTGCATTGGCAAAGAAATTAAGATGATCAAAGAAAACCGAACAATTATTGAAGTAACTAATACCTACCTAAAGGTCCTGCAGATCAAAATGCAAAAGGGCAAACCTTTTCTTAGCAACCTTGATATTATTGAAACTTCAAATCGTACCGAACAGCAGGTGATCAATCTTCTATCTCAAGTTAGCATCAAAGTTAAAAACACTATTGTCGTGATTCCAAAGCGCTATGTAATTTTAAAGCAGTTCTCAATGCCTTCGCAGGATGAACAAGAAATACACAAGATGCTTTCTTTGAAAATTCTTCAACAAGTTCCCTTTACGCAAGAAGAAATTGTCTACGATCACTATATTCTTGAAAAATTACCAGACGGCTACACTAAAGTCCTTTCAGCAATCAGTCCTATCGAACAAATTTCAGCATGCCTTAAACCCTTAGAAGGAGCAGGATTAACTGTTTCTAATGTTTTTATTAGTTCCTTTGGAATTGCTGGATGGTTTAGTCAATTTACAGAAGAGAAGAATCCTCTTGGAATTCTAAACTTAGATTATGATGATGCGGAATTATGCTTCTATTACGAAGGGAAATTTCTATTTTCACGTAATTTTAACGCTGGATTGAGTGATTTAAGAAAAGACGATCTGAGTGATATGCTCAATCAGGTAGAATTGACGCTCAAAGCCTATCAGAACGAATTTCCAGCCCTCAACATAGAAAAGATCTTCATAGCAACTGATTTTACTCAGATAGAAACTTTGAGCAAAGGAATCGTGGAGCGATTTAATATTCCCGTTGAAATCATTAGACCATCTGAAAAAATTCCATGTGAACTCCAAGTTCTTTCTCTGATCAAAAATTATTCTATGGTATCTTTGATAGGTGCTTGGGGCTTTGTTAATGCAGGCACAGAGCATCAAATTGATTTAGTCCCACGGGTCGCACAAAACTCTAATGAACCTCAATTTGCCATTAACCATCTTCTCAAATTTCTTTTAAGTCTAAGTGTTCTATTAGCTTTGATTGTCTTTGCCCTCCGTTTTGAAACTTATCAAAAGTATGTTTATCTCCAAAGCCTTGAAAAAAGAATAGATGCAATCCAAGAGAAATCCAAAGAAGAAGAGAAAAAACTGGATAACATTCGTAAGATTCAATCTATCAGCCATCCACAGGTTCCTTTGACAGATATTCTGCGCGACATCTATCAAGCTACTCCTTCCGAAATTTATTTTCGTCAAATAAGCTTTGATCAAGATCTCACATTGCGCATAGATGGAATAGCTGGTAATCAGAATATTTTATCTTCATTTCAAAAAAGAATTCAGAATTTGACATGGGTAAAGAGTGTAACTCTTCAAAAAAAGAATTCTCAACAATATAACAATCAGGGATACTTAGATTTTGTAATTCTTGCTCAAACGAATCCATCAAAACAATGAGAAAAATAATTTCTACAGAACGCGAAAAAAGAATTTTTGTTATAAGTTGTATAGCCTTATTGATTTTCACTGCCTATCGTGGAATATATGTACCTTTAAAAGATAGCGAGGAAACAACTCAAGACAAAATTCTGACCCTTGAAAAAGAGTTTAACAAAGCAGTCCAAACTATTTCTAAAAGCCAGCCTTACCAGCAAAATTATTCTGAAGCAATGGACTGCTTTAACCAGTCTGTTTCAGACAAAGAACAATTGACCTTAATAAAAAAAGAGATTGAGGGAATTGCAAAAGACAATCATCTACAGAGCACCGCTTCTGATCCATTAAAATCTAAAACAACTCCCGTTGGAAGTGATTTTACAATTGAGGTTTCTGTGCAAGGAACCCTTAATAATATTATGGATTTTCTATCCACATTACAAAACTGCCCTCATCTATATACAGTCAATGAATTTCAAATCACCAAAGCCCCTTCTTCCGACTCAAACTTACTAAGTAAGCTCATCTTGACCAAATCTTTAATTAAATAGTATTTTTCTTAAATTAAGAATAAAGAAACCTCAATATCCAATTGACACCTTTTTTTATTTGTGTCAGATTAGGTTGTACTCAAGAGAATATATATGATCTTAGGAAAAATTAATCTTTTAAATAATCAAACTTTAAATACTCTTAGCAAATTCTTTGCCCTTATCTCTGCATGTCTTGCGGCATACATACTTGTGAGGATTGTTTTGATCCAAAAGGAAATTCCTGTACTTCATCAAGAATCTATGGATTCTAAGAATGCTTACTCTCTAGAAAAGCTCCTGCCCACGACTACCCATTTTTCTGAATACTCTCAAATAATGCGAGGACAAAGTCTTTTTCAGCTACCTAAAGAAAAGAAAACCATCGATCCCAATGCTACGCCCAGCAATTCTGCCAAGATGGATTTAAAGAATTTCAAAGTGCTTGGAGTGATGTTATCCAAGAGTCCGACTGTCATTATTCAAAATGTAAGCGCAGGCAATACCCAAATCTTATCCATAGGAGACAAGCTGAACGACTTGAATTTAATGGAAATCCAAAAAAATAAAATTATCTTTGAACATGAAGGTCAAAAAGTCGAATTACCTATAGAAAAATCATGACAAAAAAAACATTAATATTTATGACCAGTATTTTTCTTTTTGGCACTACAGTTTCTCTTTGTCTTGCTCAAGAAAAAATGTCTTCCCAAAGAAATGCTATCATCACTGATGCTCTAGATGAATTCAATGCGCCTGTAAACGAGTATCGAGAAACAGTTTCCGACAATCTAGAGGGTGTTTTAAGAAATTCTACAGCCTATGCTCCTCAAGAGTTATCCTCAACCTCTATAGTCACTGAAAACAGCACTGCTAATGATGTTGCATCTGACCAAAACACTCCCACAGAGCCAGATGATATCACTGCAAACGAAACGATTGATGTCCTTGAACTCAAAGATGTTGAAATTTCAGATGTTCTTAAATTGCTCTCATCTAAAAGTGGATTAAATATTATTGCCAATCAAAATGTTCGTGGGAAGGCAACCATTTTTCTCAAAGATGTCAAACTTAGAGATGCTTTAACAATTATTTTGGATTCAAATAATCTCGCCTACAAAGTAGAAGAAGGTATTGTGAGAGTCATGCCTGCTAAAGAGTTTGAAGATAGATATGGGTATAAATTTGGAGGCAATGTTAAAACAATGGCTGTCCATTTAAATTATGCCAATGTTAATGATATTACTGCGGTCCTTATGCAGATTAAGAGCCAATCTGGAAAAATATTAGCTGACATCAAATCTAATGTCTTAGTCATGATTGATTCTTCAGAAAAATTGACTGTCATGGGTAATTTGATCAAAAAGATCGATGTCCCCGTACAAACAGAAGTCTTTGAATTGATTTATGCCCAAGCTAAAACAGTCAACGAGAAATTATCGGAAGTCCTCAATAAAGACACGGGTCGTATTCGTTTCGATGAAAGAACCAATAAGATAGTTGTTACTGATACCCCAACTAAGATCAAAGAGATTTCAAAACTGATCAAAGCATTTGATATTAAAGAGCCTCAAGTTCTTATTGAAGCCAAGATTATTCAAGTAACTTTAGACAAAGAAACCCAATTAGGGATTGATTGGCAAGGCCTTATTAATAGGGCTGAGAATAACAAGAAATTCATCGACTTCAATTCTAATTTTAAGGTCTTACCAGCAACTTCTAATAATTCAGGGACCTTAAATATAGGGACCATTGATAATGACAGATACACCGTTTTACTTGAAGCTTTGCAAACCATGCAACACACAACAATTCTCTCAAGCCCGAGCATTACCTCTTTAAATAACCGTGAAGCTAAAATACTCGTTGGAACCACCCAGCCTTATGTCACCTCCACAACAACTACCCCCTCATCTGGACCTGCTACCACTGCCGAAAGCGTTAATTTTATCGATGTCGGGGTTAAACTGTATGTTACTCCAACCATCCATCAAGATAAATTCATCACCATGAAAATTCGTCCTGAAGTCAGCTCTGCAGGGACATCTTTAACGACCAGTAATGGAAATAAAATCCCCATTGTGGACACTTCCCAAGCTGAAACAAATGTGACTATTAAAGATGGAGTAACAATCATCATTGGAGGTCTCATCAAAGACCAGACAGTCAAAACATCTAATCGTATTCCTGTCTTAGGTGACATTCCTCTTCTAGGTGCAGCATTTAGAAACAGCGATGATCATCCGGTCAAAAGTGAAATTGTTATCTTCTTAACTCCCAAAATCATAACCGGCGACGTCCCACAAGAAGTAAAAACCCGCTACTACAAACCCGATCCCACTCAAGATTCGATTAACAATAAATAAAAAGAGAGCAACCTTTTTTAAGATTACTCTCTTTTGTCATCAATACATTTTTGAAGATTTAAATTCTAGCTAAACGTTTCTCTTTGAAAGGCGCCTGCAGTCCTACCAGAGGCCAAATGCTTGCAACTGGAGTCATCCTTAAAATGACAGGCACCGCCCAATCAATCCCTTCCCGTTGAATCTTCTGAATCATAGCAGGATCAATATCCATTTCAACACCTTTGCCAACCTTGCCAATCTTCCACTGCATACCACTAGACGTATTTAAGTCGATACCCCCACGCGTAACGTCTTCTTTCTTTGTCATCGCTGCGTCGGAAGACTCTAATTCTTTAACCAAGTCCTCATAAGAAGATATCGCAACACCATTTTCATGAAATTCTGTAAGAACACCTCTACTTGTATGAAATGATCCTTCCTGAAGCTGTTGCCATGTTCCAACCCCCGCCTTAATAAGACGCCTTAGAGTCCTCTTATTAACCCTAATATTAACAAAGTGTCCTTCTCTAAGAAACCCATCATCTTTGTTGATTCTAGGATTCAACTCAAAAAGTTCTGAAACGGAGAATCCGAAGTCTTGTAGAATAGTAGAACGCAATTCCGTCCTGTTTAAACGAAGAGTTGCCGTTAAGAAATTAGGCTTGACTGCCTTAGTTGATGACGCGCGTGCCGTCACCATTGCCTCATCGGCACCTCCTGATGAATTAGAAGAATCACCTGTGGAATAAAATGGTGCTATAGCATCTAAAAGACCATTAAAATTTGTTCCCAGCTCATCCGAACCATAAATGGCATTAACTTTACGCAATATATTTACAATGTTATTAGCATCCTCAGGGGCTGTACGTATAGAAAATACTGGAAGACCCTCTTTCTCTACTAGCACGTCATGAGACCTAGATTCCATCAACACCCCATAATTCTCTTTTATTCTTGTTGCAAATTCTTCAGCAAACTGCCTGCGAAAATCTTGACTATAATTCCATGGGCTAATTTTATTATTCAAAAACTCCGTGATTAATTTTCTCCAGTTAGGATCATAGATCTTGGACGTAAAACCTAATAAAAGCATACTCTTGATACCCATAGAGTCATGCATCGGGTCAAAATAAAAAAGCTCACCTTTACTTTGATAAAATTGCTGAATCTTATCAGCCAATTGAAACCAGAGAAACATTTCGTTTTTCTCAAAAATCTCGTATTTTCTTGAAAAACTCCATTCATTAAATGCCCCAAAAAAACTAGATAAGGCAAGCTTATGATGAATGGCATATTCCTCAGCAAGTAAACGAACGACTTCATCCACTTGTCCCTTTAAAATCATATCTCTATATTGATCAAAGTCTTGAGGTTGGAAAATGCTATGTGTTTCCTTAGGTTGAGACTCTTTTCCATCATAGATTGTCATATGAGTAGGGAGAGGACTTGCTAAAACACGTCTCATACGTTCTTCTAGACGTCGTTTTGATTCAAGATAAGCTTCTTCATCAAGTTCTCTTAAAATCATTTCACGCACACCCGCATCATTAACAAATCTCTTCTCAGCAAGAACGCGTAAGACGTCCTTCATTTCCTCTAGGCCAGCAACGTATGGCTCTTCTTTATCTTTTGATTCTATTGTTATTCTAGTCAGATATTTGCCCATATTGATTAATGCCTCACCCGATAACAGTTGGGTCAATCTTTCAAAATCCATAATATTTTCGGATTTTGTAAAGTCTAATAAATGGATCATAAATAAATCCAAAGTTAAACCATCAACAATCTTTTCAAGCAGCCCATATTCTTTTAATTTTTCAATACCCTCCAGAGTGAGCCTTCCGCTTAATATTAATCCAATATATTTTTGCCTTAAAGAAGCTGCTTCCTTTACAATCTCTGGAACAGGTTCGCTCGACCATTCACTAGCAAACCAAAAGAATAGTTCTTGAAATATTCTTTTAATGCCATCTTTATTATCAGAGTCAATGAAATCGAGAATCTCATTTGCAGATAACCCTTTAGACGAAGATTTTGCAGTTACTCGCGAAGATAGAAAGTCATGCGCTCGAGCAGCTGATGCCGGAAGAATCTTTGCCAGAAGATTTTGGATATCATCTGCTTTAGATTCTCCAGTTTGAACTAATAAAGAACCTACCAAGACTAATATCCAATAACTGGAATCAGAATAATTAGTTGGTTCATCAATGTGAGAACGAGGCTCAAACCCTCCAAAGAAATCGGACAATCCAATTAAAGCATCCTTTAATGAATCATCTGACCCTTTTTTGGCAAACCCAGAAATATAGCTCTGGGTATCTACAATGCTTGGAAAATATCCAATTCGATGCTGTAAATATAATTTATTGTAAGTGTCCAATATAAGTTGCAATAGTTCTTGTTCAGACTTTTCTAAAGAAGATTTATTTAATTCTAAATCTAATTTAATTCTCGTTTCAAATTTTCCTAAAGTTGACTCAACATAGTTAAAAGCACGTGATCCTGTCCGCGCTCCTGAGAAAGGACTATGCCCTTCAGTCACAGAAGCAACTTCTGCAATAGATCTTAAAGAAGCAATTTTCTCATCCAAACCCTTTCCTTCCCCTAAAACTCCTGATTCAAGAACAGCTTTAGGAGTAATATTGACCACCATTGCCGCGTTCATGCTCTTTAAACCCGTATTAATACCGGTTTCAAAACTAACCAAGCTTCTATCTTTAGACAAAGAATTAGCCAACACTGCTGGATCACTCACCACCGCAGGATTAGCGGCAGCTGTGCCTTGTATTGATAGACCACCAGAAAAATATTTGCGTGGAATTGTTTGGCTATCTAGCTTACCGTGAGTGTTAGTCGAAGGGGCTTCCTTAATATAATTAAATACACCTTTCTTATAGGCTTTTAAATATTGCTGATAAATCTGTTCTGTAACTGTAGGATCATTTAAATCTATGCCTTTGATTTTGGCTTTATTGGCATACACTTGATTAAGGACGGCATTTTTAAGATTTTTCTTATACCAGCTGGAAAGAATAATTGAGTTAAAGATCTGACGGAGATTAGCGAAATTTTTACCCGTATTGACTTCTTTTTCCAGTTCGGGAAGGATGATGTCGCGGATGATTTGGCTTGCTAAGGCATTAGCCGTTTTCCCTTGGCTTGCTTTCACATGTCCCCTGGTTGGCATCAGGTTCTTGTTCATAGCCAAATAGTCTTCTTCCAACATGACCTTGAGATGAGATCCCACCACAAACGCGGTTTGATTGCGTTCAAACACTTCTGCCTTATCGGCTATAATCCATACTTTATTAAATGTATTAACAGGCACTTGGGCTGAGCCATACATGGCTTGGGCTTTAGAATAGACTTTATCCCAAAACTTCTTACCTAAATCTTTTTCAGGGTAGATCAATGATGCGGTCATCTGTTTGAGAACATAATCTTGGGCCAAAAGGTCTCGACCCATATCCGTCTGCCCTAATGCTTCAGGTACTGTTTTATCTTTTTCATAGGGAGATAAGTTGACCCATAAATCTTTTTCAGGAATAGCTAAACTGGCGAGAAAATACTTAATGAGCTTCTCACCTTCTGCTTTGAGAGGTTCGCCAGACATTTTGTCCTGGCCGACATCAACGATAAAATCAAATAGGAAGGGATTATTTTTATGAACAGTCAAACCTTTAATAATAGCTGGCTCATAAGCTGGGCTTAAATTAACCATTGTTCCTGGAACTGGTAATTGTAATGGCAGGGCAGCTCTGACTTGCGGAACTGTAATTGATGTACAGCTAAAAGTAAAAATAATTACAGAAGCAATTAACTGTTTAATCATAACAATCTTCTCCTAAATGGCATTGTGGGGAAAGCGTTTACTTTGAAAGGATAGCACATATCAATAAAAAAGCAAATTTACAAATATTCTGCCATAATTGTAATCTATTGGAAATAATACAGTTATACATATTTATTTAAAAATTCGAAAATATTATTCAATTTAGGAAAAATTGTATAAACAAATAAAAAAGCTACACTTTAGATCAAGTGTAGCTTTTTTATTATCTTCTCACTAACTAAACTAGATAATTACTTCCCCATCTTTAGCAGCCATGTCCAAGAAGGACTTAATACGACGGCTTCGTGTGGGATGGCGAAGCTTGCGAAGGGCCTTGGATTCAATCTGACGGACACGTTCGCGGGTGACGCTAAACTCAGCACCAACCTCTTCCAACGTACGGCTTGTGCCATCATGAATACCAAAACGTAATTCCAAAATCTTACGTTCACGTTCATCCAATGTCTGTAGGACAGATGTAATTTCATCTTTAAGCATAGAATGAAGCGTTGCGTTTGCAGGAGATACAGCTTTTTTATCTTCGATAAAATCCCCAAAGTGCGTGTCACCTTCGTCACCAATAGGTGTTTGCAAAGAGATAGGAACTTGAGAGATCTTTAAGATTTCTTTGACCTTGCTGATTGGTAATCTCATTTCTTTACCAATTTCTTGAGCTGTTGGCTCACGGCCGTATTCTTGAACGAACACGCGAGAAACACGGATGATTTTATTGATTGTTTCTGTCATGTGGACAGGAATACGGATTGTTCTGGCTTGATCAGCAATAGAACGAGTAATGGCCTGACGAATCCACCATGTGGCATATGTTGAGAACTTGTAACCACGCTTATATTCGAACTTCTCAACCGCGCGGATCAAACCCATATTCCCTTCTTGAATCAAATCCAAGAAAGACAATCCACGATTGATGTATTTCTTAGCGATCGAAACAACCAAACGCAAGTTAGCTTCAACTAAAAGCTTCTTGGCTTTGTTGAAACGGGATTGACGTGTTTTAATTTCGCGCAGTTGATTTTTAACACGTTCAACAGGTTCGCCTAATTCTTTTAAAAGAGCTTCTCTTTGCTTTTTAAATTCAGGAGCATTAAGAGCATTTTTCTTGGCCTTTAAAATACGGTCAATGCGCTCGATATTGTCAATGATTTCAGTAATTTTTCCGACGATGTCTTCGTTGACAGTAGATGTCAATTTGAATTCAGCAATGGATTTTGCTGAGATGTCGGATCCTACACGGGTATGACGTACTTTCTCTAAAATCTTACCTAAATCTTTAATTAAACGTCCACGACGTTCCAACTCATCCTTAATAACATCTTCTGCGTTCATCTCTTCTTTTAAAACCGCATTGATCATAGCAATTGCTTCTTTGCGGGCAAAATATGTCTTAAAAAGAGATTCAGCGAATTTCATTTCTGCTTCTTCAATACGCTTAGCCAAAGCAATTTCTTCTTCGCGTGTTAAAAGAGGAATAGATCCCATTTGTTTCAAATACATTTTGACAGGATCGTCTAGAGGAATGAATTTGTCAGAATAAACGTCTTCTTCTTTGTTTTCTTCTCTGACACGACGAACTTGCTGTTCACGAGTTTCCTCATTAGCAGCTTCTTCACCTGGAGTTGCAGCTTCTTCGTCAGAATCAACAACTTTGATTTCCTGACCATCTAAGATATCGAAGACTTGATCGATATTTTCAGAAGAGTCAACGGTATCAGAAAGGCTTTCATTGACCTCATCATAGGTCAAGAATCCCTTCTTTTTACCTAAAGATACCAACTTATCCAAATCGCCTTGAATATCTCTGTCTTTAACTTGTTCTGCCATATTAACCCTCGATTGATTGGTAAATCTATTTTTTTATAAGTTCGTGAAATTGCGCTCGTAATTGATCGAGCTTTGTATGATCCGCGTTACTTTCCGCGTCTTTAATTTGTTGTAATAAGTCTTCTTTTTGTTTCTTTAATCGTTCTTTGTAAATACGCTCCAGGCAATCTTCAAAAATTCTTGCCACATCACCGGTACGAGCTTGAGTATTGCTAACTAACTTGGCGATCAGACTTTGAGTAGCTTCCTGTGGAAGCTCAGTCATTAATTGGGGCATATCCCACTGGCTGTTATTTTCAGTCATCTGCCAAATTTTCTCTACAATATCCCGCGTTACGCCTGGAGTAAAATCCTCCGATGTAACTCGATCCTTAGCTTGAAGGACCCATTCGTGATCATCGATAAAAAGAGCAATGAGAAGTTCTTCGTAAGACTTTGGAGCTAAGTTGGTGCCCTTTGGTTTCTGTTGAACTTCAGGAACACTTACCTTTGGCTTCAATGAAGAAATATTCGTACTTTGAGACTCTTTAGTAATAACTTCTTCCGGCACATTTAATTTCTGCGCCAAAAGACGCTTCAATTCGAACTTAGTCACTTCACTCTTAAAACGGCCAATCGTTAAAAGCATTTCTTTACAGATTTTGTCTTTTCCTTCAATTGTTTGAGGATCTATCTGGCCAGATAGCCAGTTAAATTTGTACTCAAACAAGCTCTGAGACTGCTTTAAACGCTCCTGAAAGGCCTCCAGACCAGATTGCCGGATAAATGAATCCGGATCTTCACCTTGAGCTAGTGTTGCGACCTTCACATTGATATCTTCATCAATGAGCAAATCAAGGGAACGAATGATCGCTGCCTGACCTGCGGGATCTGTATCAAAGAGCATAATCACATTGGAAGTATAGCGGCGTATCAATTTAATTTGGTCAACAGTCAACGCTGTTCCAAGAGAAGCCGCTATATTCTTCACTCCGTGGACAAAGGGCATAATCATATCCATATACCCTTCAACAATCACGATGTGATCAATATCTCCGACGGAAGACTTGGTCAAATTAAGGCCAAACAAATGACGGCCTTTGGTATAAACCGGCGTTTCCGGGGAGTTAATGTATTTCGCACCATCTGTCTCATTTAAAGCGCGAGCCCCAAATGCAACGGGATGGCTGTGAATGTCAAAAATCGGAAAAATAATGCGGCCACGAAACCTATCGTAAAAGCCGCCTTTCTCACGGGCTATAATCAGCCCTGCTTGCTGCATCACATCTAATGGTACTGCTTTACTTTTCAAAAACCCGATCAAACTGTCCCATTCATCGGGTGCAAATCCTAATTGAAACTTTTTAACCGTTTCAAGGTCAATGCCGCGAGCTTTTAAATAATCCCGTGCTATCTTGGCATTATCTTCACGGCTTGTTAAAAGCGTTTGATGAAAAAACTCTAACGCCAGCGCATTGACTTTATAAATCTCTTCTTTTAGCTTTTTAGCTGGATTTGTACTTCCTTGATCATCTTCGATGATCTCAATTCCTACCATCTCAGCTAAAAATCGTATTGCCTGGGGAAATTCGAGACGTTCCTGGCGCATGATAAATGCCACCACATTTCCGCCTGCCCCGCATCCAAAACAGTGGAAAATCTGTTTATCGGGATTAACGACAAAAGAAGGTGTTTTTTCGTGATGAAACGGACAAAGAGCTTTAAAATTACTTCCTGCTTTTTTAACTGCTGTATAGCGACCAATTACTTCTACAATATCTGCTCGGTCAATGACTTGCCGAATAATATCTTGCGCAATCAACCCCACAACCTGCTCCTCGAAATTACTTCAAACGCTTTACAACACCACTGCCATTTTGAGACACGACAATAAAAACCTGATCATTAAATTTCTCTTTTGCAAAAATCTTTCCTAAAAAATTATTAAAAATAAAAGCATATGTGTTTGGAGCTACTTTTAAAACTATTTTGTGAGAAACGGATGTGAACGTCTGTTTCTGTAGAACCTGCACATTACTCAAAAGGATACCATATAAAATTAAACTTGCCAAAAAAACTGCCCGGATCACTGAAAGTACACCACCGCCCCATTGATTTAATCCAGCATGCGTGGTTTCAAATTTAAAAAGAATAAAGAAGCCTTCTCGAAAGAATGTTATGGCTACTACAACAATAGAAACTAATATGACAAAAATCAAAAAAGCTAACCAGTTAACTGACCAGCCGGTCCTTTGGATCAAAAAATCTGTCAGTGAGGAATAGTAATGCATTCCTACAAAAATCGCAGATAAAATTCCTAAAAGCTTGAAAAGCTCTGTAACGAAACCAGTTTTGACTCCGATAAAAACCACACGAATAAACAAAACCAGCATTGCTACATCAACCCAATTAATGCTCTGTAAAAAGTGTGTAAATGTGTTCATTTCTTGGACTTAAGGGAAGTATAACATTTCAAAACTGCCAATGTCAAGGAAGCGCTCCCTACTTTCTTTATATTTTTAAAAACGTTTATCTCATTCAAACTTAAAGAGTTATAGCATAGAGGGCTTTAAAAGAAAAGCATTTTCTTTGGATAAAAATATTATTTAAAATTATACTGTGACTGTTGCGGTTTCAAGGGCTCTGGGAGCGCCTGCGGGAACTGTGTGAGGATTAAGTTCGTTAAATTTAACTGATACGATTCTAGATACACCGCGTTCTTGCATGGTCACCCCATACATAATATCGGCTACGGCCATGGTCTTTTTGTTATGGGTGATGACCACAAATTGGGCAATTTTGGCAAATTCCTTCAAAAGATTGGCATAACGACCGACATTGCTTTCATCCAAGGCCGCATCAATTTCATCCAGCACACAAAATGGAGATGGGTTGACCTTAAATACCCCAAAAATTAGAGCTATTGCAGTCAATGTCTTTTCCCCACCAGAAAGAAGACTAATATTTTGTAATTTTTTGCCCGGAGGACGAGCCACAATATCAATACCGCTCTCTAACGCATTTTCAGGATCCAAAAGCACTAACTCAGCTTCACCACCCCCAAAAAGCGTCTTAAAATACACACGAAACTCATCGTTGACTTTAGCAAAAGTTTCTGTAAACATTTGACGGGTCGTACGATTAATCTTCTGGATAGTGCCCATCAATTGTTCACGGGCAGTCAAAAGGTCACTTTGCTGTTTGGTTAGAAATTCAAACCTACTCTTGAGTTCTTCAAACTCTTCAATGGCAACCAAATTCACAGCCCCATAAGACTCACAACGTTTCTTTAAACGTTCGATTTCAAGAGCCAGCTCTTCTTCATTAAGTGCTGGTGGGGGCACTGTCACACCAATTGAGGAAACATCTCCATTTTCAGAGACTTCCATCGTTTGAGGCTGTGGTTCAGGAGAACCATTGGCTTGCCATTGTTCCCAATCAATTTTGTAGCTTTGTAATAAACGTTCTTTCAAGGAACGCTGGCTAAACTGTAATTCCTGTTGGCGCATTTGAAGATTGTGTAATTGGCTCTTGGATTCAATGATTTCATCTTCAATAGCTTTGGCATTTAAACGAATACCATTTAATCGCTGGGACATTTCCGCTTTTTGACCCACATTTTGATCCAAAGAAGTGTTTAGACCTTCCTTTTTAGATCTTAAATGTTCAATAGCAACTTCTAAGCTAGCAATGTCTTCATTAATCTTAATCTTTTTTGCCACGGATTCTTCATATTCTTGATCAAAACGACTGATATCAGAAAGATCCCGTTCTAAGTTCTGGGAATGAAGATTTAAATTTTCTTGAGAATTATTTTGCTGACTTTGAAGGGCATTTAGCTGTTCTTGCAACTGAACAATAGCCAAATTCCAGTCTTCACGTTCTTTTTGTTTGCGAGAAACATCCTCTTGCTTGATTTGAATATCTTGTTCAATGAGTTTAATCTGACCATCAATTCCCTGTAACTCTAAAGATAATTGAGATTCTTCCACTTGCAACTGAGCTAAAGCCGATTCAATTTGCCCAAATTCCATGCTAATCAAGTCTAGTTCCCCGACGATCTTTCCTGTCTCAAGTTCAATATCATTCTTTTGGGCTTCCAAAACAGAAATCTTCTTTTCTTGCTGTTGAATATCCTTTAAAACCACTTCAATAGCTGAGTTAATTTCACCAAGTGACTGAATTAAGCCGTTTTTTTCTGTGTTTTCATTAACTAAGGAAGCATCAATCGCCGTAATGCGATCATCCATATGGACTAAATCAAGCTCAACATACTTAGTTTCATAAATAATCTCGAAACCGCCTTCTACTTCTTGAATGCTTTTAACCTTACCGATAATACCAGTCTGGAGCTCCGTAGGTTTGACAGGAGCTATGAAACGACCTTCAATGATAGGATCAGGGTTATCCTGATATTGGCGCTGCATTCTGGCAATAAAATCCTTTTGGGACAGTAAAAAGAGCTTGGATTTCTCCAATTCATCTATCTTAGCTTCACTTTGAGAAAGCCTATCTTTTAACTGAGCTTCATTGGATCGCGCAGCATTTAAGGTTACCCACTGTGAATCAAGCTGGCCTTGAACATCTTTGATGGCATATGTGATCGCTTCAAACCTTTGACTGACTTGGGTCTTTTCCTGGCTGACCTTACTGTTTTCCTGCTCCAAACGGCTTTTGCGGGCATTTTGTTCCATGCCACGCTTCATATTTTCAGTTAATTGATTCTTTAACCGTACTTGCGCCGAATTAAAACCAAAAATTTGCTCAGAAGAACCTTTTAAGAAAGCATTAGCCTCTTCAATGAGAACCATTAGACCATTTAAACCACGACGCTTCTCATCTAACTGACTGGTTAAAGAGGCTATTGATTCTGCAATTAGTGTCAACTGTGTCTTAATCTCTTCAATTTTGTTTTGATGGAGGCCACAACGCTCCACAGCTGCTTTTTTGTCTGCTTCCAAACGAAGAGCTGTTTGATCAATATTGCCTAGACGTTCTTCATTGAAACCAATTTGACGCACATTAACTTCAATATCATTATCCAAACGAATTTGCTGGGACTTAATTTCGTTGATCTGACCTTCCAGTTCTTCAATAAGGACAGTTTCATGTTCAATTAAATCTGTAAATTCTTGCAAGCGCACAAGACCTTGCGATTCTTTGTTTTGCAATTCATTCAATGCATTAGAAATAGTCTCAAACTCACCGCTGAATTTCGACATTTGGCTTTGGGCCATGATCAATTCAAACGTTTTTAATTGTTCGAATTCTTCCTTATAACGCTGAGCTTTCTTGGCCTGACGTTCAATAGTTGCAATCTGACGTTTAACTTCAACTACAATATCATTGATACGAATAAGATTTTCTTCCGCTTCTTTTAATTTATTAAGAGCTTCTTTCTTTTTGGCTTTATATTTAGTAATCCCAGCTGCTTCATCGAAAATTTGCCTTCTATCATCAGGTTTAGCAGAAACAACCAAGTCAACTTTACCTTGTTGGATCAAAGAATAAGCTTCTGCCCCAACACCTGTTCCTAAGAACATTTCCACAACATCTCTTAAACGGCAGACATTCTTATTAATTAAATATTCACTTTCACCTGAGCGAAACAAACGGCGAGTGACAATGACTTCTTCGGTTTCAATAGGTAAAATTTTAGATTGATTTGAAAATACGAGGGAAACTTCAGCAAAACCTAGGGCTGGTTTTTTATCGGTCCCATTGAAAATGACATCTTCCATAGAAGAACCGCGCAGCTCTTTGACGCTTTGCTCGCCTAACACCCAACGAACAGAATCAAAGACATTACTTTTGCCGCAGCCATTAGGTCCAACAATGACAGAAATGCCTTGTTGGAAGTCTAAAACGGTCTTTTCGGCAAAGGATTTAAAACCAAATATTTCTAAACGCTTAAGATACATAGAGATTGTTCTGTAGATAAATAATTATTTGATACCAATGTATTGACATTTCGCCGAGGTGTCAATTAGGAAATCAGAAATTTTAAGAGCTAATTCCAAACAAAATAGACAAATCAATTGGCTTAATATCAATAATCGCAGGAATAAAGCCTTGAATGTTACTGTTTTCCAATCTTTGAGAGGTCATAGAAAAAGATTTTTCCTGGCCATCTTTCTTAATCTGTAAATCCACATGCTTAGCATTAAGATCAACACCTCCAGGATTCATTATCGAAGCCTGCATGGCGCGATCTACAGAAACTAATTTCTGAAGTTTTCCCTCTAGAGAATATATTATAGCTGCCCGTAAGTCATCTCTCATCCCTAATCCAACATCTTCCTCACTTTGAACACCCAGGGTCTTAATAGTATACCTACCATCTGCCTGCTTGACTTCATCCAAAATAAAAGACAAATTAAATTCTTCAGAAATTTCTCTGATAATTTGTAATGCATGACGATAACGCTCCCCTACCTCCTCATTGGAACCATCAAAAAAAAGGATGTTTTTTTGTGACTCTTTCCAAATAGCATATCCTTGTCGATTTCCTGTTAATCTGGAGTAAAACTTTTGAAAAAGAATAGGATGTCTGAAGATATTAATTAAATCTCGCAAAATAATAGATCGTCCCATTTTCTCAAAATTAACTCTTTCTTCTTGGACTAAAGTATGGGCGGTCTGCATAGCAAGATCTGTTGTAGCCGTTTCCAAATTAAAAATTTTTCTTTTCTTATCAGGCAAGATTGACTCGAGCGTTAAAATCCTTTTTTTGGTATATAAATGATCCTCCCCATGTTCCATAGCTAACTCATGCTCATCCATGGTGCTATTAGGATTAGTGATAATATTAAAACCAATACCTTGTTTCTTTAATTCAAGCGCTTGATCAAATAACTCAATAGCTGTTTCATCTTTCACATTAGAGTCTTTAAAAGACAGCAATCTAATGAGAATATCTTCATGTTCATACCCACGCATTTTGAGGATAACTTTGGCTGCTCCTATTTTAATATCCGTATCAATATCAGGATCTTTTAATAATAGCACCAAGGCATTAATGTAGCCCCCCCATGAAGATTCAGATCGGGCAGAGTAGCCCTGGGAATTCATTAATATGTTAATAATATGTCTCTTAATATCCTGATCCCGATCTCTCAAAATTGTAAATAAATATGGTGTTAAACCAGGATCTAAGCGTTGAAAAATGTTCCAGTTTTGCATTGCAATAAAATACAAAATTTTTTGATCGTATGTAGCAGGTTTCCAACCACGAGCCACCAAAGTTAAGGCAGCAGTCTTACGAACTTCCTTATCCTCATCTTGTAACATTCTTTCTAATACTCCCAACCCAATCTTGAAGGGCATCTTTGTTAGCGCTAATAGTTTGAGTTGTTTTCTTTGATATACACCATATCCTAACATACCAAGTCCTACACCTAGCCCGGACCATAATTCTATCTTTTCAGTAAGGGAAAGACGGTCATACCAGTTTATACCTAAACCATCCATTGCATTTCTAAGGCCTTGATAATAAGAATGTGATACCTCGGTAGGATTTATACGAAGAAATTCTTCGATAAGAAATGGTCGAACTGATGGACCAATTTTTACAATGTCCTCCCATCGTTCCAATTCATGGTAAAACCTGTACTGATCTTCAAGTTCCACAGGAGACCATCGGAATTCTGACAAAACTTGCGCCGCCAATTTTCGTAAAGAAGAATATGGGCTATATAATTGGGCCCTTAAATCCGGAATAGCACTCACATCTGCTCTTTGTTGAAGTTCTCTAATCGCATTTCTTTGATCTCTTAACCTGCCTTTCTTAAGGATCAGTTTTAATTGATCGTTAGAAAGCTTAGCTGTTTCTGTGATGACAGGTTCATTCGTAATGGCAGGCTCAACCAACACATCATTATGAGCCAAGGCCATTTGCTGCTGTGCTGGATTAATTTGAGCCATAACTAGTTCATTAGAGGCTGAAAAGCTTAGAAGACTTCCAGCTAGAACAGAGAAAGTTAACTTTTTCTGCTTGGTCATAGCAGAATCAGTTTTATCCAAACTACTACTTGGTTGGGTCAAATCGACTTGATCAGTCGCATTAAGACGAGAATCTACTCTGATCATCTGGCCTTTTGGTTGAAGGCTTTGAGTAATGTCAGACTTTGCAGGTATAGATAATTGAGCAAAATCAGTGCTTAAGACAGATAAAATTGTATTGGAAAATGCCGTTGCCTTCCTACCACCCAAACTAAAACCACCTGAAAAATACTTCCTAGGTATACTTTGACCAGTTTTGGGCTCAATATCTTCTTTAATATAGTTAAATGCCCCTTTCTTAAAGGCTTGCAGATAACTTTGGTAAATCCCATCTACCTCCGCCTTTTTTACAGAGTCTATTCCTTTGACTTTCTTTTGATTGGCATAAACTTTAGTTAAAATGCTCTCTTTAAGAGATTTTTTGTACCATGTTGCTAAGATCATAGCCTGATACATTTGGCGTAACTGGGCAAAATGTTGGCCTTGGTTGACTTGTTGTTCTAAGACGGGAAGGACGAGGTCGCGGACGGATTGGGAACCAATTTTTGATGTATCCGTAGGGGCAGGCCCCAGTGCCTGCCCTTGTAAAGGGCGAGCACGGGGGGTCGCCCCTACGATATTTTTGGATAACGATATATAATCCTCTTCCAACATTACCTTCAAACGACTCTTAACAATCATGACCTTACCGTCGTGCTCCCATACAACAGCCTCTGCAGGAACTATCCACACCTTGTTGAAAGTATTCACAGGAATTTGCGTTGTTCCAAGCTTCTCACCTGCCTTTTGATACACCTCTTTCCAAAACTTCTTACCCAACTCATCTTCAGGGTAGATCAGTGACGCTGTTAATTGCTTTAAAATATAGTCTTCCCCCAAAAGATCTCGACCCATCACTGTGCTGCCAAAATTTGGTTCTATAATGCGGCTTTTTTCATACGGTGATAAATTCACCCATAGGTCTTCTTCGGGCATAGTTAATGCGGTTAGGAAATATTTCATGATTTTCATGGATTCTCGACGCAGGGGCACGCCATCCTGTACAGATAGACCAGTGTTTCCTGTATCCATAATAAAATCAAATTTGAGGGCATTTTCTGGATGAAGAACGAGACCTTTGAGAGTCAAAGGCATAAAATCACGGGCAGGGGCCAGCATTGTTCCTGGGACAGGTAATGACGGTAGGGGCGTATCGCAATACGCCCCAACAGAATTAAATAATAATGCAACGCAGACAATTGAAGAAATGAGGTGTTTGAACATTATTTTCATAGGTTAAATGGTGAAAGTATGCCACATTAAACCTATTATGACAAATTTGTTATTTCAGAGGCACTTCGGGGTTAACATCGGCGTTGTAATCGACACCGGAAAGGCCAAAACCAAAAAGCTTTAAGAAGTCACTGTTATACCCTTTAACATCAGCAACTTGCATTAAATTCTCATCACTAATATCTTTCCAAACACGCTTAACTTCATCTTGAACATCTTGTTGCATTTCAAACTCATCGACACGTATGCGTCCACTTTCGTCCACAGGGATTTGATTCAAAGGACGATTGTTGTAAAGGCGATCTGCAAAGAGACGATAAATTTGATGAATGCAATCTTCATGAATGCCTTTGGCTTTCATGATTTTCATAAGAATGACGAAATATAAAGGAATAAAAGGAATGGCTGAAGAACTTTGAGTGACCAAAGCCTTATTGACCGAAACAAAAGCCCGCCCACCAATTTTCTTCATAAAACTATCTAAATGATGCGCGGTTGCTTCTAAATGGTCCTTGGCTGCCCCAATTGTTCCATTGCGATACACCGGGGTCGTCACATCGGGTCCAATATAAGAATAGGCAACAGTGACAGCATGAGGAGCAAGTAAATTCTGAGTGGATAAAGCATCAATCCAAAGCTGCCAATCTTCCCCTCCCATAACCTTAATTGTTTCTTGTACTTCTTGTTCGGAAGCTGTTTCCAAAGTGACACTGATCACTTTATTAGACTCAAAATCAATACTTTTATTGGTATAAGGAACACCTTTGGGCTTGAGCACCGATTTATAAATATAGCCTGTTTTAGAATCCACTCTTCGAGGAGACGCTAAAGAGTAAATCACACAGTCGACTTGTCCCAAATCTTCTTTGATTGCCCTACAGACATCCTGGCGCATTTGATCCGAAAAGGCATCTCCATTAAAACTCCTGGCATAAAGCCCAGCTTTTCTAGCCTCTATCTCAAAAGCAGCGGTGTTATACCAACCAGCAGTAGCTGTTCTTTTGCCGTCAGATTCTTTTTCAAAAAAAACACCCATAGTTGCAGCTCCATTACCAAAAGCAGCCGTGATACGAGAAGCTAATCCATATCCTGTAGAAGCTCCGATAACTAAGACCTTTTTGGGTCCAGAAACAACAGGTTTCTGTGATTTAACATAGTTAATCTGCTCTTGAACATGCGCTGCACAACCTGCAGGATGTGCTGTTGTACAAATGAAGCCTCGAATTTTGGGTTGAATGATCATAATTTTATCTTCTTATGGGTTAAAAAACGCGATAATTTATCATATGGAGGTCTTTTTCGCAACAATAACTATGCCGGAAGTGGTTAACACAAAACGATTGCGATCTTGATCTTGATCAAAACCAATCTTCATTCCAGGGGGAATTTGAACATCTTTATCTATAATCGCATTTTGAATTTGAGCATTTTCACCGATCACAACGCCGTCCATTATGACTGAATTCTTAACCATTGCCCCATCTTTAATGTACACATTACTTGAGACCACAGAATGATTGATTTCCGCACTTTCTAAAATACATCCTCCTGCCACCAAAGAATCAATCATCACTCCTGGCTTCGCTCCTGTTGTATAGGAACGCATGGGAGGGTAATGATGGTGATATGTGCGCAGCGGCCATGATTTATCAAAAATATTGAATTTAGAAGATCCACTTAAAAGATCCATGTTAGCTTGGTAATAGGCATCCCGTGTTCCAATATCACGCCAATAGTTATTCTCACCAAAATTATAAGCCAGAACTTTCATACGCTTATTGACCATCTGAGGAATGATATTTTTACCAAAATCATGGTCCGATTGAGGAAGATTGGCATCAATGTCTAATTCTTTCTTTAAAACATCCGCATTGAACAAATAAATTCCCATAGAACCAAGAATAGAATCAGGCTTTCCAGGAATGGTTTTAGGATCCTTTGGCTTTTCCTGAAATCCTACAACCATATTTTTCTGATCTACTTCAATGACTCCAAAATGAACGGAGTCAGATTTAGGCATTTGAATACAAGCAACAGTCATGTCCGCATGACGATTGCGATGCTCTTCGATGAGTTTGCGATAATCCATTTTGTACACATGGTCGCCAGCTAAAATTAAAACAGCTCTAGGATTATGATCTTGGATCATATTCAAATTTTGATAAATGGCATCTGCTGTACCACGATACCAGTCTGCAGAGATCCTTTGTTGAGCAGGAACAACATCAATAAACTCACCTAATTGATTGGAATAAATGTTCCAACCTTCAAAAATATGTCGCTGCAAAGAAAAAGATTTGTATTGGGTAAGCAAAAAGATGTGTCGAAGGCCGGAATTGACACAATTAGATAAGGTAAAGTCAATAATACGATAAATACCACCAAATGGAACGGCAGGTTTTGCTCGATCACGAGTCAAAGGATCCAATCTTTCTCCTTTGCCCCCTGCTAAAATGAATGTTAAAACATCCCGCATTACTTAACTCCTGTCAAACTTTTTGCTTTCTTATTTTTAGCAATAATATCACGAATTCTCTTAACAGCAACCTTATCTTTTGGATCCAAAGACTGAGCTTTAGTCAAATTTTCCTTTGCTTGATCAATCTTTCCAAGAGTAGCATAGACTCTAGCAAAACCAAAATAAACCTTAGCATTGGATGAATCAACCTCTTGTATTCTTTGATATATTTTCAAAGCACCCTTAAGGTCATTAATATTTTCATAAGCTTCAGCTAAATTTAAACGCATTTTGGTGTTATTAGGATTTAATATGACCGCCACACGATAACATTCAAAAGCGCGCCGATAATCTGCCCTATTCTCATAGATCTCCCCTAGAATCTTATACGCATCTATATCATCCGGCGAAATCTTTAATGCCTCTTTTGATTGCTTTAAGGCCAAATCATATAAACCCATTGCTTTTAACATATAAGCCCTATTGGTCAAAGGAATCGGATCAATCCTCTTTGTTCCCAATCGCTGCAAATCAAATTTGGGAGGCTGCCATGTTTTAAAATCAATGGCAAAACGATCAATCCATGTTTTATTTGAAGGAGTGTTCTTAAGAAAAATGATGCCATCATAATTAAAATAAACAACCTTCCAGTCCGGCAAGTTATAAAACATCTTGATCGTTTTTTCTGAAATGAGTTGATTATTATTATTTAGAAATACTCCTGTAATATTGTATTTCTGGGCATCTTCTTGAAAGACCTTGGCATCTCCTTCTCTCCATATCTTCTGATAGCGTTCAAAAAAATCGGAGCCATATTCTTCAGTACGGCCATCTATATAAACTTTAATATTAGGATAACAGCGTCCAATTAAATAAGCGCCGGAATTAAAATCATTAAAGAAATTTCCTTTAACTTGATTGTTCACAAGAAAATCAACGGCATGGTAAGGAAAGGACCGCTTGGAAACATCACCAAATTCACTCTTTCGTTCAAATGTATCAAAATCGAAATATCCATTAGAAGCAATTTTTGTTCCTTCGTTGATGATAAAGAACATAAATATGACCTTAACAAAGATAGCCGTAATAAACTTAAATCTTTTCTGGGTAAAATAAATGGGGACGATTCTTTCCCATTGAACAGTGCTGGCATTAGCCATTAAAACCAAATAAGCCGCTACAGAGAAAAAAACCATATTTCGAACAGCCGCCAATGAAAAAACCAAAAAAATAACCCAAATAAAAACCGTACTGATATCAATACGACGACGATTAAAAAACAGGATCAATGCAGAAAAGATAATCATGGCTTTATAAAATGAATTCTGCCCTGTCCATATGGTGGCTAAAGTGATTGGTTTCTGTAATTCTGTAATATGAGCAAAGAATATCTTCGAGCTTCCTGAACCCATCCCTAAGAACACACCTATTGGATACCACGCTCCTTGGAATGTTAAAGGATTCACACAACAGGCCAGCAATAGCAATAGAAAAGTCTTTTTAATACGGGCGTATTCATCATCGTTGAGACGTCCAGACTGATTCCATTCCCATGGCAAAGGCACTCGTCTTTTTAAGAATTCTGAAATGATCGCAAGTGCAACCAGCAAAGGACCAAAAAAGAAGAATCCATGTATGTTCGTCCATAAAATCTGGATTACTACAAGGGCCCACATAGACCAGCGTTTATTGATAAACCATGAAAGTATCCAAATGAATAACACAAAAAAGAGAAGAGAATAAATATCAGGTCGTATAGTAAATCGAGTTTGATAAACCAATAGGATGAGAAATAAAGCCCCTGCTGTTAAAAACTGTCGTTCCTTGCTGTAGCCTATTAGAAGCAAAATGAGCATCGTAAAAAATACAATCCCCACCTGCATATTGATTAAACCATTGAAGTCCCATTGATGCCAAACTTGATAAAGGATGACTTGAAACAACCACTCATGATTAACCCAAGGTTTTCCAGAAATGGAACAGGAAAGAACATCATGGTCAGGAACAACCTTATTCTCGCTGATGTATTGGCCCATTTTTAAATGCAGCCATAAATCTAAATCCTTAATTTCAATGCTGGCCATAAAAGCTGTCATTCCAAAGACAACCCCTATGGCTAAAATGCCAACAACATAATTGAGTCTATCCCAAAATTTTTCGCTCATAAATGGTACTCAAATGCAGCTTTGATTAGAGTTTGAGTGTAAAGCTCCTTAGGAGCTTTAAAAATGTCCTTCACAAGTCCTGTTTCAATGATTTTGCCATCTTTCATCACGGCTATTCTATCACTAAAATTTTTAACAATTTTCAAATTATGAGAAATAAATATATAGGTTAGATTAAATTCTTTCTTCAATTGAACCAACAAATCTATGATTTGCTTTTGGACCAGAACGTCTAAAGAAGAGACTGCTTCATCCAAAATAAGAATCCGAGGATTGGTTAATAGAGCTCTAGCGATTGCAATACGCTGTCTTTGGCCTCCGCTAAACTCATGAGGAAAGCGATCAAGCATGTCTAGAGTTAGACCCACCGCTTTTAGGACTTGCATAATTCTTTCCTGTCTCTCATGTGCAGCTAATTTCTGCTTTAAAAGCGCTTCAGAAAGGCTGGATCGAATGCTCCACAAAGGATCCAAAGAGCTGTAAGGATCTTGAAAAACTAGGCTAGTATCCCGTCGCTGTCTTACTATTTCCCCGCTATCTGCTTTAAGCAATCCTATGATCAATTTAGCCAAGGTAGACTTCCCACAGCCAGACTCGCCTACGATAGCCAAATTTTCCCCTTCTTGAAGGAAAAAACTGACCCCATCAACCGCACGCAGGGGACCAAAGGACTTCTTTAGATCTTGGACTTCAAGAATCACGCGAACGCCTCCATTAATTCTTTAGTGTACCTGTGTTTGGGGTGTTTCATCACTTCCCCCACACTGCCAGAGTCAACCACAGAGCCATTCTCAAGGATCACCACATCATCTGCCAAGTGAGAAACTAAACCTAAGTCATGGGAGATCAAAAGGATGGTCATCCCCTCTTGTCTAAATAAGCGAAATAAATCCATAATCTTAGCTTGAATGGTCACATCCAAATTGCTGGTAGGCTCATCTGCAATGATCAATTTAGGTCCGCTTGAGATGGCTTGGGCAATCATAGCCCGCTGCCTCTGCCCCCCGCTTAATTGATGTGGAAAACGATCGATCAGCGACGGACCATTAGGCAATTGAACCTTAGATAAAATCTCCAAAATGTGCTTCCTACGTGCCTTTTGATCCATATGGGTATGCACGGCTAGGGTTTCATCAATGTGCTCTCCAATTGTCATCAAAGGATTAAAAGCAGCCAAAGGTTCCTGAAATACCATAGAAATCTGACCGCCCCGAAGTTGACGTATAGATTCAGCATTCAAACCCAGAACGTCTTGGTTATTAAATACGATCTGGCCTCCTGTTACCCTCAAAGCAGAAGGCAAAAGTCTTAAAATGGCATTAGCAATTGTGGTCTTGCCACTTCCTGAGCCTCCAACCAAGGCGGTGATCTTGCCTGTTTGGGCATTGAAAGACACCTCATTCAAGATTTTCTTGGAGCCTACGGAAACAGTTAAATTTTTAACACCTAGAATAAGGCTCATTTAAGATTCCTTATACAGAGGATCAAACGCATCACGAAGCGCATCTCCTACAATGTTTGAACACATGACCGTAACAAAGATAAAAACCCCTGGAATCATAATCCAAGGCGCAAATTGGATTTGGACAATACCCATCGCTTCCGAAAGCATATTCCCCCAGCTTGGAATGGGGTCTTGAATGCCAAGTCCCAACAAACTTAAACCGGCTTCAGACAGGATGTATGATGGAATCATCAGCATGATCGCAACCAACGAATAGGACAATGTGTGTGGCAAAATATGAGTAAGAATAATGCGTAAGTCTGAAACTCCCATGGATTTAGCAGCTAGGACAAAATCACGTTGTCGAAGCGACAGACCCATGCCTCGAATGATCCTTGCCAAAGACGCCCAACCTAGAAAGCTTAAGATCAAGATAACCATCACATAAATCTGAAAGGCACTGATATTGTCTGGAACAACGGATCGCAGGGCTAACATCAGATAAAAAGAAGGAACAAGCATGAACAGTTCACAGACACGCATGAGCGTGCTATCAATCCACCCCCCAAAGTATCCAGCAATGCCGCCAATTAAGAGCCCCAGGGAAAAAGCAATTAAGCTTCCAATCAAGCCAATGGATAAAGAAATGCGTCCGCCATGCAAAATGCGTGAAAACAGGTCTCTTCCTCTGGAATCTGCCCCCCAAATGTAAATTCTCCCTGGTTTTTCCACTGTAAATAGATGGCCGTCAGAAAATAACTTTAAAGAATACTTTTGAGTATCATCTTTCACGAAATAACGTTTGTGATTATGATCAAAGGACAGCTTTTGACCATATACAAAGGGCCAAGTGAGCTTACCTTGATCAAACAACTCGATTTTAGTTGCTGGACAATATGAATAGGTTCTATCTTCATTATCAAATGAGTATGGGGCCAAGAAATCCGCAAAAATGACAAACAAATAGAGTGCTGCCAGAACATAGAAACACCGACGGGCTACTCGCTTCTTCCAGAAGCTTTGAAGGGCAATTGAGAATTGAGATTTATTTTTTGGCATCTTTAATCCTAGGATCCAATTTCATGAGTGCAATATCAGCCAAAAGGTTTCCCAGCAAAAGTAAGAAGCTCACCAAGATCAAATTCGCCATGACCACATAAATGTCTTTGGAGCGAACAGCCGTCAGCATGAGGGAACCTATCCCTGGCCATGAGCAGACAATTTCAATTAAAGCAGCCCCGCTGATTAACCCGGAAAGCTCGTAGCCCAATAATGTCACCAATGGATTAAAGGCATTCTTAAGGGCATGCACATAAATAACACGGTTCTCCGGAAGCCCCTTGGCACGAGCGGCAGTAATGTATTGCTGACGCAATACGGAAAGCATATTTCCTCTCATGATGCGCATTAAACTTGCAATGGAAGCGAGCGACAGCACAAACGTTGGAATCATCAAATGTTTGGCTAGATCCCACATCTTTCCAAACCACGAATAATTCTCATAATCCGCACTATGCATGCCTCCCAAGGGTAGAATCCCCAATTGGCTAACCATATACAACATAAGAATAGCTAGAAAGAAACTGGGCGTTGAGAAAGCCACAAAGGAAAACATGGAAAGAAAACGATCAATAAAGCGATTATGATTCAAAGCCGCCCAAATGCCTAAGGGAATGGCCACGAGCCACGTGAATAAAAGGGCTGATAAGGAGAGAATAAACGTATTTCCAAGCCGTCCTGAGATTAAATCAGTGACGGGGACATTGTAGAAGAAAGAATACCCAAACTCGCCACGACAAGCATTCGCCAGCCAATGCCAATACTGCACAACAAAAGGCTTACCTAAACCATACAGCGCTTCGTAGCGAGCAATTGTTTCAGAAGAGATTTGAGGATTGAGTTTAAGCGAATCAAAATAATTGCCAGGAGTGGCATGCATGAGCCAAAAGGTAAAAAAACTAATGCCAATTAAAAGGCATAGTGCAATCAGAAGTCTTTTAAGTACAAAAAGAATCATGGGCCTAAGAACGAATGCGGACAACCCGTCCACTCTCAATATTTGATAAAGATTTTAGAAACGATGGAATTAATGACTTAAGATCTTCTAGTTGATTTCTGGGAGGACACAAAACAATAACGGCAATACGATATTTCTGAAGATTTTGCTGAAAAGAAAGATTTTGATCACTAGTCACAAAAACATCAAAGGATGCTTCTGCTTTAGAAAGCAATTTGCCATTCATTAACCCAGACCAACCCATCTGGACAACAGTCTTAACATAATGATCTGGAATTTCACTCGCCAGACGTCTGTTCAAACATTCATCAAGAAGAATCTTAAGCTTTGGCAAGAAACTTTTCCTTGGCTTCTTCGAGGAAAGTTATAACTTGTACCCTGGACACGGTGGGAAACCCATCCAGAAAATCTTCAATGGATTCGCCAGACTCAAGATAATCAATCAGAGTCTGCATAGGCACTCTGGTACCTCGAAATACTGGAGCGCCTCCCAAAATCCTCAAATCTGAAGATATCACTTTTGATCTCATAGTAAAAATATAACACGCAAGTTTAGCTCAAGCAAGCCTATATCTTTTTTGATATAAATCTCTTCAACATCAGGCAATGCTTCTGCATATCTAGTAATTGATCTTACAAATTTGCAATCCGAATGCAAAATTGTATGAACGTTTGCTCAAATAGCTGCCGCTACAGTTTCTTGCTCTTTTAAGCCAAGAAATAATCGTATATCTGTCATGGGTTGGATATTGATAATGACTGGATAAAAACCAGGGGCGTTTTGGAGACGCTGGAGCATGGCAGGGTCGAGCTTAAAGTTAATCTTGCCGCCATTACTTTGAGTTTGTAAATTAATATTAGCAGGGGTTAAGTCAATACCACCTGTGTCTGTTTTATTATCAGCCTCTAGTTTCTTTGGTCTAGATTTATTATTTGCACCCTTTTTTAAATAATCAGCATATGTTAAAACTTTTTTAGAAATTCCTTTTAATTCTTTTGGATCTATTAACCCGATCTCTGTTGCTTCTTCTAATGCTCTTTGTATAAATTCTTTAGTGCTTTTATTCGCCACGAGAAAATATTTAATATATTTATATGGCGCTTTTAATAATACCCTACCCTTACTATATGGATAAAAAGCCTCATCGGAAATACAATCACTGTCTGTAAATATTCTTGGATCAATTACAACATAATTAGGCCCATACATATTATTTTTAGCAATTGTAGGAATATCCATCGGCGGTATATAAAAAATAGATCGGTGATTCACTGGACGCACCATTTTATCAATGATTATTGATAACATTCTTAATAAACCTGCGTCCTGTCCAGTCCCATGTACAAACAATCCATCTTCCTTTAATTTTTCAAAAACTGAATTTTCAACTGAATCGTCAACAAATTCTTCTGGCAACTCACCTTGTAGTGAAGACATAAATTCATCTTTTATTTCACTATTCATCGCTTGATCAGGCTTCTGAGCCAACTGTTCAAACAGTAAATTAATAATCTCTTGATGAGAAGATTTTTGAGGATCATTGGGATTAAGCCTAAAGAATGGTGTTTCTAAGATATCCTCTAGTCTTTCTTGAAGCACCAATCGTTCTTGTTCATTTAGACTTTTAAAATCAACCGACTTTAATTTCTTCAAATCAGTTAAAACATCTTCTGAAATATTCTTTTGAACAATCCCTGAACGTTTATCATTAAATAAACGTAAACGCTGCCATCTTTGACTAAGTTCACCAATACGAGCCAAAGATTTGGTAATTATTCGAGGTAATTTGATAGAAGTATCTTCTGTTCCACCTTCTGTAGAAGAACTAATTTGTACTGTCTGGATTTCCTCTTCTTTATCAAAAATATCTGAGTAATATACAACTCTTCCATCCACAATGGCTTCATGTGGAATAAATTTTTCTTTCGCTTCAGAAGAGCTATTGACTAATTTCTCGACTTTTTCAGCATTCATTTGGGGACGTTCCACCATCAGTCTAAAATCTTCATCCTTGATCTCGCCAACAATAGAGCCTGTTTTCTTAACTACAAGATAGGTAAACTGTCCTCGGACATTCTCGGCCAAATCATCAGCAATTTCTCCTCCATGTTCAGCTTTTATTTTTTGATATGTTTCATCATCTAACATGGATTCTAGCTTAGCCCCTTGAGCTACCTTTAAATCAAATCCAGCCCTCTGGAGAGCTTGATAAAATTGCGGAGGGACTTCATTATTATTTGAAAGAATAATTGTAAAAACACCTCCTTCTTTCAACACACGACGCACTTGCCTAATCAGTTCAGAGGGATGTGAGGTATAACGAAGAGCAAACGACAGATTCACTAAATCAAAACTTCCTTCCCCGTTCTTAAAAGCCTCAGCCAACTGATCAAAGCCTCCCATAATCTGTTGTCCAGGTCGGTGTTCACCAAACTGAAGCATCTGAGGGCTCACATCATAATCTGTAATATCCAACTCTAAGCCTCGCCCTTTAAAATGATCCCGTTGATGCTTATAAGCTCGATACAAAGTAGATGGCCCAGACCCTAAATCTAACGTCTTTAAAATCCTTCCCTTTAATTCAGGAAAACTTTCCCCACTTAAAATTCCAAGATTAGCTAAATTGGCAAAATAAGACCCTTTATGTTGCAGGATCAAGAAGTAAATCTCAGCGGCTTTATTCCAAAGTTCTTTTTGTCTTTCGGGATCCTTCGTATGCAAGATACGCCCTAAGAGCGACAGTAACTCTTGGATCTTACTCTTTTCGAAATTATCCCATTTGATCTGATGTTCATCACCATGTTTTAAAATCTCAGGCATAATATCAACATCATTATCTTTAAAGGCTTTGAGAATCTCTGGTGAGGGGTTTCCATTAACGATCATTTCAGAAAGAATGCTTTTTAATCGAATGACTCTGGCCTTTAAATGGTCAATGGATACAGGAACATCAAACTCCAAGTTTATGATCTCTAGTTTTTTCCCTGGATAATTACGTACAGGATCACGCCTATGGGCGCGGTCAATTAATTGATCAAAAGATGATTGTTTCCAAGGCATATTCATCAAAATAATCGAATCAGCTTGAGTAGCCTCAATACCTAAAGTTCCTACTTCAGTCATAAGCAGAATTCTAGCCTGTTTGTCCTGGAAATGGTCTAATTCAGCTTGCCGATCTTCTACATCCCCATCTAAATAGGCCACACTATCTTTTCCATAAATTTTCTTTAAAATATCTTCGAGACGCTTAGCTACTGTCTTGTATTTAGTCGAAATAATCACAGATTTATTTTGCTTGAGTCGATCTTCAACCAATAATTTAAGCGCATCAATCTTAATTGAATCAACGCCCTCTTCAAATATGGATGGGTCTAACGCTGCTTGTTCCATACGAATAAGCTGGGTTGCTGAAACCGCGTTTGAAAGACCGGTTTCTTCATCTTGGGTTTCAGTTGGAGCGTGGCCATTCACAATCTGTTGTTCAAACGCTTTTGGATCATTTAATGCATGTTCATAAAGATCCAGCTGTCTTGAATATGAACCCGTTAAGTGTACAACCTTGCCATCTGGCATCTTAAATTGTCTGTGTAAAGGATCAAGTTTAATAGTGGTGTAAACCTTCTCGGGCAGACCTGTCATAACCTCTACCTTTAATCGTCGAATCATTCGCTCAGCAATAAAGCTGTGCAATAAAGATAATGTTTCTAGTCTAGATGATGCAAACATTTTGGAAAAGTCGCGTATATCCATAGATTCAAACATTTTTTCTGCACTACTTGTTCCACCTCTAGAAATAAACTTTAAGGGACCCAAAAGATCAGAGGGCTTATTCTCCAAAGGAGTTCCCGAAATGAGCATCTTATATTCCGCTTCAATTGCCCCTTTTCCATTTTCATCTCCATACACAGCTTCAGCAGTCGGAGTGTCTAACTTCTTTATCAAATGCATTTCATCAAGAGCCAAAAAGTCTACCTTGATTGGATCTTTAACTCGTTCAATTCGATATTTATTAAAATTGGGCAATAAATCATAATTCATGAGGATAATGCGCCTACGATTTGATTTTGGTCGAGCGGAGGCAAGATATTCATATCGTTCTTGGGAATTTCTAAAAGTTTTCTTTTCAATCTTTGAATTCTGTTTAATTTGAATGGTGGGCTCTGTATCTGAAAGGATCACAACTTCAAGATCCATATCCGTATGATTGGCAATATCCTCCATCCAGCGATTTAATACAATCTTGGGTGCCACAACAAGCATTTCCTTAGCTTCACTAACCAAAAAAGTTCCTAATGTCTCTAATGTTTTCCCTAAGCCCATCTCATCAGCAAGAATCACTTTCTTGAGTTGAACGGCCTTTAAAATTCCCATTAACTGGTAAAGATTAAGATTAGTTTTTCCTCTTAAACCATTTAAATGGAGCTTATCTTGAAGAGCAACAGCCTCTTTGACATCATTTAAAACCTCAGTCAATGCTTCAATCGTAATAGAATTTCTTTCTTTAGTTAAAATACCCTCTATTGCACCTTGAACTTCCTGTGCCATAAATTGATCCGGCTTATCTTTATAATAGTGTTTAAAGAAATACTGCTCTTCTAATTTTCTAAAGAGGATCCCTGCTTGTTTTCTTACTAATTCTTTAATTCCAGCATCAATATCTTCTCTTTTTAACTCCTCTTCAATATTGGAAGCTAAAGTTGAAATCTCATCTTGAGTAATCGCTGTTGGTTCAAAAATCATTGGTTGGCTTGTTGAAGTCTCATCTCCTGTTGCGGACCCTAAACTCTGTACATCTTCATCATCATTGATAACAAAACTTAATATTTGCTGATTAATGATCTTCTCAAGCTCTTGACGGTCATAAGCTCCTTGAATGCGAGCTCCTAAAAGGCCCCAGATTATTGTTTTTAGATTGAGAGAATAACGAGTGGCTAGGGTTTGTAAATGGCCTGATAAAAGATTTTGTATTTTATCTTCAATGACTTCTTTAACTTTTTGAGGCTTTACTTCATTGGCCTTTAATTTCCATCCACTTAATTCCATTAATAATTTAAGTTCTTTTTCTTTGAGCGTATAAATAATATTTCCACTAGATTGTTTTCTAACCAATTTAAACTTTTGTCCTTTAACTTCTATCTCTGTGATATTACCTTTTCCTTCTTTAGCTAAAACTACTTGTTCCAGGAGCTGATTGAGTATTCTGCTTCCACCTACGAACGTCTTAGTAAAATATGCGTGTGTTAGAAACACATCATCTTCATCTATGTCAGCCAAACTTCCTCTGAATTCCCATCCATTTAATTCAACAATTTTCTGAAAATCGCTCATAGTTAATGTATAAAAGAAATGTCCTCCTGCCTCAGATTGCTTTTTTATTAACTTAAAAGTTTGATCCTTAACTACAAAATCTTTAACCTCATCTCCTGGGTCATCCAACCATTTCTCTGTACTTGAAATTTTTTCATAAATAGCATCTCCACCTATTAAAATTTTGGCAAACCCAGTAATTGTAAAAGGCACATCATTTTCATCGATTTTAGGAAGATCTACTTTAAATTGCCAACCTTTAAGCTCTGCCAATTTATTAAATTGATCTCTTTTTAAAGTAAAAACTATGGCTCTATTTTGATTTCTCTTTTTGATTAATATGAATTTCTCTGTATTGACTTCTATGTCCTTGGTCGATTCCTTATGTTTTCTAGCATCTCCAATGTCTTTTTTAAATTCATCCCATAATCTATCTCCATTAATAAGTAGTGCAAAAAATCCACTTGGAGAGAAAGATACATCGTCAGTATCCATCAATGGCAATTCTTCTCTATAATCCCATTCTTTAAGTTCCGCTAATCTTTGAAACTCTGACCTTTTTAATGTAAAAAGAGTCTTTGTATTAGATGTTTTCTTTATTAAAGTAAATTCTTGTCCCTTGTACTGGTATTTTTTTGTTTTTTCTGGCCAATTGGAAGCTTCTCCTACCTCTGGTTGAAATTTATCCCATTTTTGATGTCCACTTACAATCACTTCATCAAAACCATGTCCTGAAAAAGCAACATCGACAGATTCTATTGCAGGCAAAATCTCTTGGAATTTCCATCCTTCAAGTTCTGCTAATCTTCTGAAATCTAATGTGCTTAGGGTAAAAACTGTTTTATTTGAAATTCGTTTCTTAATTAATCTAAATGTTTCTCCTTTTATCTTTATTTCTTTTTCATTACCTTCATGCTCTGCCGCCTCCCCTACTTGACTCTTGAATTTTGTCCAAATATTAGATCCATTAATTAAAACTTTACCAAAACCTTTGACCGAGAAAACCGTATCATTATCGGACACCGAAAGTAATTTTTCTATAAAAGCCCATTTCTTTAATAAAGCTAATCGCCTAAATTCTGACATACCTATAGTAAAAACAACCTCACCTTTTGAATTCTTCTTGGTTAGGTTAAATTTCTCTCCCTGGACAGCTATTACTTTAACACCATTCTCATGCTCAGATACCTCTCCGACTTCTTCTTTAAATTCTTGCCATATTACCCGCCCTCCTGTCAATCTCTCAGAGAAACCCGCATAAGAAAAAACCACATCATCATCTGTGACTTTAGGAATATCTAAAATGATTGTCCACCCCTTTAAATTAGCCAATCGTATAAAATCTAATTTACGTAAAGTAAAGACAATACGGTAAGCGGAACGTTTTTTAATTAATGTAAATTTCTCTCCTTGAATGGTTATTTCTTTAGTATCACCCTCGTGCTGAGATGCTCCCCCAATTTCTTCTTTAAATTCTTTCCATATTCTTCCCCCATTTTTAATTACTGCAGCAAAACCTTTAGGTGAAAATATCGCCTCATCATCTGAAACCTCAGGAAGTTCTTGGAGAATTGGCCATCCTTTTAAATTAGCTAATCGCATAAACTCTGATCTACTTAAGGTAAAAACAAAATTTGTACCGGCCAATTTCTTGATCAATGTAAATTTTTCTCCTTGGATGATAATTTCTTTATTATTACCATCATGCTGAGATGCCTCTCCAACTTTTTCTTTAAATTCTTTCCATATTTTCTCTCCTCCTCTTAACATCCCATCAAAACCGTAAGCAGAGATTAAAATATCATCATCATCTTTCTCCGGGAATTCTTGAATAACTGACCATCCTTTTAAATTAGCTAATTGCATAAACTCTGATCTACTTAAGGTAAAAACAAAATTCGTACCTGATAATCTCTTGATTAAGGTAAACTTCTCTCCTTTAACAGTTATTTCTTTAGCATCACCCTCGTGCTGAGATGCCTCCCCAAGCTCTTCTTTAAATTCCTTCCATATTCTCACACTACTTCTTAATACTTTTGCTAACCCTACAAAAGTAAACATGACATCATTACTTTCCATAGCCAAATCAGCAGATATTCTCATTAGTCCATCTTCTTTTAACATGGCAGTATCAATTTTCTGTTCAATCGTTAATGCCATCTGAGCAAAATCTGTCATATTCATACCACCCGAGAAATATTTACGTGGAGTGGGCTGCTGAGTCGCTGGATCTATCTCTTCTTTGATATAGTTGTATACGCCCTTCTTGAAGGCTTGAAGATATTGCTGGTAGATCTTGTCTTTCTGAGATGGATCATTGATATCAATGCCTGAGACCTTGCTTTTATCCGCATAGACTCGAGATAGAATGCTATCTTTGATCTTCTTCTTGTACCACGTTGCAAGGATCAATGAATTGTAGACCTGTCTCAGTTGGGCGAAGTTTTGGTTTTCGTTGATTTCTTTGGTTAATTCGGGGATGACGATTTCGCGGATGATTTGGGATCCAATACCACTTGCGTCATTTTGAGGAACGCTTTTCAGTGACGAAGAATCTCTTTTGAGATCCTTCGCTGCGCTCAGGATGACTTTGTGTTTCTCCAACGATACGTAATCCTCCTCCAACATCACCTTCAACCTGGATTCAACCACATAGGCTGTTCCTGCCTTTGCATTTTCATACACCACTGCCTTCTCAGGAACTATCCAGACCTTGTTGAATGTATTGACTGGAATATTGGTTGTGCCATATTTCCTGGAAGATTCTTCATAGATCCTCTTCCAGAATCTCTTTCCTATCTCATCTTCTGGATAGATAAGGCTGGAGGTGATCTGTTTGAGCATGTAGTCCTGGGCTAGTAGATCTCGGCCCATCTCTGTTTTCCCAAAGCTCTCAGGAACTATACGGTTCTTTTCATAGGGGCTTAGGTTTACCCATAGGTCACGCTCGGGTATTGTTAATGAGGCGAGGAAATATTTGATTAATCTATTGGCATCGTCTTTTAACACTTTGTCATCCTGAGGAGTGCTTTTCAACGACGAAGGATCTATGTTCTTTTTAGATTCTTCGCTCTGCTCAGAATGACGTACACCATCACCACGATCTAATATGAATTCAAAGCGAAACGGATGATCTGGATTAACCTTAATCCCCTTTAACATTGGAGGATTCATAGGAGGGCTTAGATGAACCATGACCCCTGGTTTGGGTAAATGTAGAGACGCAAGATTTTGCGTCTCTACATCTGCTTGAGCCAAAGGCATATTAAAATTCGTCAAAATAAAGGTCACAATGACGAATAAACTCATGGCCTTTTGCCAGTATTTAGAAGATATGGGGTTTCTCATAGTCTTACTATAAAGTCTAGACTATATATGAGGCAAAACAAGGGCTTGGAAGGGTTTTTGGGAAAGCGATTTCTTTATTATTTCTTAATATAAATCTCTTCAATATTATGAAACGCCCCGGCATAGGCAGAAGGTTTGAGGTTTCCGAAACGGTTTCGTACAGCATAGATATTGGCGTTTAGAACAGTATAAATCAAAGGTAGTTCCTGAGTTGCGATGGTTTGGAATTCGTCGTAAAGGACTTTGCGTTTGGTTTCATCTAGTTCGCCTGCTGCCTGATTATAAATCTCATCCAAACGTTTCTCCCAAGGGGTTGCAGGTGTTTTTTGTTTGGGGTTCCACAGATGCAATTGGCCGGATGAAGCCCAGACATTCTTGCCAAAATGCGGCTCTACTCCCCCGGTTAAACTGATAATGACACTGTCCCACTCAAAGCTTGCCATCAATTTGCTGACAAGGGCATTAAATTCAAGTGAGACAAAGTTCACTTTAATCCCAAGTTTCTCTAAATCAGAACGAATCATATAAGCCATTTGGACATTTTCACTGTGCTGTTGACTTGCAGCTGTATACAAATTAAATTCCACACGATTGCCTTTTTGATCATAGAGAACTCCTTCTTTCGCAGCAAAACCACCCTCCTGCAATGTCTTTTTTGCTTGGGCTAAATCATAAGCATATGTTTTGACCTTTGGATTATAGAAGAATCCACTAGAGGGACTCATGGGTCCATCTTGAGGGTAGCCCAATTCATTAAAAAGAATCTGAATGATCTTGGGTTTATCGATAGCCATGGCAACTGCCTGTCTAAAATGTACATTTTCAAACCAAGAACGCTTCAGAGGATCCATGAACGGTTTTCCCGTCTTAGGATTTACCCCTGGATTCTGATTAAAAGCAATGAAACTGCTTCCAAAACCCGCGCCAGATTCTATAATTTTAAAATTTTTCTTAACTTCTAATGGTTTAAGTAAAGGATAATTCTGGCCGCTGACTCCAATCGAATCTAATTCTCCATCAATAAATTTAAGTAATGATGCATCTTCATCGGGAATAATAAGATAGATAATTTTATTTAAATAAGGCAGTTGTTCGCCTTTTGCAGATCTCTTCCAATACAAAGGATTTCTTTTAAAGACTAAACGTTCGCCAGGACGATATTCATCCAAATAAAAAGGACCAGTTCCTATAATCTCGTGGGGTTTAGTATTAATGCCCCATGTAAATGCGAACTTACCTTCTTTGACATTCTTTTCTAGTGCATGTTTAGGTAAAATAGATTGAGACATACTTCTTAAAAAAGGAGCAAACTTTTGAGGAAGCTTAAAGGCAACTGTGTAGTCATCAATCTTTGTGACTTCAAAGGTTTTACCTTCAAGGGTAAAAATATCCTTAGATGAGCTTGGAACTTGAGGGTTATAAATCAAATCTTTAAATGTAAAGACCACATCATCTGCAGTAAGATGTTTGCCATCAAACCATTGAACGTCCTGCCTTAAATAAAAGGTCCATGTCAAACCATCAGGGGAAACTTCCCAACTTCGGGCCAAATTAGGAATGGTCTTTAATGTGAATGGGTCTTCGCTCGTTAATCCTTCGAATAAAATTCCTGTAACTAATGAGCTGGATGATTCTGAAGAGACAATCGTGTTGAATGTTTTAGGATCAGATGAAGTGGATAGAACAATTTGGCCGCCATAAAGGTTTTCTTGTGCTCGGGCATCACCCAAAAAGAAGGTGAATAGCACTACAACAGCGACAAAGAATTTGATAGAAGTCTTTACCAAAAGTTATTGTTTGGTTGTGTTAACAGCAACCGGTGTTGGAGCTTCTGTTGGTTCTTGTTTTACTACTGGCTTATTTTCAGTCAAAGGCATTGGAACACTTACTTTGACTGTGGGTTCCTCGGGCTTAGCCGCGGCAGCGGTGGCTGCGGGCAATTTAGCATTTTTCATCAAAGATTTATGTCCTTTAGAAGCATTGACCGCTAAGAATAAGGATGTACTAAAGAAAACAACAGCCAAGATTGTAGAAAATCGAACCATGAATGAATTAGTTTGTGTGCCAAACATGGATTCTGCAGAAGAAAAGCTTTCAGCTAGACCACCACCACGACCTGCTTGCATTAAAATGGTGATAATGAGTAACACGCAAACTAAAACATGAATAAATATAATAAATCCCATCATTTACTTCTCCTTAAGTTATTTTCGGGCAGATTTTACAATAGCCGCAAAAGATGGAGCTTTTAAACTTGCTCCTCCAACCAAAGCCCCATCAATATCAGGCTTGGCAATTAAAATACTGATGTTTTCTGGGGTCACGGAACCACCATATTGAATACGAACAGATTGAGCTACTTCTTTATTAAACATTTTTTCTAATAAGCCGCGAATATAAGCATGAACTTCTTGCGCTTGCTCTGGAGTTGCCGTCTTACCTGTTCCAATTGCCCAAACTGGTTCATAGGCAATGACTAATTTTGTCATTTCATCCGCTGTTAGACCAGCTAAGGACCCTTCGCAATGATTCTTGATCACATCAAATGTCTTGTTAGACTCACGTTCAGCCAAATTCTCACCGACACAAACAATTGGAGTTAATCCATGCGTTAAAGCAGCACGGATACGCTTAGCAACTGTTTCATTGGTTTCACCAAAGAATTGGCGGCGTTCGCTGTGCCCCACGATCACATATGTAGCACCCAAATCTTTAATCATAGGAGCGGAAATTTCGCCTGTGAAAGCACCACTGTCTTGCCAATAGATATTTTGAGCCCCTAAAGCGATATTTGTTTCCAAAATCGCCTCATTGACAATATCTAAAGCTGTAAAAGGAGGACAAATGACAATATCTACGCCTTGAACATCCAAAACTTCACGCTTTAATTCATTGGCCAAGGCTAATGCTTCACGAGGTGTTTTATTTAATTTCCAATTTCCTGCAATGATGGTTTTACGCATAATTTCCTTATTTATCGTTTAAAGCAGCAATTCCTGGTAAATTTTTACCTTCTAAGAATTCTAATGAAGCGCCGCCACCGGTTGAAATGAATGTCATCTTATCTTCTAAACCAAATTTAGCGACTGCGGCTGCGGAATCTCCACCGCCTATGATCGTCGTGACACCAGTCAAACTTGCTAAATAATCGGCTATGAATCTGGTTCCCTTGGCATAGGCTTCACGTTCAAACACACCTAAAGGACCATTCCATACGATTGTCTTGGCAGTTGACAGGATTTGCTTATAGCGTTCACGTGTTTTAGGGCCGATATCTAAACTTTCCCAGCCGACCGGAATCGCATCAGCAATTTTGCAATCATCGCTCATAAAAGATTGAGTGATCACGAAGTCCGTTGTTAAAGCAAGCTCAACGCCCGCTTTCTTGGCTTGTTCCATCAAATCACGGGCCATATCAACCTTGTCTTTCTCAAGCTTGGAATTACCAATTTCAATGCCTTGAGCTTTAAGGAAGGTGTAAGCCATTCCACCGCCAATGATAATGCTGTTGGCCTTAGGAATTAAATTCTTGATGAGTTCGATTTTATCAGAGACTTTAGCGCCACCTAAGATGACAACTAAAGGACGTTTTGGATTATTGATAGCACTTCCTAAGTATTCAAGTTCTTTCTCAATTAACAAACCAGCGACAGAGGGAAGATATGCTGTAATGCCGGCAGTGGATGCATGAGCGCGATGGGCTGTACCAAATGCATCATTTACATAAACATCAGCTAAGGAAGCTAGATCTTTGGCAAAGGCTGGATCATTCTTTTCTTCTTCCTTGTGGAAACGTAAGTTTTCAAGCAACACAACGCGTTCTTTGGAAGAAGCAATGGCTCCTTTAACCGTGTCTCCGACACAATCATTTAAAAACGCGACTTTTTCTTTTAATAATTCTTCTAAACGGGCAACAACTGGTTTGAGGCTGAATTCTGTTTCAAAACCTGTGCCCTTGGGACGGCCCAAATGACTCATGAGGATAACTTTGGAAGCACCTGCTTTTAAAGCATATTGAATGGTAGGTAATGCGCCTTGGATACGGCGATCATCTGTGATGGCAAATTTTTCATTTAAAGGGACGTTAAAATCGACCCGGATAATGACTTTTTTACCTTGAATACTTACATCTTTAATTGTCTTTTTATTCATAAATCCCCTTCTTAGGTTGGGTCAGTAAAGGCGTTATTATAGCCAATATGACCCTTTTGTCAAACTCGAGAATTACGTTCATACCACAGGATCGTTTTCTTCAAACCCTGTTCAAAACCAACCTTGGCCTTGAATCCAAACTCCTTTTGAGCTCTTGTCGTATCCAACGAACGCCTTGGCTGTCCGTCGGGTTTTGAGGCATCCCAGATGATTTCGCCTTTAAAACCAGTCAATTTGACGATCAAATGCACTAAATCCTTGATGGAAATCTCAAATCCAGCCCCTAGATTGACTGGCTCAGAACTATTGTATTTCTCAGCTGCCAATAAAATTCCCCTGGCTGCATCATCTACATATAAAAACTCACGGGTTGCTTTACCTGTACCCCAAACAGTAATAGAGCTGGCTTTGGCACGTTTAGCTTCCACGCATTTACGAATAAGGGCTGGAATCACATGGGAGCTGTGTAAGTCGAAATTATCTGCTGGTCCATAGAGATTAACAGGCAGTAGATAAATGGAATTAAAACCATATTGCTGGCGGTAGGATTGCGATTGGACTAACAGAGCTTTCTTGGCAATTCCATAAGGAGCGTTCGTTTCCTCAGGATATCCATCCCATAAATGATCTTCCTTAAAAGGCACAGGAGTAAACTTGGGATAAGCACAAATGGTACCTACAGCTACCAGTTTAGGGATACTCAATTGGCGGGCCTGCTCAATCAACTCAACTCCCATGATCAAATTATCATAGAAAAACTTCCCTGGATTGTCTCGATTGGCACCAATTCCTCCGACAACAGCAGCCAAATGCAAAACCATGTCAGGCTTGACTTGTTTATACAATTTTCGAATGGCGGAAGTCTTTCTTAAATCAAATTCTTTGCTTCTAGGAACAATAATGTGCTTACAGCCTTTGGCTTTGAGCTGCTCAACTACAACCCTGCCTAAAAAGCCTGCCCCACCTGTAACAATGACTTTTTTCTTAGACCAGAAACTCATGCTTTGCCTTTCAATCCATACATTGTCTTTTTAACCAATTCCATATCAGCATCAACCATCATTTTAACAAGCTGACTAAAATTGACCTTTGGTTTCCATTTCAAGACACGACGGGCTTTGGAACTGTCTCCTAAAAGCAAATCGACTTCCGTGGGACGAAAATATCGTTTATCGATGGCAACATACTTCTTCCAATCCAATTTGGCATAACCGAAAGCTTCATGAAGGAATTCTTTAACCGAATGGGTTTCTCCCGTTGAAATGACAAAGTCATCTGCCTTAGGCTGTTGAAGCATAAGCCACATGGCCTCCACATAGTCTCCTGCAAAACCCCAGTCACGTTTAGCATCAAGATTACCTAAATAAAGCTTCTTTTGTAATCCAAATTTAATTTTAGCCAAGGCCATAGTAATTTTACGCGTAACAAATGTTTCGCCACGTCTTGGTGATTCATGATTAAACAAAATACCATTGCAGGCAAACATATTGTAAGCTTCACGATAATTGACGGTGATCCAATAGGAATAAATCTTGGCTGCTGCATAAGGACTTCTCGGATAAAAAGGTGTCTTTTCAGTTTGAGGAGTTTCCAGGACTTTTCCGTATAATTCGGAGCTTGAAGCCTGATAAAATTTGGTTTTAACACCTGTTTCACGAATGGCTTCTAGAAGACGAATCGTACCAAGGCCTGTAATTTCCGCAGTATACTCAGGAACATCAAAAGATACTCTCACATGACTTTGTGCGCCTAAATTATATATCTCATCAGGGCTTACGGTCTTAATGATTGTGTTTAGAGAACTTGCATCGTTTAGATCACCATACACCAAAGTTAATCGACGATCTTTATCATGCGGATCTTGATACAAATGATCGATACGCTGTGTATTAAAACTACTAGCTCGACGGATAACGCCATAGACGCTATAGCCTTTTTTAATTAAAAACTCTGCTAGATATGAGCCATCTTGACCCGTGATTCCAGTAATTAAAGCTTTCTTACGTTTAATCATCAATAGGCTCCTTTTCCTTTGATAACGACCGGCAAAGTTTGAAATAGAATATACAAATCAAGACCAAAAGACCAATTGTTAATGTACCAAATATCCCATCTTAAGAATCGCTCAAAAGAAACATCGCTTCGTCCTCGAATCTGCCATAATCCGGTAATTCCAGGTTTAATATGCAGTCTTTTTAGTTGTCGGATGTCTTCTTTCTCTATTTGTTCAATGGGTAAAGGTCTAGGCCCAACTAAACTCATATCGCCTTTAATAACATTAATGATTTGAGGAAGTTCATCTAAACTATATCGACGAAGAATTGCCCCCACGCGAGTGACTCGAGGATCTCTTCTAATTTTAAAAATAGGACCATCCACTTCATTTTTGTTTTTCAAGTCCTCAAGCAAATCGTCAGCATTTACGACCATGCTTCTAAATTTATACATATTAAATATCTTACCGTCTTTTCCGTAACGTTTAGAACTATAAATAGCAGGACCTGAACTATCAATCTTTAGCCACACGGCAATAAAAATAAAAACCGGCAGTAAAAGGATAAATCCAAATAAAGACAATACAAAGTCGAATATTCTTTTTGTTTTATGACGATAATTGATTTCAATATGGGTATATTCCAATACAGGAATTAACCCTATGTTGTAGCGCTGCACATCTCTGGTCATCCATTCAAAGCCTTGAGGAATGACACGAACAGCTATCCCCAATTCTTTTGATTTTTCCAAAATATCTAATAGCATCCGATCATCTGGGTGAATGGTCACGAACACTATATTAATAAAATGTTTTCGTGCAATGTCTGCAAAGTCTTTAATGTTACCTAATATTTGCTCTTCATTATTTTTAACATTCTTGAAATCATCCAAAAACCCGACAACTTTTAATCCCAGACCTGGACGGTATTGAATTTCTTTTTCTAGAAGTCTTCCAATCTTGCCAGCACCAATAATGATCGTATTAAAATTGTTATACCCTCTGGTAACTAAATAATCGACTAGTGTTTTCTTGAGGATTCGCCACAATGACAAAAATATGACCAAAAGGACATCGCTTATAATCACAATACTGCGAGGAAAATCAGGGACCTTTAAAATATAGCTCGAGACGATAAAAACAAACGATGCGCTCAAGACTGACTTAATAATCTCCCAAACCTCAACACTTTCTAAACGTTCGCGACGTGTTTGATACAGATTGTGGACTTGATTAAAGAATAAAATGACTACCAACCACAAGATGTAGATCAAATGATATGGATTTTGAGGACTTAAGAAAAAACCCTCCCAATTAGCTTGAAATGGAAGGGTTTGAGGTCTTAATAAACAAGCAATATAAAAAGCTAACGTGATTGAAATAATGTCAAAAAGGATGTAAACAAGGCGAATTAAACTTACCTGAAAAGAATTAGGGCGTATCATTTTTTTTGAACAGATCTCTAATTAAATAAAATAGAAACAAAGTGTTTCCGATTAAATATCGACGCCATAAACGTTTTGGCTCACAACAAAGACGAAACAGCCACTCCAAACCACTTCTTTGCATCCACAAGGGAGCCTGAGGTTTTTCTCCAGAGAGAAAATCAAATGCTGCCCCAGCACCCATGATAACAGGAACATTAAGGAGCGGTCTGTTGATACTCATCCAAAAATCTTGTTTTGGAGAGCCTATTCCCACCCAAAGGACATCTGCGCGGGACTCATTAATCAAACTTAACACTTGATCACTTTCCTGTTGTGCTTGAGGATAAAACCCAGGAGCATAAACCCCTGCAATTTCAATTTTAGGATACATATCCCTTAAACAAGTTTGCAATTGTACCAATGTCTCGGCAGAACTGCCATAGAAAAAATGTCGCAACCCTTTATCTTGACCTTCTTTACAAACCAACCTCATTAAATCTGGACCATAAGTGCGAGAAATATGGCTGCATCCTTTGATTTTGGCTAACCACACAACAGGCATGCCATCAGGGGTTACCATCCCTGCCGCATTAATCACCTTAGCATAATTGGGGTCTCTGTTAGCATCAACGAGTGTCGAAACTGGCGCAATGCACACATAAGTAGAGTTCCTCTCAGAGACCCATTGAAGAATTTGTCTACAAGCAGATTGGAGATTGACCCTGCTTACCTTGACTCCTAATAGTGATATAGTTTCTAACATTCTTTAAACTGCCTATTTCTTAATGATGGAAAAATATTTAAATGCTTCAACCATTTGTTTCCCATAATGTTCCAAACAATAAACGGATTCAAAACGCTTTCGCGCTGCTAAAGAAAACTCATTTCTCAAATTAGAATCAGATAAAAGCTCAAGAATTTTCTTTGCAAAATCTTCAAATTTCCCTTTCTCACAAAGAAACCCCGTTTTCCCATCCATTACTATCTCTGGAATCGTTCCTTCTCGAGATGCCACAATGGCCTTACCTTCGGCCATAGCATGCAAAAGAACTAAGCCAAAAACGTCTCTTAAAGTGGGAAAAATAAAAATATCAGCGCCTCGAAAAATGGCAGTTCTTTTATTTACATCTTCAATATAACCTAAATAACGAACCCTGTCTGGATACTCTTTTTGCAATTGTTCTAGACGAGAGGCAACTTCCTTACTTTGCATAGGCCCACCAAAAGTCACCTTAACTGATCGATTGGTTTGAAGAACTAAAGCCAGAGCATCAAAAGCAATAAAGACACCTTTGGATTGACTCATATGCGAAAAATATAGGATATTTAAAGAGTTTTCTGTTGTTCTATCGGGCTTAATATCTAAATTCTTAGTATCTTCAACAACTCCAGGCACAACAAAAATTTTGGAATTATCCATAAGGCCCTGATATACGGGGCGAACACTTTCTCCCATCACAATACTTCCTGCTGCATGCTTAAGCATCCAACGGAGCATTCTTTTCTGCCATCCAGGCAGTGAATGATAGAGTTCCTGAACATATTGGCCATGATCATGAATGATAACCCGGCGTCCCAAAAGAATACCAGTGGCACAAAAAAGAAAATCTTTCAAAAAAGGCATTTTATAAAAACTTATATTATAAAGAATATATGTGGGACGAAAAGATGCGATCAATAATATGAAATGAGAATAATATTTCAATAACTTCAACAATTTACTTCCTGTGACTTGATTGTTAGTCTCATATGACCAAAAATGCATATTAAGAAACTTAACATCAAAAATGGAAGGCAAAGATGATTTCATTAGCATTTCGTAAAGCATGCTATGACCAAAATAAGGAGGAGGCAAAACTCCACAGACTAAAATCTTAGCTGACTTATGTTTTGACATATGTATGTTGGGATTTCTCACGAATTTTTCTGCTTCATACGGACAATGCGTCTATATAACAAATCTTTTAAACGAACAGGCATTAACAAAGATGCTCCTATAACGCCCCATGCTTTAAAGTTAAATAAATAATATTTCAAAGCTAATCTCACATTTTCCCAATAAAGATTTTTTTGATCCTTAATAAAATAACATAAAGCAAATCGTAAATGATAATTGGATAGAACCCTTCGACGCAACCCAGCACTCAATGAATTCCCAGAGAAACATTTTTGAATGACATATAATTCTTCCCGCAGTGCTTGTTCCAAACGATTAAACACATAATTATCAATGACTCGATATTTAGTTAAGGGCTGAGATATATATCCTCCAGGCGAAACTAAGGCGAAACGGATCCACATATCCCAGTCACCTGGCGTAAAGATAGTTTCATCAAAGAAGCCTGCTTTCTTTAAAACTTCCTGACGCACCACAACCGTTGAATTACAAACATGGTTGCCTAAGAGCAAACTTTCAGGTGTTACAACCCCACAACGACTGTGGGAATGATCATAAAAACCCACGGCATGATCAGACTCATCAATAAACTCAGCTGCAGTATGAACAAATCCTAAGGAAGGATTCTCTTCTAAATGATCAACAGATAATTTGATTTTTAAGGGGTCATACAAATCATCACAATCAAGAAAAGCAATGTATTTGCCTGTGCTTGCACGGATTCCTTCGTTGCGAGCAGAGCAAGCCCCGCCATTGGTCTTACGAATGTACTTAATCTTTGGGGAGAACACAGACAAAACATCTGCGGTGTGATCTGTTGAACCGTCATCAACCACAATAATTTCTAATGGCTGATAGGTCTGATTTAACACGCTTTCAACTGCACGAGAGGTATATTCAGCTTTATTATAAGCTGGAATAATGACACTGACTAAAGGTAAACTCACATGTTTCCCTTAAACTTTTTTAATATTTTCTACAATATAATTGCGTAATGATTCTTCCCAATGAGGCATCAGATTTAAACCTAATAAATCTAACTTATAATTACGCACTGTTTCAGAATCAGCGCGAGCCGCAGGTAGAGGGAAATAAGCAGAATTCACGGGAGTCACTTTTATTTTCTGTGCGGCGCCCATAAATTCAACGACCTTGCAAGCCATGTCAAAACGAGATCCCATCCCCTGATTAGTCATGTGATACAACCCCCAACGCTGTGTTTGTACCAAAGGCCAAAGATTTTTGGCAAAATCTCGAGTAAATGTTGGACTTCCCCATTTATCATTAACTGCCAGGATTTCAGTCTTGCCTTCTTTAACTTGTTGGACTATCTTGAATACAAATTTCTTATCTATCTCCCAGCCTCCTACCATCCAGCCTGCTCTGACGATAAAATATTTAGACAATAAACGCTCCACAATAATTTCTCCTTGCAGTTTACTGTCTCCATAAACATTCTTAGGACGAGGCAAATCGAATTCCGTATACGGCTCACGTTTATCTCCATAAAATACCCCTACTGTACTGACATAAACCAATGGGATATCTAATTTCTGGGCAACTAAAGCAATATTTTCTGTTCCAAAAGTATTGACACGATAAGCATGGTCTGGATTCTTCTCACATAAATCAACATTTGTTTCAGCCCCTAAATGAAAAATATAATCAGGCTTATGTTTTTCAGCCAAACGCATGACCTCCTTAAGATCAGTAATATCTAACTTTTCAACGTTAGTAGCACGAGGATTGAGGTCTGTGGTAATGACTTCATTCTTTTGACGAACCAACTCAGGAACCACCTCCGCTGCTAACATACCTGAAGCACCAGTTAACAAAATTTTCATAAATAATCCCTTCTATTGACTAAAAATATTTAAACAACTTTTCGTTACAGGATAAAAATAATCTTTAATGTACATTTTTGAAGATTCATATTGCTTTTGATAGTCTGTTTTATCAAGATTTGTAAGTCGCTCGATAGCTGGCTGCAATTCTTTAGGGACACTCACAACTGCCTTTAATTGTTCCCATTCAAATAATGGATCTAAATTCAGCAATGGATTTAAATTTAAATAAATGACGGGTAAACCAACCATCAATGCCTCAATGGCCACCGTAGAAACTGTGTATAAAACTATGCCTGTATCCTGTAAATCCTCTGCCAGAGAATTCTTAGAGATTACGAAATTCTTAGGCAAACAAGGTAGAGCTAAAAGAACTTTATCAACCTGCGTTTGTGGATGAAATCGTAATATTACAGAATATGGATAATCTTTAAAATTAGCATCATATAAAAAACGCAATATTTCAACCGACTCTTGAAACATCATGGGAAAAACAACCAAGATGGTCCGATGAACACCATAGACAACAGGACTTTGAGATAACGTTTTTGCCTGTCTTAAAGCACAGCCTGTCGTTAACAAGGCGTCTTTCCATCCCTTAGAGGCTAGAATCCTTCGAGTGACTTGGCCCATGGTAATAATTCGATCGGGCTTTGGTACAAGTTCTATTTCTCCTTCACCTAAAAAATATTTAAAACTATTTCTCGCAATAAACGCATGTTGAAAACCTACGATATCAATACCAGAGTTACGTTCTCGAAGCGCAGCAATACACATCTTTTCCAATGCATAATTCTCAAATGTATAAATATATCTTTTAATATCCAAATGAGAAGCCAGGGCCTTGGCTTTATAATAATAAAGAATGTTATCAAAGAACTTTAAACTAAAAAAACCTTCAGAAATTTCGTCATTAATTAAAACACTAATATCAATGCCCTCAAAAAGGACTGGACCAGCAATCTTTTTATGAAATCTGCAGCTATCTACGAAGGCTTTTAGAATATCAGTTACACTTAAATAATATTCCGTTGGAATGATTGTGTAGGATTGATCTCGACGAATATTAGCCACATGATGACGAAAATCACGAATAACATCTCCCCATAGAATACAATTTCCTTGGGAACGTAAATGATCAATCAGATCCCCATAATAGGCGTCTTGATATTTACCATGGGCATTATAACTGCGTTGATCTATCCAAGCCTTAATCACCACTCCTGAGAAATTATTTGTCTTCTCAGATAATTGTTTGCCTAATAGCAACCGAGCATAAATACTTCGAAAAGCTGCTTGATTAATATTTAACAGAAACTTAAGCAAATACCGTAGTGCATTACGAAAATGTAAACTTAACTGGCGCCAGCGCAATTCTTTAGCGTACACCTGATAGTGCGAACTGAATAAAGAACATAGGGCAAATGATAAACGAACATCTTCGCAAATAACAATTACTTTGGATGGGTAGTTTACCTGACGCAGAAGTATGGAGCATAAATACAGCTTGATAAGACGTGTATAAAAAGATGACAATAACTCATTTTTCTCACTGACATTATTTGCCCACCAAAATAAATCCCGGTTATCTTTAGCTAATTGCGACAAACAATCCAAATAAGACTGATCAAGATGATGTTTATCTGTAGCTCTCAATCCAGCATCAGCTAAAGACAATGTTTGTATATTTATGACAAAAAACGATGAATCCGTATTTAAGGAATTGGCTTTTTCTAAATTATCAACGACGTATGCCAAAGCCTGTGGCATTTAACGCACCTTAAGCAGCTTAGTCATTATTTTCTCAACCTCCCTTAAATCAGAAGGAGTATCTACACTGACCGTATCATAATCTGCTACTACAGCTTTGATTTTATAACCATTTTCCAATATTCTTAAGAATTCTACGCCTTCGACTAACTCTAAAGGAGTTTGAGGCATTCCTACATAACGCTGTAAAAATGGACGACGAAAAGCATATAATCCAATTTGCTTATGAATAACAAAACCTTCTCGGGATTTGGGGAAAGGAATTGGAGAACGAGTCAAATACATGAGAAACCCTTTGACGTCTAAAGCAGCTTTAACAACGCTAGAATCAATAAAATCACCGGGATTTGATAGTTTGGAAATTAAATTTGTTACAGAAATACTAGAATCTTTTAGGAGAGGTTCAACCGTCATTGCAATTAATTGAGGCTTGATCAAGGGTTCGTCGCCTTGAACATTGACCACAATGTCCGCTTTTAACTTTTGAGCGGCCTCTGCCACGCGATCAGTACCTGTAGGATGGCTGCTTGAGGTCATGACTACATTACCGCCAAAAGATTTGACCGCATCAAAAATACGCTGATCATCTGTTGCAACTGCCACATCATCTAAAAGAGTGCAACGACGTGTATTTTTATAAACATGATAGATCATGGGTTTGCCGCAAATCTTGGCTAAAGGCTTACCCTCAAAACGTGTGGAATGATATCGCGCTGGAATGATCGCAACGATTTTATTCTTCTTCATTGGTTCCCTTTCTTAGAAAAGTGACAACAAAGTATATCTATTTCAAAGAAACAATGGAAGAGAAAAAAGGCCAAAGGTCTGCTAAAGAGTTGAGACGTAAATAATGGCTTACTGAGCTGTTTATTGGGGGAAGTTGATTAAAAGTTGCGACTTGTGAAGGGGACGGAATAACTACGACATTTAACCCTGCTTCAATTGCTGCTTGCATTCCGCTGTAAGAATCTTCAAAAGCAATGCATTGACCTGCTGGTAACCCAATTTTCTCGAGAGTTTTTAAATACACCATTGGGCTGGGCTTCTTTTCCATCCCCTTCTCCCAACATGTACATGCGCGATCGCCTTGGGTATTACAATAAAAAAAACTGTCTGGATCTGCAATATATTGCTTAAGACCGCAAACAGTGAAAATTTTCTTTAAAATAATCTCTACAAAAGCCCTTTCAGAGGAAGAAGCATATCCCAAACGCCAGTTCAAACGCACTCGATTCTGATCCACAAAACAAAATAATTCTTTAACACCTGGGGCTACAGAAGTGGGATCAGCATGGGATAAAAGATCCATGTAGTGTTGACGGCGATCCAGGACTAAGGCGTCAATATCTTCCTTTAAGCCATAGACCTCTTTAATCCTAGCAATAATATCGAATAAATTCTTACCTGGAAACAGCTCACTCTGTGGAACTGTTATCCCCCGAGATTCCAACAACCAGCGATAGGCCAAGGTAATTTCTTTTCGATTATCAAACAACAGTTCATCCACATCAAAAATTAAACCTACTTCTTTTTGGGTATTGATACCAAAATAATCAAATAAGTTCTGATCCATGAACGGCATTTCTCCTTAAAATCCTCAAAGTTCTTTGTGCTGCGCAGCAAGTGTCCTGTCTGCTAAAGCTTTAGTAAATCCAAATAATACCCAAAAAGGAACTGCCGTATAGGGAAGCTCCCAAATAAGAAGAAAATTAGCCGCTATACTCCAGCCTAAGATAACACTTAATAATGCAATCCCTTCCCAATATCTTGCAACTATAAAAACTCTACACATATTGAAAAAAAACATCCAATAGATAACAATCAAAGCTAAACCTATCATGCCCATGCGATAAATAATATTAAAATAACTATTATGAGCAGCAATCCATCCATCTCTTGACCACTCTCCTTTGGCCCAATTCAATACTTCAATCCGTTTTGATCTTAGTGGTTTGCCAAAATCAAAACCAAAGATTGGCCAAGAACTTCTCAAATCATCCCACATATCTTGCCAAATAAAAATCCTGAAAATTGCATTATTTACTTTGGCGCTATACTGCTCACTTCCTAAAAACGCTAAATCATCGTAACTATTTGGCTTAAAAATCCTCTTTACTAACGACGACGAAAAGGAAGATAGAGATCTTGGTTCAGCAGAAGGAGATATCCCACTACTTGAAATAGGAGAAGAAGATTTAATAGATGGAGTTACTTTTGGAAAATCTGAAGTAATCGTATTACTTGACTCCTCAGATTTTTCCTTCAAAGATAAACTCGATATTCTTAACTTATCTATAGACTGTTTTTCTAATGACTGCAGCTCTTGCTCTAATAAACCAAAATTTAATTGATGATTAGCATCAGGATTATAAAGATTTGGGGCTATCGGAATGAATTTATATTGATCTTTGCGCACTAAGTATCTTTTGTTATAAAAACTATACGAAGCCCAAAAATCTTTTACATTAAATGCGCTAACTACTTTTTGATTTTGCGCCAAGACATAGGTACCTAAAAGAATAATAAGGACTACCGTAACTGCTGATTTCCATCCAAACTTTCCTCTTTGATTCTGGATCATGATTCCTACAATAATTATGAAGAAAATCGAGAAAAGGTTTCCTATGATTAACATACGTGCAGCGTTATTAAAATAATAATTATACGGAATAAGACATACTAATAATATATATCCTAACACTCGCCATTTAGATTGAGGTATCCGTCTGACAATCATCCATCCCAAGACTGTATATCCCCATACCCAATTTGAAGGCACATAAAATATCCATCCCAACAAAGCAATGGTAACAAAAGCCCAATAATAACGACTCACAACTGATTTTTGGAAACAATGATAAGTGATAAGTGCAAAAAAAACATAATAAAACATGGCTGCATCTCTTAATGCAAGCACTCCGTGATGCCAATAACCTATTCCAGCTTTACCTAGAATCAACAAACCAAATATTAACCAATACCTGTATTTATAGCCAAAAGGCTCTTGAAGGAGCCATTGACGTAAACCACATAACAATAAACAAAAACCTAAAACAATTTCTCCTATAAAAATAGGAAATTCTAAGCCTGGAAAGTTAATACACCACTCAGCAAACACTCTTAAAAAGAAAATATAAAAAAAACTGATAAGGCCTAATAATATATAGATTGTCGTATCTATACACTCTACCCAATCAATTCCAAACGCGAACCTCTTCATTTCTACCTCAGAATTATTAGATCTCTTATCCTTTTTAGAGATGAAACACTAGAATTTCCTTAGCCTTATTTTTGGGCTATTTTAGCTGAAACGCACTATCAAAGCACGGGGATTTTACAATTAAATTCGAATGATTGAAGAATTTAGGATTGTTTGGTAAACTGGACAAGTTTTAATTCAATCATTCTCACTTGTGGAGGTTTAATGATAGCAGTTATTTTAGCTGGAGGATTAGGTACACGCTTAAGTGAAGAAACATCCCTTCGCCCAAAGCCAATGGTTGAAATCGGTGGAAAACCTATTTTATGGCATATTTTAAAGATCTACTCTTCCTATGGCGTGAATGATTTTGTCATTTGCTGCGGTTATAAAGGCTATATGATCAAGGAATACTTCGCGAATTATTCTTTGCATATGTCTGATGTAACAATCGATATTCTTACCAATGAAATCAAAGTCCATCAAAGATTTGCAGAACCTTGGAGAATCACTCTAGTTGATACAGGTGACCAAACCATGACAGGGGGTCGATTAAAACGTGTTCGAGACTATGTAAGCAAAGAAGATTTTTGTTTTACCTATGGAGATGGTTTGGCAAATATCGATATCAGTAAACTTATCAATTTTCATAAAAGCCATAAAAAACTTGCTACCGTAACAACTGTCCAGCCCCCTGTTCGGTTTGGCGTCATGGATATTGAAGGAACAGTAGTGCGCAATATTAAAGAAAAACCTAGTGGTGATGGTTCTTGGATTAATGGAGGGTTTTTCGTGCTATCTCCCCAAGTCATTGACTATATTGAGAACGATTCAACCAGCTGGGAGAGAGATCCCTTGGAACGTTTATCCAAAGAAGGTCAATTACAGGCTTTTCATCACAATGGTTTTTGGCAGCCCATGGATACTCTTCGAGACAATCAATACCTTAATGAATTGTGGCACTCTGGCAAGGCTCCTTGGAAAGTTTGGTAATGAACAAATTAAACCAAATCAATATTTGCGAAGTCTGTGGAAATAAAAACCTTAGCGCTGTCCTCAATCTTGGCCCTAATCCTCTTTGTGATGATCTAGTTCCCATTGGGGACACCCGCATATGCCGTGAATACCCCATTGAAATCATGTTTTGTGAGAATTGTTTTACTGCCCACCAACACTTTCAAGTACCCAAACAGGACTTATTCCCTAAAACATATCATTATCGCTCGCGCTTTACAGCGGATGTCCTTAATGGAATGTCAGGCTTAGTGACATCATGCAAAGAAAAATTTGGTGATCTTAAGGGGAAAAAAGTCCTGGATATTGGGTGTAATGATGGCAGTTTACTGGATTTCTTTCATCAACAAGGAGCTATTACTCTTGGCCTTGAACCAACAGATGCTTACTGTGACGCCAAGGAAAAAGGACATATTACATTTAACAACTTTCTCAGTGAAGATATTGCAAATACGATTGTCTCTTCCCATGGTAAACCAGATTTTATTACGTTCACAAATGTCTTTGCTCACATTGAAGATCTTCCAGGTGCTTTGCGCGCTGTTAAGCAGCTCATGTCCACTCAAACCGTTATCATTATAGAAAATCATTACCTAGGCTCTGTCCTTGATAGTAATCAGTTTGATACCTTTTACCATGAACATCCCAGGAGTTATAGCTACACTTCATTCGTTCATATTGCACACTCATTAGGCGTTTCCATTCTAGGAGTAGAATTTCCTTCTCGATATGGTGGAAATATTCGAGTGTTTCTAGGCAACTCTTCTCCCATTAAAAGTGTCAATACTGTTAATTTAAATGAGTTGAGCATTCGTGAAGGCTGTTTCCTTACAAATTTTAAAAATTTAAGTAATAGCGTGGCTGGCTGGCGGGACGCCAAAAAAGATTTTATCCAAAGATATGTTCGTCAACACGGGAAACTCAAAGCAAAAGCTTTTCCAGGCCGGGCTGCTATTTTAGTTAAATTACTAGGACTTAATGAAGATCTTATATCCGCAGTCTATGAAAAACCTGGCTCACTCAAAATTGGGCATTATGTTCCTGGCAGCCGTATACCAATTCGTTCAGATGATGATCTATTTGCCTCAGACAAAACTCAACCCTTATTAAATCTAGCTTGGCATATTCCCCGCGAAATTCGTAATTATGTTAAAGATAATGGCTACACCGGTGAAGTTATTGATATTCTGAGCATAGAAGACTTCGCATTGGTCAAATAAGTATGTTTGCTATTCTAGGTTCTGGTTTTGGTCTTTATGGATACCTCCCCGCCTTGGTTGAGGGATGCTCCCAATCAATTGCCTTGCCAGAACGCTATCGCGTAACTTACACCAAAAGAAACGAGCTTGCCCGTTTTGCCAATAGTATTCAATGGAAAAACAATGAAGATGCTGCATTAGACTGCGCCACAGGTGTAGTTCTGGCGTTACCCCCCATCTATCAAAGTGAATGGATCCCTCACTGTTTAACTCGCTCTAATATTCAACAACTACTTCTTGAAAAACCACTAGCATATTCCCCTGAACTCTCCGAAATCATATTTAATGATCTGATGCGCTCTAAAAAATATTTTCGTATAGGTTATACTTTTAGATATACAAGCTGGGGCAAACAATTACTAAACTTACCCCCTGGCCTTAGTTCGCTAACCATCAACTGGAACTTTCTAGCACACCATTATCGTCATGATTTGAATAATTGGAAAAGATACCATTCCACAGGCGGTGGAGTAGTCCGATTCTATGGAATACAAATCATTGCATTATTAGCAGAGATAGGCTATCAAGATGTAGTTTCTTCCCAAACATTTGGAAAAGAGGCCGAGGACCTTGAACAATGGGTTGCTGTTTTTACAGGTCCTCATCTACCCGAATGTCATGTAACAATTGATACAAAATCTTCAGAGACTAAATTCTCAATTAAAGAAATTCATACCCATTTAAATGATCCATTTGATGCAAAAAACGATCCGGGCGCATCTGACACCAACGATCGACGTGTTCCTATGCTCATTGACTTGTGCCAATCCTTAAAAGACCAAGAGCAGAATCCATACAATTGGTATGAGAGAACTAATAATCTTTGGCATATTGTTGAAAAAAAGACTAAACTTGAGATCATCCATTGAAAGATTTAGGAGCCCCTACATGAAAAAGAAAGTAATTAGCATTGTAACGCCCTGCTTTAATGAAGAACAAGGGATCGGTGAATGTTATCAAGCAATCAAAAAATTATTCGATTCTGAACTGATCAATTATGAAGTAGAACATATTTTCTGCGATAATGCCTCGACCGATAATACTGTTAAGATTCTTAAAGATATTGCTTCTCGTGATCCCCATGTAAAAATCATTATTAATTCCAGAAATTTTGGAATATTAAAAAATACCTACAACGGTGTTCTAAGCTCTACAGGAGATGCCATCCTTCTATTTATGCCTGTTGATCTTCAAGACCCTCCAGAACTTATACCAACTATGATCCAGCATTGGGAAAAAGGTTATGAAATTGTGTATGGAGCTCGCGCTAAACGAGAAGAAGGGTTTTTCCTAGCCAATGCACGCAAAGCCTACTACCGATTACTTTCCAAACTCACCTACGTTAATTACCCTCCCGATGTTGGAGATTTTCAACTCATTGATAAATGTGTTTTAAATGCTATGAGACAAATTGATGATGCCCAACCATTTATGAGATTAATGACCTTTGATTGCGGCTTTAAATCCATTGGATTCGAATATACATGGCGAGCACGCAAGCATGGAAAATCCCGCAACAGCCTTTTAGAACTCTGCGATCAAGGTTTGAATGGAATTATTAGTTTTAGTGCAGCACCCTTACGAATGGCATTAATTTTAGGATTCAGCGTTGCTTTCTTAAGTCTTGCTTATGCCGCGGTTATTTTTATACTGACAGCCTTAGGAGTATTAAACGATCCCAAGGGAATTCCAACCATAGTTATTGCCCTATTCTTCTTTGGAGGGGTTCAATTGTTCTTCTTAGGGATTTTAGGAGAGTATATTTATGCTATCTTTAATCAGGTCAGAAGAAAACCATTGGTTATAGAGCGTGAACGGGTGAATTTCTCTTCACATACTCAGCCTTAATTCTTGTTATTTAGAAAATAACGGCCATCAATCAAGACTTTCCCCTTAAATAAAGATTTCCTCTTTTTAAATTCAGGCCAAGATGTTAGAAGCACCAAAACACTTGAACGCTTGACCACATCTTCAAGTTTCTGTGAATAATCTATAGGAAGCTGATGCGTCTTTTGAAACATGTTTGTTGCTATGGGATCATAAGCAATTATCTTAGAGTACTTTTGAGCCAACAATCTCTGGATAATCGATAATGCAGGAGAATCACGAACATCATCACTACTAGGTTTAAATGCAAGTCCTAGAATACCTACCGTCTCATTCTTCTTAATTTGCCGAATAATCTTACTAACAACATGGTCTTTAATTCTCTCATTGTTATCAATAGCTCCTTTTAACATAGGTAAGGGAGAATTCTGTGAATTAGCTAAATAATTCATCGCTTGAGCATCTTTAGGCAAACAATACCCTCCAAACCCACATCCTGGATAAACATAGCTGGTCATTGCGGCTGGCTTACCATTCCAACGACGATCCTCATGCAAGACTTGAAAGACTTTAGTAACATCTACATTGCCGATTGTCTCAGCCAACATAGCCATTTCGTTAGAAAAGCTAATCATGCTAGCTAAAAAGCAATTCGATAAATACTTAATAAATTCTGCAGAGTTGAGAGAAACCAAATGAATAGGAACACCAAAAGATTTATAAATTAGAGCAGTCCTCTTCGCACTTTGCATATCATCTGCGCCGATCACAATTCTATCTGGTCTAATAAAGTCCTCCCACGCATTTCCTTCTCTTAAGAATTCAGGATTGCTTACTAATCCAACATCAATTCCAAGTTTAAATCCTTTCTTACTTACCCATGCTGAAACAAATTTTGAAGCTGTTAAGGGTGGGACTGTGGATTTAATCACAAAAATTTTCTTAGATCCTAATTTGACATGCGTAAGACTGTCTTCAATGGCTGCTTTAAGAAATGTGAGGTCTGCCTGCCCTTCATCACTGCTTGGAGTTCCAACGCAATAAAAAATAATCTTACTTCGGCGAATAACATCCGCTAAACTTTCGCATAGAATGAAACGTTTGCCTTGGTATTTCTTCAAATGTTCTTCTAAATGAGGTTCATGAAAAGGAACATGTCTCCTACGCAAATCATTAAGCCTGCCTGAAGAAACATCATACCCATATACCTTATGCCCTCGATGAGCAAGTCCAAGAGAGGTTGTCAGTCCAACAAAACCAAGACCTATCACACCTATCATTTTGCTTTCTCCTGGATCAAATATTCTAAGAATCTTGCTACTCCTTGGTCTGGATTAATCTTTGGAGCAAATTCTAATAATTTTCTTGCTTTACTAATATCAGGGCATCTTCTAGAAGGATTATGGGTCAGAAAATCTTTATCTTTCGCAATAGCACATTGGACTTTGCCTGAATAATTCAAAATCTTATGGGCTTGTTGCTGATAGATCTTAGCAAAATCCATCATAGAAATTTCAGGTTTATCCATACCAATATTAAAATAATCAAAATTCTTATGCGTAAGGACTTTTAAATACCCCACAATCGCATCTGCCACATAACAAAATGTCCGTGTTGGTGTTCCATCAGAATACAATATCAAGTCCTTACCATTCATAACTGCTTTTGCAAAATCCGCAGGAATCCGTCCGTCTTCAAGACGCATGCCAGGACCAAAATTATTAAATGGCCGAACTATTCGAAGCGGAACTTGTCTGGTTTGAGAAAATACGTAACAAAGAGTCTCTCCAAATCGTTTGGCTTCATCATAACAAGCCCGCGGGCCCACACAGCTAACACTTCCGCGGTACTCTTCATTAGTAGGAATGGCTTCTGGGGCTGGATCACCATAAATCTCACTGCTAGAGAAGAACAAAAATCCTTTAATAGGTTTATCACAATAAAAATCTAGGAGTTTTCTCAGTCCCCATATATTGGCATCTACTGTTTCCAAAGGATATTGACGATAAAATACAGGAGAAGCAATAGATGCCATGTGAATGACATAATCCGCCTGAGCAGCAAGGTCAATTGTGGCAATATCATTCTTAGAAATATCAAAAGTATGAAGACTTACCTGCGGGTGGCTTTGTTTGATAGTCTCAATCCAACTCGGAATTCCAAGAATAAAATTATCTAATAAAATCAAATGCTTTAAATGAATGCCTCGATTAGCCAGCGAACAGAAAAACTGTATGAAATAAAATCCCAAAAAACCTGCGCATCCTGTAATAAGAACAACTTTGTTCTTAAAAAGATCCGATTGTTTAAATTCTTTAAAAATATAATCTAAATCTTGCTCAACAATTATGTTTTTCATGAATAACCATAGCTATGAATCATCAAAAGAAAGGTAACGTTCTAACTATGATGTTCTAACACCAATTTTATGGGCAGGAACACCTGCTACGATAGCATATTCCTCAACATCCTTTGTCACCACAGCACCTGCTCCTACCACTGCTCCTTTATTAATAACAACATTAGGCACAATTACAACATTCGCACCTAACCAAACATCATCTTTTATAATAATAGTTCCTGGTTCATGTTTTTGGGATCTGATAGCAACATCTTTATTAAAAAAAACATGATTTGACGCTCGAATCACGACATTGGGACCAATCAATACATTATCACCTATTCTTATCGAACCACCGTTATTAGCATTTATCATTACATTTGAATTTGTAGATACATTGTTACCTATGACAAGCAATTGGTCGGTTCCTTCAGCATAAATCTGCACATTTGGTCCAAAGCTCACATGATTCCCAAGACTAATATGCTTAAATCCTTGGATCAGACAACCCTGGGATGTCACCAGGCTAACACCACACTTTAAAAAACATCTTTTATAACAAAATGCTCTTAACTTTATGCCAATGGCTCCTGGAAACCAAATTAAAGGAAAATGAATCATATCCTTTAATTCTCGGACAATTTTTTTTAGGAAAAGCATATTAGTACATCCTTTGGCTAATGTCTTTAAGAGTGAAAGGCATCAAAATAATAATCATATGATTTAAAAATGATTGGCCGAAACATCACAATTTTTGAATGAATATAGATATGTCGAATTGACTTATCGGGGTTTTCGATGAGAATTTCATGAGTAGACAGCGGGGCCAGGGTTTCTTTTAAAATTTGAGATTGACCAGACACCAATCGTTTTTCAATATCTATAGCTTGTATTTTTGATGACGTGTTAATACAAACAATGGAGAATTGACAGCAATCATCAAATGTAACCTGTGGACGATACGTATTTTGCTTAATTATATTGGTTATTAGTAAGCCCTGGATATGATTATGCTTCTTTTTGTCATAACAAGCGGCAATAAGATTACCATGAATGAAATTCCAAAGCTTTTTATCTCGACGATAGCCAATATAACCCCGATCAATCACATGTGAACCCTGCTCAAGAAGCGCAGAGTATTCACCAATATCATGAAAACAGGCAAACGAACCTTTACCTTTTAGTTTAAAATCCTTGAAAAGAATTCGTTTCATTTCGTGTGGCTTTAACACATAATTCTTTTCTAGGATTGTGTTTCCTTGATCATCTAGAATGATCAACACAACATGATCCTCAATGGGTTCATCTGGTAAAATACTGGTACCAATATTTGTCAGGTTAAACATTGTTTCCCAGCGTTCATCTTCTTTCCAAAAAAACATGTCACTGACAGAAGCTTTCTTATCAGATGGCTTAAAAGCCATTGGGGGGCGATACCGCAAGAGGTGTCGCAAACGAAAACCCACATTGGAATTAAACAGTGTTTTTGCTTTTAATCTAAGCTCTGATGCTAAATTCACTTTAACCACCATGACTTTTTTCTTTTTTGAAAATAATTACGATTACCAAAGACGACGTATTCCGTTGGCGGGTGAGTATGTTCAATCGACATTGCCTGATGGTCTTTCGTGCGAGAAAAATATAAAGGAATACCCATAAATTCGTCCGACAGAGTAATAAACATATCATCTGCCGTTAAACTCAAAACATCATCAAGGTTCACAATATTATGATGGTTTGTCAACACCTCTGCTTCTTTAAGAATCTTCTTATGTGAATCGACAATCCTAATTTTTCTTTTAATTTTTTGCGGCGCTGCCGTCATATTCACCAAGATCAAATCATTAATCACATCTTGATCTCTTTGAAGCATAGGAGAACAACTGACAATCGTTGGTTTTGGGACAAGACTCATCTGAGCAGGATATTCACCTTGGTAACTGGCGGAACTGAAATTGGAATAGATCTTAATATTGGATCGCCATGCTGGCACAGAATCAAGAATGTCATTCACAATAAGTCTATCTAATATTGCAGGTTGTTTTTCGGGATAAAGAAAAAGAAAAACAGACTGATCCAAGAATTCGTGGGGTAGATTCAGATCAGTGATTGTTGTGCTTTCTCCATATTTAAGCGTTGTCAAATCCTTACAAATCCATCTTTGGCCATTCGCATAGATCGCATGGACAATGAGGGCTTTATGAATAGGGCCTTCTGTGTGCGGATAGTAATTAGATAGTGTGATGCTGCCTTGAAGTCCTGGAGGACGAATAAGAAAGTAATAATTCATTTTAGGTAAAAATCTATTTAAGAATACATCGTTGGTTAATTAAAAAATTTTAACATGCACCTGAGCAATTCTCAATATCGAAATTATGAAGATGCTCCTAATTGTTTGATCCATTGGTCTAGAGCCACACATTTTTTACGGTCATAACGGTAAGATACTACGGGAAATGTTTTATGATCGTTTAAGTGGTTTATTTTAATAGACTCTAATGCAAATGCCAAATCTTCTTGTGATCGTACTGTATAGACGCCACTTACTCCGGGCCAAGGTCTGCCTACAGAAATTAAAACCCCCGGAATATGCTCATAACGATTAAATTTGTCATATTGAAGTACAGCCACGTTATTAAGCAATGCTTCTTCCATCGTAGTTGACGAAAAACTGACTAATAAATCTGCCACTGCCAGATAATCATTAAAATTCCCATCGCTGGCGATGCATGAAGAAGAGCTTTGTGGTAATAACGATTTTAATTCATCAGTTGTTAATTCATCGACCGGTCTAAAACGTAAAATAAGTTTATACCCTTTCAGGGTATCTACTGCTGTGATTAAGTCAGCCATTGCCTGCACATATTCATCGATAGTCTCATAATTCAAGAATCTCTGACCCTGTCGATGCTTAGGCGTTGATGCGTGTAGAATAATCTTCTCTCCATTAGGAGCCAACTTCTTCCTTAAGTTTTGTTGAGCCTGGTTAGTAGCAATAGGCCTGCCAATGATCAAAGGTCCCGTAATAATCGTTTTACTTTTGATAGACAGGTCGTTAATAAAGCCCTCGGTCAATGGCGTTTGTAACGCAACATACTCATAGGGTGTATTAATCATCCCTAAAGCATTCTCACGCCATTCCAATGCTGATTGAGGATTACGTAAAGGGGTAAAAGAACCATGCGGGACCATTAGGCTTGGGATATTTTGAATGCGGCATACTTCACCTGCTATCGCGGTCAAACCCCGTGCATGCTGAGAAATCACTAACCATGGTTTATTTTTTCGCCAAAGATGAGTTAAGGCTCTCGATTGAAAATAAGAACAATTAAGGATGGTTTCTTCAAAAGACCCTCGATATTTATGATTAATCCATGTGGCTGGTGAAACATTCTCGTAAGACCAAGTTTTGGTTAAACGTTCGAAATCTTTGGCTAATTGATTTTTGCCATGAATAAAGACAGAACTTTCTTTCACTCGTATATCAAGAGGATAATGCAAAAATCTGTATGACGCTCTGGCATTCATCATATCATGCCATATAACACTCAAAGGGGTTCCACGACGACGGTTTCCTAAGAATACACACTCATAATCAGGAGCTAAGGACTGAGATAAATCTTCAAGTAACGAGTCCATATTATGACTATTAACCAAAGCCACAATCTGCTTGCGGCCACGACGGCACAAATTCCACATGCTTAAAAAACCAACCAATCGATGCGCTAACAGCATCCACCGCGATCTTCTCATGACAGTTTTGGCTGGAGCATGGGTGGGGGATATTCTTTCAACAACGACATCCTGCCGCTGACGACAAATATCTCCTAGGTATCTTTCTGATGCCTCAGTCAACCTGCTGGAAACAATAGATAAAGAAAGCTCCTCCACCACCCATACTCGTTGTGGATGGAGTTCTTTTATTACCCTTATACACACATGAGTCCGATACAACCAGACCGACAATGCTGCACGCACAGCAAATATCAAATTCTCAATATAAGATTCCCTTACCCCATTTTCATCTTCCAAAGAAAGTGTTGAACGCATAGCATCGGTCCACCCTTGAAGCACTTCTAAGAGTTTCCCGTGAGCGGTTGTATCGCAAAATTCAAAGCTTTCACGACAATCGATGCCCTGCTGCTTTAAAAAAGCTTTTACTTTCGGATGGAAACTGATGACTGTAAAATCTGATGCTGAAATTCCCTTATTCTTTATATGAGTCAACCAATCTTGTGCCTGGTCAACAAATTCAAGGAAAACGAGCTCAACGGCCATGTTTGATCTCCAAACAAAACCCATCGTATGCGGCAATAGTGGAAGAAAAGATCTTTTTAGCTGACTTTAATGAACCCTGACGTTTGGCCAGAGTGGGATAATTTGCTGCATCAAAATGCATTAATACCAAATTCTTTACATGTGAATCTAAAGCCAACTTCCCTGCTTGTTCTGGATTCAAATGCGGCCATGAAGCTACCTGCTGACCGCTCAAATAAGCGCACTCGGCAATCAATACATCGGCTTGCCTAGCTAAGATAAAAGCGTTATCGCATAACCCTGTATCTGTGCAGTAAGCGATCACCTTATCATGTAATTCAAATCTATAGCCAAAACAGCGAGAAGAATGCTTCAAATCAAGGGCCTGAACTTTAAATGGAAATCCTTTTAGATATCCACTTGGAATTTCACGCACTTTTACAGTAGTTGGAAGATTTTTGATAGAAACTGTAAAAGGCTGGCGCATGATTGTATTAAGAATCTTACGACCACCCTTATAACAGCAAATCGTATACCCTTGAGAAAATTTGAATTTATTAAGAGTATGAAGACCTATGATATGGTCTAAATGAAAATGGCTTAAAAATAAATAAATTGGCTTGCATTGATCTGTAATGTAGCGATCCACCATATAAATCCCATTACCAGCATCAAGAATGATATAGGCATCTGGGGTGTCTAACAAAACGCATGTGGTATTTCCGGTGGGAGTCGTATACCAACCATTAGTACCTAAGAAAGTGATTTCTGTCTTTGCCATAATTAACCCACCTGATTTAAAGGTCTTTCTCCCTGTAAGACACGCTTTGCTTCAGCGGCTGATTTTCGTCTAAGCTCTGCCATAGCTTCCTTTGAATAGTACGCAACATGAGGCGTAATGACTAGTCGCCATTTCAACCACGAAGCCTCTTGCTCATAATCCACAACGAGTTGTTGGGAAGGATCTGAACGTTCAATGGGTAAAGCATCAAGACCACAGGCAGCAACAGGGCCATTCTTCATGGCATCATATAATGCATGAATATCAATTAAACCTCCCCTAGCTGTGTTTAGAAGGACAACCCCAGACTTAACTTTCTTTAAAAATTCTGCTCCAACGATATTCTGCGTTTCCTTAGTTAAAGGGGTATGTAAAGAAATCACATCACTCAATCTAGCAATCTCATCTAAAGTTTTCACTCGTTCCATACCTTCTTCAATATTCGTTGTACTTGCAAAAGGATCAAAATAAATCACCTTCATTCCAAAAGCTTTAGCCCGTAATGCAGTTGCTCGACCAATACGCCCAAAACCTATACAGCCAAAAGTCTTACCCTCTAATCTGAATGAGCCAGGAATATCTTTCTGCCAAGTTTTGTGTTCTACTTGTTTGGCATGTTGAAATACACCGCGAACTATAGATAGCAACAAAGCCATCGTATGATCGGCGACTTCCGTTGTGCAATAATCCGGCGTATTACACACAGTAATTCCATGTTTCTTGGCTGCCTCTTTATCAATATTGTCATGACCTATTCCGGCTCTCACAATAACTTTGCAAGAAGTTAATTTAGAGATTAATTGTTCATCATATCGAAGACGATCATATGCAATAAGCGCATGGCAATTATGCCATTGTTCTTCGCTGATATCGGTAGGTTTCATGGCCTGTGGGGTCCAGATAACCGATGAGGGGCCAAAGACTTCCTTTTCAATGTCACCAGGAGGCGCAACCAAATCACAAACTAAGATGTTCCAAGAGTTGTTCATGGCTAGCTTATCTGATAAAGTTTTTGAGCGAATTCATAATCGGCAGGTGTATCCACATCAACAGATTGGACAGATGAAACTTCAAATAAAAAAGGCTTTGGGCCAAACCAATATTGCCAGCGGCGCATATCACTTTTACGTCCAATATAACAAGCCCCTGTTACTTCATAATAAGTATCTAATTGCTGGGAATAGGGATGCCAAAAACCAGGATTAAAGTTAATCCCACGTCCATGTTTGTTTAAATAAAAAGCTTTTTTAGGAAGAACTGCAACCAAACTATCATGTTCTTTTTCCATCTTTAAGAAAATATCCACCGCTGATTTGAAATCACTAAATAAAGGACTAGTAGTTAAAGCCCAAACCACAATGGGATCTCCAGGAATAGTGTCCATGATATGGGCAACCACGTCCGCCCAAATCACATCTGCCTGACAGAATTTCTCACCTCGCAAAAGAAATTCCACACCGCTTTCCTTTGCAATAGTCTCAGCTCTGGCGCTATCGCTGGAAACATAGATATGATCAAAACATTTGGAGTTCTTTAAATGGTCAATCTTGATGTCTAATAAAGACTTACCCTTAGCAAATTCAATAAAATTCTTACTTTTAACACGCTGTGAACCTTCTCGGACAGGAATTAAACCAACGATTTCTGTTTTCATTTAAGCCTTATCTCCCTTAACCATGATCTTATTATTAGGAACGCTAGGCAGACGAACAGCCAATACCGTGATGGCCTCATGCACCTTGATAATGCGCTCTGTACTTCCTGGCTGGAGAATATAAAACATCCCAGCTGTCAAAACGTGACAGTGGCCGTCAATTTCATATTCCACCTTACCGCTTAAGACAATCAAGAATTCAAAACTGCATAAATGATAGTGCAGTTTCTCTTCAAAACCTACTTCCAAACTTTTAAAACATATCTCAATGTCATTACGATGAAAAACTGAACCTTTAGGGTAAAAATGACCGCAAATCCATCCTCGCATATCACCTTCGATAACCTCTTTAGAAAGATTGGCAACTAAATAATTCTCTCCTTGAACAATGGTAGTTTTATCTTTAATTTTAGTTAGAATTTCATCGAACATAGTCGTCCTTTTGTGAGTTAAAATTGAAAATACAAGAATGGAATATAATCTTTAGATAGTAACATATATACACAAAATATAAATAAAATTGTCAAGACCAACGAAGAGGCTAAAGTCATTCGCGTTTCCATTTCATAAAGATTTTTGCCTTTCAGGGCAAGCACGAGGGCAGGGATCAAAACCAAAACGCTCCATAAATCATCTTTCGAAAGTGCTGCTGTCTCATGAAGCAAATGAGGGTCAAAAAAATGTCCAGTAATGCGGCCAAATATTCTACTAACATCTTCCCAACGTACAGCCCTGAAAGGAATCCATAACAATAAAACCGCCCCTAAACACCATATTTTTCGCAAAAGGGCTGTATTCCATGATTTAACTGAAGAAATACCTTTATCAATAACGAGAGCTGCCCCGTGCCCAAAACCCCAAAGTACAAAATTCCAGCCCGCACCATGCCAAAGACCACATAAGGTCATTGTAATCAATAAATTAAAATACTGACGCCATGCTCCGTAATGATTGCCTCCCAATTTAATATACACATAATCCCTAAACCAAAAAGACAGACTCATGTGCCATCGTCGCCAGAAATCTGTCATGGATGATGCTTTATAGGGAGAATTAAAATTCTGAGGAAAATGAAAACCGAGCATAAGACCTAAACCTACAGCCATCTCTGAATAACCACTAAAATCATAATAAATCTGCAAGGCATAGGCCATAACTCCAAGTAAATTCAACGCTCCACTGCTCACTGTATTCCCATCAAAAATAGTTTTTACTAACGGAGCCATAGAATCAGCAATCAGAATTTTCTTTGCCAATCCCAAGACAAAAAAGTAAATACCCTTTTCAAGATCTACCTGCGGCGATTTAAACTGCGTACTGATATCAGAGAAACGAACGATCGGACCAGCCACCAATTGAGGAAAAAGAGTGACCAAACAAAAAAAGTGGACAAATCTCTGGGCTGGAGGATGCTTGCCATCATAAATATCAATCGTATAACTTAAAGTCTGAAATGTGTAAAAAGAAATACCAATAGGTAAAATAATATTTTTAAGAAAATGAATAATGCCAGGATTAATCAAGTCTTTACCGAAAAGCTGACCGACGCTTTCTAGATTCTGACTTAAAAAGCCGCTATATTTAAAAAACAATAAAAGTCCAAGATTGACCCCAATAGCCAGGACGAAGAATATCTTCTTTTTGATTTTGCTTTTTGCCTCAAACATCCAGTTGGTCAAAAACCAGGAAGTGATGATCTTAAAAAGTATTAGTAAAATATAGGCGGGCTCAAACCAGCCGTAAAAAACCAAACTGATCAGAGACAACCACCACCATGCACCCGTCAAAGAAAACCGACGGATAGAATAAAAAAGAGCGAATGTGAGCGGTAAAAAATAAAATAAAAATATCTCGGACGTAAAATTCATGAGTCTACAGCAAGCCTTTCTGTTTTAAGAACTCTTTAATTATTTGAGAGGCAATGGCAATACCATAGGGTGACCAATGGGTATCATCACTCCAATAAACGGCCTTTTGACCCTGTTCCATTTCTTCACGTACCGCTTTAAAAATAGCTGGATGTAAAAACACAGCATCCACACCTGTTTTTTTAAGACGGTCATATAGTATTTGCCCCGGACCATACCCATCAATGTGAATTCCATCATTAATATACTTATGATAAACGATTTGCTTGCGGGGAATAATGACCGGAATAAAGACAACTCCTAACTTTCTAGCTTCATCATGCAACATTTTTAAACCATTGACCGTTTGTACCAGTTTTGGGGTTTGTGGGTCAAATTTTTCGATCTCAGGCCAAGTCTTTATAAAACCATATACTTTTCCGTCATGATCCAAATAATCTAATGACTTTGATTGTCGGGCAAAGACTTTATGTTGATATAAAAATGAAAGTGTTTTTGTTTCAAAGTTAGTTTTTAATTTGCGCGCAATGATGGCCTGCGGAGAATAGTCTCTGACATATTTCTTGAAATCATTAAACTTCTCGCGCCAAGTGTAGCTTGTGACATTTCCCGTTGGTGCAAACACCTCCTTGACTGCGATGGCAGGATCAACCTTCCACGGAGGCTCTAAAAGATCGCCATCCAGAGTAAAATATAAAAATACCTTTCCGCGTAGAGGCCATTGGTGCTTGATAAGATAAGCCGCGATATCCATTGAGCCTGAAGCTTTGAAAGAATGTGGGTGGCCAGTCAAAATAACTTTTTTTCCTGTGATACGACTTAATTGGACGGAGGGAGTGTCTTCATGACTGTTACCAGCCCCATATGCAAAAGAATCTCCAAAGATGAGAATATCAGCTTCTTTAGGCAGGAAAGTATTGCGGGTCCCATAACGATCAGTCACATACCAGCATACACGAGGCACAGGTGTGACAAAAATATTACCTGCTACTAAATCTCCAACAGTAGTTGCATGATAACTGACATTGGGTACCCTGACCCCTCGGGCATAAAAAAAAGCATACGGAGGCTTTAACCACATCCCCCATTCAGCCAAACACAGCAACACCCAAACCGCAATCGGTATAACGACAATTGCCTTACGGGTCATCACGTTCTCCTGAATGCCGGCATCACTGAACGGGAAAACAATTCAATCCCCCTGCTACTGGGATAATCCATAAACCAAAGCATAAAATGGCTGACACCCGATTCGGTGAATGCGGCGATCTGTTTTTTGATCTGTTGTGGTGTACCTATCATGAATTCACGACGAAGACTTTCAGATGAATTGTAATCAACACCTGATGGGTTTGTGGCCTTTAATTGCGCTAAGATATCTCCATCTAAAGAATTGTTACATTGAATTAATTTACGGTAAGCTGATAATTCTTTCTCGACCTGCGCATCTGTTTCTCGTACTAAGACTTGAGTTTCCAAAGACAACCCTAATGTTTTAAGATTTCTGCCTTGAATATGGCATTCCTTGTCAATCAGATCTACCTTGCTCTTAAAATTCTCTAAAGAACAGGGCATGGAATTAAAAACATCAGCGTAACGCACGATTTGCTTAACCATTAATGGATGATTTGCTTCGCCCATCCATACCGGAATTTTTTTGACAGGCAGCGGAGTATTGATTGCTTTTTTAACTTGGTAGAACTTACCCTTAAATGAAAACGCTTCTTCTGCAAGCATTCCTTTAATCACCTGTAAACCTTCCGCCATTCGTGCAATGCGCTCCTCGTCGTTACAGCCAAAATCAATGCCATAACTTTCAAATTCAGCCTTACGCCAGCCGTAATCATAAAACAAAGATACACGGCCTTTAGAGATATGACTCATCGTTGAAAATGCTTTGGCTACAATACTGGGTTCACGAAAATTATTGCACAAATGAATAGGGATAATGTCCATGCGTTTAGTGATGGCAGCTAGTGCCGCCATGACCGACAAACACTCCCATATTTCCCCGTTTCGTCCTAAAAATACATGATCTGCGACAAAAATTGAATCATAGCCCAATTTCTCACACCGTAAGACAGTCTTAACAATAGAATCCCAGTCTAAGCGCTTATAGGCTGGCGTACGAAAAAATAACATGCCAGGGTTAGCAAATAAAGGTACGCAGAAACCAAATTTAACATTGCTAGCTGTCTTTCTCATTGCAAATTCACCGTCATTCCTCCATCAACCACTAAGGTCGCCCCAGACACACAAGAAGCATCATCAGAAGCAAAGAAAAGCATGGCAGATGCGATATCTTCAGGAGTGGCTAACCTTCCTAAAGGAGTTCGTTTAACAAAATATTTCTTAAGGGTCGGATTTGCTCTTAATGCTGCACGATTAATGTCCGTCTCAACTGTTCCAGGCATAACTGCATTAGAGGTAATCCCATATTTCCCTGCAGCAATGGCAACCGATTTCATCAGCTGATTGATCCCCCCCTTAGTGGGACAATAGTGGGCCTGCATCTCTCCTCCAAACTCAGCACTTATAGAGCTTGTAAAAATAATCCTTCCCTTGATTCGTAGATCGACCATAGACTTCATTGCTGCCTGAGCACAGTAAAAAGCACCTTTAAGGTTCACGGCTATCACTTTATCCAATAACTTCTCATCAATTTTAAGGAACTCTTCAAATGGACATATTCCGGCGTTTGCTACCATAATGTCAAGACGTCCAAATGTTTTGACGGTTGTTGCTATCATTTTATATACCTGTGTACGATTGGCGACATCTGCAGCAAAAACTAAAGCTTCCCCGCCTTCTTTTTTGATTTGACGAACAACTTCCTGAGCAGAATTTTTAAAAACTCCTTTGTCGGCAGCTGGATTGTAATTAACTACCACATAGGCCCCCTCCTTAGCAAAACGCAAACAGATGGCCCGACCTATGCCGCGAGAAGCTCCCGTAACAATGACCACTTTTTTATTTAAACGCATCATACTCTCTTTCTTTATGGCTTTCTGCCAGAAACTGATTGTACTGTTCATTAACAATTGTTAGAGTTTCTTTCCTATCCAGTCCTTTTTTAAAAGCATGCTGCAATCTGTTCATGATAAATCCTGTCCTTAAATAACTTTTACCATCTTGAAAAGGATCCAAAGCTTCATAATATTCCTTATAATCCTGATAAGACCTTTGGTTCACACCATCTATACTCTCCTGGATAGCACGCTGCAAATCAATGACATTATTAAACACAATTGTATTTAACCCCTTAGCGACAAATGAATTACTATTAAAACCTGTAAAATCTGCATGGAAAGCTATAGTTCCGGCAAAAAAACATTCCGTTGCTGCTGTACTAATACCAAGCCCAAAAGCTAAATCACTGGCCATACCAATTTCTGCAGGTGTAACCTTGGTACGCAGAGATTTTCCTAGAAAAACACATATCCTTCCATCCTCTAACAGTTGAGATAAACCTTTGACGTCTTTGATTATTTGCTTAAAAACGACCTCTCTTTTAGGTTTTAAAAAAACAATTAAATTCTTATTCTCTTCCAAAAGATCTATCAACATTTCATGTATCTGAATTTGCGTCTCTTGGCTATTAGCCATATCATTAGCCATATTGCTATCATGGTAAGAAAGAATAAACTTCTTTGGATTACGGTTTCTTAATTCTTGGGCACTTTTCTTATATCCTATAAAATAATGATCCGAAGGATACCCAGTGATAAAAATCTTTAAAAATGGATACCGATTAAACATGAGGTCAATAAAATGCTTTCCCCAAGTAAAAAGCACATCATAACATTTCTGTCCATCCGTACGAAAAATCACAAAATTGCTCCAATGACTCCCTACATAAAATCCATTTAATTCTTCGAGTGCTTGGGCTTTCGCTGCCTTATCTTCATCAAGGTCATGCATACTCCATAAAATCTGAATTCCTAATCTTTGATAAATACTCTTCCAATATTCTTTCCGGCAAAGATAAGTTGTTTCCTGTAAAGATAACCAACCCCCTTCATTCCAGAATATTAATGGATACCATAGCTTGCTGATCCAAGAAAAAGTCCGGAAAGCATACCTGAGGGGAACATAGAAAGGTTGGGTCTGTTGATTTCTTCCGAATAAAAAAAGTCTAATCAAATATCGTAAAGGATTTTGTTCAACACGGCATCTCTTAATGCCTAGTTTTTCTAAAAGACTAATGGATTCCTCATCATAGTCTTCAAATTCCAATCCATAAACAGTTTGCGGATCAATTCCAGAATGTTGGATCCAAAATAAATCATTAATTTCATTCAGTCGAATACGACTTTGAATTAGCTCTACACCGATATTTACCTTTTGAATTCTATCGCCATTTCTTCTAAAGAAAGACAATACTCCAACAGCAAAGGCGGCCATCCAATAAGCGAATTGTTTCAGAATAAAAAATAAATGAGGCTTAAAGTATTTCTCATTCAACTGTAAATCACGGATATAGTTAGGACGATTTTGAATAAATAAATAGTGAGAAACGACTGTCGAATAAAAGAAAGTTTGGTTTATTCCTAAGTGTTCCTTAATAATTTCCTGAAATGGACCTTTCCTAATGAGATATAAAGCGTTGTCTGCGCTCTTATTGTGGGCAGCTAAGACACCAATTTCCACTGGTCGAAATAAGTATGTATAAGACATCTCTTGCAAGTGGACATCATATTTGCTTGGATTTAAACAATGCAGACGAGTAAAACGAAGATTACGTTCTTTAACTGCCGGTCTTTTCAACCAGCCATTTTGGACATCTTCGATTTTACGATAAATTGATTCAAAAACTGAAATACCATTTAAATTCTCTGAGCTCTCAACGATATCAGTAATCTGGGTGACGGGCTTATGCAGAAAATTTTCTAAGAGTTTTATAAACGGAACAAAACTTTGACTTACATTTATAAAATAAACTCTTTCGATTGGATAGAGCTTTGATAATTTGAGAACTTGTAACGCAGATTCATAACATAAAAAGTCTATCCAAATTATTTTCATCGGGTGTTGGCTATTCAACTTGATGTTTTAATTGCCACTTGTCATGTTCTTTATGCCATAGATGTGGCGAGCGGAATTGATCACAAAGTTCAATAAAATCTTCCGGTTTCATTCCAATATAATCCATAATTTCCTTGAAATACTTTTCAGGAAATTCACCATCAAATTTTCGCACCAAAGCTACGCCTTCTTCACGAGTGATGTGCTTATTACGGATTTCTTGGGAGGCATCATATGTCGTGCGACCTATACCAAATTTAATGAATGTCGTATAGTAATGAAATCCATCGATTTTATCATCTAAACTATTGTATTTGCTGTACGTGCCTTCCGTACGGTCGGGGTTAGCTTGAAAACCCATGTTCTCTACAGAATAATAATACGCTTCTTGGGGTGTCCATTTTAAATAATAGCCCAGATACCGCACCTCCACCTTACCCTCATTCAATTCCTGAGCATCAGCAGGCAAATAGGTTAAAATATCATTGAGAGTTAAACCATATCGTTCCATTAATTCGCGAACCGAGACACCAGCTAAATACATTTCTGAAAGATTATTCATAGTGTAATAGGATTTATCTCGTAAAGAACTGGCATTGTCTGCGATAGGATTACCATACTCAGCTTCATTTTCACCATAGAAAATCAAAGGAACTTTATATTTTAACGCAATCTTAGGGGCAATGTTCTTTTGGCCTAAAATAAAAGGCTGAAAAGGATGGAGCAACCGCTCAATCGCCAACTTTGTGATCAATGCATGAACTTTAGGATTATAATTGAAAGAAATATTATCAAAACCACCGACGTAAAGCCAATTGCGGAAATTTTTCCAGCCAATATCGGTATACAGAATGGGCGGCCATGTAACTGTTAGCGGATGCATTCCGTACTTATATTTTAAAATATGCGCTGCATAACAACTATCCTTGCCACCACTTCCAGGAACGATGCAATCATAATGCCCATCATTGCGACGATATTGATCTAAAAGAACGCTCAGCTCTTCTTCTCTTTTCTTCCAATCAATCTTCTCTTTATGTTCCGCAAAACGGCAAGCATCACAAATCCCCTCTTTATCAATATGTATGGAACGGTGTTTATGATTTTGTGTGTGTTTAAACTCTGGCGTAGATGCTGGACGTTGGTTTGAAATCACACACCTTTTACAAAAGACCACATCTTTAGGCAACCCGTATTTTACTTCCAAATCTTTCAACATCAGTTTCTCTTTCCTTGATTAGGTTAAATAAATTTCTATAAATCCTTAAACCATTAACACCGCTACGTTCGGGATGGAATTGGCAGGCCATAATATTTTTCTGTTGAATACTTGAACAAAACTTAACATCCCCATATTGAGTCCATGACAATACCAGAGCATGGTCTTTTGGTTTGACATAATAGGAATGGACAAAATACATATATTCGTTGGGTTCAATCGTTTGTAATAAGCTTGTTTGCCACCCTGTTTGGGAAGATTCATTAGGACAAATTTGGCTCCAAGCTACATGGGGAACTTTAAAACGTTTTAAGGGATTAATTTTATCACTTTCTAAACGGACAACCGATCCTTCAAATAAACCTAACCCCTGATGATGACCAAACTCATAACTTTCAGACATAATTAACTGCAGTCCTAAACAAACTCCTAAGAAAGGTTTTCCGGACGCAGCAACATCCTTAATAACGCTCGTCAAATCCAAAGAACGTAAGTTTTCCATCGCAATCCCAAAAGCACCAACCCCGGGAAGGATAACTGCATCTGCATTAACAATATCTTCTTTATTGGAAGTTATAAAGGCATCTAACCCAACAAAAGCACAGGCATTTTTGATATTAAACAAATTACCCATGTGATAATCCACAATAGCTACTTTATATTTTTTTGAATCACTCATGATGCTTGAGAAGCCTCCAGGTAACGACAATCAATGTTCTGCTTATGTAAATGCTCTTTGAGTTCAGGTAACGAAACATCTTGGATCCTTTGAAAACCCCGGCCACTTTTCAGGAATTCGATATTCCCTTCCGAAGAGAAGTCATCGGTAATATCATGATGTCTAATGTAATTGTAATGCAATAAAGATGCCATGCTGACTGCATCCGCTTTTCCAGTCAAAATTACTTCAGAAACATGGCTAAGGGTTCCAGCGCCTCCACAGGCAATAACCGGAATAGAGACACTTTTCGCAACAGTTCGGGTCAAATGAAGATCATAGCCTTGACCTGTTCCTTCTTTATCAATTGACGTTAAAAGAATCTCACCAGCACCCAAATCAGCTACGGTTTTTGCCCACTCAATAGCATTGACACCCGTCACTTCGCGGCCATTGTCTGTATACGCTTCATAAGAACCATCCGGTTTGCGGATAGCTTCAATAGAGACCACAATCGTCGAAGAACCAAATTCGCGTGATGCCTCTTGGATCAACTGAGGGTTACGAATGACCGCTGTATTCAAAGCTACTTTATCTGCCCCAGCCCGCAAAACCCTTTGAATATCCTGTAAGGTTCTTAACCCCCCACCAACAGTTAAAGGAATAAAAATTTCTTTAGAAGTACGTTCGATAATTTCATCCAAGCTGTTGCGGCCATAGAGACTTGCCACTACATCCATATAAATGAGTTCATCAGCACCATGTTCATAATAATATCGCGCGAACCGCTCAGGCTTACCAATCGTTCTTAAGCCTTCCAAATGGATGCCTTTAACCAGATTCGGACCTTTAATATCTAGACGTGGGATGACACGAACATTGTTCATATGGGATTATAGAATCAACAAATCATGGATATTCATCATAAAGGGGAAGCTATAAAAACGACTGACTTTTGTTTCCACATCAAATAAATACACACCAGCATTGCACATAATGTTTAAAGAGACCCCAAAAAGCCGGCTCATATACATGTCTTCGCTTTGGCCGACATAATAAAAACGACCATCGTAGGCAAGGCCGCGTGCAAAACCGGGAAATTTGCCGGCAGGTTTTTTATTACCGATAAAAAATTCTCCACGCATGGAATCCAAATAACAAATTTGGCCATCAATATATTTCACACTGTGAGGCATCCATAAACCATCAACAAGAGGTGCTGGTTTCTTAGACAAATCGTTGAGATCAAATTCGCTGATGCCGCCATCCATGATGCCCTTTTTCCAGTTTCCAGAATATGAAAAATAAGAAACTAAGAGACTCTCTCCTGCAATGCAAATATCATTGATATGATGCTGTCCTTGACCCGTTTGATTGAATTTTGGAGAAAACTGGATTTTTTCTCGAAACTTAAAATTAACCTCATCATAAACATTAATAGTGTCCGAACCAGCATTAGCCACAAAAATCAATTTCTTCTTCGGATAATACGCGATGCCGCAAGCGTTTGGTTTTTCTTCATTCTTTCCAGATTGATCTATGTCTAGTTCATCAAGTTTCTTAAAGTCTTTAGAAAACACGTGAATCTTCTTTTGAACGTATTCAACCGCATACAATTGATCCCCTATAACTGCTACTTCTCGAAAATGGCCTGAGGCTTTTTTATCAAGGGTACTTTCAGCAGTATTACAAACATACAATCCTCCACCCAATTTACTATGCCGTTTTTGACCTTTTTCACTGTAGTCTGAACAAGCAATAATAATGTCACGATTGTAATCTCTGATTTCTTGCAACAGTCCCCAGTCGCGGATTTCTGGTGTACAACAAAAATTAGTACCTGCATGAAAACCCATTTCAATGAGCTGACTGGCTACACTCTCATAAGGTCCTGCAGTAATCACAATATAAATCTTATCTTTTATTTCAGAAAGCAGCTTGTTGGGTGAGAAAACTGTCATACCCCAGAACTCTGCTCCATGATAGGCTGGATTACTATCGACAATGTATTTTTCTTTTGCAAATGCTAACTTAGGAGCGGTCTTGGGTATCCAGTCATCTGAGCGACCAAATAGTACAACTTTTCGGTGAGCACAAATTTTCTTAACTTCTGTCCATGTCTTCCACATCTCATGCATTTTCAAACTCCTGTTATGACACTTGATATTTCAAAATCCATTTCCCATTTTTCTTTTCCCATAAATGCTCTGAACGCCAACTATCAATAACCTCATTGAAATAATCTTCTGTAATATCACAATATTCTAAGAATTCTTGATAGTATTTTATCGGAAATTCTGCATCAAATTTTCGTACCAGATGGACACCTTCTTCCCTTGTCAAATGACCATCACGGATCTCTTTACAGGCATCTGCCGTGCAGCGGCCAATACCAAACTTCATAAACATCAAATAATAATGAAATCCATCGATGCGGTCATCCAAGCTGGAATACTTCGCATAAGTACCTTCTGAACGGCCATCGGGATTAGGTTGGAAGCTCGTATGTTCTGCGGCATAATAAAAATTCTCTTGAGCAATCCAAGGCTTGTAGTAACTATAAAACTGATGTTTAACATTCACTCTTTGCATATCTTCCAAACTTGGTGGACGATAATAGTACAAATCATGATCTGTAAAACCATAATTCTTCATTTGGTCAACTCCCAAATTGGAATAGAAAAATTTCATCATTCCTTCAAGATCCAGACCTGTCTTGGTTTCTTGACGCACATCACCGCCATATTCCGCTTCGGCGTTCTCGCCATCCATGACAAGCCCCACATTAAAACGCACAGCCATTTGAAGAGGAAAAGCCACCTGGCCATACACAAACGGTTGGAAAGGTTCACCTAAAATATCAAAAGCTAATCTCGTCATTTTGCGGTGAACAATCCCATTGGGCGTTCCCAAAATATTATCAAAACCTTCGTGGATAAATTGCTGCAAATTGAGCCACCCGATTTCTGTATATTTATGGGGAGACCATGTAACTGTCAATGGATGCATACCGTATTTATATTTAAGTTGATGAGCTACATAAGCGCTGTCTTTTCCGCCACTTCCTGGACAGATGACGTCGTATTCACCATTATTCTTACGGTGCTTATCGCACAAAATTTGGAGTTCTTCTTCACGTTTTTTCCAATCGATTTGAGTTTTCTTCTTTAAAGCATAATTACAGGCATTACACACCCCATTTTCATCAAAGACAATACGGGGACGCTGATTAGACATGACACATTTTACGCAATACTGTACTTTTTCAGGCAATTTATATTTGGTGAGAACTTCTTTTTTGTCAACCTTAGGCAAGGGAATATTTAATGGTTTACAAGAAATCTTCATGAATGGAAATCCTTTTTTTCAATTAGTACTGCTGTTTTTGATCAATTTTGAGGCCCTAGCTTAACATATTTTCAAATTTTCATCTAGATAAAGCTCATCTTAAGTAAGCTTAACATCACTTTTCATATGAGCATCCAAATCTAAAACATTCATGGCTCTATGGAACTCTTCCCATTGTCCTACGTCTAACCAAGATTTTTCATCAATTGGAAAAACACCAACTTCTCCCCCCGCCCCTTTAACACGTTCAATCAAATCCGTCATATTTAAGAATGTATTGGGAGGAATTAATTTTAAAGCTTTTTTAGTCAATAAATACATCCCTGTATTGACTAAATAGTCATGCTCTGGTTTTTCCTCAATATCGACTAATCTTCCTCCGTCTTCAATACGACAAATACCATAAGGGATCATAAAATGTCGAAAAGATCCCACAATTGTAATGTCATATCCCCTCTTTTTGTGAAAACGATAGATTTCATGATAATCAGTTTCAATAATGATGTCACAGTTCGACACAAATACAGAATCTTTGATTTTATTCTTGATAGCTCCTAAACCACCGACCGTACCTAAAGACTTAGCTTCTTCAATATAGTGAATATGATAATCTCGTTCCGATTCTTCAAAATAAGCTTTGATCATTCTCGATTTATGATTGATGGAGACATGGAAATCCCTAATGCCGTAAGGAAGAAATTTCTCAATAATAATTTCGATAATGGCTTTTTCTCCAATAGGAAGTAAAGGCTTAGGAAGTACTCGGGTAAAAGGATCGAGCCGTGTTCCTTTTCCTCCGGCCATGATGACAACAGGCACATTGATCTTTTCTTTTGGAACAATGACATTCTTTCCAAAGACGGCATCCCACAATAAAACTTCTTCAATGATCTTTTTCTCATTGACTACCGGAACACTCTGGATCTTGTGTTTAATCATGATTTGTTTGATTTCTTCCAAATCATAGCCAATGCGAACAGAAATAGGTTTTTTGTTGTAAATCTTCTTAACGGGTGCCGATAAATTCCCCTCTGCCAAAACCCAACGCCGTATATCACCGTCAGTTAATGATCCTAATAAACGATCTTGGGCATTGACCACAAAAAGAATCTTCTCGCCGCTCTGTCCTAAACGACGCATAGCATCTTTAGTGGTCGCATCTTCAAAAATGAAGAATTTTTTATTTAGAGGATTCATAAATTATCCATTCTATATTGGATCAATGAATATCAAAAAATTTCTTTTTTAATAATTCAGGATCAAGGTCCAATTTCTTAAGCTTTTGTTTAATCTGGCTTGCTACCGATTCTTGACGTTTAGATTTGTACGGATTATGCACACTCTTACAGATGTTCCTAAACGAAGGACTCAAGGCTTTTTGGATTCCTTTACGGATATCTGACAGTGAATAACCCGTATCAATGATATTCTTTGATTTCACGCGTCCTTTTTGACGGTCACCGATATTGATAACAGGCAGCTTAAAACTAGATGCTTCGATGATCCCACTTGAAGAATTACCTATCATCCCATCCACATATTGCAGCAAAGATAAATATTTAAGCTGTCCTAATGAAGAAAACACTGATGATCGTCCAAGGTTAGACTTCACGTACTTTTCGATCATTTGGTTAATGATACGTCCCTCAGCATCTGCATTAGCCTTGGTAAAAATAATTTGTACGTCCTTCAATTCATGAAGTACTTTTAAAATACTCTCGAACTGTATCTTGGCTGTAGAGCTTTCCAAGGTCACAGGATGATAAGTGACTAAGAGATTTGTTTTCTTCCACTCCAACTTTAATTGCTGACCTAAGTCATTCTTTGACAAAAGTTTCAGTTCCTTAAGATTATCTAAACCAATCGCACCCACAGCAAACACACTCTTGGGATCTTCCCCCAACTGGATCACACGGCGGCGATAAATCTCTGTTGAGGTAAAATGGACATAACTCATTTTGGTTATGGCATGACGAAAAGCCTCATCAACAGCCCCTTGAGTGACTTCTCCTCCATGAATATGGGCCACAGGAATCCGCAGCACATAAGCTGCAGTGGCAGCACTAAAAATCTCAAAACGATCCCCCAAAAGAACAACCAGATCAGGCTTTAAACGGCTTAATATTTTACCAAAACCCTCAATACCCTGTCCTATGGAGCGCGTTGTATCAATAGCTTGATCGCCTTTGAGATCCATGGCTACCTTGGCATCAATCAAAAAATCTTTGGTAATATCTGTTTGAGTCAGGCCGAAATCTTTAGACAAATGTGAGCCAGTAACGACAACTTGCAGACGTAAATCAGGATCAGCTTTGATTTGATCCATCAAAGGCTTCAGAAGGCCGTACTCGGCGCGTGAACCCGTCACCACACAAATTTTTCTCATAGTTCAATCAATTCATCCTTACAAAAATTTCTTTTAGCTTTTGTTCCTTTGAGCTTGGACCATTTCATAGGACTTAATCCTGATCCTGGCCTTTTAAACTCAATATTTTCTAGGGTCAACTGCTCTCCCTGAAGAATCTCCCGAGACGCCACAATACTTTTGCGAGCAATGACGATGTTCTTTTTTTCTGAAGGTGAAGGTCTCTTCACAGGAGATCCCATAGACTTCTCAATATTACGTATAGCATCCACCATAGAAGCAAATTCCCCAGGCTCTAATGATGCCTTATGATCCGGACCAGCCATGGCACGATCAAGTGTCAGATGTTTTTCAATCATACAAGCACCTAAAGCAACTGCTGCAACAGCTACCACGATCCCGGAAGTATGATCGGAGTATCCCACATCAACACCACATTCTTTTTGGATTGTCAACATCGCACGTAAATTAACATCTTCAAAAGGTGTAGGGTATTCCGTATTACAATGAAGAACGGTAATATTCTTTTTAGCTGTCCCAGCACTGGTTAAAATCTTCAACGCCTGCTTGATTTCTTTTAAATCTGACATTCCTGTTGAAAGAATGAGTTTCTTATTTAATTTTCCGATTTCTTCTAAATAAATCGGATTGGTAATTTCCCCAGAAGGAATTTTTAGCATTCCAAGACCAAGACGCTTTAGAAGATTGATGCTTTCAACTTCAAAAGGGGAAGATAAAAATAAAATCTTCTTTTTTTTGCAGTGAGCCAAAAGCTCCCGATGAGCCATCTCATTAAGTTCAAGATTTTTCACAATCTCCAGATGAGAATCTTTCTGATGAGTCGTTTTCTTTTGATATTCAGCCTTGGGAGCATGAACACTAATCATTTTATCAGCAATAAAGGTCTGAAATTTGACAGCATCTGCACCAGATTTTTTAGCCTGATCGATTAATCTTTTAGCAATTTTGATATCGCCATTATGATTCACTCCCGCCTCTGCAATAATAAAGACCGACATATCAGCCCTGCCTCTTTGCTGGACAGCCCACATAAAGCCCTGGTTTAGTAATAGAGGTCACAACCGCACTCCCAGCACCAACGACCACTTTGGATGAAACAGCGATGTTATTGGAAATAACACTAAGACTCCCCACAAATGTTTCTTGACCGATCAAAGATTCGCCATTGACCACGGCGCCTGTTGAAATATGACAATGATCTTCCACCACAGCATCATGCTCAATGATGGCTCCAGTATTAATGATGACATTCTTACCGATCCTAGCATTCGAGTTCACAACTGCATGATGCATAATAATTGTTCCTTCATCCACTGAAGCATGTTTAGAAAGCCTTGCATAAGGAGACAGAATCGTTGGCAGCTTTGCTTTAGTCTTCTGTAAAGCTGAGAATTTCTCTATTCGCTTTTGTGCACTCTTAATTTGTCCAATAGTGATCAAAAAATAGGGATACTCTTTGGCTAGATTTTCAAGATCTTCATCCGAGGCAATGATTTTATAGCCTAAAACTTTCTCTCCTACACGAGATTTGACATCCACAATACCAATAATTTTAAACCGCCCCTCGGCTTCAATCACATCAATGCATGCCTTACAGTGTCCGCCGCCACCGACTAATATCAATTCTTTCTTACTTGGCATGCTTAAAATATCCTTTTATCTCTGCAACCACTTTTTCCATATCTTCTTTGCTTAAATTGACGCTACAGGGAAGATTAATGCACGTGTCGTATGCTTTTAGAGCATGTTCAAGACGATAAGATTGGCATTCATTATACATAGGCAAGGTTGAAATCAACTTCCATAGAGGCCTGGCATGAATATGGTTCTTTAATAAATGTTGCAAGAGTGGATTTTTGTGTTCTTTCTTCACCTTCAAGGTGTAAAACCAAAAATTACTCTTTGCCCATGGCATTTCCCATAAAAGTTCAACATCAGGGACATCTTTTAAAAGCATTCGGTAATATTCAACATTTGTTCTTTTAATATTAATAAAATCAGGAAGAACCTCCATTTGGGCGACACCCATTGCCGCTTGAAGATTTGTGAGCCGATAGTTAAAACCAACTTCGTCATGATCATATTCAATGGGATCGGACTTTGACTGCGTACTGCGATGTTTAATCCTCTTAGCCAAATGTTCTTCTTTTGTCAAGACCATCCCCCCGCCTCCGGTTGTAATAATTTTATTGCCGTTAAACGAAAGACAGCCAATGATGCCAAAAGATCCTAATCTTCTTCCCTTGTATTCCGAGCCCAGACTTTCCGTCGCATCTTCAATAACAAGGATGTTAAACTTATCGCAAATTTCTATTAGAGGATCCATGTCAACAGGATGTCCAAAGATATGGACTGGAATAATGGCTTTGATTTGACGATTCGTTTTCTTATTATAAGTAAAGCCGTCATTTTTATGCACGCATTCCTGGGCCAGAAAATCTGCCACCTTGTTGACATCCATGCATAAAGTCTTTGGATCACAATCCATAAAAACAGGATGCGCTCCGCAATAATGAAGGGCATTGACCGGAGCAATAAATGTCAAAGCTGGAACAATCACTTCATCATTAGGACCAACATTGTTTGCTAGCAAACTTAAATGCAACGCAGAGGTGCCATTGACAATTGCAACTCCATAGTGGACGCCGACATATTGAGCTACGATTTCTTCAAAACGGTTTACATAACTGCCAACTGAAGAAACCCATCCAGTATCCAGGCAGTCTTTAATATACTTCCATTCATTGCCATTCATCACTGGTGTTGATAAAGGAATCACAAAAACCTCTAAATATTTTTATACTTTGGATCATCTGGGTTAAGAAATACTTTTTGATCAATTAAATATTTCATTTCACGAATACCATCAGGAACAGTTTTGGAGATTTTGAAACCAAGTTCACGGTCAATTTTTTCAAATGACACACGATAATCCCTAGGGTCTTCACCACGTTTGACATATTTAACCTTTGCAGCTGGGATAAATTTACGGATCTCATCAACAATCATTTGCTTTTGATAATTTTCTTTTGTATCCCCGACATTAAACACATTGTATGCCACTTTTTCTTTAGGAGATTCCAACACGAGATGCATAGCACGCGCAAAATCATAGACATGGCAATACGGACGCCAGAATTGTTCACCGAATATTTCCAATTCACGACCCAAAGCCAGTTCTTTGGTGAATTCATTAACAGTCAAATCAAAACGCATACGCGGCGAAGCACCATAGACTGTAGCAAACCTTAACGCCGTCGGTACAAAACCATCCTTCTTGTCTTCATTAAGCAATACGTTCTCGAATTTAACTTTTAATTCCGCATACAAAGATACGGGTGCCAGCGTGGATGTTTCCGTCACGAAACCATCCGCGTCTTTCATTTTGCCATAATTACTACAGGTCGAAGCAAAGATAAAACGTTCCACACCTGACGATTTTGCAGCTTCCAATAAATTAACTGAAGCTTCCCCATTGATGCGTTTGGCCAAATCCGGCTGTTTGGCGCAAGCGGGATCCCCCACAATAGCTGCTAAATGGACGACACTATCTACTTTATAATCTGCAAAAATTTTTCTGATAGTCATAGTTTCAGTCAAATCACCTTTGAAAAACTGAAAATTTGGATGATGCCAAAAATTTAACAAAGTCTCTCCACCAAAACTCAAATTATCAACCACAACGACATGGTGGCCAACTCCAAGCAAATGTCCCACCAACGTTGAACCTACATATCCTGCACCGCCTGTGACTAATACATTTCTTTTCATGTACCCTCAATTTCTTTTATAAACACGATATTCCTTATTCTCATAAACCTGCCTATACGGTAATTGGGACAACCCTTTTTCTCTGATAATATAACCAATATCATATTGTTTACCCCAACGTTCAATGAATAATGCATTCACTTTATTAGCCCAAGCATCATCCCACTTTTCATAATATCGATTCACATGGATCTTTAGTAAGCTGATTGTATCTCCGAGACCCAACTCTTGTTCAATTGTTCTGAACTTATGGTAGGCTTTTTCCTGAACCGACCCTCCCGCCCCATATAAATCAATAAAAACAAGAAGGTATGTAGCATTAAAGAAGCCAGGATCATGTGAAAAAATCATGAAATCTTCTATTTTATGAAAAGGGAAAAGGACCAACGACTTCTCGGTGTTATGTTGGTTAATGTATTCAATGGCATGGCGATAATAATTAGGAGGCTCAGGATGCTTATATTTATTATATGCCCGTAATCCAGTAACTAAGACAATGCATACAATAAAACACAATAAAACCTTTTGAGTCAAACTCATAAATAAAAATTTGTTCCTCGAAAAAGACTCCTCAATATGTTGATCAAACTTTTGGCTTATTTTTGTAAATCGAATTATTAAGATTACAAATAAAATAGAAACTTGCAAAGCAGGTGAATAAACCCCAAAGTGAATGAGAGTGTGATTAACGAAAAAAATAATCCATGCGGCTGTTTCAGCATATTTTCTACCGACCGCATTTTCCCTGATCATCAACGCCAATAATAGGGCCATAACTAAGAAATTTATCCCTGAAACTCTGCTTAATCCATAAATCACACTAAAGTGAAAGTCAAACACATGAATGAGGATTTCATTAAGAATAAGAAATACCAGAGATCCAATATACATAAAATAAATCAAACGTATTTTCTTATCTGTACTGTCTTTAAAATGGTTCCTAATCAAAAAAAACATAATAATATTTGATGCCAACGTCACAAAAGATAAGAAAGCTCCCCCGCCTTTAGTTAAATAAAACCATAAAGACGTTTGTGGGGCCCAAGCATATTTAAAGATATCTAATCTAATGCGAGGATCGATGACTGAAGGGAGTGGGGAAACCAAAAGTGTCTCGTAAATTCGGGGAAACGTAAGAATAAAAAAGATGCCGAAAAAAATTAAATAAAATTTCCATGTTTCAAAAATCTTAGTAAGCGGTGGATTCTTAGAAAAAAAATTGTTACTTAAAACAAAAGGAGCCGAAGAAAAAACAACAATAAAATACCAAAGACATACCCCTGGATGTAGATAAAAAGCAGCTGCGGCAAGCATAGAAGATAAAACAAATCTTTGATCTAAAAGAAATTTAAAACTAAAGAGGATCAATGGGGTCACCAAAAACGTTCCGACAAAATCATTAGTCAGTAAAACCACATTGAAACTAAGAAAATTGTAAGAATTGTATATAAAAATGGACAACAGCAAGACAATGAACGTGAAATCATCTTTGATAGTCCGGGCCAATAGCATCAAAGCCCATATAGAAATCAAAAAAACGATATAGTAAATAATCTTTCTAGATTGTTCCGTTGTGTTTGCAATAATATTGCTGATCACAGAGTTATTATTACCCGCCACAGACAACGCATATTCATCATTAGTAAAAGCACTGAGATTTTGCTTAATTGTCACCCAATACTGCTCATATCCTCGGGTATGAGCTACATAAGAATAATTAGAAATCATGAAGCTAACTAACAGGAAAAGTCCCATTAGGCCGATTAATTTCTCAAAGGAAGATTTTGGAAAAAATAAATTATCCATCTTCAGCCTTTCTTAACGAAAAGAATATGATTCCACCCTTATCCCCATGTTCGAGCTTCTTAATTAAAGAATCTAAAACTCGATAGATAGGACCAATATATGTTTTCCTTATGAACTTGGAGTATATCCATTTATTTTTTAATTTCTTAAGAACCATGGAGAAAAATGAAAGCGGAATCAATGAATGATACATGACACAAGTGTCTTTAAATGAATACTCCTGGCATTCAACTACCTTAAATCCTGATTCCCGAATGATTTTCTCCCACCCTTCCCTATCATAAAAATGATAGTGTTTCCAAAATCTATTAAAAAAGCAACGGAATCTTTCTGCCAGATGATTCAACTTAAGCCAGACCAGTCCCTGGTAAATAACATTATACTTGTCAAACATGTCTGTTGGCACAGTGATATAGAACCTTCCTTCTGACGTAAGAAGCCTATGAGCCTCCTTAAAAACAGATGCCGTATCAGGGATATGTTCTAAAACACTATTACTGAAGATGGTATTAAATGTAGCGGAAGCTTTAGGGATTTTATTGCCATAGCACTCAATCAACTCATCATACATACCATAATATTCAGCGCGTTTGAGTTCTTTGCCATTAGGATCAATACCAACATCAATTTTTTCATCAAAAAGAACAAAAGCAAATAAACCTTCTCCGCAACCGATGTCTAGAATTGGATGTATAAATTTCTTCTTGGATAAAATCTCGCACTCTAAATAGCGTTCAATGGCTAAAGGAATAGGTGCGTTAAGAAAATACGAATATAAAAAATTATCTTTAAACTTCATCTAGTTTCTTAAACCTTTTAATGTTTGGCAAATAAAAACAATCTCTTCTTCTGTTAAAGATGGTGATGATGGCAAACTCAGCACATTTGCCCCAATGTCTTTTGACACAGGTAAAGATGGGGCCTGGTATAATGGCATCTCGCTAAAAGGATAAAAACCTGGCCTGGTTTCAATTCCTTTATCTAACATTTGATTAATTAGAAAATCACGATTTCCCTTAAAGCAATCCGGATCAATTTTTAAGGCAATGGCCCAGACAACCGCATCAACATCAGGAGAAAAATACTGCAATGAAATTCCTAATTCATTAGCTAAATTTTTTTGATAAATTTTGTAAACATTCTTTCTTCTCGATACAATTTGATCTAAATTTTCCAACTGTGCGTATCCCACTGCTGCCTGTAAATTAGTTAAACGAAAATTGTAACCAATCACATCATGCCAATAGCGTTTTCCTTGACGCATACCATGGTCACGGATGAGACGCATTTGGTCATACAAATGTTTATGGGGAGTGAGAACAAATCCTCCTTCCCCCATGGTAATGGTCTTAGTAGCCTGGAAACTAAAACAACCAATATCACCAAAGGTCCCGGAAAGCTTTCCCTTATATGTTGAGAATGGAGATTCGGCATTGTCTTCAATAAGATAAATCTTATGCTCACGCGCTATTTTGGTCAGCGCATCCATATTACAAACATTTCCATAAAGATGAACGACAATAATGGCCTTCGTCTGGGGAGTTATGCATTGTTCTACAGATTTAGGATCAATGTCCCACGTTAAAGGATCGATGTCAGCATAAACCACCTTCGCCCCCCTCTCCAAAACCATATTAGCTGGCGCAACAAATGTAAAACCAGGAACAATCACCTCATCACCTGGACCGATACCCAAAGCCATTAACCCTAACTGCAGGGCTGTTGTTCCATTTGATGTCGTTACACCATAATCAATCTTATGGTAGCTGGTAAAGTCAGCCTCAAATTTCTCGACATAATATCCGCTGGAAATCCAAGTAGATTCAAGTGCTTTGGCCAAATATTCTTGTTCTTTGCCTGCAAAGTAAGGAGACGCCCAAGGAATTTTTATTTTAGTCATGACTAGATTTAGCCTCAATGATTTCAACTTCTGGAAGAGGCATAACCAGCTTGCCGCCTCTTTCTAAAAAGTCCTTTTCCTTCTTTAAGAAATTCTTCTTAAAATGCCAAGGGAAAACCACCATATATTCCGGAGCAATGGCCCGGGCTTCTTTCTCCGAAACAATCGGAATATGTGTCCCGGGAGTAAAACAACCAAATTTATCCTGATTGACTTCGGCAATACAAGAAATATCTTCCGTAGTTAAATTACAAAATTGCAAAACAACATTGCCTTTGGTCGAAGCGCCATAACCGATGATTTTCTTTTTCTCCTCACGGAGATTCTTTAGAAATAAACGAAACTGGTCTCGGTGAATAAAAACGCGTTTAGCAAATTCCTGATAAGGCTTTAAAGTGCGTAAACCTTTTTGTTCTTCCTCTGCTAAAATTTTCTCGATTAAATCTTTATTTTCTTTAAAAGAAGAATTTTTTTTGGCCACCATCAACGAAAAACTTCCCCCGTTAATATCATTAAAAGCAATATCACATATCTTAAAACCAACATGATCAGTCATCCATTTGATCTGTTTTAGACCATAATATTCCAAATGTTCATGACAAACCGTATCATACGCATTCATCTCAAGCATGGTCGGCATATAGCTTTGTTCAAAAATCCAGACGCCTTCATCATCTAGAATCTCATATACTTCTTTCATGAATTCCAATGGTCGCTCGATGTCATAAAACATGGAAATGGAAGTGACAATCTTTGCTTTCTTATTTCCAAATAATTTTTGGAAATTGCTTTTGGAAAAGAAATCCGCGATTAGCTGGATATGGCTGGGATAAAATTCTTTGAATTTTGTCCCAGTAGGATCAATACCAACTAATTGGAGCCCTTTATCTGGATAAAACTTTAACAAAGTGCTGTCATTGCTGCCAATATCGATGACAATATCACCTTTTTGAAGAGAAACACTCTCTAAAATCTTCTTAACTTTATTGTTCAAGTGCTCAACCATGGATTGATTAAGACCCGAGCGATATCCGTAGTTCTCTCCATACATTTCATTTAAATCATATGATTGCCTGAGTTGCAAAAGCCCACAAGATTTTCCTTCTTGATCCTCGTGACATTTAACCAGTTCCACTGGCCCTGAAGTGACAGGACTATCTTTTTTCTTGGGAAAAACCCCCGTTAGAAATTGTGTCCCCAGATGAAGAATAGAAATCAAATTTGAATTTCCGCAAATTCTGCATTGCTTAATTTCTTTATACATTTTTTTTTATCCTAATCCTGTAAGAAAATTTAACGACCTCAGTAAAATACTGCAAAAACACTTTAATAAAACGGCTATTACCTTCCCCTTGTCTACGTTTTCCATTGATAGCGGGAAATTGTAATACGTTAGTATTTTTTATTTGCAAAAAATATAAAAGCCGAATGCAGTAATCTCCATATCCCCAAAAAATATCATCATAATTGCATTGTTCTATAATTTTCCGTTTAATAGAGAAGAATCCGTAAAGACTGTCAGTAATGCTTCCACCGGTCATGATGCGGACAAAAATATTAAAAATCCAGCTGCACAAATGGCGAATACGACTGTCCATACTCCCGCCGTACAAAAATCGGGAAGCGGTCACGCAATCATAATACTTTAAATTATCAATCATAAAGGGAAGATAACTTGGACTATGATTAAAATCTGAATCCATCACAATTAAAACATCGCCTTTGGTATTTTCTAATCCACATCGAATCGAATTAGCAAACCCACGATTCTCGGTCCGTAAAATCGCCTTAACATACGGGTAGTTAAGATCCGCAATCGCTCTATAAGTCCCATCAGGACTATTATCGTCAACCACTACTATCTCATGAGAATATTTCTTCAGCTCTTCATGAATGGCATCGATAAGAGAAATAATATTCCCTTTCTCATTGTAAGTCGGCAAGATAACTGATATCAATTTTGAATCACTCACAAAATCTTTCCGCCTTTTTAAGGTCTTCTTTAGTATCAATATCTATCGAAACTTCTGTCTTCATAACAAATGGTATGGTATGAGCGGTATAAAATCCTGCAACTTTGAGACTCTTAATTGGCGCTAAAAAGATTGCTCCATTAGGCAAATAATAGTCGGGTATATTCTGACGACGAAACTTTTGTCCCTTAATATCAAAAGCAAAATGAACGTACCCCGCCTTGTTTTTTTCCATAAGCCATCCTAGCTTCTCGGAGGGCTTCACCACAGAAACCAAAGAATCTTGATTACTTTGTTTATTCCTAAAGTAGTACTCTATAGCCTCATCAATGTGTCGTACAGTTCTCAGAGGAGATGTCGGCTGAAGACAAAGCAAGTAATCGTAATTCTGATGTTCATGCTTATTGAGCCATACCAAACAGTGCTCCAAAGCCGTCTGAATCAAAGAATGATCCTGGGCCATTTTCTTGGGTCGTAAAAAAGGAGCATCGGCACCCGCTTCTCTGGCGATCTTGGCAATTTGTTCCCCATCGGTTGATACAATTGTCCGATCAATGTATTTAGAACCAAGGGCGGCTTTAATCGTCCAAACGATCAAAGGTTTCCCGGCAAAATTAACAATGTTCTTGTTCTTAAGCCCTTTAGACCCAGCCCGGGCACCGATGAACGCTAAAATTCTTTTCGATTTAAACATAATAAATCTTATACCAAATACAAATCGGAAATTTTCTCGCGATGAGTGTTTTGTTTATATTCAATAAATTCTTTCATTGCGTGAGCGATCTTACTTCCTATTTCAAAAGACTCTTCTACTTCGCATGGATTATCTCCAGTTACTTTGTAAGGATCTTCAACCCAAACAGAATGTTTAGCAATTGCCGTCAGAAGATAAATAAGCCTTTTTTTACGCTCTTCAAAAGAAATTTCTTTGATCCGCTTGCTTTCCTCTGCAATAGCCACAGACAATTCTTTGAAATCCGTACACACACGGGAAAGTTCTAAAACGTCAAACATATTTTCTTCAAAAGCAATGACTGGCTTTTCTCTCAATACAGCTTCCCAACCTGTTGTGCCTACAATAGTCGCAATCATCTGAGCATGCTGAATAACGGTATTACTGTTCGTATTTGTTGGGATTAAGGCCACGTTAGAATACTGTTTGATTTCTTTATAAAAAGAAGCCGGTCGGACCCTCCAGATCAACATTCCAGGGTGTTCCTTAATCACCAGCTTCCAATCAAAAGGAATACTTTTAGCCAACGCTTCAATCACAGGCAACTGGGCTGTCCACATTGTACCTTGCACTTGTGTAGAATATTCATTGCTACAGTGCAAAGGAAAATATATATATTTCTGCTTAGGATCAAAAGGAGTATAGAATTTAGCCGACATCAATTGCATTCTTCTATATTCACGAGTCACGACATAATAAAGATTATACAAAAAAGACTTTAGGTCATTAGGTTGTCTAAAAATAGTACTTAAATCCTGACGCAATGGTTTTTCTTTTTGCCAGCGGATCATTTGAGAGCATACGGAGCGCAGTGACTTCTTGATAAATCTTAACCAAGGAAACTTGGAAGCTAAGTGATCGATCTTAGAGACATTGAAATATTGAGTATTGTTCACATCAGAAATGATTTGATGATACATTTTCTCGCCAACAGATAGATCAAGCGTGAGGGTTCCATTCATCAATTTGCGATAGGTATCATTAACTTGAGGGAAGGTGCACTGGCGATTATCCGTCATCGTAATATAATTCTGTGTGCGGATAATTTCTGGCATCACGTAAAGGATACCTGAATTCTGACAAATCTGATCAATAATAGGACAAGACATGGAGTTCTGGCCAGCAGCGGGAATAAAAACATCCGGCCGGTATTGTGCAATCATATCAGTGTAATAACGAATGATCCCTGAAGCGACCCTAAGGATATTGTCTTGAGTACTAATCCGCTGGATGTACACATTAGGTAAAAGCACGCCCTTTAAAAATGGATACCCCCAATTACGGTCCATTGCAAAAAATCGCCAAAGACTTTTCTCGGGCAATGTTTCTTCAAAGTTTTTTAACAGTTGAACATCCGCAGGAACCTTCAATGCGTCATTGACAATTTGGCTTTGATCAAATAAAAACTCGTAATGAATCTCTCTTTGTTCAAGAAGATACTTTTCTGCAACATTCTCGATGGAAGATACTGTGCCAGCAAAAGTAGAACCCGGATAGATCTTACTTAATTCAACAGCAGCCGCATGGCGAATTTTATAATTCAAGGTAGTAAACTGAATAAAAAACTTCATCAAAAATTCTCCTAATCGAGTTTCGTCGAACCCAACAGCTGTTTTAACACGTTCTGTTGCCTTAAATAATTAAGAATCTTTTCGATGCACTGGGTGATATTCATCTGGTCGGTCTTTAGATGAATTTCGGGATTTTGAGGTAATTCGTAAGGGGCGGAAATTCCGGTAAAATCTGCAATCTCTCCATTACGGGCTTTAGCATAAAGCCCTTTGGGATCGCGCTTCTCACACACTTCAATGGGGCAATCCACAAAAACTTCAATAAAACGCCCTGCATCTATCATGTGCCGGGCTTTATCACGATCTGTGCAATAAGGAGAAATAAATGCGACAATTACAATCATTCCAGCATCCAGAAATAATTTGGACACTTCTCCTATACGTCGAATGTTTTCTGTACGATCTTCATGAGAAAAATTAAGGTCTTGGCATAAGCCTGTACGAATTTTATCTCCATCTAGCACATAGACATTCACATTTTGATCAAAAAGTTTAGATGCAAGCCCTTGAGCAATGGTGCTTTTCCCAGAAGCAGACAGGCCAGTTAGCCATATAACAGAACCTTTATGCCCATTTTTTGCTTCCCTCTCTTGGAGGGTAATTTTGGAAATATTTGGAGAAATTTTGGGGTCCAACACACACCTTCATTTACTTTTATTCATATTTTAACTTCAATGTTCAATTCGTGAACAATTATAAAAGCCACCTTTGGAAAGTCAAGAAATTTATGAAGCCTAAATCTTTACTATTACCGTAACTCCTTATACTTACTATAGATACATTTCATAAAGAATTCATTTACCCCTTGGTGCCATCATACAAACCGATACAATAGCGTCCCTGTGAATAATACCTATACCCGTGTTTTTTCATCACTTCCTCAAACTCCAACAATGAAAACAAACCTACAGGTACATAATAATCCGTCGCACAAAGAAAATTAATTAAACGAAAAAAGACCGAATCCTCTGTTTGAGAATTCTTTAAAACCTCTTCAACAATCACGACACGAGAAGCCACATGTTTAAACTCTTCCAAGATGGAATCAAGAGACGTTTTTCGAAACTGATATAAAGAAATAAGCATCACAATAGTGTCTGCTTTGGCAATGCTCTTAAATTCTTCCTGATGAATATCTTTCTGAATAAAAGGAATCTTCTTACGAGAAAGGATCCGAATAAAATTTTCCCCGGCTTCAACTGCTGTATAATGCACTCCAGGAGGAAGAAAATCTTTTAACTTTCCTTCACCGGCACAGATATCCAAAACTGATCCCGCACCTTCAAGATGCTTTGCAGCGATTTTGTATCGTAAATATCGGTCTTTCCCTAATTTTAATATAGTTATCAAATTATAAAAATAGATGTTCCGATAATGGATCCCTCGAAAAGAAAATAATTTACTCATATATTTTTCCCCAAAAGCATTGCCTGCGTTACTACGCTACAAGTGCCGCCCTCTTCTAGACGATAAATACGATCAAAACCGCTGACCATATGAACTCGGTGAGTTATGACAATAATTGTTAACTGATGTTTAAGAAGTCCTAGGGTTTCATGGATTATTTTCTCTGTAGTATTATCCAAAGCGCTCGTGGCTTCATCGAGAATTAAGATTCTTGGGGCACTTAGAAGTGCCCGGGCAATGGCCAAACGCTGTCGCTGACCACCAGACAAATTAACTCCGTTCTCACCAATGGATGTATTTAAACCTTCCGATAAATTCTGAACATAATCAAACAAGCCAACCTTATGTAATACGTCATTGATCATACTCTCATCAACAGTCATAGCCCCAATGGTCAAATTATCCTTGATAGTCCCATCAATCAACGTTGTATCCTGGCTTACATAAGAAATTTGGGAACGTAAAGAACCTTTGTCCAATTCATCGTGGGAAACATTTCCGTAATAAATGACCCCACTCTGCGGCGCCAAAAGACCCAATAATAAATCCAATAACGTCGATTTTCCTGTTCCTGAAGGACCGATAAATGCCGTAGTCCGACATGGCTCAATGATGGCATTCATCTTTTCAAAAACGATATTTCCTCCCGGATAGGTAAATACCACATCACTGAAACGAATGTCCTGCGTTGAGTCAAAAAGCCGTGGACCACTACTTTCTACAGCTTGGCATAACAGATTAATTCTCTCTTTCAAGGAATGGTGCATGGGAATGTTGCTGTCCAGTGTGGCATAAGCCACTGACAAAGCAGCAAATTGAGGCGCTAGTCTTAGAAAAACAAATAAAACCAACAGCAAAACTGCATAACTTAAATGCAGCTGATCATGAAAAAACATCAAACCAACCAAAAAACATGTTGCCAAACTTAAACTCAGTAACTGCTGGCCCTCAATACGGATGTTCTGACGAATAATATTATCTTTGAGAGTCACAATTCGCTTATGAATATCATTAATAAACCCCTGATGCCTTAATGCTGTTTTAAGAAATTTACGATTTTGCTGCAATACCGCCATATCATTGGCTAACCCTTTAAAATGAGCATTATAGTCTTTAGCTAAACGCTGCACTGAGGCCGCGTTGGTTGTGGCCATCATCATCATCAATCCATAGACTACAAAAGCTATCAGCGTAACAGTAACAGACAAACCCAGTGCAACTAATAGCAGCATAATCACTTGAATGACATTGATTAAAACACGCTGTGCATTCAAATGCGCAACAGAAGCTGAAATAGTTTCTTGTAAAACCGTATAATTCACTTCCCCCGTACGATGACTGATCAATGCCAGCCATTGGGCATCCCCGTAGGCTCGCAAAATAGCCATACGGTAACGTTCGCACAGAACCGTTTGCGCATTAGCGGCAATTAAATTAGAAACAAACACTAAAGCTTGTGATGTAAAGATTAATACCGCGGCTGTTGCCAAAACTGTATTAAAATTCACCTCAAAACCACAGGTACGCAATACATGTTCTAAAATAGCCAGTACCTGAGAGTTCCCTTGAGGGCCTGCTCCTGCTTCTTTCAGATAATTAAGTACTGGCACCAATAGCGGTAAACCTACCACACCTAAAGTACCGCTGACAATTTGTAAAAAAACAATCCATTGCCAATGGGGAGTTGTTGTAATTAACTTACCTATATATCTATTCTTTTGTAAGAAATTCATTATTGTACTCTAACCTAATTTCCAATATTCCTAGAATTTGTTACAGCCTCACATTGACCCCAGCATCTTTTAAATACCATCGAGCCTTGATAGGACTTTGATCCGTAAAATGAAAAATGCTGGCTGCAGCAATACCTGATGCTTTACCAATCGTGATTCCTTCTTTTAAATCCTGCAAAGATCCAACGCCACCATGCGCAATTACAGGGATATCAAGACTTTCGCTCACCTTTCGAATAAACTCCAAGTCATAACCTTTCATCATTCCTTCTCGATCAATGGATGTTACTACAAGTTCTCCCGCACCTAACTCCTGCACTTTTAATGCCCATTCAAAAGCCTCTAGTCCCGTCGCCTGCGAACCAGCATGCGTATAGACTTCCCGCTTGCCTTCTGCATCAAGGCGATAATCAATGGAAACTACAATATTGGCCTTGCCGAAATATTTGGAAGCTTCCGCAATCAGCAAAGAATTTTCCACAGCAGCTGTATTAATAACCACCTTATCTGCTCCAGCTGCAAAAAGTGTTTTCATATCTTCAATGCTCTTAATCCCACCACCCACAGCCAAAGGCATAAAACATACCTGAGCTGTTTCCGTCACAATATCTAACAACATATCTCTCTCTTCTCTACTAGCTAAAATATCGAGAAACATCAATTCATCCACACGCTGAGCATCATAGACCTTAGCTGCAGTGACAGGAGCACCAGTATCCCGAAAATCTTTAAACTGTTTTCCTTTGACACAGCGGCCATGCTTTAAAAGCAGAATAGGAATGATTCGATTCTTCAACATACCGCTCTCGCTAAATCTACAAAATTCTCTAAAACCTGCAAACCTTTGTCCTGACTCTTTTCTGGATGAAATTGTACTAAATGGATATTCTCACGACTGACCGCTGCCACGAACTCAATACCATGGGAACATCGCGCAACAACAACTGACTGATCTTTAGGTTCAAAATGAAAACTATGCACAAAATAAAATGCTGTTGGTGATTTTAATCGATTAAACAACGGACTAGTGGTTGTCAACTCTACATCATTCCACCCCATATGCGGGATTTTGTATTCACGGGACATCACAGGAAACCTTACAACCTGAGCATCAAACCATCCTAATCCTTCACATGGCCCATACTCTTGACCCAGAGTTGCCGTTAACTGCATTCCTAAACAAATTCCTAAGAATGGTTTCTTGTTGATACGCACTTCTTGATTGAGAGCAGAGATAAGACCACGATCCTTCAATTGCTGCATGCCCTCTCCAAAAGCACCAACTCCTGGCAAAACAATCGCAGAAGCATCTTTGAGATCTTCTGATGAACCAGAAATTTTGACATCAGCTCCAACCGTCTCTAATGCTTTGCTAACCGAATGTAAGTTTCCCATACCATAATCAACGACGACTATCATTCAAATCACTCCAATCCCATTCATTTTGATCATGCAATCTTTTACCTAACTTTGTCGTAGAAGGATCATGTTTGTATGGATTAACCCCATGACTTAAAGCTATTTGCATAAACTCTTCCTCAGACATTTCGATCATTTTCAAGAATAAATCTAAAGTTTGTGGCCTCTTACCTTCATACTCTTTAACCAAGCGTCCAGCTTCTTCGCGGCTGATACGGTGATTACGAATATCAATCGAGGTCAAGTGAGAAACTCTAGCATACCCGCGTTTAATAAACTTGATATAGTCACGCACTCCTTGCATCATGCATTCGATCTTTTCGTAAGAATATTCAGGTGGAACACCTTCAACCTCATCGCCTTGCCAGCCTAATTCTTTCATAATTGTTTCTGACTGTGTTTTAACATCCCAAGGAATATAACTTCCCAAACAGACAGAACGACATTTAATGGCCTTAAGATCTTTCAATGGTGGATAATTGAAGGAATCCAATTCACGTACGTCAACATTAATCATACCTGCCATATCTTGTGCTGTAATTCCAAGATTCACCCACATATTAAAACGTTTTTCATCAACCTCTTCCATTTCATCGTGTGCATAATAACTGGTATATTCCGCACTAGGTTCGCCCCAAATGACTAAGGGGACCTTGAATTTGACTGCAATTTGCATAGGGTAAGCAAAAATTCCCGAATGGCAATGCCAACAAAAATCACCTTTACGCAAAAAACTTTCCAACATTACTTTACGAACAACCTTCCAATTGGTACGAAACTTAAGGTAATCAGCACCGAGTGCCCGCAATGTCTTGTCCACATTACGCAACATATTTGGACGATAGAAATGATGATCGTAACTGACTACCAAGGGTCTTAACTTATATTTTTTAATTAAGGTGTATAGGGTGAATGTACTGTCTTTTCCTCCGCTAAAAGGGACCAGACAATCATAATCATATTTGCCCCGATACTGTTCTATGAGAGTTAAAAATTCCTGCTCCCTTTTTGTCCAATCTATGTTTTCTTCTTTAAATGTATGTTGGCGGCAAATATTACATGTCCCCTTGCCGTCATACACAATAGTCTCGTGCGTTTCAGGGATCATACAGCTAGTGCATATTCTCATAACAACTCCTTAGAATTTAAGAGTGACAATAATATTCCATCAATATACTTTCCTTCGTATAACCATTTCGATTGCTCAACCCCTTCACGTGTAAATCCCACTTTTTCAAAGGCTCGCAGTGAACCGGTGTTATCAACATAACAACCTGCCATCAATTTATGCAGTTTCAATTGTTCAAAAGCATACCGGCTAATCAATTCAATCGCCTGCGTTGCATAACCTTTACCCCAACAATCTTTTTCTCCAATCATCAAACCGATGGTCCCGAAAGAATGCTGACGGTTAATAGGACCTAATTTAATATTGCCGATATGGCTTCCATCTTCATTCAAACAAATAGCCATAAAAATATTATTAGGATCATTGGAAGCATCACGCACATACTCTTTGATCGATTCTAATGTATGTACAGTAAAGCGTGTTTCCAAAAAACGAGTGACACTTGGATCATTCATCCAAGCCACGTAACGCTCACTCACGTCTTCTAATGTCAAAGGTCTGAGGAAGCACTGTTTACCTTTTAAAACAACTCCAGCCAAATCATTCATCGTTTTATGTTTCCTTATGTAATCATATTCAACGACAAGGGCGTTCCATAAGTGATGTCTTTCTTGGCCCTGCGTCCAATGACAGAATTTAAAAACGCTGGTGGCAAACCATGCGCTGGTCGAACACTTTTAATATTTTCTTCTGTCAGCAATTGCCCCTTGCTAATATTCGCAGCTACAAAGAGCGAACGTCTAAAAATCCTATTGTTCTTCTCATCTGGGCTTAAACCATAAAATGCTTTCCCTGCCAAGGCTTCAGCTGTGCGTACATCTTTAACCATTCGAGCAAACTCATCCGGAGTGATTGAAAAAGAACTATCAGGTGTTTTGACACGTTTATCCAAAGTAAAATGCTTCTCAACCATCTTAGCTCCTAAAGTTACAGCTACCACTGACGCGGTCGTTCCCATGGAATGATCAGAAAGACCAACGGCACACTTGAAACGTTTCGCCATATCAGGGATGGTTCTTAAATTCATATCTTCATCTGGTGCCGGATAAGCACTAATGCATTTTAATAACATGATCTGCTTGGCTCCATTCTTACGAGCTACAAACAGTGCATCTTGAATCTCTTTGATGGTCGCCATTCCCGTTGACATAATCAAAGGCTTTTTTGTTTTGGCAATATAGGCAATCAATGGATGATCAACCAGCTCAAAAGAAGCAATCTTATGAATAGGACAATCAATTTCTTCCAGTAAATCAACAGCGCTTTTATCAAAAGAAGCGGAGAAAAACAATATTCCCTCACTGTCAGCCACCTTCTTAAGTTTCTTAAACCAAACATAAGGAGTGTAAGCCTGCTGATACAAACGGTATAAACTTTGACCTTTCCATTGCGTATGTTTGATCTGAAAACACGGTTTATCACAATTAAGCGTCATTGTATCTGGTGTATAAGTCTGAAACTTAACTGCATCAGCTCCACATTTCTTGGCAGCCTTAATCATGGCTACCGCTCGGTCAAATTTTTGCGCATGATTAGCAGATATTTCTGCAACTAAAAATGATTGGGTCAATTTTTGAAAATCCATTATATCTCCCTTGGAATTGCCTTAGCATATTCAAGCACATCAGCACGCTTGTTTAATTTAAATCCATTTTTCTCAAATATCTTTTGAGAAACTATATTCTGAGGTTTGACAACAGCTAACAAGTCCTCTGCATCCTTCCAAATAGACCCGATTGTTGTGATACCAAGCTCAACAAGTAAACTTCCTAAACCTTGGCCCCGGTAACGAGCATCGAGAGAGTAGTCCATCAATATTTTATCCTGTTGGCGGTCAAATCGAATTTGGCCTATCATTCCTTCATCCTCAACTTCTGCGATAAAAATTCTACTCTGTTGTGGGTTATGAAGCTTATTCAAAAACCATTGGCGATGAGTCTCCATGGCAATTTTCTCAGTATTTAAAGAGTTTTGTCGTACCAAAGTTTCATTGACCCATTGAAATGTAATATCAAGATCGTCCAAGCCTGCTGGTCTTAAAATTATATTTCTTAAACTGGCTATCACACGTTTAACTCCAGCTCCATCACAGATCGCCCCTGCCTTTTGACTCATAGATTTAAGTTCATCATCCTCAATAGATAGAATAGTCTGGGCCATTTGTTCCACTGACATATGCACGCCTGTGCCTAGATAGCGGCCTGCTCCAGCTCGAGCAATACCTTGCCCAACAGGAACCTGATTATCAGCAACTGATATTAAAAGCATGGGTAAGTAAACACAACACATCTGCCAACAAGTTGAACCAGCAGTGACAATTGCTAAATCTGCTTCCAACATCAAATCTGCCAAATGAGGAAGATCTTTATAAATACGGACCTGAGGTGTTAAAGCTATGGCTTGACGTAAGGCATCTTCAAACTGATACGCACTGCCCAGTACAATATTTACTTCCACATTTCTTCCTGACAAAATTACTGCCTGCAATGCTTTTAAGGTTTGATTATCTTTATCAGCACCGCCCATAAAAATTAAGACTTTTTTCAAACAACTTCTGGGTTTAGCTAATGTTCTTTTTTGTTCGTAAACTTCATCGATCAACGCATACTGAGGACCCATTAAAGAACGTGTTGAAGTACTGCACGAATAATGAATCTCCTCAGCATAAATATTCTGGTTCAATAAAATGTTAATTGGAAACTTTGTATGATTAATGTCATCAATCGCAAGAACCTTACAACCTAATTGCTTTAATTGATCGTAATACTTTTCTTTTACCTCATAATGGTCCACAATGACCCACTCTGGAGCTTGCTCTTTGACTATATCCAGAACTGCTGGTATTTCAGCATCAAACGTTTTGCCATCTGCGAGATGCTGAACTTTAAAACCTTCTTTCACCAATCGCGCTTCCAATGCAGGAATCAAAGGTTTGCACAGATAGCTTATGGTGTGATTAGAACATTTCAACTGACGGGCTAACGCCAAAGTTCTAAAAATATGCCCTGTTCCAATTGAGGGAGACCCATCTGCACGAATAATGAATTTCATAGTCGGACAAAAGCCTCCGCGACCGTCATACCTGCTTCTTTGCCACGAAGGTGTGCTAATTGATTAATAAATTCTGGGGAACGACGGTCAGGATAAATACGTTTTTCACTCTCATAAACTGCCAATGCTTGTAATTTTAAACTAATTGTTTTACCAATATCCACATAATGATTCGGTTGAAATGCTTTATGACGATAAGGAATGGATAACATCGTTGATTCTGGAATTTCGAAATGAAAAATTTCTTCAGCTTTTCCTGTAGGATTAGGTCTAAAAGCGGTCAATACAGCACGACAAACTAACTCATGATCGAGATTAAGATCACCCCAGAAATGGGTATAAATAATTTTGGGATTAAAACTATTTTTGATTTTCTCAATACATTTAACCAAGTAAAGAAATGGATATTCGTCTAATCGTTGATCAGCCAAATCCCTAAATACAAGATCTTCTTTATTTAATCCTAGAATCTGAGCTGCTTTCCGTGCTTCTTGTTTTCGCTGGTTCATTTGTACTGCACAAAGAGTTAATTCTTCCTCTCTCGTACGCTTCACATCAATGTCATAACTACGAGAAGTTACGCCATCCGTCAATATCAACAGCTTAACGCGGTCCCCTTGAGAGATGTGCCAGGCCATTGTTGCTCCACAACCTAGAATTTCATCATCCGCATGAGCGGCGACAATTAAGACGTTCTGACTCATTTTGATTTAATCTCCACAGTAGCTTTAATTAAACCTTTGTAAGCTTTAGCTTGTGAAAACTCTAACCTTATACCAGAAAGCTCTACAAATGCTTTGGGATAACCTGGGGCATCCAGCATACGAATAAAATTGAATATTTTCTTTAGATCTTTTAATAGCCCTATATTCCCATCTTGCGGATTTCTTCTTTGAAAATAGACAGGATGGCCTTGTTGGAGCCGAGGTTTTGGGCTGTGTTTTAAAATATACGGAATCATGTCCTGAAATATAATGCCTGCAGCGCGTTCATAAATTTCTTGAGCGCTTCCCTTAAGACTTAATTGTCGCTTTAAATAAACAGGTCCAGCATCCATTTCACTAATGGCCTGCAGCGCCGTAATCTTAGTTTTGGAAATATCTTGCACAATCAAATTTTGCAAAGGAGAGCCTCCCCGACCATAAGGCAAATCAGTCATATGAAAAATGACACAGGGAAAGGTTTGAAAAATATCTGCAGGAATTTTCCAGGACCAGTGAGGAAAAAAAACATATCTAGGATTTAACTTCTTAAGTAATGTCATCGTCAATTGCTTAGGATTATTAATGACTTTAACCTTAAACCCTTTTGCTTTGAATTCACGGGCATGTTGAATATTCCAAGAATGTACTGTTGCTATAATAATATTTTTGAGTCCCATTCAATTTAACCTTTTAAAACCACTTTGACAGACACTCCCTTTAAGAAGCTTAGCTAAGCCTTTCTTGTGGCGAGCAAACGACATTTGTTTAAATGTTTCTTCCACTGCATCTAAATATTCTTTGGCAATTCCTGTAGTATGAGCAAAACTCGTATAACATGCTGTGATCGCTAGAAATCCTTTATCCAACATTAATTGGGTAAAAACTGTTTTAGCCAACAGAGGATCATTGTCTTCAAAAGCAAAATGACTCAAAGGTGCCATACCCCCGACACAAATAGCTGTCCCTGTTTTGCGCGCAGCCTCTTTCCATCCCACTTGGATCAAATGACCAATCTTATTTAAATGAATAGGTACCTGATGATCCTTTAAGAATTTGATTGTGGCTAAAGCTGCTGTTGGACCTATCCGTTCGGTCCAATAGGTACTGCTAATAAATGAACTTTGTGCAGCATCCATTACTGCTCTTCTGCCAATGATCGCTGACATGGGGTAACCATTAGAAATAGCCTTAGCAAATACTGCTATATCTGGATCAACACCAAATGTTTTATGCGCTCCTCCAACACATAATCGCCAACCGCTAGTGATTTCATCAAAGATCAAAACAGAATGATTTTGGCGGGTCTTTGTTCGTATCGTTTCCAAAAAGGTTGGTGTAGGCACATCATTGCGGATTGGTTCCATGACAACCGCAGCAACACGCTTGCCGTACTTCTTCCAAAGGTTTAAGAATTCTTTTGTATTGTTAAACTCAAAACCAATTACTGTTCCGCTCAAATTAGCAGGCACACCTTTAGGATGTAAACCACTTAATAGATGTGTATTTAAAGATTTCTTATCAGAAAGATTGGCAGACAAATACCAATCATGCCATCCGTGATACCCGCAAAAAAGTACAATGTCTTTATTCGTATAAGCACGCGCAATGCGTACGGCCACAGCCATAGCTTCTCCACCACCTCGAGTAAAACGTGCCATCTCTGCCCATGGATGAATACGACATAGCTCGTCTGCCAACTCCACTTCTTCCGGACAATTCAATGTCGTCATTGTACCGCGATCAATTGCTTTCTTAACGGCATTATCGACAGCGGGATTAGCATAACCCAATATACAAGCACCAATCCCCATATAACTCATATCTATAAAGCAATTTCCGTCGAGATCCCACACCTGACAGCCTTTAGCTTTCGTATAATAAGACGGCCATTGTCCCGGCAAATGCAGCTCAGGACGTTTGCTTAAAAGCTGTGTCCCACCAGGAATCAGTTTTTTTGCTTTTGTATATAAGGCTTGGCCTTTACGTGTAGTGACCATTATTTTTTTCTCTCCACTGCCAATGAATATTGATACCCTTCATTACGTCGAATATGCTGATTTACTCTATTCCATTGAGGATGGTCATTGAGTAGACGTAATACATCCAGCATATTAAAATTTGGCTTATCTTTATATATAGCCCCAAATATCTTACGAATTAATTCCCAATCTTCGGGTTCATCGAGAGTCCAGCGCATTTGACTTAAATCTTTGCTATGACAAACCGAAAACTGCTTAAATAATTTTGGATTCTCACGGATAAAAACCGTGACATGCTCACGCTGCGAAGAACGTTTCGCTTTTTGCCAGGCATGCTCAAGCGCTGCAAAAGAAAAAACCTCCACATCCTGACCATCAGGATAGGTTGGCTTAATGATATTAGCCGCATAATCCGAATGCTGTTTAAAATAGGCTTCAATCACACGGTCAATGATGGCTGGATCAATCAAAGGACAATCAGCTGTAATGCGTACAATATGTTTAAAACCAAAAAGCCTGGCTGCCTGATAATAACGGTCAAGCACATCTTCCTGTGAGCCACAAAAAACTCCTACGCCTTTAGAGCTGACCAAACGCACAATCGGCAAATCATCTTTGGCCACAGTTGTTGCCACAATCACATTCTCGACACGTCTGGCCCGATGCAAACGCTCAATGACATGTTCTAACACAGTCTTGCCACAGGTCTTTAACAGAACCTTGCCTGGTAGACGCCTGGCACCCATGCGGGCTTGAACAATAATAGAAGCTTTTATTTTTTCCATAAGAAAGGTAGTAGAATCTTCTCATCCTCAATAGCTATTTCTTTCAAAACGGGAAGTAAAGCTTCTACTTGCGTGTAGTTACTTAAATCACCTACATTATTTTTTAAATGCTCAAGACTATCAATACCAATGACAACTTTACTAATATCACAATGACTCAAGGCAAAATTTAAACAAATGGATGAGACATCTAAACCTTGTTCTTTGGCCAATACATGCAATCTCTGCCATTGAACCCGTGCACTTTTTAAATACTCCGGCAACTGCATGGGTGATATAAAAACTGCACCCTGCAAAAAAACTGAACGCACATGGACTTCAATATGACGCGATGCTAATTCATCAAAAAATGACTCAAATCTACGGTCAAATACGCTATACGGTACCTGCAGCACGTCAAAAGAAACGTTTTGGTCCAATAACAACTTAAGATCACTAGGATAATATAAAGAGAATCCTATTTTCTTACATAATCCCTGGCGCTTCATTTGTCCTAGAGCTTCAATTATTTCAGGACATTGCCGGTAATCTTCAAAAGTATGCATCAAAACTGCATCAACACTTTTTAAATGCAGACGAGATAATGATTTTTGTATAGCTTCCATCGCTGCTTGGGCAGTCTGCGTACCTGGAGGCAATTTTGTCACAATTGAAAAATCTTTAAGCAATTCTCCACATTGGCCTAATACTTCTTCGCTTTGACCATAGGCATATGCCGTATCCAATGTTGTGATGCAAAAACTATTCGCTGTTTTTAGAATATCGCGAACTTCTGTCAAAGAAACTTGGCCTTGTTGATTGGCCACCCCATAAGGTAAACCAAATTGGACTGTGCCTAATGCTAAACGTGTCCTATGATCACTCATGTGCAAAAAAAGCCTTAACAGACTTAATAATCTTGTTCTGTTGTTGATTGGTCAAGCCAACAAACAAAGGTAAACTCAATGTTTCTTGAAAGAATTGTTCCGCCACAGGAAAATCTCCCCAGCGATGACCTAATAGACGTTGATAAGCAGTAAGTAAATGTACTGGGATGTAATTGACTTGCGTTGCGATCCCTTGTTCTTTTAAATAGATATGCAAATCCGATCGACGATTGGCAGGTACACGTATCGGATATAAATGATACGATCCCACACTTCCTTCACGTTCACAAGGCAATATCAACTGTTTTAAAGATTGAAAGGCCTCGTTATATTTTTTAACTAGCTTTCTTCGCTCATTAACAAACCTGTCCAAACGCTTAAGTTGAGATAATCCAAGGGCAGATTGCATATCGGTTAAACGAAAGTTATACCCAACTTCTGGAATATCATAAAACCAAGGTTCTTTTGCATAAGGTTTAAGCGCTACAGAAGCTGTCCCTGCACCTTTAACAATTCCGTGGTGCCGTAAACGTAATAAATTCTCATAAAGGACTTTATCATTGGTCAAAACTGCCCCACCTTCACCCGTCGTCATCTGTTTAATGGGATGAAAAGAAAGCATGACTGCATCGGAATGGGCCGCCGAACCAACCTTAAAAATTTTTCCCTTATATGTATAGGCCGCGCCCAATGCATGAGCTGCATCTTCCAAAATTTTAATATCTTTTTTCTTACAAATCCGACTTAAGCGCGGCAGATCCACAACAGTGCCCATATAATGAACTGGGATGATAACCTTGACTTTCTTGACCCAAGCTGGCTGACTTAAACATTTCTCCAGTTGATCCAAATCCATATGGTAGGTTTGCTTATCGATATCTACGAACTTGGGGTGGGCTCCTACGTAAACAGCAGCATTGGCACTTGCTGCAAACGTGATTGGCGATGTCACAACTTCATCACCTGATCCTATTCCAATTGCCCACAAAGCTCCATGCAAAGCTGCTGTACCATTTGACAATACAACACAATAACGCGCTCCTGTATAAGAAGCTAAAGCTTCTTCAAATTCACCTACTCGAGGTCCTTGAGTCAGCCAATTGGAACTAAGTGCTTGTTGAACGGCACGAACATCTGAAACATTAATGCTCTGGCGACCATATGGAATGGTTCTTATCATTTTTCAAAATCCACAATCATCTTTTTTAAATCTTCAACTGAAAGCCACTTAGTATTATTATCACTGCGGTAAGAAAACCCATCGCTGACCGTTGGGTATTGATCGTAAGTCTTATGCACACTCTCCTCCGAATAAAATTGTGGCAAGATAACATAATTATTACCTACTTTTTTAGCGTTCCTAGCCTCGTCTTCCGAAATCAATGTTTCATGCAATTTTTCTCCAGGACGAATACCAATACTTTTGAAGCGACAATCAGGCTCAATGGCACGGGCTAAGTCTGTGACCTTCATCGAAGGAATGATAGGAATAAAATTCTCCCCACCTACAGATTTTTCTAAAGCCATCAATACCAGTTCGACGCCCTGATCAAGGGTGATCCAAAAACGAGTCATTCTCTCATCTGTAATAGGAAACTCCTTGACTCCTTGTTTCTTAAAATTTAAAAAGAGGGGGATCACACTACCTCGAGAACCCACCACATTCCCATATCTCACAACAGAAAACTTTACCTTACCACCTGCATACGCATTACCAGCAATAAATGTCTTTTCAGCAACCAACTTAGTTGCTCCATATAGGTTAATAGGATTGACTGCCTTATCGGTAGAAAGCGCCACCACTTTTTTGACTCCACAATCTATAGCTGCATCTACAATATTATCTGCACCCATAACATTCGTTTTAACTGCTTCCATAGGATTATATTCCAATGCTGGTACTTGTTTTAAGGCAGCAGCATGGACTACATAATCGACTCCTTCAAAAGCTCTGTATAAACGACTTTTATCTCGTATATCACCAAGGAAATACCTTATCTCATACTTGGTATCTGGAAATTTCTTGGACATTTCATCCTGTTTAAATTCATCTCGACTAAAAATAATCACTTTTTTGGGTTTATGACGCGTTAATATTGTTTGAGTGAATTTCTGGCCGAATGAACCAGTACCGCCAGTGATTAAAATGACACTGTTATTAAGCATATCTTTTATTCCTTTTCTTATTGTAAAACTGCTTGATCAATAAAACCCTTAGACTTTGCTAATTCAGAAATTAAATCTACGGCATGCGCTGGCAATTGTTTGTTGCGCGCCATTTTCTCTTCACAAATCAAAATACAACCATCATCCATATGAGGAGACATCTCCTTGACATAGACAAAGCTACATTCTTTAGGCAAGGCTTGATAGAAAACTAAGGTCACCATTTCCACCAAACCTGAATCACCCGCCACATAAAATTTCTTATGCCCCTTAACATGCAAAGCACTCAGTATCTTACTTAATGCCTCTTGCAATAAAGTAATGTGGCGAACGGTAGCCCAGGTATATTTTATGGACTTGTTCATCTTTTCGGCAAACCCTTTAGGGGTCAATAAATACTGGACCTTCTTTTTATTCAATTGTTGGACGCGGATATAACCTTTAGTAACCAAACGGCGGATAAGGATATTAGTAGCTCCCAAAGAAAGGTTCAACTGGCGAGAAAGCCCGCGCTGACTGGATTCCAGCTTGTAGCCAAGGATGTTAACCAACTCAAATTCACGTTCGTTTAAGGAGTCTTTAGACATAGTAGTTACCGTTCAAATTGTGAACATTATAAATATAACCCTATCTATGTCAATAGGTTTTATACTGGATCATTTATTTAATATCCGTCTGTAGTCAGTATCTTTTAATTCGGGCGGGAATCCGTACTCCTGAAGTGTTTGGGGTGGAAATCTGTTTCTCTTGATCTCTTGCTGTGCAAATTCCTCTGGCGACAGCATAACCATATGATTATCTCTTATATCAATGACAGATTGAATATCGTGTTTCTTTAAGTCTTCGACAATCCATTCTATCTTTTCATATGACTTCCATTTAACAAGAGACGTAAAGAAAAGACCAATAATAGGCCTTGGAGGCACTAGAAAAAGCGAATAATCTGTCGTTCCTATGTAATAAGTATACGCAGATTTTGCCATAATTTCAGGGTGCAATCTAAAAGCTTCATTAATCATATTTGTATACGGGAAATACCGAGCAAGAATATCAGCAGTATGAATCTTATCTGTTAACACTCCGATATTATCTTGGAATGTTGGCAGATCAAATGTGTCTTTATGTGGAATAAGAATGCTTGCTCCTTGAGCGCTGTAAACCAGAATCAAAAGTTGGGCAATGATCTTCAAACGGTTTTGTAGGCGAAAAAGATGAGTCAGAATATAATGCCACACATAAACTGCCGAGAAAGACAGAATGCCAAGGACAAAAACATACTGGCGAGGGTCTTGATGACTGGCCAGACACATCCCACAAATGCCAAAAAAAGACATGGCAAGCCAAAAAGCAAACTCTTTTGTTTCTTCTGTAGGGATGTTTTTATTTTTCAATATTCCAAGAAGAATAATTGGAAGAAAGAAAAATGAAATAAAGATCCACCACGCTGGCCTCATACCATGCCATAAAAATAGAAACCCATTATAATTTAAAAGTTGTATCCAGTTTACGCCCCGATGCACCTGATTAAAGACTTGTTCCATTTGTATATCACGATTAAAGATATTGAGATGTGAAGAAAATAGCGGAAAAAAAGGCCATCCTGTTGCTATCCAGTTCTTGATAAAATATAAACTTGCAATCTCAAAGAAAGACCCAAGAACTACTAACTTTCTTCGATCCACAAACAGCTCATCAAAAATTTTCTTTAATGACGGCTGTATCCATAACCCCATCACCAAACACAATAGAAGAATATAAAGGCTTTGATATTTATTACATGGGAAAAGCATGAGAAAAATTATGGCTAAAAAGAATCTGTGTGTATCTGCCTTTCGGTAACTTTCATAAAAATTGTACGCAGCAGAAAAAAACAAGGCTATTAACATCCCATTCATTAATATCCAACGATTTGCTCCAGAAACATAAAAATGAAGATTAAACATAACAAAGAGGGATGCCGCCAATCCATAAAAAGAGCCCAGACGATAGGTCGTGTATCCATAAACCAAAAGAATAGTAATCACTCGGAATAAAATATTAATGAGCTGAGGATACAACAACTCATTGGGGTAAAAAGAAATCCCTAATGCGGCTAGGATATCTTCAAAATGAGGGTTAAAAATTCGAATATCATTGACAGCTGACCCCAAAATACTAGTTTGATTGAGAAGCCAAAGTTTTTGGGCAGCTAAATACGAAATATGCGAATCAATATTGACCTGGAAGTAATAATTGCGAAAGATGAAAACGAACAAAATCACAGCAAATACATAAAATGTAATTGAGCTTGGTAAGGTAGCTATCCAGAATCTATTTAACTCTCGTCGAATATCCTGACGAAGTAGCAATAAATAATTGACCGCCACTGCTACAAACAAGAACTCTTTAGTGTATAGATGGACCATGGAAAGCAACATAAAAAGTCCATAGATAAAGGCACTTCCCAATATGATTGTTTCACTAAAATATATGGCACGGTTCTTGGCAACTGCGGATCGATTCACCCCTATATAGGTATAAATAGCAACACCCGAAATAAAAGCAGATCCTACGAAAAACAAAAAAAGAATCAACTGAATATGGTTCATAGGCTAGTCTTTTTAACAAAAGGAGCTGAACATTCTTCTAGAAACAAACGTACTGGATAGAAGAATATTCTGCGACTATCTTCATCATCGATATCTGGCTTAAAACGCAATTGATTAATAGTTCCCTCTACATTTGAAAATGCCATGGCAAGTGTTCCAAAGAATAAAATCATTCCAATAATAAAAAAGCTTTCAATAACACCTACATCATTCTGATGAAATCTAAATAATTTAATAAGAAACACTGTGTTGGAGAGAATAATGGTTTGAATTGCTACGGAAACACTCAGCAATAACATCGCAATGAGAGGAAAGAATGAGAACAATAATGCATATAACTGCGTGTTAAACTTGACAATGAAGGCAATTACTTTGATTAATACCAACAGACCAATCCCTAGGATAATCCCTGCCTGGCTGAATTTCTTTAAAGAATCGAAATGTTCATAAGCAATACAAAAACCTTTCATAGAAGGATTAGATGCCTGATCTTTACAAAATGTTTGAGGTAAGACTCCTGAATTCTTAAGCTCTTGTTTAGTGTATTTGGTCTGTGCTCCTACAAATTGATAAAAATCTTCATTATGATGCTGTGTAAGCCATATGCTTGTGAGAAAACCTGTAATTGGGATCAATAAAAGAAAGAGAGAAATAAAAATGAATCGTTTAAATGTGTGCATTTTTTAGCTTGCGCCACCACCAAGCATTCTCTTGGTACCAACGCACGGTCTTTTCAATACCCTCTTCAAAAGAGACTTGGGGTTTAAAGCCAATGGTGCGGATCTTTGAACAATCAATGGCATAACGAAAATCATGCCCCAATCTATCCTCAACCGGCTGAATCATCGATGCAGATTGTTTCATAATCTTGAGAATGGTTTTGGTCAAAGTCAGGTTGTCGCGGTAGTTCTCCCCCGCAATATTATAAATTTCACCCGCCTTACCTTTATGTAAAACAATATCTACCCCACGGCAATGGTCTTCTACATAAATCCAATCTCTTACATTCTTACCTGTTCCATATAAAGGCACTTTCTTTCCTTGAATGAGATTAGTTACAAATAAAGGGATTACTTTTTCAGGGTATTGATTAGGTCCAAAATTATTGGAACAGCGGGTGATTACAACATCCATGCCATAGGTAATGAAATAAGACCGGGCCAATAAATCAGAAGAAGCTTTGGCAGCTGAATAGGGGCTGCTAGGATTTAATATATCGTCCTCTTTAAAATACCCCTTTAGCCGGCTACCATAAACCTCATCGGTAGACACATGAACGAAACGTTTAACTTTATGTCGTAACGCAGCTTCTAATAAAGTGTGGGTGCCATTAACATTAGTACGGACAAAAACATCTCCATCTTTAATAGAACGATCCACATGTGTTTCCGCCGCAAAATGCACAATATTATCAATGCCCTTCTTCATGATTCGATCTATAGCTTTCGCATCACAAATATCGGCACGTATAAATTTATAACGAGGATTTCCTTTTAATTCTTTTAAATTATCTAAATTTCCTGAGTAGGTGAGCTTGTCAACATTGACTATTTTGTAGGAAGGATACTTATTTAAAATATATTTGACGAAATGGGAGCCAATAAAACCCGCTCCTCCAGTAATCAAAATTCGCATATTAATCTTCACACTCATCTTTAAAGTATTTAGCGACTAACTGATTGGCACGAAATAAGGATGGAAAAGTCCCGCAATCTGTCCAATGCCCTTTGAGAACATCGTAATAGAGTTCTTGTTTCTTGAGATACATATTATTTACATCTGTGATCTCTAGTTCCCCCCGATTGGAAAACTTTAGGTCTTTGATGAACTTAAATACTTGGGCATCATACATGTAAATGCCGGTCACAATACAGTCTGATTTAGGTTTCTTTGGCTTTTCTTCAATGGAAACAACCTTGTTTCCTTTAAACTCTACCACGCCAAAACGTTGAGGATCCGGTACTTTCTTAATCAAAATCCGCCCACCACTTGGCTGTTTCTTAAATTTCTCTACAAAAGGTTTAATAGAACAATCCAACACATTATCACCTAAAATTACAATAAATTTGCCTCCATCCACAAAATTTTCAGCCAATCTAAGCGCGTCCGCAATCCCTTTTTCTCCGTTTTGATAGGCATACCGCAGATCCTTTAAACCAAACTCTTCTCCATTACCTAAAAGTTTAAGAAAATCACCGGCATGATTACCGCCTGTGACAATAAGTATCTCATCCACCCCCGCCCCAACCAGAGTGTGGATGGGATAATAAATCATAGGTTTATTATAAACAGGCAGTAGATGTTTATTGGTGATACGTGTTAAGGGATCAAGGCGTTTTCCCAATCCCCCAGCTAAGATGACACCTTTCATAAATTCAATTCCTTAGTCTTTATTCCAATCATAGCCGATCGCAGGATCAAAAGCATCAATGCGCAGCTCATCGGGGTTTTTATGATCATAAGGCTTAGTGATCACATTGATCACCATCGCTTCTTCTTGACTCACACATTTGAAGCCATGATACACCATTTTAGGAATGTACACCAGCTTAGGTTCAGCCAAACTCAAATAAAACTCATTAGTTTCACCTTTTGTTGGAGAACCTTCTCTCGCATCATAAAGGGCCAATTTAATACGTCCAGCCACACAAATAAAGTTATCGGATTGGTGTTGATGGTAATGCCATGCTTTGATCACTCCTGGTAAGCCGGTTGTAAAATAAACCTGCCCAAAAGCATCAAAAATAGCATCATCGCAGCGCAACATTTCCATTAATTTGCCTCTATCATCGGGGATAATCTTCAATTGTTTAATTTTTACTCCATCAATCATATTTCTTTCCTTTCTTGAGGCTTAATAAAATTCTGTAAAAAAAGAACTATACATAATAAATACAAAGAAGCAATAGGTAAAGCATACCGGGTCAATGTGAAGGCAAAAGAATAAAAGAATGTATGGGCCAAGATAATCATGAATGCAAAATACCCTATCTGCATTCTAGTACCCAAGCTTGAATCCTCAAATAAATAACGCTTCGCTTTTGATAATGTTAAGAAAATAAAGACAAACGAACAAATAGTAATTAAAGAGACCAGTAAACGTAAACCATCCTTAAAAAGTGCCAAATTGTACAGTTTGTGAAGAAATGGCGGATAAGTAACAAAACCTATTTTTGTCGATTCCCAAAAGAACATCCGTAATGATTCATACCCCATAAACAAGATATATTGGATAGGGTTAGTTTTAATTTGAGCAACAATCAAATGACCAGCTTCTTGTTCTCTCTTTTCTTCTGGTACATTGTTGAGTTTAGCAGCTAGAACTGTTCCTGAAAAGTAATCTGCGGAAAGAAATTCACAATACTTGCACTCTTCTTCCGAGAAGAACCTTAAGCATACACCTTGGCCAGGTATGTTTGCGATATGGGCAAGAACTATTCTAGGAGTTAAAGGCTGAGTACGTTTGTAAGCACTGCCAAATAGAGAATTTGTGGTACGAGTCGTATATTGAAAATGGCCATTATATTTGTGATTTAGAAAGAAAATGCTAAAAACTCCCAGGAAAAACACTAAAGCCGTGAGACAAAGAAACTGTAGACTTTTATTTCTGCTCAAAATCTTGTTCTTTTGATGAAAGTAAATAGCAGCCACTATGAAATGCATCAGAACGATAAAAAAGACTAACATATATATTCCCTTGACCCAGGCAATGAATAAGAAGTCTAATCCTGTTAATACTCCAAAAAAAATAATAGAACCCTTTCGAGCACCTCGAATCACCTGCCATGAACGATATAATAAAAAAACCCCTCCTAGAACAAAAGGAAATGTAGCCACTTCTGAAAAAAGACTCAACGATGCGTTCAGTAAGGCTGGTGAGAATCCCAAATATAATAAAGCAAGAATTTGAATTACCTTATGTATGTCCATTGCTCGTAAAATAATCAAAAAGAGTATTTGGGTTATAAAAAGAAGACCAATTTGAAGGATCTTTTGAAAAATCTGATAAGAAATATGGAAATGTTCCCCCAACTTCATACAAAAAGCAATGATAAAAGAATACAGAGGTTCCCGATTAAGACCTGCCTTAAAATAAGCCAAGCCTCCTTTTTGAGCAACCACCTTTCCCCCATCTTCATAACCAATCGCATCAAAAACCACCTGCATTTCCGTCGACTGTATGAGAAAAGTCCAATAAGCTAAACAAATCAAAGAAACACATGCCAAAGAACTTCTATAATAAAGCTGCGCCATGATCTTTACGCCCTAAACAGGTTCAAAACATAAAATTAATATGCTATAAAGTGATTGAATAATAAAAGATATGCAATTCAAATGCAATCATAAAAAATGGAATAGTATTCAAAATAATATATAATAGCCCCCATGCATAAAGATCTTCTTAAAAATAATCAGGTCACCTTCTCCTTTGAACTGTTTCCCCCAAAGACAGAAGAAGGCTACTCTAAGCTTTTAAGTGCAATTTCCAAGTTTTGTGAGCTAAAGCCAAACTTCTTTTCATGCACTTATGGTGCAGGTGGTGGAAGTCGAGGCAAAACGCTCGATATAGTCGAACATATCCAAAAAGTCCATCATGTCCCTACCACCGCTCATTTGACGTGTGTATTACATACCAAAGATGAAATTAAAGTGATATTACAAGAAATGAAAAACCGCGGCATTGACCATGTGCTGGCTCTTCGTGGGGACCCTCCTAGGGATAATCCCAATTGGCAGCCAGGTCCTGATAATTTTCAATACAGCTGTCAACTTGTTGCATTTATTCGCGAACATTTTGGTTCTTATTTTAAAATTGGTGTAGCGGGTTTTCCAGAAGGCCACCTTCTAGCTCAGAATCGCGACTTGGATGCCCAATACCTCAAGAGTAAAATTGATGCTGGGGCTGATTTTGTCATCACTCAGCTATTTTTTAATAATCAGGACTATTTTGATTATGTAGCGCGTCTAAGGAAGCTGGGTGTGACTACAAAGATCTTTCCAGGAATCCTACCTATTACGGATTACAACGGCTTAATTCGATTTTGTTCCATTTGCGGAGCATCTATCCCTCAGGAAGTGCACGATATTTTTAAACCTATTGCAGATAATCCAGAAAAAATTCTAGAGGCAGGCATTGCATTTGCAGTCAAACAATGCCAGGAACTCCTAGCTTCAGGAGTTCCTGGATTGCATTTCTATACCCTCAATAAGGTTTCCCCTACAGATACCATCCTTGAAAAAATAAGGGTTTAAAACTTAACCTTCACACCTGCATTTACATTACGCCCAGGCGCGGGGTAATACCCTGTATCTGCAGAAAATGTGGAATATACTCCATATGCATTATATTTAGTATCAAAAAGGTTATTTAAACTAAACCAGAGATCAATATTTCTAAAACCATACTTAATATTCCAATCGGCAGTAGCGAAGCGTTTAAGTTTTGGCGTTGTATTGGTGGGATCTGCAATTGCAAACCTTTCTCCTATCTGATCCACACTAATACTTGTACTTAATCGGTCAATAGGTCGAAAAGTCACACCAGTATGCGCCATTTGAGTAGGTACGAAAGGGATCTCGTTATTATCATAAATACCTTTTATAAAATGTGCTTCCTGAAATGTGACATTGATAAAAGGCTCAATTTTATTATCCCAGAACTCACGGGAAGCTTCCGCTGAAACAGTGTAATGTCTAGTTCTTCCATCATAATTCGTATTGTTGAAAGTTGATGGGTCCAAATAGATCTCATTTTTAAACTGTGATACTGAGAAATTTACACCAAGTTTTGTGTTTTTGAATGTATTGTCTTTAATTCCAAATTGATACTCATTTCCGGTCTGGAAAGTCAAATTTGTATTCAAACCTCCCCCGGGCCCACCCCCGAAATCATAAATATTTTGATAAAATTCATCTACTGCTGGCAAACGATAACTGTGGGAATAATTGGCATAAACTTTAGAATTGGCATTATATTTATAGCCAATCCCTTCTTCATATCCGGGAGTCCTGGTAGTAACCCATGATTTCCCGCTGATTTGCGCTTTTTGATCAAAAACGTACTTAGCCCATGTTTGACGAAGGCCTGTATTTAAAAGCCATTTTTCATCTAATGTTAATTCATCCAGGAGATAGACACCATGTGTTGACTTTGTAATAAATACTAGATCCTGGCTGGGTCCTAAATAACCGCTGCGCCGTTCATTCTTGGCATAAAATTCATCGAATCCGATCGTAAATTTATTACCAAATCGATCTAAGGGTGTTGATAAAACAAACTTTGGTTGAAACTCATAAGAATTAATTTCAGACATTGTTTCGTAAACTGTTGTACCGGTAAAAAACTTATTGGTACGCCTGCGTTCAGAAGTAAATACAGAGAATTCACCATCACTTGCCCCCACATCAAGCTTTACACGAGGGGTGAGATCAAAATGAGAATCTGAGGTCCAGCCGTGATCATTTCTAAGAGAGGGTCTAACTCCCTCATATCCCAAATCTTTAATATTACTTAAGAATAAAGCCCCTGGTAATTGGTAACGATCCAAGTGATATCCTTGTGAAAAATCAACACCAAAATTATCTGTCGGATCAAACCCTAATCTGGTATTAAGATCATTGGCCCAATAGTTACTTTGACCCCGAAAGCCGCCATCTTCTTGATGAGAAAAACTAGCTTGATAATCTACAAGCTTTGTCCCGCCGCTTAAATCAAACCCATGCTTCTGACTTTGATAGCTGCCAATTTCATTAGACAGTGCGATTGATGGTTTGGACTCTTTATGTCCTTTCTTAGTGACAATATTAATGACACCTCCATCTGCATTGTCCCCATAAAGCACTGTTCCTGATCCTTTGATAATTTCAATACGTTCAATTGAATTTAGATCAATCTGTGACCAATCTTGACCAGAAAGATCAATTTGGTTTGTCCTACGACCATTGACTAAAATTAATGTATTAGAAAGACTCGTTTCACCAAAACCACCCAAATCGACTTGGGAATTCTTAATATTTCCATATTTAATCCCATAAACACCCGCCTGTGCCCCTAAAAGTTCAGGTAAAGATTTCTGAGGCGAATTAGCAATCTCTTCGGAAGTGATGACTGAAACATTCTTATTGATATCATTTATATCCTCATTGCTTCGAGAAGCACTGATTGTAATTGAATCCAAATCGAAGGTATTTTCCGCGCAGACATAATTCGTACTAATAACAAACAATAAAATAATCAAGCCAAAGACTTTCATACGTGCTCCTTAAAATAAAAAATCCCCAACCGATCATGCTTCGCTAAAAAGCTTTCGCGTTTAGCTTCGCAGGATAGATTGAGGTGTTCCCTGACACAGCCTGCAGGCAGGCTACTCAATATATGCGCATCAACAACCTATTCTCTCGTAGGCGGAGTGCTATGAAATATCTATCAGGCATTCGGACTCAACCGCAGCGGGACTGTCCTGGAATCGCACCAGAGTTTCCCTGATAAATATACTGTTTTACAAAAATTTAGTTAAGAGCGGATTTTCTCGTCTAGATAATAGGAATTCCCAGACAGAATATAAAACCAAACTATAACCTACTGTTGAAACTAATGTGCTTCTATAAAAAGGAATGGCTGCAATATAACATTCTTGCAAACCGGATAAGGTGTGTGGATACAAGCTTAAAAAAGCCCCAAAATTTGAAATTAGAAAGAATACGATAGAAGAAATAACACTTACCCCTAAAACATTGCCCAAGTTTTTATGACTCTTAAGCCACATACCTAAAAGGCTAATGATCACAATACTTCCCCATGTATAGACCATAGAATCATGAAACCCTATGATTACATCACTAATCACCATAAGAATGAGAGGTACCCACAAAGCTTGACGGCCTTTAAGATACATACCGCCAAAAAGAACAAGTGCCAATACAGGGGTAAAGTTAGGGGTGTGAAGAACAATGCGGGAAAGAATTCCAATTGTGATAATAAATAAAGCTAACATGGTGGGTATTCTAAATAAACATTGTCCTTAGTCAATAATTATTCTTGAACAAATCTATTGTTGTTAGATTCAAAATGAATCTTTCGATCATTAGATCCCCATGATCGACTTTTAAGTACTTTTAAAACAGCTTCAGCGTACAATTCATTTCCTTTTCTATTATAATGACTTGATTTGTTGCGAATATTCTCAGTCACATGATGTTCTTGGGAAACTTTATTCATCGCAGAAGTCGAATCGACATACATGACATTGTTTGAATATTTCTTCAACAGATTCTGAATGTCTATAGGCAACGATTCAAATTTCTCAGAACAAAAGAATATGACAAATGTGTGGTTATGTCCTGCCAGCTCAATCAAATCTTTTAAAATCACAAAATTGATCCGTGGATCTAACTCTTTTTGATTCAACTTCTGATCTTTCAAAAGGCACTTCTTTAAAATGAATTGCTTCAAGAACAGACCGATATTGGTTTTAGAAATAGTCGTATTTAACCAAAGAGACCTCAATTCTGGCCTCAAAGACTTTAGAATATATTCATCTCTGAAGTTTGGATCAAAAAGATCATACGGTTTAATCCCCTCTGCCAATAAAATATCTGCATCGAGTGATAACTTAGGACGATAGAAATGAGCTTGGCGTAAATTATTGGGATTAACAAAATTTTTCTGATCGATTTGATCCCGATTACCTGTAAGAACATAGTTGATGAAGATAATGTCCGGATTATAACGTAATCCGTCTTGCAAATATCTTAAGTAGCTCTGGGATAAACCATACCCGGAAACACCAAAATTTAAGACCTCCAAATTATCTACAGAATGTTCCAAGATATATGGCCAACTATCCTCATTGACTTCATCATCACAAAAAACGAATGAATCTCCAAATGTAGCTATACGCAAAGTGTTTTTAGATGGAAGAAGTGTGTAATTTCGATTGGCCCTAAAACCTTGGGCATTGCTTTGATATGTCCCTGTAGCTTTTGACTGGCCGATTGTATATCCCAAACGGTGATCAATTTGATACACAAAGGACTTTTTACCCTGAGAAAAATAAATAGCATAACTCAAACGGGCTTTCGCTATTTCATCAAGGACTTTTTGATTACCAATTAATAAAAAACAATCCCCTTTAAGAATTTGCAATAGAAAAATTATATATGTCACAATCTCAATAACTAATAACACCAAAAGTGACATAGCTGCATATCGCGGCCAGTTGGATTTAGTTAATCCTACAATGACAATACAAATAACAAAAAGGATGGATAGGATAAGAATGCTTAACATTTTTATCTAACTGTGTTTTTAGGAAGACATCACTATTTCCTGACGAACTTCATAGGTCAATTTGGGAGTTTGAGGAATTTTAATATTATTATTCTTAATAGCTTCAAAATCAAAATCCAGCCAACCATTAAGATTATTGCTGGTTGCCTGACTGGAAATACCTTCGATCAGAATAATATAAAAAGCCTTAAAAAGATCTACTGCATGATACAAATTCTTCATCCGCTTAATTTGCTGCCAGATGGCTTTGGGACGGAAATAAAACCTATAAAAAGAGTATGTTTGGAAACTCATCAGCTCTTTATCGCTTAAATATTTCATTTTAAGGACCGGTTGCCCTTGCCCATATAAATCATAATTTTCATGGCGCAAAAGATTTTCAGCTTTAGCTTGTTGGAAAAGTTGGGTTCCAGGATAAGGTGTCATAATACTGGGCTGAAAGAAATCCAGTCCTAAATCCATGGCAAACTGAAGCGTTTCTTTGAGCGTTTCTTTAGTCTCTTCAATATGGCCGATAATAAATGCGCCGCGCACTTCAATTCCATACTTGTGGGCCGTCTTAACGACTTGAAAATAAATTTCTTCTTTGATCGGCTTCTTGATCTTTTCACGCAATGTTTTACTGCCTGATTCAATTCCTAAAAGAACATGATGACATCCAGCTCTCGATAGAAGTTCAGCCATGGAATCATTAAACATATCTCCACGCACATAACAAACAAATTTAATATCAATTTTCTGTTCAATCATTTGCTCGCAAAACTTACGGACATTTCTGACATCAGCCGTAAAGGTGTCATCATAAAAAGTGATTTGTCGGATGCCGTATTCATAACGAAGCTTTTTAATTAACTCAATCATTCTCTCAACAGAACGGCCGCGTAAAGTTGTTTTGGCTGAATTACAAAATGTACATTTACCAGGGCACCCTCTAGTCATAAGAGCATTGAGAGCCGGTAAATCTCTGTACGTACCCACCGCAGGAAAATAATTATCAAAATTAATCAAGTTATAGGCAGGAAAAGGATACCGATCTAAATCCATCTCCACGGGGCGTGGAGCATTGTGTATCACTTGATTATTTTCTCCTCGGTAGGAAAGCCCCAAAATGTCTTTATAAGGAACTTCTTTCACGAGTTCAAGCATAATATCTTCCCCGTCCCCACGTCCTACTGCATCAATGTGAGGATTTTGAAGCATCTGTTCAGGATGCGCCTCGGCATGAACTCCTCCGACAAACACTTTACTATCAGGAACTTCTTCTTTACAAATGGTAGCCACATGATTGGCAGGAATAAAATGGCTGCTTAATACTGTAATACCCACAAATCTCGGCTTTAATGAACGTATCATAGATCGAAATTGTGAGGGGGTGATTTTTTCAGCATGCAAATCTATCACATGCACTTCAAAACCGTGAAGCTCTAAATAAGAAGCAATAGAAAGGATTCCCAAAGGTGGAAGCATACGCTGCAAGCTTCCCCGTCCCGTAGCTGTAACCCAAATGGGGTAAACTAGGACACAGTCAGCACGTTTCTTTTTAGGAACTCGAGTGACAACATTATTTTTAAAACATTTTGGACGGAAAAAACTCATACCAAATCTTAACCTATTTACTTGGAGTTAACAATAGAGCAATACCCTTTTAGGGACTTTATTTCTTCTGGCATGTTGAACCATTTCAAATCCACAATAATACCTTTATATTTCTTCAACTTTAGGATTTCTTTGGGTTGTAGACGATAAGATCCCAAAATAATCATTTGTTTGGACGACAAAACTTTCGATACATTTATTTGATAATCAATTTGATTAGAAACAAACTCTTTTTTAACCTTTGATATGACGGAGGCACGATCACAGATCGTAATGCTCAACTTCTTCTTATAGGAAGGTAAATGCAAAAGAGCACCGACAATTTTCAGCAAAGAGCTTTCACGAATATCATCGGTATCGGGCTTAAAACTAACCCCTAAGAATGCAACCTTAGTCACGTTTTGATTTTGAATCAAAGATACCACACGATTAATATGTTCTTCATTACTTGGAATGATGGAATGAATCAAATGCGCTTTAATACCTTTTTTTAGAAAAAGCTCACTTGTGGCTCTTACTTCTTTAGGCAGACAAGCCCCTCCAAAAGCAAATCCTGGACGCAAATAATAAGGAGAAATGTTTAAGACTTTATCGCTTAAAAAAACCTGAATCAATTCATCTGTATTGACCCCATAGGCACGGCATAAAGTGCCGACTTCATTGGCAAAAGCTACTTTTAGAGCATGAAAACTATTATTAACATATTTAATCATTTCTGCTGTGCGAATCTCAGTACTGACAGCTTCTTTGTTAACGATAAAAACATTCTTGATAAAATTCAGTGTTTGATCATTTAAACAGCCAATCACGTTCAAGCTAGGCTGTGAAAAATCAGCCAAACTAGTTCCTTCACGTAGAAATTCTGGGTAAAAACCAACCCCAAAATCCTTGCCTGCCTTACGTTTGCTTTCAGATTCTAATAAAGGAATCACCATCTCCTCCATCGTTCCAGGAGGAATAGTGCTTCGAATAATGACCTCATGGCGTCTTTTTGTATTCTTTAAAGATTTTCCGATAGCACGTACAGTCTGTTCAATTTGGCTTAAATCAACCTGTCCTGAATTCAAAGACGGGGTTCCAACACAAACTAAAGATCCATCCGAAGATTGAAAATTATGAGGAAGCTCTGATTGAACACGAAAACGTCCTTCAAGTTTTCCTGCAAGGGCTTTATGTAAAAGATCTTCCAATCCTGGTTCATAGATAGGAAGCTTACCATTCTGAATGAGCTTAACTTTTTCTTTAACAACCTCAATACCTGTCACATCATGGCCCATGGCTGTCAAGCTTAATGCTGTGACATTTCCCACATAACCCAAACCAAATACATTTATTTTCATAAAATCCTTTATTTAATAAAACCTCCAAAGCCACCATATTCCGGCTTTTGAAACGGATTATATTTTTCTTTATTTCTTAATTTTGACAAAGTATCTTCTACTTTATTTCTGGCGACCTCTTCATTACTACGTGAAGCTAAATCCTCCAAACATGAAGGGGACAACTCAAGAAATTCCCGGCTTCCCTTAAGCAAAGGTTTGCCGCAATGATTAAACACTCCCCAAATACCCTGTTGCCAAGGATTTAATGTATCAGAAACTAAATCAACAACATACTGAATCTTCAAATTCATAAGCTCCTTTGCCATGGCATATTGATCGAAATAGGCATATGTCGGAAAAGCTGAAGATTTAAAGAAAGATAGCGTCTTTCCTCTTAAAGGATAAATAGTTTGAGGCCAGCTAACAGGAATGAATAAACCAACTTTATCTTCAGGTAAATTTAATTTTCGAAATTGTTCAAAAACCTTTTGAGAACCTTCATATCTTTCTTTAAAAATCTCTGGTTCTGTATGTTTAGAAGTTAAGAAAGCAACAATATCTCCTTTAGAAGGCCGAGCATTTCCCATGACATCAAATGAATCACGAACGCAATAAATAATGACTAAGAAACTCAACAGTAAGCCTAGGATTTTATAAGCTCGCCTTAAAAAAGGCAGGCGTTCTACAATAGTATCCCCAATGAAGCCAATAAATAAAGCACAGCTCAACGCATAAATACCAATACCAAAACGATAATAACGCATTTCATATACAATATACCATTCCTGCAGGATAACCATCAGCATAGAAAGGACAAAGAAAGCCATTGCATACCCAAACAAACGACTAGGACGCTTGAATAATAGAAACTGTAAAATACCTGCTCCAAAAGCCAACGGCACAAGAATCTTTGAAGGCAACATTCCTGGCCACACCATAAAGGCACTAAAATTCTTAAAAGCTTCCGATAAACTCAAATGATAATGCCATAGGCTTCCCAATTCGCGAATATGGGCATCATAAAAAGATGAGTGTAGTGGTCCGACGCTAATGGGAAATATTGGGGTACCACTCCATAACCAATTAAGTACATATGGAATGATCGTGACACTTCCCACAACAAGAATAAACCCTACAAGAAAATGAAATCTGGTTTTTAAAAAATTTCCTAAATCTTGGCATATGTCTTCTCGTAAGAACATTAACATTCCTATAACACCACCAAAAATAATTAAATACACAAGTCCAATATACTTACATAATAATGAAATACCTAAAGCTGCCATGGCTAGAAGCAAATAAGATCTTTTTTTCTGCTCACAGAAAACGATCAATCCATAGAATAAAAAGCACACCGCATGAGTCAGAATAACATTGATATGCACAAATTGATTAGCACCAGAAGCAATAAAATGCTCTTCGGACACGACTAAAGCAGGAACGATGAGAGAAAGCGTCCCCAATCCTAAGGATCGCCCAGCACCATATAAACCTGCCAAAAACATTATCTTTGAGAAACCTTGCATCAGTTGCGCAAAGAAAGTGGAGTCTCTCCACCATGCAAAACCTAAGACACTCATCATGTTTTCCCCTAAAGGAAAGGCGAAACGCACATCGTTGTAGTGACTGAAATAAACCCCATGATTCTCCAAAAATATTTGTAAAACTGGAAAATAATTAGAGAGAGAATCCACATCGAATGTAGGGTACAAATTCCAGAAAAAAACAAAAACTAACATGCCAGCTAGCATAATTAGCTCTAATGGATGAGAATCAATTCTTTTGATGCTGCTGATCTTTAATCCCCCAACTACCTGCCCCCATCCCAAGAAACTCAGCAAAACACCCAAAGCAATCACAACAGGAGCATAAAACATATGACTTACGGCCAAAAGATATAACAATCCTTCATAGGCAAAATAGCCCAGAAGCCATGCAATGCTTAGTGTTAAAAAGAAATGTTCCTTGTATGAACTTTCCGAGGAAGAATCAGCCTTCTGCCTTATCTTCTTCCATAGAAAATAGCCCACACCTATGATTCCAACAGATATAAAAAAAACATAAAGAATCGTAAGAACAATCATCAGTTATTTGATCCTTTCCATTGGCCATCCAAATATAAACGTGCCCATAATTCAAAAATGAATAAAAGCATGATCTGTTTATGCCCCACCAATTCTCTTTGACTGCGGTCCCAATACTTATCTAAAGCCTCTGGCTTAAAGAACCCTCTGGATTTGCAGCGCTGAGAAGTCAGAACATCTCTCACATATGACTCAAAATTCTTATCAAAACACTTCTCGATGGGTAAATAGAACGCTTTCTTAGGGGCCTTGACGATTTCCTTAGGCAATAGTCCTCGACGTCCCATGGAACGGCGCAACAGACCTTTTTGTTGGGAAAATGTCATTTTGTATTTACGAGGAAGTCGCACACATAATTCCACCAAACGATGGTCCAAATAAGGTACTCGAGCCTCCAGAGAATGCGCCATAGTTAATTTATCCATACGTAAAAGGGTGTAATCTGCATTCCAATACCTTAAGTCTAATTGCAACAAACGATTTTGAAAATCTGGATTTCTACTGCCAGATAACATGGCATCAAAACGTCCTTCAAGACTTTGATCAGCATTCCATATCTCTTTGTTTAATAAACCCTGTGTTTGAGACGAGGAAAACACGCCCGCTAATGCTAAATAGGCCTTAGCTGGCTTATCCATCACTCGTAAATAGTCCATGACTTTAGACATACCGCTTTTACCCATACGAGCAGGATATGGAAAGAACCTTTCCCAGACAGATTGTGGTAAATTGCCAGCCATGCGTCCTCCCATGGACATCAATTTAGAACCTATACAGCTCTTAAGCATATGGGCATAGGTCATGGCTCCTTGATGGACGTAGCCCCCCATAATTTCATCAGCGCCTTCTCCCAATAAAACCACCTTTACATGCTGCGCCGCTTGTTGGGCCAGTAAATAGGTCGGAACAATGATCGAGTCCCCAATGGGCTCCTCCAAATGCCACACAGCTTTCTCATAAAAACGATAATCATCAGGACGCAATTTAATGATCGTCTGATTGACCCCTAATCCTTTGGCAACTTCCGTAGCGCGTGCTGTCTCGTCGATGTCTGCACCCATACCAAATGTAAATGTTTGCACTTTGGGGCTATTTCTTTTCATTAAAGCAACAATAGCACTCGAATCAATTCCACCTGACAAGAAAGCCCCTACTTCGACATCAGCCATTTGTTGGGAGGCTATGGAATCATCTAAAAGGCTATCGAACTTATCTTGGGCCTCTTTCATGCTGTAAGGATACAAACTATCCTGGGACAATAAGTCCCAATACACACCTTCTTGGGATTTCCCATTTAGATCTATTGTCAAAAAATGGCCAGGAGCTAATTTATGAATGTCTTTAAACAGGGTTTCTTCGCCTGGAACATAGCGCAACGTAAAAAAAGAATTCACTGCAGACTCTTGAAGCTGGGCCTTCACACCTAAGGCCAATAAAGGTTTGATTTCAGAAGCAAAACAGAAACGTTGTTGGTCTTGGTAATAATAAAGAGGTTTAATTCCCAGACGATCTCTTAAGAGCAATAGTTGACGCTTATCTTTAAACCAAACAGCCAAAGCAAACATTCCATTCATTTGTTTGGCAAAATCAACGCCATAGACAGCTAGTCCTTGCAAAATAACTTCTGTGTCACTTTGAGAGCGAAAAGAGCACCCTTTACCACGTAAGTCTTCTCGAAGTTGGCGAAAGTTATAACACTCTCCATTATAAACAATCACGCAATTCCCATCCGCTGAAATCATAGGCTGATGCCCTGCCTGGGTCAGATCAAGGATAGACAATCTCTGGTGGGCCAGGCCTATAGGCCCGTCACAGAAGACACCCTTATCATCAGGGCCTCTGTGCTGCATCCATCGCATAGATTCCCTTAAGGCTCTTTCTTCTACCGAGCTCTTATCTAGATGCATGAGACCTAGGATTCCACACATAAATTTTTTATCCTGAAAAAGGTATGATTTGGGTAACTGTCAAAGTACGCTGAGTATTTAAACTTGCTATTTCTTCTTTGCTCAAAAAACGCCCATACTCAGTGAGTTCATACAGCTGAAAATATCGTGATTGCGGAACAAAACGTACAGGAAATTCATCCCCTACGTAGACTGCCTCTATAGATCCCTTACCTTCTAATTGAATTTGGTCTTCAATTGTAAGGTCTTTCTTAGACCAAATTAACTTTCGCTCAAAATTGACGCATGAACGTTTAGATCCTACCATCAACAGACGTCTAATTCCTGCCTTAATCTGATACGCTAAGACGGAATGCCAGCCAAACATTAACATAAATATTCTAAAGATGATCATCTTCAAAGGAGTAAAAACCTTGGCCACAACAAAGTTCGCCTTCCCTTTGACCGAAGATTCATGATCTGTGACCGATACTTGATAAGATGGGTCATTCCATTGAGAGGTCACAACCCGTCCATTTTCCAAACGTGCCATCCAACCTGAATTATTGGCAATCATTCGTCGTTCCTTAATATCAAATGCCTTAACAACCCCACCTTTATTCAAGTTAGCGACCGCATAGATGTTACCTTGTTTACGGACTGTGACTCCACAGCCTTTAAAGAATTTGGTGAAATTCTGCTCGTCTTGCCACGGCAAAAGAGGCATGGACATGGGACGCAATTGATAGGCCAAAGAAGCTTCTAAATATTCACTTAACCTATACAACACATAATGATCTTCCTGGGTTGATGGAGGAACTAATTGCCCATCATTTAAGTATTGTAAAGCCATTTCTGCCATGGTTGCAGCCATTGGAATCTTGTGGGACCAAAATTCATAGCCCGAATGATAAAAATGTACGGTTTGACGGCTACCCATAGATCCCCCAAAATGACCATTGGGATAAAGATGATAGCTTGTAAATTGAACGGCCCTTTCAACAATCCCAGCAATACGTTCATCAGGCCAGAGTTTGTATAAACTAGTCAGAAAACTGATGGTGCCCGCTAAATATCCGATATCTACCCCATCATATTCCAAAGCCCAGCCCTCAGGATGGCAATATGTTTCAAACTCACTAAATTTGTGTTCAAAAGCCTTTAATAATTGAGCATCTTCAGTAATGAGATACGCTTCATAAATGGGCAGTAATGCAATGGCATGGTGATTGGCTAATACATATTCTTCATCATAAGAAGCCAAATATTTCCCTGCTTGATGAATGGCTTTCTTGAATTCTACTCCAAATTCATGAGGGACATCTTTATGAAGCAGGAAATACGTTTGGGCCATGGCATGGACCAAGTATCCCGTCGGACCTGCCCACCCTCGTTCATTGGGATACCACTCATCAAAAGAACCATCCTTATGCTGGCATTTCATCCAAAACCGAACGGCAGCTAAACACCAATTGAGTATCTTAGGGTTATGGTAATAAGGATTTTTACCATCGAAGGGGTGTTTCCATAGTAAGGCTAGCGTGTGTGTCCCCATTTGATTAATAGACGCCGGAAAGTCACTGGTGCGATGAAACCAATAGCCACGGTCAAAGCATCCATACGTTTTAGAAAAAGGATTACGATCCAACAAAGATAAAATGCGGGGCATCTGGGACAGGGATGCTTCAAGATAGGCAGAAGGGTCGGCGAAGGCCACGTTAATTTTCCTGTTTGTCCAAACGCCCTTTAATGCGATGGATCAACTCCAAGACAAACCCCATAAAAAACATATTTAAACCAATCGAAACTAACATCAAAATCATATGAAATGTCTGTCGATCAAGCATCTTCATAAAATTAAAATTAACATCTATACCAACAATCAAGAAATCTAACACAGCCAAGAATAAAAAGAATAGTCCAAAAGGATATAAGAACTTAATATGATTACCCGAACGTAAAATCAATACTGGCAAAGTATAAAATACATACACTGGAATGGAAGACACTACCCTTGAAGAACCTGATTCACGTGCAGCCCAAGCACTGGGTATTTCCTTAATACGAAAACCTTTTTCATAAGCATCAATGATAGTTTCCTGGACGTAGGTATGGGTACCTGTCATTTCCAATTCTCTAGCTACCTCAGGAATCATAGCCCTCAAGCCGCCATGAGAATCGGTCAGAGGAAGTTTAGTTAATGAGCACAAAATTTTGACCAAAATCCTAATTCCCGTACGGTTCTTCCAGCGGTAATGATAATGAATCAATCCCTTTTCCTGAAAACGGGAACCCAAAACAAAATCCGCTTCGTCATTAATAATAGGCTCAATAAAACGCCCTATTTCTTTAAGATCAGATTGGCCATCTGCATCCATGGACACAATAATATCTGGATGAAAACTAGCTGCGGCTTTTAACCCTTTAAACATAGCATTACCCAAACCTTTGCCGCCCCCCACAACTACCGTTGCTCCTAATTGCTTTGCAATACGCCTGGTCTGGTCTTTTGAGTCATCGGTCACAATAATCCCTACTAAATCATGTCCTAAAGCTGCGATTTCCACACGGACCTGTTCGATGACCTGGCCAATAGTTGCTTGTTCATTTTTGGTTGGAATAACGACACAAATCTTTTTACGAAGCATCAGGTGTCTCCTATGAATATTTATGGATAAACCCTTTAGGGGTAATGGGATGCATTCTAAATAAACTCAATTGATAGTCAATACTTTATTCCTGCCAGTGTTCTTCTTTCCCTGCCAAAGCATATTCTGCCTTTTTGAGCTCTTTACCTAAATAGGCGATGTGATTTTTGGATTTAAACCACTCTACACCATCATTGTTCTCAGACTGAAAAATGGAATGATATATATCTTGAGATTTCTTACCTCTGAAGACTTTAATAATCGTATGTTTCTTATCACAAATGGCAACTTCAATCACACCATCCTTCTGGTCTACACGAATCAGCACATAACACCCGGAGGGATCCATACTAAAATCCTTAATAGGGTCATAAACCAAACAGTCGATGACCTCTAAATTAGAAGCCATCGACTGTTTTTTCCAAACGTATTCTTTTTTCACTTATTTCTTTGTAATGTAACGTAATAAATCAACCACACGATTTGAATAACCCCATTCATTGTCGTACCAAGAAACGATTTTGAAGAATCTCTTCTCGCCTGGGAGATTATTTTGGGTTGTAGCTAAAGAATCATAGATAGAAGAACGAGGATCATGAATGAAGTCGGTTGAAACTAATTCTTCATTGCAATAACCTAAGATATTCTTCAAGTATGTTTCAGATGCCTTTTTTAATAAAGCATCAATCTCTTGAATTGAGGTGTCTTTCACAGAACGGAAGGTCAAATCCACAACTGAAACGTCTGCGGTTGCGACGCGAAATGACATTCCGGTTAATTTACCCTTTGTGGCAGGAAGAACTTCTCCAACGGCTTTCGCAGCACCCGTTGTAGAAGGGATTGTGTTAATTGCTGCTGCACGACCGCCGCGCCAATCTTTCTTAGAAGGGCCATCGACTGTCTTTTGTGTTGCTGTATAAGCGTGGATGGTTGTCATTAAGCCTGTTTCAACTCCGATGCCTTCTTTTAATAAAACATGGACTAAGGGGGCTAAACAGTTGGTGGTGCAGGAAGCGTTTGAAATGATGTTGTGTTTAGCATCATCGTATTCTTGTTCGTTGACACCCATAACGATTGTCTTTACATCACCTTTGGCAGGAGCTGAGATAATAACTTTCTTAGCACCAGCTTGGATGTGACCTTGAGCTTTTTCGCTTTCGGTAAAAAGACCAGTGGATTCGATAACAATATCAACCCCTAAGGCCTTCCAAGGAAGTTCTGCAGGAGTCTTAGTTGCGGCTACACATTTAACTTTGTTACCGTTAACGACAAAAATATCAGCTTCTGTTTTTGAAGCATCTGACTTTTCGGTTGTTACTTTATGTTTGAAATGACCATGAACTGAATCATAGCGAATTTGATAGGCGAAATAATCTGCATCTGTAGAAACATCAACAACTGCAACCACATCGATCTCTTTACCTAGAAGACCTTGATCGCAAATTGCTTGAAAAACCATGCGTCCAATACGTCCAAAACCATTGATTCCAACTTTAATAGCCATCTAACTCCTCCTTGAATAAACTCCCCGAAATGGGGTTGAATAAGATTACAAACCTAACAATGATATCCATCCCTAACATTTTGTCAATACTGATTTAGACGTCTCTTAAATGCTTGGCAGCATCGTGAGGGTAGGTTGGCACGATCTGTAGACCTGTGCCCCATTCAAAGCCAATACTGCGGGAAAGCTTAGGAATAATCTCAATGTGCCAGTGGTAACAGTCAGGACGGCCATAATTTATGGGAGATGTGTGCAGATAGAAATTATAGGAAGGATTAGACAAACATCTTTTGATACGACCCAAGACATCCAAAAGATGCTCAGCTAAACTACCTATCTGAGCTTCATCCAAATCTGCAAAATGGGCTTGATGGACCTGAGGCATCACCCATGTTTCAAAGGCATAGCGTGGGGCATAAGGGCAAAAACTAATAAATGAGCTGTTCTCACAGACAATGCGGTCTTGATCTTTCTTTTCTTGCTTTAAAATCTCGCAAAATACGCAAGCGCCGTTCATTTTATGAAACTCTTCTGCCCCTTCAATTTCTTCAAGAACGTATTTAGGAACCATAGGCAAAGCAATGATCTGTGAGTGGGCATGTTCAACGGTAGCCCCAGCAGACTTGCCAAAGTTCTTAAAAATGATGACATATTTCAACTTTGAATCTAAAGCAAGTGTTTTATAGCGGCGTTGATACTGATTTAACACAAGAACCATCTCAGCCGGAGTCAAATCGGCCATCTGCTTACTGTGTTGAGGGCTTTCAATCACAACTTCATGGGCCCCGTAGCCGGAGATCACATCAAACATCCCCACTCCTTCTTTTTCCAAAACTCCTTCATGTAAAAGGGCCGGAAATTTGTTAGGGATAGTACGGACCTTCCAGTCGGAGATTTTGGCAGCTGCCCCGGAAGGACGATTAGCATCCAATTCCGCTGGCGTACGAGTCTCTCGTCCCGGACAAAAAGGACAAATAGCCTCATGGACAGGTTTGTGATCTTCTTTAACGAAATCACTAGGCCCCTTCAGATGATCCGTATCAATCATCGTCCAACGTCCAACAATGGGGTCTTTGCGTAATTGAGCCATTAGATTTTCACATCTCTTAAAAATTCCGCCGTCATCTCTGGAGGAATGGGGTTAATATAGAAGCCTGTTCCGCGTTCAAAACCAGCCACACGGGTCAGTCTTGGCATCAGTTCAATGTGCCAATGATAATCTTCTTCTATGGTTGGGTATTCTTTATATCTGCCGCCTTCTTCAAAAGGCGCTGATTGAATCACATAGTTATAAGCAGGATCATTTAACCCAATTTTAAATCGCAATAAAAGTTCTTTCATCATCTGCGCCAATTGATCTTCATGGCCTGCAACGCCTGAGGCAAAATCACACGAATGTCGTTTAGGGATGATCCATGTTTCAAAAGGAAAACGAGAGGCAAAGGGCATGATCGCCAAGAATTCTCGATTCTCCAGGATCACCCGCTGGGAATCCTTACGTTCTTGACGAATCAAATCACAAAATAAACAGCGTTCATGGAAATCAAAATAACGTTTGGCCCCTTTAATTTTATCTTTAACACGAATGGGGTTCACCGGAATTGCCATGATCTGAGAACGCGCATGTCCAATTGGCCTGCCGCCTGCTGCAATGCCGTAATTCTTGTAAGCTAACACATAGCGAATGCTATGGTCGCGACGATGAATAGACATGCGTTGGGCATAAGATTCAAAGACTTTTTGAACATCCTCTAAAGGTAAATCTGCCATATTGGCAATGTGCTCTTTGGATTCAACCACAACTTCGTGACTGCCCCAACTTGAAGAGGTTTCATACAGACCATGTTTCTCTCGGACAAAAGGCTTAGAATTGTCAAAAAAAGGTGTAGCACTTTTATAAACACTCACCCGACCATTAGTAAAAAGTGTTGGCTCATTGATTTTACAAAAAGGACAATCCTTGGGATCTGTCGTGTGACTGACAGGTTCAATGAAAGCAGCCGGACGGCGGGCCCTTTCTGTTGCAACAATTACCCAGCGATTTACAATTGAGTCTTTACGTATTTGAGGCATGAGCACCTTGATTATTTTTTTTAGCGAAATTCTGCGAAGCTAAACGCGAAAGCTTTTTAGCGAAGCAGAATGGATGAATTATACCATTGGTTTAATCTGACCAGAGACTAATCTTATTTTTTTATCCCACACCCAAAAGCGGCAAAGGGCTTTGCAGGGGGGTGATTTCAAGGATAGTGGGGGTGAAGCCTTCGAAGTTGTCTTTAAGGAGTTGTCTGAATTGGGCTGGGTCGAATTGGATGTTGATGCTTTGGCCTTTGCGGTCAACATGGATTTGATTAAGGTCAATACCGCCTGGATTTTCAACCTTCTGGGTGGTTTCCCTAGACTGCATGGCTAAATCTTTGGTATGGGCAGCAATGTATTCTTTCATATGACCAATCGCCTGATGAAAAATTCGATCAATTCCTTCTTGGGCCCAAGTCTTCAAAATGACATCCAAGTCGCGACCCATGCGTGGGGCAAAACGGTCGTCCTTGATGGAATCTACACCTTCAATGCTCTCATGACTGTGATGCGTATGGTCCCCTGGTTCTTCACGGTCTACCAAATGGTTACGCTCATGGACCGTTGTCTCAATGATTTTCCAAATAAAGCTTTCCCGGCCCAATTCCAGTTCTTGCTTTAGTAAAGTTGGATCGTCATAGATTTCTTTCAATCGTACAATCCACTGTTTATTTAAAGATAGATTGTATTGCATTAAATCATAGCGGGGAATGGCGTGAGCAACAACGAATTCATGCTTGGCATAAAAATCTACGCGTGGAACACGACCGCCTGTGATGGGCACAAGAATTCTTCGAACGAGATAATTAAATAATAGCAGTCCTTCTTCAGGCAATTCTTTCGTAATTTTCTCTGGGTCAATGTCCCTTTGGCGTTTACCAGCCAAGTTCAAAGCTAATTGTCCTGACACCCTGCCTCCTTTTAAAGCTTCCTCTCCAGCAGCTTCTTTAAAATCATCCGCAAATTCTCCACTTGGCCGTCTGTCTCCAAAAATGCTTCCAACACTGCGCGTCATTGATCCTGGCGTCCTAGCCTCCCTTGCTGCCGTGTCTTTCATCAAAAGCTCACGAATTAAGAATAAATTGATTTCCCCATAATGTTCCTTGGACTCAAACTTGACATGCGACATGAGCTCAAAAAATTTGACCACATCACCAAGATAGGGTTTCAACATTTCTTCTGTGATGGAGGCATATTCACCCTGATTCATCCATTCAGCGATTCTTTTAGCTTGAGGATCATCCCTCGTCTCAAGATTATAAAAATAATCCGGAGGCATGCCAGGGATACGGACTTTGTTTTTCTTCACCATGTAATCTTTGAGTATGGCTTGGATCATATTGTGCAAGACAGCCGCTTGAAGCGTAGGTAAAAACAAATGCTCCTGAGAATACCCTGTTCTTGGAATGTTCAATTGGATTTGCCTTGGAATGGCAATTGAAATGCCGCCAAAACGTTCATAGGCCAAACGGATCCACTCAGGAACAAACTTTAGCTCTTTGCCATCAGGTTCCTTGATAAATAAACCATCTTGGATAACAGCACGTTTATGCTTTTCTTTAGTACGTCCAAGGGACAACTCACCCCATTCTCCCATGCTGGAAGAACTGGTCTTTTCAATCTCGTGGCTAAATTCTTTGCCATTGTAGGTGATCTTAACATCCCGCACATCTGCTGTTTGACCTTTGGCTTGTTTGTTGTCGGGGGATTCCATGGCCCCAGCAAATCGTTCCAAGGCCTCTTCAAAAAACAAACTTTCCATCTGAGGATCACTATTAGTCAGTTTCTTAACCCTGCGAATTTCCGTGCCGCGATAATCACCTTTGAGGACCTTCCAGTTGGTAATGACAGGGCCTGATTGTTCATCACGCTGAATCGTCATTTCATGGATTATGCCTTGGCCATCGGACGTTCGAATGAACACTTCATCAAAATCACTAAATAATGTGTAGTTTCCCTGGCCCAAATTCCCTGTATCGTGGCGGTAATCTTTCGAGGATTGGTCCAAAGGAAAATAATAACGCAGCAAGTGCCACAAGTTCATCCCTGTTCCTGTATCCTTAAGTGAAATGACCCAATTGTCTCCATCGATAAAATTACGAATATCAATGTCCCCCTCATGAGGTTTAAGCAAGCTGCTCTCACGGGCCCGGCGTATAGAGTCCCTGGCATTTTGAATAAGTTCACGAATCCAGGCATATTGGGTCTTGTCTTGTCCTTGAATAGCTGATTGAATCATCTTTGTATAATGACTAATATCAGCGTCTTTAACATCGGAAAGCCAATCATAAAAGTGGCCAAAACTTAGCTTCTGAGGATTGACTTGCAACTTCTCCATCTCTTTGGCAAAGACGGCATATAGATAATTCAAGGTCGCTAAAGGAATTTTCTCATCTGAAATTTCATCAACATCTTCCCAGGCACTAGGTGCTGGTTCAATCGCCTTTTCTTCAACCAAAGCGATCTTCTCATCTTTTAAAAACCTAACAATGGCCCGCACCTTAGAAGGCAAACCAGAAAGATCATCCCTAGAATCAAGGGCTGCAAAACCTGTGCGAATGAAATCAACTCCTGAGTCTGATTCTTCATGGATGTCTGGAAGATCAATGAGCTTATCTTCAATAAAAGATGTCATATCAAAGAAAAGCTCGAATTGGGAAGATAAAGAGGTCTGCCATCCCACGCGTAAGAGCTTCAAATCACCCAAGTATTCGTATTCAGATTTCTTAATTTCTGCATATTCAGGCAACTCTTCTGGAATTTGGAAGGTCAGTTCTTTCTTAATTTTAATATTTAACTGACGCCCCAAAGAAAAAACAATAAGCTTATTGCCTTCGGGAGCCATGAAATAGGGATTACCCTCATGATCAAATGAGTCCAAAGATTTAACCTCATCCCATTGGAATCGATTAAATTCAACTGGCTGGCCTTTAAGCTCAAGAGTTTTTTGGTCAAAATTCCATAAGAAAATCTTTTTATCTTTTTCACATACTAGGATCGCTTCACCTGTATGGCCAGAAACAACATCCTTTACCTCCATTTGGCTGGGCAAATGAATGATTTTTTGTTTTAATTGACGAGCCTGATCATCAGGGAAATTCAATTCGACGCTATAGGATTGTCCATTATTCAAATTTTCAAACGTAATTGGGAATTTAAAAATCCCCTTGCCTTCCATAGGACCAGATCTTATTACTGGAGTATCGGGATGAACCTTAATAGGCTCCTTGAGCCCATCTATTTTTGCTGTATCCAGATCAATAGAAACTAATTGTTGGTCAAATAGCGTATTGTAAAAAAATATTGGACGACCTTTGTCATCATAAGAACCTGTGGAATATATACCATAACCTTCTGGATAAGAGTTTGAATTCTCAACGACCCTTACTTCCAAAGTCACAGGATTGATAGAAAAGATTCTTAAATTTATTCCTTGATCACCACGGATACTCATGGGATGGAAAGTACCAATCACGACCAGATGGCCATCTTTATTCTTTAGACGGGTTGGATAAAAATTTGCATCAGAAAATTTTGGGATCTTTTTCGAAGACAATTCTTCTATATTCCCCGTTTGTAAGTTCAATACAGAAAAAACAATACGTCTTTTATCGTTGTCCCAATCAATAAAAATGGGGTTACGATTGTGATCCAACTGGCCGGTAAAAATATTGTGCCTACGGGGGACGAGCGAAGCACTAAGACCGTTTTTGACCACAGGTTTCAATGGTTGACGGACATTTTCTGACAAGAAAACACGCTGAGTTGTAAATCCTGTTCCAGGGCCAAAAGTAACACTGTTGGAAAGGTCCCAGAAAGAGAACAGGTGTTGGTTAGCATTAATACCTTCAGAACCCAATTCAGAGGAGAAGAATACAAAGCGAGATTCTGGGTCAAATTTAATGTGTGGTGAGATAATAGAAGACACCTCCCTTTTAAAGGACTGAAAGAAATTCGTATTTCTTAAAACAGTAACTTTGCCTGATGAATTCAATGTAAAATAAGATATTTCATCCTGGCCCCTAATCTCTCCCGCATAAATACGATCCCCTTCAGGAGTATAAAAATCTGTTTGTATAATGTAGTCACTAAATTTGTGATCCACTTCAATAGATTGTCCTCTCATCTGTAAAGTCTGTTTGTCCAGCGGTAAAATATAATCCTTTCCATTTTTAGATAATAAAAAGGCTGGCTGATTATTAAATGTAATGACATTGCCATCCCCAATCTCTTTTCCTGTATCTATGCTAACGACATCAAATTTCTTTGCCTTTGCGTCGTAGCGGACAATTTCAATAACGGATTGATTATAGCTATATTGCATTGCCGCCATCGTATGAAGAATATCTTTAGGCAACCAAATGAGAAGAGCATCCCCACCTTTCCCAAGCTCCTGCTTGGAAAGCACTTCTCTTTGTCCCGTTACAGGATCGATGGCTAAAACCGCAAAATATTTTCCAAGCCGCGCCCCAGTCACACATATGCTGCGGCCTTGAGCATCATATTCCCCTGTAAATTGCAAATCTGCCATGCCCATTTCGTCAAATACACTTTCCATTGAAACCAAATGAATTGTTTTATCCAAAGGATTAAGGGAAACCAGATAATTAGAATGCCTTATCTTATGCCGCGGCTCTCCTCCCCTGTTAGTCACATTAAAAATAGGAAGACCTTGCTTATCATGAAGCCCAGTCGCATTGATGTGATATGGCGGATCTTTCTCATCCATGGCTTTTCTAGTGAGTTCTTTTCTCTGACCCGAGCTATCGACGGTTTCAAAAATAATCTCTCCTTGTTCATTCACATGCACAAAAATAGGCCTGTTGTCTTGATCAAACTGGCCCGTGAACAACACTTCACTATGCATATCTGAGAAAACAACCATTGGTTTGTCTGGATGCTTGGCAACATCTAAAATGAATTGATCTTTCAAACCCTTAGGTTTACTGGGACTTTTTATATTTTTAGGAGGGTTCAGGTCCCAGGAAATGATGTACGTTTGATCATCTGTATCTATAAAACTCCCTAACAAAATCCTGGAGGATGGATCAAAAGATAGACTTTCATGCCCTATCTCTTTCAATGTTAGAGGAATCGATAAACTCTGGATTTCATAAGTTTGTTGCTCTAAATCAAAGCGTATCAGCTTGAATTCTTTCAGATTACGTCGAACAATCACCATCGGATGCTGACCATTTTCTATAACTTGTGGCGGTTCGGCATAGTCTTCTACAAAAAGATCATTCTCATTACTCAAATCCATCACTATTTGAAAATGTTTGCTTTTATTTAAATCTAGTTTATAAAGCTTAATACTCCCATTGGTTCCTATGACAAACACCTCTTTCTGGGGAGATTCGTACAGGACTTTTGACAGATAATTCAAAGAATGAGCCTCTTCTCTTTCGATTATCATTTTTTGCATCTCATTGGTCATTTTATCAATGACTAAAAATTGGTCACTCCTACGCTTAATACTAATAATCCATTTGTCCTTTGTTTCTAACAATAATCGAATTTCAGGGTCATTGTCTTCAGAATATTGGCTTAACACTTCAAAAGTATTCTCTGACACGTGAAATCGAGTCAAAAAAGATTTATAACCACCTGCATTTTTGGATCTTAAAAGAATGGTCGGATTATTTTGTGAGGAATTTCTTAAGCAATTGATTTCAAAGGCAAAGTCTCGACTATTCACTTGGTTACCACTGAGTGTTCGGTAAAGATCTTGTGCAGGCATTGAAAAGATTTCCTGATATTTAAAAGAATCTAAATCTAAAGAAAAGAACTTAATTTTTTTTCCATCGTCTGATATAAAAATAGCCTTGTGATCGTAAATAGCTCCCGTAAAATAAAATTGCTCGAATGTCCCTGGAATTTCTGCAAGTTCTTTCATGATTTGATTAGACTTGGGATCCACTTCTAAAAACGTAGCCCCCGAGCGTCCTGACAGATAAAAAATAGAACGCCCTTGGGGAGTTCGAAATGAAGAAGAACGTATAAAACTCTTCTGATGTTCCACATGTCCCAAAGGCTTACTTGGCACTCCAATTGAACCGAATGGTTTGGAGGATATAGGTTGAGGGTTAATTGACTTTTGTGTCTTAGGAGGATTCAAATCCCAAAAAAGAAGATGCCTCTGATTCTCTGAATCTTTAAAACTACCAGATAAAATCTTTGATGTTGGGTCAAAAGAAAGAAATTTGGCCGCTGTGGATTGGAGATCAATAGGAATCGGTAAACTTTGAATTTCGTGGCTGCCTTGATTCAAATCTAATCGTAGTATAGTCAATTCATTCTCATCATCTTGAATAATCACAATCGGTTGTGCCCCCAACTCAACCACTTCAAGAGTGCCACTGATCCCAGCGTTTATTTCTTCACTTAAATCCATAACAAGAGAAGCTGTGTTTGTAATCAGATTCATTTTATACACTCTCGTGTTAATTCCTATTTCCATAATAAACAGCTCTTCTTTTGTTTCATAAAGAAGTGTAGTCGTTTGGGACAATTCGAATTCTTCGGGGACTTCAATGTCTTTGAGGCTAATTTTATGGGTCATTTTGTCATAAATGTAAAATCTTTTATCGGTTTGTTGATATATGACTTCCTTGCTAGTTTCCACAATTGCTGTGGATATATCACGGTACCTTATATCAGGGAACTTTCCTAGAACATCAAATTTTGTAGTTGATAAATTGAAACGAACCATAAGAGATGAATATTGCCCCTCGATGTCCTCGAGTAAAACAATGGGATCATCCTGTTCATTAATCTGTATGGGATTAATCTGCCAATCTGCACCTTGAGAATGTTCACCCCCACTTAAATTCTCATAAAGATCATAGGAAGAAATCGAAGAAATTTCTTCAAGTTTATAGGACTTTAAATCCCACGAAAAGAATTTAATGATATGCCCCCTATTTCTGCCTACGAAGATTGCTTTGTAATCTCGAATGGCCCCTGTATATTTGAAGCCTGTAAAAGAATCTTTCGACCACCCTTCAAGCTCTCTGACCTCTTGAGATTGAGGGTCAACTGCCAAAAATCTCACCCCCTCCTCTCCGGAAGCATAAAATATACTCTCTCCTTGAGGTGTTTTGAGTCTCAAGGATTTAATATTTTCAGGCAGCCCTTTTATTTTCTTCTGAGCACTCGCAAAAGGTTTATTTGGCACCCCAATTGAGCCAAAGGGTTTAGAAGATGCCTGAGATTGAACTTGGGGTGGTTTTTGGCCTTTGGGAGGGTTTAAGTCCCACGCTAAAAAATGGGTCAAATCATGCTTTCTCTCTGCTAGAACATCTAATAACATCTTTGATGATGGATCAAAAGATAAGCTAGACACAAGGTCGTTCTGCCCTAAATTCTGATCCATAGAGATTGGTAAAATTTGAACTTCATGACTCCTCTTTTCTAAATCCAACCTTAGCAATTTCAAATTTCTGTCAACATCTCGAATAATAACCAAAGGGTTTTTCCCAGTCTCTATCACTTCTATGGCCTGACCAATACCTGAAACAGAATACTGATCACTTAAATCCATAATAAGCTCAAAACTTTTATGGTTATTTAAATCCAATTTATAGACTTTAAATCCGTCGTTTACTCCTAAGACAAATATTTCTTTCTTGGGAGATTCATAAAGCAATTTAGACTTATAATCCAATGAGTGGCCAGGTTCTATTTGAATTTCTGTCTCTTTAATCTGATGGGTCGCTTTATCAATCATGATAACTTGATCTCCATCATTAATATTAATAATCAGCTGCTCCTTTGTTTCCAATAACAATCTAATATTAGAACTACCTTCTTCTTCACGATCAAAATACCCATTGAGTACCTCAAAAGTATTTTTTGATATATTAAAACGGGCCAAAAATGATTGATAATGAATATATTCTGACATACGACTATATGGTCTAAAAAGAATAACTGGATCATCTTTAGAGGAAATATTTAGGCAATCAACCCGAAAACTAGCGTCTTTAAAATGGATATTTTCCCCCGTCATTTGCTGGTAGAATTTATCTTCAGATATTGAGAAAACTTCCCCATATTCAAAAGAATCCAAATTCAAAGTAAAGACTTGGACATGATGTGCTGTATTCGCTACAAAAAAAGCCTTACCATCGTGAATTGCGCCTGTAAAAGAAAATTTGTAAAATTTTTCAGGAATTTCTGCAAGTTGCCTCATTTGACCGGATTTCGCCTCTACTTCTAAGAATTTGACCCCTCTATAACCTGAGACATAAAAAATAGAACGTCCTTCGGGAGTTTTAAAAACAGAAGAATGTTGGTATTCTTTATCCTCTTTCATCTGCCCCAAGGGTTTATCTGGCAGGCCTATAGAACCGAATTGTTTAGTTGTACTCGGAATAAAAGTCGATGATTCTTCATCCCGTGGATATTCCTGCGCTAAAACTTCTGCGAAACTATCGGCTGCTTTTGGATTGTCCTTGTAAATCCTAAGCCAGCGAAGGATAAAGCGTTGAGTACCTTCTCCTTTGGTATGAGGCAGTCCTTGGTTAAGGGCCTTAAAGGCTTCTTCAAAATTCTCCAAATCACGGACCTTAAAGACTTTTTGGATATCTTCAACCAGATGATCATCCATCACATCAAAAGCATTTGGATCACTTTGAGAAATGATGTGATGCACAGTCCTCTGGTCGCTTAAATGACTTAAAGAAGAGGCCATCAGAAGATTCTTAATGTAGCGCTCCATACGCTCAGGGTGTTGAACATTGGAGAAGTATTTACTTTCCGTGTTAAGAAAATCTTTACTGGGAAGCATAATGGCATGGGTGGCATCGATTAAGGCGTTAAAATCAAGAACATCCTCCCAATTGGGATAAAGGTTAGGAGGAATTTCACGGATGAACTTTTCCAGGGTGGCCAAGAGCCTTCTAATTTGACTTTCACTTGGAGGTGTTTGGTTTTCATCTTGTGGTTTAATGATTTCTTTAAAAGAATTCCCCAAGTTCTCCGTCATGATCTTTTGTAAGGCAGGATAGTTGGCCAGAAGCTGTTCCATCACAAGCGGCTGCTTTTCCGTGGTCTTTTGACGTTCTAACACTTCCTGAGGAGTTAAAATCCATCCCTTGGCAGGCACTTCTTTTCCATATCCAACAGAGAAGTTTAAACGCAAATTTAAAAACATAGGATATTGCCGATACGCTTCATACAAAGACTGGTTCAACAATAGAAACCCACGAAATTCCAAATAGGTCAACGGAGAGTCTTTCTTAAAGGGAACGGCAAAAGCCTTTTTAAGTGTTCCCGGGCGGAAAGCTTCTTGAATGTCCACAGCCCCTGGAATTTGCTCAGGGGATAATTCATAAATGAGATCCTCGTCTAAGAATAAGGTGTCTTGAGGGGTTGTGATATCACGAAAAACCACATCATTAGGTAATACAAGCCCTGTTTGCTTGCGGACAAAAGGCATGACGATTTCGCGTGCGCTTTGCACTAAAGGCTGAAGAGCATTGGTACGTTTGTTTTTTTCATCTAAGAACCGTAAGGCTTGCATAAAACCATTCAATAGAGCGATTTGATGAATGGGTTTTCGGTCAATGATCTTTTGAGCCAGAATCTTGATTGCTTCATGGGTCATTTCATCGATCTGAATTTCATCACGGGTGACAGTCAATAATGTTGAAGAAGGCAGTTGAATGATGATTTCAGAAGGCAGACTAAATCCTTCGATCGTTTGAGATTGAATGTTGACCCCTGAAACTTGAAAAACGATCCTTGACTTGGCCACCTTAACGGTCTTCTGAGGGCCTTTATAAAAAATGTGCACCTGCTTTTCAATATCTTGGACACTTAAGGGTTTTGGTTTGGCCTGATTCTCACCTAAACGAGGAATCAAATATTTATCAAAGATAACTTCATCTGACATGCCGCTTCCCTGATCTTCCACTGTAATAACGCCACTTTTAATTGTCACATCAATCTGCTGATCAGGCAGTTCATATTGCACTTGATCGCCGTTTAAATAAATGTGATTGTCCAAAGAATTGATCAATGTGCCATTCACATTAATTTTCATTTTGGTGGAGAGATTTAATTTCTCTTTCAGGAATTTTTCTAAATTAGTCCTAAAGTCCTTATCGAGCTTCTTAGGAAAGTGTATGCTGACTTGGGTGCCGCGGGTTTCTTTTTGGATATTTTGGATATTAAACTTTATTTTTCCATCCCTCCCTTTAAAGAAAATGATGCGCCTGCCTTTATTGGCTTGAGTGGCTGTATCAACTGCGATATATGCCCCCTGGTCAAGAGGTGGATTGGATTTATCCAGTACAAAAGCCAGCATTTGGAAGGCCCCCATACCAAAACGGCCAATTGGAGAGGCTCTTCCCGTCGTGGCATCAGATGCATTAGAAATTAATTCTAGAATAGATTGTTCAATGGCAGCCTGGCGGGTGATCAAAAAATCAATCTTAGCTGGTGTCAAATTCTTGGCACTGTCATCTATAATGGCACGGATCTCTTTATTGCCACCTTCTTCATCAAGATACCCAATAACATCATCCCCTTCGCCTCCTTCAGCCTGAAAAATTTGGCGATAGGAAATGTACTGGGTCAAATCAATGGCTGTCTTTTCATCAAATGCCTGGGGGCCAAGCATAGAATTGTCCACGGGAACGTCTAAACTCACCTTGACAGAGAAGGTCCCTGTGGTTGAAATCATGGCAGCATTTCCCTTTGTATCTAATTGATGTGGCATCACCTGTAATCCCCCAGAAAAATACTTTCTTGGAGTGGTTTGCCCTGTTGGTGCTTTATCCTCCTTGATGTAGTTAAATACACCCTTTTTATAGGCTTGAAGATAGCGTTCATAGATCTTTTGCTTAATGGATGGGTCTAATAGGTTAATTCCTGAGGTCTTGCTCTTATTGGTATAAAGTGAGTCTAAAAGGCCGTTTTGTATGGTTTCTTTGAACCACTTGGCCAAGATAAGAGAACTATAGATCTGACGCAAAGGTGCGAAATTCTTTCCCGTATTAATTTCTTTGGTGATTTCGGGAATGACGATATCACGGATGATTTTGGATCCGATATAATTTGAATCAGTAGGGGCAGGTTCTAAACCTGCCTGTCCGGCAGGCAGGCCTGCCCTCATGTGGGTGGGTTTGGAACCCACCCCTACATTATGTTTATTCATCGCCAGGTAATCCTCATCCAACATCACCTTCAACGTCGATTTCGTCACATACACAGCCCCTTTATTCTCAAATACCTGGGCCTCATCCGGAAGGATCCATACTTTGTTAAAGGTATTAACCGGCACATTTGCTGTCCCAAACCTCTCTTTTGCCTGTTGATACACCCGGCTCCAGAACTCCTTACCTAGGTCACGCTCAGGATAGATCAAAGAGGCAGTTAACTGCTTTAAGATATAGTCTTGCGCCAGCAAATCTCGCCCTAACTCGGTCTGGCCTAAGGCTTGGGGGGTGATTCGTTCCTTCTCATAGGGGCTTAAATTCACCCACAGGTCTCCTTCAGGAATCGTTAGGCCGGCTAGGAAGTATTTGATTAATTTGGTGGATTCGGATTGAATATCTGGAGGGGTATGATTTGTACCCGTATCCACAATGAATTGAAATTCCAAAGGCTTTTTAGGGTTAATTACTAGGCCTTTTAAGGACAAAGGTGTAAAAGGTACTGAGGGGCCTACCATAGTGCCTGGTTCTGGCAAATTTAACGTAGAGACAGGTTTAAAACCTGTCTGGGCATAGGAAACGTGAACAGTTGAAGAAATAAAGCAAAGACAGACAATAGAGGCAATAAGACGTTTAAACATAGGATGGCAAAAGTATGCCATGTATATATATAATTGTCAAAAAGGTGTCAGACACCTTTTTGACAGCTTTTAGAGTAATTTTTGACCTAAAACTAAACGGTGGCCTTGTGTGAAACTATAGGCTGAGGTAGGTTTGGAGGCTTCCAAATGGACTTCTTTAATTAAGAGAGCATCTTTACCGCAGGCAATGGTAAAGCCATCTTTGCTGGTTCCAAGAATCATGCCTGGTTCTCCAGTCTCTGAAACAACACTCGCCTGCAGAATTTTAAGGGTCTTATTTTTAAATGAACAAAATGTCCCTGGCCATGGCTTAAGCCCTCGGATCTGGCGTTCAATTGTGGCTGCGGGTTGATTCCAGTCAATACGTCCCATTTCTTTGGTTAACTTGTGGGCGATCGTCACATGGGCTTCGTTTTGAGACTCACACGTGTAATTTCCCGACGCAATATTACCTAAAGTTTTAACCAGAAGCTTGGCCCCTACTTTTGCCATTTCTGGCCTCAATACATCTGCTGTCGTGCTTTCGTCTAAAGGCATCACTTCTTGGGCAATAATATCTCCCGCATCCATTTGAGCATTCATCTTCATGATCGTCACACCTGTTTCTTTGTCCCCATTAATAATGGCCCAATTGATAGGTGCTGCACCGCGATACTTAGGAAGCAAAGATCCATGCACATTAACACATAAAAGCTTAGGGATATCTAAAACAGCTTGGGAAAGTATTTTGCCGTAAGCCACAACCACAAATACATCAGCATTAAAAAACTTTAAGGCATCAATGACTGCCTGGCCTTTTAATGATTCCGGCTGAATACAAATCAAATCATGCTCAAGAGCAAGCTCTTTGATAGGAGAAAAAGTCAAATTCATCCCCCTACCCTGACGAGCATCCGGCTGGGTAACACACCCCACCACCATATGAGAACTCTTCAAGATCTCTTTCAAACACTCCCCTGCAAAATCATCACTGCCAAAAAATACAATATTCATTCAAATCCCCTATGGATCTACATTAAAAGTTGTAATCACTTGAGGTGACCGTTTTAGCTTTTTGAAAGCTTCTTTAATGAAAGTTATCATACCAGCAACGTCTTTTCCCTGCAGTAGAATATTCACTCGAAATAAGTCTCGTTTCTTGGTTGTTGCTTCAATGGCAGGTGCATGAACTTGCATTTCTGGGGACATTCCTTCCTTTAAAACAATAAACAACTCTTGAGCCTTTTTTTCAACTGCTGCTTGAGTCTTGTGGCGCATTTGAATCAATACCTGATGACCAAAAGGACTAAATCCAAATTCATGGCGAACCTTCATGTCTTCTAAATAAAACAGTTCAGGATTCCCCTTCATTAATGAATCAATCACATAATGATGTGGATTACGTGTCTGAATAAGAAATTGTTCCTGCGCCATATTCCTGAAGTCTTGGGCCAAAGCAAAGGCTCTAAAACAAGAGCGGGCATCCAATCGATTAAGTTCTGAATCGATATCCAAAAGGGCCACAAATTTTGCTTTCATAAACATCTTAAATCGCAACAGTGCAACCGTACCTATAATGATATCAAAATTCTCAGGCGGCTCTTCCATTCCTCGTTCAAATGCAGAAATTCGTGCCAATGGATACTTCTCCTTCAATGCTTTCTGAAGCTGTTCTACCCCCAACCCAAATGATTTCCATGAAGGTTTTCTACAATTAGGACAAAGTTTATCTCCAGGAAAATGAAATGAACAGTGACGACAAAGATACTGTTTCTTAATTCTTGAATACGTCATTGGACTATCGCATCTCTCACATTTAAGGACAAAATTACATTCTGGACAACGCGTGATGGCAAATGATCCGCGATGATTAAAGACCAGAATGGATGGAAATTTCTTAAGGATATTGCTTTCTACCGAAGACATGACCGCCGGCGAGAGGATCCCCTTCCAAATGATATTGTAGTTGGTCAAATCAACGATTTGTGCTCTGACTTGTGTCGCATTAGGCGGGGATTGCAGCAAAACTTCTTTCTTATTGACCAAATCCATCAGCTCAACAGTCGGAGTTGTACTTACAAAAACAATATCCACATATTCTTGGGCAGCCCGCATGAGTAGAACATCACGCGTTTCATACATAGGGGTCTGCTCTTGTTTATAAGAAGAATTGTTCTCATCGATCATGATGACAAGTGAGATATCAAGAAAAGAACGAAATACCATTGACCTTGTTCCAATCACAATAGTTTCTGAGAGCAAATATTTCTTTAATCTTTCCTCAAGAATAGAAACATACCCTTGGTCTGGGACTAAGATCAAAAGTCGTTTTTTATCTTGAGCCAAAGGATGAATGAGCTCTTCTATCGTCTCACAATAGGACTCTCCAGGCACCATATAGAGGGCCTTATGGGATATGCTTTTGGCTGATCTGGATTGTAAAATCAGCTGTCCCTGAGAACCTCGGGCAATGGCAAACAAGGCTTGACCTAGAGAACAACCATAATAAATAGATATTTTTGAAGCCAAGGATATTTGGGCTGAATCTAGAGGAGAATATTGCGTATCGATCAATTTAAGAGACTTCAAGTTCTCAAAATCACTTTGATCTGAGATCTTAGTCACGATTCCTGAGACTCTCTTAGGACCAAGTGTCGCATGCACACACATGCCAACGGTCAGATCTTTTTCCAAGTTTAAAGGAACAGAATAGTCAAAAGATTTTTCTAAAGGAAGGTCAAAAACAACTTGGGCAAACATAAGAAAGGACTTATTTAGTGACCAGTGAGATAATATCTTTCACAGCGTTCGGTTTAGAGAGAATTCCAAGCTTCTTCTGCAGATTTTCAAAAGTTTGAGGATGAGTACTTAAATCATCAAGTCTATTGATGATGTCCATAATTCCATTACTTTGATCTTCTGCTGCTTCATATTTCTTAAGCACATTAATATTACCTGTTTCTTGGCCTGGAATGGCACTAAAGAAAATCATAGGGAGTTTTTTAACTAAGGCTTCCGCAATGGACAATCCTCCAGGTTTGGTAATCATGACATCGGCTGCAGACATCAGTTCATGCATATTGTGCACCAATCCATAAATATGCACACGATCATCATTCCTTGATTTTAAACGTTCATAGAGTGCTTTATTGTGGCCGCAAACGACCAACAATTGATATCCTGCCAATGAATCAATCAATTCTTCCAAAGGTCCCATACCAAAAGAACCTGTGGCTAAAAGCACTGTAAAGCCTTCTTTATTAATCTTTAATTTCTCACGCATGACTTTACGGTCAACAAGCTCAGAGAATTTCTCATCTGTAGGAATACCCGTTACAAAAACTCTGTGGGATGGAACGCCCAAACTGATGATCTTTTCTCTCGTAAAATCACAGGCACCTGTATATACATCAACCCCTCGATTGATCCAAATAGGATGGACATCAAAATCCGTTACACAGCAAATGATTTTGGATTTAATCTGATGTGTGCGTTTTAAATATCCGCTCACCTCAGCTGACATAAAGTGGGTGGTTATGATGACATCAAACTGTTCTTTTCTTATGAAATTCTCAAGGGCACCTGCATTGATCTTATGGTAACATCGGCGGACCAAACGTACTAAAGGCTGCATAAAAGGAAGCCCCACCAGCCCAAAGAAAAATCCCCATAACGCAGGGGCCTTGGTCACCATAAACACATATGCTGCGGGATAGGATTTTTTAAAAAAAGGATTCGTGTAATCAAGACAGTCAATACTTGTGACTTGGTGGGTGGTATGCCTCTGCAGGCCATCGTGGATAGCTTCTGCAGCCTTCTTATGCCCTGCGCCTGCGGTTGCGTGAATGATGAGAATTTTCATAATTTAATATAATCTCCACCGCTCTATTAAAATCAGAAACTACATAATGAGGCTTAAATTTCTTATGCTTAAAATCTTTCAGGCGATCACGGCCAGTTTCAGCCAAAATGGTTACTAATCCTGCGTTATGCCCTGCCTCAATGTCCTTATCTGTGTCTCCGACGAAAAAACCACTACGAACTGTTGAAAGAGTACTCCCAACACTAGACAATGCTTTCTTAATATTACCTATCTTTGGCTTTCGGCAATCACAACCTTCATCCGGCTTATGCGTGCAATAAAAAATCCCGTTGAACTTAACATGCTTTTGTTTGGCCGCTTTAAGAAGTTTAGCCGTGATTTGATCTAATTTCTTTTGTGAAATTATACCACAACCCACACATGCCTGATTAGAAATAACAAAGACTTTAAACTGAGCGTCATTCAAACGTTTAATACCATCTAAAACGCCTTTAAGAAGATGGAAATCTTTAACCCTTGTAACATAATCCCCATGACCTGGATATTGATTGATGATGCCATCTCTATCTAAACAAACAATCTTCATAAAAGTTATAACTTCATGTGCTCAGGAACAAAGAAATAGTTTGAAGAAACATCCGCGGAAGACTTAAGAACAAATTGATCATTCTCCCAGACCATCAATCGATAATTCAAATCAGTAAAGAATTTAACAATATCTGAAGGTTTTAACTGATAACGGTTCATGTTGTTAGCATCCACTTCTGCCAAAACGAGCGGTCTAAATCGCTCAATAAGCCCCTTTGCTCCTCGAAAAGCCAACAATTCTGAACCTTCCGTGTCACACTTCATGAAATCTAAACGAGGAAGTTTTGCTTCTTTATTAAAGTCATCTAAAGTAATTCTTTCAACCGTTTCGCAGTAATTATTCTCTTCCTTCTGTGTATTGATATAAGCCAGAGAAGGTCCCAGTTTACCCGAGGCTTTAAGGGGCAGGCACAATTGAATTTGTCCGGGAGAATCAGACACAGCTTTCTTAGTGATGACAACATTGCGCAGATTAAAAAGAAATTTGATCCACCAAAACACCCCATAACTATAGCTGCCTGGCTCGAAACTATAAACTTTGCCTTTTGGGCCAACCATCTTAGATAGAGGAAATGCATAACGAGCATATGCTCCTCCTATATCAATACAAATACTTTCAGGTTTTATGATTTTCTTTAAGACCTCAACTTCTGGCTCAAATTTTCTGTTTTCACAGTTTCGTCTGGCCGTTTTAATGACCGTTGACATCAAACTAAAATAATATTGATACAAATGACTTTTATAAAAGTTTCCCATCTTAACTCCCACTGTTTTTATTCTTTAAATAATAACCCTTTTCTTTGATTTCTTTGTACTTACTATATGCGAAATATTCATGAAGGCCGCTCAGTAAAGCAGCTGCAAAACCATAATACCCATCCTTGTATCCTTTTTTACCAACAAAACGTCTAAAGAATCGATCAACCGTACGCCATACAGCCTTGCCTAAAGACATTTTACGTTTATCTAGATACCATTTGGTGGCTTCCAAAGTTGAATAGCGGTTAATTTTATGGATAAAGTCTTCCATGTTCTTGAAACTATAGTGGATCGTTTTGCCTTTAAAATGACCGCCCTTAAACCCAGGTTCGATTTTTATTCCAGGATGCACGACATCAAAATCAGCTTCAGACCAGCGGACATGCTTCTTATTGTATAATCGGATATGAGGAGTAGACCATCCTCCATGTTCTAAATAAATATCACCGAAATAATTAAATTGAGATGCCCAATAGGCAACCACCTCTTTGGGAGCATTAGGCAAAGAATTAGAAATCTCTTCCTTCAACTCTTTGGTCATGCGTTCATCACAATCAAGGATTAATATCCAATCATTACTTGCATGAGAAGCCCCAAAGTTTCTTTGTTTTCCTTCCAAATCCATTTGACGGGAGAATATGGATTTCGTATATTCTTTGGCTATCGAAATAGTGGCATCTGTGCTTCCATCATCCACAATAATAATTTCATTGGCCCACCCCTTAATACTCTCAAGGCAGTCTTTAATACGGGCTTGTTCATTCTTTGCTAGGATGACCACACTTAATTCTAAAGCCATTATTTCCCTCCTGTACTTACCTTTGTAGAGACAGCGATATTATTTAAACTCATTAAGACACCTATTAATAACCACCATAAAATGCTTAGTTGTAAAGATTCCCACGGGGTGTCTAAAAAACAATGAATTAGCCACGCAATAAGGCCAAAAAATATACTCACTCCTAATAAATAAATCTCATACTGTTTTGAAACTGATTTTAAAATTTTTAATCCTTGATAAAACACTCCTACAAAAAAGAATATATACAGCAAAAGTCCAATAAGGCCTAATTCTGCAGCAATGTGTAAAATACCATTATGAGGATATTCGACAGGCTCCCTATTCAATTTTAGAAGGGTTTGAATATATGCATTATAGCCGCATCCAAACCAAGGATATTCCTTTATAACACTTGACGCTGTCTTCCAATATTGAATTCTCCGTGACGGAGTAAAGAATTGATCAATGGGATATTGAGCCTGGCTTTTATTCTCAACTACGGCCTCATGCACTTCTTTATAGGTTTCTTTAGGGCCCTCTTTGGGAGTTTCCTTATGGGTTTCTTTATGGGTTTCTTTAATAAAAATATCGCTGCGAGTGTTAGCAAAGTGTATTCCTGATACCCAAATAAAGAAAACAAGAAAAAGACCAACCATAACGATCCAACGCTTCTTTCTTAAATAAATACTAGCTCCAACCATCGACACGACAAAGCCTACCCATGCCCCTCGTGAAGAGGTTAAACCCAAAGCAATCAAAGAAAGTACCAATAAAACAAAAACACAGACCCCTATTGATTTCTGAAATTTCTGGGGAAATATAATCGGAACCCAAAAACTTCTTGTCATCATTAAAATCACCATGATGGGAATGACCGTGATCAACACAGTCCCCAGATCATTAGGATGACGCATAGGACCAGAAACTCTCTCAAAAATCATGTGATTGCTAAAAATAAAACTCTTGCCAGAGAATATTTGAAAAACAACATCGGCATTAACTACAAGCAGTGTCCAAAGAAGCATAGTCATCAATAAATATAAACGCTTGGATGAATTAATGATCTCAACCGTCACATACATCAAAAAAACTTGCTGGACGAATCGAGAGAAAAACTTCTTTAAACTTAAAACAGGAGCATGGCTCCAAGGAATTGTTAATAGAATAAGCAGGCTGATTAAAACTAATGGCAGGAAAATACTCTTGAAGGGAAAATTAAAAACAAAAGCAGAATTCCTTGTAGATGGATTTTTCCACAAAAAAATATGCTTGCTTAACCAAGCAAGCATAATAAGAAACAGACTGCCTTGAATCATTGCCGAAGAATATGGAATAAAAATCACCAAAATCAAAAGTCCAAAAAACATGACTTGATCGCAATTTTTTACAGCTTTTATCATAAAGATTCTTTCAAAGCCTTGACCACCATATCAATTTGTTCTTGTGTTATATGTGGAAACATCGGAAGACTTAAAATGTTTTGGGCCACATGTTCTGCTACAGGAAAATCCCCTTGTTTGTACCCTAAATCCGCATAAGCTTCCTGCATATGTAAAGGAATAGGATAATGAATTAATACACCAATTCCTTTGGCTTTCATGGCTTCAACAACTTTATCTCGATTTGGCACACGTACAGCATATGTTTGGAAAACATGTGTACGATCATTCTCAGTAATTGGAGTCACAACACTTGGAATAGAACTTAATAATTTGGCATACATAGCTGCGCTTTTAGCTCTCATTTCATTCCATTGATCAAGATGCTTGAGTTTTGCATTAAGAACTACAGCTTGAAGAGTATCTAATCTAGAATTTGTTCCCTTAATCTTATGCTCATAACGACCTTTGCGGCCATAATCACGGAGCATAAGGGCTTTTTCGTAAATTTCTTTATTATTAGTCACAATCATCCCAGCATCCCCACAAGCTCCTAAACTTTTAGTCGGATAGAATGAGAAGCAAGCCACATCTCCTAAAGAACCGACACGCTTGCCTTTATAACGTGAACCATGTGCTTGCGCGGCATCTTCAACAACTTTTATCCCATGTTTACGTGCAATCGCCACAATCTCGTCCATGTTGGCAGGTTGACCATAAATGTGAACTGGAATAATGGCTTTAGTTTTCTTAGTGATGGCTTTTTCAATTGATTTGGGATCAATATTGTAAGTTTTCTCTTCAATATCTACGAAGACGACTTTAGCACGACAAAAGGAAACACATAGGGCTGTTGCAATAAATGTGTGGGTTGGAACAATGACTTCATCACCTTCTTGAATATCAATGGCTTGAAGAGCTAAATGCAGGGCATCTGTACCTGAATTAACTCCTACCCCATATTGAACGTCACAGTATTGCGCAAAAGATTTTTCAAAGATTTGAGCTTGTTCACCAAGAATATAATCGCCTTTTTCAAAAACCTTCTTAAATCCAGCATCAATCTCATCTTTGATTAGCAAGTTTTGTTGTTTAAAATCAATAAATGATACGTTCATAATAACCTTTCTATGTGATTAAAAACTTGATTGGCTGATAATAAATTCAAACAACTTAAATGATCACAATTTGCTTTTCGAAATTGTCGGTAACAAGGCTGACAAGGCACATGATTCTGGATCACGAGATGCTCAATTGCTTGTTGATTTCCTTGGTAAGGTCCATAAACCAAGGGGTCGACAGGACCAAAAATTGATACAGTTTTCGTTTGTGCCGCCACCGCCACATGTAAAGGACCGCCATCATTAACAATAGCAAAACGACATAATTTCAATAAAGCAGCCATTTGGTGAAGGCTTGTAATACCCACCGCATCATAGACGGGATAAGCACATTGATGGGTCAATTCTTGGCACAATTTTTGATCCTTCAAATCGCCCATCAGTATAATGGTGGCCTTTGTTTTTGCAACGATTTTATCCACTAAAGAGGCGTATTGCTCGACAGGCCACTGCTTTTGGTTGGCATTCTTACCCCAGCTAGCTCCACCTCCAGGAATTACAGCAATCAAAGGTTTCTGTAGATCAATTCCTTTGAGTTTAATCCACTCTTGGGCCCATTGGTGACTATCTTGTCCAATATATATTTCTAAAGACTGTGACGTAGTAGGCAGATCCAATTTCTTCAGTAAATTTAAATAATAATCAACCACATGCCGAGCTTCATAGCCTTCTAAAACAATCTTGTCTGTCAAAAATCGGCCTCTGTTGCGATAGTCATATCCAATACGACGTTTAATTCCACAGATCAATGCGAAAAAACCAAAAGAGGGATTCAAAGAAAAATCGAAGACCGCATCGAATTGTTCTTTTCGAATCTCTTGAAACAACTTTAACCAAGAACGATAAAAATCCTTTTGAAATTCATCTCGATCATAAACATAGACACGATTAATCTTGGGATTATTTTGCAAAACAGGAAGAGCCCGAAGATTGGCAATATAACCAATAAAAGCATCGGGATAAGCCAGCCTCAAATTGCTGACCAATGGGGTGGTAAAAAGAACATCCCCAATACCAAAGGAATTAATAATAAGAATCTTCATAGAATCTTTTCTTTAATGCGTCTTCCCGTTTTATAGCGTACTTGAAAAATTCTAAGCGGATTCCACCAATGTTTTTGATGTATTTCTCTTAAGTCTTGCTGGCTCAGAGGATGAGAACTGATTAAATCTCTCATCACTAAAGGATGTGTTCCAAAATAAATAGGAAAACGATTTAAATCACCATAATCATGCTTTGTACTTTTGACCATATCTGCCGCATAACCAATCGCCTGAGCATTTTCTTTTCGTTTGGCCATATCTTCGGGGATTTGGACCCATCCATAATGATACAGAAAACATCCTGTATTTTTAGATCTTAAAGGTTTTCCATCATATCTTTCAAAAGCAAAGGCATCCCCCAGGGAACGAATCGTTCCATTATTACGGACTATTCGATCTTGTTTTTGATACCATCCTCGATCAATCCGATATCGGTAATGACTTCCATAAAAATGAAACCATTTAAATCTTAATGCGTCCACCTCAAGATTATTTAAGTTCTCCTTCATACATTTGACAAGTCTTGGTAAATCATGTTCATGAATGACTTCATCCGTTTGTAAATAAAAAGCCCAATCTCCTGTACACTCTTTAAGTGCTCTATTGGTTTGCTCGGAAAGCACTGCAGCCCCCTGCTCCATGTTCCATTCTGTCTGAATAATCTTGATTTTAGGATTAGCCATTCCCTGAATTAATTCCAAGGTGCCATCTTGTGAATCTCCCACATTGATAATAAATTCGTCACAAATCGATAGAATCGAATGGATGGATTCAATCACGGGGTATCTGAGCTTAATAGCATTTCGGACAATGGTAAAACCACTGATCTTCATTTGGATAAAACCTCTGACACAACTTGGTTAATATGGACAACGGTATGTTTCAGGTCAAACTGATCTTGGATATGCTTTTGCGCTTTTTCACCAAACATCTTTCGCTTGGTGTCATCTGTTAATAATATCCGGACAGCATTAGTTAAACTTTGTTCATTATCTACAGGCACCAATAATCCATTAGTATCGTGTTGAATAATCTCCGATGGTCCTCCGCTCATTGTAGCGACAACAGGCACTCTTAAAACCATGGATTCAATAACAACTCTACCGAAAGGTTCCAATGATGATGGCACAACCAGCAGATCAAAAGATTTGAGTAAATTCGGAACGTCCTCCCGCGGACCAGCAAAAATAACTTTATCTTCTAAATGGAGTGCAGTGACATAATTTTTAATTTCTATCAGTGATGCTTTTGCCACTTGCGGGGAGTCTCCAATGATAAAGAACATGACATCATCAAATTCATCCGCAATTCTTTTCATTGCTCTAAAGAAGAATTTATGGCCTTTCACAGGAACAATTTGAGCGATCATTCCTATCACACGCTTATTTCTCAATATTGGGAATTCCTCACCTAATTTCTCATGAATACCTGCCTCTTGAATGTATTGATGAGTGTCCAGTCCATTATAGATTCTATAAATTTTTTTCTTGTAAAACTTGTTAATGGAGTTAGTCACACTATCGGAAACAGTGATTAACGCTGTTGATTCAAAAGCATTAAATTTACGCAATTTATTTTCATCCACAAAATCTTGAATGATTGTGATGGAAGGAATCTTTAACGACTGGGCCGGAAGAACGGCATAGGAACTAACCCGATAATTATTACTGCAGATGAGATTGATCCGATGACTCTTGCAAAATTGACGGATCTTTCGAACTGTAAAATGATTCTTAATAATATTGATCGGCTTACGCCATGCCCCTAATGGCATGTACTCAACTACTACACCTATTTTTTTTAAGGCTTCAGGTAAAGGCCCAGGTTCTTGACAAATAAAAAAAACTTTGAACTTTTGGTCTAACGCTTCAATGAGTGATAATAAATTCCGTTCGGCCCCCCCTAAAAAAGACACATGATTGATAAATAACACATGATTCAATTCCTTATCTCCCGATAACCCAAATTATTTCTTTTTGTTCTTTTCTATCAGTTTTTTAAACTTTCGAAAGGAGAACCTAAGATATTTTGATTTAATTCGATGATAGATACGAGAAACCACGTAATAAGATCTTAAGTAATCATTGCTTAAGAAAGGCATTGTGCACTTACCTGCTCCCTGACAATGAACGCACAAGAATCTAATCCATTGTTTGGCCAATTGATTGTAACCGTAAGGAAGGCCCTCTTTAAAAACAAATTTCTTAAGACCAAACTCCATCTGATATTCATGGTCGTAATATTGGGCCGATTGATTAAAATTATGATCCGCCGTAAGCCCATTGTGCACCTTGGTCATATACAAAATATGCGGATTCCCCTTAGCCCAGAAATATAAGACTGTCATATCGCATATACCACCACCTTTATGATGATCACAATGCCACTTCCATTTAGCCTCTAACATATTTCTTATTTTGGAATCGCGGTATGCCTGAATACAAAAATTGGTGTAATCCTCCAAGGCCTCGATGGTCCAATATGAAAAATGACAAGATTTCACCCATAAATAATCATGTTGTTCTTTTTCGACAGCCATGAGAGTCGCCATACAACCATTGGGAAGGATCGGAAGGATTTCTTTAGAATAATTAGCAAAGGTCATGATATCACTGTCTAAATGAAAAGCTTCCTTAAGACCATTTTGTTTCATCCATACTTCCATGGCAAACATACGCTTAAAACATGAAATCTCGTATTCTTGAGAAAAGCTAGACATATGGGTATAGGATTTTAAAAATTCTTGAAATTTCCCAATTTCAGAAGGTTTCGTGTCCCAATGATCTATCCAAACATCTTTATTAGCTTCATCACCAATAAGCACGACTTTTTGATTAAAGCGAGCAGCAGATTTCAGGGCCAGTTTTAAATAATTTGGTTTCGTTCCAAAATGAGCAATGACAACAGGAATTTCTTTTGGAATCACAAGTTTTTCTCCCATTGCCAAGCGGAATGGATAATTTGAGTGAGATTTCTTTTAGGCTGCCATCCCAAAAATTTCTTGGCCTTTTTATAAGAAGCGACTAAGACTGCAGGATCTCCAGGTCGTCGATCAGAAATTCGCACATTCACCTTAGCTCCTGTAATTTTTTCCGACACAGCGATAATTTCTTTTACAGAATAACCATGCCCTGTTCCTAGATTAATGGCTTGATTAGATAATCCCCTACCTAAGGCCTGTATGGCTAACCAATGCGCTTCAACAAGATCCTCAATATGAATATAATCCCGGATGCAGGTGCCATCTTTTGTCGGATAATCATCGCCGTAAATAACGAGTTCTTTCAATTGACCTTTGATCGTGCGTAAGACGTTAGGAATCAGATGTGTTTCAGGTTCATGGCATTCCCCTAACGTTCCGGAATGATGGGCCCCTGCGGTATTAAAATATCGCAAAGCGATATAAGCAAATTCTTGATCTGCACAAGCCACACGTTCTAACATTTGTTCAAACATCAATTTTGTATAACCATAGGTATTAATCGGCAGCAATGGAGTTTCCTCAGTAATGGTCTTATTAGAAGCGTTTCCATAAACAGCCGCTGTCGATGAGAAAATAATTCTTTTGATTCCTGTTTCCTGCATCGCTTTAAGTAAATTCACTGCTCCCAATACATTATGATCCAGGTATTGCACAGGTTTTACATTGGACTCAGGGGCAACAATAAGACCGGCAAAATACATAATGAGATCTGGTTGGGTTTCCTGTAAGGCTAAACTGATATCTTTATATTTTCTTAGATCCCCTTTAATAATTTTGACATTAGGTAATTTCTGGGATGGTTTTAGATTGGCCCGGTCAAAAATAATAGACTTACACCCCTTCTCCAGAAGTAATTTTGTCATATGGGAGCCGATGTAACCTGTCCCACCAATAACCAAGACTTTCTTGATCTTTGATGAAGAACTCATTTAAGAACCTTAATAACCTTTGCTTTTTAAAAATTTAACGACTGTCTCAATGGCATAATCACAATGGGATAATTCAATGTCTTGATGGCAGCCAATATGCGTTCCATGATCAGAACAATATTCTGTTTCAGGAAAATCACCAAGCTTATATCCCATGAATTCATAACTGGGAGTTTGGGTAGGAATGGAATAAAATAAATTTCGTGAATCCACACCCTCTCGTTCAAGGTATGTCACGAATTCATCTTTAGTGAAATTAAGTCCGGGCTTTAGAATCATGGAAAATGCGTGTGGTCCTAAGACCTCGTAAGCATCTTCTTTTAAATACCAGAAATATTTTTCAAAAGGGGCAAAGTGCTTAATCAAATATCTAACATTACGTCGACGTTTTTCGAGTATCTCATGAAAAATATCAATATTACCTAACCCAACAGCCGCTTCAATTTCATTCATCTTGGCCGAAAATCCTATTCGTTTGAAACGAAACTTACCGTCTATTCCATGATTACGCAATGATTTGGCAGCTTCAGCCATTTGGTCATTGTTTGTAATAATCATACCTCCTTCAATGGAAGTAATAATATGTGCAGCATACAATGAAAAGCATGCCATATCTCCGATAGCACCAATCTTTTTGCCTTTATATTCTGCCCCATGAGCCTCTGCCGCATCTTCAATCACATGAAGTTTATATTTCTTGGCAATCGCCATAATCTGGTCCATTGCAGCTGGCTTGCCCATCAAATGCACAGGCATAATCGCGCGGGTTTTGCTTGTGATGACGGCTTCAATTTTAACTGGATCAATGTTTAAAGTTTCACGATTAACATCCACAAACACCGGCTTAAAACCTGCCTGTAACACAGCATTTCCTGTCGCTACAAATGTCAGAGCTGGAATAATAATCTCATCTCCACGTTGTGCGCCAAAATCATAGAGAACAGCACACGCAATGGCATCCGCATCCGTTCCACTGGAAACAGCAATACCATGCTTGACACCAAAAAGAGCGGCAAATTTTGACTCAAATTCTGCGACGTACGCACCCTTAGTGACCCATTTTGTACGAAGAGATTCCGCTATAAGTTGTTCTGCTTTTTGTGTGATAGAAACAGTTCCAAAGGGGACTTTGTAACCAGCTTTTTTAGCTTCCTGGCCTTCACGAATGGCTGTCGTTTTATTAAAATCCATATTCCTTTCCTTCTTATTTTCCATTTAATCCTGCTAAATGTTGTTGCGCCCATTGATATCTCTCAGGCGTACCGATGTCTATAAATTTATTTTCTACTTCAAACCCAAAAAAACCTTTCCCAACCAAATAAGGGAAAAAATCGTATTCGATGGAAAATTTTCCTTGGGTGGGTTTAGAACCCACCCCTACATTAAATATATTTCGATTCAAACAATATGTACCAGTGTTGATCAAAGCTTTTTGCAAGATTGGTTGTTTTTCTTTAAAAGTAATAATTTCTTTATTCGAATTAATTTCAATTGTTCCATATTCTCGAGCATCTGCAATTTGTGTTATTGCAATAGTGGCTTGGGCTTTGTTCATTTGATGCTCTTGAATCATACGATTATAATCAATCACACAAAAACAATCTCCATTCATAGCCAGAAATAAGTCGCTTTCAACTAAGCCTGCCCCTTTTTTAATTGCTCCCCCCGTACCCAAAGGTTCATCTTCTCTGGAAAATAAAACAGTGAGTCCTCTGTGGGCATTAGCTAACGTCTCTTCAACATTCTTTGCATCATGGCCAGTGCATAAGATAAAGCGCGAAGCACCTTGGGCTGCAAGATAGTCAATTAAGATGCTAATAAAAGGTTTACCATCAATCTGAGCAAGGATCTTCTGTGAACCGCCCGTCACAGACTGAAGCCTTTTACCCAAACCTCCTGCTAGAATCACCACATCTGTATCTTTTAGGGTCTTCATGGATTAAATTATTTAACAATACCGGTTGCAGGTTGAAAGAAAATGATCTGACTACCAAGGTTTTCAAACTTAATAGGGACTTCAACTAACTTTTTTAACGATTGGCGTACTTTTTCTTGTTTATGAGGTTCAACAAAAAAAAGTATAAATCCTCCTCCACCTGCCCCTAAGAGTTTTCCGCCTTGAGCACCAGCACGAATTGCAGTTTTATAAAGGTCATCAATATGTTCTGTTGAGATCTTATCAGAAAGCGTGCGCTTTAATTTCCAACTTTCATCTAAAAGGCGGCCAAATTTAACAATATTCTTTCCATTAAGAATCTCAACTGCCTCATAAACCATTTCATACATACGCTGTAATTCTTTTTTCTTGTTGGGAATGTTCTTGATCTGATGCAAAGCAATTTGAGAAGCTGTTCTGGAAAAACCAGTGAAAAACAACATCAAATGACTTTGTAATAAATTAAGTTTATCTATGGAAATTGTAAGCGGTTGAACTCTTAAGTGATTCGGCCCCCCAAATTCAATCAGATTAAACCCTCCGTGTGCTGCCAAAGTCTGGTCCTGACATCCCACATTTTCTTTAATCATTTCGTGTTCAATATAAATGGCTTCGTTGGCCAATTGTTCTTTGGTGACCATTTGACCTTTGAGAGCATATAAAGAATTCAACAAACCCACCGTGAAAGAAGAACTGGAGCCTAAACCTGTTCGAGCAGGTAAATCGCCATCATGGTGGATTTCAATACCCTGATGAATCTTCAAATATCGTAATACTTCTCTAACGGAAGGGTGATCAATTTCATTGATCGATTTTTGAACATGTTCCATCTTGGAATATATAATGCGTGATTTGTGTTCAAAAAAAGGAGGTAAATAGCGACAAGTGATATAACAATATTTATCAATCGTTGTGGCAAGAACCGCCCCTTTATTCGAGTGATACCAGCCATGATAATCTGTTCCGCCGCCAAAAAAAGATACCCTAAAGGGTGTACGAGAAATGATCATTAGACACTCACGCCTTCTAAAATCTTACGTTTAAGTTTAATTTGAGTAGATTTTAAAGTTTCATCTACAGCTATCTGACCAAATTTGGTCTTAAGCAAATCTAGAAAATTATGGTTGGTATGGTATTTCATCCAGGCCTCGTCTCTAAAACCTAAAACTTGAGCAGAAGTCAGATATTTGGTTGGTAGGGGTTGACAATTATAGGAATGCTGAGAGTACCCACTGTATGTTTCTGGTAATTTCCAACCTTCTTTTCTTGCAATCCCATGCAAAGGGCTTCCTGGATAAGCCATCGCTGAATAAAAATTAGCTTCTTCCGTGTTCATCTCGATAGCTAAGTCTAGGGTCATCTGCATGCTTTCGAAATCATCTTCAGGCAAACCAAAAATATAATTACCTATGACATTTATCCCATGGGCACGAATTTTATTAACAACGGATCGAATATCAACATCTTCAAAACGGCCTTTAGTCACATCTTTACGAACTCTGGTATTTCCGCTTTCGATTCCCAAGGCTAACCAATTAACCCCAGCCTTCTTTAAAGTAGCGAGGAAATGATCTTTAACTGTATCCACCCTTGAATAACACCAAATGTTAAATTTATAACCTCGAGCAATAATTAATTCGCAAAGCTTCATGAAATGATTGGCGTTTAGAACAAAGAGTTCATCAGCAATTTTAATATTAGTGATCCCTTGAGAAGCAAAGAAATCAAACTCTTTAATGATATGTTCAGGATCCCAGTAACGAAACACAGCTGACCCATCAGAGTATTCATTTTCCTGGCGATTAATAATGTTAATCATACAAAAAGAACATTTCATCGGGCAGCCAAGACTCGTATACAATGCCGCAAAAGGCTGACGTTGTGAGTTATTAGGATAAGAATGCCAAAGGGCTGTACGATAATTCTTGATAGGTAGTAAATCCCAAGCAATACCCGGCATTTCTTTTGGGAGATCTGCTTTCTCTACAATGGGCGAGGGAGGATTCAAAATGATCCCGCCATCTTTTCTGTAGCCTAGACCCAGCACTTTATCTAAATGATCGCTAAGGTTTGTTTTTAATAAATTGGAAATGGTATAAACGCCTTCGTTCTGACAAACGAAATCAACACATGAATGTTTCTCCAAGACTTCTCTGGATAACGCTGCAATATGACCGCCTACAAAAAGAATCTTGATATCTGCGTTCATATCTTTAACCATCTGAGCAACCGCAAGAGCCCCCTCCATGTTCTGGGAACTGGCAGAAGGCTGTTGCCCATAGACAACAAAACAGGCAAGTTTAGGACGCTCGTCAATGATGTGTTGCGAGGACTGTTCTTCAGATAAATGCAAAGCTTCGCAATCTAGAATATTGACTGAAAATCCTTTAATTCGACAATGATTAGCCAGCATTCCCGCCCAAATGGGAGGTTCAATTGCAGAAAAATCTTTGGCTAAATCTTGATAGATTTTCTTGGAAGCATTCGGATGAATGAATAGTGCGTCGATTTTAGATATTGGCATATTGATTTCTCTTGATAACTTGATAAGCCTTGATTAACTCTTGAATTCCTTTTTGGAGACTCACATCAGGCTTGAACCCTGTTTTCTCAATCTTTTCATTACTAACAATGTAATCCCGTTTATCCGGATCTTCGCCAATGGTTGCTTCCACAAAATAAAAATCAGGGACGAATTTCTTTATTTCCTGACATAGCTGTAATTTTGTCAAATTCGCATCACTCAGTCCAACGTTATATGGCTGGTTCTTCATTTTATCAAAATTATTCAATCCATGGATGAAAGCTTTTGAGATATCACGAACATGAATAAAATTTCTATTGAAATGGGCTTCAAATAGAACCACAAATCGATCATATACTGCTCGATAAACGAAATCATTGACCAATAAATCCAAACGCATTCTAGGAGCTACACCAAAAGCGGTAGCTAAACGAAATGTGATCGAGTTTCCAGCATCCAAAATAGCATTCTCAGCATCAACCTTTAGTTTTCCATACAAAGAAATTGGACGAAGCGTTGTTTCTTCTGTGCAATGTTTGCCCTTCTCTCCAACGCCATAACCACTATTCGTTGTTGGGAAAATAATCCTTTGGTCTTTACTACGTAATTGAATGATCATATTAACGGCATCCAAAAGAATAGTTTGGGCACCTACTGGATCTTTCGCACATAAAGGAGCACCCGTTAAACACGCTAAGGGAAAGATCGCATCAGCGTCCTTCATCAATTTCGTCATCACCTGTTTATCACGCGTATCTCCTCGGACAACAGTCAATTTATCATGATAACAAACATCTAACAGCGAACTTTGATTATACATAAAATTATCTAAAGCGATGACTTCATGTCCTTCTTGCAATAAACGTGGAACAAAAATTGAGCCGATATAACCTGCGGCGCCGGTGACTAAAATTTTCATACATTCCTTTCTTATGATAAATTTTTATACCATTGATATGTCTTACGAATCCCTATTTCCAAATCAACCTTGGGCTTCCATCCTAAATTGCGAACACGATTACTGTTCAATAGTTTACGCATAGTGCCATCAGGCTTAGTTCGATCGAAAATAATCTTACCCTTAAATGCTGTCATTTTGGACATAAGGTGAGCTAACTGAGAAATGGTGATATCTGATCCAACACCCAAATTAATAATTTCATCACCCTTATAATTCTTCATCAAAAAAAGAACGCCATTCACAAAATCATCAACATATAAGAATTCTCGTCGTGCCTTACCTGTGCCCCACACTTGCACTTCTTTTTGATTCTCACTGACTGCCTTATGAAATTTGGCCATCAGAGCTCCCATGACATGAGCTGTTTCAAGATTGGTATCGCTTCCTGGGCCATAAAGAGTGGCCGGAACTATCACCATGGCATCTAACCCATACTGTTTGCGATAAGTCTGACACATTTTGATTCCAGCTAATTTAGCAACTGAATAAGGTTCACTCGTTTCTTCCATTAACCCTGTTAAAAGTGAATCTTCTTTGATTGGCTGCTTAGCTTCTTTGGGATATGCACAGGAGGCACCAAAGAAAACAAATTTCTTTACGCCTGCTTTATAGGCACTATGAATAACATTGCTCTGAGATTGAAGATTCTCATAAATGAATTCTGCAGCATGCTTTTGATTGGCCACAATACCACCAGATCGTACTGAACCTAAAAAAACATACTCAGGACACACGTCTTTAAAAAACTTCTCTACTTTTGCCTGAGAAACAACATCCAAACGATTACGACTATTTGTGTAAACGTGAGAAAAGCCTTTAGATGAGAAATAATTCCAAAGAGAATTTTCTAAACTATCCTGATGGCCAACAATAAAAATACGGCTGTTACGCTGCATGCTTAGCATAATATTCTTCGTTGTAATAATTACCATGCTCAATGATTAACGTTGCTTTTCCATCCGTGCGTTCCAAAGCATTCTTATAAGCTGGAAAAATATCTTCTGCACGATTGAGTTCAACGACCTCAATATGGTCAAATAACTTCTTGAACGCCTGGGCAAAATTTCCAATGTGTTGATGCCCTGGATGAACGGGAAAATCAGGACCAATGGCTACTCTAATGATCACTTTAAGGGGCCATTTGCCTTCACTGATATCAGGGATTTTATCCAGCATGTTGGCCATATCTCCCGTCGCTAATAACAGAAAATTCTGTCTAGGATAAACAGATACAGGAATATATCCCGCCAGGGCCATGCCAATTGTAAACTGCATTTGAAAACTTTCATTGATTGGCATTTCAAGGGCCCTATCTTTAGGGCAATCTCGTAAGGTTTGAAACATAAATGTTCCAGGACCAGCGACTGTTTGTCCGACAAACATAACCTTTGGCTGCTGGGCCAACCATTCCATAGTACGTTTTAATTCATCGAAGTATTTTAATTGGGCTGTAGTTGTCATAGTTAGAATTTAATCAGTTTTCCGAGTCCCGAATGTGGGTACCCATTAGTATATTTAAAATAGATAATTTTCTTCTCATATTTAGTCCCTGTAAACCATGGTTCAGGCGCCCCCCAAGTTTCCCGAGTATTCGTCATAACACTCACCCCATTGTCACAGACCACAAAAGTAGCTGGCAAATCAAAGTTATATACATATTTGACAGCCTCATGAAAAATACCTGTCTCTGCAGACATGTCTCCACAAAAAAGATACACATGACCTTTTTTATTTTGGTTCTTTAAAGACCATGCCACCCCTGCTGCAGTTCCCATTAATGATCCAACGATCCCTGAACAAAGGACCTTATATTTGGGAAAACAAAGCGCAATACTTTTTCCATCAATAATCGCTTGTTTCAATTCTTCCCGAGGAACTCCTTTTAGAAGGGCCAGCTCATGAGAATCCCAGAAGCCAAAGATGTAATCGTCATCACCTATGTTGTGGTCCTGAAAAATCTTAATCAACTGGTCTTCCCGACCAGCTCGCAGATGAACAGGAGCTCGAATGACCCCAGTTGCAAAAACATCTGCAATTTCTTTTTCGAAGGCTACTATATCTTCTTTTGTCATCATATCTTTACCTTTGGCTCCTAAACCATTCCATGGTTGATCTCAGACCTTCTTCTAAAGGAATCTTGGGTTCCCAGCCTAATTCCTTGCGTGCCAATGTGATATCCGGCTTTCTCTGCTTGGGATCATCTTTAGGAAGAGGCTCATATATAAGCTTGGATTTACTTCCATATGTCTTCATGACTAAATCAGCAAATTCTCCAATCGTAAACTCTCTGGGATTGCCCATATTGACTGGACCTGTTAATTTTGAGAATAAAAGTTTTGTAATTCCATCCACTAAGTCATCTACATAGCAGAACGATCTTGTTTGTTTGCCATCCCCATAAATCGTCAATGGCTTACCATGTAAGATCTGATCGATAAAGTTTGGAACAACACGGCCATCTTTAAGACGCATGCGTGGGCCGTATGTATTAAAAATTCGGATAATTTTTACATCAAGTTTATGTACATTTTTGTAAGCCAGAGTCAAAGCTTCTGAAAAACGCTTGGCCTCATCGTAAACTCCCCGCGGACCAATAGGATTAACGTTTCCCCAATATGTCTCTTTCTGAGGATGTTCCAATGGATCTCCATACACTTCTGATGTAGAAGCCATAAAAAAAACAGCTTTCTTAGCTTTAGCAATTCCTAAAGCATTATGAGTCCCAAGCGAGCCTACTTTCATCGTTTGAATAGGCAGCTCTAAATAATCAATGGGAGACGCGGGTGAAGCAAAATTAAGAACATAGTGAATCTGTCCTGCAATCTTAATAGGTTTAGTAATATCATGTTTAATGAATTTGAATTTTTTATTCTTCATTAAATGAGAAATATTACTCTTGGAACCTGTGATGAGATTATCCAGAGCAATGACTTTGTAATTTCTTTGAATAAACCAGTCACACAGATGACTTCCAATAAAACCTGCTCCTCCAATGACTAAAACAGTTTTAGATACGGCCATTTATAACCTTTCTATCTTCGAATCTTTCTGGTTCTTATATACATTTTTGACATCAAATATTCGTTTTGAATTCTTATAAATCAATTGATAATCCACATGGCTATGGTCCACTGCTAGCACAACACAATCATATTTCTTAAGGGTACTTGCATCTAAAGAAACCCTTTTCATATCAATTGGACCAATCTTTAAGAAAGGCACCAAAGGATCATAATAATCTACCGTTGCTTGTTGTTTAAGAAGGTCTATCAGTTTAACAGATGGAGACTTTCTTAAATCTTTCACATCTTTTTTATACGTTACACCTAATATTAAAATCTTTGATTTAGAGATACTCTTCGATAAGAATTCCTCCAATCGATGAACAATATAATGGGGCATGTGGCTGTTTGTGTCGGCTGCTAATTTAATAAATTTGGAATTAAAACCATATCGCTTAGCTTTCCAATAGAGATATAAAGGATCTTCTGGAATACAGTGCCCACCCACCCCAAGCCCAGGATAAAAGGGCATAAAACCAAATGGTTTTGTTTTAGCAGCATCGATGACTTCCCAAACATCAATTCCCATCTTGTGACAAGCCTGAGCTATTTCATTGATCCAGCCAATGTTAACAATACGAAAAGAGTTCTCTAATAACTTCGTCATTTCTGCCGCTTTAGGTGAAGAAACAGGATGAATTTTCTTAATAATGGAACTATAGAGTAAGACCGTCAGATCGCAGCATTGTTGAGTTAAACCTCCAACTACCTTAGGGATATGAGTCACATCAAAACTTTTATTACCAGGATCAATACGTTCTGGAGAGAACGCCAAACAAAAATCACGTCCCGCTTTAAGGCCTTTTTTCTCTAACTGAGGTTTAATGAGCTCTTCTGTGGTCCCAGGATATGTTGTGCTTTCAAGAACAACCAACATTCCCGAACGAAGATACTGGCTAATGCTTTTAACAGAAGAAAGAATATAAGAAATATCAGGAGTATATTTACGCTTAATGGGTGTTGGGACGCATATGATGACTACATCACAATGATTAAGAGCCTCAAAATCAGAAGATACATTAAGCTTCCCATTTCTGATAAGACCGACAAAGTGTGTGCTTTTAACATCCGTGATGTAGCTTTCACCTTTTTTAAGTCTTTCAATGTGCTGTAAGTTAATGTCTACACCAAAGACATGGAAACCTTTTTTGGCAAAGCTAATCGCTAAAGGAAGTCCAACGTACCCTAAGCCAATCACTGCTATCTTGGCATTCTTTGAAATAATTTTCTTTTTAAGCACATCAACATGTTTCATACAATCAAATACGTCCTCTTCCAATTCCAAAGTATTCAAACCCTATACCTCGTAATTTCTTTGGATCAAGCATATTTCTGCCATCAAAAATGATCGCCTGACGCATGAAATCACGGATTTGCACAAAATCTAATTCTTTAAACTCAGGCCACTCTGTTAAGATCAAAAGAGCATCAGCATCTTCAGCCACAGCATAAGGATCGTCACATAATTTAATACCTTTAAGCATTTGAGCTGCATTATGCATAGATTTTGGATCATACGCTTTGATCTTAGCACCTTCTGCTTTTAAAATCGTAATGATGTCTAGTGATGCAGCGCTTCTCATATCATCTGTGTTTGGTTTGAAAGCCAGGCCAAGAACACCTATGGTCTTATCTTTAACATTCCAAAGCTTTTCTTCCACTAAGTGAAGAAACGTTTTACGTTGATGGTCATTGATACGTCGGACTTCCTTTAACAGACTAAAATCATAACGATTCTTCTCAGCCAAACGAATAAAAGAATCCACGTCCTTTGGAAAACAGCTTCCACCATATCCTATTCCTGCATCCAGGAATTGTCGGCCAATTCTTTTATCCATACCCATTCCCTCAGCTACTTTTAAGACATCAGCTCCAACATGATCACAAATCTGCGCTACAGCATTAATGAAAGAAATCTTTGTTGCTAAGAATGAATTCGATGCGTGTTTAATCATTTCTGAGGAAGCTGTGTTAGTAACTAAGATCTTCGTTTTAATGGGCTGATAAATCTCTCGCAAGAGCTTTTCAGCCTTCTTACTTTCCACACCAAAAACAACTCGATCAGGGTTCATGAAATCGTGGACGGCAGAACCTTCTTTTAAAAACTCAGGATTCGAGGCCACATCAAAATCTAAAAGGACCTTAGTACCTTTTTTAAATTTCTTTGGCAGATTTAATTGAATAGTCCTTCGAATTTTCTTTCCTGTTTCTGCAGGGACCGTAGATTTCTCTACAATTAACTTATAGGAATCCATATTTAAAGCAATCTCTCGGGATACGTTTTCAATATATGTTAAATCCGCATCGCCGTTAGCTTTTGGTGGAGTTGGCAGGGCCAGAAAAATGACCTGTGCTTTGTGACAGGCTTCTTTAATCGACCCACTAAACACTAACCTCTTTTTCTTAATACAACTTTGCATTAATTCCTGTAGGCCAGGTTCATAAATAGGAACCTCACTTCTTTTTAACTTTTTGATCTTATCTGGATTATTATCCACACAGATTACATGATGACCAATGTGAGACAAACAAACTCCGGTCACTAGACCAACATATCCAGAACCGATAATGGCAATATTCATACGAACTCCCTTATTTGCTGCTAGTTGAATTTTGAGATCCTGCCTTAGGCGCATTGAAAGTGCTTGAGAACAAATCAAGGGCCATATCAGGAAAAGCTTTTAGTCTAAAGATGATAAAGAATCCTACACCATTACCTCTTTCTTGATGATACTGGAGATCCATTTCCCATTCATGCAGATCCCGGGTAAAAATATAATTTTCTTCCTTGAGCTCTCCTGTATTTAATAAGAACCTATCATCAAGAGTAAATTTCCACTTAGGATTGATCTTATATTTCCATTGCGTAGTTAATTGATCATCTTGATCTCTCGCATAACGCTTCCCTAATCCAAAGGCCCATTTATCGCTTTTATGAATGTACGCATCAAAATCAAACTCATTCCAGTGTTTCTCATGATTATCATAAATACTATCCGAAGAAAAAGTCAGCCAATCATTTGGATTAAATTCTATCTTTGAGGTGATCAGCCTAAAGCCAGGGTTCTTATCACTTCTGATCAATGAATAATCTGTTTCAAAAATTGCACGCAACAAATCTACGGATTGTTTGTTTCTTTTTGTTTGTATTTTATTTTCTACAGAAAAATGGACATTATTGATTAGTCCCCTTGAATCAATGCTATCAAATTGATTCAGGTAAGAGTTACTTAACGTTGGGCGATGGGAATAGGAATATGTCACAGTCGGAGTAACGACATGACGCAAACCATTAATCTCTGTACCAAAAAAATTACTATTACGATAATTCCACATGCGATAGAAGTGAGTGGTTATATCTGAACCTGTTTTGAATTGTCCTCGAATAATGTTATTGAAATTAGTATTGTTCGTGCGGCTATAGTATGTATGTTCTCCGCCAGCAAAAGGTCTAAATTCAATAAAAGATATCTTCATAGGATAAGAAATCTCATTATCTACGTCCAGGCGCATCGTTTTCATATGAGGACCTACATTACCAGGCATATTTTGAAGATTAGAGAAAGTCTCAATTGATTTAAGATAGAAGTTAGAGTCTCCTAGCTTTTTTCCACTGAGTTGATATTGAATTTCTGGCAAGCGTTCCACCGTACGGATAGCTGGGTTAATACGGCTTACGTCGATACGGTAAGACAAACTTCCTTCAGGTAAGTTTCTGGTCAATAAGAAGTAGGTGTTCACATCCGGACCTCTACGATATTCTTTTTCGAAATATCGCTTAATGAATCCCATGTTTGCTAAGTTATAGTCATGAACTTTGTAATACTGCCAAATGGCATTCGTATCTTTATCAATCTGCCAGAAATGACGCCATTGAATGCGATAAAGCTCATGTCGAATGGTAGGTCCTTTTTTTGTACCGTCTGAATTCTCCATATTCCATAAATGTTTAGAGGCAATTTCTCGTTCATGCGTGTAATAGGTCCTCAAAAGGCCTGACCCAAATTGTGGGGTCTTATATTTCAAATCAAAACCTTCTCCCAACCCTAAGCGTTCACGAAAATCAGTATGGACAACTAATTTAACATTATCTGACAACTTTAATCTCAGGGTACCTAACAAAAATGCACCAAAATCTTTTTTATAACCAGGTATGACTGTAAAAATAGGACGATCTTTTAAATCTTGAGAAAATTTGGGTAGATAGATCAGAGGAAGATTGCCTAAATACAACTTCACTCCACGAGCAACAACTTGATCTCCAGGATAATAATCCATTCGACGCGTAGACATGCGAAAATGAGGTTGATCATGGTCACACGTAGTCAAATACCCATTTTGCATGATCATATGGTTCTCTGAGACTTTTGTTATGATGGCCCCTTTGATTTGAAAAGGATCATTAAATACTCTGGCATTTTGAAACTCGCCGGTAGAATTATTAAAATTAAACTTAACGGAATCCGCATCCACCTTCATATTGGGAGAATCAATAAACACATGTCCGCTGGCAATCCCCTCTCCTACGGCTTTAGCAAGTTCCATTTGGTCAGCATAAAGAATGGTGTCATTGGAGGTGACAACAACGTTTCCTTTAGCATTGGCTTTACCGTTATCTTTAGAAAATTGCACCTGATCAGCTTCAAGCTGGACCTGTTTAATGTCTTTAGTATTGATTGTGCTCGTGCTCATACCACTAAATGGATTAATGGACGCTAGGGAAGGAGAATAAATTAAAAAGAAACTGCCGCAAACAAAGACAGTACAGAATATACAAATAAAGATTTTATATTTATTTTGCATTAGCAACTAAAACGTAGGCGCCGATAATACCAGCATCATCCCCAAATTTTACTCTTTTGATTTTGACCATAGATCCCTGTAATGTCATGGCTCTATGTTTAATGACTTCTCTGATTGTTGGAAATAAGTATTTCTCATTATTAGCAATTCCTCCGCCAATAATAATAAGTTCAGGATTCAATAAATTAACTACTCCTACTAGACCATTACCTATAAGCGTGCCAGCCTCTTTCCAGAAACGTAATGCTTTAATATTCCCCTCATTTGCTAAAGCAAACATCTTTGGGATAGTCATTTCATTTTTCCTCATGATGTGATTAGCTAATATGGCTAAACGATGATGGCCTACATATGTCTCAAAACAACCATATCCACCACAATTGCATGGACGTTTTTCTTGAGTAAGAGGCATGTGGCCTAACTCTCCCGCAGCATTAAGAATGCCCCGATAAAGTTGGTTATTTAAGATCAAACCGCTGCCTACGCCCGTTCCTAACGTTAAACAGATCAGGTTTTGGATACCTTTTCCAGCACCTAATTTCCACTCTGCTAATGTAATTAACTTAACATCATTATCAATAAAAACAGGCAAGTTTAGTTTTTTTTCTAAAATAGATTTTAAAGGAACATTTTTCCAGCCTGGAATATTGGGTAAAAAAGTGACTATTCCTTTGGAATAATCGATAAGACCAGGAAGACCAATGCCAACCCCAGCAATTTGGTTAAACTTAAGATTCTGTTGTTCAATAATTTTCTTAATTTCACTGGAGAGTCCTTCAATCAATTGCATTTTAGAAGAGGTAAAAGGCCTTGTGGAGAAATGGCTTCGGGCAATCACATGTCCCTGCGGATGCACTAAACCCAACTTGATATTGGTACCGCCAACATCCACGCCAACTACATACTTCTTCATAAATTCCTTTAAATTGAGGGGGAGTTCTTAATAAGATGCGATATTTTAACTGAAAGAGCTTTAGGATTCAAGCAGGATGATAGTAATAAATCTGAAAAATCTTAAATCTATGAGTATTGGCCAAAAGCCACAATTCGATTGCGTCCCTGTGTTTTAGCGCGATACAGAGCCCAGTCTGCCTTATCAATAAGTTCATCCGTTTGTTTACCGTGAGATGGAAATGTAGAAATTCCAAGACTTAAAGTAATACGAACAGAGGCATCATAAGCTTTAATTAGTCTATCTTGCGCTGATTTTCGAATACGCTCAGCTACAAGAAAGGCCCCTTCTAAATCTGTTTCAGGAAGAACAATACAAAACTCTTCTCCTCCATACCTTCCTACGAAATCTATCTCACGAATATTTTCTTTAATAATTAAACTAATCTCTTTTAAGACATAATCTCCTGTCAAATGTCCGAACTGATCATTCACCATCTTAAAATGGTCCACATCCAACATAATAAAGGATAATTTGATTTTCTTAGCAGCCGCGCGCTTGATTTCTTCCTCAAATCTCTCTAAGAAGTACCTTCGGGTATAAACATCAGTTAAACTATCTGTAATGGCCAAGCGCTCCACATCTTTATAAAGCTTGCTTCTGCGAAGAGTCAAAGCGAATTGATTGGCTAGAATCATGAATTTCTCAATGTCTTTAGGAGAGACGCCTTTATAAATGAGATATCCAAGATTTTCATCTTTACTTTTAAGAGGAAAAATAGAGTAATCTTTAGGAAGAACCTTCTCCTGAGATTCTACCCCAAAATCAGATACCAATTGGCAGTCCTCTAACGCAATATTGTCTTTTAACTTGGTACGAAAGAGCTCAAAAGCCTCTTTTTCATTCATTTGGCGATTAATGTCCTTGGTAATCTCGTAAAGTGTAAATATCTGTTTGGCTTCCTTCTCAAGCTTAGCCTTTTCCGCGTGAGCTTTTTCTTTTTGTTCAATAATATTTTGCAGGCCCTGTTTGACCTTTAACACATCTTCATCAGCATTTTGCTCAGATTGAAAGACAAAGGTCTTCACTAAGTAGAAAATAACACCAACAAAAACAATCATTAAAATGATTAGGAAGCTAAGCATACCTGGTTTCGTCCTTGTTTTTTCGCTTGATACAAAGCTTCATCAGCTTTAAGGATAAGTTCTTCCTTCAAGCGACCATGTTCTGGAAAGATAGCGATCCCAACGGAAATAGATACATTTGTTTTCTGGCGGCGCAATAGAATTTGCCGATTATAAACTTTTACACGTAATTCTTCTGCTAGTGTCGTGGCCTTAGTTTTGCTGCAATCAGGCAAAAGAACACAAAATTCCTCTCCTCCATATCGACAAACCAATTGTCCAGGTTCTTTAAAATGTTCGCTCAAGATTTCGGCCACATTGCGAAGGACGATATCTCCTGCAGTATGACCAAATGTATCGTTGTATTTCTTAAAATGATCTAAGTCTATGAGCATGAACGCTAGCTTATTATTACTTCGCAAGCTTCTAGCCATTTCTTCTTCAATACGACTCATCAAGAACCGTCTCAAATAAAGGCCCGTCAGACCATCACGGATGGCTAATTCCTGCAAGCGTTGATAAAGCTGAGCATTTTCAACAGCAATTGAAGTTAAATCAGCTATGGTCCTAAGAAAGCGTAAATCATCCGTTGTAAAATGTAGAGGCAAGGGACTATCTACTCGCAGGATGCCAAGAATCTTATTGCCATCCATTAAAGGAGCGCTCATTACGGATCTAATTTCTCGTGAATCTTCTGAGGAGAGCTTATCCACATCAAAACGAAAATCATTATTAGCATCTTCAACTAAAAGAGGATGCAATGTCTTGACTACCCATTGATCATACAAATCTCCTCTTTTAGCTTTCAAATTAATATTCATCTGAGCTTTTTGGGAAGAAGATATCCCCAATTCCCCTAACTTGGAATGGAATAAATACAAAATAACAGTGACATCTTTATGCCCAAAGAGTTTATTAACCTCAACGGAAAGGGTATTTGAAGTATCCTCTAAACTCAAACACATATTAAGTTTTTCTGTAATATCTTTAAGATGCGAGTAGTTAACGATCTTATGACGGAGAGCTTCGATGGATTGCCACTCATTACTTAATTCTGCCTTAAGCATATTGGCTTTTTCAAAATACTCTTCTTTTTGCAGAACAATGTGCGCTTGTTTCTTGGATAATCGCTTATTAAAGGAAATCAAAACAATGATATTAATGATAAGTACTGCGGCTAGAAAGAAAAACGCCGCATGATATTTTGCGGCGTAAACAAAGAAACCCACGAGTGGGATCAAAAAACTAAAGACCACTAAAAGGTACAACTTAAATAATGGTTTCTTCGGTTTGGACGTCAAAGAAATGCACCTTACTCATGTCAAAAACCAAGTCCATCTCACGGTTGACCTCAGGTCTATCGTGTGCACCGACACGAGCGATAAAAGTATGGTTGCCTGAGTTTAAATACAAATACACTTCAGAACCCAAAGGTTCAACTACTTCACATGTGGCTTTGACTGTATTGTCATCAGAAGCTTCAGAAGCAAAAAGTTTATCATAAATATCCTCTGAACGAACCCCCATTGTTACATCCTTGCCTTCATATTTGGACATCCTGACAAACATATCTTCAATCAATTTAACCTGAAACTTACCCTCATCGAAATAATATTTTCTCTCACGCTTAATGATACGACCCTTAAAAAGATTGATTGGAGGAGAACCGATAAATGATGCCACAAATTTATTACTTGGATTGTCATAAATGCTCATGGGGTCAGCACATTGTTGGATGACACCGTCTTTCATGACAACAATACGATCTCCCATCGTCATAGCTTCTGTTTGATCGTGGGTTACGTAAATAAAAGTGGTCTGTAGTTTTAAGCGGAGCTTATGGATTTCGGTGCGCATTTGAACGCGCATCTTAGCATCAAGGTTACTTAAAGGTTCATCGAAAAGAAATACGGAAGGTTTACGAACAATAGCCCGGCCTAAAGCAACACGCTGACGTTCACCACCAGAGAGCTGACGTGGACGTCGATCCAGATACTTTCTAATTCCCAATATGTCAGCTGCCTCATGAACACGTTTTTCTATTTCTGGCTTAGGATACCCTCGCAATTTTAAACCAAAAGCCATGTTTTCAAAAACAGTCATGTGAGGATAAAGCGCATAGTTTTGGAAAACCATGGCAATATTGCGGTCCTTAGCAGGAACATCATTAACTAATCGATCATCAATCCAAATTTCGCCGGAAGTGATCTCTTCTAATCCTGCAATCATTCGTAAAATACTTGATTTTCCACATCCGGAGGGGCCAACTAAAACTAAAAATTCTTTATCGGCAATTTCTAATCTAACATTATTAACAGCTTCTGGAATGCTGCCTTTGTATGTTTTATGAAGATTTTTTATAAGGATTCTTGCCATAGAAGCAATCAGTTTCTGAAAAGATTGGTGTGTCAAATAAAGGCGTATTGTATTATCTGTGATCTAAATGCGCAATCAGTTTTCTGAGTAATCAATCGTATGCGCAATGACACTCTTTAAATCTTGCCTTTCGACAATCATATCGATCATGCCATGAGCCAAAAGGAATTCAGAGCGTTGAAAACCAGCTGGGAGTTTCTGTCGAATGGTCTGCTCAACAACTCGGGGGCCTGCGAATCCAATGAGCGCTTTCGGTTCTGCCATAATAATATCACCCACCCCTGCAAAGGAAGCCATAATCCCACCCATGGTGGGATTCGTTAATACGGAAATGTACAGTTGATTGGCTTTGGCATGTCTGGCTAAAGCAGCGCATGTCTTTGCCATTTGCATAAGAGAAATAGCACCCTCATACATACGGGCCCCACCACCAGAACCTGAGATAATAATAACGGGCAATTTATGCTTGGTTGCGTATTCAACTGCACGTGTAATTTTCTCCCCTACAACAGAACCCATAGAACCCATAATGAATCTAGAATCTGTAACAGCTAAAACAGCCTTATGTCCTGCAATTTTTCCATAACCTGTAATAACCGCATCCACGAGATCTGTTGCTTCCTGATCAGCTTTGAGTTTATCTTTATATGTCTTTGGTCCTTCGAAATGAAGAGGATCACCAGAAAGCATTTCTCGATCAAGCTCGACAAACGTTCCTTCATCCATCAAATGCTCAATACGCTCAGGAGCGTTTAAAACCAAATGGTACCCACATTTGGGACATACATTGAAATTGTTGCGAAGTTCTTTGGAATAAGCAGGAGATTCACAACCAGGGCATTTGGTCCATACCCCCGTCGGGATTTCTTTACGCTTAACTTTGATAAAAGTGTAGTTGGATTTTCCAAATAGGGACATGTTAATCCATCTTGTACATGGTTAAACCTGATAAAACCTTTGGATAGAAATATGTGGTCTTAGGAGGCATACGTTCATCATTAAGGGCGATGGCTTTCAGCTGGCTGATTAATACGGGATTTAAGATGAATCCTGCATCCGCCTGACCTTCATGGACAGCACTTATGACCTCTGAAGGATCTTTAGAATATACAATGTCTTCTGATTTAACACCTACTTGATCAAAAATAAATGCTTTTAAAATTGCCGCATCAAGGCTTTTATAATCCTTAGACCCTTCATGAACAACTTTATCAATTAATGTCTTACTCTTTAAGCGAAGAAGAAACATCCCTTCTTTCTTGATGAGTCCAAAAGAATGTTCATTTTGTCCAGCGCGGGCCAAAAGAACCATTAAGTCGGTCTTAGTTTTAATTTTGTCGATACGAAAATATTGCTCTAGAAGATTAACACTGATAGAAAATTTCTTAACAATACGATGAATAGGGAAAATTTGAAGATCTTTGGAGTCCAAATTAGTAAAGTAACTCATCACATAATTATATGGTTCTTTACCTGTGTGATTCTTTTGTTTTTTTAGCGCATCACGCCTAATTTGACTAGCGACTTCAAAACGATGATGACCATCGCAGATAAAGAGATTTTGACCATCAATAATATCTACGATCATTTGAATCTTGTCTGGATCAGCCAAACGCCAAATCATATGTTTGACTTTATCTTGGTCGACAGCTTCCAAATAAGGCTTTTGGCTGGCTAGTTCCTTTAGAAACATCTTCTCAATGACATTCATTTTGTCGCTATATCCCACAAAAATGGAACTTAGATTGCTTTTAAGGGTGGTCCAAAGAGTATGTCTATCAGTTTTAGCGGCCGAGTGAGTGTGTTCGTGGGGCAAAATCTTAACGCCGGAATCTTCATTAAGATTTAACAAAGCCAAAAACCCGGTTCTTGTATATTTTTGACCTAAATAGTGATAATCCTGCTTATAGAAGTAGATGCAATAGGCTTCATCTTGCTTTAAAACACCCTTGGCCAGCCAATCTTCATATGTTTTCTTGGCGCGGGTGTATTTATTGTCTTTGGCTGTATCTTTGGGGGTTTCTTTAGCTAATTCAAGGCGAATAAAATTGGAAGGATGCTGCTTATAGTAACTTTCCTGCTGCTCTTTGGAAATAACGTCATAAGGTGGACAAATGACTGAGGAAAGGTTTTCGATCTTCTCTTTGTTGTAGAAAACTGCGTTAAATGGCTTAATTGCTGGCATTTTCAACCCTCTTCTAATTGTTTATTTGAGTAATATAAGACAGAAATGATATCAGAATCCTCGTTAAAATGGAAATTAAAATTTTGTTCTTCTAAAGGGGTGCCGTCGTTGACTTTTTATCCTGAATTGCTATACTTGAAACGAATTACAAGCATATGTGTTTCCCCCACGTATGGGTTTGATTGATCCCCAATTTTGACGAAAGGAGGAACATGTTATGCTGATTTTTCATCGTAATAGGCGTGATTTAATCGCTAAGGCTTTTTTTGATATATTTAAGCTAACCACGGTTGCACTTTGTGCGAGTTGGTTTTTTCCAAACTTTAACCCACCAATACGTTTAATAATTTTCACTGTCATAGGGTTAACAGGAATTCTAGGATTCTTTGTTTGTCCAACAGAAAAGGAGAAATAAAATGGCCGATGTTGCCCTTTATGGGTTATTAACCTTCACTGGTTTCCTAGGTATTGTATGGTGCATTGATTTATGGCGCGCCAAACATCCCCCTAAGAAAACAAGTTAATACTAGCTTAAGCCCCTGAGTTATTTTGCAACGGCAAGACTTAGGGGCTTTTCTTTTAGTCCCAAAAACAACTCCAAATCTTTCACTGGTTCAAGAGATCGAATAGTAAACTCTAAACCATCAAAACCCTCCCGCTGAATGCGTTCGATCATAGCTTGATCTCCGCCAAAGGCGGACCTGCCTCTGGCTGGAGCATCCATTTGAACTCCCTGGCCTTCTTTAGACACATTCATTTGCATTTTAGAGCGATCAAAGTCAATACCTCCTGGTGTTGTACGTTTGGTGGAATCAACTGGGGTATTACTCATGGCCTGGTCTCTGATTTGCTTAATGATTTGATTAGTTTGCTCGCTTATCAATTCAATCCTTTGGACAACTTCTGCGATTGCTTGTTGATGTTCTTCTAAAAAGACTCGATCCTTCAAAGCTCGTTGCACCCCCCCCACGACCCTACCCAATTGAGTTGCAAACATAAAATCCTTGGTACTTAATTCACCTGGAATCTCATATTGATTAAGGTTTCCTAAAGAAGCCCCCAAACCCGATAAAAGATGCGCAATATCATCCAATTCGTCTGTTTTGAATTTTTCTAGGATTTGAAGGTCTTCCGTACTTAAAATCAGCATAAAATAAAGAAGGCCTGTTAAAGCATGATGGGTGATATCGCGAAAGTCCATAAGCGGTCTTAACTTCTTAATTCTCTGGTGAATCTCATATTTCTTGGCTGAAAAAACGGGGTTTGTAAATTGCATTAAGGAAGAAAACTCAAGATCCTGAAGCTTTGTTGTCATGACATTAGCTGCATTCAGATAACCATTTGTCCTTAAATCATTCAAAAGACTGTTTGCATCTAAATCTAACCCCTCAAAAATTTCTGAGGTAACTGGTTGTGATGTTGCCCAATTTTCATCAATTAAAATATATTGAAGTAACTCCTGAACTTTTCTTTGAAGCAATAAGAATTCCCTTGAAATATCTTCTTGAAGAACTCCCATCGCACGATCCTGTCTGGATTGCAGATCCATTGTTTGTGGTTTAGTTGCTACGAATAAATTAAGATATGTTGCAGGCATTTCATCTAGATCAAAGAAATTGACAGGATTTTCATAAACGGGTTCATGATGAAAATGTGAAAACTTAGCTTTAGTGAGGGCTTCATTAATTTCAAGGGTGGAATAATATACGAATTTACTCCGATGAGATATCTTCACCCGTTCTTCTGTTGATGGATAAGCGCCGATCAGAAGATTTCCGCCTTGTTTTAACACAAGATGGGCCTGTTTTAAAACGTCCTCCATAGGCATTGCTCCTATGGATTCGCTAAAAAGCACAATATCAAAATTTTCTGGACCGTACAGCTTAAGTAAATCCCTGGCATCTCCAACCATTTGGTTAACACCTTTTCTTTTTGAAATAACAGTATTTTCCTCACTCAGATCAATGGCATAAACATCTATCCCTCTTTTCTTTAATTCCGCAGCCACATGGCCCCTGCCTTCTCCCACACACAGAATTTTCTGACCTGGTTTAACAAATTTCATAATATGATTAATATAGTTGTTAAGAAAAACAGGATTAGTCGCGGAACGGCTAAACACTATCCCATCTCTTTCTGTTCTATTCTTAAAGTCCCTATAAAACGCTCTTTGTGTAGTAGGATTTATTATGCTTTGAACATCAGCAATAGGAAGCCCTGCAATCTGCTTATGCTTATCTGGAAACTTTTGATTAAATAAATTGATGATTTGATTAGGGGTCAATTTTGAAGCCATGGCGGAATTTTTAGATTTAGGCGTCATATCCACCACTGCAATCATGGCTTGATTTGCAAAACTTGTTCCTCTAGGGATCATATGGACCACCCGAGCATGATCTAGGTATTGCCAAACGTGCTCTCCACCTGAAAAATATTTCCTAGGGATACGTTGTTGACGAGTGTGATCTCCGCCAGAGGCGGTTCCGCCTATGGCGGAAATGTCTTCCTTGATGTAATTAAACACTCCCTTCTTGTAAGCTTTCAGGTATTGATTGAAGATTTCGTCGTTGGTTTTAATATCTTTCTGGTTAATGCCCACCTTGACCTTACTTTGATTGCCGTAAATTTTAGAAATGAGTGCATCCTTGAGCGCCATTTTGTACCAACTGGCTAGGATCATGGAATAAAACATCTGGCGTAAGAGGGCGAAATGCTTGCCGGTGTTGATTTCTTGTTCGAGAGCAGGAAGGACAATTTCGCGGATGATTTGGTTTCCTAATACGTTTGGTGATTGTCCCTGGGTTGCTTTCATTTCCAACCCGACATGGCTTGGCAAAGTGCTGGGGGACACGTTCCTGTTGGTTTTGTCCGGAACATGTCCCCTGGCTGGCAATTGATTTTTCGAATTCGCTAAATAGTCTTCTTCTAGCATCACCTTCAAATGTGCCCCCACCACATACGCTACATTTCCCCTCTCAAATACATCTGCCTTGTCTGCGACAATCCAAACCTTGTTAAAGGTGTTCACTGGAATCTGGGTGCTTCCGTAGATTGCTTGAGCTTTGGAATAGACCTTATCCCAGAACGCCTTTCCCAGTTCTTTCTCAGGATAGATCAAAGAGGCTGTTAGCTGTTTGAGGATGTAATCCTGGGACAACATATCACGTCCCATCTCAGTCTGGGCCAAGGTGGAAGGAATCATTCGATCTTTTTCATAAGGAGATAAATTGACCCAAAGGTCTTTTTCGGGGATGGTTAAAGAGGCGAGGAAATATTTGATTAATTTGGTGGATTCGATTTTCAAATCCGTAGGGATGGTTTTAGAACCCACCCCTACGTCACCTGGATCCAAAATGAATTCAAACCGAAACGGATTCTTCGGATCAACCTTCAATCCCTTCATCATCACAGGCTCAAAAGCAGGGCTTAAATTAACCATTGCCCCGGGTTTCGGCAAAATCAATCCCGCATCTTTAGCCCAAACCGTTTGATAAGGAGCAATCAAGGATAGACAGAAAGCTAGAAGTACACCTAATGATGTCCCGCGTTGAAACAAAATTCACCTCTTAAATAGGACTAGATAAGATTTAAAGAAAAGATAGCATATAAAGAAAAGTTGTCCAACTTATAACCCATTGATATGAAATGAGTTATAATCTAAATTGGCTATTAATCCCTTAACTATGCAGGATGGCAGGCACACCCGCCTCCGCAACTACCAGTGCTTGAAGCAGGCGAAGAGGGTTTTGATGCAGGCTTTGAATCAGAAGATGGTGATTTTTTCTTATAATCGGTTTCATAAAAGCCGCTGCCTTTGAAAATCATGCCGGCGCCGCTTCCGATTAAACGAACTAGCTTAGGCTTTTTACACTTAGGACATTTCGTTAATTTCTTATCAGTCATGGATTGAAGTTCTTCAAATTCATGACCACAGGCTTCGCATTGGTATTGATATGTTGGCATATTATTTAAATGCTTTCTTGAATCGATCTTTTAATGAACCTTTGACGGATTCCCCAGATTCTTTGGCGAATTCTTCCAGAATTTCTCTCTGGCGTGTATTTAGGTTTGTGGGTATTTCAATCATAACTCTTGCATATAAATCTCCATGGTCATGCCCATGAACAGAAGGCATTCCTTGGCCTTTGAGCCTAAACATCTTTCCACCTTGAGTACCGCTTGGGATCTTCATCTCAACGGATTCTTTTAATGTCTTAACAAGCACATCTCCACCCAATGTCGCCTTCACAAAACTCACTGGGACATCCATATATAAATCATCCCCATCTCGTCGATAGACCTGGTGGTCTCTGACTTTGATAAATAAATACAAGTCCCCACTTCCACCTTGGCCTATTTCACCTTCTCCACGCACACGAAGCTGAGAATCATTGTCAACACCAGCTGGAATTGTGACGTCAATATTTCTAACGACCCGTTTAACACCTTGGCCTGAACATTCAAGACAGCTTTCTGTGATTGTCTTACCACGACCTTGACATTGCCCGCATGTTTGAGCCATACGGAAAAAACCCGATGACATCACAACTTGTCCTTGACCATGACATGTTGGGCAAGTCTTTAAAGCAGTGCCATTCTTAGCCCCTGTCCCATCGCATTGCTTGCAATATTCATGACGAGGAACTTTGATTTCTTTGTGAACGCCTTTATAAGCATCTTCCAGAGTAAGCTCTACTTCATATTGAATATCGCGACCGCGCGCGCGTCGACTTGAACGACCACCGCCTTCAAAACTACCTCCAAACATTTGACCTAAAATATCTCCAAGACCAGCTCCTTCAAAAATGCTTGAAAAATCAGCGCCTTTAAAAATATCTTCTGACGTATATGTCTGATCAATTCCTTGATGGCCGTATTGATCGTAAGTTTGTCTTTTCTGTGGATCTGAAAGGACACCATAGGCCTCAGAGATTTCTTTAAACTTTGCCTCAGCATCTTTTTTCTCAGCCTCTGCAACACGGTCTGGATGATATTTGAGGGCCAGTGATCGATAAGCTTTTTTAACTTCAGCTAAAGTTGCAGTTTTGGCGACGCCTAATATTTCGTAATAATCTTTTTTCATAATAATTTTTGTAGGGGCAGGCCCCTGTGCCGGCCCTTATTAAGGGCGGCCACAGGGGGCCGCCCCTACGATAAATTCCGCATTCATTTTATTATTTTTTATCCGTCGCCTTAAAATCAGCGTCGATTACATCATCCTTTGGTTTAGAACCTTCATCTGATGCGCCACCTTGATCTTGTGAAGGACCCGCATCATTAGGCTGAGCTCCTGCATCTGCTCCAGGAGCACCTTGTTGCTGGGCAGCTGTAGCCTTGTACATTTCTTCAGCTAGCTTGTGGCTGACCTTTTGCAATGATTCCATAGATGATTTGATTTTTTCTTGATCTTTCTTTTCGATAGCTTCTTTTAAAGCAGCCAATTCTTTCTCGATATTAGCTTTATCATCAGCAGAAACTTTATCACCATAATCTTTCAATGACTTTTCTGTAGAATAAAGCAATGTATTGGCTTGATTAAGAAGCTCAGCTTCTTCACGGCGTTTTTTATCTTCTTCAGCAAATTTCTCTGCTTCTTTGACCATTTTCTGAATTTCGTCGTCGGACAACTTGGTCTTTGCTGTGATTTGAATTTTTTGTTCTTTGTTGGTTGCTGTGTCCTTAGCCGTCACGTGAACAATACCGTTGGCATCAATGTCGAATGTGACTTCGATCTTAGGAACGCCTCGAGGAGCTGGAGGAATCCCTACTAAATCAAATCTTCCAAGCTCTGTATTGTCATTAGCCATTTGACGTTCACCTTGCAGGACACGGATTGTCACCGCAGGCTGATTATCTTCAGCCGTTGAGAATGGCATTGCTTTTTTAGTTGGGATTGTGGTGTTTCGTTCAATCATCTTGGTAAAAACTCCACCCATGGTTTCAATCCCTAAAGAGAGTGGTGTCACGTCGAGTAAAAGAACTTCTTTAGCATCTCCAGTGATGATAGCGCCCTGGATTGCAGCTCCTAAGGCCACGCATTCCATTGGATCAATACCACCTTCGATTTTTTGTCCAACTTCTTTTTCCAAGAATTGTTGAACAACTGGCATACGTGTTGGACCGCCGACTAAGACAATGCGGTCAACCTTCACCTCTTCGCCTAATTTGGAAGAAGCATCTTTAATGGCTTGACGAACAGGCCCTTTACAACGATCAACGATTGGCCCAATCAAACTTTCTAATTTGGCACGATCGATCTTCATATTTAAATGCTTTGGCCCTGTGGCATCAGCCGTAATATAAGGTAGATTCACTTCAGTGGAAACAGTGCTAGATAACTCCACCTTAGCTTTTTCAGCAGCTTCGCGTAAACGTTGGAATGACATTTTATCGTTACGCAAATCAATACCGCTTTCTTTTTTGAATTCGTTAACGATATGATCAATCAAAGCGTTATCCATATCAGTACCGCCTAGTTGATTGTCACCACTCGTCGATAATACTTCAAATGTAGCTGCTTTAGCTGCTTCATCCCAGCCCATTTCAAGGATGGTGACATCCAATGTTCCACCGCCAAGATCGAAAACCATGACCTTTTGTTCTTTGCCGACTTTATCCAAACCATAAGCCAAGCAAGCAGCGGTTGGTTCGTTGATAATACGAAGAACTTTTAAGCCAGCGATTTCACCAGCATCTTTTGTGGCTTGACGCTGATTATCATTGAAGTAAGCAGGAACGGTGATGACAACGCCATCAACTGTTTCGCCTAAAAACTTCTCAGCATCTGCTTTGATTTTTTGTAAGATAAATGATCCGACTTGTTGAGGAGTGTATTCCTTACCGAACACTTTAAATTTAAAATCTGTACCCATTTTACGCTTGGAAGCATAAATGGTTCCTTCTGAATTGATAGGAGCCTGACGACGTGCAGGTTCTCCGACGAGTAATTGCCCGTCTTTGGTGAAGGCAACAAATGATGGAAATGCCTTACCCGATGCAACCCCAGCCCCTTCTGCTGAAGGGATGATGACTGGTCTGCCGCCTTCCATCACAGCTGCAGCTGAATTTGATGTACCTAAATCGATTCCAATGACTTTACCCATATATTCCTCCTTGATTCTTGATTAATATTTCCTGTACAGACGCAGCACTGCTACGTCTCTACGTATTGTTCTTCGCTACTTTAACTTTAGGGGTCCGCACAACCTTACCACCTAGGGTATATCCTTTTTCAAATTCTTCCATGACAACACCGTCGGGAAAATCCGTTGTTTCTTGCTGCATCAACACTTCTTGTGTGTTTGGATCAAAAGGTTTACCAACAGCTTCTATTGGTTTAACCTCATATTTAGTCATCAGTTCTTTCATCGTATTAAAAACCATTTCAAGACCTTTGACCAAGTTTGGATCAGTTCCTTCTTTTGCCTTAAAAGCGTTCAAAGAGCGTTCAAGATTATCATAAAGCTTTAAACATTCAATAATAACTTCCTCATGAGCATATTTAATCAATTCCATGCGATCGCGCTCATGACGTTTTCTCATATTGTCGAATTCAGCTAAGAGACGAACATATTTATCTTTCTCAATACTCAACAAATTCTTTAACACATCTACTTCACTAGCTTGTGAAGCGCTGGGCTCTTGAGGATGTTGTTCTTGTGACAAAATTTCTTCTTGAGGTTGTTGAACTTTTTCGTCCATACCTTATTGTGTCCTTTTCTATTTTCTATGACTTAACAAATCGGAGATATACTCAAGAGCAGAAACTACGCGGTCATAGTCCATACGAGTTGGTCCCAAAACTGCAATGCGTCCTGTGACACCCTCTTGTTCAAAGCTTGAGACAGCTAAAGAACAGCTTTCCATTTCTTTCAAGGCCATTTCATGGCCGATAAAGATCTCCGTTTTGTGTTCCAAATCACGATTAATCAAAGATAATAAACGTTCCTTCTCTTCAAGAATCCTCAAGATCGCCTGAATCTTCAAAACATCTACTTGTTCAGGATAGCCAACCACATGGCTCGTCCCTTTTAAAATAATTTTACTTCCCCAGCCATCAATTGAAATGATACTGGTGCAATGTGTTAAGTCTGAAAGGGTTTCAGACGTTTTTTCCATTAAAGCTTCTAACTGATTAGTATATTGCTTGTGTTCTGACTGAATTCGCCGCTTTTCTTCTTCCAAAAGCTGAATTTCATTCATTAAGTGATCTACATAGTACCGATAACCGCGCTGGGTCGGAATGCGGCCCGCGGATGTGTGAGGATGTGTCAAATAACCTTGTTCTTCTAACTCTGCCAAGATGTTCCTGACAGTGGCGGGAGAAACATCTAAATTGTATTCAGCAGTCAAAAAATGAGACCCAACCGGCGTAATTGTCTTGATATATTGCCCAACGACAATAGCCAGGATTCGATCTTTACGTTGTTTGATATCTAAATGTTTAGCTGCCATATGTTTTCCTGAGACTCATCTCTGCGAAGCTCCCAAACGGAAGTTTTGGAGCGCAGCAGGATTAGCACTCTCAATGTTTGACTGCTAGAAGTATAGCATGAGCTATTTCTTTGTCAAGACCACATTTGACCTCTAAGTGTTTCATACTCTCTTATTTTGCAATGGTTTTTAATTCAGAAATGATGGAAACATTAACAGCAGGTTTAATTTCCAAGATATTAACTTCAAAACCTTCAATGGCGTTTAGTTGGGCCATATCCTGCTGGGCTAAAGGCAGCGGCACCCCACGGCCATCACGCTTGATTTGTAAATTCAAATTCGCAGAGTTAAAGTCAACACCACCTTTTGCTGTCATCGCTTTGTTTGAATCTGTCAAGTTCCCTGGGTTGCCTACGATAATCTCCTTAAGAAAATCTGGTGTTTCTTTAATTTTTATAACTAAATTGACTAAATCATTCCATTCCTGAACTGTAAAAGTAGCTATATAATTAGTTCTCTTCTCCGGATCAAAAATTTGAAAAGTATCTTGAACTTCTTGAAGAGGGATTACACGTTTATTTAGCTTATCATAACCTGCCTCATAAACTCGATCGATGGCCTTTTGAAAACTTCCAACTCCTAATATTGTGCGCCCATAATCTGAAGCACCCGCTGATTGAATAACCAATTGCTCAAAGGCAATAGAAATAGCACGACGCTTATAAGTTTTTCCCTTTCGCATATCTTGAATAACGCTTTTCATCTTACGAATTTCTCTGGCAATTTGTTCACGGCTTTCTCCTAAATTTTCAATTTGAGTCATTTGCCGGTCAAACCAATCTATATAAATTAAATCTTTTTTCGTTACTGCAAATTTTACATGCAATAGAATCCATATCTTTTGACCCTTTTCTCTAACATAAAACGACTGTAAATATTGACCTTCAGGAGTCAAACCTCTCTGTCCCTGCGCAAATTCAAAACCTTTATCTTGAAAAATAACCTTTGCAGCAGAAAAACCGAATGTTTTCAGGTTTCGTCTAAACAGCTTCAACTCATCTTCAGTACTAAATTGAATAAGATAATCAATATCTAAACCTTCATTAGAAAAATTATCGATGTGCGTATCTCTTGATGTTGATCCAAAATTAATAATTTTTGTCTCTCCTATATCATCTTTGCCTAAATTAATCTTCACTACGGCCGTTAATGCCGCTGTAATCCCAGCATGATATCGCTCTAACTCTTCGTTACTTGCTCGCATCTTTTTCTTAATATCTGGCATCCTTGCATCAGGATTGATTCGAGCTTTACCATCGATAATATTTGGCTGATCCTCAGAAGAGCCAGTATCTCTTCCCACAGGTTTTAATCCTAATACTTCGATCATATTTAATGGATCAAGGTCCCCGTAAAAACCAAAATTCGCAATATCGTAAGCAGTTGATGCAAAAAATGTAATTGATCTATCCAATGAGATGTTCCTTAGCGTATATTGGACTTTTCGTGCGTCTGGCGATAGAAAATTGTTGGGGTTTATGAATACAGGATCTTTATTTGAATCACTTGTTGATTTTTCAATTAAGAAATCATAGTTGGCAATTTTAAAATATTTTCCAGGTATATTTTGCATAGCTATAAAAAGCGCTTCAGCTATTTCTTGATGTGTAAATCCTCTCTTTGTTACCTTTGTGTTTTGATCTTTTAATAAATCCTTAATCGATTTTGCATCTGTTTGTGAAGTTTCTTTCATCTTATTCTCAACATCTTCCATTTTGACGCCTTTTAGCTGAGTTAAGGAATCAATTACATTATTATCATTGAACCCGCCAATAATAAAACTGGCCTTATAATTACCATTTAAATCCATCAAATCAGATTCTTGTATACCAAATTCTTCTCTGAGGCTCTTTGGGACCTCATTTGGTCTTAATTGCCTAATAACACCTTTTGCATTCAAACAAACAAAAATTACATTGCCTTGTTCCTGTGGATCCAAATAAGAATAATAAAGCTCTTCATTAAATACACTAAAGGCAGTGACATGGTCAAAGAATATGTATCGTCCGGTATTTTGAAGCATCAAATAAATTGGGCTGTTGCCGTCTCTAGGCACCATAAATAAAATATTAGGGCGTGCTGTTCTGGGTATTTCATCAATTCGACTAAGAATATCCGAAAAGGACATTAATTGTTTATAGCGCATTTTCGCCTTTTCAAATGTTCTTCTATCGATATCAACCACAAGTTGAAAATTCCTGTCATCATGCAATTCTCTCTCGTGGTTGTCTATGATATGGCTTTCAACTTTATAGTTGCGGCCATATTCTTCATTAAGCTTTCTTTCAAGTTCGGTTAGGATAAATGTTGACACTTCAAGGGCACTATATGTTTTGCCTGATAACTCAATATTTCTGCGAAAACTAAAAGCAAAGCTAATTGTAGCGCCTTGTTCGATTCCTTTAGGATCCGCAGTTATGTTTGCTTCCCCTCCTACGCTATGTATCAAAGTTTGAATAAACCCATAGATCGATTTTTCATTCGATTGGATATAGGAGCTCATAATTCTCTCCAAAGCTTCTAAGGTTAATGTTTCTCTTCCCGCATTGGAGTCTTTCGGAGGATTTTCCATCATCGCCTGATCGCCTGCCGATTGAGCACTGTTCCTTATCTCTCCTGCTGCATTAAACGCAACAGTGGCCTGCTCTAGAGATTCTTGCGATGAAACTATAGCTGCCATCGCTAAGGTTCTATTCAACTTCCCTGCAGGGATAAAGGTTACTTCGGATCCATTTCTGAACATAGGGCGGTGAAAACCGCCGGAGAAATATTTTCTAGGAACCGATTCCTTGGTGTATTTGTCTACATCTTCTTTGATATAATTAAAACAGCCCTTCTTGAAAGCTTTGAGATACTGTTGGTAAATGGCTTGATTATTTTGTGGATCCTGATTAACTCCTTTGACCTTGGCTTTATCAGTATAAAACTTTCCCAGTAAAGATTCTTTAAGGGCTTTCTTGTACCATGTCGCCAGAACCATCCCGCTGTACATTTGACGAAGATTAGAAAAATTCTCCCCTTCATTAACTTCCTTCTCAAGAGCAGGAAGTACAATTTCGCGGACTACCTGCGAACCAAGAGAACTTGTGTCATTGCGAGGAGCCGAAGGCGACGGGGCAATCTTTTCAGATTTAAAAAATTGCTTCACCCCTTTGTGGTTCGCCATGACACCAGAATGCTTTTCTAATGACAAATAATCTTCCTCTAGCATGACCTTCAAATGACTTTTGAGAATGTAAGCGCTATTGCCACTCTCATACACAATCGCTTCATCCGGAACAATCCAGACCTTATTAAACGTATTCACTGGGATATTGGTCGTATGATATTCCTTCCAGGCACGTTCATAGATCTTGTCCCAGAACTTCTGTCCTAAACTATCTTCGGGATAAATGAGGCTAGAGGTAATTTGTTTTAATAGATAATCCTGAGCTAAAAGATCTCGGCCCATCTCAGTCTTACCAAAATCATCCTTAATGATCCGATCCTTCTCATAGGGAGAAAGGTTCACCCATTGATCTTCATCAGGAATGGTCAAAGAAGCGAGGAAATACTTGATCAGTTTCTTATATTCTTCTTTCTTCTGATCTGCTTGTAAATTCTTATCGCCTTTGTGAATTAAGAAATCGAATTGTAAGGCATTACCAGGATGAATGGTCATGCCCTGTAAATGAGCAGGTGTAAATTCAGGGCTTAGATGCACCATGACACCAGGCTTAGGTAAGGTAAAATCTTGCGCCTGAGCCCTGGGCAAAGGGCCAACTATAAAAGCAGCTGTCAGCCAGAGGCTGATCAGCCTTCGGCTGATGTAGGTCATTGTGGTTTGTTTTCTCATATTTATATAAAGTAAACCATATAAACATGAAAAATCAAGTCCTGTGAGGCTATATTGAAAAAAAACCGTTATCTAGAAAGGAAGTCTATAATCGATTTACAAAAAATAGGCAAATCATCTGGTTTACGGCTTGTAATATGGTTCTTATCAACCACAACAGTCTCATCTACCCATGTGGCTCCAGCGTTGACTAGATCGTCTTTAATCCCAGGAGTGGATGTGCATTTAATACCCTTAACTACTCCAGCTGAGATTGGAATCCATCCGGCATGACAAATATGAGCTACCAGTTTTCCAGCCTGATGGAATTCCTTTGTGAGACTTAATACTTTTGGATCCCGTCTTAATTGATCAGGTGCAAAACCCCCTGGTATGACTAGAGCTATGAAATCTTTAGACTGAATATTTGCAATTGCCTCATCGCTTTTGCAAGGATAACCATGTTTCCCTTTATAAATCTGTCCCGCTTTGGGACCCGCTACCACCACTTGAGCTCCTTCTTCAATCAAACGATACTTAGGATACATAAGTTCCATGTCTTCATAAATGTCATCCACAAACATCAGAATCTTTTGGCCTTTTAATTTCATAGCTCCTCCAATTTATTTCACAACTACTTTTTGTCCTACTTTCTTTTCCTTGGACGCCTTCTCACGAGGAACTGTAACCGTCAGAACACCATTGGTGTATTTGGCTTCAATATGATCCGCCTTGGCATCAGATGGTAAGGGCATTGTTCTTAAAAAATGGCCAAAAGAACGTTCTTGGCGATAGAACTGATTTGGTTTCTGTTCTTTAACTTCACTTTTTCTTTCACCTGAAACAATAAGCATCCCTGATTTAACTTCAACATTGATCTTATCTTTCTCCATTCCTGGAATATCCATACTGACAATATAATGATCTGCAGTCTGCTTGATATCTTCCCTAGGATTAAAATCGACCATGTTTGCTTTCATGAGTTGATTCATTTGTCGCTCAATCATTCGCATTTCTTGAAATGGGTCCCATGGATCATATACATCTGCATTCGATGTTTGGGAGTCAGTCCTAGATGGTTCTCTTTGAGATCTTTGAATAGCAGCTTGCTGTTCTAGTTGACTTACCTTATCTTGCAGAGCCTTGACTTGATTTCTCAAATCCTCATTTTCATCTGCATAAACTGGCGCACTAATCATAGTGCAGGCTAATGTTGAAGCTAGAACGAGTTTAGATAATGTCATTGTGTTCATATGTCCTCCTCCCGATGAACAGTTAATAATTATTTAACCTCAATTGCCAAATCTTCACCTTGCGCATCCACATCAATGGTGTCACCTTCTTTAGCTTCATTTTGCAAAAGACGCAAAGCAATTGGATCTTGCACCAAGGTTTGAATAGCTCTCTTTAAGGGTCTAGCCCCATAAATAGGATCATATCCTTGACGAGCAAGCAAAGCTTTTGCTTTATCAGAAACATGCAAAGATATCTTTCGCTGACTCAAACGCTCTGTCAAAATATCCAACTGAAGACCAACAATTTTCTTGATCTGCTCTTCTTTTAAACGTGAGAAGACTACAATCTCATCCACACGATTTAAGAATTCTGGACGGAAGTGAGCACGTAGGGCTTTTTGAATATGGTCTTCCATTTCTTTTTGATTGGTCATCTCAGAAAGCTCGGCTGTTCCGATGTTAGATGTCATGATCACAATCGTATTCTTGAAGTTCACAACCCTTCCTTGGGAATCCGTCAGGCGACCATCATCCAAGAGCTGCAAAAGCACATTGAACACATCTGAATGGGCCTTTTCGATTTCATCAAAGAGCACAACAGAGAATGGTCTTCGACGGACAGCTTCTGTCAATTGCCCGCCTTCATCATAACCCACATATCCTGGAGGCGCTCCAATCAAACGAGATGTGCTGTGCTTCTCCATGTATTCACTCATATCAATACGAATCACAGAGTTATCATCATCAAACAAAAAGCCGGCAAGCGCCTTGGCAAGTTCGGTTTTTCCTACCCCCGTAGGCCCAACAAAGATAAATGAACCTAAGGGTCTGTTTGGATCACTTAAACCTGTTCGGCTTCGACGGATACAGGCAGAAATAGCGTCAATAGCCTTATCTTGACCCACAACCCTTTTCTTAAGCTCAGCTTCCATGGAAACTAGTTTTTCTGTTTCACCCTGCATAAGCTTTGAAAGAGGAATCTTAGTCCATTTGGAGATGATTTCAGCAATGTCTTGATCGTCAACTTCTTCTTTTAGCATACCTCCATCTTTTTGTTGCTTGGCAAGCTCCTTGTTCTTAGCTACTAATTGTTTTTCTAAATCAACTAGAACGCCATAGCGGATCTGGGCTACCTTATTGAGGTCTCCTGTCTTCTCAGCTTTTGTTTCTTCTAATTTGGCAGACTCGATTTCGGTTTTAATTTTGCGGATTTGGTCAATCACGACCTTCTCAGCTTGCCATTGGGCTCGCATCTTTTTATTTTCTTCTTTTAAAGTCGTAAGCTCATCTTCGATTCCTTTGACTCTCTCTTTAGATGCAGCATCAGACTCTTTCTTAAGGGCCTGACGCTCAATTTCAAGTCGACGAATTTCTCTTTCATTCTGATCTAGCTCTTGAGGCATGCTGTCGATTTCAATACGAAGCTTGGATGCTGCTTCATCAATCAGGTCGATCGCCTTATCTGGAAGGAAACGTTCTGTAATATAGCGTTGGCTCATAGTGGCGGCCGCGATGATAGCGGAATCTTGAATACGCACCCCATGATGCACTTCATATTTTTCTTTTAAACCACGTAAAATAGCAATCGTATCTTCAACCGTTGGTTCATTCACCATAACAGGTTGAAAACGACGCTCTAAAGCAGCATCTTTCTCAATATATTGGCGATACTCATCTAATGTGGTAGCACCCACGCAGCGCAACATGCCACGACTTAAAGCAGGTTTAAGTAAATTGGCGGCATCTGCACTTCCCTCCGCTCGTCCTGCTCCAACAATTGTATGTAACTCATCAATGAATAAAATAATGGATCCATCACTACTTTCAACCTCCTTCAAAACTGCTTTTAAACGTTCCTCAAATTCTCCTCTGAATTTTGCACCAGCCACTAAGGCTCCCATGTCTAAAACAATCACTTTCTTATGCTTTAAGCCTTCAGGAACGTCACCTAGAAATATTCTTTGTGCTAAACCTTCAACAATGGCTGTTTTTCCAACCCCTGGCTCACCAATAAGCACAGGATTATTCTTAGTCCTACGTGACAGCACTTGAATGACACGACGAATCTCTTCATCCCGTCCAATAACAGGATCAAGCTTCCCCTTGCTGGCTAAATCAGTTAAATCCTTGCCGTATGCTTCTAGTGGTTTGGGTTGTTGTTCCATTTGCATATGTTCACCTTTTTCTTTGTGTCATTGCGAGGAGCGAAGCGACGAAGCAATCTTGATCGTGAGAGATTGCCACACTCACTGCGTTCGCTCGCAATGACACGTGAATTATTATTCTACCCTTATATCAATGGCTTTTGGTTGAGCTTTTTCAGTTTTAGGTACAGTGATTTCTAAAACTCCATCTTTGTAACTAGCCTGGATCTTATTAGCATCAACTTCGTGCCCCAGATTGAAAGAGCGAACAAAACGACCATAACTGCGTTCTACACGATGATAGTTTGTCTCTTTTTGTTCTGTTTCATTCTTACGCTCACCATCCAAGGTCAGCACACCATCTTCAAAAGATAGCTTAACATCCTCTTTCTTAACACCCGGAAGATCAGCTTTGATCTTATAATGATCTTTTTCTTCCAAAATATCAACCTCAGGTAACCAAGGCAGAGAATTTTGGGATAAAGCTTCCTCCAAAGTTGGCCAAAATGAAGATGTAACCGGATTACCACAGAATCTGACTAATGACATATTACCCTCCTTGTTATTAAGTTAACATTAATAAGAATTATCACTCATACTTTATGACTGCTAATTATTAAACCTAAAAAATGAGGATTTCTCCTCTCATCTTTACATATTCTAGCACTCGCTTCTTCTGAGTGATAAGATAGCATATCCATCGATTTTGTCAAGTATCAATTTTTAGGTTAATTTGATTGTTGACTTTATAAGATGGTGGTATTCTTTTTTATCTTATGAATTATACCTTTTTTATTCGTGCATGCGGCGCCATTGTTTTATTACGACTCATCATTGTGCACCTTTTTCCAGATAACTACGTTTACACTAAAGAACGCCTCTCAGACCTGGTTATTGCAGGTTCTATATTCGTTCTTTCTTTAATCTGGATCTTTAATCAAATCCGAGCACAAGCTAAGTTTCCACGCACTCCTTTTGATCTATCCATTTATCTTTTGGTGGGAGCATTGTGTTTATCCTTAAGCTCAAGCGTGGATGCATCGGCTTCTGTTAATTTCTTTATTGTTACCATTTCTTATATTGCTTTATTTTATATATTGGCTGCCACTCTAAAAGATTCAAAACAAATCTTAGATGTGTGGAGCTATATGCAGATAAGTCTTGTTTTGGTTATCCTCTTTGGATTCTGGGAGTATTTCTTTCTTAAAGATCCCGTGAGTGGATCAGTCAAACGGGTCGGATCTATATTTCAGCTTCCTAATGTTTTAGCTGGGTTCTTAATGCTTTTAACCCCCTTTCTGTGGGCCACGATTACGCTAACGAAAAATCAGTGGAAAAAAAGAGCATTCATCTTACTTTTATGTGTTTGCTTAGGTTTGTTTCTGTTGACCTTTGCGTTCCTATGTACGCTCAATTTCATCATCACAACTCTCATTCTCACTCCATTAATCTTTAAACAATGGTCGAATAAACCAGAGAATAGGAAATATTTCTTTGGCATTATCGTCGCAACCCTTGCCTTTTGTATTCTCATCCTTCTTCTTCGAAAAGATTTCTCACTAGGGGCCCGATGGGACTACCTTAGATGTACGTTTTTAGTCCTCAAAGATCATCCATGGATTGGAAGCGGGCTCGATACTTTTAGTTTAGTCAGTAAAAAATACATCACCTATCTTTTTGGATACAGCGCCTATGTGCACAACAGCTATTTACAACTGTGGATAGAAACAGGCGTGTTGGGATTTCTAGCTGGCCTGTGTATGGTTGGATTATTTATCAAAGAGAGCTTGTTCGCCTTAAGAAAAGAAAACGAATATAGTCGCAGAATAGTACTGATTGCCTTTATTTGGTCATTAAGCTTCTTTTTTATCGACAATTTAAGCAACTTTACCCTACTTAGACCAAACGTGAGTTTATTCTTTTGGATTGTATTAGCAGGCTTTGGGGCATTCATTAACTCTTATAAAATAAACCAAGAATCACTAAAATCAACAAAACGAGACCAATGGATCTTTGGATTCTTAGCCATTCTCATCATTAGCCTATTAATATTAGGCACACGAATTTCTTTAGCTCTCTTAGATTACAATAAAGGGATGGTTTTCTTTAGTTCAGGAAAGATAACGCAATCAGAAGTTTATTTTGAAAAGGCCAGATTATTAGACCCAACAGAGTTTCGCTATCCTTCTGCCTTGGGATCTCTCAACATCAGAAAGTATTTCATAGCCAAAGATACTTCCTTCCTCAAACAAGCCGAGCAAGATTTTCTTGAAGCTGCCCGTCTATCTCCTTTGTCTCATAAAACATATTTTATACTAAGCAATATCTCCAAAGAATTAGGCGACTCTAAGAAGTCTCAAGAATATCTGCAGCAAGCAAAAGATATTTCTCCGCTAACATACTCTCATTAATGCTTTTTAAAAGAAGCTCTTTTATTCATCACAATAAATATAATTGTGAGCAAAAATGCGTAATACAAGATCACGCACCATTGTTGTATGTTCATGATATACACATATCCTCCGGGGATCTGAGCAAAACCAAAAACTAAAAGAAGGGTTAAATTAAAGACTGCTTTGAGAGAACCTGCAAATATAACCGCCAGAGGGGCACAACATAACCCGATCATCATTAGACCTAAACTCAAAGCTATGATCATGTCCGATAGGACAACAATTGGAATATTAGCAATGATCGAAATAAACGAAATAATTCCAAATTGATAGGCAATTAAAGGCGTGATTCCAATCCAGATGATTACGGATATCAATAAGACCTGGGTTACATACTTAAGGAATGTATTTTCTATAGTCTTTTCAACCATTGGCTGAAACTTTGGATAGAAAATCATGATAATGAACACACACAAGAAAGATAATTGAAAACCGATATCGAAAAGATTAGACGGATTAAAAAGAAACAGGATAATTGCTGCAAATCCGAGGGAATTGATTCCATCCGACTCATGTTCGAGGCAAAAACTACTCAAAATGACGGACGCCATAATGACAGAACGTACGACCGAAGCTGACCAACCACAAATAACCGCATAACATAATAAGAATAATGCTGTTAAAATCAGCTGCCAGCGGCGAGAACAATGCATTACTTTAAGTATAAAGAGAATAATTGCCCCAATGATCGCCATATTCATGCCGCTAATTGCAATAATATGTGCGGTCCCTGTCTTACTAAATAATTCATACATATCCTTACTCATTGTGGATTTATCGCCAAGGGTCATCGCTTGGATCATCCCCACTTCTTGAGGTTCCAAATATTTCTCAAGAACACGCTTAAATCTCTCTCTAATCTTTAACGATGCTTTGATCCACCAATGCCCTTCATTGTGACTAACTATCACCACTCCTTTTCGTTTACCAACACTAAGGATAAAAAAGAGGCCATGATCTTCCAAATATCGTTGGTAGGAAAATTTCTCACTTGGATCACTCTTAGGCTTAAATAAAACGCCTTCTATTCTAAGACGATCTCCGTAATTCAAATCTATGCGCTGAAACATATTAATAAGTATTCTGCCGGTTGCTTTTTGCCTTGTGCCGTCAAAATTAATCTCTTTTAGATCCAATTCAAAAACCCTCTTCGTTCCATAGGGGGTAGACTTGACTTGAATATCCGAATCAATCACCCCTTCCACTTCCGAGATCTTTTTCTGATCATAAAATGACATAAAGGCGATATGGTTGGAGGGAAATAGATAATAACTCTGATAATAGAAAGCCCCTAGAAATACAACTGCAATATGAAGTAGTACGACGGAGAATCTCCCTATCAAACAACTCAGATAAAGTAAAACCACAGTTAATATGACCCAGATCATCCAAGGACAATGAAAAAAACGTCCCAGGAGAATTCCTAATGCCATGGCTACGCTCAAAAAGAAACAGGGCCTATGGATTTTTGAATCAAATTTTAAGATATTTGCTAATACGTTCATAACGCTCCGGGCTCATGCCTCTAGCCTCTTGCAAAGGATTCAGATTGGTGAATTTTCCCTTTGAGGTTCGATAATCTAAGATGAATTCTGCTGTCTTGGGCCCAATGCCAGGAACCCTTAACAACTCCTCCATTGAGGCTTTATTAATATTGATCGTGGTTGCAAATGACTTCTTCTGGGCTGTGTGCAGCCAATCAAACACACGTATCTCTTTCTGCAAACCCACATGAACGAGTGATCCGCATAGAGTAATCACACAAAGACATATAACTACAGATTTTTCCTGAGGTGTTAAATGAATCATGGGAAAATAATATATGGTTGGGAAGTTATTAAAAAAGCCAGGGGATTGGCTTATAAGTACAGTGTCATTGCGAGGAGCGCTTTTTGCGACGAAGCAATCTGTCATGTAAGATTGCTTCAGCCGACAAAAACATCGGCTTCGCAATGACACTATAGTAAAAATCTAAAACAATTTCAACTGCTGTTTCTCGGCTTCCTTGCTTTTAGATAATTTTCGGCGAAGCTTGGAATTCTCATAGGCTTTAAGGTCTTCTTCAATGTCAGCTAAAAACATAGAGGGTGGATTAAATACCGTGGTTCCAAAGATTTGACGCCGTCCTGCTCTAGTTAAAAACAAATGTTCTTTTGCTCGTGTCATCCCCACATAAAAAAGCCGGCGTTCTTCTTGGATGTCGCCTTTAAGATCGTTGATGTCCAAGGGAATTAGCTTTGCTTCGCATCCGACAATAAAAACAACAGGAAATTCCAAACCTTTGGCAGCATGTAATGTTAAAAGAGAGACCTTTTCTACTTTGTAGTCCAAGGATTCTTCGAAACAATTTAATATCTGTTCATCTTTCTGTTCCTGTGTCTGTAGGGGCAGGGCTTGCCCCTGCCCTAAAAGGGCGTCTGCAAGAGCCGCCCCTACCTTAGGTTTAGAAGACACACTATAAGGAATTCCTAAATGATCAAGCGCTTCAATCAATACATTCTTTTGGGTGTTAAGGCGATACAAAATAGCGATATCGCCAAAACTACGGTGCGCCTGCCTATATGTTTCAACACGATTGGAGTCTTGAGAGAACATGCTCACTCCGCCAATCAATTGTTCAATCTGATGAGCCACATACTCAGCTTCTGCTCTGTCAGTTGCTGCTTCATGAATAACAAGTCTTCCCTCGTCGTAGATCTTGGCAATGGCCTCTGGAACTTTGCCTCCAGGGTCTTTATTGATGACCTGAGAACTGGCCGTTAGAAGATTAGCTGTTGAACGATAATTCTCATTTAGGTATAGCTTGGCAGCTCCTGGAAAATCTTCTTCGAAACGATTAAAGAATTTCACCTGAGAACCACGAAAGCCATAGATCGATTGATTAGGGTCACCGATAACCGTCAGTAGGGGCAGGCCCCCGTGCCTGCCCTTATCTTCAGGGCAACCACAGGGGGTTACCCCTACAATCAATTTCAACAACGCATTCTGAACAATATTCACATCCTGATATTCGTCCACAAAGATGTAACGATATCTGCCTTGCACCTTATGTAACACCTCTTCATTCTCCAAAAGCATCAAAACTTCTCGTAAGATATCATCAAAATCAATCATACCTTTGGCTCTTAAGAAGCGGTGGTATTTCTGGAAGTCTTCGGAGGGATCAATAGCCAATTGAGTGGATTTCATCCAAGATATTGCCTCCAGCGTTTCTTTGCGCTGCAAGGGGCTTTTCTGAGGGAAAATCTCACTTAGACATTCCTGAATATCTTCAGGAAGAGCAATTTGAAAATCTTTTGGCAAAGGCAAGTACTGACTAAACTCCCGCAGTAAACTCAAAGCAAAACGATGAAATGTACCTACATTTACCTGTCTCCAATAATTGGGAATCTTTGCCTCCAAACGCTCACGCATCTGATTGGCTGCTTTATTGGTAAATGTGATCGCTAGGATCTTTTGATCTTGTTTTAATTTTTGAATGGTGCGAATAATACGATAGGTGATTGTGTGCGTCTTTCCTGTGCCTGGTCCTGCGACGATCATAAGGTGGGAATCATCGTGGGAAACGGCATTCCACTGTGCATCATTTAAATCTGTTGGTCTTGGGAAATTCATTAGAAGAGTGCCAATTGCTTTTCGATTAAATCGCGCTCGCCGTCTTTGAAGATTTCAATCGTTCCATACTCACCATCATATCCAGCTGCAATCTTAATATCACCTTTTCGCATGCGGCTAATTCCCTCTGCAATAACCTCTCCTGCAACAGAGCGAATTTCATCGATCGAAGCATCAAGTAAGATATAGAACTCATTGCCAATCTGGCTAAGCATATTCATATACACGGCTTGAACGGCTTTACTAGAGGAACCAACACCTTTAGCTCCCGCAATGACTTCCGGTAAAGTCACTAAATTCCAATAAGGACGATGGCGTTTGCCTTTTTGTCCTTCGGGTCTATCCGCTAATTGCTCGACACGAGCCATGACGCCCACAGTGACAGGTTTCCCGCAACCTGTACATATTCCCTGATTCTCAATTGTTTGTTTCGGATGCCAGCGCACATGGCAATTACGATGTCCGTCGTAGTGATACTTTCCTTCTTCAGGAAAAAACTCAAGTGTTCCCACTAATCCCTTATCATTCTCATTGGATAAAGCACTATAAATGGCAGGGTAAGATAATTCTGTATCAAATACATTACACTCGCGTCCTAATTTGCCAGGAGAATGAGCATCAGAGTTAGAGACTAGAATAAATGAATCCAATTGCTTAAGCCGCCAATTCATCAAAGGATCTGATGAAAGACCAGTTTCAACGGCAAAGATATGCTTGGTTAGATCTGCAAAGCAATCTTCCATACGATCAAAGCCACCCATTGAACCAAGTGCAGAAAACCAAGGCGTCCAGATATGGGCTGGAACAAAGATGTTTTTGGGATCTGCTTCGAGTGTAATTTCCAGCAGATCTTTAGAATCAAGGCCCAGAATAGGTCGCCCGTCGGATTTGATATTACCAATGCTGCCAAGCTTGGCCTGAATCTTCTTAGCTGATTCAATCGAAGGCGCCCAAATCAAATTATGGACCTTACGTACCTTATCTAACCTCTTATAAATATTAGAAATCTCAACCGTCAGCATAAATCGGACGGGCATTTGGCAGGATTTTGGGACAATTTTATCGATCTCTTTAGCAAATTGATCTTTAAGCTTAAATAACCCTTCTTCAGCCGGCTCTAACTTCTCTTCCATCTCTTTAAGCCAAGCCGGATGCACAAAATCCCCTGTCCCCACGACGTGAATCCCCTTATATTGGGCCCACAGGTAAAGGTGTTCTAAATCAAGATCTTTGGATGTAGCACGGGAGTATTTGGAATGAATATGAAGGTCAGCGTAAAATTTCATGAAGACAGTATATTCCAATCAATTAATATTTACAATATCTACGTAGGGGCAGGTTCTAAACCTGCCCTATTACGCATAAAAGGTGGGTTTGGAACCCACCTCTACAATAATTTTCATCAAATTCCCAATTTATAGGATTGTCTTGTATATATTGTCGAATATTATTCAATTCTTTTTCATTTCTGATAACACGTTCATAATAATTGCGTTGCCAGATTTTTGTGCCCGGCGTATTGCATAATTTATTGATTCGTTTTGATGAAAATGTTTTAAATTGACGAACAATTTCTGCCAATGTCGTAGGGGCAGGTTCCAAACCTGCCCCATTGGGCATAAAGGCGGGTTCAGAACCCGCCCCTACGATTTGTATAATTCCATGAATATGATTCGGCATGATCACAAAATGATCCAATATAATATTTGCATTATGATTTACCAAATCAAACCATGTAAATTTTAGAATTTCTCCGGTTTCGTTTAAAATCATTTCATTATTTATTATTTCCCCAAACAAACGAACACGATCCTGAACACAAATCGTCACAAAATAATACCCCGCCGCAGAATATTCATAATTCTTTAACCGTAATTGCTTTCTTTCAGACATAGGTTCCCCTCGTGGATTTTTTGGGATTTTTGGGGAATTTTTATTTAAACCGTAAGGGGATTACGGGGACAACTAAATGACTATACTAACTAATTTCTTTGGGACGACAATGAATTTTTTGATGGTGGCGCCCTCTAAATAGCGGGCGACATTGGCATCGGCTAAGACTAACTTCTGCAAGTCTTCTTGGGTGGCTGTGACTGAGGCTTTGACTTCGCTTCTGACCTTACCATTGATTTGAATGGCATATGTGATTTCATCTTGGATAAGGGCTGCTTCATCGAATTTGGGCCAGGCAACACGGCTAATACTAGAATAGTCTTGACCTCCGCCAAAGGCGGATCCGCCTCTGGCGGACATCATTTGCCAAAGCTCTTCGCACATGTGAGGCGCAAAAGGGCCTAATAATAAGACGAGCGTTTCGATGGCTTGATTCAATGTGCTCGTGGATTCTGGCTTATATTTATCAATGGCATTTGCCAAAATCATCATCTGGCTGATAGCGGTATTAAATTTATATCCTTCTTCAAACGATTGAGTGATTTGTTTGATGGCAGAATGACGGGCTCGTTCCAATACCTGATCCTTACCCTCTTCTTTTACATCTTTCACATAACGTTTCTCAACCATTTGATACACACGATTCAAGAACCTCCAAGAACCTTCTAGCCCGTCGCTATTCCACTCCAGTTGATCTTCTGGAGGAGCTGCAAAAAGAATGAACAAACGAAGTGTATCTGCACCATATTTGCTTAAGACTTCATCTGGATCCACCGTATTGCCCCGAGACTTAGACATGACCTCCCCATCTTTAAGCACCATCCCTTGAGTCAGTAAACGGTTAAAAGGTTCGCTTGAGTCAATCAATCCTAAATCTTTAAAGAACTTGGTGAAGAAACGAGAATAGAGCAAATGAAGAATGGCATGTTCAATCCCCCCAATGTATTGATCAACTGTCATCCAATACTTGGCATTATTCTTATTAAACACCTCTTTATCATTATGTGCGGAGCAAAATCTTAAGAAATACCAAGAAGAATCAAAGAATGTGGCCATCGTGTCTGTTTCACGACGGGCTGCTTTCTTGCATTTAGGACAAGACACATTCACGAATTCTGACACACGATTTAATGGACTGCCTCCCTGACCTGTAATCTCAACATTCTTAGGCAATTCAACGGGCAATTGTTCATAAGGAACAGGTACAACCCCGCAACTATCACAATAGATCATAGGAATGGGCGTTCCCCAATAACGCTGACGAGAAATAAGCCAATCACGCAAGCGCCAGTGGACAGTGATCTTACCCATTTTTTCTTGAGTCATCCATTCGCCAATTTTCTTCTTAGCTTCTTCATTACCAATGCCATCAAATTCCTTGGAATTCACAAGAACACCTGGATCCTCATAGGCTTGAGACATGCTTTCTAATGTAAAGGCTTCTTTGGGATGCTGAATAACAATGCGCATGGGAAGCTTATGCGTGTTGGCAAATTCGAAATCACGCTGATCATGTGTTGGAACTGCCATAATGGCACCCGTTCCATAATCCATGAGAACATAGTCCCCTATAAATACTGGAATAGATTCTCCATTCACTGGATTAATCGCATGAATCCCAAGAGCTATTCCTTCTTTACGTTCTCCACCAGACATACGCATAGACTTGCTTTTATTAGCCGTCTTTTCGATAAATGCTAAAACATCTTTTTCTTGAGGAGTTCCTTTAACCAATTTCTTAACTAAGGGATGTTCAGGGGCAAGTACGACGTAGGTTGCACCAAAGATAGTATCCGGACGTGTGGTGAAAACCTTGATTACATCATCTGTAGGGGCAGGTTCTAAACCTGCCTTTTGTTGGGTGGGTTTGGAACCCACCCCTACAATTTTGAAATAAATCTCCACACCAAAGCTTTTACCAATCCAATTCTCTTGCATGGCACGCACACGTGAAGGCCATTGATCCAACTGTTTCAAATCTTCCAGTAAGCTTTCAGCATACTGAGTGATCTTCAGATACCATTGATCCAAATCTTTTTGATCCACAACTGTTTTGCACCGCCAACAAGCCCCATCAATCACTTCTTCATTGGCGAGTGTCGTCTGACAACTAGGGCACCAATTAACGGAAGAAGCTTTCTTATAAGCTAAGCCCTTCTCATACATCTTAATAAAAATCCACTGATTCCATTTGTAGTATTCACTATCACAGGTCGAGAATTCACGGTCCCAGTTATAAGAAAATCCCATCTTCTTTAATTCGTCATGCATTTGTTCAATGCATTTGTATGTCCAGTCAGAGGGATTTGTTTTGTGTTTGATTGCTGCGTTTTCGGCGGGTTGTCCAAAGGCATCATAGCCAATGGGATGTAGTACATTAAAACCTTGCATCATTTTGTAACGGGCAATCACATCGCCAATTGTGTAATTGCGCACATGGCCCATGTGGATTTTGCCGGAGGGATATGGGAACATTTCCAAGACATAATACTTCTTCTTAGAAGGATCCGCTTCAACCTTAAAGGTCTTCTGATCATCCCAGAATTTCTGCCACTTGGCTTCAATTGCTTTAATATCGTTTGTAGTATAGGGCATGTTAAAAAGTGAAGGGGATTAGTTATTAGCCAATCCCCTTTATTATTTCTATTCCTAAATCAGGAATTTTATTTATGTACCAACTCTTTTTCTTTGAGTGCGGCTACTTCTTCTTTGCTGTAATAACTCAAACCACGTTCTACAAATTGTGTTTCAACGCGTTTTGGAGAGAAAAACTTACGGCAAAATTCTTCTGCTTTTTTCTGATCAAAGGCACGGCAACAATAAATGTCGACCGTAATAAAGTCCTTAGGAGTCAGTGTGTGAATGACGATCGAACTTTCAATCAATGGCACCCAACCAGAAAGACCTGCTTTATCTGGAAAGCGTGAGGCGTCAGAACGAAAGATTGATGGTGGCGCTTGTTTTTCCATTCCTAGAAATCCAACAACTTCATCTAGAAAGTTGTAACAAACGGTTAAATCATCACAAACACCCGCCTTACAATCATAGAGGTCCAACAACAACTCGTACCCGAATACTCCAGGTTTGCCCATTTTATGCTCCTTATGCCAGCCTCACTCTGGCGAACAGATCTTGACGACCTGTTGGGTCTGTTAATAAATCTTTCGAAAAAACAGTGTATTATACAAAAATCGTTCCAAAATAAAAGTGTTTTTTCTGAGGTAACTTCTCTAATTTGATAGCCTTATTTTATACCAAATCAAAACTAAAAATGAGAAATTTTTTTAATTTTCCCTCACCCATGAGATATTTGATTTTTCAAACCAAATCCTCTACAATGGACACCTTAACTGGAGGATTTTTATGAAAGTCACAATCAACGGAACAGTCAAAGAATTTTCTAATACCCCTCATCTTTCTGATCTGGTGAGCCAATTTTGTAAAGAACCAAAACATATCATCACTGAAGTTAATGGAAATATTGTTGTCTCTGGCAATTGGACGACAACTCCCATCAAAGACGGAGATACTATCGAATTAGTCGCCTTTGTTGGAGGCGGTTAACAATGAACGACTCCCCTTTAATTATAGCTGGTAAACAATTCAAAAGCCGCTTTTTGTTAGGCACCGGTAAATTTAAAAACAAAAAAGATCTCTCTGATACAATTCTGGCTTCGGAAAGTGAAATTGTGACCGTGGCCCTTCGCCGTATTGACTTAGAACGCCACGAAGACAATATCCTCGAATATATCCCTAAAAATGTAACACTTTTAACAAATACTTCTGGCGCGCGTACAGCACAGGAAGCTGTTAGAATTGCACGCCTAGCTAAAGCGTCCGGCTGTGGCAACTGGGTCAAGATTGAAGTCATCAATGACAGCAAATACTTACTGCCAGATAATGTTGAAACAATCAAAGCAACCGAAATCCTAGCAGCAGAAGGATTTATAGTCCTACCATATATGTACCCTGATCTTTATACGGCACGCGCACTCGTGAAAGCTGGCGCGGCAACGATCATGCCTTTGGGGTCTTTAATTGGAAGCAATCAAGGGCTTAAAACCAAAGAATTTATCAAAATTCTAATCGATGAAATTGATCTTCCTATCGTCGTGGATGCAGGCATTGGCGCTCCTTCTCAAGCAGCTGAAGCTATGGAAATGGGAGCTGATGCTATTCTTTGCAACACAGCGGTTGCAAGTGCGCAGAATCCTCCTTTGTTAGCCAAAGCCTTTGCCCAAGCCGTTGAAGCGGGGCATATGGCTTATTTAAGCCAACTACCTGCTCAACAAGATGCAGCAAATCCCTCTTCTCCTCTCACTGGATTTTTGTATGATACAACTGCAAAAAATTAAAGATCTCTTAGATGATCAAAGACCTGAATCCTTAGAAGAATTAGCTCAGGAAGCATCCCGTATTACTCGCCAGCAATTCGGACGAACGATTGGCTTGTATTCCCCTTTATATTTATCGAATTACTGCTCTAGTCATTGCACCTATTGTGGATTTCATAGCAATAATAAAATTACTCGTATCAAACTTGAACCAGCACAATACCAAAAGGAAATGGAATTCATCCATTCTCAAGGAATCCGCAATCTCTTAATGCTAACCGGCGAATCATATAAACACACACCTGTAGAATACTTAAAAGAAGCAGCCCAGATTGCTTCCAATTATTTCCAAGGCATTGCCCTGGAAGTTCATCCTATGAAGACAGATGAATATAAAGAGCTTTTTGCGGCAGGTGTTGATGGGATTACAGTCTATCAAGAAACATATGACCGCATCCGTTATGCTCAAGTGCATTTATCTGGTTATAAAAAAGATTATGATTTCCGTCGTGGCACTCCCCAAAGGGCAGCGGAAGCTGGCATGCGTCAGATTGCCATTGGGATTCTTTTGGGATTAAGTGATACCGCAACAGACTTGTTTGAACTCTACAATCACTTACGTGAAATGGAAAAGAATTATCCTGGAGTGGAATACAGCGTATCATTCCCTAGAATGCGTACAATCAAGACACAAGAGTTTGCCCACTGTGATGTAGATGATATTAAACTAACCAAGATCGTTGCTTTAACCCGAATTCTTTTCCCCAGAGTTGGAATCAATCTTTCAACTCGTGAAGATGCGAATCTTCGCGATCATCTCTTAGAAATTGGCATCACACGTATGTCTGCTGGCTCCAATACATCCGTAGGCGGCTATTCACTCATTGAAGAAGACGACCAAGACCCCCAATTTGATATCAAAGACGAGCGTTCAGTAGCCCAGGTGATTGCCCTTCTTAAATCCAAGAACTTTGATCCAATCTTTACAGACTGGCGAAGAATTGAGAATGCGCTATGAACATCTTTGAACAAGGCCTGCTAAAGTACCTAAAACCTGAACAATTGCAGACCATTCAATCCAAGAAGATTGGTATTGGCGGGGCTGGAGGACTTGGCTCGAATTGTGCCATGATGCTGATTCGCACCGGCTTCAAACACTTTGAAATCATTGATAAAGATGTCATTGACCCCTCAAACTTAAATCGCCAGCAATACTTCTTGGATGAGATTGGACTTTCTAAAGTTGAAATGACTAAGAAGCGTCTTTTAAAAATCAATCCTCAAGCGGAAATCATCATTCATCAAAAAGAATGGAATGAACAAAACGCCGATCAATTCTTTCGAGGGTTCGATTTTATTGTGGAAGCTTTCGATGTGGCCGATTGGAAATACCGATTTGCCCAGTACTACTCTTCTAGATTCCCTGTAGTTGTCAGCGGGGTTGGAATGGCAGGCTTAACTCAGAAACAACCGATGTCTGTTAAGAAAATTGGAAACATGTACATCTGCGGAGATAGATCCACCGACTCCCATCAAGGCCATCCCCCTATGGCCCCACGCGTCACTGCTTGTGCTTCTATGATGGCAGAAGTAGTGCTCGATTTAACTCTTGGCATTAATTAAGAAAAAAACTGCAATCTGAATAATCACACTGAATAATATTCCGACCGCAAGGCTATTATTCTTTCGCCAGAACATCATGGCCATAATTAATGAAATGAGCACTGTGAGGGAGAAAGCTAAATTCTTAAAATAGGATAAATACCCAAAAAAGAAGATCAAAAGAGAATAAAATATCCCTAAAATGAACTGTCCCTTGTTTTTAATCATAGGTCCTTACCTTTAGGTTTTTCCTGGCACCCAACCGGGTCGCCTTTTCTTGTACCAAATATCTTTTTAGCTTCTTGGAACTCTTTTTCAAATCCCCATTTCTTAATCAATCGATTGGCTTCACGTTCCGCGTCACAATTGACATTACCGTTCTTAATATGTTCAAGGACTCGATGAGCAATTTCGTGAGCAACGATTCCTTCGATGGCTTCAGGTGTTTTCGCAATTCCTAGACCTTGACCTAATTTGATTATAGTAAATCCCTCCTGACAGCATGGAGGAGTATTAGGATTAACGAAGAACTCCTGGGAACCAGCAAAGCGCGCTGTTCCTGAATCATAATAATCAATAAAAAGTATCGGCCTATGACGGTTGGTCACATAAAGAAAGTCTTGATATGGCATCTTAAGCAATACTTGTTCAATAGCTTTATAGATAATGGAACTTTCAGGAATCGAACAAAATTCGATCAGATGTTGCTTAACCTGCATGGAACGATCATTAGAATAAGCTTGGGTAGGAAGTAATAGTAAAAGCACTGCAAAGAAAACAAGAAGCACAATTTTCTCCTTAAATGACTCGATCGTTTCCCCCATCAATAGGAATTTGAGCGCCGGTTGTTTTACTGAAAGCTGAGCCTGCCATGGTGCAGACTAAATCTGCGACGTGCTTGGAGGTGATTTCGGTTTTAAGGAGGTTGTTTTTCTTATATTCTTCCACAGACAAGCCGTATGATTTAGCACGTTTCTCTAAGACCTCTTTGGTCCAGATAGCTGTATCAAAAACTTGATTAGGATGAATGACATTCACGCGAATGCCTTGGGGCGCCAATTCAAGAGCTGCGATTCTTGCCATTTGTGTCAAACCGGCTTTGGCAACCGAATAAGCTCCTGCTCCTGGCCCTGGGGCTGGAACATTCTTGGAACCGATAATGATAAATGTAGGATCAATGCCTTCTGCCAAGAAAGGAATAACTGCTTTGAGCAATCGTTGATGACTGGTTAAATTGATGTCCATACTCTTATCCCACGTCGTAGGATTCATTTGGCTCAATGTTTCACTGGGTGGGAATGTTCCTGCATTGCTAATGACAATATCCAGTCCACCAAACTGACGAATAGCTGCTTCCACAGCTTTTTGAAGATTGACAGCCTTGGTGACATCGCACACTTGAGCCAAGACATTGTCATGAGTAAAAATTTTAGTGATTTCAGAATTAATATCTAAGGCAAGCACATGAGCACCGCAAGATAGGAGCATTTCCACACAAGCTTTTCCAATACCACTAGCTGCACCAGTAACTATAGCGACCTTTCCTTGAAGCACTAATGCTTTAGGATTCTTTGAAAGCTTAGCTTGTTCAAGTTCCCAGTACTCCATTTGAAAAATATCTTTCTCAGACAATACCTTCCATCCGCCTAAACCTTCAGCCACTTGAATAGCTTCAATCGTGTGGTCCACAATGTCCGAAATGATCTTGGTCTCTTTCAAAGACCTTCCAAAACACACAAGCCCCTGTCCTGGCCACACAGCCCACCGAGGAGCAAGATCAAGACATTTAAGTTTGTTATCTGTGTTACATTCAAAGTAGAATTTATAGCTCTTGGCATAGGCATGAACATCTTTAGCAGGATCTTTGCCGATGATGGCAGGTGTTGGTTTGGTTCGAATCACATGATCCGGGGTCAACGTTCCGCGGGTTGCAATTGCCTTCACATTGCTTTTATTGGCAAAGCCAACGGAACGGGCATCTTTCTTTAATGAGGCAATAGCAGCTCCCCCCATAACTTCTGAAACGGCCTTACGCATTCGTGATAGACCAATCAGATCTTCAGACTTTGGTTTAGCCGTTGCGATCTTAATTTTCTTCTTAGCTATAAATTTCTCTGCTTCCGTCACTAAACGAATGTGGTTTTCATAGCTTGTCTTCGCCGTGTCCCCAAAGGTAAATAACCCGTGGTTCAGAAGAACTATTCCCTGATACTTGGACCAGTCCATATCGGTTGTCATCTCATAAATCTTACGCGCTAGCACAAAACCAGGCATCACGTAAGGGACAATCAGAACGCGCTCCCCATAAATTTCTTTAATGTAAGAAGCGCCTTTAGGGGTATTGGTAATTGAGACAATTGCATCCGCATGAGAATGGTCTACATAGATATACGGAATGATGGCATGTAAAATAGCTTCCACCGACGGAACAGGAGCATTAGGATTAAGCATGGCTGCTCGTTGGCCCAAGACCATTTGGCTGTCTGACAATTCAGGAAATGTCGCCATCCGTTTTAAAGCTTCCAGCTTGACTGCCGCAAAGCCTTCAGGCTGAATGGTAGCCAAATCCCAACCGCTGCCTTTGATGTAGAGAATTTCTTGAGGATCTTGAAAGAAGTCTTTGACGAGAGCTTTAACGGAGGTGTTGCCACCTCCGTGCATCACTAAAGCAGGTTCTTGTCCTAGGAGACGTGAGGTATACACTCGCAATCTAAGCGCATCTTGACCACACAACTCCCCCACCGTATCATCCCACTGACTTTTCATTAGCTTCTATATTCAGCGAATAAGTCGGTTGATAAGTAGCGTTCGCCGGTTGAAGGAATGATCGCTACAATCAATTTGCCTTTATTTTCAGGACGTTTGCCCACTTGGATGGCTGCTTCGATCGCTGCACCAGAAGAAATACCGCAGAGAATTCCTTCTTCTTTGATTAAGCGCTTGGCCATAGCGAAAGCTTGGTCATTATCAATTTGAATGACTTCATCAATCAATTTGGTCTCCAAAATGCTTGGCACAAATCCTGCACCGATTCCTTGGATCTTGTGAGGGCCAGGGGCTCCACCAGAAAGGACTGGAGAGGCTTTTGGTTCGATGGCAATGGCCTTAAAGGAAGGCTTGCGAGTTTTGATCACCTGAGCGACACCTGTCAAGGTTCCACCGGTTCCAATGCCTGAGATTAAAATATCTACCTTTCCATCGGTATCTCGCCAAATTTCTTCAGCGGTTGTCAGCCTGTGAATTTCTGGGTTAGCGGGGTTATCAAATTGTTGAGGCATGAAATATTTGGCATCGCTGTCAGCTAATTCCTTAGCCTTCTTAATAGCTCCACGCATACCTTCTGGGCCAGGGGTTAAGATTAATTCTGCACCTAAAGCTTTAAGAAGAGCGCGACGTTCCAAAGACATTGTTTCAGGCATGGTTAGAAGAAGTTTATATCCTTTGACTGCGCAAACAAAAGCCAAGGCAATCCCGGTATTTCCTGATGTTGGTTCTACAATGACTGTATCTTTCTTAATCTTTCCCGCCTTCTCAGCTGCCGCAATCATATTAAAACCGATGCGGTCTTTGACAGAACCTAAAGGATTAAAAAATTCTAACTTGCCAACAATTGTGGCATGGCAATCTTTAGTGACTTTATTGATGCGAACAAGCGGTGTGTTTCCAATCAACTCTGTAATATCATTTGCGATTTTCATACAGTCTCCCCTTATTGTTTTTTACTTTCTTTGAATTTCTTTAAATAAACCATCATGAGTGTTATTGCCGCCGGGGTCATCCCGGAGATACGATTCGCTTGTCCCAGTGTACTGGGACAGAATCGCTTGAGCTTCTCACATATTTCTTTAGAGAGTCCTGGGACCTGATCGAAACTTAAATCACTTGGAATACGAATATGATCAATGTGTTTAAACTTCTCCACGTCTTTATTTTGTCTAGAAATGAACCCTTCATACTTAATTTCATATTCCACCTGAGAAATGACTTGTTCACCCTGGTCCTTGAGCGTTCCATCGAACTCTGCAATCATCTGATAACTTACCTGTGGACGCTTTAATAAATCATATAGGGATGTAGGCTTATGCAAAGGGGTCGAATCATGGGCTTCTAAGATTTGATCGATGGGGCCGCCTGGATTAAGCTTGATGGAACGTAAATGCTCGATTTCTTTGCCAATCATCTCGTATTTCTGCTGCACCTTAGTGTAGTCTTCCGTCGACAAAAGCCCTAAAGAATGTCCTAAATGTGAAAGTCTTCGATCTGCATTGTCTTCGCGGACAATCAAACGATATTCCACACGTGAGGTAAACATACGATAGGGTTCTTCTGTTCCCTTGGTGACTAAATCATCAATTAAGACCCCGATATAAGACTGACGATCTAAGATAAAAGGCTCTTTGTTCTTAGAGAGTAATGCCGCGTTGATTCCAGCAATCAACCCTTGAGCGCCTGCTTCTTCATAGCCGGTCGTTCCATTGATTTGACCTGCCATAAAAAGCCCTGTGACCTTCTTGGTCTCAAGTGTTGGTTTCAAATCTGTGGCATCTACAACGCCATGTTCGATGGAATATCCAGGGCGAACAATCACGGCCCTTTCAAGACCAGGAATAGAGTGCACAAATTCCTCTTGGACATGGGCAGGTAATCCGGTTGAGATGCCATTGGGATAATATTCAAACGTATCTAACCCTTCAGGCTCCAAAAATACATGGTGTGTTTCTTTATCTGAGAACTTCTTTAACTTATCTTCAATGGAAGGGCAATAGCGAACACCAGTTGCCTGGATCTGCCCGGAATACATTGGAGACAAATGGAAATTAGCTTTAATAATCTCATGGGTCTTTATCGTGGTTCTTGTGATATGGCAAGGAAGCAATTTCTGTTCCTTGGGAATAAACGGTGTGCGAAATGAAAATGGCACTGGAGGATTGTCTGAATCTTGGCGTTCTAAATTAGTAAAGTCAATGGTACGGCCATCAATACGAGGAGGCGTTCCTGTTTTAAACATACGGACATTTAAGCCCAGGTGACGAATAGAATCCGCCAAACGATTACTGGCCTCTTCTCCAATACGCCCGCCAACAGTAATCTGAGGACCTATATGGATACGTCCATTCAAGAAGGTTCCGGTTGTGATGACTAAGGCTTTGGCATAAAACATACTGCCATCATCCGTTTTGATCGCTTTAAATTCGCCACCTTCAACGATGATTTCTGTAACCTTATCTGCTTTAACGGTGAGATTTTCTTGGGCTAGAACTACGCCTTGCATGTAGAGCCTGTATTGCTTACGGTCACTTTGACAGCGGGAAGAACGTACCGCCTGACCTTTGGAAGCATTAAGTTGGCGGAACTGTATGCCAGTACGATCTGCCGCCAGGCCCATTTCGCCCCCCAAAGCATCAATTTCTTTGACCAACTGGCCTTTGCCTACCCCGCCGATCGCCGGATTGCAGCTCATTTGCCCAATTGTGTCCACAGAAAGGGTCACCATAAGCGTCTTGCAGCCCATACGAGCCGAAGCTAAAGCCGCTTCAACACCTGCATGACCTGCTCCAATTATAATCGTATCGAATTGAGAATTATTCATGTTAGATTTTCATATTTATCCGCCAAACTTTGTAGCGGAGAAGTTAAAATTTACAATGAAAGTCATGAAATGTCAACAACTTATGAAGATGGCGGCGAGCAGGATTCGCGGATAATTAGCTCAGGGGAAAGGACTTTTTGAACCAGAGGAGCTTCTCTGTTTTGCATAGATTCATACACAATGTTAACCGCTTCTTGACCCATGGCAAATAAGGGTTGTTTGATTGTAGTCAGTGCTACAGAGCCAAAAAGACCTGCAGGATTATCATCAAATCCAATCACAGAGATGTCTTCAGGGACTTTAATGCCATTTTCATGGGCTACAGATATGATTTCGAGTGCCATATCATCACTGGCTGCAAAGATGGCTGTAGGAGGATTATCTAAAGCAAAGAAATGGGCAGCTGCCTCACGAGCGGAACGTCTTGAATAATCACCCTTAAAGAAATACTCTGGTTCAAAATCTATCCCCTTTTTCATAATGGTCTTTTGAAAACCTTCGTAACGATCAATGCCTGCCTGGGTCTGCATATTTCCTGTGACTGTCGCAATACGTTTATGTCCAAGATTAATCAGATACTCAGCCGCCATTTGCCCACCTTTGACATTATCAACGGCAATATAGCTCACATTAAGGTCTTTGACCAAATGATTGAGAATCAAAGAAGGAATACCATCGTTGAGGGCATCTTCCACTTGAGATCGGTTCTCAATGATGTCTGCAAAAATCAGTCCACCTGCATAACTTGAACGTAAAGGATTTTTACCATCCGTAATGTAAAAGATTAAATCCAAGTGTTGCGTCTCACAGCCATGACCAATCCCGCGCATCAGTTCAATGGCATAAAATGAATGAAAAATCCCTGGGAATCCAGGAATAACAAAACCAACCGCAGTACCAATGCCGCCACGAGCTAAACGCTGTGCGGTTGGATTTGGTCGGAATTTTAGCTGGGTAATTGCTTCTTCGACTTTTTGGACTATTTGTTTATCAACGGTGGAGACTTTATTGATAACGCGGGAAACTGTCGTAATAGAAACGTTAGCTTTTTTTGCTACATCGGTAATACTGACTCTTTTGGAAGATTTCATCGAACTTGGTCGCCAATTTGTAACTTCATTTTTGAATCTTTAATATCTGCAGCAGAGATATCTCGACGAACTTGGATCACTTCAAGACTGCCTATTTCTTTATCATCTCTGTATGCTTTTAAAACACGGCCCACTACGCTTCCTTGAGATTCACCATAATCTACAATGACAAAATTATTCTTTTCATTAATGCTGATAATCTTATGTGCTTGGGTTATAACCCCTGCCATGGCTGGAGCATCATGTCCAGATGCATTGACAACAATAGGGGCCAGTTCCACATCTTTTTTATTCTTAACATTGTTGATTTGGGAAATCTTTTGATCCAGGGTGCTTTTGATCTGCCAAATTTCATTGATACGGTCTTGAATGACACCTTCAGTTTCAGAAAGTTTCTTTTTTACATCCAGCTTTTCTTCTGTTAAACGAGCCACTGTTTTTTCCAAAGCAATTTTGGTTGAAACAAGTTGTCTAACATGTGCTTGCAGCTGCACATTATCCGCTTTGATTTTCCCAACAAAATCATTGGCATTTTTCTGATCACCTCTGGCACGAGCAGCTTCCATCGAAAGATTAGCGGCTAAATCTTCAGAGTCTTTGATTTTTCTTTGTAAACTTTGCTTTTCTTTTTCAAAATCTTGTTTTTCTTTTGTGAAATTATCCATGAGCTCTTTTTTCTCATTATTCAAACGTCGATCAATTTCATCTTTGTCAGCATTAAGTTCTTTAATCTGCATTTGCAAATCTGTGGTTTGTTTTCTTAAATCAGCCACTATTAGTGCGTCGTTATTTAGGTCTGCGTTGGCCTTGTCTAGCTGGACTTGCAATTGAGCTTTTTGTTTAAGAACACTGGCCCAGTATTCATCAGTGTTTCCTGAAGCTGGAGGAACCGCTGCTACTTCCACAGGTCTATCCTTATAAACAATTTTTTCAGGAGCATTCTTCAACTTATTCATTAAGTCATCACGCTCTTTACGCATTGTTTCAATGCGATTTTTCCAATTCTCTTTCTCTTGACTGACTTGTTCCATCTGAGCAGTTAATTCATCTGCTTTGCGTTTCAATTCATCATTAGAGCTTTGAACTTGATCGTATTGTTTTTTAGAATCCGTCAAACGCTGTTGTAAGTCATCTGTTTTTTGTTGTAATTTTTTTAAATCATCGAGGGCTTTGTCTTGCTTCTTTTGAGATTCGGAAATTTGTTCTTGCAGATTTTGATTGCGATCTTCCAAGCCTTTTTTCTGAAGGGCCATATAAGCAGCAAGTCCAATAGTAATGACCAAAAGGACTGCTAACACCATAACAATATTTCGAATAGCTTGGGACATAATGCCTCCAAAAAGAAGATTTTAATTAATTACGAATATAACAAACGCAAAGTCCCAACACAAGAAGATTTAAATATATTTTTAATATTATTCGAAGTGAATATCGTCGAGGAAGAAGATGCATGGTTCAGAATTGCCATCCACATTTGCAATCCATGCAAAACCACCGCTGATGGAAGATAAATCTTTACCGCGCAGATCAATAGAGTATTCTTTCCATTGATTAGTTAGAATAACAGGTCCAATACTTGCGTTATCAGAATCTGGATAATCACGTCCCATTCCTATACCGCCAATCTTAAATTCTGCAACTTGTTCTGCCCCTTTTTCACCCTTGGCCCAGAACACTAACTTTTTAGCCCCATTTAAATTAAATCCGCCTTTTTTATCACCCCAGTTATCAGCCGGATGAAGCCAGTAAACCCCTGCCCAGTGTCGACTATTTAAAGAGCATTGGACATCATACGTTACACGAATACACGTCTTACCTTCATAGCAATCTTTGGTCCATGCATCTTCCATCTTGATGCATTCTCCAGTTGGCATGTAACCTGATGGGACAAAACGATTAGGGGAATTTTTATCTTGGTAGACAATAAATTTAGCAAAAGGTTTTACATCATTGCTTTGGGCGTTTGAAAAAAGTGGACAAACAAAAATCAGATAAGCTAATACCAACAACTTCTTCATAAAAACCATTTCTAAGAATTCTATCCCTCTCTGTTTTTAAATAAACAGAGAGGGATAGAAATAATTTTAATTAAGCGGAGGTTGTCATTTCACCCAACTTTTGTTGAGCGGCTTCTGCAGGTTTCCAGAACCAACCTTTGGGGTCCCAGCATTGAGCATAAAAATATTCATCGATTAACTTCTTATATGCGTCGGCAGCTTCTTCTTTCTTTCCAGCTTGACGATAAGCTTCGCCGAGAACAAATAAGGCTGTTCCAACATCATTCAGAGCCCAGTAACTGTTAGTCTTTTCTTTGGATTCATAAGGATATTCTTTCAAAGAAGCTTGCATGTCTTTTGCTTTGGCAGAATATAATTCCATGATCTTATTCACATATGCTTCCACTGCATTTAAATCATTGGCCGCCATTGAAGCCCATGCTTTTTGAACTAATTGTGTAGAAGAGTAATCACCAAAATCTAAATTAACTCCGCTTTCAATCATGGCTAATTTTTCTTTAGCAGCCTCGGCAGGTTTCCAAAACCAACCCTTAATATCCCAGCATTGGCCAAACGTAAAGTCTTTGATGAGCTTGCTATACGCTTCTTTACTTTCATCTTTCATATTAGCTTTGCGATAAGCCTCGCCTTGGATGTAATAACTGGTAGCTACATCATTAAGAGCCCACAACTTAAAAATATCATCATTGTTTCCTGCGGGATAGTCTTTGAGTTCGGATTGCATTTTGCGGGCTTGTTCAGCATACAATTCGATACATTTGTTCGTATAAGCCAAGACAGCCTCGATATCATTCTTATCAAGAGCTTCCCAAGCTTTACTGACTAGGGTGGTTGAACGGTAATCACCAAAATTATAAGCAACTGCTTTAGGGGCAGCAGCGGCGCTATTACCTTGTGCTGTCTCTGCAAAAACTTCATCAGCATTATTATTTGCCTCTGCTGAAGCTTGTGTATTGGAACTATTAACTTCTGAAGCATCCATCTGAGCATACCCTACGGATGTCATCATCACCATTAAGAAAAAACTTAACAACTTCTTCATACCTTCCTCCTGACTAATTAGTTAAACATTGGATTGGTCCAGCAAGATACCTGCTTTTAATCTTCTAGAGCTTTGTATAAGTATAAACTATTTAGGAACCCTTTGGCAAGTTTGCATTACCTGTGGGAAGAAATTAATTCCAAAGATCTTTATAGGTATAAAACACTTTCCTAGGTTCGCGTAGATAGGGACTGTTTTTACCATTACCTTGGCCAAAAAGCCCAAACCATTCTTCATAGTAGTAACCGCCTGGAAAAGGCCCAACCGCATCCGCTTTAGTATCATGGCTAGAGGGCTCATAGTTCTTCCACCATTCATCTACCCATTCAAAAGTAAATCCTCCTATTGCATTACCTTGTCCTTCTGAGAATCCCGCACTATTATAATAAATATCTAACCAATTGCCTTTGTGATACTCTGCTTGTGCGTCTTGAGCTTCTTTTGGCGTTAAACCTGCACCACTATAAGCAGGAGCACCATATTCTGTAATAAAGGTTGGTTTATCTGACGCTTCAGCGACTTGCTGCCAGAATGATCCAAATCCATAATCGCCACGATAAACGTTAGCTCCATAGGCATCCACATCTGGAGCATCTTTACCAAATTTATCTAAAAATAATGTATCTCCGTTACAAACAGCAACAGGGTGATTGGGGTCGATTGATTTAATCATTAAAGCCACTTCATTTAAAAACTTGAAGTATTCATCGGGTTTCTTGTCTGCATTGGATGCTACCCCATAATTATTCTCATTACCCAATAACCACATCAAAATATAGGGCTCATCTTTAAACTCCATGACCATTTCTTTAACAGATTCCATCATCTTTTGCTGATGAACAGGATTACCATAATCCGTTCCCTCCGACCAAGTAGCACCTGAACCAATTGCATACTTACCTAAATAATCACCCATTAACACTCTAAAACCGTATTCTTCGTACATTTTTCTTAAGAACTCTTTATTGAGCTTCATGGGTTGATGATAAATACGCAATGTATTTAATCCCATTTCTTTCATCATGGCAAAATCGCCTACACTTGGCTCATTAGGATCTTGCTTATTATTCTTGTTCTTGTCCATCCAAGCAGTAAATGCTGGATTAGGTTCAATGTCCATCCAATTTCGAAGAGTACCTTTATCCGGACTTTGTCCAACGGGGGTAGGTGAATACGTAATTCCTTTAATTAAATAAGGCTTATCATTTACTAGAAGCTGCCAATGACCATTCGCATACTTTGCAAAACGAACAGGACCCTTGCCTAGACTTCTAACTTCCTCTCCTAATGCCACTTTAGGATTTTCAATTTCTGCCCCTTTATTTGCTAATTCTTTAGTTGTTAATAATCGCAATTCCCCTGGGGAAGTAATAGGAAATTTGTTGTCGGGATTATTATCAAAAGAATTTAGAATTTGAATCTTAGCGTTAGTAAACTTAAGTTTTAATTCCGGATGAAGGCGGATCAAATGCTGGATTTTTGAAATAGCTGCCTGCCCAGGAAACCAAGGAGTATGCCAGTAGGTCCATGCTAATGTTCCAGGATAATGAACCACCAAAGCTTGATAACACTTAATAGCCTCATAATACATCTTGGCTTTTTCTAGAACAATTCCGATATAAAACAACTTAACACCCCAAGGTTCAGAAGCCGTGGCCCATTTATAATAAGCAGCCTCTAAATCTGTTGTATTGATAAAATCCCAAGGAGTCCCTTCTAAACGACCTTCTTTTAATACTTTCTTATAATTAGGATCGGCATAAATATCGGATAAATTAGGATAAATGCCCTCCCCTACTGCTGCAGCTAATTTTTTACGATCATTGATTTGATAGTGGTAGTCCTTGGTGCCAGGACTTATGAATTCTCCATATTTGGTATAATCGACTACCTTCTCTCCAGGAAAGGCTATGGTTGGTTTAGTCTTAGGAGCAATTTTAACTGGAGGCTCTACAGGGGCAATTCCATTTAATAGATCAATACTTGCCTTGGATTTCTCAGCCACAGACCAATAAGACCCTCGAGATGGATCAAAATTCTGGGCCCAGGGATACTTTGTAATAATTTCTTTAAATTGCTCTTTAGCTTCCTCCGTTTTTCCTTGATTCCTCAGGGCCTCTGCTTTAATAAAGAGAGCGGTTGCAACATCTGACATGATCTTATAATCTTTATAATTTTCTCGAGTTGGAAAGGCAGTCAGTCGTGAGGCTTGTAAGACAGATGCATCACCATAATTTTTTAACATTTCATCCACTAAGGAAGAAATGGTTTTGAGGTCATCTTTGATGGAAGCTTCCCAAGCTAAACGAACAATTTCGTGTGAAGCACGGGGAGAACCAGGAGTTTGCTCAGAGGGATTCTGAGCAAAACTTGGCACTGCAGTTAATAATAGACAGATAAGGATTTTAAGAGAAAATTTCATTAGCCTACCACCGCTCCTGAAGACAATCCCTTAACGATATGTTTTTGCATACTTAAGTATATCATAACAATGGGTATGGTGGCCATGGTGAGGCCTGCCATTAAAACAGGGTAATCTGTGCTGTTGGCTCCTTGAAAAACCATAAGCCCTCTTTGCAAAGGCATTAATTGGGAATCGCCTAAAAGCAAAAAAGCCAGAATATACTCATTCCAGACAATTAAAGAATTAAAAATAACAATAACAGCAATGGCTGGACGAGCAAGCGGCAACGCCACATGCCACCAAATACCAATTTTACTGCATCCATCGATACGCGCAGCATCTTCTAAATCATGGGACATTCGATCGAAGAATGTTTTTAATAATAGAATGCTCATCGAAAGCCCTACATTAATCATGCACAGAATATAACCAAAGCGATTATTAACTAGCCCTAAATTTTTCATAATGGCAAATAATGCCACAAAAGAGCCCGGTAAAGGAATCATCATGGCAGCCACAAAAACATAAAAAATAATATTTTTACCAGGAAAATTTAAACGTGAAAAAGCGAAAGCAGCTAATGAAGATATGAGGAGTATTCCACCTACAACTGAGACGGTATAAATAATACTGTTCAAGAAATAAACCGAGAAATTTCCTTTAGTCCAGGCTACGGCAAAATTATTGAAATTTAAGTGCTGTGGGATAATATTTTTATCTATAAATACAGTGTCATTGGTCATCAAAGAGCACCTCAACATCCAAAGTAAAGGCATCAGGCACGTGAAGGCAACGCTTAATAAAAAAATATGAATAATCGTCGACTTAGTTAATCCAAAAAATCTATATTGATTCATGTTATACCTGCTTGACTTTATCTGACAATTTTTTAGTTATAAATGAAATACAAACGAGAATCACCCCAAAAATCATGGCTTCCGCACAGGCGTAACCAAAACGATTCGTTCCTGTCATAGCTGATAAAATTCGCGTCACGGGAACATCGGTATGGTTAACTAGTCCTTCATTCACCATGGCCAGAATCAAAACAAAAACCTGCATACATCCTAGAATCGTCAAAACAACAACAACTAGCATAACTGGTAAAATCATAGGTATGGTTACATTTGTAAATGTCTTCCAAGCATTAGCGCCATCAATTTTGGCAGCTTCATACAGCTGCTTATCAATGGTTTGAAGACCTGCCAAAAGCATGATGAAACCCCATCCAAATCCTTTCCAACTGTTGACAATTGCAATGGTCGTCAAGGCTGTTTTAGGGTCTCCTAACCAATTATGCACTAGCTGAGGAAACCCTGTACTATACAACATATGGTTTAATAACCCGATATGCTGACCATTTTGCATTTGGGGATTTAAAATCCAGTTCCAAATCAGTCCTACGACTACTTCAGACAAGACAGGAGGGATAAAGAATACTACGCTGTAAAAGCGCTTCATTCTAATTTCTCGATCACACGCTAAGGCTAAAGCAAAAGCCAGGGCGTTTTGAAATGTCAGGGCGATTAAAGTTATATAACCTGCATGCCAAATCGAATCCCACCACAATTTGTCTCCCATTAATTCTTTATAATTCTCAAGCCCTATAAAATGCATAGGACCAATCCCCCTCCATTCATGAAAGGAAAGAAAAATCATATTGATGAAAGGGAAAATATAAAAAATACAGAAAATAGCGAAGGCAGGAAGAACAAATAAAAAATTTTGCAGATTGTCTTTAAAAAGAAAAGCAGCTTTTGCTTTTGATTTCATTAGAACTATTTCCTTTGGACAGCCATTTGTCGATCTTTAACCTTTTGGACCTCATTAGCGACTTGTGTAGGAGTCTTCTCGCCAATGATAATGGATTGTAATCCTCGGTCAAAAGCTTCACTAACTAAAGGATGTTCATTTAATGGCCAGATATTCGGATGCGTGGATTGATCCATTCCTTTAGCAAACTCCCCTAAAATTGGTGAGATAACCTTCAAAGCTTCTTTATTAGAAGGCAGGTTATTTGTTTCTTTGGCTAATACAACTTGTTGTTCTTTGGCAGTTAACCATTTTAAAAAGGCAACAGCTTTATCTTTATTTGGAGATCCCCCATTAACAACAAAGGAAGAACCTGCGCTTCCCCAAATCTTTAATTGATTTTTATTCGAAATTGGAGGCGGTGGCATGACCCCATAATCTAAATTTGGATTCATTACCTGATAAACATTCACACACCATGACCCATTAAAACTAAAAGCAGCACGTTCCAAAGCAAAATCTTGTTCTGCAAATTTATTCCCTTTTGTCACTATCCCATCCATGAAAAAGCCCTTATCCCGTAATTCAGCAAACATATTAAAAACTTTGATCCAATCTGAATCTGTATACTTGACTTGACCACGGAAGGTGGCAAAAACTTTTTCTTCACCCATAATATTAAAAGCATAATTTGATGCGAAACAATCCAACAACCAAAGCTCTCCCCAACCAGAAACAAATGGAGTAATACCTACGCGCTTAAGAGCTAATGCAGCTTTAATAAGGTCCTCATATGAGCTGGGCGGTGCTGAGATTCCTGCCTTAGCCAAAAGTTTCTTATTATAAAGCATTTGTTGATTGGTCACATCAATGGGGACCCCGTAAATCCCTGGTTTCACATCATAGATATTATTGGGACTAAAACTTTTATCAGCAATTGCTTTTTCAAACAGAGATTCTTTCCACTTGCCGCCATCTGCCTGCATGTCATCAGCTAAATCCAAGACTAAGCCGGCTTTAATAAAATCGGCAACAATAGATTTCTTATCTAAAACCCCATAAATATCAGGAAGAACATTGGCTTGAGCAGCAGCAATGACTTTTTGAGAATAGGACTCGGAAGGAGCGAATAATTGAATATTAACTTCAATACCTGTTTCTTGTTTGTATTGTTGGGCGAGTTTTTGAAGAGTGTCATTACGATCAGTCATCCAATGCCAAAGAACAATCTTATTACTTGGTTGGCTTGACTTTCCACACCCAGCCAAAACAACCAGAATACAACACATGCTCAAAGTAATCAGTTTACGCATTTATGTCTTGCCTCTTCTTTTCTCTAATTCCTTACGAATTTCGTAAGCCTTATCTTCAGAAATATCAAAAGTCAAAATAATATAAATTGCTATTAATGATGCAACGATCGGAATACCGATATCAAATAGTCGCATATAAAATAGAGCGGATTCCGTTTGCTGGCCGCCTAAAGCAATATCAAAACCTGTCATATTAAGTAAAACTCCCGAAATCAACGATGCCGCAGCTTGACCTAATTTAATCATCCACCAGTAAATAGCTCCAAACATGCCTTCCCGACGTTCACCGGTTTGAATCTCATCATAATCACACACATCCGCTAGCATGGAGCTGACAATGGTAAAAACGGAGCCTAAACCAAAGGCTATAAAGGGAGCCGCTACGAGTAATAAATAAGGATGTTCGGGATTATACCCCCACCATTTAAGCGCATAACCCACAATCGACAGAGGAATGGTGATTAAAAAAGTATTTCTTTTTCCTATTTTGGTCGCGATCCACGTAATCAAAGGAATGACAAATAAGAAATTACTTAATGCCGTCACTGTTCCAAACCAACCAAGTAACGCGCCACCCTTCCCGTAATCACCACCGAAATCATAAAAGAAGATCACATAGGATGTAAAGGCAGATGCCAGCATGAATCCGTTAAAGATCAAGAATGTCATGAGGCAAAGCTTAACAAATGGACGATTTTTCAAAGCAATTTTGAAACCGCTAAAAAAGTCTTTAAGGACATGTTTTTTAACTGGATTTGGGAAAGTCGTAAATTTCTCTTTGTTAAAAATGGCTGGAAGAATACCTCCAACGGCAATAAAAACACCGAACATGATCGCAAGATTACGTGCTCCTTCAACAACATCCTTTGTTGTGTACATAAATGTGAATAGCCACGGAGAAAGCAGCCAAGCAAGTTGAGCAATTGTATTTCCCATCCCCTGCAGACGTGTGCGCTCATGATAATCAGGAGACATTTCAAAGCCTAAAGCAATCCATGGAATCGCATAAAAAGCAAAAGCAACAACAAAACAGCATTGGATCACTAAAAAATACCAAAAATTAAACATTTCCCCATTTGATTTATACAGTTGGAACATCAGGGCAAATAAAAGTCCAGAAATAAGCGCACCCCAAAACATATATGGTCTGCGGCGGCCCCATTTCGAACGAGTATTATCTGAAGTATATCCAACTAGAGGATCTGTAAAAGCATCGAGAAGACGAGGAATAGTACCGACTAAACCAACTAAGGCTGGATTCATCCCTAAACCAAGATTCAACACAAGAACCATGGCAGAAAGAGCAGCTGCCTGCATCTGATTAACAAGAGCACCAATGCTATATATAGTTTTTTGAAAAAGAGGAATACGGTCTTCAGGTTTGGTTGTGTGGTGGGACGAATGTTCAATAGGCTCAGCCATTAACTTCCTTTCGATGAATCTAATACGTTAACAGACGTCTCAATGTTAAAATCTAATAAAAATAGATATTCCTTTAAAACACGATCACTTTAAGCAAATTGAAGGTAAAAATCTAACATAGCCCATAGTCAAGGTCAAGAGGTTTTCTCCAAGTCATTTCAATGGAACTGTTTTAATCGCTGAGAAAATCTTTTCCCCTAAGTTTTCTATGGTATGTGATCGCAAAGCGATGGGCTTCATCCCTCACTCTTTGCAAAAGTTGAAGCCCCAATGAATCTTTAGGGAGCACAATGCTGCTGCGTTTACCTGGCATAAAGACTTCTTCTTCACGCTTAGCTAAAGAAATGATTGGAATGACCACATCTAGTTCTTTTAGGACCCCAACTGCAGCTGCCAATTGACCTTTTCCCCCATCTATCATGATCATATCTGGGTAAGGGCGCCCTTCATTCTTTAAACGGGTGTATCTGCGACGGACAATTTCTGCGATCATCTTAAAATCATCAATTCCTTCAACTGTCTTGATTCTAAATCTACGATAATTGCTCTTATCTGGCTTACCGTTAAGGAAAGACACCATAGATCCAACCGCCTGATTGCCCATGATGTTGGAAATGTCAAAACATTCGATACGGCTTGGAGCTTGTTCTAAGCCAAAGGCCCTTTGAATTTGCTCAGCTTCCTTAAAATAATTGATGTCCTTGGTCCCTGAATATAAGGCACCTATGGCCCGAATTTGATCTCGAATCTTACTGGCCCCTTCATAGTCTCTCTTGCTTGAGAGTGCCTGCATTTGCTCTTGCAGGTCTTGATACAGATCGTCCTTTTTCCCTTCCAGAATCTTTCGGACAAAACGAATATTGCGTTGATACTCCTCTTTTGTGATATTTGTCACACAAGGCGCATGGCATAACCCAATATGAAAATCCAAACATGGCTTATCTGGCAATGTCTCACAGCTGCGGAAAGGAAAAACCTTTCGAATGATCGTTAATGCTTCACGAATCAAAGCAGGATTCACATAAGGGCCATAATAATCTGCTTTGATGGCCGGATTCTTTCGAGTATTCATACGGATAACTGAAACTAAGGGAAATTCTTCTTTAGTAATCTGAATATAAGGGTAAGTTTTGCCATCTTTTAATTCAATATTGTATTTGGGCTGATGCTCTTTGATTAAACTTGCTTCGAGAAGTAATGCTTCAGCTTCAGAAAAGGTGAGGCGGGTTTCTATATCAATGATGCGTTCAGATAAAAGATCAGTTTTGAGATTTTGTTGATTGCTGCGGAAATAGGATTCAACTCTTTTTCTTAAAGACACGGCCTTGCCAATATAAATAATCTTACCGTCTGCGTCTTTAAATAGATAAACCCCGCTCGTTAGAGGGAGATTCCTAATCTTTTCTTTAATTGTGCCCTGAATGCTCTCCATAATGGCCTTACTTCAGAGACTCTCATAAAATAACAACATAGCAGATAGGTAAAAACACCAATTGCCCCTACTACTATGAGTTTTGATAAGCCTGAAAGTGATAATATGGTTAAAAACAAAAACATCATGGCCCCCATCATGACTACACAGGGAATGATGCGTAACGCAAATTTCTTAAGCTCACCTTTAGATGCGCCTAATCGGTCCTTCATGGTCAAGTATAACATAAGAAAATTGGCTAGTCCCGATATACTGCTAGCTAAAGCAATCCCTCCAATTTTAAGTGGAAACATCAAGGTTGCGTTAAAAAATAAATTGATAAAAAGCGCATATGTCGCATACTTAACCGGAGTTGAAGTATCCTGCAATGCATAAAACCCAGACAATAAAATTCGTGAGGCTCCAAAAAAAGGTAGTCCAAGGCTTAAAAACTGCAAAACAGTAGATGTAACTTTTGTGGAATCTTGATTAAAGGCGCCTCGTTCAAATATAATTTGTACCATCAAAGGAGAAAGAAAGAAAAAGAGAACCATGCAAGGTAAAAGAATAAATAATAGGTTCTTTAGTGAAAAATATAATGTTTCTTTAAACTCTCCCAAGTTCTTTTCTGCTGCAGAAGCTGATAAAGAAGGCAATGAAGCATTGCTCATCGAATAGGCAAAGACACCTAAAGGAAGCTGAATAAGCCTATTAGCAAAATAAATCGCCGCAATACCACCTGCCCCTACAATAAAGCTCAATGATGCAAAAAGAGTATCAATAAAGATATTCATCTGGTACACCGCAGAACCCCACAAACGAGGCACCATAAGTTTAGCAATCTTGGTCATGCCTTCATGGTACAATTTTTTGGGCCATTTCCATTCAAACCCTTGTTTTCTAAGGGCTTCGCGCTGCCAAAGCAGCTGAAAAATACCCCCTAACACAACCCCCACCGCTAAAATGTAAGCGGCAGCCCATGAGAAATAGGAAGCTACCCAAACACTGATAATCATTGCAATGTTTAATAGACAAGAAGAGAAAGCCGGTGCTGTAAAAGAGTTTAGGGTATATAAAACACCCATTTGAATGGCTGTTAAGGCCACTAAAATTAAATAAGGAAACATGATCCTAGTTAAATCAATCGTTAACTGAAACTGGGAAGTACTGCCAAGAAAGCCCGGAGCCATGGCCCATACAATCCAAGGGGTTAATATAAAGCCCAACACGGTTAACAATGTCAAAATGATGGTGCTCCAAGCCAAAAGCACGTTAACTAGGCTTCTCCATTGTTCTTTGGTCCTTGTTTGCTGATATTCGGTTAAAACAGGTACAATAGCCGCATTAGCAGCCCCTTCTCCTACCAAATCCCTAAGCATATTAGGGATTCTCTGGGCCACAAAAAAGGCTTCTGCAATCCTTCCTGTTCCTAAAAGATGGGCTAATAGTACGTCGCGGACAAAGCCTAAGATACGTGAAGTCATTACCCCAGCAGAAATAAGCGCAGTGGATTTGACCAAATGCTTTCTAGAACGGTTAGAGGTAGATTTAATTGTTGACATAAAAAATGGTCTTTGGTATATTAACCGCCTTGTTCGTTAAAAATTTACCTTGGAGAATAAAAATGCCACAACGTCGTAACGCTATTAAAGAACTAAGAAAAAACCATACACGCCGTATGCAGAATTTAGATATCAAAACTGATTTAAAAAAGACCCTCAAATCCTTCATTACATCCGTCCAAAGCGACAAAGCTAAAGGACCAGAACTTCTCAAAACACTTTACAAAAAAATGGATAAAGCTGCTAAAAAGAACGTATTACACAAAAAAACAGCAGCCCGTCGTAAGTCTCGTTTCGCTAAACTTTTAGCTGCTTCAAAATAATTTCTTATTCGTATTTTTATCAAAAGGGCTCTTCTAACCATATTTAGGAGAGTCCTTTTTGAATTTCTACAAGCTCAACAACCAGCTTTTCTAAAGCATATTCGGGAATTAAACGGCTGCGTTTGATATTATAATCCGCCTCTTCTAAAGCTTTTAGACCCTTTTGAAATTTCTGGGTCCCAAGAGCCTTACCTTCTTTACCCCAATACCACACAAGTGCTCCCATCATTTGTAAAGGATACATTCCTTGATCGTAAAAACCATCTAACATTTTGAGTGCTTCTGTCGTTTTTCGATTGGCCATAAGCTTAGTCATATCAAAGATATTAGCTTCTGGAGTTATTCCAAAACTAAATACTTTGGCCTTCGAAACAATAGCCGAAAAATCGTCCTTTAAATTTCCCCAGGCTTCCAAGATAATCTCACAATCCTCGCAAGATTCCCCCAAAAACCATTCCAGCACCTTAATTGGATCACTTTTTAATTGTTGGGCATGACGTATTAAAACCAGGCGCTTCTTGGCAATGACAGGCAAAGCCATTAATGATTTCTTTAAATTTGCGGCTGATAAATGCTGGGCATCGAGGGACTCAAAATCAAAAGGTATGGCTTGAGGGTCTGGAATTAAAGAAGATTTGATTTGAGAGATTTTGTTGTCTTTAGCTTGGGCATCCTCACCTAGGAGTATATAGATCATTGTTCCCTCGCTATGTTATTTAATTCTTGGGATGGAAGCTTACCAATTCTCGATTGTACGTTCAACAACTCTACGGGCAAGATCAGTCATCGTGTCATTGATCGCTTGTGTTTCACTTTTCGCCTGAGGACCGCTGGTAAAATAGGTGGACTCCCCAACTAAAGATGGCTCGCTCCAGAATACCTGCCCATTTGTGTTGTCCATCATTGTTAAAGATACTGTGATGCGAAGTCGATATTCCTGTACATTCCTATTATCATCCGTCCTTAAATCATCCCGTTCAAACGCAGTCAAATCACCTTTAAGAACAAGGTCACTGGTCCCAGAATCTTCCAAACGTAAATGACCATCTAGTTGGAAGCGGTCTATAATGGCCGTTCTGACTTTAATTTCTAGCTGAGGAATATAGGAAGTGTTGTTATTCTCGTTAACAAAAGCTATTTTGTTTCCAATTGGGTCGACGTGCAAGGTCTTGTAATTAGAGGGTAAAAGAGAACCTGTGGTATAGCCGCATCCCGATAAAGCCAGAACAAGAAACATCAAAAAAGGAAACACACGATGCATTATTTATCACCAATGATTTTAAGACGAGCCAAAGCCTTGGGACCTACCTTGGTATCAGCGTATTTATTTACGATGGTATTGTAATAAACTCTGGCCCCTTTAAAATTTTTCTGTTTTTCATAAAACTGACCAATAACAAAGTTATTTTCAGCTTCTTTATTGCGAAGACGTCCTATTTGGTCCTTAGCTTGAGAGGTCAACTCACTTTCCGGATGGCTTTTAACAAATTCTTTGAAACCATCGATTGCCATACGAGTTGTTTTTTGCTCATGTTGAGGATTAGACGAGCGGCTTGTATCTGCCATGGCAATTTGAAACTGCGCTGCCTTGGCCCATTCACTATTAGGATAATCATTTAAAGTTTTCTCAAATTCATCTCTTGCTTCGTCATATAGGCCCTTAGCCTTAAGGTATAAACCAATCTTATACTGAGAAATAGCCGCATATTTGCCATAAGGAGCATTTTTAATGACAGTACGAAAGACATCAATGACCCGTTGGTCCCCTACAAACACTTCAATCCACTTGCCTCTCTTATTACGCCCTTCCAGCAGCTGATTGCCAATCTGGTATTGCAATTCAACAATTTCTGCAGCACGTTCACTAAAGGGGTACTTATCAATGACCACTTGATAGGCTTTATAGGCTTCAAAGGGTTTATTCAGATCTTCGTACACCTTTCCAATGTAATATTGGGCTTCAGGAGCTTCTTTGGCGCGAGGATAATGTTTAATGAGTTTCTTAAATTCGGAAATGGCTTCAGAGTATTTCTTGGACTCTAGAAAAGCCCTGCCATATTCTAATTGTTGTTGGGGTGTACCTTTAACAGTCCATTTGGGATTGAGGAATTTGCCGCTTTGGGGGGTCCAAATCCAAACAGCATGTGCGGAAGAGATTACAGAGAAACTAAAAAGTAAAATCAAGAAAACTCGTCGAAATTGCATAGGCGTCAATTTAACATAGATGATTTATTTTGTCAAACTAGGATGTGAGTTAACAAACTCAGGCAAAGGAAAAGAGATGATTTCTAGGATGACGGGATCTAGGCCAGTGAATGTTCCATGGATGTTGAGGGCAGTTTCCATGGCTAAATCTAGTTTGGCTTGACCTTCTTGGTTGACTTTCATTGCCATATGATCAGGATTTAAATCGATCCCGCCTGGAGTTTTGGCTGACAGTTGGGCAGTATCTTTTGCTTCTTTTTGGCCAAAGACATGGAGTGTTACCTGAGGACCTCCTGCAACCAAAAACCTTCTTTCACCATTATCAAGGGAATATTCAAAGACCATGGCAATGGTTTCATTCTTAAATTTCGCTCTGATTAACTTGACCAATTGATCATCCTCAATGGGATTGCCATCAAGATCAAAAGCAAATACCTTACCCTCTTCTCCCATACTTAAAAATCGCAGTTGGCCTCTGACTTTGTACATAAAAATATAATTAATATGAGAATTTGCATGCGCATCATTCATGGCAAACCATAAATTAGCGGATGTGGTTCTTCCTGAAGAACCCATCTGTTTAATCTTGCCTGAATCCAAAGAAAATCTTATTCTCTCGGAAGAAGAAATATCAAAAAAGAAATCATGTTGATTTACCGGCTCTGGGGTCATGCCACTCCCCGATGAAGATTTCTTATGTTCATGAATATTCATAGAGAACAAATGTGGCCATCGACCACTTGGGTAAACTATAATTTGTCTGGTAGAATCAGCCAATCCACGAAGAGGTTCGGACACTTTAAATGAATGAATATCAGTGGATTTTGTGACTCTTTCTGTTCTTAGATAATCTTCTATTCTTCGTGCCAATTCTAAACTATCGTCTGTTGGGGGCAATTCAAAAGCCTCTCCATCTGCTCCTGGCTCTGGTGATGGCGGCAAAGCGACCTGAACAGGTTGATTCATATGCGCTAATCTTTGCTCTGCCTGGGCGATCCATTCTTCCAATTGTTTTTTACGTTCTTCCAACGTTGTGATGGCCCCTTCAATGTCTTTCAAATCTTTCTCATCCCCAACTGTTCTTGCCACCTGCCAAATAGAGACATCCCTATCTTGGCCTGTGGTGATCAAAGAGGTCCCATCTGGGAATAGGCTGGCAGATAATACTGTTTTACCTTGATGGGCAATAAAAGATGGATAAAATTGCCACTCATTGGAATGTTGATCTTTATACCAAATCTGAATATGTCCATGTTCTCCAGTTGTAATAAAAAAACGACTATTCGGTGATATAACCACCGATTGTAATTTTGTGCCTCCATACAAACTTTTTGAAACCCATCGTCTGCTTGAAGCATCTGGAGTCCACAATAGCACTTCTCCTCTATCAGTTTTAGATCCAACTGTCAGAAAGAAAAGACCATTAGGTGCAATCGCAACTGATTGAATTCTTACATGACTACTTGCACTAAGCGATTGATGCTGCACGCCTTGCCAATCCCCTTGGGCATCACTTTTCCATACAAAGATTTCTCCCTGCTCTCCTGTAGTCACAAAAAAACTATTATCAGAGGCGATCGCAACTGACGTGACTATTTGTGTATGTCCATCTAAAGATTCTTTAGGGGAAAATTGGCCTTGAGTATCTCTATTCCATTTTAGGACTTCTCCATTAACACCTGTAGTCACAAAAAAACTATTGTCGGAGGCAATTGCAACCGAATTAACATCCCCTAAATGTCCTTCTAAAAGTTTAAAAGACCATTGTCCACTGGCATCGCTTGTCCATATCAATACTTTCCCAGAGTCTCCTACAGTCACAAAAAAACTACTATCAGAGGCGATCGCAACTGACCTCATTCCCTGCCAGCCTTGGTTAAGAGTGGGAAGAGATAGATACTCCCATTCAAACTTAGAAGTTCCCGCATTCCATTTTTTATTCCTTAATCTTACTTTTCCGTCAATAGTCACTAGAAAATTTCCGTTTGGGGCAATTGCGCTTGCTCTAACCCAATCCTTGTGTGTGGGTAATGAGTCAACCATTTTGAATTGATCTGAAGGTAACAGCTCAAGTTGTTTCTGGCTGCCTTTCGCAATTTCCTCTTTTTTTTGCTTGGCTTGGTCCATTTGAGTATGATTTAACAAAAGTTCTTCGTAATGGGCAATCAATTCTTCTAATAAATGTTTTTGTTCTTCCAATTTCTTCCTGGTCTCTGCAAGAGACTCGTGATCTGCCGCTTGCTTAACAAGCTTAGCCACATTCCAAACAACAGCCATTCCATCCCTGCGTGTAGTTATCAGTGAAGTTCCATCTGGGGATATTGTTGCAGAAAACACTGTTGTTCTTAATTTTGAAGAAAGATTCTTATAAATCATCCATTCATTGCTTTTCTTATCCTGAGTCAATATCCAAACTTGGCCTTTTTCGCCTGTGATGACAAAGAAACGATTGTCTGGTGATATAACTACCGATTCCAAACGTTCTGTGATTCCAGGCAAAACCTTTGGAACCCATAGACCAGTCGATAAATCTAGACTCCATATGAGGGCTTCTCCTGAAACTTCCGTAGGGCCCACATATCCCACAGTCACAAAGAAACTATTGTCAGGGGAAATAGCCACAGCTCGAACTGGTCCATTGTGAAGATTAGGCAGCGATTGTTTAGAGCTTTCCCAAACATCTATCGCATTCTTGGTCCACACAAGAAGATCTCCATAATCCCCTGTTGTCACAAAAAATTTGCTGTCTTTGGAAATAGCAACTGAATGTATGGATCGCGAATCGCCTAAAAATAATTTTTCTGCTTTCCAATTCCATTGACCTTGATCATCCTTAGTCCATATTAAAACTTTTGCATGGTCCCCAGTAGCTATAAAGAAACTTCCATCTGGGGCAATGGCAACTGATCGCACGGTTTCGTTACCCTTGAATCCATCCAAAATTTTTGGAATATCCCATCCACCATCAGGTTTCTTCATCCATATCAAAATCTTTCCACCGTCTCCAGCTGTCACAAAAAAATCACTTTTTGGCGCAATGGCAACTGATCTAACACCACCTTCATGCCCTTCTAAAAGATGACCATCAATCCATTGACCTTTTGAATTCTTCCACATTATTACCTCATCCCTAACTGTTACTAAAAAACTCCCGTCAGGTGCTATAGCGCTCGATCTATAAAAACCTTTCTGTGCCTCCAATACTTGAATAGGAATAATTTGATCAGGGGGTAATAGTTCAAGTTCTTTTCTAGTTGGTGCCATAGATTCTGCTATCTGTGTGACCTTAATGGTTAAATCCTTACCAACGCTCATTAGAAATTTCCCATCCTCTGAAATAGTTGAAGCAGTTATTTTTTCTGAATGGCTAGGCAAAGATTTAGAAATTGTCCATGTACCAGAGGCATCATCTTTCATCCATACTAAATTCTCACCCTCTTCACCACTGGTAATCAAATACTTGCTATCAGGCGTAAATCTTCCTGAGAGTATTCTTTGTGTTTGACCACTTAGCTTCTTCGCCACCAACAGACCAGTGTCACTTGCTGGCCCAGAAAATACCCACGCCCCATTCTCATAGATAACAAGTATCAATTTCTGATCAGGAGAAAGTTGAAGAAAATTTGGAGATGAATCTGCTCCCCCGAGGTCGAAACTTGTCCATTGAAGGGTTTGAGGATTTCTTGTCATAATCTTAAAGCCACCCGTGATTGGTTTTATGATAATAGAATTTCCATCAGAAGAAATATCCATTGCTCCAGAGGCAGATGCTATGCTTTCATAACCCCAACGGTTAGATGCTTTGTTATAGGTCCAATATAAAAGTTTTCCATTGCCTATTGTCACAAAATAGTCCCCCTGAGGTGAAATAGCCACTGAATCTATATTGCTTGAAGATTCTACTGGAGCCCTAAGCCAAATGCCACCGGAGCTGTATTTGAACACCGCTACTTCTGTCTGGCCTACGACGATGCATAGATCACTTGTCTTGGAAAAGGCTATCGCATTGATTTTTCCTGCCGTCATAAGCATTACTTTGTCGAATAGATTCCATAATCCTGTCGTAATATCTTTTGAAAAGAAATGAATTATCCCCTCGTTATTTCCCGCCACAAGAAAATTCCCATTGGGAGTTATTGCGATGGCTTTTGCTTTAAAATTATCTGATATCGTTTGACTGTGAATGTTATTCTCATCCTGTTCAAAGGCAAAGACCTGGTTACCTCCTCCAGCCACGACGACTTTATCCTCAATAAGCTCTTGTTTCCATTCTCTATAAACTTGATTAGTCTGTTGATTACTGAGAGCTTTTTTAGCTTCAATCTGATCCTTCACCTGCAGCAATTGTTCGTGCAGGCTGATCAGTTTCTCTAATTGGACCTTTTGGGCTTCTAAAGATTTCAGTTGGACTTCTAATTCTTGTTTGTCTTCCAAAATTTGCTGTTGATTTTGGCTACTGATTTCTTCCTTTCCCAAAGCAAAGATCTTGCCAGTATGTCCTCCAACAAGGATTTGCTCGTCATTAAGACCAAGAAATATTCTGAAAAGACTGAAAAAATGAATTGGGCGCCAATCAACCCCTTCAGCAAATGCATTCTCAATGAGTTGTGCTAAAGGTTCGTTTTCTACACGTGTTCCATCTAACTTATGAACAAAAACTTTAGCATGTTTTCCTATACTCCAAATGGCTGGGCTATTATCTTGAGTGGGATAGAAAAAGGTATGATTAATTGAATCGCCCCCACGGGCTTTATCTATTGATATTTCTAAGGGATGATTCTTTATCACTGTTCCATCTAATCGATGAATAGAAACCCTGCCACTTGTGACAAGAATTTTGGTATCATCCTCATCGTGATAATGTGTTGCGGAGAAAATATGCGAAATCCCATGAAATCTTCTTATATTCTCAGCCAGTGGATGCTTCTGAACTATGGTCCCGTCTAACTTATAAACGACAGCAATCCCACCTGGCCCGACAGCAAGAACCTTTTGACCTTGATCGAAAAGCATAGTTGAGTTAAACACATATGGGCCACTTTTCATTGCTTCTGCTAAATCACTTATAACAGAAGTCCCATCTAACTTATGGACCAAAATACTGTGATTTCTATCTATACTAAGAACTTGCTCATCTCCATTGGGAGCCTTATAACGCATCAAAGATAGAACAGCTAAAGATCCATGCGCTCCACTTAATATAGCAGCCAGTTTTGCAGCGGGTTCTGTTTCAGCAAGTTGTTTCCATTCTCTATGAATTTGTTTGGGTTGTTGATTGCTAAGAACCTTTTTAGCTTCAATCTGATCCTTCACCTGTATCAATTGTTCGTGCAGGCTGATTAATTTTTCTAATTCGATCTTGTGAGCTTCTAAAGATTTCAGTTGAGTTTCTAATTCTTGTTTCTCTTTCAAAAATTGCTGTTGGTCTGGACTCTTGAGTTTGTCCTGTCCAAAAATATAAACAGATGGCCCCTCCTCTGTTTTGATCAAACGTTGACGTCCATCCATATTCAAGGTAAAAATAGAATTAATATTTGAATCATCGGTGAATGAGTCGAATATTCGTATTCCGTTTTGGTCAAAGGCATAAGCTCGACTATCAGTTCCGACACTGATGTATCGCTTCTGACCTTGGACTTCAAATGTAAAAAGAGATTTGAGAGTTTGCCTAGGTCCGTGTGCTTTTGCTATGGCTTGGACTAAGGGATCATTGATTGGATTTCCTTGTTCATCAAAAGCAAATACTTTACCATTTGCACCGAGGCTCATATATCTTTTATGGCCATCTACTTCATATTCAGAAATAAAACGAATGGATGAACCTTCATGAGCATCTTTAATCGCTTTAAATAAAGGTGTTTCAACTTTATTTCCTAGTTCATCGAAAGCAAAAATACCTCCTTGTCCCGCACTGATATATACGGACTTTCCATTAACTTTATATGTAAAAATGGAATAAATTACCGAACTACCACTGTGTGCCAGGCGAATAGCTTTCGCTAAGAGATCATTATTAATCATTACTCCTTGGTCATCAAAAGAGTAAACTTTACCACCTTGTCCCCCACTTATATGGCGTTTTTGTCCCCTAAATTCATATGAGAAAATAAAACTAATTTCCCAACCATTATGTGCCTTAGCTATGTCTGAAGATAGAGGATCCTCTTGAAGAAGATTGCCTTGCCCATCGAACGCCCATGCTTTGCCGCCTCCTCCTACACTGATATATCTTTCCCAGCCTTTGACTCTGTATGAAAAAATATAATTAATCAAAAAGCCTTTGTGCGCCTCTCGCATGGCTACAGCTACTTTAGTTAAGTCATCCGTTTCTGGAAGTAAATAAGGTTCATCATAAAGGACTTTAGATACCGCTGTCTTCTGTTGTATTTCAGTACGGATTTCATCCATTTTCCTATTTAAATCTTCTAAATCTTGTTGGTATTTTTTAATCCCAAAACCTCCTTGCTTGGCCTTTGCTTTCATATCTTCTAATCTTTTTCTAAACTCCTCGATCTTTTGAGTCAAGTATTCAACTGCCCTATCAAGCCCCCCAATGCTTTCGAAAAGATCTCTCTGTTCTTGCAAAGCTTTGATCGCATCTTCAATATTTTGCTCAGAATCTACGGGAAAGCCGTTGACGATATTCTTAATGTCAGCGATATCGTCATCCTCTTGTTCTCCCTGAGCCATAGCTGCATCAAATTTTTGAATCTTCATTTGGCTTTTAACCAAAAACAAGTTGGCCTTAGAGAATTCTTGGATGGATTGTCGTTGGACATTCACAGGTACTTGAGCGAAGTCACGGTACACCATGGCTTTATCTAATGCTTCTTGAGGGTTAAATCCACCAGAAAAATATTTGCGGGCAATTGTCTTTCCAGATGATCCATCTGGTTCTTCTTTGATAAAATTAAACACACCTTTCTTGTATGCTTTGAGATAATTCTGGAAAATCTTCTCTTCTTGTTTGGCATCTTTTTTCTTAAGACCCCCTACTTTTCCACGGTTGGCATATACCTTAGACAATAAACTCGTCTTTAATTCTTTCTTATACCAGGCAGCCAAGACCATGGAATGGACAATTTGGCGTAAGGGAGCGAAATTCTGGCCCTCGTTGACCTCACGTTTTAATTCGGGAAGGATGATTTCACGGATGATTTGGGAGGCGATGAAATTTGTATTCCGTAGGGGCGGGATCTCCCCGCCCTTAGGATTTGGGCCGGGTGACCCGGCCCCTACGATATTTTTATTCAATGATAAATAATCCTCCTCCAACATCACCTTCAAATCCACATGTAATAACCACACGGTATTATCTTTGACCAGAAGCGAAGCTTGATCTGGGAGTATCCATACTTTGTTGAATGTGTTAATGGGGATATTGGTAGTTCCAAATTTTTCATAGGCTTTCGCATACACGTTCTTCCAAAATTCTTGTCCTATCTTTCTTTGCGGATCTAGCATGGAGGCCATGATTTGTTTTAATAGGTAGTCTTGTTCCAGCAATGTCATCCCCATAGCGGTCTGGCCAAAATCGGTGGAGATCATACGGTCTTTTTCGTAAGGAGATAAATTGACCCATAGATGATCATTGGGAATGGTTAAAGTGGAGAGGAAATATTTGATTAATTTTGTAGATTCTTGTTCGATATCCGTAGGGGCATGATTCATCATGCCCTCTGATTGGGTTTGATGAATCAAACCCCTACGGTTGTTTTCATTCCCTTGATCCAATATAAAATCAAACCTAAACGGCTCTTTAGGATGGAATCTTAGGCCGCGCAAAGAAGAAGAAACATTCCCTGTTGGTAGGGGCAATTCATGAATTGCCCCTACTGGTAAATCAGAAATTCTTTGAGCATAACCATAAGGACAAATTGTCACAATACTAAAAATGACAATAACTAGTATCCTAAGGGTATATAACCAAATCTTGGGGAACATATTAAAAGGTAACATATATAATTTATATATGCCAGCTCACCGAAGACTTTTGATTAAGATATAACCTATTGCATTATATATACTTATGACTATTCTTGCTGTTTGGTGATTAATCCTGCTAATTTCAAAGGCAGAATGGCTTTTAAACGTATACCTTTGGGTGTGTATTGGACATCCAAGACTTGTCCTTGGGCATAGGCATCATTGACCAAATCCATGCGGGATATTCCAAGAAGAACGTCAATTTCTTTAGAGCCCTCCCCCAAAGCTTCTTCGATGGTTAAAAGTAGCGATTGAATGTTCTGTCCTTTAAGGGCACTAATTGCAACCAGCCACTCATGCTTGTCCTTAAATTCTTTTAATCGGCTAGGTTCATCCAGCTTATCGACTTTGTTAAGCACCAAAATAGTTGGTTTCTCACGAGCTTTGAGCTCCTCAAGGACCGCATTTACGGCCAAATAAAAATTCTTATAGTTGGGATTACTGATATCAATAACATGCAAAAGAAGGTCCGCTTGGTTGACTTCTTCTAAGGTTGCTTTGAACGATTCAATGAGCCCGTGGGGCAAATCATGCATGAATCCAACGGTATCGGTCAAGACAATCTTACGATGATTAGGCAAAACTGTTTGGCGGGAGAGTGAATCAAGGGTAGTAAAAAGACCATCGTGTGTCACCGTCGAGGCATCAGTGATCGCATTAAGCAAGGTGCTTTTTCCAGCATTGGTATAGCCTACTAAGGCAATCGTTGGGACTTGTTGCTCTTGACGTTTCTTACGTTTAATTTCACGGCTTTGAGTGACCTGCTTAAGATCTTTGGTGAGTTTGATGATCCGCATGCTGATTCTACGTCGATCGACTTCTAATTTTGTCTCCCCTGGACCTGATGTTCCAATACCGCCCCCTTGACGTGACATCTCAACACCATGTCCTGTCAAACGAGGAAGACGATACTTCAATTGGGCCAATTCAACCTGCATTTTCCCTTCCATACTCTTGGCATTACGTGCAAAGATTTCTAAAATCAATTGTGTGCGATCAATCGTCTTGACTCCAAAATCTTCTTCCAAGTTTCTCTGTTGCACACCTTTTAAATCATGACTGACGATTACACAGTCCACTCCTCCTAACTTGCAAAGGGCTGTAATTTCCTCTACCTTGCCATGAGTGATCAGATGACTGGCTGTTGGCGGCTGAGTCTTACAGAACACGGTATGGACTACTTCCCCGCCGCAGGAATGAATAAGTTCCGTCATTTCATTAGCCTCATCTTGCGGCGTCCAATTACTTCTGTTAGATAAAACAACAATGGCTAAAAGGATTTTTTCTGACATAGTTCTCCCATGATCTTTTCCACAACATTTCCAATCGAATCTCCTGCATTCATCCATTCAATCCGTTTATCTCTCTTAAACCATGTCATCTGCCTTTTGGCAAAATGACGCGTATGCAGCTTCATTAAGTATTTTGCCTGGTCTAAATCGTACTCACCCTTCAAGTAACCTTGGATTTCGGGCACCCCAATTAGGGTTTTAGCAGTGAGACTTAAGTTACTTTCCCAGATAGTCTTGACTTCTTCAACTAATCCCTTTTCAAACATACGATCGATACGTTCTTCGATTTTTTTATAAAGTTCTTCTCTAGGAATTTCTAAACCAAATATACAAATAGGATGCTTTCCCCAAAGTCCCTGACGTTGCTGCTGCAAATGAGAAATAGGTTTATTGGTCGACAGTACAACTTCAAGAGCACGAATGATACGCTTGGCATCATTAATATGGATCTTTGAAGCTGCTTGAGGATCTAATTCTTGCAAGCGTGTATATAATGCGTGAGGGCCATTCTTAGAGAGTTCTTCCTGAAGGCTATTTCTTAAAACTTCATCGCGGGCAGGTTCTTCAAAGATACCATCTAATAACACCGTCATATACATCCCGCTTCCACCTACGATGATTGGATGCTTGTCTCTGCTTAAGATATCTTCAATGGCATCCAGAGCTTCCTTGCGATATCTAACAACATCGAAATTCTCCGTGACAGATACCAGGTTTAAGCAATGGTGCGGCACTCTCTTTTGTTCATCGACGGAAGGCTTGGCGGAGGCAATATTGATTTCTCGATACACCTGCATAGCATCGCAGGAAATGATTTCGCCTTTGAGAGAAGCAGCCAATAAAAGAGCTGTTTCACTTTTTCCTACAGCTGTTGGCCCGACGATAAAAATGATAGGAGGTTTCACGGATAGATAAGAGTGGGATAGCCCCATTGGGTCAATTGACCTTCCAGAGCTTGTGCATCCGACAAAGAAGCCATTTGTCCGACCCTCACACGAAAGAATTTCTTACCATCGCTGGATGTCGTTTCAATAATATACGCGTACTGTCCTTTGGCATGGATTTGCTCTTGTAAATTCTGCGCCTTTTGTTGATCTAAGAAAGAGCCTACCTGGACAGCAAAATACTCCTTTTCTTCCATGAGATTACGCGCCACAGATGCCTCCAAACTTTGAGGAAAATCTTTAATGATTTTTTGCAAATCTTCCTTGGCCTGTCCCCATTGAGTCATTTTTAAATGGATACGGGCAAGTTTCAAATAAATTATGCTTAAGAAAGGTGAGTGGGGACTTTTACGAAGAAGACTTTGTGTTTCTTTCAAAGCATCTTTATAAAATCCAGGAATATATAACGCTTCAATCATTCCCAGTGCGGCGCGATCATAAAGATCTTTGGAATCTGTCACAGACATGACTATTTGAAAAGCACTTCGGGCCTCAGGATACTGGCCTAATCTAAGCTGGCTTAAACCCAGATAGTATTCGCTTTGGATCTTTTCTTGTGGATCTAAGGAAGACTTTAATTGGCTTGTCGCAAGAACTTTGGCCTGTTCATAATTCTTATTCATGATGGCGGTTTCGATGTCGGCGGTTGAAGCAAATGCCAGACGACAAATACACGTCACCAAAACCATAATAATAAAAATCGTAGGAGCAGGCCCCTGTGTCTGCCCTTTATTAAGGCGGCCACGGGGGGCCGCCCCTACAAAAATATTTGATAATTTCATATTTTATCCTTTTAACGCTTGATCCAAATCAGCAATCAAATCATCGGCATCTTCAATACCAACAGAAACGCGGACTGTTTCTTTGGTAATACCAGAAGCCTTAAGCCCTTCTGGCCCCATGGACGCATGGCTCATGAACCAAGGAGTTTCTGCAAGAGATTCGACTCCCCCTAAAGATTCGGCCAGCGCAAAATATTTAAGCTTCTTGAAGAATGTATTTAATGAAACTTTTCTGGTATTTAGTTCAAAGGCCAACATCGCCCCAAAGCCTTTCATCTGTCGTCGAATCAGTTCTCCTTGAGGATGACTCTTGAGACCTGTGTAGTACACTTTCTTAACATTCTTATGGCTTTCTAAGAAATGAGCAATCTTAATGGCATTGGCCTGATGGACTTCCATGCGAGGAACCAACGTCTTAACTCCCCGTAAGACAAGCCATGCATCATACGGAGATTGAGAAACGCCTAAAGCATTCACCAAGTATCGGCCGCGTTCTTGGACTTGTTTATTACCATAGACGATTGCCCCACCTACCACATCAGAATGGCCATTCAAATACTTAGTCGTAGAATGCACCACAATGTCCACTCCAAATTCCAAAGGTCTTTGAAAATAGGGAGATAAAAAAGTATTATCAACAACTGTGAGTGCCCTAGCTTTCTTGGCAATCTCAACCACTGCTTGAATATCGATAATGTTAAGTAATGGATTTGAAGGCGTTTCAATCCAAATCATCTTGGTGTTCTTCTTAACTTCGCTCTTCACCTTCTTTAAATCTCTCATGTTGATGAAAGAAAACTGATAGCCCATGGGTTTAAGAACTGCATTGAATAAGCGGTATGTTCCCCCGTAGATATCATCCCCGGTAATAATGTGGTCGCCTGGTTTGAGGAAAAAAAGGACAGCCGTGATGGCTGACATTCCGGTTGATGTGGTGGAACAATTGACCCCGCCTTCAAGAGCTGCAATATTAGCTTCAAGTGCGGCACGGGTAGGATTGCCGCTTCTAGTGTAATCAAAACCTTTGTTTTTGCCGATTTCGTCGAAATAAAAGGTGGAGGTTGGATAAATTGGAGTGATGACGGAATTAAATGTCTTATCAATGTTCACACCGGTGTGAACAGCTTTGGTACGAATGTTCATAAAAACTCCCATAAAAGGTTAGGATTTATAAAAACGGCTCGTATTCTAACATAAAGTTTTTTCTTAGGTACAGCTTAATTTGTTAAGACCGAGGAAGCAACGCCTAAAACCTCTGGAAGATTCATAACAGGAGTAATGCTAACAACCACGGGCGTTAAGCCCTTGAGGCGGATGTTATCTATAGACTGAGTGGAAAACAGAATTGGAATTCCATTGGCATCTTTCTTAATCTGAAAATTGTTATTGGCTGGATTTAAGTCGATCCCCCCAGGGGCTTTTTGATTGACTAACATGGCCTGGTCTTTTTGGATTAGATGGACAGTAAATAGCTCATTAAGAAGGCTTAAAAGAGTGACTTTAAAACCTTCTTGTGTGAATATGGAATCCACATAATCCAAACTATGCTGCGGAGCCATAGAACCCTTAATCTTTCTGTTCCATAATAATATTTTATTGTCCTTAGGATCTAAAACTTGTGGCAAGGCATTGGCTAGATCAATGATTAATTGAGTACCTGCATATCCGTCATGGATCTTACTAAATCTGCCAATTCCATTTTCATTAAGACTCACATAAGGCATATTCCATAAGAAACGCTGAAAACGTTGAGCGCCAAAAACAGGCTGACCTTGACGCAACAAACGATCATGCTGCTGGAAATCCACATTAAATCCTGTAATACGGGCCACTAACTTGGTGTTAATGATTTCTAAAGGGTTAATGCCAATAATATGTATAGGTTTCTTTGTATGATGTGCGGCCAGCCAAGAATCCATTCCACTGCCAGGCCCTGCAATCAAAACATCGTCATCTGGCTTAATATCTATATTTGTATTGTTAAGTATTTCTTGATAATAAGACTCATCTGCGACCTTATTAGGAACATACACAGTTGGTAAAATAGGAAAAAGCCATTTTTCTTTCCACTCTCCACTGGAATATTTCTGATAATTCAAAGATACGATAAGCTTTCCTTGCATATTAATTCCAACAAATGCTAACCCATGCATAGATTTTAAAGGAGAGTCTACCCCTTCCAAAGATACATCATTGATATAACTTGATAATATATTCGTGTCTTTTTCTATTTGATCGAAATAATTGATTAGAGTTTGTTGGTCTTGTGCAGTTTTCTGATTAAATAAAGGCGCGTAATAAGCACTAAAATTGATGGCTCCTACCGGCTCAATTCCTTTATTATTATCTTTAACACTTACTATTCCTATCAGGCGATCATCAACAATGATTAAATCCACCTCTCTGGCTTTAAATTCTGTGGTGAGTATTTCTGTTCCTTGAGGATATCTATCTGTTGGAGCAGACGGCAAATGCATGCGATAGCGTTTAAAAGTTCCGAAAGGAGTCTTTTCTGCCTTAATAAAAACCGTGTGATCCAAGCCTCTAATGCCTAAGCCCTCAAGGACTTGCTCAGCAGTTGTTCCTTCCAGTGCAGCTTTAAACCGTTCATGGTCCTCTTTTAAATCTGTAACCATAGCTTCATCTACTGGGGTGGGAGCTTGCCATAAATCCATCTGCCATCCATATAACTGAGCAGTCTGTGCGTCATAAGCTACGTGATAGTCTGCTAAAAAACCATTTCGTACAACAGGTTCATTTTGGACATCTGAAATTAACCTGCTCACATCGACTGCTTCTCCTGTCATGGCAGTATCTTTAATCCCATGAGTCTTGATAAACTGATCCCATGTATCAACCATATATGGCATGTTCCAAGTATCTATCTTATGTCCTGTTATAGCTTCAATATTTCTGGGTGAATTGAGTAATCCAGTTAATCCTCCTAAATTTATCCTTTTTAACTTAGCTAAAGGCTCTAGTGTACTGGCTTTATTGATTTCTTTAATGAGCCTAATTAATCCCTCCATACTGCCATATTCACTTAATTGCTCTTTACTTTTCTCTTTTAACCATTGGCTAATGGCTTCATACCGCTCATAACTCATCTGCACCACTGGCATAGCCCAGGTATCTATCTTATATCCTGTTATAGCTTCAATATTGCTTGGTGAATTCAACAATCCAGTCAAATTTCCTAAATTTACACCTTTCCATCTTGCTAAAGGATCTAATTTACCAGCCTTATTGATCTCTGTGATGAGCTTAGTTAATCCCTCCATGCTTCCATATTCACTTAATTGCTCTTTACTTTTCCCTTTTAACCATTCGCTAATGGCTTCATATTGCTCATAACTCATGCGTACAAATGGCATGGCCCAATTGTCTATTTGGTAGCCTGTAATTGCCTTAATATTATTTGGTGAATTCAACAATCCAGTTAAATGTCCTATATACATGCCTCTCAATTTAGCTAAAGGGTCTTGTTTGGGGGCTTTTCTAATATCTTCGATAAGTTGAATTAAACCTTTCATGCTTCCATAGGTCTCTAACTCTTCTTTAGTTTTACTCTTTAACCATTCACTAATACTCTTATATTGCTCATATGACATTTCTACTTTAGGCATGACCCAGCTATCTACTTGATATCCAGTAATAGCTCTAATATTCTCTGGGGAATTCAACAATATAGTCAACCCCCCAAGATACATTCCTTTCAGTTTGGCTAATGGCTCTTTCTTATCAGCATGATCAATCTCTTCAAGAAGTTTAATTAACCCTTCCATGCTTCCATAACTACTTAATTCTTCTTCCCCTTTTCTCTTTAACCATTCACTTATGATTTTATATTCTTCATAGCCCATGTTCATCTTAGGCATTCCCCAATCATCTATTTTGTGTCCAGAAATAGCTTCAATATTCTCAGATGAATTCAACAATCCAGTCAAGTGACCCAAATATATTCCTTTCAATTGGCCTAAAGGCTCAAATTCAGCAGCCTTATCGATCTCTTGAATAAGCTTAATTAGCCCCCCCATATTGCCATATTCTCTTAATTGGACTTTGCTTTTCTCTTTGATCCAATGACTAATGGTCTGATACTGTTCATAGCTTAGCTCTATTTTAGGCATGGCCCAAAAATCTATCTGATAGCCTGTAATTGCTTTAATGTTCTTAGATGATCTCAATAATCCCGTCAATTGGCCTAAATGCATTCCTTTCAATGTTACTAATGGATCTCCTTTTCGAGCTCGATCGATGTCTTCTAGAAGTTTAATTAAACCTTTCATACTTCCATATTCACGTAATTGTTCTTTGGTTTTTCCCTTTAACCATTCACTAATACTGTCATATTGATCAAAACTTATTGCAACTTTTGGCATGTTCCAATCATCTATCCAATACCCTGTAATAGATTCAATATTCTCTGGAGAATTCAATAAACTAGTTAAGCCTCCTAAACCAATTTTCTTCAACTTTGCTAACGGTTGTTTCTCGGTAGCATTTTTTATCTCTTCAATAAGTTTAATTAAACCCTCCATGCTTCCATAATTATTTAGTTCCTCTTTACTTTTCTCTTTCAACCATTGGCTGATGGCCTCATAAGACTCATAGGGCATATCTATTTTAGGCATGGACCAAAGATCTATCTGATATCCTGTAATTGCTTTAATGTTCTTAGTTGAGCTCAATAATCCAGTCAATTGACCTAAATTTATTCCTTTCAATGTTGCTAATGGATCTCCTTCTCTAGCTCCACTGATCTCTTCTAGAAGTTGAATTAAACCTTTCATGCTTCCATACTCACGTAACTCTTCTTCCGCCTTTTTCTTTAACCATTGACAAATGATTTCGAAATTGTCATAACTCATATCAATTCTTGGCATAGTCCAGCCTTTAATTTCATGACCTAAGATAATCCTTATAGTATTTTTATTTAGAAGGGGTGTTAAAGAAGATAAATTCCATTTTGAACTCGTATCCCTTGATTGTAATAACTTGACCAATTTATCCAAATTCTCTAAACCACCGTATTCAATCAATTTCCCTGATCTGTCTAAGTCTTGTAATACTTCCTCTAGTACAAAAAATTGTGTCTTTGCTAGACTGTTATACTTAAAAGCAAATCCTCCTCTATGTTTAGGTAAGCCAAACAATGAATTAATCTTAGTAGGAAATGTTTGTACAGAAATCGGCTTGGCAAATCCGGTCTTTGCTACAACATCTCTGATAAAGTAATAAATAGCTAATTGACTATATTTAGCATAGCTTTGAACATCTACGCCCCATTGACTTATTAATGTACCTTCTTTGTTTGCCTTACCCAATAAATCCAATAGATCATTAACCGTATCTAAACTCGTTGGCATGGCAGCATCTTTAGATGATTCCTCAAGATTAACTTGTGCTCGATCAAGATTTTTGGGCACAGCGAGCATGGCTGGATCTGGCAGATCTGCACCAAGATTATTTAGCTGTCCAAGAATTTCTTCGATGATTTGGATAGGTTCAACTTGAAGAGTTTGGACTTTACCGTTATCAGCCAAAAAAGCATCAAAATTGGAACGCTTGAGTGAATTATCTCCTGATAAGACTGTCATCAACTGCTCATAACTGCTTATAGAGCTGTGAGGATTTGCCAATCTCCATTCAAACATAGTCATTAAACCCAACGGTGGGAAAAATATCAGATCTTTTAGCGTTGAAAAAGATTTTTGCCAATCGATACTTATAATATCTTTAATAAGTTGGCTTTTAAGTTTAATAATACCTCTATATACCTTCTCATCAACTGGCTTCCAACTATTGCGAGGCGGACCCATTTGATGCTTTAACCATGGTAATAATTTACCGCTTAAAGCGATGGCTATCGCCTCAACGATTTCTTTCCGTTCATAAATAATATCCGCGGTTGGATCTGGTATTTGCAGTATTTCTTGGTATCTATTTAGAAGAATTTGCATCCCTAAAATAATCGAAATAATATCTACTTTGTTCTCTATTAATATTTGACGCCATGATTTATTATTAGAATCTTGATCAAAGAATAAATGCAGATGCATGCCGTTGGCTTTAACACTCATCTTGGCAAAAGCCAATTGATACTTTTTCGCAACTGAAGGAGCATAAATCTTTTTGTAAAATTCGGCATACGTTTCATCAGCTACATTTTGATCAATAAATGAAGATATCGCTAAGACCCATAAGGTAGAGGCCTCTTGAACATAAACTCGGGAAGGATTCGATTGTCTCTGGATATGATCTAAGATTCGCTGTAAGACCTGCATGTTGTCATCTAACTTATCCGTAAATACTCTTAATGAAAGATTTGCCAACACTACCAGAAAATATTGCCGCAAAACATTGTCCAGTAGATCTTTAATTTCCTGAGATGTTAATCTCGAATCGGATTTAGCAAGATTGACTTTCAATTGTTCGATTGATTCCTTAAACCATAATTTTTCCTGATGTTTAGAGAAATACTGAAAACCATCGTAGGTATAAGGAATAAAACCATCCATATGCTCTTTGCGTCGGTATATTTCTTCGATATATAAAACATTGGCACTTTCATGGGAAGTATTGAATATGGTGCAGTTAACCAGTGAATCATAAAATTCTGTGATCTTGGATTCTAATACATCGGTATCTTTACTTAATTGAAAATCTTGCGTCATTCGATTAATTGTCTCTTGACCTCTTGCAAAAGCCGCTTCGATAATATTAGAGCTTCGCTCAAAGAATTCCTGTTCAGGTAAAACAGCTAAATGAACCAACTGTTCTACTTGCACTCCACTGGCCATGCCTGGGTCTGGCTTTGCAGTGTCCTGAAAACTCACCTGCGCGCGGTCCAGGTGAGATTGAGCCAGAGTGGTTATAGCAGCGCTTGGAAGAGTCGTGATAGTTTTGAGGTGTGAAACGAAACTTTTGCCTTGGTCGTCTGTAGCAGAATATCCACCAGAAAAATACTTACGTGGAGTGATTTGATGGGTGATAGGATTGGGCTCTTCTTTGATGTAGTTGTAGACGCCTTTTTTGAAGGCTTGAAGGTATTGGTGATAGATGTATTCTACATCGGTCGGTTCATTACTCTGGGTCGCTTTCACATTCAAACCTACGTCGTTTGGCAGTGTGCTTGGGGACACGTTCTTTGTTGTTCTGGTTTGAACATGTCCCCTGGTTGGCGAGGGGTATTCGATGCCTGGTGTTTTATTCTGATCCACATATAATTTTCCTAAGATCGATTCTTTTAATCGCTTCTTGTACCATGTGGCTAGAATCAAGGCGTTGTTAATCTGACGAAGATTAGCGAAATTTTTACCTTCATTGACTTCGCGTTCGATGGCGGGAAGTACGATTTGACGGATGATATTGGAACCGATTTGATTTCGTAGGGGCGGGGTTTCCCCGCCTTTATTAGGGACGGGAGACCCGTCCCCTACGAAATTTTTCTGTAATGCTAAATAATCCTCCTCCAACATCACCTTCAAATGTCCCTCAACAATATAAGCAGTCACGTTTTTCCCATTGCTTTTCTCATAGACAACTGCCTTGTCAGGAACTATCCAAACCTTATTGAATGTGTTAACTGGAATATCTGTACGTCCAAATTTTTCTTGGGCTTGGGCGTAAACCTTCTTCCAGAATGTTTTACCAAGTTCTTTTTCAGGATAAATGAGCGATGCAGTTAATTGCTTAAGGATATAGTCCTGGGCCAAAAGATCTCGACCCATTTGGGTCTTACCAAATTCTTGGGGAACTATACGGTCTTTTTCATACGGGGATAAATTCACCCATAGGTCTTTTTCAGGAACGGTGAGAGCAGCTAGAAAATATTGGGCTAATTTACGATACTCTTCTTTCTTGTTAATCTGGGATGTTTGGGAAGGATCAATCAAAAAGTCCATCTGCAATGGCTTGCTTGGATCAATGACCAAACCTTTAACCAATGCTGGCGCATAGGCAGATGTAGGTTCAACCATTTGCCCAGGTAAAGGCAAATCAATTTGGGCGTAAGAAGGAATTGGCCCAAAGGTATTGACTAAAAAGGCCAATATCAGCCAAAGGCTGACCAGCCTTCGGCTGGGCATTTTTCTATATATATTCTTTGAATTTATAGTCATAGATATTGCCAAAAGTATACCTGGTATATATAAACTATGCCACTTGGTGTGATGGTTCATAGTTCACCTTCAACTATGAACTATGGCTTAAATGTGCGGAGGGTTAATTAGCTGTGAAAATAAAACCTTTGATTCGTCCTGCAGGGTCTTTGATCTTTGAAGTCATCCGGTTAATTTCTTCTGGGGAACATTCATCTTCGAATTTTACAACTAACTTACGGCTGGGTTTGGAGCGGTTGTGGACTTTGGCGACTGGTTCCTGGCCTAAAAAGCATCCTTTGGTGTATGAAATGTAGGCAAATTCATCCACATTTAAAATGAATTCTTCCGCTTGAAAATCAATGCCCATCAAAGGGATTTTCTTATCGAGTCGATATAAAGTAAACTCATCTGGTGAGATATCGTTTTCCTTATTTTCTTGAGTAAAAAGGATTCGTCCTAAATCAATATCCATATAGGATTTATAATCTGAATGGACAATGGTTGAATGATTCAGTTTGGCATATCGATCAAGGTGTTTAGAAAGCCCTTCCATAGCGACTTTAGGGACACTTAGCAAGTATTCATCTTCATGGATCTTTTCCTGAAAACACGTAGCAATAACGCGGCCATGCTGGTTTAAAAAGGCGTTCAAATGCTGGTCCATGGCATTCGAAGTTAAACCCTTAAGTAAATGTTCCGCATTTCCTTTAACAGATAAAACAATGTCATCGAGTTTAAATAATCGCATAAATTATAATTTGGCGACCTTCGCCGCTAAAGTTAGCGCTTCTAATTTCGTTGTAATCTTGCCTAAGGCCTGGGCTTCTCCTACTTCAGTTAAGATTTTTGCAAATAATGGTGAAGGTTTGAGTTTAAGTTTTTTGATTAAATCATTTCCTGTTAACAAACGAATCACGGGCTTTTGATTTTGTTGTTGAATGAACTGTTCAATTACAGCCCAACATGTCTTTTTATGGTGATCTGCTTTAGATTTCTTGGTTAGAGGCCCACGGGTGGCTCTTTGATCAGCGATGGCCAATAACAGAACACATAAAGCTTCTTGTTTCGTGTCTCTCAAGAATCGAAAGACCATACGCTCTGAGGGTTTTTTAAAGTTCGCCATATATCCTGGACGTAAATGCCAAGAAACCATGTCTTCCAAGAAATAACGTTCTTTCACGGAGAGTTTCAGCTGTTTGGCAACAATGCGTGTAATAGCAGCACCCACGTTCTCATGCCCATGAAATGTCATTCGGTCTTTTTCTTTTTTCTTGGTGTCTGGTTTTCCAATATCGTGCAGTAAACAAGCAAATTTCAAAAGTGCGTAACGCTTGTGAGCGAAACCTATTTCTTCTTGTAAATAATCTTGAATGAACCTATCTTGAATTTCATCAACTAGCAATTCAAACTGATGGACCACCTCAAGGGAATGCTTCCATACATCTAAATGATGATAGCCCCCTTGATGGACACCTTCCATGACTCCAAGCTGAGGAATGACTTTTTGTAAAAGGCCTGACTTATGCATGAGTAGCAAGGTTTCGAAAGTCCTCTTTGAGGCAAAAACTTTAAACAACTCTTCTCTGACACGTTCAATAGACACCTTATTGATTAAAGAAACATCTTTTTGAATTTGCTTAAATGTTTTTGGTTCAATATTAAATCCAAGCTGGGAAGATAAACTAAAGGCGCGCATAAGTCTTAGGGGATCGTCACTAAAGGCGCGGGGCGCAACCATACGAATGGTCTTAGCCTTCAAATCTTTAAGCCCATTTTGATAATCAAGGATCTTACTGTCTGGTTCTCCGTCGATGTTCTTACATAATGTATTGATGGTGAAATCACGCAGTGCTACATCTTTTTTAAGTGTAGCAGCACGAAAATCAGAAAAATCAAAAGTCCAAAGACTCCCGTTCTCTTTTTTGACGACCCGTCCACAAGGATGTTCTTCATCCAAAAGGACAAAAGCTCCTTTAATGCTTTTAGCCACATCTCGCGCTAAAGCAATAGCTCCTTTAGAAACTGCAAAATCAAAATCCAAGCCCGACCGGTTTAAATATTGATCACGCAAAACACCACCCACAAGAAATGTGGATGTTTTTCGTTTCTGGCTTAAAGTCTGGATTGTTTTAAGGTGAGGATTTTCTAATAAAGAGTTCATTGAGGATTCATAGCTGCTTTGACTAATACATCTTCAGCCACAAAAATAGGGGCCTTAAAACGCACCGACATGGCAATGCTGTCTGAAGGACGAGCATCGATGAGTTTTATTTCTCCCTCTTTGGTTTTTATTTCCAGCTTAGCAAAGTATGTGTTTTGTTCAAGCTTATCAATCAAAACGCGTTCAATCTTAGCACCTAAAGATTCTATCACTTGAGCTAAAAGATCGTGAGTCATAGGACGAGGGACTTCAAGTCCGGTGACTTTGATTTTAATGCTGGATGCTTCCATAAAGCCAATAACAATTGGGATTTGGCGGTCCCCGTCTTTTTCTTTAAGCACAATCACCTGGTCTTGACGTTTTTCATCAATAATAATACGGACTAATTCCATTCTAACCATGGACTATTTACCTTTCTTCTTCTTGTTCTTACCCAAAATATTTTGCAGCTCAAACATAAATTGGTTCACGTCACGAAATTGCCGATAGACTGAAGCAAAACGAACATAAGCAACTTCATCAACGACGGACAATTGGTCCATCACCATTTCCCCAATATCTTTAGCTTGAACTTCTAAATCAAATTTTTTGCGGATGCTTCGCTCAATCTCATCGACCATTGTTTCAATCTGATCTACACTGACTGGTCTTTTCTCACAAGCTTTAATGATCCCATTGATGATGCGGGTGCGATCAAACGGCTGTCTTCTACTGTCACGTTTGACCACCATCAAAGGGACTTTTTCAATGTACTCATACGTGGTAAAACGTTCTTCGCATTTAGGGCATTTGCGCCGGCGGCGAATGGATGTTCCATCGCTATTCATCCTGGAATCAACGACGTTAGTATCTTTATAGTGACAACTAGGACAACGCATCTTACTTTCTTATGGATAAATAGGAAATTCGTGAGCTAATTTCTCTACTTCTTTTCTTACTTGTTGTAGGGCATTTTCATCACTACGTTTGACAACCACTTGATCAATCAAATCCGCAATGCGAGTCATTTCTTTTTCCTTCATCCCACGGCTTGTGATGGCTGGTGTTCCAATACGAATACCGCTGGTCACCGTTGGCGCTTCCGTATCAAAGGGGATCATGTTCTTATTAACGGTGATCTGAACATGATCAAGCAATGTTGCCATGTCCTTACCGGTAATGTTCTTGGGCCTTAAATCAACCATGAATAAATGATTGTCTGTCCCACCTGAAACAATACGAAAACCTTTGGAAGTTAATGCTTGAGCCATGGCCTTTGCATTAGAAACAACTTGTTGTTGATACGCTTTAAATGATGGTTCCAAAGCCTCTTTAAAAGCAACAGCCTTGGCTGCAATCACTTGCATTAAAGGACCACCTTGAATTCCAGGAAAAATGGAGCCATCGATCTTCTTCGCAAATTCTGCTTTGCAAAGAATCATTCCTCCGCGGGGGCCACGCAATGTTTTATGCGTTGTTGTCGTTACAAAATCGGCATAAGGTACAGGGTTTGGGTGAATACCTGCAGCAACCAGACCTGCAAAATGGGCCATATCAACAAATAAATAAGCGCCTACTTTATCGCAAATTTCTCTGAAACGTTTAAAGTCTAAGACACGTGAATAGGCGGAATACCCTGCGACAATAATTTTAGGTTTATGCTCCAAAGCTATTTTTTCAACTTCATTCATATCAATAAGTTCAGTCTTAGGATCAACTTTATAAGAAACAATATTATAAAGTCTGCCTGAGAAATTAAACTTTAGCCCGTGTGTCAAGTGCCCGCCGCAAGCTAAATCCATACCCATCACCGTATCACCTGGCTTTAGAACAGACATGTACACCGCCATATTCGCTCCAGAACCAGAATGAGGTTGAACGTTCACATGATCAGCCCCAAACAATTGTTTGGCACGTTCAATGGCTTTTGTTTCAACCACATCGACAAATTCACAACCGTTATACCAACGTGCAGCAGGATAACCTTCTGCATATTTATTGGTTAATACGGAGCCAGCTGCTTCAAGAACAGCTCTAGAAACAATATTTTCTGAAGCGATAAGCTCCAAATTATTTTTCTGACGCTTGAGCTCCAGTTCAATAGCTTGGAAGATATCTGGATCAACTTTTTGCAAATGACTCATTTCCATTTCCTCTCTAATGTTTTGAATTAAAAATTACTATTTTGGATTAATGATTTGTGTAGGTTCGTTAGCTATTTCAAAAATCTTTTCTCAATATCTTTAATTTGTTCAAAACGGCGTTCGTGGCGGCCGCCTTCAAAGGATGCTTCAAGCCATGTTTCTATGATAGGCAATACGTTTGCTTCACCAACAAACTTAGTGCCTATAACTAGAATATTAGAATTATTATGCTGACGCGACAGCGCGGCGGCCTCTATGTTGTAGCATAGTGCTGCATATGCGCCTGGGACTTTATTAGCGGCTATCGAGTGGCCAATTCCCGTCATGCAAAGCAGAATACCTCTAGAACCAGGATCTTTAACCACATGGTTTGCCACCTCAAGAGAAAATTGGGGGTAGTCGCAAGCTTCATCTTTTTGATGTGTTCCAACATCAATGGCTTCATGACCTACTCGCTTAAGAAAAGCAGTGACCGTTTGCTTTAATTCAAATCCTCGATGATCTGCTCCAATATAAATTCTCATTACAAAAGCTCCACAATTCTTTGGATGGCTTCATCAATCTCTAGCATGCATTCTTCATAAGCTTCATGAGATTGACCTATAGGATCAGGAATATCAGCTCCTGACTCTCCTCCAACATTGTGATTAGAAAATTCTTTTAATAAATAGACACGCTGTTCCACGTGAGGAACATGGTCCAAGATTTGGGCACGGTGTGTTCTTGTCATGGCAAAAATCAAATCTGCCTTGCGAAGCATTGTTCTTCCCAAAGGTTTTGAAACATGGGCAACCGCGTTAATCCCTCGTTGCCTTAACACTGAGATCGTTTCCTGGCTGGCTGCTGATCTAAAAAACACGCTTGTGCCTGCTGAGAGGACCTCGACATCATCTCGGCCGATTAATTTTGCTTTCAAAAGATATTCAGCCATGACGGAACGGCAGCTGTTTCCCGTGCAGACAAATAAAACAACCTTCTTGTTAACAGCGCGATCAACGTCAGACTGGCTAATCACTCCTTCACGGGTGACTGTTGGTTTGGCGGTGGTAAAATCCACAATAGTTGAAGAAATTCCAAACTCAACTGGCCCTCCGTCGATTGCCAAATCAACCAAACCGTCTAAATCCTCTAGAGCTTCTGTCACATTGGTTGGAGCTTTTTTACCTTCAATGTTAGCTGACGGTGCTGCAATCGTTGAACCAGAATGTTCGACTAAACTTAAAGCAATCGTGTGATCTGGCATACGAATACCAATAGTGTCGCCTGCCTGTTTGGCCGGAAGAATGACCGTTAAAGGTCCTGGCCAGTATTTATCGATAAGCTTATAAAGATTGGGATTTGTATAATTGGCATAGTTCTCAACAATGCCTCGTTGAGCAACTAAAATTGAGAATCTTTTTCCTTCTGAGCGCTGCTTCACATTGCAAAGTTTTTCCATAGCTTTAGGATTATTGGCATCTGCAGCAATCCCATACACTGTTTCTGTTGGAAAAACAACTAACCCACCTTGACGGATAATACGTGCTGCTTCCGCAATCTTCTCGGGTTCAGGTAAAGCTGGATTAACTTTGATGATCTTTGTATGCATAGAGTTTTGAACTATTTAACATTTGTACTACGTAAGGCTTTTTGTGCAATATCCCGTCGGAAAAACATATGATCAAATTCAATCTTATCTACGGCGTTGTACGCTTTGGCAATGGCTTTTTCAAGGGTGGTTCCTAAAGCAGTGACACCCAAAACCCGTCCTCCTGCGGTCACCAAATTGCCTCCATCATTCTTGGTGCCTGCATGAAAGACTATGGTATCGGGGTCATTGATTTCCGTCAAACCCTTAATTTCGTAACCTTGGTTGTATTTACCTGGGTATCCTCCGGAAGTTAAGACAACACAAATACATGGTCGTGGGTCCCACTGCACTTTGATTTCATTGAGTCTTCCATCACACGATGCCAGCATAATTTCAACCAAATCGCTATTAAGTTTAGGGATAATGCTTTGGGTCTCAGGATCACCGAAACGCGTATTAAATTCGAGCACATAGGGTCCCTTATCGGTCAACATGACCCCTGCATACAACACACCCTTAAAAGGCATACCCTCTTGATACATTCCTCTAACTGCTGGTTCGATGATGGTCGTAATGATCTTATTTATAATATCAACGGTCACAACCGGAGCAGGGCAATATGACCCCATGCCCCCTGTGTTAGGCCCTAAATCATCATCAAAAATTCTTTTGTGGTCTTGAGCGCTTGGTAATACAAAAAAATGTTTTCCATCACAAATAGCCAAAACCGAAGCTTCCTGGCCTTGAAGACAGTCTTCAATCACAACTTGATCGCCAGCTGATCCATAGACCTTCTTGACCATAATGTCATCAATCGCACTTTGAGCTTCTTTTAAATCTTTACAAACATAAACACCTTTACCTGCAGCAATTCCATCAGCTTTTACAACAAGCGGAAACTTGGCAGTATTTAAGAACTCCAGGGCTTCAATAAATCTTTGGAAAACTTTATAAGAGGCGGTAGGAATTTTGCGACGAGTCATGAACTCTTTGGCAAAAGCCTTGCTTCCCTCTAACTGAGAAGCCTCTTTGCTAGGACCGAAAATTTTTAATCCCTTTTGGACAAACGTGTCCACAATCCCTAACACTAATGCAGCTTCAGGACCCACAATCGTCAAATCAATCTTCTTAGACAAAGCAAACTTCAATAATCCATCCACATCATCCACAGGAATATTAACGCATTCAGCAATCCCCGCAATCCCCCCATTACCCGGAGCACAAAAAAGCTTCTTAACCTTAGGACTTTGTTTGATCTTCCAACAGAGCGCATGTTCACGCCCACCAGATCCAATGACTAAAATATTCACTTGAGATACTCCTTAAACAAAAAATACTTTTCGTTTGGAATCTTTAACAACTTTACCAATCACGAATGATTCAACCTTCATTTGTCGTAAGAAAGAATGGACTCGCGTAACATCCGAGGGAGAGACCACCAAGCTAAAGCCGATACCCATATTAAATGTGCGATACATGTCGTGTTCGGGAACTGGGCCTTTGTCTTGGATGAGCGTAAAAATTCGTGGGATGGGCCAGGAGCCTTTATTCACAGAAAAGGCCAAACCAACAGGTAAGACCTTAGTTAATTTTTCATACCATGCACCGCCTGTCATATGGGCCATGCCTTTGACAGTATATTTTTCTAATAAAGCAAGAATCGGCTTAACATAAATGCAGGTGGGTTTTAGAAGGATTTGTCCGTAGGATTTTTGTTCTGCAAGACTTAAGGCTTTGCGGGCTAAAGAATAACCGTTGGAATGAAGTCCTGAGGAAGGAAGTCCAATAACTATATCTCCTTCTTGGATCTTTGATCCATCAATGATTCTCTCACGCTCAACTACACCAACAGTAAATCCGGCTAAATCATAATCCTCGCCTTTATACATATCCGGCATTTCTGCCGTCTCACCGCCAATTAATGCGCAGTCAGCCAGACGACAGCCAGCTACAATTCCCTTCATGACTTGCTGCATGGTTTTATTATTGAGCTTACCTGTGGCAATATAATCCAAAAAGAATAATGGTTTAGCACCTGTACACAAAACATCATTGACATTCATGGCAACCAAATCAATCCCCACCGTATCATGTTTGCCTAAGAGGTTTGCGATAAGCAATTTTGTTCCAACCCCATCCGTGGAAGACACCAACACAGGATTCTTATATTTCAAATGACCCATATTAAACAAAGCTCCAAATGAGCCTGGGCGTGTCAGCACGTTCTTGTTGATCGTAGACTTTGAAATCACCTTGATAGCATCCACAAACTTGTTAGCTTTTGCAATATCAACGCCTGCTTTTTTATATGTCAGACTTTTGCTCATATATTTTCTTTCTCATTCACCGTAATGGGTTCGGGCCCGTTCAATATAAATTATTCGCGAATCAGCATCTATAGAATAAACAATCCTATCTTTAAATGTTAAGCGATAAGAATAACTTCCTCCTAAATCACCCAAAAGTTTCTTGCCTTCATAAGGGTTAATAGCAATGACTTCTTTAAGAATATCTTTAAGTTTGTTTTTTAATACAGGCGAGAGTTTTTCGACATCTTTTTCACCTTGCCGAGTAAAACGAATTGTCCAAGCTTTACGCTGACTCACCTAAAACCTCTTGCATAGAACGAGTTTTGCCTTCTTTAATCTCACGTTTTGCTTGGCGTACACTCTTCACTAACCCAGGAATAGACATAAGTTCAAGAGTTTCCAAGAGATTGTCGTAATCTTCTTTTGATAAAAGCACCACCTGCCCTTCACGAGCAGCAATTTCATAAACACGATGTCCACGAACAGACTTCTTAAGAATCTCAAACCAATTCTTTCTCGCATCTGTAGCTGTGACAATTGTCATAATTCTTTCTCCTTATATGTACATATTAATGTACATATAAAATATATCATGTGAATTATTGTGAGTCAACCTATTGACTAGGTAATTTTTTTATTTCACATGCTCAATATTTATGGTGTTTCTTCGAACCTCTATACCAGATTCTTCTTTACGTATTCTATCCCATTCTCAAAAATCTTCGCCCCATCACCCATCTTATTTGTTTTAGGAAGGCGGGACCAAAAAGGGTGCTGATGATTAAAGAAGTGTCTTTCAGGATGCGGCATTAATCCCAAAACCCGTCCTGTCGTATCACAAATGCCTGCGATATGCTCCGTCGATCCATTAGGATCTTGGGGATAAGAAGGTTCCTTGCCATCCGTCGTACAATAGTTAAAAATCACTTGTCCATTGGCTTTTAATGTTTCAAGAATCTTAGCATCTTTAGGAATAAATTTCCCTTCTCCGTGAGCCACAGGTAAATAAATCTGCTTGGCTAACTCTTTCGTCCACACGCTTTTGTCATTGTTCACAGATAAATGCACCCAGCGTGATTCGAATTTTGCAGAATCATTATGAAACAAAGTTGCTTCCTGTCCTTGCGCCCCAAGTCCTGGGAGAATTCCTGCTTTGGCTAGAATTTGAAAACCATTGCAAATTCCTAAGATCAACTTGCCATCCGCAATAAATTTGCTTATATCATCGCCCAATTTCAAACGCAATTCATTGGCTAAAATCCGTCCTGAGGCAATATCATCGCCATAGCTAAATCCGCCAGAAAGCGCCAAGATATGATAGTCAGATAGCTTTGTTCTGCCTTGGACCAATTGATTGACATGCACTTGCTCAACGGATGCCCCAAAATGAGAAAAAGCAAATGCAGTTTCTTCATTGCAATTGGTGCCCGCTGTTCTTAAAACTAAGACTTTAACGTTTTTTGCCATAAAATTTCTGGATAATCTTGATAACATCTTCAGGTTTATCAACAACTTCAAAAAGTTTCAATTCTTGTGCATTCACACAGCCTTCATGAAGCATGGGCCCATGCATCCAATCCACAAAGCCTTTCCAGTATTTGCTTCCATAAAGAATAACGGGAAATTGTTCCATGCGCTGGGTTTGAATCAATGTTAAACTCTCCGACAATTCATCTAATGTTCCATAACCACCAGGGAAAATGACGAATGCTTTGGCATATTTGACAAAACATACTTTGCGGCAGAAAAAGTAATGAAAATTAATCAGATGATTGATAAAGGCATTTGGTTTTTGTTCAAATGGAAGGTGAATATTCATACCAATCGACTTACCGCCTGCTTGACTAGCACCTTTATTTCCCGCTTCCATGATGCTTGGTCCACCTCCCGTAATAACGGCGTATCCAGCGTTCACAAGCAAATGCGCTGTCTTTTGAGCGTCCTTATAGTATTGATTATTGGCTGCAATTCTAGATGAACCAAAAATACTGACAGCCTCTCCGACATCTCTCATTTTTTCAAATCCATCGACAAATTCAGCCATGATCCTAAGAATACGCCATGGATCTTCCATCATTTTAAAATCTGGAGCCTCAGGCTTGGACGACTTCTTAATTTTATTGATCTTTTTAACCATGTTTACCTCAGAGGGTTTTGCCAGATATTTTTAAGATCGAAAATATCAGCGTTAATAATGACTTGGTCCTTAAAGCCATAAACAATCATTTGCGGGGATGTCTCCACCATTGCAATTTTGGCATGGGCAATGCCTTTAAATAATTTTTTAAAGGCCTTTTCATCTTTGGGAGCTACTTCCAATAAAAGACGTGAGTTGCTTTCAGAGAATAAAACCACATCTTCCCTCTTTCGAGATCCTTTAAAAGGCACATCTTTAACAAACGCTGTAATACCAAGCCCGCCTGCAAAAGCCATCTCAGCTAAAGCAACGGCCAAGCCTCCTTCAGAGACGTCATGGGCAGATTTAACGAGGCCTGCGTTGGTTGCTTTATTAATTGCTTGATAGGATTTAATCGCTTTTTTGTAATCAACTTGAGGGACATTCTGTCCTAATTGATCATCATTGGCCAAATAAATGCTTCCGCCTAATTCATCAAACGTATTTCCAACAACATAAATACTATTTCCCGCTTGTTTCAAATCCATGGTCACAACGCGGCGAATATCTTCCACAATCCCTAAGGCGGAAATTAAAATGGTGCCCGGAATGGCGAGTGACTTTCCTTGATGAGCGTATTCATTATAGAGACTGTCTTTTCCAGAAATAAAAGGGGCACCAAATGCTTTTGCTGCTTGATAGCAACCTTCGGCACAGCGCACCAAAGAACCTAAACGATCCGCTTTATCGGGATTTCCCCAGCAGAAATTATCCAGAAGCGCAATACGATCAAATGTTCCTCCAACAGCAATGATCTGACGGATCGCTTCATCAATGCATGAAGCTGCCATCCAAAAAGGATCAATCATGCCAAAGCGAATGTTGATTCCATTGCTGATTGCAATCCCTTTGTTTGAACCGAGTCTTGGGGCAAGAACAGCAGCATCCGAGGGACCATCTGTTTGAGGACCTACCAGAGGCTTCACCACACTCGTCCCCTGCACTTCGTGATCATATACACGAATCACAGATTCTTTGGATGCTACATTGAAATGGGCCAAAGCGCTGCATAGATCATCAGTTAAATCTGTTTTATTAACGAGCTTTTCTTTTTTCAAGACAGCCGGAAGATAAAGAGCTTCTTTAGTGATTTTTGGAAGCCCATCATGCAAAAAATGCATATCCAAATCAGCCACTTGATGACCCTGAAAAAATAATTGCAGGCGTCCACTTCCATCAAACTCTCCTAAGACAACAGCTTCCACATTCTCATCTGAGAACGTCTTTAAAAGGGCCTCTACCTTCGTCGGAGGGACAGACAAAACAATGCGTTCTTGAGACTCGGAAATCCAAATTTCCGTGTAATTTAAACCCTGATATTTTAACGGAGCCTTATCTAAGTCCACTCGTGCGCCAGTGATTGCTCCCATTTCACCAACCGCAGATGAAAAGCCGCCAGCTCCACAATCTGTAATTGCGGAATACAAATTGCGATCGCGGGCTTTCAAAAGAGCATCTAAGACTTTCTTTTCCTCAATTGGGTTTCCAATTTGAACTGCCCCTGAAGAAACTGTTTCAGATTCGCTTGTCAGTTCTCCGGATGAGAATGTTGCTCCATGAATCCCATCGCGTCCTGTACGTCCGCCCACAGCTACAATCAAATCCCCTTTATTGACCTTCTTAAATTCTTTTCCCTTAGGAATGAGTCCTACGTTTCCACAAAAAACTAAAGGATTTCCCACAAAATGCTCATCAAAGACGATCGCACCGTTGACTGTTGGGATACCCATCTTATTACCATAATCACGGACCCCTGAAACAACGCCTTTCATGACCCGTTTAGGGTGTAGTCCTCCGACGGGAACATCGTGGGCTGGAGTATCAGGCGGCGCAAAGCAAAAGACATCCGTATTAGCCAAAGGTTTGGCCGCCAAACCGGTTCCCAGAGTATCGCGAATAACACCACCAACTCCGGTATTAGCACCTCCGAAAGGCTCTAAAGCTGATGGATGATTATGGGTCTCAACTTTAAAGCACACATGGAAATCTTTATCAAAGGCAATAACTCCAGCATTGTCATGGAAGACAGAAATACACCATTTCTTTTTTAAATCATTGGTGACCTTGGCAATCGTTGTTTTGAAAAGGCTTTTGATGATCTTGGCCTTGCCCTTTTTACCTTGGCGAAAACGAATAATGCCACGAAATGTTTTATGATTGCAGTGTTCGCTCCACGTTTGGGCGATTGTTTCAAGTTCTACGTCGGAAGGGTTCCTCCCTTGTTTCTTGAAATGAGCCTGAATCGCCTTCATTTCATTAAGGTTCAAATAAAGCTGCCCTTTTTGAGAAAGCTCAAGCAATTGTTTGTCATTGGCTTTAATCAAATCAACGACAACCACATCAAAACTCTTCTTTGGTTGGGAAGCAATCAACAGCGTGGTTGGAATAGCCTGTTTAGCATCTTTAACAGAATGCTGAATCAGCTTATTCATGAGCACACGATTAGTGATATGCTCTATATCTTTGGGTGATAAATGACCATAGATGTGATATTGCTTGGCCGTGCGAACTGCTTTGATACCCGTTATGCCAAGATCTAAGATTCCTTTGATTGTGGAAGCTTCGACCGGATCCATAACGCCTGTATTGTAGGCGATTTCAACAATGTGATGATCGGAGGATTCTTTTGTTTGAGAGAATGAAAAGCCAAACTCTTCAACGACAGGATCAACTAAGAGTTCTTCGCAGATGGTTTTGACCTGATTACGATCAATGTCACCTTCTAATAGATAGACGGATACGACACGGACGCGTTCCACTTGGGATAAACCCAAATCGGTCAAGTCTTTTAAAACAGCACTTCCAGCGGAATCAAGAAGTCCGCTTTTTTGTTTGATTTCAACACGCCAGATCATAACCTCAAAGATTCTTTAGCTAGTAACTCTGCGCAAAACTTCTTGATAAGCTTCTTCTACATTCCCTAAATCACGACGGAAGCGGTCTTTATCAAGCTTATTACCCGTTCCTACTTCCCAAAGACGGCATGTGTCAGGAGAAATTTCATCAGCTAAAATAACTTCTCCCTTATAACGTCCAAGTTCGATCTTAAAATCAATCAATTCAATATTTAACTGTAAGAAGAATTTCTTAAGAAGATCGTTAATCTTGAATGCCATTGCAGAAATTTTCTTCATTTCATCATCGGTTGCAAACTTAAGCGCTCTGATGTGGTATTCATTGATTAATGGATCGCCCAAGGCATCGTCTTTATAGCAATACTCTAAAATTGGGCAGGCCAATTCTAAACCTTCTTTGAGACCAAGCAATCGGCATAACGATCCTGCTGCACGATTACGAATAATGACTTCGATGGGCACGATGTCTACTTTCTTAACAAGCATCTCCCTATCAGAAAGTGTTTTGACATAATGAGTGACAATGCCTTCTGCTTGAAGATATTCAAAGATTTTGGAAGCAATACGATTGTTCATAATGCCTTTTTGATCAATGGTTCCCTTTTTTTGGGCATTGAATGCGGTTGCTTCATCTTTGAAATACTGAATCAACAGATCAGGATCTTTGGTTGTGTAAAGAATTTTGGCTTTACCTTCGTAGATTTGATCAATTTTTTCCATTATTTTATCCCCGCTCTTTTAAAGATTTTATCACGATGACGAATGTAGTATTTAATATCGAATGCACCATCAATTTCATTCTTAGATAAGTATTTACGAACATGGCGATCACGATACAGAACATCTTTGAATTCTGAAGATTCTTGCCAGACTTGCATCGCACATGATTGAACAATGTCGTATGCCGCATCACGATTCAAGCCCTTTTTCATCAATTCCAAAAGCAAACGCTGAGAATAGATAAGTCCGCGCGTCTTGGATAATGACGTAATCATATTCTTTGGATAAACCAATAATCCCTCAATGATGGGGATGAATTTGTTGATCATGTAGTCTAAGGCAATTGTTGAATCGGGAAGGATGACACGTTCTGCTGAAGAATGGCTGATATCACGTTCGTGCCATAAATTGATGTTTTCAAAAGCGACCATTGCGTTAGCCCTAAGGATACGAGAAAGTCCACAAATTCTTTCGCAAGTAACAGGATTTCTTTTGTGAGGCATTGCTGAAGAACCGATTTGTCCCTTAAAGAATGGCTCTTCAACTTCTAGGATTTCAGTTTTTTGTAATGAACGGATTTCAGTTGCAAATTTCTCTAAAGAACATCCGATCATAGCGATTGTGGTCACTAATTGACAATGTAAATCACGTTGTAAAATTTGAGTGGCTACATTGGCAGGTTTTAAATTTAATTGTTCGCAAACGAATTCTTCGACGGTAGGATCAATGTTGGCATATGTTCCAACAGCGCCAGAAAGCTTACCATAACGCATAGCTTCACGGGCTTGTTCTAATCTCTCAAGGTTACGACCCATTTCATCGTACCAGATGGCTAATTTCAAACCGAATGTGGTTGGTTCTGCATGAACGCCATGAGTACGGGCCACACAAACTGTATCCTTGTACTTCTTTGCTTTTTCTTTGATAACACTGTTTAATTTTTTAACATCAGCAATCAATATGTCGCAAGCTTCAACGCATTGCATGGAAAGAGAAGTATCTAAAAGATCTGAAGATGTCATTCCCATGTGCAAATATTGAGCTTCTGGTCCTAAGCTTTGTCCGACGTTTTGAATGAAAGCAACCACATCGTGTTTGGTACGCTCTTCTAGGCGGCGAACTTCTTCGATGTCGAATTTAGCATTTTTGCTGATTTTTTCCATGGCAGCTTTAGGGATCATCCCTAACTTTGACATGGCCTGACATGCTAAAATTTCTATTTTGAGCATAATTTCCATCTTATGCTCATCTGACCAGATACGACTCATTTTTGACAGGGAATAACGATCAATCATGGCAACTCCTTAAACATTCGGTTAATAATAAGTAATGTGTTAAAAACAAATTAAAATCCTTTGAGATTTTTGGGAGGAACTGTGTTCTAAAATGCGGTTAAATATAACAAATATTGTTTATAAGGTCAATCTAAAAAAGTATGAAAAAAAGCTTATAATTACATAAACCATTGCTACATATTGATTTATGTATATAAAAGAATTACTCTTCCTTCATGGCTTCTGGAAATTTTTCTTTAATATACTCAGCGCTTACTTGAATACTTTCTTTCATAATTTCACTGATATTAGTAATCAATTTTTGTCCCATTGGGGAGGAATAAAAATCAATATATGTCTTTAACTCTTGGCTGGTAAAATGTTTGTCATATAAAGGAATTAATTTCTCGATAATTTCATCTACTTTCACACGTTCACGAAACTGAGAAGCCATCTGAGGTTTTTGTTCTTTTAAAGCATTAATCATCATATCAAAATTTTGCGCCATTACTGTACGGGTACCAAAGACGTCTATAAATTTTATAATAAGAGCTCTTTTTTCTTTAGGGTCTTCCAAAGAAGTCTTTGCATCAGTGACTGCAGGAGTTTTTATTGGCTGAACACTTTTAACAGGAGCGGGAGCTTCAGCGGATTTTCCGTCAATGTCCTTAATTTCATCCATATAGTAGGTCATCGTCATGCCATTCGAATCAACCTTTATACTTTGCGCATCTTTTTCTAAAATTTTTCCGGTAATAGTTTGTCCATTTTTCAAATTGATTGTCTCAGCATAGACAGATGTGCTTAAAAGAATTAAAAATATAAAGATTAAGAAATTTCTCATAAGATTGTTCTCCTTTTTTTAGAGCATTTTAACGAGATAACGTAGATTGGCAATAAAAAGAGCGCATAAGTTTATTGTGATGTGAAAAGTTATATGTTAGGATACGCGCCATGATTGAGCAAATTAAACGAAATATTGATATTAGTTTAGCGTCATTTCTTAAAAAGGTCAAAAAAGAGTACAAACTTCATTTGGCCTCCCCTCTGTTATTTAATAGCATTTGTGAATTCACTCTTAGAGAAGGAAAACGTCTTCGACCATTGCTTTTGATCCTGACTTACAAAGCATACAGTCCTGCAAATAAACAAATTTCCAAAGAACTTTACAATGCATCCACGTGTATGGAATTCTTGCATAATTTCATGCTTATCCATGATGATATCATTGATCGCTCTGATCTTCGCCGCGGAAAACCAACACTACACAAAATCTTAGCCCATACGGTCAAGACCAATAATCCTGATAAACTAGGGATTGATTTAGGAATCATTGCAGGAGACATTGTCTATGCACTGGCCATTGATGCTTTTTTATCCATCAATGAACCTTTAGAGAGAAAAGAACGCGCACTCAAATATTTTATTCAAACTGCTGCATTTACAGCCATGGGAGAATTCATTGATACGGTCCATGGTGTTAAAGGCATCAATGAAATCACTGAACGTGATGTGTTTCTTAATTACACTTTAAAGACTGCCCGCTATACTTTTGATTGTCCTATGGTCACAGGTGCAATTTTGGCAGGGGCCAACGAAAACGATATTAAGAAGTTATCTGACTTTGGGATATTAATTGGACAAGCTTTTCAAATTCAGGATGATATTATCGGAATATATGAAACTGAAAAAAACATTGGAAAATCTATTCTTAGCGACTTAGCTGAAGGTAAAAAGACAATTCTTGTAGTCCATGCCAATAAGACACTCAAAGGAAAAAAGCGCAGCCATTTCTTAAAGATCTTTAACAAGGAAACCAAGACCCTCAAAGACCTTGAAGAGGTCAAACAAATCTTTATTGAATCTGGAAGCTTGAGTTATTCCCTGGCAGCCGTGACTTCTCGTCTTAAAAAGGCCCAAAAGATTTTGTCTGGCCTAAAGATGAATGGACAATACCGCAGCATCATCGAACAATCCTTATTAAAACTTTTCTCACATAGTCAGAGAATCGTAGATCTATATCAACCTGACCGATAATTCATCCAAGACCAGTTGTCCTTTTTCGGTGGCTTTTAATCGATCGGATCGTATTTCTAAGAAACCTTCCTCGATGAAATGATCAATCGTCGCTTGCTTGCTCTTGGGAACAAGAGTCGGATCAATCCCATCATTCATACGAAGACCAAATAAAACTTTTTCCATAATCAGAGTTTCTTCATTCAAGTCTTCAAACCCTTCCACAGGATTAGTCGCATTGAGATATTCCTGCAGCTTAGACTTATTCCATGAGCGACGATTTTCGATAAAACTGTGTGCTCCCATACCCAGCCCAAGATATCTTTTCCCCAGCCAATAATTCTGATTATGCTTGGAACGAAACCCTTCTTTAGAAAAATTGCTGATCTCATACTGTTTAAATCCATAATCTCCAAGAATCTCGACAACTTTTAAATACCCTTGAGCGATTTTTTCTTCATCATCAAGCTTGATGGCACTCACATGAAATTTACTGTTGGGTTCAATCGTTAGTGTATATAGAGAAAGGTGTTCACTGTTTAAGGAAGCAATAGCCTTTACATCTTCTTCTAATTCTAAAGCTGTTTGTGAAGGAAAAGCATACATCAAATCCAAATTAATATTGGTGAATCCAATTGTTCTAAGAAGGGCATATGACTTTTTGGCTTGAGCAGCACTATGTTTCCGTCCCAGAAAATTTAGATAACCATCATTTAAGGACTGCACACCTAGACTAATACGATTAATGCCTAGATCTTTAATACCCTGGGCCTTAACTTCATCTAACCCTTCGGGGTTTGCTTCGAGCGTAATTTCACAATCTTCACTTAACACAAAGTTCTCACGAATGATCCTCATCAATCGATTCAGTTGGTCTAAAGACAAGGTGGAAGGCGTACCTCCTCCAATATAAACTGTCTCCAACACTACTCTTTCATACTTTTTCACTTCTTCTTCTAAGCGATTTAAGTATTCATCCGCATGATTGATTGCACCAACTGCAATTGCAAACGAACAAAATAAACATTTATGCAAACAAAATGGAATATGAATGTAAAGGGATTGTGCTTTCATAAAATATTTTTTTCACCGACGATAAAAATGTTAAAAATTTTTTTTGTTATAAAAATTTTTTTCAAAAATTTTTTGCATATCACAACGCTTGTGCTATTATTTTAATTAACAAATCAATCCTACGAAAGGAGAACATCATGGCTACCAAGAAAAAAGCTGCTAAAAAGAAAACAGCAAAAAAGAAGTAAGATCTGTTTTCAATACGAATTACCATAAAACCCTCTAATAATTTAGAGGGTTTTGTGTTTATAACGACTTTGCAGGATCCTTTCGTCCAAAGATACTCCCAAAAATAATTCCCAATTCATACAACACAATCAAAGGAATAGCTAATAACACCTGCGAGACGACATCTGGCGGGGTGATGATGGTTGCAAGGATAAAAATAATCATGATGGCATGACGGCGTTTTTGACGCAAGAATTCGGGGGTTGCAATTCCAATCTTCGCTAGAAAAGCTAGTACAAGAGGCAGTTCAAATGTCACGCCAAAGACAATCAGCATATTTGCCAGAAATCCCATATAGCTGCTTACTGTGATCATAGGCTCCATATACTCTGATGAGAAACTCATCAGAAACCTATATGTTAAAGGAACAGCCACATAAAAAGCAAAAGATACTCCACATAGGAAGAATATGAATGACAGTGGCGCAACGAGAATAATCGCTTGTTTTTCTTGGGGACGGAGGGCTTTGCCTACAAACGCCCAAATATGATAAAGAGTCAACGGCAAGGAAACAATAAATCCTAATACAGATGCAATTGTCATGTAGGCATTAAAACCATCTAAAGGTGATGTATAAACCAAATGACCTGCAGGAGCAATCAACCAAGGCAGGATTTTTCCAACAAAACTATAGCAGATGAGTGTGGCTACGATAAAACCTAACCCAACAATGATTAGGCGCCGCCGCAGCTCATCAAGATGAGGCATGAAAGATTGAATTTTGGAAACTAAACTCACTTAAGATTTATCTTCGATGGGCTTGTTGACGTCTTCTTTAACATCATTCATGTTTTTCTTAAATTCGCGAATTGCTTTTCCTAAGGCAGCACCAATTTCTGGCAATTTCTGAGCTCCAAACAGTAATATGAATACCAACAACAGCAGGATTAATTCTCCAGTACGACCTCCCATAAAAGACTCCTTTAAAGGTGTTGATTAAATTTGAGACCATTTTATGCGTTCTCAAGGTCATGAACAAGGAAATTCTAAGATGACTAACTAGAGACTGTTCGATGCTCTCTGCTTAGTTCACTAAAAATAGGCAGGTCTCTGACCGGTTTAATCTCTAGAATCACCGGAATAAAACCTTCGATTTGGATTAACTGAGCCATGTCCTGTTGGGCTAAGGGCAGCGGCACCCCTTTTCCATCCCGTTTAATTTGCAAATTCAAATTGGAAGAGTTGAAGTCAACTCCTCCTTTCATATTAATCATTGCCTTATCTCCGACAGAAGACTTCGGAACCTCATCAAATTTTAAAGGCTCCCTCTCAAGCCTCTTGACTGTGCCCATGTCAGGATACCAAAAAATAATTCGACGCTTCATTTCAGATAAAAATTTGTGAGGATCTTCATCATACAACGACAGCAACTTATCAAATCCAACATTAAACACCCAACCCCCAAAACGCAACCCTTCATCCGAATTCAAATAAACAATTTCAGGTTTAAGCAGCATAAAACTTGCAAATCTGTGCAAAAGAGTACTTCTTGATCCTAAGTTCGTTTCTCTAAGCAATCCTTGGATAGTGGTAACTTTCGAAGCTGGAATTCCTAGTAAGCTGGCTACCTGTTCAATGTGATTCTTAAGATTGACTGTAATAAAAATTTCTTCCTCAGATATCGGTATTGCCAAATGGTTATTAATCAAAATTTTGCAAAACTCTTTCCACAGACCTCTTGGAGAGACATCTCGTTCATGGACAATGCCCGTTGATATCAACATTTTCTCTAACAATGCTTGACGGTCCTCTGGTGACATGTCCTCTATATATTTCTTAAAATAAAGCTTGTTTCGATGCTCTGAATTTGTCAAACCGAGAAAGTCTTCATTACTTTTAATAGTTTTAGTAAACAATACAATCAGAATTTGCTCTCGCTCTTGCGGCGTATGGAGATTGATCCATTGTTTCCAACTTTCATAATTGGGAAATACTCTCATGATTTCATCTGCAGTATCTTCAGTTAAAGTTCGATTATGAGAATTAACCATAAGATGAAGATAGAATTCTGTTGCCTGAGTGGGATTATCTTTCATTAATGCGCTATATAAAGAAAACATCTGGTGCACGGGTATATCATTCCTATTCTGGAAGATCCAATCTTCAAGTTCTTTGGTAGAAAACACTTCTTGGATACTTCGTAATAAAGGTTCTCTTAAATTTGGACCTGAAAGATAAAGGGCCTGCCAGCTGGCTACTTCCCAGAAAGCCCTCTTAAACTCATCAGAAGGATGATTTTTGGCCTGATTAAGAAGATCAATTTCCCATGAATCAAAATAATTGGAACGCTCATCTTGCAAGTATTCAAAAGAATTTTGAACAATTTTCCTAAATTGATCTAATAGAGTATTGTTGGTTTGCCTTCCAACCTCAAAATCACTTTTACTTTCTTGCATGATCCTATCAAATTTGCTTTCCAGATTAATATGGTCTCTAGCAGGTGCTCTTCCAAAAGATACCCCTGCTCCTAAAATTGCAGCAGCTACACAAAAAAGGATTTTATTAGAGACTCTTTCCTCGCCTTTAGGTGTTCGAACTATAGAACGTAGTGTATCCCCAGCATAGACCACCCCAGCCCCTAATCCTCCAAAAAACAAATGGGGAGAATCATAGAAGTAACCAACTGCCATTGATGCAATACTTGCCATGGTCAACCACGGAAAAAGATCTCTCAAAAATAATCCCCAGGTATCGAGTTCTTTATCTTCTGCTTTCATGGCCAAATCATTCTGAGGTAAAAAAGAAAGGCTATTTGGAACAGGTGTGTGAGTTTGCAAAGTAATGTTGTACTGTAGTTGGTTCTCAAATCCTTTCATTTTATATTGAGCAATTACCTGACTAGCTTCTCCTCCCCAGTCGAAAAAACGACGAACAAGATCGACTTGTTTTTCATTTTTCCCATAAACATAGCTTCCTTTATAATCTTTCGAGATGGCTTTTCCATCGGGGGCAAATAGCAATCCAAACTGAACATGAAGTTTACCAATGATTTGGTCTTCACTCTTAAATGGCAATTCAACTATTTTTAGTTGAGATGTTTTTAGAAGTTGGTTGATCTTACGTGCACTAGGCTCATTCATCCAGTTAAGAGTAGGTACTCTAGGATGAATAAATTTGATGGATAAAGGATTTCTATTGAACACTCCAAATTTCTTAGCCACCATTCCTATAGCCCCTTCAAATCTGACCCACATATCTCGACCATAAATTTCGGTATATTTCTCACTAGTATAATAAAGCTCAATTCTTCCATCACGGGCAGCCACCATCCACTTATGAGAAGATGTTTTTAATACTTCATGAAAAATATAAAAATGCTTTTTGGCATTATCACCTTGCTTGCGTACAAATGTTTGAAACTCTTCGATAGTAGGGGCTTTTTCTTGAGGAACAATCGTAAATGGAGTGTTATTAGAATTAGGATCCAGTTCAGACAATATATGTTCTTCATCCAAAAACCACTGGCCGTTCACAAAAACTTTAGCACGCCCCAAGTGAACCGCCTTGGCATATTTATGGCTTCTATAGATCGTAAGCAATGGGGTCAAAGCAGATTGCAATTCAACGGAATTTTTAGCTGTTTCGAATTGATAAACTAACTGAAAATAATTGGTCAAAAATTGAACCAAGTTAAGCTGTCCCCTGCTTTTTGATCCCACAGAGAGGACAGCATCCTTGATAAGATCACCATCAATATAATTGCTAATCTTACCTGAGAAAAATTGAGATAAGAAAAAGAGCCTGGCTTCTGCTCCAAGCACTTGAGAGTCAAATTCACCGATAATCACCTTTTTTGCAGATACATCATCATAAATATCCCGCCCTAGATACAGATAGATAGGTTTCATTTGTTCTGCTTCACTTAAAAGTTCTGCCCTTTCCTTGGGATCATCTTTAAAAACAAAGTTCAATGCCACTTCAATAGCCTTGGTCAAATTTTTATATCGATCTGTTTCTTCATCCGGAATCTTTAAATTTAACCGTCCATTATTCCAATTAGCTGTTAATTCTGAGACCGTCTTTCGAGCTGCTATGGAACTCATGATTTTCTCTTTTACGATCTTCACATCGCCTTCTTCTTGCAGCTGCTCTAAAATATATGTCTGATCATTTTCTAAACTTTCCTTTGCCAGGGGTTCTGCAGCCTGATTTCTTCTCTCTGAAGCCTGTCCACTTTCTTCCCACAAATATCTAATGTCATCAATAGCAATGAATGTGCCATACTTAGAAAGGTCTTCTATAAGAAGCAGGGGGCCATCTTTGCTGTCTTCCACACGAAGTCTGACATGTTCTCGAGAGATGCGATCCCAAGTAATATCTTTTGGTATAGGATCATGGAAAGATCTCCCTAAAATAATTTCTTCTCCTATGGAATATTTGAGATCTGGCAATGGTACAATTGAACGATTCTTCATCACAATGCTCTTTCCATCTTCAGAAATTCTAATTCTGAGAGGGACATCTTTCAGCCATATGTTAAAAGGATGGGTTTTCGACATTTCTTGCAAAGCTTTCAAAGGCACTGCCACTAAGCCCTTGCCTTGAGATGGGAGTTTCAAACCTTGCCTGTGATCAGGAAGAATCGCAAATGAAGGAGGTTCTAAAGGATTCTTTAAAATGCTCTGAGGATCTACCAACGAAGCAGTCATAGCTTGATTAAAATTTTCTTTTCTCAGAACTCCTATCTGACTAGAAAGAAAATACGATACTCTCTCTGGAAATTTTATATTCTGAGGAATCGAACTTTCTTGACTCCAATGTTTAAAAACAATGGGGCTCAGTAATTGTTCATTAGGACCAAAGGGACAGATGAACAATAAACCTCCTGGCTTTAGCTTCATACCTATTAATTGAAGATTTGTGACGATATATGCCAAAATATCCTTGTCTGTATTCTCCACAATCATAATATCCAATGAACCATCTGGAATCAGGGGGAGCATCTCTTGGACTTTCGCGTTAACAATGGCTAATTCATTGGGTTGAGCTTGCTGAATAGTAAGAGTGCCCTTCTGCCACTTTTCATAGGACTCTCCTTGGCTATATGTTCTTTCAGGACTGAAATCATCACTCACCACCATTCTAAAATTTTGATTTCTTTTCGCCACAATGTCTTGGGTCCACCTAGGTTCTTTGATACCAATTTTCCATATGGTCTTTCGTCCTGTACTAAGAAGATCAATTGCTTTTCTTACTTCGTTTTCCTTTTGAACATTGCCTCTTTCCAAATACTCTTCTAAGCCTTTCCATGTGCTAAGGGCTTGGCTTGTCTTCTGTACTGCCATTGCCTTATCGTTATTAGTCATTGAAGTTGTTAAAATCATAGGGGGGAAATTATTGTCGTATTCAGGAACACGATAGTTCATATCGATTCCAGGAGTTAAATCTTCTCTCCAGGGTGTAAATCCAAGTCTAGTCAAATCTTTGATGTGATCACCATAGTGAGGTTTCATAATTAATACACCGCCCGGTTTCAACTTCCTTTTAACAATCTCAACGTTTTCTCTGATATAAACCCATGCGGGATCATCTGGGTTTTCGACGAGGATATAGTCTAGGGAATGATTTGGCAGTTTTCCTGTAATCATTCTCACATCTGCCTTTAAAAGGGCCAAATTTTCTGGTGGATTTTTTTGGGTCCTTAATAATCTATTTTTCCATCGCTGCTCATTAAAACTATAGTATCCATCTTCTTCAAACTGATCTGTAGAAACCACTCCCATTCTTCTGTCATGCCGTGCAATTTGGTCTGCCCGCTCAAAGCTTCCCCCGCCAATCTCTAGGAGAGTCTGGGGATATGTCTTTAAAATTACCATGGCTTTCGTAACCTCTTTGTGGTCTTGAAATTCTTGGGACTTTAAATAATCCTCTAAGCTTCTCAAGGAGCTAAGAGATTGGGTTGTACCTTGCGTTGACATGGCATTATCATTCTTAGAAATAGGTCCCAAATCTACATCTCCTTCAGTAGCTGCGTGTTTAGCGCTTGTAATGTCGGGGTACCTGGCCTGAATTCGTGTGGCTATCTCATCGATTGCTTGGTGAATGTCTTGGCCAAAATAGATGACAACCTTGTGAGGATCTTGCACTTGGGACCCTTGCGGTTGCGGCGATTCATAGGAAATATTGGTCATGACTTTTTGCCAGAAATCCAGAACCTCGGGATCACGCGGGTCCCACAAATGGGGAAGCTTTTCTTTAAGATAGACAAAAATCGCTAGTTTATGGACCATGGCATAAAAGTTGTCATCTCCAAAATGACCAAATCCTTTTCTCCAAATCTTCTGCAATTTCCGATAGGTCTTTTCTCCTAAAGTTTCGGCCATTTCTTTTCGCTCATGACCCATTGTGCCTGTCACTATGATCTCATCGGCATTCACTGCTTTAGCCCACTGATGGTCAATCAAGCTTTGGGTCACCTCTTGCCAACTGTCGATGTTTCCTTGTTTAAAATCGTCCCGGGTGAAATAAACCCCTTCTCTCAGTAGCCTGTCTAATTGTTGATGTCTCTCTTGTGGTGAAAGAGCATCAAATAATTCATAAAATGTCCAATTGCCCACGTGAGTTGACCATACTGTGTCTTTGACAATGAATTCTTCATTTTCCATTTCTTCACGCATGATGAGAGATATGATGTCCCAGCGCTCTTCTTCATTGAAAGTATTTAACCATTCTTGAAGGACATCAAAATAATTGATGGGAAAAAGTTTCATCAGTGTTTTAAGAGTAAATGGGTCTCCCCTGTATTTAGCCAGCTCCCAAAGAAAAGTAGCTGCTTGCTTAGGATGCTCTTCCATCATGTCGGTATAAAGATAGGCTACAGCTGAAAAAATTTCCCATCGCTCTATAGGATAGTCTTTATGGTCTATCAACCAGCGTTCGACTTCTTTAACACCAACATTTTCTCTGAAAGCTTTTTGAAGGTCATGTCTGCCCGAAAGCGTCAAATTGGTTTGGGCCATATGCTCGACAAAAATATCACGGACTTTTTTGGAAGGATGCTCGCTAGCCATACGAAGAATAGTCTCTGCCCACCAATTGTCATAAAAATGTTCCATCTTGACCTGATAGGCATTTTTGATCAAAACTTTAAATTGATCTAGGGCAACGCCTGTATGTGGCTGGCCATTTCTTTCATCTGTTGCAAGGTCATTGTAAACTTTGATGAATTGATTGAACTGTTGGCCATGGTCTAAGACCGGCTTATAAGCTAAATATCCTCCGATAGATAAACCGACCATCCCTGTAAAAACACTTAAACGTCTTAGACGTTTGCCTTTTTTATAAACCCCCCAAGGGTCTTTTTTACCTTGAGAGTCCTTTTTATAGATCAATACCACGCTACTTATACCTAAACCCAAAAAAGGGCCGGCAGCAGATAAAACGAGGGCTGGCGAGCCGAAAAATCCACCAAGGCTCATGGCTATCAATAAGAAACCAGCCGTTGTGAAGCGATTAAAAATGACCCACGAAAAAGCCTCTGTTTTATCCAGAAAATTCTCTTCTTCTTTTGCTGCTTTCATAGCTTGGTCTTTTTTGAGACCCACAGGAGAAGAGGTATTCAAAGCCACTTGGGCCAAATCAAGCCGAGATAATAGTGCCGCATCTTGATAATATGTAGCAGGCATGGCATGGTGTGAATCATATCTTTTGATCATACTTCCATCTGCATAACCCTTAGTCATACCCCCTGAGAAGTATTTCCTTGGAATCACTTGTTTGGAGTACTTGTCTATATCTTCTTTAATGTAATTAAACACACCTTTCTTGAAGGCCTTCAAGTACTGCTGATAGATTTCTTGATTGGCTTTTGGGTCTTCCAGATTGACGCCTTGGATCTTGGATTTATCGGCATAGGCTTTAGTTAATAAAGATTCTTTGAGGCTTCGCTTGTACCATGTGGCCAAGATCATAGCGCTGTAAATTTGACGTAAAGGAGCAAAATTCTCTCCCCCATTGACTTCACGTTCTAGTTCCGGCAGGATAATTTCTCGGATGATCTGGCTTGTCAAAAAGGTGTCAGACACCTTTTTGTGTTTATTTAACGATAAATAATCTTCTTCCAACATCACCTTCAAATGGTTCTTTAACACATAGACTGTATTTCCTGACTCATACACAGCTGCTTCATCGGGGATAATCCAGACTTTGTTAAACGTATTCACTGGAATATTTGTAGTGTGGTATTCTTCCCAGGCTCTTTGATATATCTTATTCCAGAACTTCTCACCTAGCTTATCCTGCGGATAAATCATGGAAGCGGTGATCTGTTTTAATAGATAGTCCTGGGCCAACAGATCTCGGCCCATCTCTGTTTTACCAAAGTTCTCATTAATGATACGATCCTTCTCATAGGGAGATAAATTTACCCATTGGTCTTCATCGGGGACGGTTAGTGAAGCTAGGAAGTATTTGATTAATTTGGTGTATTCTGCATTTTTATCCACAGAACCATCGCCACGATGAATCAAAAAGTCGAACTTTAAGGGATCTTCTGGGTGGATCACAAGGCCGCTCAAATGCGCTGGGGTAAATTCTGAGCTGAGATGGACCATCACACCAGGTTTAGGCAACTGTAGGGGCAATCCTTGCGATTGCCCTTTTTGGGCAGGGGCAAGCCCTGCCCCTACGTCGGCAGACACAGGCATAGGCCCCAGGCAATTAACAAAGAATGCTATAAGGATCAGTATTCTTAAAATCCTCATACGCTGATCGTTTCCTTTTCTCTGTCTTTCATTCCTAAAAATCCCTTTACATCAGTCAGCGGCTGCATTTGAATGATCACAGGTGAAAAACCAGAAGCATTTTGCAATTGTTCTAACATAGCTGGATCAATTTTGAATGATATTTCACCATTAGAGCTTTGTGTTTGCAAGTTCAAATTGCCCACGGTCAAATCAATACCACCCACAGTTTCAGCCTTCATAGCACGGTCCATCTGATCGGCTTGCTTAGCAATTCTTCTTAAATAGGGGTCTTCGTGAAGACCTAATTGTATTGATGCATGTTGAATGAACACTCCTACGCGGGAATTGTGACCATTGGCTTGAATGTAATTCATGTATGATTTCAATAATGCCACATAATCAACTTTACCTTTTTGTTTCTCAATGGCTTTGATAAGCGCAGTCAGAGCTCCCCGTCCTACGCCATGATAATTCAAAAATGGCCAACGTTCTTCAATGAACTTCAATGACTCGTCATATTTCAAGAAAGACTTGATTGCTTCCACAATTGGCGCCTGCTCATTCATGATTTGGTATAAAGCCAACCAGCTTAAATCTGCACCTAATTCACTCATGGCTGCTTCTTTAAAGGAAGCTCTACCTCCTGCCTTTAAATAAGGACTAATGAAATGGTGCCATATCTCATGTGTCATGGTACTTTTCCATTGGAAACCTCCGCCCAAGTCATTCGGATTAATTTCAAACTTTGAAGTAGTCAAATTTCCCAATTTTGAATATCCCAAAATTAAGAGATATGTCTCTGCCATGATCTCAGCAGGCATGGCTGGAATATCTGCTTCAAAGAAATTATGCAGCGTGACGACAAATGCATCCATAATGGCTTGTACCATCAAAGAATGTTTGAGGCTTGAATCTTCCATATCTTTCCATTTGGAATATTTTCTTTCAAAATCCATGACTCTCTGATGGGCTTCAGGCATCTTGGCCTTTACAATCATTTTGATTTTATCAACGTCCAGGCTTAAGAACGCTTCTGTCAACTGCGAATCATGGTCTTTTAAAACATCATTAACCAATCTATTGAGAGCTTCAGGAAAGAAATCTGTATGGTCCTTTATAAACTTTCTCATAATTGCTTTGATTCCTGGATACTTCAATTCGAGCGCTTCAACCTTATCTAAATCATCCAAGTTTATATCTTTTAATTCATTAAAAAATATTAATGGATCTTTAACCACACTTTCGTTAGCAACGCCAGGCCAGATCATCTCGAGCTTCTGAATCTTTTCGTTTAGTCTCGATTTACTAGATAGGTTCAAGATGTTGATAAGCTCACTGACTAGATTTATTCCTTTGTATCTATATTGTTTCAATCCTGCTTTCACCGTGAGCAATGACTCTTTAAGTTCTGTCGGTTCTTTTATAAATAGATACATAAACGAAATTCCGCCAGTATAAAAACCTTGTTTTGTTGAGAAAAGTTCGCTAAGCCCTTCCTCTCCCAGAAGTTCTTTTAGTACTTCCAATCCTGCCTGGAGGGCTTCTGGAGGAAGGTGATCAAATCTGGATGCCACTTCCTCATCCAAACCCTTTGCTCCTTGGGGAAATTGTCTAAAGAAATTTGTTAAAATTCTTCGGTTATTTATACCTTGGGCGGCGTAGTCTGGTGGTATTTGCGCTTTGTCAGATATTTTTTCTTCGATAGGTCTTTGCGCAGTTCTTATTTTTTCTGAACTGTGTCCATCATCTGTTCTTTCAATAGATGAATCCCAAATTGCACTTGATAAGGGAGTGTGGTCTCCCTCTTTGGCGGGAATGACTTCTTTTCTACGTTCCAAGGTATTTTGATAATTCTTCCCCGCCTCAGATGTATAACAACCGCTCAAACTACTTGTAATAGCTGCTGCAATTGCGCCGATGATTCCATTTTTTATGGTTTTAGAGGATTTCATGGCAGGGTCAGTATCTTCTTTTTCTTGTGAGTCTTTGAAAAGATTTCTTGGAGTATTAATTAATTTTCCAAATTTTTTAAAATAAAAAAGCAAAGATTTTAGTTTTGATTCATGTGGAGCCTTTTTAAATTGTGAGATTGTATCGAAAATTAATTCGTTTTTTATTTTAAAATTAGCACTTAGAAAATTCATGTGTTCTTTTCTTGGATAAAATTCTTTAATCGATCTGTGAAAACTGACATCTATCTTGTATTTCTCTTCTGATATTTTCAGGATAGTTGATAAAATATCCGGGTTCATTTCTTTTATTTTAAAATCCTTATAACCATAGACGTCATGAATGTTGTTTTGCATTGAATTCATACGACCTGCAAAGACTGTTTTGAACTCAGTAAAATATAGGTCGGTTTTTATATCTAGCTCTCGCACATAATCATCACTCTGGTCTGCTTTAGTGAGGCCTACCAACTGGGCAATTAATTCTTGAGATATCTCTTTAGAATCTAATTTTGAAACCCCTTGAGCGAGCAAATTTTTAGCTAATTCATCAATTAACCTCTGATATTCAATCGCACCAAAACCAAACATAATCTGAGTTGCGTACGCTTCTCTTTGTGTTTTGGCGTCTGTTGCAACCATTCCTTTATGAGTTTTGCTAAACCGAAATGGGTGAGGTAAGGCATTGTCATCCTCCATAAATCCCAAAATTCCCGGTCTTGCTAATTTTGAAAAAGGATTGAATGAAGCAAGTCTTTGAGATGGCGCGTCCCACTTCTTAGGATCAATTTGATCAAGATAAGCTTCAATGGAACTGTTAATGACGAGGCCTTCCGTTTGAATATGAAAAGCATCTAATTCACTCGCTGCAGCGATGATGGCTTGAAGCATGATAGGAAAAGTTTTATATCCTGTATCCACGAATCTTAATTTGGCGTTGTTCTTAATAATGCCCAACTCTTTTAATTCTTTAAGAATCCTTTTTGCGGCTGGTCTGCAAAGATCATCTTCCATGATCTCTCGACCTACGTATTGAATAAATATCCGTCTTCGCTCTTTAGGAGTCTCTGCTAAGGCATTAATTAATTTTTGTTTGGCTTTTACATTCTCAATAATGTTGCTGACTCTTGAATAAACTCCTTCTTCCAAACTATCTCGACTAAGATAATATATGCCAGGTTCTCTTGTCTCATCTTTTAATGATGCTAACGTTTTTTCAATGGTGTATCCTAAGCCCATATCTCTTGGCAGATAAACATTAGTGAATTCTTGAGAATCTGTATCTGCCCCAATAGCTTGTTGAGCAATAAAAGCAGCCATAATGGTAGCGACATTTAACCTTGTCTTACCTAACCCTTTTAGATCTGCCCCTTTCATAACATCTTCGAATAATTGCTTTTCAGAAGCAGTAGCTTCAGGGGTAAATTGTTGTGTGAGCGCCTGTGCGGATGTAACAAGATCCTCTCTTTGAATGTTCTCGCCGGTTCTAAAGCGATCCACTAAAGAAAAGATTAAACGCTGAACAATATTTCCCCAATATAGCCTGGGCAAATCGCTTTGATGGAGGACTGCGCTCATAGCTTGGTCGGTAGAATGCTCTAACTCTACATGATTTGCTATTGACATATCAACAGTCACTTGCATGGCAGAATTAATTGGACCTGCAATTTCACCCGTATATTTAATCGTTACATTCATGGCATGATCAAATGCCATTCCACCAGAGAAATATTTTCGAGGGACAGATTGTTGGGTTATGGGATCGGGTTCTTCTTTGATGTAGTTATAAACGCCTTTTTTAAAAGCTTGGAGGTATCGTTGGTAAATCTGTTCCGATCCGCCTCCCATATACCCAAGACCCATGACCTTATTCTTATCCGCATACACCTGCGCCAATAGTGAATCCTTGATCTTCTTCTTGTACCAAGTAGCTAAAATCAAGGAACTATAAACCTGCCTAAGCTGCACAAAATTGGATCCTTCATTGATTTCTTTGGTCAATTCAGGAATAACAACCTCCCGTATGATCTGACTGTGCAAAATGGTGTCAGACACCTTTTTATCACTCTGCCCCTTCAAAAAGGTGTCTGACACCTTTTTGGAGGCTACGTAGTCTTCTTCTAACATCACTTTCAGCCTGGATTCCACTACATAGGCTGTTCCGGCCTTTGCATTCTCATAGACTACGGCTTTCTCGGGGACTATCCATACCTTGTTGAATGTGTTGACTGGAATGTTGGTTGTTCCATACCTTTTGGCTGATTCTTCATAGATTCTTCTCCAGAATCTCTTTCCTATCTCATCTTCTGGGTACATAAGGCTGGCTGTGATCTGCTTTAGCATGTAGTCCTGGGCTAATAGGTCACGTCCCATCTCGGTTTGGCCAAAGCTTTCGGGGACAATGCGGTTTTTTTCATAGGGGCTTAGGTTCACCCAAAGGTCCGCTTCGGGAATGGTTAAAGAGGCTAAAAAGTACTTGATTAGTCGGTTGGACTCTTCCTTCAATTTATGTGCATCATCGACGGAACGTGACCCTGTATCCAGGATAAAATCGAACCTAAATGGGTTGTCTGGATGGACCTTGATTCCTTTGAGTAGAGGTGGGGTTACAGGAGTGCTTAAATGGACCATTACCCCAGGTTTTGTTAAATGAATTTCCTGGGCATTCACAGGCATAGGGCCACATATGCTTGTGAAAAAGAAACACATCAAAGTTAGGATAGATATGGGGGTTCTCATATACTTTATATACTGCTTATTAATATACCTAAAGTATTACACCTAAAGTTGACGAAAACAAGGCTTAGAACCCCTCTTTGAGATAACGCTTTCTCAAAAATAGGGGCAACTTCCTGTTTCTTCTAAAAATGTGAGTTCACCCTATTTTTTATTGGATTATTCCGAAAGGCGGATGATGATGCCTTTTTGGCGGGCGCGAATGTAGGATTGGGAAAGGAAGTGTAAAAAGACAAAAATGTAAATCATTGTTAAACCATATCCATATATCAATGGATTGTTTGTGTGGGCTTTAAATCCATAATATTGCCTAAAATACTCTAAAAAGTGGGTAATTGGAACCACTAATGCTATTTTTTGGAAAACGTCTGGCAAAACATCTATGGGGTAATAAATTCCGCATAAAATGAGGAATAAATGGGCAAACATCCAAGCGGTGATTTCGACTTTTTGGCCAAAAGATAAAATGAGAATGTTTACAATAATTCCCAAAATTAAAGCGCATCCAAAAATTCCTAATAAAAATGCCAGCGTTACCCCAAAAGGCGGAAGTTCAAAGCCAAACCACCAAACTGCTGCAATGGCTAGAATAATAAAACTAATAGTTCCACGAAATATACCAGAAAGCAAAGTTCCAACCACCCCTTCGGTTGTTCCAACTGGAGTTAACATGGTGTGCTTAAGACTTTTGGACCACAGCTCATAAAGAATCGTATAGCCTACATCCAACTGGACAATTTGCAGGACACCTGCAGCTAAAGTTCCTGTCATGACAAATTCCAGCACATGATTTTCAAGATGGACAAACTTAAACATAAGCCCCATAGAAATCAAACTGATCATGGGCCAGAAAAAAACATCTGTCATGACAAAGAGATTGCGGATGGCAAATATACAACTGCGAAATGTAAAGGCATAGCAACGATTGAACCACTGGGATAGTGAAAAAGGTGTCTGACACCTTTTTTGAGGTTGCGATTCTTCAAAAAGGTGTCTGACACCTTTTTGGGCACCTTTTTGTTTAATTTGGGTAGTTTGGGTCTCTCGGGAGAGTTGAATGAAGACTTGCTCTAAATTGTCGGTTTTATGTAGGCGCTTGAGCTCATCTATAGCCGCAAGCTTTACAATCGTCCCTTTTTGAATAAACGCCACACGTTCACACATTTCTTCAATCTCAGCCATATTGTGGCTGGTAAAAAGGACAGTCATTTGGCGTTCTTTAAGGATGCGTTTAACGACTTCCCTCGTTTGAATGGCTACATCTGGATCTAATCCAATCGTAGGCTCATCTAAGAAAAGAATCTTTGGATCATTCAGCAATGATTTGGCCAAAGATAAACGCTGCTTAGTCCCCGAGGATAATTCATCAAACCTGCGATTGGCATATGTCGTCAATAAAAAGAGCTCCATCACCTCATCGATCTTTTTCTCAAGAGGCTTACCCATTAATCCATAAAGCCTGCCGTAGAATTCCAGATTCTCTTTCACAGTTAGACTAAACGCATAGTTAGGATAACCCGAAGACATATTGATGAGTCTGCGGATGGAAGAGAAATTTCTAGGGGTGGATTCGATTCCCAGGATCTTAATGGAACCACTATCAGGCAAAAGAAGGGTAGAAAGAGTGTTTAGAAATGTGGTTTTTCCTGCACCATTGGGACCAAGGATCCCAAGAACTTCTCCTTGTTCCACGTCTAAATCGGTGTCTTTAATAGCCTCAATGATTTCCCTGCGAGATCGGAAGGTTTTCTTAAGATTACGGACTTCAATGACCGAAGGCATAAATTATTTTTTGCCAAGAAGGGCAAACATTTTTTTCTTGTAGGCTTCAACACCCGGCTGATCAAAGGGATTTACATCCAAGACATACCCCGAGATTGCAACCGCCTTCTCATAGAAGAAAAATAAATGACCTAGATGAAAGGCATCTGCCTTACACAAGGTGAGTGTCATATTAGGAACACCACCTTCAAAGTGTGCCGCTGACGTTGCTTCATAAGCCTTTTTGTTGACGAAGTCAAATGTCTTTCCCGCCACATAATTAAAACCATCTAAATCATCTTCATCATGAGGAACAATGACATCGTGCGCTGGTTTATCAATGGCAATAAATGTTTCAAAGATATTACGTTCTCCGTCTTGCATTTGTTGCCCCATAGAGTGTAGGTCCGTCGAGAAAATCATGGATGCAGGAAAAATCCCTTTCCCATCCTTACCTTCACTCTCACCAAACAATTGCTTAAACCATTCGGCTACAAACTGCACTTGCGGATAAAATGAGGAAACCACTTCAATCTTCTTGGCCTTGCGATAAAGAACATTACGGATGGCGGCATAGCGATAACAATTATTCTTCTCTAAATCCATTTGAGCGTATTCAGCTTGGGCCTTTTTAGCCCCATCAACTAAAGATTTGATATCGACACCAGCTAAAGCTAAAGGAACCAAACCAACTGGCGTCAAAATAGAAAACCGTCCGCCCACATCATCAGGAATCACAAATGAACGATAGCCGTTCTTGTTGACGATTTGGCGCAAAGCACCTTTCTTTTCATCCGTCACACAAATGATACGTTTCTTTAATTCTACAGGTGTATATTTTGATTCTAATAATTTTTTAATGGCACGAAAAGCGATGGCAGGTTCCGTCGTTGTACCTGACTTGGAAATCACAACAACCGCAGGTCGTTTATCTTTAAGCGTTTCCAAAAGTCCATGCAAATAGTCGCTGCTGATATTATGCCCAGCATAATAAATAGGAAGTTTGCTCCCACCTAAAAATTCCACCGTCGCACGAATCCCTAAATACGAACCACCGATACCGATGGAAACCAAACAATCGCAATCTCTCTGAACATCCTGGGCCAATGTTTGAAGTTCTTTGATCAAATCATCAGAGATGCGAGAGGGCAAATCCAGCCAGCCAGTAAATTCAGAACCCTTGCCGGTTCCCGAATGCAAAGCCTCGTGGGCAGTTTTAATTTCAGGTAAAGTTTTTTGAATGTCTTCGTTATTAACGAAGCCTTTGAGATAATCCGTGTTTAAAGAAATCATGGCGCGGCTTTCTATCTATTATGGTTTAGCGGCAGGGGTCTTACTTGCTGGTGCTGGAGCTTTTTCACCAGCTACAAGCGTAGAAACATCATTCACATAATCTTTATGGGAAGCTATTTCGCCTTTGGAATAAATATCTTCTGATTTAATTTGTCCATCCTCACCATAATTAAGGACTGTCCCATTAATCACACCAAGCTTGTAGTTCCAAACTTGTTTTAAATTTCCATTTCTATAATAAATCTTTGTAACGCCGTTGAGCTGGCCATTAAGGTAATTTGATTCTTGCTGAAGAGAACCGTCGTCGTAATATTGATGGCTTGTTCCATTGAGATTATTTCTGGAGTAAGTATTCTCACCCATTAAACCGCCCTTTTCAAAATATGTTCTCTCTAAACCTTCACGAAAACCATCCACATAAGGAGTAATAGCTTTAATAGCACCACTTTTATAAAAACTTTTAACTTCACCATCTAAACGATATGTTTTGTAATGTTCTTCTTTGGAAAGATTTCCTTCACGATCATAGACATACCAAACGCCATCGGCAGGGGCTTCAGAATTTCTTCTTCGTTCATATTCGCGGGCTGGATTTACTGCTTGAGCAAAGACAAGGCTGGACACTAACATCAAAACAACGAGCATGGAAAAAATTCTTAACATAGGTTTATCCTCGGATTAAATAGAATTCTCTATAATTGCTCCACCTAAAACCACATCGTCTTTATAAAAAACGACTGACTGTCCTGGTGTGACGGATTTTTGCGGCTCATAAAAATCAAGCCGAATTGTGTTCTCATCCGTCGCTGTAAGTTTGGCTTTAACTTCAGGAGAATTATAACGAATTCTTGCCCATACTTCTATGCTTTCTTTGGGAATTTCCATGCTCACCCAATTGGCCTGGGAAGCCACTAATCCTTTGGAATAGAGTTTTTCAAGATTCCCTACATGAACAGTGTTGGTTTGAGAATCAATCTTATAAACATACACAGGATAACCTAAGGCAATCCCCAATTTATCCCGCTGACCAATCGTATAATTAGCAATTCCCTTGTGTTGACCTACGACCTTTCCATTCTCATCCATAAAATCTCCTGGAACCATCACTTCTTTTCCCACGCGATCTTCAATAAATTTTTTATACCCGGCAGCTGGTACAAAACAAATGTCTTGGCTTTCGGGTTTGTCTGCCGTATTAAGATGGAATTTACGTGCTAAATCACGTACCTCTCCTTTAGTTAATCCTCCTAAAGGAAAAAGAACAGACGGCAGAGTTTCTTTTTTCATACTGTAAAGAAAATAAGACTGGTCCTTACGTTCATCGACGGATTTCTTTAGCTCATACTGCCCGTCATTGCGGTCAATGATTCCATAATGTCCCGTTGCAATATAATCCGCACCTAAGGATTTAACTTTATCGTAGAGAGTTCCAAATTTGAGATGTTGATTGCAGCGCACACAAGGGTTCGGGGTGCGGCCTTTTAAGTACTCATCGACGAAGTTATCGATGATAAAGTCATTAATATCAGCCGCAAAATTAAAGACGTAATGGGGAATACCGATGATTTCTGCAGCACGCTTAGCATCCGCAATGCCTTCAATCCCACAACAGGAAGCTTTCCCATCACTGTGGGTGATATTAAAGCACATGGTAACACCAACGGTCTTGTAGCCAGCCTCTTTAATTAATCCTGCCACAACGGAAGAATCAACTCCGCCTGACATAGCCACAAATACTGTTTTGTCTTTATTTTGTTCCATGATCTTTAATTGTTTGATAAACACATTCCAATAAATATTTCAATTCTTTAATCGTGATGACCAAAGGCGGCATAATGACAATCACATTGCCTAAAGGTCTTAATAGGACTCCCTTAGCTCGAAGTTCCTGACAAATCTTGGCACCTAGGCGGTCTTCGGGGCGTCCTTTGATCTCAATTCCACCCATAAAGCCGCATTGGCGGACATCCAAAACAGAGGGCAGATTATAAAACATTTTCAATTCCTGGGCTAGGAATTTAATTTTTGGGGCCAGCTTGTCTAAAGTACGCTCTTTTTGAAAAATTTCCAAGTTTGCCAAGGCGGCCGCACAAGCCAAAGGATTACCGGTATACGTATGTCCATGAAAGAACGTAGAAAAAAGGTGTCTGACACCTTTTTGAACCAGAAATCCATTGTAGACTTTCTCAGTTGTAAGTGTGGCGGCAAGCGGCAGGTAGCCGCCGGTTAGACCTTTGGCTAGGCATAAAAAATCTGGGGTCACATTCTCATGCTCACAGGCAAACATCTTACCTGTACGGCCAAATCCGGTGGCTACTTCATCGACAATTAGAAAGACATCGTACTTTGTGCATAATCTTCTAAATTCCTTGAGCACCCCTTTAGGCCACATAATCATCCCTGCTGCTCCCTGTACCAAAGGTTCCACAACTAAGGCAGCCATAGAAGATGCTTTGGTCTTAAGAAGATGTTCAAATTCCTGGGTCGCCCCCGGGCCCTGTGCTTTAAGTCCAATCGTCTTAAATATAAGCCCCCCATACACCGTATGAAATAAGTCTATGCCCCCGACGCTGACTGACCCTAATGTGTCTCCATGATAAGAGTTAGATAAATGCACGAGCGTTCGCTTCTTTGTCTGTCCTACATTCTGCCAATATTGATAAGCTTGTTTGAGGGCGATTTCAACCGCGGTTGATCCATTGTCAGAATAAAAGACCTTAGATAAACCTTTGGGAGCAATGTCGATTAACTTCTTAGACAGCTCAACAGCAGGGGTATTTGCCAAACCTAGTAATGTGGAATGACTTAGGCGGTCAATTTGTTGTTTGATGGCTCGATCAATGACTGGATGTCTATGCCCATGGACATTGACCCATAAAGACGAGACGCCATCTATGTATTTTCGGCCGTCTGTGTCATACAGATAAACTCCTTGGGCCCGATCAATGACAAGTGGCTGATTGGAATCAGCCAGCCAATCCTTCATTTGGGTGAAAGGATGCCAGAGGTATTTCTTATCGATAGCTTTTAAACGTTGAGTTTTAAGTGTTGGCATGTTTTTAGAATGTTCTTTGGAGTTAATGATTTCAAATAGGGAATGGTTCCAAGCACTTTGATTTTAGATAACTTAGCAATTTCTTGGGGGTTTGTTTGTTCAGGAAGGGTCTTTTTGCCAGGACGACTATCTGAAAACAAAACTCCTTTGATCTTAATCTTACGCGCCTTTGCTTCATTAATCGTAAGCAACGTGTGGTTGATGGTCCCCAACCCTAAGCGGGAAACAATCACCACCTCAGCTTTAAGCTCACCAATTAAGTCTGCCACATAGTAATTTGGCCTTAAAGGCACCATCAATCCCCCTGCCCCCTCAATCAAAACAACATCATAGCAGCGACGCATTATTAATAACGATTGTTTGATTTTCTTTAGATCAAATGTAAGTCCAGCCCGTTTGAGTGCCAAATGAGGTGACAAAGCTTCAGGGGCATAAATCGGATTGATGACAGCAAGCGGATCCGCGACTTTCAGTATTCTCTTTAAAAATGCCGCATCATCCCCCGAACACTGAACAGGTTTAAGCACCCCCACCCTAAAACCTTGAGATTGCAAGAGCACTCCAAGCACAGCTGTTGCAACAGTCTTACCAACCCCTGTATCTGTTGCTGTGATAAAGATTATCTTTGTTTCATAAGGCTTCATATAAAGATTCTCCTAAATATAGAGACTTATTTTGTCATTGCGAGGAAGAAGCGAAGCGACTGAGGAAGCAATCTTTTTATAGTTTGTCAGCTAGGTCTTCCCAATTAGGATTAAAACTTGTTATTAAGTCCGTTTTCTTTTTCCTCGAACCAGCTTTAATCTGTTTTTCTCTTAAAATCGCACTTTCAATCAGTTCGGCAACTTCATAGTAGACTAATTTATTCACACGATATTTCTTAGTGAATCCATCGACCAATCCACTCTTGTGCTCATAGGTTCTGCGCTTTAAATCGTTCGTTACTCCTACATACAGAACTTTATTATTCTAATTCGTTAAAAAATAAACGTAATATTGTTTTGTCAACATAATTTAAGATTGCTTCGTCGCTTTGCTCCTCGCAATGACACATATATTCCTATTTAGTCGCATGAATTTTAATCACTTCGAAAGAAATCAAAATATGGTTCTGATTAGCGAAATTTTTGAAACAAAAGTTGCTGGCCTTCTCAAGGGCCTTGGGGCCTAAGAATTTTCCAGACGATAATTGATTAGCGCCAATAGCTTTTAACCAACTCAAGAGATGAAACAGGTCTTTGAAGCCAATCTTGATGACTTCCTCTTGAACTTCTAAAGAAGCAAATCCCGCCTTCTCAAGATGCTCTTGGACTTCAGAAATAGTGGCAAAACGATTGAACGAGGCCATATTAACGCCCGCATGTTCTAAACTTAAAAAAAGTTCTTCGCATGTCCTATATCCAAATAATGTCGCGGTGAATTGTCCGCGAGGCATCAAGACCCTGTGAGCTTCCCCAAAGGCTTGGGTTAGATCAGCCATCCACTGATAAGCAAAATTAGACAATACCAAATCAAAACTGTTGCCTTCGAAAGGCATGTGAGAGGCATCGGCCAACTTAAAATCAATACCAGCGTAATTTTCTTGGGCCTGAGTAATCATGCCGGAGGCAAAATCTAAGCCGGTAATTTTGGCCCGAGGAAATCTTGCTTTAAGCTTAGAAGACAAATAACCTGTGCCACAGCCAACATCCAATACATTTGATAGATTGGCGTTTAACACCGAAATCTCTTCTACCATTCGCAGGGCATATTTTTGATGAACTTGGGAAAGTTCATCGTACTGTTTGGCAGCCTGGCTAAATGATTTTTGAATGTCCTTAATTGATAAGGAAGTTTTCGAGTAAGTCATTGTATTGTTTCACTTTAGTTAAAAAAGGCAGGTGTCCGCTGCCATCGATAAAATCTAAACGGGCGTTTAGCATGTGGTCCTGGATCCACTCCATCACTTCTTTAGGACAAAGATAATCATGAGCACCTGTAATGAATTGAGTTGGACAAATAAGCGAAGCGAGGCGATCACGCAAATCTGTTTTTTCTAAAATTTCTAAAAAAGCATTTAAAGCTTCCTTTTGAGGCAAAGGTTCACTTTGGCGCAAGTCTTTCAACTTTTTAAACTCTTCCGATTGTCGCTCTTCCATAGTAAACAAGGATCGGAAAAAGATGTCTAAGATCGCCCCATAATCCCCTTCAAACTGATGACTCATCGTTCTAATGTGTTCAATATCAAGACCTGCTGGGTATTCGTTACTTCTAGCAAACTTAGGTAAAGAACCTACAAAGCTAATTCGAGACACATCCTCATGCATGATGCGAAATAATTCAATCGCAATCAAACCCCCAAAAGAACTGGCCACCACGTTCACACGCAGCATATTTAAGTGTTCCAGAATTTGTTTAATGTCTTGCGCCATGGAAAGCAAGGTGCAAGGCTTCCACGAGCTTTGTCCATGTCCTGGTAAATCCAAACGAAGCACATGAAAGTCTTTTTCAAAAGAAGAAACTTGGCTTCCCCACCAGCGAAGAGACCCGCCAAATCCATGAATAAACACCAAGGGCTCTCCCTGGCCAGAGAGTTCGTAATTCCAATTAATTCCTGATTTAGTTGTTAAATTTGGCATTTTACAAAGACCTCATACCCTTCAAAAGTCGCTCCAAATCTTCCTTTGTATGCGTTGCCATCACTGTTACACGTAATCGCGCCGTATTGATAGGCACCGTTGGTGGACGTATGGCTTGGACAAAGATGCCTTGTTCCATCAAATACTTAGACGCTGCTAATGCTTTTTTAGCATCTTTTAAAACAATGGGAATAATGGGTGTCGATGAATTAAGTGTATCAAACCCTAACTCTTTAAGGCCTTGGCGAAGATAAGCGGCATTCTCTAAGAGCTTTGTTCGTCTTGCTTTGTCTTCACTTAAAATATCTATAGCTTTCGATGCTGCTGCTGCCAGGCTTGGGGGAAGTGCTGTGGTATAAATAAAACTGCGGCTATGATTAATCAGATACTCACACAAAAGGCTTGATCCAGCCACATAAGCACCAAAACACCCTGCGGCCTTTGAAAGGGTCCCCATTTGAATATCAATCTCTTTGCTTAATCCCTCTTCTTCGACCAATCCTCCGCCATGCTCCCCTAAGACTCCAAAGCCATGTGCTTCATCAACCATAACAGAGGCTTCATAACGTTTGGCTAGACGAACAATTTCTTTTAAATTAGCCCTGTCTCCATCCATGCTAAAGACACTATCAGTAACTATAAGCTTCTTTTTGAAACCCCCTGACCCTTTGAGAAGCTCTTCCAAAGATTTCATATCATTGTGCTGATATCGTTTGAGTTCAGCCCTGCTTAAGAGAATGCCATCAATAATCGATGCATGGTTTAAACGATCAGAAAAAATGATATCTTCTCGATCAAACAAGGCTGGTATGGTTCCTGTATTTGCAGCATAACCGCTATTAAAAAGAAGCGCTCGCTGGGTTTTCTTTAAATCGGCAATCTTCTTTTCTAACGCTTCATGTTCATCCATATTGCCACAAACCAATCGGGAAGCGCCGCTTCCAAACCCTCTTGTGTCTAAGGAGCGCCTGCCAGCCTCAACAATACGAGGATCATCTGCAAGGCCCAAATAATTATTGGAACAAAAATTTAAGACTCTTATGCCATCAATCACAATCTCTCTGGCTTGCGTGCTTTGCACCTGCCGCAAACGACGAAGCATGGATTGGGATTCTAGTTCTTGGAGATTGTTTTTTAAAAAAGCATTGGTAATCATTTTAAAATTTGAGCGTCCCCTGCAATTTTCTTAATAACCTTGCCATTATTCAGACGGATCATTAAGCCCCCGTCCTTATCTATATCAATGGCTTTGCCCTCTTGAACACCTGTGGCATCCGCAATGCGAACACGTTTCTTTAATGTCGCAGAATTCTTGCGGCAATAATCTAAAACTTCATCAAATTGACCTTTTAAAATCTTGCCGCACCATTTCTCAATCGAAAGGAGGATTTCTTGTAAGAGTTCAACACGATTCACATTGCTTTGACCTTCAAGTTTGAGTGATGTGGCGCTCTCAATCAATTGGCTGGCACTTGAATTCACATTAAGGCCTAGTCCCACGACGACAAATGTGAGCGCATCAATCTCGGCCCGCAACTCGGTTAGAATGCCGGCGATTTTCTTAGAACCTAAAATGAGATCGTTAGGCCATTTGATCGTTGGCTCAAGATTTGTGACTTTCTTGATAGCTTCACAAACGGCAACCGCTGTCATCAACGTAAGCTGCGACATCTGAGATGGGGATAACTTAGGACGAAGAATGATGGAACAGTAAATGCCTTTTCCCTTAGGAGAAGCCCATGTACGGCCAAGACGTCCACGACCCTTGGTTTGTGCTTCCGCACAAATAACCGTACCCTCTGCAGCTCCTAACATTCCCAGTCGAAATGCTTCATCCATGGTAGAGGGAAGGGTATCAAAGGAAAATACGTTTTGGCCCATCAGTTTAGTTTTTAACCCGCTTTGAATTTCGTGGGGCAAGAGTGCGTCGGGACTCGAGACCAGTTGATATCCCAAATGAGGAACGGCGGCAATTTCATAACCTAAGCCACGCAAATCCTGCATATGCTTCCAAATGGCCGCCCGCGACATATTAAGCTGCTGGCTGATTTCTTCACAAGAAACATAGCCGTCTGTTTGTTTTAAAAATTGAATGATCCGCTCTTGCATAGTATTTTCTACTGGGGGGTCCTGTCCTCAGGTATCCCCATCGGCCACCCCTCACAAAAAGTATTTTATATATTTATCTGCGCATCTTTCCTACGATTAAACTCAGTTGCTGCAGAAAATAATCTACGTCTTCTTGTTTGGTCCAGCGGCCTAAACTGACACGCAAGCTTCCTAAAGCTAATTCAGAGGAAAGTCCGATCGCTTTAAGAACATGAGATGCTTCTAATATTCCACGGGTGCATGCAGAGCCTTGGGAAACCCCAATACCTGCCATATCAAGGGCCACCACGAGTTCTTCCCCATTGATTCCCTCAAAACAAAAATGAGCATTGTTGGGAAGTCTTTGAGACCTATGGCCATTGAGTCTGGCATCTTTAATATTTTCTAAGACATATTGAATAATGTGATCACGCAGGGCGATTTGATTTTTTGCTTCTTGGTCCATGTGATGAGCGCACAATTCGATTGCCTTACCTAAACCTACAATCCCAGGCAGATTATGTGTGCCTGCCCGTCGGGAACTTTCCTGGTCACCGCCATAAAGCCTTGGTTCGATTGTAAGCCCTTCTCTAACATACAAAGCTCCAATACCACTTGGACCATAGAATTTATGGGCTGACAAAGATAACAAGTCACAGGAAATTTTCTGAACATCGACCGGGATATGGCCAACCGTTTGGGTGGCATCAACCAAAAAGCAAATTCCTCTCTCCCGAGTAATAGCGCCAATCTCCTCCACAGGTTCAATCACTCCTATTTCATTGTTGGCATGATGTAAAATAACCAAGATAGTATCTTCTCGCATTAAATTCTTAAAAGCTTTGGGATCCATGATTCCATAAGGGTCTGGATCAACAAAACTGACTTCAAATCCCAGCTTAGAAAGGCGTTTGGCAGGTTCATAGACACTTGAGTGTTCAATCGATCCAACAATGACATGACGACCTTTAGTGAATAGCCCTAAAGCTAAAGTTAGAATAGCTTGATTGTTAGATTCCGTTGCACCTGAGGTAAAGACAATTTCAGAAGGCTTGGCTCCAATAAAATCAGCTAGAATTTTGCGGGAATCTTCTATTGCACTATGGGCTCTGCGGCCAAAGCTGTGCGGGCTGGAAGCATTGCCGAAACGCTCAAAGAAAAAGGGTTTCATAGCTTCCAGGACAACAGGATCAGTCGGTGTGGTGGCCGCATAATCGAGATAAATGTCTTTCATAGGGCCTTATCATAAATACCCAAAAGCCCATTGTCAACTTCCTTAGAGCCTATTGGTTTACATATGCCCAATGATTGACAAAAGATAGGCTCAATGTTATATTGGCGTCTTCTTTGGGGTTGTAGCTCAGTTTTGGTAGAGCGCCTGCATGGCATGCAGGAGGTCAGGGGTTCAACCCCCCTCAACTCCACCAAATTTTGCTGGGATGGCGGAACTGGTATACGCGCTGGTCTCAAAAACCAGTAGCTTCACGGCTGTGAGGGTTCGATTCCCTCTCCCAGCACTTTGATTTTTGCCTTCTAAGAAACCATATGGTACACTTGAGGTAAATATGAAAAATTCTCTTCTTTTCACATTCCTATTAGTCACTTTTCTGATCCCAAACATCGCCCACAGCGAACAACAAATTATTACTCTCAAAGATGGTTCTCAAATCAAGGGTGAATTAGTGGGTGTGGGAAATGGAAAATATAATGTTCAGACTTCTACGATGGGAAAAGTGGATGTGGATACGGCTCAGGTTGTTAGCATTTCAAGTCAGGGTGTGCAAGCTCAATCTGGAGTTGGATTCACAAGCTCTCCTTCAGTTCAAGGATCTGATGACTTTAACCAGCGAATCACTGAGACTCAAAACAAGCTCATGAATGATCCACAAGCTTTAAATCAAATCATGGAAATGACCAAAGATCCTGAATTAATGAAATTATTGAGCGACCCTAGTATTACACAAGCAGCTGCAGCAAGAGACGTTAAAGCCTTAGAAAACAATCCTAAAGCACGAGAATTAATGAAAGACCCTAAGGTAAGAAAACTTATGGAAAGTCTCTCTTCGAAATAAAATAGTTTCTTAAAAATCTATTTCTTATCCCCTTCGATATTCCTAACCAAAAACACACATCCCGACAACGCTAAAATGGCTAATGACAAGAACAGTAAATCTAAAACTGAGCCTACTGTTGCAGTAAGTAAAGATTTAGAAAGACTGACAATCAACACCATGACAACGACTTTAAGGATTTTATTCTTAAGTTCATCCAAGGATCCGATGTCTAAAATACTATCTCCCTCAGCTTGACGGGCTGCATCAATCTTAGAGATAAATAATTCATAAATACCAAAAGCAAAGATCAACAGCACAATACCGATCAAATACTGATCAATGGCTGTAATAATGTGAATGATTAATGCTGTGTGCTCTCCGCTTGGCTGCTCTGAGAAAAGATGCATGTACTTAACGGCCTGATAGATTTCTATGCTTGCTGTCACAAAAAGAGCGGCCGCTGCAATAATGCCAAAAATGACAGGCAGGATCACAATGAGGCGGCTTTTCCATAACGCGGTCTCAATCAGAGTTTCTATTACGCTTACTTTTTTATTCATATCCATCTCCCTTGATTATTAAGAATTTCTAAACTTTTTGATGCTGATGTCTTAATTGTCCGCATGCAGCTCCCACATCACGTCCACGAGGCATACGAATTGTTGAGTGAATCCCATATTCTTCCAGACGATTTTTAAATGCAAACATCTCTTCTTTAGACGGTGTTTTATGATCGAACTCTGAAACAGGATTGTATGGAATCAAGTTCATCTTGCAGATTAAGCCTCGAAAAGCTTTGCGCAGACTTTGCACGGCGTGATCTGTGCATGTAATGTCTTTAATTAAAATATACTCGAATGTGATCTGACGCTTGGTCAACTTAATGTATTCACGGCAAGCAGCAATCAGCTCATCAAAAGGATATTTGCGATTGACCGGCATGAGAACATTTCTAGATTCATTGTCGTAGCCATGCAAAGAAATTGCTAACTCAATTTGCAAACCTTCTTGAGCCAATTCTTTAATCTTAGGAACCAATCCTACCGTTGATACTGTTATGTGCCTAGCTCCAATATTTATGCCCTGATCTGAATTGATGATGCGAATGGCCTTCATTAGATTCTCAAAATTGTCTAGAGGCTCGCCTGTTCCCATAAAAACAATGTTTGTTAATGGCCGCTTATGCTTAAGCGATTCTTCTCTCACATGCAGAACTTGGGCTACAATCTCGCCGCTCGTTAAGTTTCTCGACCATCCTCCAATTCCACTGGCACAAAACTTGCATCCAAACTTGCAGCCTGCCTGGGTTGAAATGCAGGCTGTTGTCCGTGTTGGTGTTGGGATTAATACGCTTTCGATTTTCTCTCGGTCATCCAAATCAAACAAGAACTTGGTCGTCCCTTCCTGAGAAATCTGTTTATCAACGATCTTCGTCGGCTTTAGGTCGAAATCTTTCTTAATTTTCTCTCGGAGAGGTTTTGGAATATTTGGCATGTCATCCAAAGACCACACCCCTTTATGATAAATCCACTCCGTAACCTGCTTGGCACGAAAAGACTTTTCATCTATCGATTGAAAATACTGAGATAATTCGTCGAAAGAAAGGTCTAAGATATTGCGCTTCATTTTTTTTCGATAACCTCACCTATGGAGCGAAATTTCTCATATCGCTTCTCTAGGAGGTCCTCATGGGAAAGAGCAGAGAGTTTTTTAATGTTTTTTAAAAGACTTTGCTTTAAATTGCTGGCAGTTTCTTCGTGGTTGCGATGGGCACCACCTAAAGGTTCGGGAATGATTTCATCAACAATCCCAAATTCCATTAGATCCTCACCGTGAAGTTTGAGTGCTTTAGCAGCTTCCGGCGCTTTCAAGGAACTTCGCCAAAGGATAGATGCACATCCTTCTGGTGAAATTACAGAATAATAGGCATGTTGTAGAATAAGAATGCAATCTGCCACACCAATTCCAAGAGCTCCACCGCTTCCACCTTCACCAATGACCACAGAAATAATAGGAGTTTCCACAGTGGACATATCGCGTAGGTTCTCAGCAATGGCCTGAGCCTGACCGCGTTCTTCTGCGCCTATTCCTGGGTAAGCCCCTGGAGTATCAATCAGACATACCACAGGAACTTGAAACTTAGCGGCAAGCTTCATTAAACGCATGGCCTTACGGTACCCTTCCGGATGAGCACAGCCAAAATTACGATGCAAATTTTCTTTGGTGTCCCGCCCCTTTTGGTGTCCAAAAATCATGACCTTCTGGCCATCAATCTTCGCGAACCCTCCGACGATAGAGAGATCATCCGCAAACAAACGATCTCCATGCAATTCCAAAAATTCATCGGTCATCATTTTGATGTAATCTAGGGTGTATGGACGCTGCGGGTGGCGGGCAATCTGGACTCTCTGCCAGGCAGAAAGATTGTCATAAATATCATGCTTTAACTTATCAAGCTTGGCTTCCAGACGCTTGATCTCTGGTTCCAAAGTCACTTTTTTGGATCCCATTTTACGAAGATCTTCAATCTTATTTTCAAGTTCAACGATCGGTTTTTCGAATTCGAGTTTGCTCATAATTATTCCTGAATAGTCACTTTTGTTCCAACGGGCAGCAGATCAAATAATTCCTCGACATCACTGTTAATCATCCGCACACATCCGGCCGTGGCATTCTCACCAATGGCTTCTGGATGAATGGTCCCATGAATCCCATAATGAGGATCGGTATCAAACCCCATCCATCTTGAACCAAGCTCATTTTCAGGGCTTTCTGGGGGGATGGGCTTACCTCCAGCTTTAAACCATACGGGATTAGCGATTTTGGAAGAAATCTTAAATGTACCAACAGGAGTAGCATTATCTGAAGTATCCCGTCCTGTGGCGATTCTATAAATCTTAATCACTTCATCATTACTTCTTAAGGTCAATGTCTTTTGTGATTTGCTGACGCTAACGGAGAAAGGAGCTTTCCAAATTCTTAAGTTTTCTCCGACTCTGATCACATCACTTTTTTTATTGTTACTTTTTTTGATGAGTTCCTTGGTTGTTCCAAACATTTTTGAAAGTTTTCCCAAAGAATCTCCTGGCTGGACTTGGTACATTTCCGTCTGAGGAGTTTGAATTTTAGAGCCGATGATTTGAATGTTTAAATCCCCTAATTTTTTCTGAATGTCTTCGACTTTATCATAGTCGGGGTGGTCTGCTACAATTTGAGCCAAGGATTCTTTGGCCTTAAGCTGATCGCCTTGGGATTCATATTGAGAGGCTTCATCTAAAAGTTTCTGAACAGGAATAGGGGCTTTTTCAGACGAAGGTGCGCTTTTTTTGACCTTCGCAATCACAATACCGACAGTTGCAAGCAAAATAACTACGATACCAATGACAATCCAACGTTTATTCACAATCATTCTCCTTAATATAAAAATAATGTACAAATAATGCCAAAAACAAACCCTGCTAAAACTTGGATGGGAGTGTGTCCAACAAGTTCCAAAAGCCTTTTCTCTTCAATCTGACCCTTCCAATAAATGTCTTCCATCATTTTATTAAGAACAGATGCCTGCTGGCCAGCTGATCGTCGTACCCCTTGAGCATCAAACATGGTGACAAGGGCAAATGCTGCTGCAATGGCAAAAAGAGGACCATCAAAACCATATTCAATTCCCATAGAACATGCCAAAGCAGTTACCCCAGCCGCATGAGAAGAAGGCATTCCACCTGTCCCAATAAACCAGCGGAAGTTAAACTTCCTCTCTTGAAAAACACCAATAATCACCTTAGTCGTTTGGGCTAATATCCAAACCAAAAGAGTCACTAAAAAGATTTTATTGTGCCAGATTTCTGGCCCAAAGGAATGTGTGTGTGGGAGATCCATGCAGCCTTATTAATTAATTATTGACGAAAAAACTCGAATTTGTTAGCCTGTATTATAACTTTGCTTCCTCAAAAAGCAAGCGTTGCTTTGATGCTTCCCCAGCGTCAAAATTGCTGTAAATTGATACCTATCATTTAACTTCCCCAATTAGGAACATCCATCATGCTTGCCAAAACTAGTAGTTTTTCCTTAAGTGGACTTGAGGCGTTTTGTGTCACCATCGAATCAGATATTACAAGCGGCCTGCCTTTAATGACCATTGTAGGCTTGCCGGACAATGCCCTTAAAGAAAGCCGTGAACGTGTGCGTTTGGCTATCAAAAACAGCGGTTTGACATTCCCCAATGGGAGACTGACAGTCAATCTGGCACCTGCTGATATCAAAAAAGCTGGACCATCTTTTGATGTGGCCATTGCTTTGAGCATTCTGGCTAGCTCAGAACAAATTCCAGCTGAAAGTCTCAATGGATATGCCTTTTTAGGTGAACTGGCCCTGGATGGCCGGATTCGGCCTATTAATGGCGCCCTGCCTATAGCGCTGGCCTGTGATCCTAAGCTTTATAAAGGATTAATCGTGCCAACCCAAAACGCCAAGGAAGCAGCCCTGGCTAATACTGTCAAAATTTATCCCGCTTCTCACTTAAAAGAGGTCATTCATTTCTTAAGCGCTCCAGATAGCCTTTCACAGATAGTTTCTGAGGGAATTACTCCTTTAGCCAATGAACAGATCTATTCCATCGATTTCTCTGACGTAAAAGGTCAAAATCACGTCAAGCGGGGGCTTGAAATTGCTGCTGCGGGGGGTCACAACTGTTTAATGATTGGCCCTCCAGGAAGCGGCAAAACCATGCTTGCTAAACGCCTGCCATCTATCCTTCCAGATATGACATTAGAAGAAGCCTTAGAAACAACCAAGATTTACTCCGTCATGGGTCTTATCAAAAACCAACAGGGTATTGTGACCTCTAGACCTTTTCGCTGTCCTCATCATACAGCCTCCGACATTGCCTTAATCGGCGGCGGATCAAATCCAAGGCCAGGTGAAGTTACTCTTGCTCATAATGGTGTGTTGTTCTTAGATGAGCTTGGTGAATTTTCCAGGCATGTCCTGGAGGTTCTTCGTCAACCCATGGAAGACCTTCATGTCACCGTCGCACGTGCCAGCAAATCCCTTCGTTTTCCAGCGGGCTTCATGTTGATTGCAGCGATGAATCCATGCCCGTGTGGCTGGCTTTTAAGTCACGTAAAACCTTGTCAATGTTCCTCCATAGAAATCCAGAAATATTTCACCAAGATTTCAGGACCTATGCTGGATCGTATTGATTTGCATTTGCAGGTTCCGGCATTGAAGACACATGAAATATTAGATAGAGACGCAAAATCTTGCGTTTCTACGTCTAATGAAATAAAAAAACGTACGGTCAAGGCCAGATCTATTCAGTCCCAACGCTTCTCTAATCCATCTGTCCATACCAATGCCCATATGACGACAGAAGACCTAAAAAAATTCTGCATATTGGATGAACAATCAAAAGAACTACTTAAAAAAGCCATTGATACATTAGGTCTCTCTGCTCGTGCCCACGATAAAATTCTTAAAGTGGCGCGAACAATCGCCGATTTAGGAGACTGTGACAACATCCTATCTCACCATATTGCCGAAGCCATTGGTTATAGAGCATTAGACAGGATTACCCAATAAAATAGGTAAAGTAGGGAACAGGCAAGCCTGCTCCCTACATATTATTTTGAAATATTTCGTAAGGAATCGATGTTCTTTTGAAGCTCTTGGATTTGTTTGTGGAGAATGACGATTTGGTCATTTAATTCTTTAGCTTGTTTATTTTTATCTCTGGCCGTTGCTCTGGCTTGTGCAGTTTCTTTTTGAGCGAGTTCTAGCTGCTTCTTTAAAACACCTATGTCTCTGTCCTCTTTGGTCATGGGTGTTGGCTTTTGCAAATTTTCTATCTGCTGTTTGAGTGAACTAATTTGTTGATTACGCTCATCGATTTGTTTGGTCAATTCCTTAATCTTTGCATCCTTGTTCTTCGTTTTGTCTTTTTGCGAAACGAGCATGTTCAGACGCTGGATTTGCTTATCTTTGTAGTAAGAATCCTCCATTAGTTTGGTTATTTTCTCTTTAGCTTCCGATAAACTTTTTTGAAGCGAAACATTATCTACATTATCTTTCTTGATTTGTTCAATTTGCATTTCTTTATCTTTTAAAGAATTCTTGAGTTCCGTCATTTCATCTGTAGATGATTTAAGGAATTCTTTAGTTTGATTCAATTCTGCTTGATCGACAGTTGTCTTGAGTTTTTCTTCAGCAACAGTCAATTTCTCCTGCAAGGCCGTCATCTGTTCTTTGTGTTGATCCAAAGCACTTGAATCAATTGACGTTTTTAATTTTGCTTCAATGGAGGCAAGTCTAGCATTTAATTGGGAGATGCTTTCTTTTTTGCCTTCTAAACTTGCATTAAGTAAAGCAAGTTCCTGATTCTTCTCTCGCAATTCCTTGCTTTTCTCTGAAGATTTCTTCTCGAGTTCATAAAAATAGTCTCTGACCTTTACAATGTCTTTTTGTCGTTGATCAACGGCATCTAAAGCGGTTTGTAAATCTCCTTGAAGTTGATCGATTTGTTTGGTCTTCTCTTTGGCCTGAACATCACCCTCATCAATTTTCTTTTGATACACATCTAACATGCCCTCTAATTGAGCGCTCTTAGCCTTATTGGCTTCAAATTGTTTCTGGATTTCATCTAACTGTTCTTGCTTGGAAGAGATTTCTTTTTTTAAGCCTTCCATTTGCCCTTCGCTTTGTGAATTCAAATCCTGCCAGTACACTACTGTTTTCTTAAGCTGATCTTTGTAATATTCTCTTCGGTCCTTAAATTTGATAGCTAGCTGCATGAGCAGTTCACATTTTTGTGAGGCTAAATCTTCTAAAACTCGATATTTAGAAAGCAAAATATCCTGCAGCCCCACGCGTTCTTTCATCTGAGCTTGAATATTAAAAGAATTAGCCACATCATCTTTTAATGCGTTGATTTGCTGTATCAAAGATTGCAGATTTTCTTTCAGATTTCCTACCATGTTCTTATATGTGGAAATCTCTTGAACTTTCTGTTGCTCAATTTGAGCCATCTGGAGCTCTTTATTCTTCAAATCTTGATCTTGTGAACGCACCAGCAAATTCAACCCTTCAATTTTCACATCCTTATCTTTTAATCCTTGTTCCTTCTGGAGAGATTGACTGTTAAGCAAATCAATAGCATTTTTATGTTCATGGATCGTTTGTTTTTCTTTCTCAATGATCACTCGTTCTTGCTCAATGATGGCTTTATGTTCTTCAATAGCAGCTTTTTGCTGATCAATGAGAGTCTTTTGTTCAGCAACGATCTTCTTTTGTTGGGCCACTGTGTTTTTATATTCAACTAAATCTTCTTGGGCATTTTGAAGCTGGTATGTCAAAGCTGCAATATCACCTTTCAGTTTAATCATTTCAACTTCTTGGGTACTAGCCAATGCAGCACGGCCTTGAGCTTCATTTAACTTAGACTTCAAAGCTACAATGTTTTGACGAATGCGTTCAAAACCGCCTTGATCCTCACTATAATTAGACTGAACTTTCTTAATATTTGCTCTAACATCTAAAACTTCCTGCTGGAGATTTGCTAGAGTTTGCTGTTGTTTACTTAAGGCTGCTTGCTGGCCCTTGATTGTATTGTCTTTTAGGGCAATTTCTGCTTTGGCTTTATTCAAATTCTCATTGGCTTGGGACAAATCATTCTTAAGCTCTGCAATTTGTCGGTCTTTTTGAAACATCATCTCATTCATTTGACCTAATCGCTGGTCTTTCTCCTCAAGAGAAGACTGCATATCTCTGATTTTCTTAATTTGAGACTTTAATTGATCTACACTTTCTAAAAGATCTTTGTGCTCTGACTGCAATTGAGTAACTTGGTCTTTAGCATCTGCTAATTGCTGTTTATACATAAGCGTTTCTTGCTTATTATTTGCTTTGGCTTCTTTTTCAACTACAGCAACCGCTAAGGGTGATTGTGTTTTTTCTCTCTGAAGTTTATTAATCTGGTCTTTTGCATCCGCTAATTGCTGTTTATAGTCTTGTATTTCTTCATTATTGTTTACGCCAGGTTCTTTTTGAACCACAACAGCTAAAGGTGGTTGTATTTTCTCTGCCTGCAGCTTACGTAGCTGATCTTTGGTATTGGCCAATTCCTGTTTATACTCCATCAATTGTTTATATTTCTCGGAGAGGAATTTGTTTTTTGATAACAACTCTTCTTTTTGTTCTTCTAAGCTGGCCACCAAGGAATTTGCTGGAATTTCCTGCGCAAGGGGAGGATTTTTCATTGCTTGCGTATTGTTATAAAGCTTGATGACTTCATCGAAAAGATGTTCGAGTTTATCGATCCTGGCACGTAGGGAAGAAATCTCTTCATTGCGGGCAATCATCGTTTGATTGCGATTATCCAACTTACGGCCATAATCTTCCATGACCTCTTTTAACTGCTTCATGGTGTCAATGGTTGTAAATAAGTCGCTGGTTGGGGCATTATGTAGGGCATTTTTCTGAGACTCTTCAATTTTTCGAATCAACAATGCATTTTCTTGGGCCAATTCTCTAGCTGCAATCTCTTCATCACGATTCACCCGTTCTTGATTAAGAACATCGCGCTTGAGCTCTGTCACCTGATTGTTTAAGTCAACTACTCTGACATAAATAGGCGGCGCATCTATGACGGGGGCAGCCCATATTTGGCTTGGAATGGTGCTTAAAAGAAACAGGGTTGAGAGACAAATATGAAAAGTTTTCTTCATGAGATTAAATCCTTCATTTGAAATGTTATTTTAGAGTAGCGTCTTGTCCTTGGGATAATTGACTTCTTAGGTCAGCCACCTCGCTTTTAAGCGTATCAATGGCTTGGTTAGCAGATTGAATATCTTGATGCAAATCTTGATTGGTCATAGATTGTTGTGGTGGTGGATTTGTAATTGTTTTCTTAACTTGAGGAACCACTGCTTTCACCTCAGGTTGCACGGGTGCGGGCGGAATAGTAATACGTGCACCTTTTTTATTGAGTTTTTCAGCTATTTGCCTTGCTCCTTCATGCTGTGGCGCCAACTTAAGCACTCTTGAGACAATGACTGCAGCTTCGCTATAGTTTCCACGATCGTAAATAGCTTGGCCATATTGATAAAGCTGATCTGCCGCTATTGTGCGCATGGACACATTGGATTGTGCATAAACATTCATAGAAAAAATAGTGGTTAAAAAGGCCAGGATAAGGAGGGTTTTCTTCATGAACTAAAATCCTTGGTATCAAATGGTTTACATCAAAAAATCTTTGTCCTTTTTTACTGCAATAGCGACTAAGATATCGAAGTATAACACCCTATATGCTCGTCGTCAAGCTGACCAAATTTTTGCCTATTTACCATTATTCAAATGTGTGCTATAAAATTGCCCTATGGAAACAACTCCCATGATTAAGCAGTATCACGAAATCAAATCCCGCCATAAAGACTCGATTGTATTTTTCCGCTTAGGGGATTTCTATGAAATGTTTTTTGATGATGCTAAAGATGCCTCTTCTCTATTAGATCTAGTACTGACCTCCCGCGGCCAAGACAGTGGCAAAATTCCTATGTGTGGGGTGCCCTATCATTCATCGGAAAACTATATTGCTAAATTGATTAAGGCTGGACGAAAAGTGGCCATCTGTGAACAGGTCGAAGATCCTGCCCTTGCAAAGGGATTGGTCAAGCGAGATGTGATCCGGGTCATTAGCGCCGGGACATTCCTCGATGAAGAAACACAGGCCCGCTCCCTTCTTTCTCTTTATATATCTAAAGATCGCCTAGGATTTTGCTTCTGTGACAATACAGGGGGTATCTTGCAGTCCAATGAATGCTCTTTAAAAAGTGCCCTTGAAATTATTTCTAAGCTGGCCGTTTACGAATGCATTTATCCATCTTCCCAGGAAGAACAAATTCGTGCTTTATTTGCCCATCCCCTTTTAAAAATCAAAAATATTTCTTTAAGCCCTATGGATGATTGGCATTTCCATTGGGACGTTTCTAATAAAAATCTTTGCTCCCACTTTGGGGTCCTTAACTTAAATGGTTTTGGGTTAGACCAGAAGCCGCTAGCGATCAGTGCTTCTGGGGCTTTGCTCGAATACTTACGCTTAGCGAATAAAACATCTCTCAAACATATTCATCGTCTGTCTCTCTATACAGCAAATGATTTTATGTTCATTTCACCCGCCGCCCACTATGGACTTGAACTTGAGGAATTGCTTAAGACGCTTGACCACACTCATACCCCCATGGGACATAGACTTTTTCGATTTTGGATGTTTCATTCTTTAAAAAATGCTCAAGCCATTCAAGAGAGACAATTAGCTGTTAAACATTTATCTGAAAACTCAAAAACAGAAACACGATTAATTGAATGCTTACAGAATATGCCTGATCTAGAAAAGGCGCTTTCAAGAATCAGTTGCGGCTGCTGCAGCATTAAAGATATTCTGGCCCTGCGAAACGGTCTTTTGAGAGGACCTTTGATTGCCGAAACCCTCTCCACAATTAGTCATCCTTTATTAGTTGTTAGTGATTTAGAGAAACTGCGTGAACTTCTTACTCAAACCATTAACCCTGATGTTCCTTTAGCAAAACCTGAAGGAAAAATCATTCAACTAGGAATAGACAAAGAATTAGATGATCTTCGCGGATTGCAGGACAATGCACGTCAGTGGCTTGCCAATTATCAAGCAGAAGAAATCAAGAAAAGTGGAATTAATTCTTTGAAGGTAGGCTTTAATAATGTCTTTGGCTACTACATTGAAATTTCCAAAACCCATCAAAAATCAGCCCCCTCCCATTACATCCGAAAACAGACTTTGGCCAATGGTGAGCGTTACATTACCCAAGAACTCAAAGACTATGAAGAGAAATTCTTAACAGCACAAGATAGAATCCTTTCCATCGAAAAAAAGATTCTGCAGTCGGTTGAGAAAGCTATTTTGGATGAAGTTCCCCATCTCCATAACTATTCGACTCAGATTGCTTTCTTAGATTGCATCCTGTCTTTATCCTCTTTAAGTAAAAGCCGTGGATATATCTTCCCTAGCCTCAATGATTCCATGACAATCGATATTAAAGACGGTCGTCATCCTGTGGTTGAACATACAGTGACGGAAAACTTTATTGCCAACGATACCTTTCTAGATACAAAAGACAATCAATTAATCATTTTGACAGGCCCTAATATGGCAGGCAAAAGCACGTACATTCGCCAAACGGCTATTCTTGTTTTAATGGCCCAAATGGGCGCGCCTATTCCCGCGGGTTCTGCTTCCATAGGATTAGTGGACAAGATTTTCACTCGCATTGGCGCTCATGACGATATTTCCAAAAATCAAAGCACATTTATGGTTGAGATGACAGAAGCTGCTGATATTCTCAATAACCTAACACCACGATCGCTGGTTATCTTAGATGAAATTGGCCGCGGCACCTCAACTAGCGACGGATTATCTTTAGCGTGGGCTTTGGCAGAGCATCTAGAACAGCAAAAAGTGCGTACACTCTTTGCCACCCATTTCCATGAACTGATTGCCTTGGCGGATAAATTCTCTGGAGTCAAGAACTACAACGTAGCTATTAAGGAATGGAAAGACCAAATCATCTTCATGCACAAAATTGTGGAAGGCGGCTGTGATGATTCCTACGGAATCTATGTTGCCCAATTAGCAGGTATCCCTCAGAATGTCATTAAACGTTCCAAAGAAATTCTTTGCGAATTAGAGTTAGGTTCAACAACACCCATTAAACGTCATGAGAAACAAATTGATTTATTTGCACCCACATCAGACCCTTTAGTTGAAGAATTGCGTTCATCGTTAGAATCGGTTGATATCGATAACATGACACCATTAGATGCCTTGAAGAAATTGGATGAAATTAAAAGAAAATTGACCTGATTATGCCTGTAAAAATTCTTTCTTCTGATGTCATTGCCAAAATCGCTGCCGGTGAGGTAGTGGAACGTCCTGCGTCTGTCGTCAAAGAATTGGTTGAAAACTCTATCGATGCAGGGGCAAATTCGATTGAAGTCCATCTCAAAGATGCTGGCAAGGAACTTATTCACATCAAAGACGATGGCTGCGGCATTGCCAAAGGCGACATGGACCAGATCTTTCAGCGTCATGCAACAAGCAAGCTGCAATCCATTGAAGATCTACAGAAGCTTTCTTCCATGGGCTTTCGTGGGGAAGCTTTATATTCATTAGCTGCTGTTTCAGACATTATTCTTCGAAGTAAAACATCCGCCAAAGGCGGACCAGCCTCTGGCTGGAAAGATGGTTGGGAAATCCATTTGCAGGCAAGCAAACGCTTGGAATTAAAACCCGCAGCCCTGTCCTCTCAAGGCACAGAGATCAAAATCACCCAATTATTCTTTAATACGCCAGCTCGTCGAAAATTTCTTAAGAACAATGCCTCTGAAATGCAGCAAATCATTAATGTTTTTCTGCCTTATACGCTTCTTTATCCTGCCAAGCGTTTTTTGTTAAGCCATGCGGGAAAGATCCTCATTGATTTGACCCCCAGCACTTCTGCCATTGATCGCATGTCACATGCTTTAAACTTAGCAAACAAGGATTTATTTGAAGCCAGCCAGGAATTTGCAGAACTTAATGCCACAGTACGCATGCTTGTCAGCAGCATCAATGTTCAGCGTCCCCGTCGTGATCTGCAATTCATCTTTGTGAATAACCGTCCTGTGGAAAACAAAAACTTAAGCTTTAATATGAATGATGTCTATCGATTGATTTTGCCTCCGGGAGTTTATCCTGCTTTTGTATTAGACATTCAAATTGATCCCTCTGAGGTGGACGCTAATATTCATCCCACTAAACGTGAAGTCCGACTTCGTCAGGAAAGTCGTTTGATTTCATTTGTTCGTCATATGACGGAATATACGCTTTTGCAGCAAGGACAAGCCAAGTCCATTGAAGGAATCGGTCCCCAGGAAACGGGTGCAACCTTTATCAACAAAGCTCAATCCAATTTCTTAAAGGACGAGCCTGCGTCCTTATTCTCTACTTCGTCTCCTGCGATCTCTCAGAATCCTGGTTTTTTAAAGTCCGCTATTGGCCGCAGCTTTGAAACAAGTCATTGGAAGACAGCCTCCGAAGATTTTTTTAAATCGGAAGATAATCTGCGAAGCAAATTTACTAAAGCCAGGTTTATTGGGAGCTTTATCAGTAAATATCTTTTATTCGAATCTGAACAATCCTTGTTTTTGGTGGATCAACATGCTGCTCAAGAAAGAATTATGTTTGAGAAGTTTGACAATCAAATTAAGCAAGGCAAGATCGAAGTTCAGCCTTTGTTGACGCCTGTTTTGCTTAAAATGAATGCTTCAGAAAAAATCGCATGGGAAAATTCACAGGAAAATTTGAAAGATGTAGGGATTGAAACGTCACTATTTGATGAAGATACTCTGGCCATTCAAACACAACCCGTGCTTCTTAAGAATATTGAAAATTCCGTTCGAATGCTTTTATCAGGTGACTCTGTTGCCCGCTGTGATCGCACCACAATCGCCCGACGTGCCTGCAAAGCCTCGATCGTCACTGGTGACAAAATGGACATTTCCCAAGCTGACTATCAACGCAAGCAACTCTTAGCTTGCCACGACCCCTTCACCTGCCCCCACGGACGTCCTACAGTTGTTGAAATCAAAGAAAGCTTCTTGGATAAACAATTCTTGAGGACGTAAATACACTTTTGTAGGGGTATGATTCATCATGTCCTTTAAGTGGTTTTGATGAATCAAACCTCTATAGATTTCCATTACTAGCAAGGCTTTATTTAATCTAGGGAATATTTTTGCGGGAACTTCTTGTCAGATTAGGAGATCGAAAGAATCCGCCTAAAAAACATTAAAGAAGAACCTCTCTCATTCCTTAATCCCATCTCTAGACCACCAGATATTTTTGACTTGTTCTGCATGATTCTTAAATAAATACTGACTAATATCCTGCTTGTCCTGGTCCTTGATTCTAAGAAACTCCATCCCATAATGATAACGACCTTCACGCTCCATCTTCCAACAGACCTTCACAATAGCATCAAGAATTAAATAACTTTTAAGATCTAGATTAATCTCAAAGACTGTGTCTGCAGGCAGTTTTTCTTTCGAAGATATCTTGAATCCTTTAAGATTCAAGTCTTCAAGCAAACACTTACCCTCCCACTCATGCTCTTTAAGTGTTACCTTTGCTCTCTCACCAATTTGCCATCGGGGGATTTGACGTAATTCTGACATGGCTAATGTCCTTTCTGGGCAATGCCCTTTTACTAACTGATCCAAGCCTCTTGAGGATTGGAGATATCTTTTATGGGTTTCGTTATTCTCTGCCCTTGAGCATCCTTCTTAGAAATCGCGTGCCAAGAGTCCCGAGAATCGTCCGGGTACTGTACAAAAAAAATTTCGGCAAGTTTCTCTGGATCAAGATTACCTATGACAGCCTGGACATTAAATTGAAGAATCTTATATTGAAAAAGCTGGCTATAGACTATTCTGAAACCCACACCTTCACCTAAATCATAAAGTTTCCTGCGCAATTCTAAGGCTGTCTCTGAGCGAACAATATCTGCAACAGAATTTCTCATGCTAATCACTTCGTGCTCTGTTAAAGAACAAATCATGATGTGATTAATCACATCAAAGACAAATTTAACGACCATCTTTTGATTATTCTGACCTATCAGTATTGCATGCTGTGCATAGAAAGAATCCAGTTCAGCTCGTATTCCAACTAACTGGCAGGCTTCGATGAAAGTCTTCGTAGCGACCATATCAATGGGGCCTTCTTCATCAAGAAAATGAAGTAGATTCTCTTTTAACAAAATAGATAGAGACGCGAAATCACTATTTAAATCTTGTTGGGCAAAAGATTCCTGCAATTGCTCCACTGTGAAATTGGTTTGATCTGGAAGATTTCTTAAAATTGATTCAAATTTCATTGAAAGAATTTCAACTGCTTCTTGATACTGCTGCATGCCTGTTTTACGAAGACCAAATTTTTTATTTATTAGACCAATGAATGCCTCTACCCATTTGGGCCAGCCAGATTCAATGGCTGCAATTGGAGAAACATCAGTTGTAATCTCATGGAACCGTTTGTTTAAGATTCTTAATTTGATTATCTTTTCAATTATCATTAAAACGGTACCAACAATAAGAACCAAGCCAAAGCACCACCAGAGATATCTACTCGGAGGCCAGGTTACCATTTTCCCTATCCAATATATTATGAAAACTACTCGTAGCATACGTAATCCATATTCAGAAATGAACTCTTCGATTGACCATAATTCATCGTGAATCTTATCTGCCATAAGATCATCGCGTCCATGCCATAAACCCTGAAAACCGGCTTTAGTCTTTTTTCTTTCAATAAAATGTGTGATGCTCTCAATCCTGTTGTTCCATCGATCAGACATAATCTTTACGGTGAAATAATGAATAATCCTGCCATCTATCCAAAATAAGATTAAATGTGCTGCAAAAACCCACCACTTTCCTAAATAACATAAAAAGCCCCCAACCATACCTGAAAACACAATTTCTAAACAGGAATAGCCTCCTTGATGTCTTGAAATCGGGAAAGGTTTTCGATAATTAACAAAGTAATCTTTAACTTCCCGATTTGTCACAATTTCCTGGATGAACTCAATGGGAAATCCCCAATCGATGAATTGATTAAGACTTGTACGCCAATCCTTGATCTTTTGCCCCTTTTTCAAGTCTTCGTAGGCCCGTTTTAGTAGCCCTATTAAATTCTCATGCCTATGTCCGATCAGTTGCTCTAGTTCAAATACCGATTCAATGACGACTGTTGCTTGGGATATAAACTCATCGGCTGTTACGATGTTTTCTTTAAGAAAAACCTGCCTTTGGGTCAGCCTGCTTTCTAACGACATAATCATTTCGTCTCGATCTTTCTCACGCAAGAAATTCAATACAAAACAAATGACCGGATGCTCTCTGGACACGGCTTCATCCAAGGGATACTCGACTGATCGTTTCTTTCTTAAGAATTTTCTCCATAACTTGATGAAAAGATCTTTAAAGACATTCGCTAATTTATAAGTATTCAGCGATCTCTGATCAAGAGGATTTCGTGTTTCTGAAAGGCTATCGTCCTCAGGGATCAATAATTCTTGAGGGAAGTTGGAAATTTTATATAGAAAATATCTCTTTCCCTGATATACAAAACAAGGTTCTTGGGTCTTTGTCTTGATTAATTCACCATGAATCCTAAATGGAACAGCTATTGGTTCTTGTATGCCAAGACTATTAGCCCAATAGATCAACTCTATGGATGGGTCAGCATGGCTCTGTTTGCCATCTTCTTTTACAAGGGCATAGATACTTCCTCCCATTTTTAAATAGAATTGATTGTCATCATTGTCTTCTATGGATTCCAGCGGACCTATATTTTCATATAACATCATCATTGAATTAACTATTTTTAAAATCCCTCGGGTCTGTTTTACAATAGCCCCATCGCTGATTGACGGATACTTTATTAAATACATGGAAAAAAATACGAGGTTTGATGCCAGCAATAAACCTATCGTGAGTTGTGAGAATAGTGATCCGTGATAAACCAAATAAGCTAAAGCAGGAGAACACAACATTGCCAGAATCAAATTTGCAAAAGGTCCACCCTGAAAAGTTAATATATGCTGTGCTGGTGTAGGACTAAACTCTGTTTTAGGCAGGAAATCTACATAAGCAACATATGGTGGATTTGGAATTAAATGAATGGATATTTTCTTATAAGGAGAAGGTTTAACATGGTATTGGATCCAACGTCCTGCCAACCAATGGCCCAATTCATGAGTAATAAGAGTCAAATAAAGTACTAGAATAAATACTGGTGTTAGCGGCATTGGGGGTAAATCGAAAGAAATAGCCACCTTACTCAAAACAAAAAGAAGAATTACAATGGCACTCGCAACGGCCATAAAACCTAAAATCTTTGAAAGGACTTTGCGCTCTTGTTTTAAGCTAGCCAGAATTTCTTTCTTTTGCCAGCTTTCCAGTTTACCTAACCATCTCTCTTGGATGACATCTTCGATATTCACCTTTTTTCTAAATAGACGAATTTTTCTTTTAACACTGTCATCCCATTGTTCGTACCATCTAAGTAGTTTGGAATCAACCTTACTTGTTTTATCAAACAACTTAGAAAAATTTCCCCGACCTGCCATAAGCCAACTCACAAAGATAACAAGGATCAACCCTCTAAATGCTACAAAGCTTATACCCCCTGCGGTTCCGTCGAGGATACCGTAAAAAATACAAAGATTAATAAGACCGTCATTGATGACATGGGCCATTATGGGGACCCAGAACTTCTTTGTTTTCTCATAAGCCAAAGCATACACAGTTCCAAAAGCAAAAAAAGTTATGAAATCTAGAACATTTAATCTCTCCACAATAAGATGAACCAAAGCAAAAAGCAGGGAAGAAATCACCGTTGAGACAATCACTCCAAAATAAGGACGGAATAATCGTTGAAATAAAATAATTCGAAAAACGACTTCTTCGAGTATGGGGGCAATCAAAACCATATAAATGATCGCTAGGATTGTCGTATTATCCTTGATCGATGAACCTATGAACAATTGAAGCCCAAAGATAGATGCAGCGCTTATAAGGCCTATAGTCCATAACCAGGAAATTTGCCGTGATTTTAAATCCTTTTCTGCCAGAGGATTCGCAACTGACTCTCGTTCACCCGAAATGGCTAGTTTTATCGACTCATCTTTTGCCAAGATGGATTCAAAAATCTGGGCATAATCCTCCAATGTTTTGAGATGATCTGCTTTAAAATGAAGCCTATATGTTTTATTGACGAAAGAAATAAACCTTTTTTTAGATCTTTGAATCTCTTTTGAAGTACGTCTTTTGGGGCTACTGTAATCATACATTGGCTCAATTGGCATCAGAGGGTTCTTCTTAAGCTGGTCATTGATTCTTAATAGCAAGGAATAAAAACTTAGGTATTGTAAAAATCTTTGTCCTGTTGGGCTTGATTGTTGTTCGGGGGAAAGCGATTGATAGGCTTGACGGGCTAAATTTAGAAACTCTTTATATTGAATTTTAACAGTACCTAAGTAACCAGCATCCGTAAAATCTCTGTGCATCTTTTCCATCATAAAAGTGATTAGGCCTACGGGATACTCCAGCGTACTTTTAGATGAAGGAATGCCTAATGTTTGGGCCATTTGTTCTTTGATCTTTGTTGTTGCTTCTTGAGTATTTTCATCAAGATAATCAATGCCAGATGACGCATCTAGAAATGTCGTGTCATATCCTAGACCCCCCGTAACGGAACGTGTCAAAAGTTCATATGACTTATATCCCATTTGCTGAATCTCTTGAGTGATTGCATCATAAATTCCATTGTTTTGAACATGCAGGTCGAGAGATGTTTGTCGAGTAAATGTCATACTCTCCTCAAAAAACACGATCTTAATGCCTTTTTCTCTAATCGCTTCTAAGTTTGGATTCCCCTTGTGTTTCATGGGTAGAACCAAGCTCGACCCAGCAGGGATTTCAAAAGGACCAAAATGAGATGTGGCGGTATACCATAAATTAATAAGATCTTTGCCTTTGTAAGCACTTAAAGGAATCAGGACCGCCATTGAATCATCAGAGTGAAAGAATTTAAGAGCATCGTTCCAGGAGAATTCTACAATCTCTCTAGGGCATCTAAAAAGAAAAGGCAGAGGAGTTTTTCTTGCATAAAATAACGGGTCAAAATAACTATTAGGATAAAGCGTCCCTTCTTTAGGAAGACTTCCTAGAACATGGACTAAAACAACACCTTTCTCATCGATGGCTATCGTCTGACTTGGCTGCGGCTTACTGTTAGTTTGATAGGTGTCATAATATCTGAAAGCCATGCCGGGCCATTCTTGGTAACGACCTTGGGCAATAAGTTCTAAAGCTGGAAAACTATTTTTTGGTCTTAGATTAACCATGATAAAATAAAAATAGCTTAAAATATAATATCGGTCGCCTTGGCTATTAAAGCTCTCGATGACATCTTTCTCTAAAAGATCACTGCCTTGTTCATCTTTAAATTTAGAGGAATTCAGCCATCCCCAAACCATTCCTACAGCATCTTTTTTTAGTACTCTTTTTATCTCTGAAAGGACTTTTAATTTGTCTTTAAAATACATTGACGTATGCTGGGCCACTAAAACCAAATCAAAAGAATTGCTAGAATATGGAAGTCCTTGATCTACGTCATGAACTGTTTCATTCCTCGCAAAATACTTTAAGAATTCTCTAATACTTGTTGCTCCTTTAAATGGCTCCCCAAATTCCTCCTTTGAAATACGAATAGGGTGTTTATTAATAAAAGAAAACTCCGCTCCAGGAAAAAGATACATCATGTCATACAAGATCCTGCCTCCTCCGACCCCAATAATCAAAATCTTTGGTTTTCCCATTTGAACTGACGCTTTAGCCATCGTCTCTTGAATGAATGTTTGTACTTCAAGATTCATATATGCCCAGCCCCTATCAACTCGTCCTGGACTAAGTTTTTCTTGAAGACCAGATAAATGCTTTATTTCCTTACGACGATTCAAAAATACGATTATTAAAACTGCAAAAATAACGACGAAGATCAACCCAATAACTATTGGCCAGACATTTGGTCCAACGGCTAGATTTAAGGGGAACTGGTGTGATAATTTTGGTACATTGACTGGCCCAGCACGGGCATAAGTTGCGGTTAATCCTAGAATACCAATGATTATAAGCCCAGTTACGTTGGAGAGTGCTGTTTGAGACCTGACTGGCCTTCGGCCTGAAGGAGGTCTATGAATGATAGGGGCTGTAGGATGAGCTCGTGCTTGTCTTCGTCCCCCTTTTAATACCACAAATGATATTTCAGCTTTCATTCCCTTTTTAGCCTCAGAGAAAGATTCTATTGGGCCTTCTAAATTTCCCAATGCATCTATCCCCGTTATCTTAAACTTTTGTCCTTGCGAGAATAATGTGATTCTTGTATTAAAGTATCGATTGAAAATATCTGAAGCTAGTTGATGGATATTCTGTGATCTAAGTTGTGATTCCTCTTTTAAATCAATCCCACGCCCTACATCACATTGCGTAATGTCCATTGTGATCTGTCCATCAACAAAGGCAGCAGAGACATTCAGTATGCCAATTCGGCTATGCTGAATTATATTCTGACCTAATTGCATCAAAATATGATCCATGTTAGTTATATGGTCGAAATTTTGAATCTTTGATCTTACAAAGTCTTGAATAGATGAAATGAAACATCTTAGTCGGATGATTTGCTCTTCATAATCTTGTGTGCCATCCTGAAGAGGCTGCAAAGTTATCGACTTACAAGTATAATCCTCCCTGTCTAAAACTCTGTCTGTAAAGCCATATTCTCCTAAATCATATCGTATTCGGGCATCAACCGTTTCCACCAAACCTCGTAAACGATATACATAATCCATGCTCCAGGCCAAATTGTATAATTTCACATAATCTGATAAGCCCATGAGTTTTAGCTGCGGTTCACCATCTTTATTAAAAATAGCAAATGGAAAGGCTTTTAAAGCAAACCATCGTGCTGAGGTCCTTTGACCTTTCTTGGTTGTTCGCTTCACTTCTTCATACAACGCCTGTTCTTTCAAATATTCAACAGCTTTGCCTAAATGAATAGCCTTTTTAAACTGGCCAATCTTTATCCATGAAAGGCCTGTGATTCTTTTACGGAAAAATGCACTAAGAAGGAATTTGATTAGATTTTGACAAGGAATGCCAGCCCTTAATACTGCAATCAAAAATAGACTCACTAAAAGTAATTGGCAATAAGGATTAGTAAATGGATTGGAGTTAGATACAGGTCCAGCGCGGATAGGACTCATGAAGCCCAATAAAGATGACATCATCGCAAAGCCTGCATTGAATAAGAAGTTTATTCCTTCCGCTTTAAGAACTACGGCAGTAAAACCTGAAGCTCCTGCAAACAACATTGAAGGCCATGCTAAAGATTTTAAAATCTTAACTGATGAAGGAGGACTATCTGTAAGCTCTAAACATTTCCTTAAGGTTTCTTCAACTATTTCTTCAATGCTTTTAAATCGAAATGGTTGTTTTTCATTTCTGTCTACGTCTAAAACTAATCTTAAAAGCGCTGTTTCCTCATGCAAAAACCCTACTCCATTGGGACTATCTGTCCAAACAATAACAGGTTTGCCAAGGGCCTCAGCTAAATGCGCAACTCCGGTTTGAACAGTTATAACTGCATCTGCCGCACTAAGCACAGCTTTTAAAGGACCTACGGTCATGGGTGGAAGTATATGATATGTTCTATTATTAATATCGGCCCGAGCTAAAAGGGTTTTAATCTCTTCTAACCTTCTTTGATCCCATGCATTATCCGGAGTACCGCTAGTCAGAAAAATCTCATAATCATTAGACTGAACAAGGCGTTTAATTAAAGCAGCCCATCGTGGTTGCCAATTTTGGATTCCATAAAAAACAGCGTGGGGGTTAATGATAAGGACTGGTTTACTGAACTTATAGCGCCACTGTCCCTTTGCTCGAGTAAGGATAACTTGGCCTTTTCCCTTTAATTTCCGGGAATCTTGATAGAAATAATCAAACCTTTCTTCAAATTCAAGACCGAGTGCTCTAAGCCTTGCCTGGTTATCAATGACATTTTGCTTTTTATCAGCCCCTCTGATCTTTGAGAAAATTTCTGAGCGAGGATCCCAGAAATTATCTGCTTGGCAGAAGAATGATCGGGTAATTCTTGGATGAAGGTATTGAAGATACCCTTCTGAATCAGAAATAAAAAGATCATTTTGAGATGCATTTTTTGCTAATTGGGCTAACTCTTGTGCCAATTTTGTTTGATGATTCAAAAATACCAAATCAACTTCGATAGTTTTTAAACGCTCTTGTCCATCATAAAGTCCTGGATATTCTGTGATAACAACAATCTCTTTTAAATGAGGAAAACTTCTTCTTATAGCATGTAGCATTACTGAGCTCTGGATGGTTTTATTTCCTAATTTATCTTTGTATTCTATATAAATCACTCGTCTGATTTGCGTCCTAAGAAGGGAATCTGCCAAGGGAGTCTGAAGAGTTGTATTACTTTGGCCATACGTGGATAGAAATTTCTTAAACCTATTCTCTTCTTCAGCTGATAAAGAGCCTGCTTTTTTCTTCAAATTCCTCAAATATCTTACGATTGTTCCGATTTTAATATTGTTGATAAAGCTGTCAATTTCTGCGGCATAATGTTCAAGTACAGGAAAGGTGAGTAATGCAGCACGTACAATTAATGATCCTTTTGTTTGCCAGATAATCTCCGGTGGGTCCTTGCTATGTCCGTCTTGAACCCATTTGACCACAGTTCGATAGATCATTGAACGCCAACGAAAAATTGATAATAATCCGATGATATGTAATGCATTGATGATGCCATAGGCGATCGGGTTATCCACCTTCTTAGTGATAAACACAAACCCTGTGAAAATAATTGAGAATATTGCTGTTCCTGTAGCAACTATCGGCGCTCCTGCTTTCATATCTTTAAACTGAATTAAATCTTTCCATTTAAATTCCTTACCTAGAAGGAGAGGAAGAACTGCCACCCCAAAATAAGTTAGAAATACAAACCCTGTCATCCAACCCAGCCCCAATAGTACATTGAGCCAACCAACGGATTCATGAAGCGTTAAGGCTGTATTAAAAAACAACAAACTTATTCCTGATAGTATTCCCATCACAAAACCAGCAGGCAGGACAAATAAAGTTTGTTTTAAGATAAATCCGCGCTGAGATAAGCTTTGCATAAAGAAATCTGTATTGGCTCTAAAAATCATAAAGAAAATAGAATTGATGAAAAGTTGGAGAACAATTGAGGAATCTTTTGAAATAGCTGGTGCAATAAACCAAAAATTAATAACCGCAAGGAAAAGTGTACTTACAATCATTGAGGTGATCTTAAAACGTTTTGTAACAACCCTTCCAGTATGAATTACGCAAATCAAGCAAACTATAAGAGCAACAAGGCCTATCCCTACGCTTAGGCCTATCGTGTCTACTCCGACAAAAGACCCCAAGATCGTTGGTCCAGCACGGATGGGACTCATGAAGCCCAATAAAGATGACATCATCACATCGACGGTTGCAAATAGGCTACAAGAAAAGTTTACTAGGCCAGCATGGATTTTAAGGCCTAAAGCATCGACTATTGTATGATTGATATGAACACTTGATCCAGAGGATAAATGTAGGGAAAAAAGATGTTTAGAATTTATTATTACAACTGCTAAACTCATTATGTCTAATAAATGTTTTCTCAGCCCTTTTAAGACTAAATTAAATGCTTCCACAGTGATTCCCCAATCACGCGTTCTTCTTTGTATCGCAATACGCCGTTCCTTTAATGAAAGTTCTCCTAATTCCCTTAAAAAATTCATAAAGACTTTGATACGGATAGTATCAACATGCTGTCGTATATAATCTTCTATAATGCCAGTAGTCTCCCTTCCGGCAATAATGCAATATGAGTTCTCTTCCCGAGGCGAACCTGCTATGCGAGTCTTGTGCTTGCGTCCTTTGTGGTCTTCTGTCCATTGTTCCTCTATAGAGAAATGCTGGTATATTAAACCTGTCGCTACGGGAAAGGCTTGTTCATCAATAACATTTCCTTTGCCATCTCGTATCAAATTTACACTTTCTATACGACAATTTCCATTTTGATCAATATAAAAACATACCTTCGCAGTATAATTTCTATGTTTTGTCGATGTGAACCATATCACATGTGCAAATCTAAATTGCCCGTTAGATTTGCTAATATTCTTAGTGACAAAGAGACGGTGACCTTTAGGAATATTCTTGAAATGCTTATTAGTCATAGAGTTCCAAAACTTAATAAGCTCCCCTTGTTCATCATATTCAAATACTCCTCCTTTAATAAGCCGGTCTTTCGCTTCTACAAATTCTCCCCCAGCATTTCTAATAGGTATGACATTAATAATTAAAGCACCCTCTTGGGCAATCTTGAACTCTACTTGTACGGTGTATCCTTCATAACCGATTAAATAAAACCAAGAGTTAACGCCTGCGAAACTAAAGCCACCATCTGAGCTGTCTAATTTCTTAACAACAATTAATCGATGGCCATTGGATATACTTTTAAATTCAGTGGAGTCCATATTCGGCCAGAATTGAACAATTTGACTAAGTTCATCATATTCAACTGCTGTACCATCAAGGATAGTGTCTTTGTCTTCTAAAAGATTTCCTTCTGCATCTTTAATGACTTTAACATCAATGATCACCGCACCATGTTCTCTCATTACAAATCTTACCTTCACTATGTATCCTGCCACTTCAGCAAGAAAGAACCATCGTTGAGGTTTGGCAAAAGTAAAGCCTCCAAGAGCATCTAGCTGTCTGTGTACAACCATCTGGTGTCCGGGGGTTATTTTCTGAAATTCTTTTAATCTCATCATCGGCCAAAATCGGACAACCTGGCCGTCTTTGTTGTACTCTATTAATGATCCTTCAATAAATTGTTCTGCTTTTTGGATATTATTTCCTTGATCATCTTTGAGAAGCTTTACATCCATGAGGACTAACTCCTGGCCCTTTTTCTCGATTTTTACCTCAACAGTAAATCTTTCATAATTACTTAAATAAAACAAATTGCTTTGTGCAAGGCTAAAGCATCCTAGTCCCTTGGATAATTTCTTAATAACAACTATGCAATAACCTTCTGGCAGAGCTTGCAATTCTTTGTTTCTTATGACTTTCATTATCTTAATAATATCCCCCGCCCCATTTAAAACTGTCACCTTTTCTTCAATTGTTTCACTATAATCTTGTCTCTGTGGAAAGATCAGCCTTATAAAAAATAACCCCAGAACCAAAGTAAATAATGACGGAGCAGAAAATACATTAAAAACATATGTAGTTCTCGACAATGGCACGGATAGATATAAAACAGAAAGTAGCGCCCCAGTAAGCACACTCAACAACTCAAATGTGACATGTCCTCTTCGTTTAGCTTTGGTTGCAGGTGGGGGATCAAAGCCAGTAATAAGACCGGACAGATGTTTCCTTAATTCTCTTAAAACTTTCTCAAAATTCTTTATTGTTATGTGGGCAGCCTGCGCTTTTCTTTTAATAAATTCGCTGCGATCTTGTATCGGGACTTCTGATAATTCTCTTAAAAATCTCATTACTCTGGGTACATTCATATTTCTAAAATGTGTCTTGATATGGGTCTCTATGACCCCAATCATTTCTCTTTCTGAAACAGTTTGATACCCGTCTTGTTCTCTTTGGGTTCCCATAACGGTTGTTTTATGCGCTCGTCCTTTTCGCCCTACTGACCAGTTGGCTTCTCTTATCATAGGCCTATATTTTGATTGAAACTTGAGAGGAATAATCTCAGGAATGACTTCCCCATCTGTATTTCTAATCAAGACAACATTTTGTATCGTTTGATTTCCTTTTGCATGAGTAAAAAACTCTACTTTAGCGGTGTATTGTTTGTACTTAATCAAGTAAAACCATATTGTTCGAGCAAAAATAAATCTCCCATCTGTCTTTTCTAATTTTTTAAATGCAATTACTCTGTGCCCCTGAGGAATCTTTTTAAAATCTTTTAAGGACATATTGACCCTGAATTGGACGAGTTTTCCTTTGGCATCATATTCAATAGATGAGCCATTAATGATCTGGTGTTTTATAACGTTCCCTTGCGCATCTCTAATAAGCTCGACATTCACAATGAAGGCCTTGTCTTTCCTGATTTCAAAGTGGACTCTAACCATGTGATTCTTATACTTCCCCATTATGAAACGGGGGTTCATTCGAACAAAATTAAATTCTCCTGATAAACGGCACAATTTCTTAACAACAACTACACGATGATCTTTAGGGATCCTTTTGAATTCGCTGACAGACATATTGGCCCTAAACTCGACAAGATTTCCTTTGGCGTCATATTCAATAGAAGAACCATTAATAAGTTGATCTTGCTCTTGGATGATATGGCCTTTAGCATCCTTAATCGGTTTTACATCAACAATGACAGGTCCCTGTGTTCTAATTTCAAATTCGACTTTAATTGTGAAGCCCCTGCAATTACCCAAATAAAACCATGGATTCACTCCTGCAAAGTTAAAACCTGCTTTAAAACCATCCAATTTCTTAATAACAGTAACCCGATACCCAATAGGTAGAGCTCTTAATTCTTGAGCTTTGAGACGTTTACTTGTCTTAACTATATTTCCTTTTGTATCTATCATTGTTGTTTGTTCAACTTCTAGATCTATTTTGTTTGGATTAGTTTTAATCTTTTCAGATCCAGAAAATAATGCCCCCAGACATCCCATGATTACAACAATACCTATGAAGCCATAAGAAAAATTTTCAAAGTTTGTTATACCGAAAGCAATACTTGCAATGAATCCAACAAGGCTAATGGCGATAGGTGGGCAGTTAACGGTCATGGTCGTTAAGGACATATGAGCCTTGTTTTTATCAAAGGCTTTAAGGCTTTGTACATCCATTGAAAAATTCTGGTAATGGCTTTTGGCAAACTCTGCGAACAAAGCCGCATTAAACCAAAAGACAATCGAACCATCAAAGAACAGAGGAACAGCTTTACGAGGATCTAAGGCATACTCTTCAATTCTTGTGACAGCAATGTCTGTGACTTCAAAAATACCTTCCGGGTGCAGGAGATCCAAGACATTTAATCCACTTTCAATGGCTTGGCTTGGAACAAAAATTTCGATATTACCTTTGTACTTGGAAAGAGCCTCATGAATGATTCGTCCTGATTCAGGAATGGTATTGATTGTCATATCGTTTCTTAAGTCATCCATCATGACCAGACGAGCGGGCAATTTGATTTCTCTCCATAAGGCCTGCCAGAATAAACAGAACTGTAATGGTTGTTCTCTTTGGATAAACAGCATTTGATAGACCAAAAGAAACTCATCTACATTCTTTCTAACTAATAAATATTCCCTCAGGTCTCGTTGAAAGGCATCTTTATCCAGATTAAACTCCTTAACAATGCGGACCATTCCTTCTTCAGGAAGAGTGACCATAACCTCAACCATGTAATTTCGTCCATTCAGCTTCCCTACCTTGTCTCCGTAGAGATTGTCATAGACATTGGTTGAATGGGCACATAGCACCCTCTGGCCATACTTACTCTTAAGCTGAGGGATTGTATTTGTGGTGCTTAAAAGTTCATATTCAATAGCCACACCCTTAAATTGAAGACCTATTTCCTGTTGGGTCTTCTTGATGATTTGAGGAGAATAATCAGCCAGGATGTAGGTGAAATGCTCTTGAATGTCCTTCAATGACAATCCATATTGAGGAACATATGCCATGAGCTTAGTTAAGAACAGTTGAACGAATTTCGCCCCTGCGCTTCCTATCTCAAGAAAGAAATATCTTTGGGAAGGCTCCTGTTTAATGGCAGCAATGAGCTTGATTAAAAATCTTTTGGCTAAATATTCGACATATTGATCGTTAGAATCCGGAGAGCCTGCAATGGATGCATCGAAGTCTTGACCTGTGGCATCCAAATGACCTTTTAGATTTCTCCAAAAGGCGTAGTTAAATTGCCAGAGGATTCTGCTTTGGCTAATGGGGGCTGGATCCGAAAGCATAAGGGCCTTCGAGGGAACTTCTTGAGAGTTGATATTTAATACCATGACTATGTTTTTCTCGAGTGCCGATACAGATAATTTGCCCAGCTGCCTTAAATCAAAAAGAATATCAAAGCGTCCAATAAACTTCTTATTTCTATACAGAGGCCTTGGATCAATCATAAGCTGAGAACTATTGGGGGCAATGGTATGAATAAAAAAGATCCTCTCGATCAACGCAGAGGTACCTTTAAGATCGATCTTCTTTTCATCAATCATCCGAAGTAAAACACTTAAGACTCGATGTAACACAACCATGTTGGCATCTACGCTATAAGAATTCCCTCCCCATTCAATCACTGTTCCTAATAGGGTCTGCAGCTTATCTCTCATCTCATTGATTTCTTTGCGGCCCACCCGTCCCCATGCCATAACAGGCATGTGATGGCCCCCTATAAATCCTGACAAATGATGCACTCGAGATTTGAAATCGGCATTCCATTGTTCAATGAATGTTTCTTCAGCTTTTTTCCCTAACTTCTGGACCTGAATAAATTGCTGTTGCAAATTATAAGCATCTTGGGTCAATCGATTTCTAAAGAATGGCCAGTTTGAAGTCTTAATATTCATTAAGAAAAACCAAAATTCCAACGACTTCAATGATGCAATATAAGGAATGCCTACAATGATTTTTTCTTTAAGCTTGCTTGTCTGGGCTTCTCTCCACCACGATGTAAATAATTCCCAAAGAATTGGCGGTTGGATCAATATTCTCTGTGCCCCACACTCAATCTTATGTTCAATCCTTTTAATAGAATCTCGATAAGGATTAGCTACAGCCCATACAGTAATTGTTTGAGCGATCTGTCCTCGTTGTTTCATTTCACTGATAAGTTCCAGGATTTTCATTGAATCCATAGAAAGATATTTACGCTGAATGATCCTTGCGATAAATACTGTGATAAGAAGCGGTGAGAGGATATTTAATATAGAGACAATACCCGTGAATATTCGTCGCCATGCTCCTCCGCCAGAGACCACCAAAACACCTGTTGCGCCATGATTAATAGCATCGAATAATCGTCGTTGAATCTCTTCTCGTGTATTAGTTTGTGCACCAATAGTTGCAATCAGGTTCTTTGGTTTCCATGTTCTGACTTCATCTAAAAGCGTGATCAAAGACACATGGTTAAACAATTTTAAAGACGGGATATACCCGTAGACTATGTCCATCAATTCTCGGATGGATTCATCCCCATCGAGCCATTCAAATATACGGATTAATATTGGAGAGTTATATGGGAAATCTGGAAGAACAATCGTACTCAATTGGCCTTGTTGGATCTGATCTTTAATGAATATCGACTTTGTAAGAAAACCTTTGTCTTTTAAATCTGATGGAGGAGGAAGCTCGAGAGTATCTTCTGGGGTCAGCGTAGGCAGGATTTTTACATCATTTATAATTAAAGAAGGCGGCCCTCTGAGTTTATTTCCAAAACCAAATAGTCTTACTATAAATTTCAAAAGATAAAATCCAAATTCAAGTATAAGACTAATTGCAAGGATAGGGCTCCAATGCTCATATTCCCGCTGTGACAATTCTTGGAATCGCTTGCCTTGTGCTTCAATCGTTTTCTGGTCCTTGGGAGAATGTCCATCACCGGCGCCTCGGTCAAGAACGAAAAGGCTTAGGTATCCTGGTAATCTTCTTCGTATTTCTAATGAATAGTCTGGATAACGGCCATTATCAATGTCTTCCTGTCGAACAGGCCGCGGCCCCCATAATGACATTTGTCGTTTGAAAATATTGATGACTTGAGGAATTTCATCTAAACCAGATTTACGTAAATGCTTGAGAACAATCTCTTTTCCGTTGGAAGTATTAATTATGGAGCAGAATTTGTAGATCATAAATGGTTGATCTTGATGTCCGATTCTTTCTTGTTTAAAAAGGACCGATTGAGATGAACCATGGTGTTTCAAAAGAACAAATACATATAATCCCATTAAGAAGCTCACAGGAATCCATAAAGGGATCATGAGGACAGTTAAAACAACATCTAAAATCCTATAAATTTTTGAATTGGGATCTTTAAAAGCTCTCCAGATATCCGAAAGGAATATGAGGATAAGGCCAACTACTAGCAAAGCCAAAATGCCACTTAATACGCCCAGCACAGAAAATAAAATCTGTTGCGAACCAAGAACATATTGCGACTGAGCCCCTGCACGGATTCCATAGATACCGTACTGCTGCCCTATGGTTAATCCCATCCCAATCAACATCAAAGGCCAAATATGAACAGATAATTTCTTTGCATTATTCTCCTTGATCGATTGGGCTTTATTAAATACGTCGCCAAATTTTCTCTTTATTAGCAAGAAAGACCATCCTTCTATGTGATTAGTTAAGACCCGATTGAGAACGCCTTGTATGGTCCTCCACCCCTTAAGAATACTAATCGTAGTCATAGGTTTTCTTAGAGGATTAGGGTTCTTTTGGAATACTTCTAACCTTCTAGATACAATATCTTTGTATGCTTTTTGAACTACCTCATATAAAGGTGGGATTGGCAAAGAATTATTATTGGACCATAAAAAAAGGTATACATTTAAAGTTATAAAATTTACATTAGACCACTCCCAGTAAGGCATAGGACCATCTTTATAATTTAACCATTTTCTTAATTCTGATTGAGCTTGACTTATTCTGTATGTAAGAGAGCTTGGATGGTTTTGTTTAACACCGAATATACTTGCAGAAAAAGATTCTGCGAGATCGTATTCATTGGAACGTGTCTCAAAGCGGGGAACATATTTTAACAGAGTATTTTTTATACAACCAAGTTCCTCGTTATAAATAACTTGTAAAGATACCGCTAAAGATGCTAAACAGTTCAGTTTCTCTGTACCCTGCGCGACTAATCGCAGATAATTCTTATCGTCGACATCAGTGGCTAATATCCCTTTTAAAGAATGAATGTAATTTCTAAATATTTTCATAAATTGATGTAAATTCGTCTTAGATCTTGTATGACCTTTATATGTAGGTAGGATTTCCCCTTCGATCCATACAAAGAACTCATTGACAAACTTCTCAAGATCTTCTATTTGGACAAGCAGTACTGAGTTCTTTTCATTGACTAAAATCCTGATCTTTTCTTGAATGTCCTTGATCGACTCAAGCAGTTCTTTATAAATAACCTTTACTCTCAATGCATAGGGGATGAAATTCTTCGAATCAAATGGCAAGGCCATCCACTCTTCATACTTCTGTTGCCATTGACTCAAAAGATCTTTGATCTCTTTTTCCTTGAAAGAGTATTCTGTGGATGGATTTAAATAAATGCCGTTATGTAGCATGTAAGTTTTCTCCAACTCCCCATGCCTCTTCCTAAGAGTATCGAAATCCTGGTTGGTCTTTACTGTTTTTCTTAATTTCTTAGCAAAGATCATCATTTCAAATTTACTCATAGAGATTTGTACAAAAGCTTGATCTTCAAAAGCGACATCCTCATAAGATTCTTTGATCGCTTGCCACATTAATGCCCATGTTGACATATGGCCATTGAGAATATCTTTCTGAGCCAGCATTCCTTCAACTTCTTGTATGATCTGGTGGATTTCTTTAAGAAGACCTCTATGCTCAAATAAAGGTGCCAAGATAACATCGTAATGGGTTCTTTGATTTAAAAGCTCTTGGTAACGCCATCTGGACAAATAGTTCTTATTCTGGCTGTGTTGCAGTAATTCCATTTCCTTAATGGCTGATTCGATCCTGGCTTTAACTTCCTTAATCCATTTAGACTTATAAATAGCCTCTACTTCTTGGATAATTTTAAAATACTGCATTAATTGGTCTTTTCCCTGACTTAATTGCTCTTTAACTTTTCTGACAACATTCTCAATTTTTTGCTCTAATTGCTGACGCTGTGTTACATATCCTTGTGGACCTACACGTAAATTTCTTAACTTGGCTAATTGAGGAGTCACCTCTTTCTTAGATGACTCAATGACATCATTCCCCTGGTTCAAGAAGTCTGTCACTTTATCTTTGACCTGTTGATAAAGATCATACAAGGACTGAAATTCTTTATATTTCATCCATCCTCGAAGTTGTTGTAAACGTTCATATAGCTGTTCCAATCTTAAGGGATCTTGGATCAAGAAATGTCGGATATTAGTTTTATTATAAAGAATGTTTTGAGGTTCCTCCTCCGTAGTTGTTTTCTCAGTCACTTCTATCCCTAACAAAGCATAAAAATCTTTTTTATTAACTACCCTGTCTTTAATATCTCGGATCTGAATTTTCTCAAGGCCTGTGACCATTTGTAGATAAGCAGGAAGCTTCTCTAAATCACGCAGCTCTTCCTCAAGTTCAAAATAGAAATAAATAATGGCCATGTCTAAAGCAATAAGATCGAGTTCTCGCATTCTATGTCTGAAGACTTCCTCTAATCTGCGAATCTCATCTTCTTTCCCTAATTCACTGTTAGCTAAGATCGCTTTTATTAAATCTTCCTGAGTGGTATAGAGATCCTTTTTGAGCATTTCTATTGTCACTGCAACAAAACGTCCGCTCAGGTTTTCATAAAACAAACATATCTCAAGCTTTTCCTGAATAATTTCATCAATCCTTGCTTTGTGTGATTGAAATGAAGGTATATTTAAATCTCCTAAGGCTTTTTTTAATTCTTCCAATGATTTATAGATATTTTCAGAGTTTTGAATGGTGATCTTGAGATTCTGAATCGTTCGCTGAGTAAGCGAAAGAATCATGGGTAGCTTACGAATGGCATGCCAGTTATTAGAATCCATTTTAAGGGCCTGAACAGTTAATGACACGGCATGAACCATGGATTGAAAAGCCATTAAATTATACTCTTGAGATTTGCGTAAATAGGCTGTCATTGAAAGCCGGTTGTAAATTGTTCCAATTAATTCATGGAATGAAGCTAATTTGGAGTAGACCATTGACAACTTATGGATAGGTGAGCCCTTTTTGTGCGATAAAATAAAAGTTCTTAAGATGTCTCTGCCTTGACGGGACTTAGATAATATTTCTTCTAATATCTCGCCTAGAGCAGAACGGCGGTACATTAAGTCTATTTTCAATTGTCCATACAAATGCCTGGCCATGTCTAATTTCACATTAGCAGCCTCAATCACATCATCTTCAGCCCGCGGTCTTACGCCCAAGAGGATTGCTTCGGCTTGATCCTGCTGACCGAGTAAATTACTGATAAAAGCCAGTTTTCTCCTTAAATATCGGTCTGTGGGGTTCCATGTTAAAAGCACTTGCAATAATATTCTCTGACGATCATAAATGCCCAATCTATTGTGACGTTCACGTTCTTTCTGAGCCATTTGATTGAATCGCTCACAGGCTTGATAAAGAAGATCAAAGAACTCCTGCAAGTGGGCATGGTATTCTTTGATTTTTGAAGCTAGTGCAATTAACTTGTCTTCAGGAAGGTTAAGAAAACCATTCTGCTCAATAGATTTCTTAATATTGAGTTGATCTATCTCCAGGTTAAAAAGTTCATCCATTTGGATGGCCTCAAAGAGTTTTTCTAGGCGATAATCAATCTCTTCCAGGGACCACTCTTGATTTTGGATCTTATTTTCTAACAGCCAAGTTCTCTGAGCTTCCAGCCCGAGAGTTTCAGTAGGTTCTGAATATTTGACCCAAACGAGGTCTATGACTTCCTCGGTAGATAAAACGGACTCTGAAGATGTGTCTAAGGAATATATGTCTTCTAAAGCCCTCCTTAGGTCTTCTAGTGAAATTGTCCATTTAGGTTGATTGTCACCATTGCGGATAATCACATGACTTTCATGTTCACTTGGAATCATTCCAATTCCTTTAAGATGGCCTAAAGTCTTAGGCCAAATAGTGTAAAAGAATTGCATGTATTTGGAGGTCCTATAGCTCAAGAACTCTTCCTTAGAATCACTTTGGCTCGTAACTCCTTTTCCTAGATTTCTTAAAATGGCTAAGTCCTTTTTCCTTGCTTGATGGACAGCAATGACTAATGTTTTAGGCTCTTCGCTCAAACGATGGGCAAGGCGTTGGATCAATTCAAATACAGCTTGAGATCTTTCCTGCCAATAGCTCACTAGAGATCGTCGCCGGTTCTCTTCTTGCACTGCTTTTTGGATTTCTTTAGAAAAAAGAAAATCAAACAACTTTTGGAAAGAAATCTCAAAACGGAAGCCTTCTTCTGTGAATTTCAAATGACTTAGATCTGCAGGATGATTCTTTAAGTACTCAATAAGGCCTTGCGCCATAGAACCATAATCTTTGTATCCAAAATAGATAATTTTACGAATGTGTCCAAATCCAAGTGATTCCCATTCCAAAGATGCTAAATATGAACTCCCTCCATCCTTACGGTTATTAATGATTTGTTCAAGCAATTTGTACCATGTCAGTTGAAATTTGATTTCAATGAGGGCACGAGAAGTAACGCAGTCCATTTCTCGGGGTTTGCCATTAATAGCCAATTCTAAATTGATTTCTTTAATGTCTCCCAAATCAAGACCTTCCAGCACGGTATTCTGGCTAAAAAGCACCTGATATACGCCTATAATTTCTCCTAATAAACCATAAAATATTTGCAATTGATCATTATCTTGGACAAGCTGGGCCATGGTTTTGATGGCCACTCTTATGAATTTCTGGACTTTTTCCTTAGATTTTCCTTCATAGGCTAAAATAGCCTTGATTTTATTTTGAAAGTCACGGCTTGAAAAACTTGTGCCTTTGAAGGTGCTGATTGTTTTGATTTGATCCATGAGGACAGCTTGAGCATGTTTTTGACAAATGACCATTTCATCAGTGATCGTGGGGTGTTTCAAATGAAGGCGTTCATGTTCTTGGACTCGCCTTTCTAGATGCGGGGAAAGTTTGGAATAAATAGATGCCATCACTATGGCATTACCTTCGATATAAGCAAATGGCTCCTGCATGGAGATAGAAGACTCATTAGGATCTGGTCTATAGGATTGCTGCAACCAATCCAAGAACGGTTGATAAATATCAACCATGGTTTGATTACCTGTTTCCTTACCTAACTCAACCGCTTGCCTAGCTATCTCTAAAGTAAATGTTCTTCTCAGATCTTCGCGATCAATACCAAGCCATTTGAGATGAGGATCAGGAATATTTTCAAGTTTGTGGTAAACTTTTCTGTCTTTTGGGTCAAGTCTGGCGTAAGTTTTAGAAGAAATTAAGTGCCAAATTTCTTCGCCTTCGGGAGTTTTATTGGGGGTGGGCTTAGCATAGACGATTCTACCTCTGAGTTTGCTTTGTTCTGCAATCCATTCAATCACATCCTGCATTTGCTGCACATGTAAATTAAGGGCTCTGATAAAAATACGAGTTCCTCGTCTATTAAAGAGTGTATTGCGTGAATAATTTAAGGCCTGTAATCCTAAATCGATCAGCCATTGGTCCACACTATTAGCTGCTATTGGAAGATGTTGGGTGTTTGGAATGTAAGACGTCACTGCTTTGATCGTTTCTTCAACCTTCGTTGGTGGCAGATCAAGTTCTAATTCCTGCGCAATTTGATAGGGGATTTTTTCACGTTCAGCTTTAGGTAATTGAAAGAACCCTTTGGATTCAATCGTTTCAATTAATTTTGAGAACCAAATAAATAAAGGATTAGGAATTTTTATGACCCTTTTTCCTTTTTGCTTAGGTGCTTCGACTTTAAATCTGACAAAAACAGCCTGGAAGAAACGGTATGTCCATACTGCTTTGAATCTCACTTCTTGAGGGTGGTCTAGTAAAAATTGTTCAAAAGCTTTAATAAAACCCGTGTGGTGAGCATCTTTTAAAAGATATCCATCTAAAATAAAGCCTTTAACATGGTCTCTATAAATCATTAAGAATTCATAGAGCAGGTTCGAATTTCCCACCCTTAGCTTGGCCTCAGCCAGATATTTGCTTGCACGTACTCGTTTTCCTTGTACGTAATGCTTTTGAGCGTCCATCAAAGAATTTAAGATAAGTACAATATCTGGATCTTGATTGGGTTCTAGGTCTTTGATGAGTCTTGTGATGACAGTTGTATTCCACTTTCCGTCTGTTTCGATTTCTACGACTCGCTGAAAAATAGAGGCATTCCGTTCAAATGTCATGCCAAATGTAGGAAGGAGTTTGTTCTGTTCATAATAAATCCTTTGCTGTTGCAATTCTTTTAATCGTCCTTCGAAAAATCTTTTGGCCCAACTGATCGTTGTCATTCCCCATTTCCAATTCTTGCTTTTAAGAAGCATTTCAGCGGTTTGCCATGCTGATGCAGCTAACTCAAGCTCTTCAATAATTGTCTTCGTATCTCGACCGATAAATTGATCTAGTAATCTGACGATCGGATCAAATAATTGCATTAATAAAGGAGGGTCTATGGATCCTTTTTCTTTATAGGTGATTAATTGCTTTTCTAATTCTTGAAGCGTCTCAACAATCAATTGGAATTTCTTTTGATTTGCCATCACAGAATTCAGCGCATGACCATTGGAACGATTCATCTGCCACCGGCTTTTAAAACTAATTTCAATGACTTGAGGGCTTGTGATTTCCATTCCTTTAGAAATTTTAGTTGAAGTGTGGGCCCATCGGGTAAGCTTATCCACATTCTCTTTCACGTTTGTCCAAATACGCCCTTTGCCTGTAGGATAATCCAAGTGCCTGCTTCTTAATCGAATGCGGTCTCTTTCTACTTTCTTTAAATGGGCTTGGGTGTATCTCTTAAACAAAGAATCGGCTTGAAATAAAAGAATTTGGCTGACCGCGGGGCCATTAGCTTTATCTGTCAATAAACCCCAAGCCCTGATCAGTTTAGTATTCATAATTGTCATCCACTCGATGCGGGAAGAAAGTAAATTTCGTTTATAAGGAATTGATTCTTGATCATAAGCTTTCTGTGTAGCGCTCAACCGTTCCTTAAAATTACGGCTAATGTTCACTAAGTCTTTAATAATGGGTCTGAACTTTCTTCGATCTGGGCTCTCCTGAGTTGTAATTTGCATAAGCCGAAAATTGATAGACAATAAATTGACAAAGAAAAACCTCAGCATTAACAAATATTCTTCCTCTGGCTTGCCTTGAATTTTAATCACAGCAGATTTCTTAGAATTTCTGCGGAAAGGTACTGCAAAGATCCCTGACAGCAAGAGAATTGGTATTAAAATTTCTAGGCGCGCTCCTATGTTCACTAGAGACTCGTATTCCATCGATAACTGGTGTCTTACAATAAAGATGATGGAGCATGCTGCGGTAAATAAACCAGACAACACAACAGGCAAAACCGTTATGCCAAAGGCCCTCTTATGTCTTATTGTCGGAACTTGAGGAGGACGAACACTTCTTAAATAACGCCAAACTAATGACATGCGGGCATAATGTAATGATGCTATTACTAAGGCGTGAGTGCGCTTAAGCTGCCACTGAAAATCATCATGGTTCTTATGAGGATCTTCATTGTAACGCTCCATCCCATATAATAGTTCCTCAATAAAATCCTCGTGCGCTGTCACAGAAGAATCTACCTCTTGGATAAATAAATGGGATTCCGTAATACGTCTCCATGCTTTGGCCCTCCATACAGGAATGGCATCAGGATAACGACGATCATGTTCGACAGTGCTTTCTATCATTTTCATGCCATGTTTCATGGCCGTTGAGGCACGGACAAGACGATTAAAATCGGAGGATCTAGCATTGGTCAAAGGCTCATCTCTTAATCCTTCTCCTCTTAACACAATTCCGACATTCGCTGCTGATGTTCGAAAACCTATGTCTCTTATTAACTCTTCTCGATTCATAAAATGCAAATCTGCAAATCGTGTTAATCGTGAGTATTCATCTGAGAACACATATCTAGGAATGTTTACTGTCTTCTTAACGAGTTGTTTAACTTCAACCCCTTCAACAATGACATAAACATCCAAATCAGTTGGTTCTCGACGAGTTCCATAAAGAAAACTTCCAAAGACTATGATTGTTTTAACGCACCCTTGAGTTGAATTTTTCTGTGATGAGATGTTGGACAACTCTTCTTCTAAGAATGCTTTTAGTCGCGTGACATCGATAGATGCTACGCGTCTTAAAATTTTCTTTTGAAGACCGAAACGTTGATGCTTGTAGATCGAGCGGTCCCTCAGTTGTTTTCTATAAGAAGGGACCCTATCATCTGAGACATCATCATCTACCGATTCATACCTCGCCTGGTCCGCACCTTGCTTGGCAATTTTCATTAAAAGAGAGGATGTAACTGTTTTCTTAGAAAATCCGTGGGTTTTAATCAATATCTGCGTTAATCTATCAATGCCTCCTCTGCTTTGGGGAGCTTGGATCCATCCGGTAATAATAGCCGAAAGAACACGTAAATCCCGGCTCTCCCTAGCCCATTTTTCCAAATGTTCCTGAACAAAACGATCGATTTGTCTAACTTGAATGCAGCTCTTAGCTAGTCGATACGTCCATATTAAATCATTCTCTGAGAAAATCTTACGAGATGCGACTAAACCATGCAAATAAGAAACCACAAAATCAATTTGATCATCATTAAAAGACTGAGTAGATGGTTTCCATGACCTGAAAAATTGAGGAATAAGGAAGAAGCGCTTCTTGTTTGTCCTTCTAAAGAAATCATCAATGTAATTAATGATGTTTTCTGTTCTATTAAGGATGCGATAAATTAAATAATTTAACTTTGTGGGTTTATCATCGTCTGTTCTTTTTACTAGAAATAAGATGAGGGCCAGAGTTAATCCAGCAACTTCTATGAGGTTAAAATCAAACAAAATACGATTAAATACAAGCAACAAATAACCGCCACCTAATACTACCGCTGTACCTCTTCTAAAATAGTCCTGGTCATCTAATGAGAGTTCGGACTCAGTCATAATCTTAATTGGCTTTTTCCCGAAATTCTTAATCGTAACCATACTGCCTGGTTCAACCAATATCTCTATGTCTCCATGTCTCAACTTTTGATCTTCTTTAATTGAAATTGCCTGGGCAGCCTTATATACAAAAATATCTTTTGATCGTCTCTGGGAATCCATCAGCAAAACATCATTGTCTGTGCTGCGATAGATATTTGTGAATTTGTTTCTGGAGTATTGGATGACTATGGTGTGGTTTTCAATGGAGGTCATTCTGATCTTCAAGGGATTGCTATCCTTATTAAGAATTCTTGCATTACTTTTCGATATAAACTTAAAGATCCACTCTGTAATAATTCTGTTAAAAAACAACATTACTATTAAGACAAAAGCTCCAAGGATTAATACTAAATCGTGTGAAAGAACTGGACCATAGCGATGGGCCAATTCATACGTCCAATTAATGCTATCAACGGAATGTATTTCTGGTCCTGCACGCATAACACTCAGACTACCCATGAAAACAGTTGTCGTCTGAATCTTATCTCTTGAATCAACATCTCGACTTTGACTAGGAGAACCTTCTTCTATATTCTTTGCATCTTCCCCTGGACTAAAAGCCTTGCTTATATGCGGTGCAGGCAAGAGGTATGGCCTTGGTTTATTAAAGAATGTTCTTATAAATAGTTTAGACACACTTGTAAAAACCCCTAATCGTGTATTAAATTCTTGGCCGTAAGCTTTAATAACATACGTGAAGCGCCCTAATCTTTTCTCGGCAATTTCTAATGTAAAGTCAATGTCTTGTAAACCTCTCAATTTCTTTAACTCACTGGATAAGCTGTTGATTCGTTTAGTAAAGATAAACCTGAAAAGTCTTTTAATGTCTTCGACATAAATTTTAATGAATTCTCTGGGAAGAAAGATCAAAATAAGAAGCGCCATGCCAAAGAACGATCCGCATGTAAAATAAAAATGAACATGCGTAAAAGGAATCCCCATAGAGTGCCATGTCTCTAAACGCGCATTGATGTCCTTCGATAATAAATCCATCGGTGCCAGTATTAAATTGATCCAGTGGTCATTTCTTAATGAAGCTACCGGCGCAGCAGAAGTGATATTTTCTTCCATACTTCGCATGCCAGAAGTAATAAGCTGCGTCATGAGTTCCTTGATTTCTTCTTCTTTCTTAAGAATTTGTTCTACGACTAATTTTCTGTAGTCTTCATTTAAATCTTTAGGCAGATGTGATTGGATACGAGAAAACATTTCATGAATCATTTTGAAAAATGCTTTGTACGAATCATCGCTTAGTGAAATTTTATATTTAAACCCGCGAAGATAATCCCACCTTAACAAAAGGTGTTTTCCTATGAAAGCAAGAGCCTCAGTGGTTATCGCAATCGCTCCCCCAATAAAAAACAGCCCTCCAACCCAGACACTAATTTTATTTGCAACGATCCCGATGATTTTTAGAATAGGATCATTGTTTAACTTCTTTAGAATATTTACTGTTGCCCCTACCCATACGATTCTCTCGCTGGATTTTCTTAGAATAAATTTAAACATGAGCTTGGTGACGAAGTATGTGAGGATTATAACTACAGCACCCAACATGAAAGCTGCAGGGGAAATCAAATAGTGCAGTAATCCTTCAGCAGCATGGGCGACATTCATAATGTATGGACCTATTACTTCCCAAACGTTCATTGCCCAATTCTCCACCATATGCCAAACACCTTGAAGGGCCTCATTGATTTGATGGGCGATTTTTTTCAATATTCGAGCTAACTCCTTTAGATTCAAGAATTCTGCTAGTTCAATGAGCTTATTGAATAACCATATAAAAGGATCCGCTAGAAATCTTAATCTGCTCCAATCAATGGCTGCAATAATTGGAACATAAATAACAGAGATGAATGCTAGATAGGGTAGATAATGAATGCGTCGAATGAATAGTCTGATGGCTGGTAATATCATGGCTTTAGAGGCCAGACGCTTAGGTGGAGCAGGGCTACTCAACGAATAATCGCTATTAATATTTTGGATTCTTTGTTTGGAAAGATGAATTTCACTTAAGAATATTGAGGTCTGTTCTAATAATTTTAATTTTCTGACAACTAAATAGGTGTAGTCCCATTTGATCCAAGAAACAGCCGTTCCCATACCCATGGCATGCCATAATACAAAAAAGTAATGTCTACGTTCTTTGACCGTCAGTTTGTTAAATAAGTCCTTGATTGTGGGATCTTTAAATCGATTTCTAAATAACTTCCAGAGAAATTTCAGCGGTAGTTTATCCGCTTTAACATCAACTAAGAAATGATAAGGACCCAAAGACTTATGGTTTAAAAAGAAACGTGCCAGTGATAAAAACCTAAATGCATTCATCACAAAAGAAGAACCTTGATTAAGATAAACTTTTCTTTCTCTTAGATTAATAAAGTTCGGATCATTTAAATCCTCGTCTTTTCTCTCAATAAATAGAATTTGGACACCCATCCTTTTCGTAACGTAGTCAAAAAGCTCTAGTCCCTCATCTCCTAAAACCATGCCAATGGTCTGCCGCATATTAAATTCTCTGTTGGCGCTCGAGGATGATCTTTGGATTTCCTCAAAGATGTATAAATAACTATAAAGATAGAACGATCTTGAATTCATATAAGAAGAGGTCAGCAAGTCTTTGTAAAGATCAATAGATATGTGGGCAAAAGGTGCTTTCTTAATAGCATTAACTATGTCTATATTCTTCTTGCCTTCTTGAATCATGGTTTGCATAGTAACGACCCACTTTTGGAGTTCTGGGTCGTCTCTAAAATGACTATTCATTTCTTTCTTGTATTCAATATAAATACGCCATCTTGATAACACATACCTGGAGAAAATCGCAATCGGAAGCAGTTTCATCTGGACAATAATGGCATAGTACAACAGTCCCATGCTTATATACTTATCCAACCAGACAATCAAATTTGTTCCTTGGTCTTTCATCGAAGTCTTTTGAGAAACTGTCTTCCAAAAGGCCAATAGTAATGTTTCATACATTATTTGGCTTTTATTATGTCCTGCTTCTTTAGGTTCAAATTGTCTCTGAATAAAGACAATCGCCGACTTTAAATTATTCTGAGGGGCTTGGGTATGAGAAATTACTCGGATGGTATTTCTGACAATGGATTTAGCTAATGCTCTTGTCTTTCTTTGAAAGAACAATTTTTGATTAGAAACTCTGCTCCATTGCTTCTGATAAGACATGGCAATGTCTTCGAGGGTCTCTAGCATCTCTTTGGGAGTCAATGTTCGAACACGTGTCCATGGCAGTCGTAGGTGAAGTCTCCATGAAAAATTCTTAAAACTGATGATTATCTTTCCAATAAGGAACAAGAAGAAAATCATTGCTAGAATAATGAATGCCTTTGCTAAGGCAGGGTCTGGGTTAAGGCCAATAGAGGCCAGCATAACTGCTGCAGGAATAGAAATAGGAACTAGATTGGCTCTAGGTCCAGCACGGATATTTACAGAAGGTTGAAATGCCTTGATATTCAAGTTTGCCAATTCCCTTCGTACTAGTTCCCGCCTTGCCAAATAGATGCTCTCTATTAATTCATTCTGGATAGATTGAAGCATTGCATGCTTTTCAGCAAATCTAGTGGATCTATCTAAATAATGTCTGATTTCAACAGCCAATTTCCTCATTTTGTTTTCAGATAAGGCTAACTGTGGATAATCTTTCAAAAGAAATAGGTTGGCCTGGTCAAAACGACTATATACTCGTCCTAAAGCCTCTTCTCCTTCAGTAATGTAGGGTTTATTAAGATCAAGTATTCTTTGAGACTCAGATAATAGATCCTGTGCCTTCTCCAAACGGTTGATATGGCTTTTGCGTGCATGGGTCAAAGGTTCATCCCAAAGGTCTTGTGCCTTCAATACAATTCCAAAGTTAGCAAGTGTTGTTTTAACGCCCCAATCCTCCATTAACTGTCTTTGCGTCATGAAAGACACATCCACAAAATCGGTAAATCTGGCATAATGAGAATGAAATATCTTTTTGGAGATTTCTTCTCCTTTAAGTTTCAATCGTTTCTTTCCTGAATAATTATCATTGATGATAGCAACAATATCGATATCAGCAGGGTGAGACCGTACTCCATAGACATAGCTCCCATAAACAATAATGCTTAGAATCTTCAAATCATTGCGCTGGGAAAGAATATCTAGTTTGATCTCCAGCCACTCTTTTAGAACATCCACATCAATAGATTCCAAATGACCTAATATCTCCTGAATATCTTTCGTAGACTTTAACCCGCAAAGATGACGGTCACTTAACTGTTCCTCATAAGAAGGTGCAGATTCTAGAGGTATAATATCTCCCTCCATCTCTTTATGAGAAACATGGTGGTCTCCTTCAAAACGACCTAGATTAAGAAGTCTTTCTATGGGCTTTTTCTGTACCGAAAAGACTTCCGACACTGCATTCATCGCAATCTTTTTTGTAAAATCGAAATCAGTAGATTGTGCCCAGCCAGCAATAATACTCGATACTGTTTCAAGACTTGGATATTCTCTCAACCACGATGTTAATTCATCGCGGATTGCGTCGTTTAAAATTCTATTCTGTGCCTCAGTTAAATTATTATCCTTTGAGACAGTTCTAGCCAATATTTGAAGCTTACGTAATATACGTTGAGAAACTTTCTTTTCCTTTGTCCTGAAAGAATGTAAATATTTGATTTCTTTAGCCGCTTGTTTAGAAGAAAAAGTCTTAAGAAATATTCTTTTTGTCCCATCTAAACGATCTAATGGAATGACTTTGTAAGCTAAAACAAATGGAATAAGAACCAACCAAACTTCAAATATCATTGCCAGAAAACTATCGGCAAGAAATACCTTTTTATAGTGAGAATAAAATATTAGACTTGCAGGTAACACAGTCAGGCAGGTCAATGCAAATATAATTACTTCTTCTCTTTCAAAAAATGTTTGGTAATAATCCCAGTGAATATCGAGACTTGTTTTTTGATCCATCAATTGAATCTTTAATGTTCCTTTTTGAGTGACTATGATTCTAAATACATCCCCTAAATCAGCTCTTTCATAATATAAACGATGTGTTTTACGATAATCTCCTGATTGATGCCCCGATATATAATTTTTCCCTGAAACAATCAACTCCTCATCAGCCAATAATTGTGTTGGTTTTTCTCTGCCATACTGAAAGTGTTGATTATCTAAATGGGATTCTGTGGGCATCACGAGAACATTGCCACGGTGATCCAGATATATCTCCAGTTTTGTGGCATCAACGAAATTAACGACCAGTGTGTGTTTTGCAATATCCTTAATTGCACATGTAAATGTGGGCTTGGAAGCAGAGATTCTAATCTTCTTACTTACTTTAGAGGAATGAAAAACTCTTTTATAAATTGATTCTGCAAGTTTATTTAACCAGGGGTCTGAAAAGATCAACATGATGATTGCCACACAAACAGCATTGAGAGCATCCGTAAATATTCGATACTCATTAATGAGTGGTCTACACCCTAGATAAAGCAGTACAGTGCCTAATAAGAAGACACCGTAAATTTCTGGGGTCTTCTTAAAATAATTAATTTGCTCGTCAAATGACTTTGGAATTTTGGTGCTGATTCTTTTAGGGGCTATAGCACTCATCACATATTGATATTGCGAGAAAAAGGCCCTTTCTTTATTTATTGCTCTCATCGAAAGACTGACAAGATCCAAGACAATGTTTACTTGCATCTTACTTAGACGAAGGTTTCGTTTTAAGAATTGGGCTAGGCGTTCTTCATTCTCAATAAGAGGGTTCCAGTGAGAACCAGACCTTTTTTGATTGAAGAAAGAAATTTCTCGTCTTGTCTTCTCGAAATCACCTTCTGGTTTAATGAAATGCTTGGCAGTCCTTTCAACAACTTCAGCCATAAATCTATAATATTTTAAAACAGCCAGATTAGTCTTCTTACAATTTTCAGATTCCCTTCGGTAATCATAGGCCGTAATATGAAAATCTTCTTGATCTGCTTTCATTAATTTTTCTATGGAAACAAACTCAAATAATCCAATCCGTCCATGCTTGGTCTTGTACACATCAATTTCTGTAGGATTCATGCCTTGATTCAAAGCAATAGAACGAAGATCTAATTCTTGAGCATTAGTTTCATGAAAAATAATAAAAATCCTTCCGGTCTCAGATAATCGAGTAGAGAAGAATTCTAAATACTCTCCTAATTTTCCTTCTGCCAGATTATTAAGCAGCCATGAGGGGTTCCAAAAAATTACATCAAAGAGTTCTTGCTCGTTCTTGGCAAAAGGCTGGCGTACCTGCACCTCATCATACCCTCCCATTCTGACTTTTAAGAGACGTGCCGTATCCACCAAAGCCTTTTGAGAATCATCGGTCGTCACAAATGAAACATGTTGAATACCTTGGGCCCGTACGGCCTCGACTAAGCTTCTGGTTAGAATTCCATGATTTGCACCTACTTCAAGAACTTGACTTCCTTCTTTGATCACACTCCCACCTACAAAAGCACGGTTTAACATTCTAACCAACCGATGGTCCTTGGCCCCAAAACGGCTAACTTCTGCAGGCATCAGGACTTTTCTTGTAGAGTCATTAATAAGCCCCTCATTCTGAAAGGCATTAAAAATTTCTTCAATATTAATATCTGCCAATCCTGCAAAGATTTCCTGACTCAATAACGCATATTCTCTCTCAGTAGCATCATCGTTAGTATGGTAGATTTTTCTTCGTAATTCGTGGCCAATAAGGACTTGAAGAAGAATTAAACCAGCACTTCGGAATCTATGTTCTAGTCGGGAGATCAATGGAATCAGGGAGCGATTAACCAAAATGAATCTATCCTTCTCATAATCTGCCACAAAATGATCTGCAGCTCCTTTATTAGCGCTAAAACTCAAATTATGTTTAACAGGAAAAAAGATAAATGGTTCCCCTTTGCCCAAACGCATACCAGGATCTTCAAAGACTAAGGCACGCTCAATCGCAGACCTTAAAAGATGGCCATTCTGCTCTCTTTTCACCCATGCCTTGGGGAATAAAAATCTCCAGCCTTCATAATTCACAAGAACAAAATCTTCTTTCCAGTTCAAACGATCCAAGGATAGACGAATTGTAAAACGCTTTGGATCTTTTTGCATTTGGGTCCGTACCTGGCTTCTTAAGTTTTCATAATCTGTGTCATTCAAAAAGCCTTCTAGAATATTCGTTTGGTCCTGGAAATATGCTCCCTGCCTAACTGCAAATACGTCTGCTGGAACAGGATCCAATGACACAATCCCTAATGGAGGCTGTGGGGCTGCTCTTTCAGGCTGATGCATCAAAGGTTGGTTAGCAGATTCAAACTGGATATCCGTTAAGGAAAAAATAATGGGGGGCTTTTCAACTAAATTGTCCTGAGCAAGTGGTGGTTCAATAGCTTGAACAGGTGTTATCAGCGTATGATTGGTTAACTGAGGACTTGCTTTATTTCTTTCAATAGATTTCTTAACTAACCAAATAATCGGCCCAAAGACGCCGTAGAAAATTAAATACGCCCTTTTATTGCGCAACTGTTCATTTTTAACAATAAACCCTTCTTTATTGGTGGCCCATGTATAGAGTGCGCTGAAATACTGGGTAGTGAATCCATCAATTATCTCTGCGTATGGCGCAAATTCCGGAAAAACGACAATAAAGCTTCGTATTACAGAATGACCTCGTGTTAACAAGAATGCTTCCTTCTGCTTCTCCTGACCATCCTTACCACGAATGATCTCAACAATAGCAGAATAAACAGATGTTCTCCATTTTACTGTGGACATAAGACTAACAATTCTTAGGGTATTGATGATGGCGTAAGGCACCGCATGATCAGTTTTCATAAATAGAGTAGTCACAGGTATCATCAAAACCAATATAAGTATTCCTCCCAGCACCACAAAGAGTAGATCTTGTTTAAATATCTTCCATTGAATGGCCTCTTTTAAGTTCTTTCCCTTAGCCTTAAGAACGATCACTAATAAGTAGGTCAAAATCATATAGGGCACTATAAACATAAATGCAGATGAAATATTATTCCAACCCACATGTTCATTGAGAGCTACAAATTTATTAAAGTACCAAAAACTTAAAGTAGAAATGACCCCCATCACAAGTCCAGTCGGAATTATTGCAAGAGTTTGTTTGAACAAAACTCCCTGTTTCGACATACGCTGGGCAAAAAAATCCAAATCAAGTGTAAAGACCATAAAAATCAAAGAATTAAGTAAGACTTTTAAAGGAAGAGATATGTCTTTGGGAAATTGTGGGGCTACGAATTCTAAATTGATCCAGCCAAGGAGGGTAATGCTTGCCAGCATGGAAGAAACTTTAAACCACATGGTATGGGTCATTTCGATGAGCTTTTTATAAGAAAACCATCGACGGAAAGTCGAAATCATCAAAACACCCAGCACAAGCAGAGTTGCAGGGATGATCATGGAACCGTCCATACCTATTGTGGACATCATCATAGGAACAATGGGTATAAATAACCAGGCATGCATAGCAGAAACATGGTTAATATTGCCAGCAGAGCGGGTCTGCAATAAAGGAATATGCCAACGTCCTTCTTTCTTAATGATCGCAGCTTCTATTTCTTGGTGACTCAGATCATCTCCTAATTGCTTTCTAAAGAATCCTTCTGCTGCCATTCCTATTTCCCAAAGTGATTTGATTAATTCAGGAGCATCATTTAAGTTTAGAAATTCCTCTGTTTCCTCAATGGGTACTCTTTGAGTGCCTCCCTTGTCATTTAGAATGATCTTATTTTGTTTTGTTCCAGGGCTTTGTTCAATAATTTCACCTGTTGCCTTGTTTAACACAATCAATGTCGGCAGTCCTGCAAATTCCTCATCACTGCTGACCAGGCTTTGACCTTGACCGGAAACTATTTCAATGACCATTCTATTGGGGTCTTGCAGATATACGTCTGAGGTGTGGATATTGACGGCATAGATAGAAGGCTGTGAAGGCACGACCCATATAGCAGAAAATACTTTGGACTGGTCCACACCCCGCTGTTGTCTTTCCATATAGGCTTCCCAGCTCCAAAGAGAGGCATAGACTTTTGGGATTGCCTCCCAAAGCTCCTCTCGAGAGGTAACATGTGCAATAGTCAGATATTTACCTGATCCAAATCCAGGAAAATCCGGCAAACTTTCTGCGTTAGTTGCCAGGCGAATAAATGCCCCAGAACTTTCTACCATGGCAATTAGATCTTTGAAAAGCTCTTCAAATTCAGGCTCATAATGTAAAGAAATAAAGGCCCTTTCGATAAAGTTTCTTAGAGTTTCCAAAGCTATTTGTAAATCCTTATCATTCTTAGATTTAATAACGTCATCTCTATATTTCCAAAAGGTATCTTTATTCTTTTCTTTCTCTAATAAATAAAGAAACATTTTAAATGTCAGACCCATGCCCTGCTCAACACTTGCTGTAATAGATGTATTAGATAATTGGATAGGATACTGCGAAAAAAGATTAAGGGATGCTGGCTTATAACCCATCAACGTAGGTCGAGAAAGTCTGATGTCTCCAGAAGGAAGTATTAATGGAGCTTCTGGGGAAAGGTCCACAGTAGGTAAGACAATAGCCGTTGAAACCTCTTTGTCTTTGATCGCATGCTCTTTAATTCCTGCAAAACTGACCTTGTCTCTTTCAACAGTCATCCGAATAAATCTGCCCTCCCATTCGATCAAAAATTCTGGGCCAGGTATTAAAGCATGGGGAATTTCCCATTGCTTGGCTTGAGCTTGGGCGTGGCATGTTTTTCCTTCTGGACGAAATGTGATAATACCTTGAAATGTTCCTACATGGGTGTCTGAGGTAGGTAAATATTCAACCGCTACAATCGAACCTGGTTGAATATTTCGTATTTCATCTACTGTAGGATGCTCGGAGCGTATTACGACCAGCCTTCCCTCTCCTTTTCCTGCAACGCGTGGGATTGGCTTATCAACACGGGCTGTATGATGCACAGGGGCAGGTAAAGAAGGCTGATCCCCAAAGAATTCTCTTTCTTTTGGCAGTAACTTCTCCCAAATCAGATCTCTTTTAGATTGCGGCATTGCAAAAAGTAATCTCTCTATTGCCCCAGTTGTAATTCCTTGTTTTTTAATAACATGAGCAATCGTTCTTTTAACAAGCAGGATAAAATTAGGTTCTGAAACACGGTACAAAATACTTGAGGCAATGTGTGAAGGAAGGTGTTCAAAAACTCCTGCCATGCCTCTGACATCAAACTTAATATTTAAGGATTCACCTGTAGTCTTATTGGGATCCTTGATAACCGTTGGAGGATCCAGAAGGCAAAAAGTTAAAGACATGTTAAACAGATTAATGAGAAGAATATATTCAATGCGCTCCTCATCTCTATTGGGGCAAAGGATCTTGTTTAGGTTTCCATGCACATTAACGCCGGCACTAGCTAGAATAGCTGCTGCAATATCCGGATATTCAAAATAGAGAGCTCTTAATATTCTTGATTTAGATGATTTTAGATCTCCATAGGGACTTTGGATAAACTTGGTACCCCAATCTGGTCGTGGTTGATTTGATAATTTTTTTAGAACTGCTTTGGCATCCTCTATTTCGACGGCCGTTGGTTCAGGCCAGCTTGTGTCCCAATGCTCTCGTTTCTTGGTAGGCTCCTGGGGTGGTAACATCGTTGGAAGGCTTTTAAAGTCTTTCCTAGAATACACCTTTATGTTTTGTTCTACAGGTGGAACCGCAGTTATTCTGTAGCGACCAAGGACATTATTCCGATTAAGAAAACCTAGAATGCGGCTTTTATAGTTATTAACTCCTGGCTCTTGTGTACTTTGATATTCAAGGACGGCATGGATAAGACCTCTTGAATTCTGATACTTATCTAAATTCAATATTCTTAATAATAACCTTCGATAATCATTATGATTTTCTTCATACATTCTTTGATCAAAAGCAAATAAAGCAGGGGTGGACCACGATTCAGCTCCAATTAAATGTTGAGGAGACCAAAGGATGTCCGTTCTTTGTACGTTTCTAAATGGGGTAGAACTCTTTAATCTAACTCTTTTTAGTGTTTGGTTTGGCCTATTGGCCCAAATAACTTCTTGAACTATAGACATTGCGTCCGTTGCAGTTTCTTCATCTATGAGCCCATCAAGTTCTCTTAATTTTCTTCTTAGATACGTATGATAGTCATCAATAAAATTATCCAAGATAAGCGAACTATCATTGTATCTCATTGCCATAGGAAGAATGTCCCATGCCTTTCTTATGCATAAAAGAGCAGATGCCGCTGATTGTCCAGAAGCAATAACAACATTGTCATCTTTTAAAACATCTAAACGTTGCTTTAATTGATTAAACACATATTGAAGATTAGTACTTTCTATGTGCCCCAGGCTATTGTATTCAACTCCTTGGGTAGTCACTGCTGTGATGTTCAGATATAAAATATGGGTCTTAAAATGTCTTTGGATAGTTTGTGTTAATCCTTCAGGTATCTGAGGGGTAATCACGATGATAACAGGCAATTTATCCTTTTCATGTCCTGGCATGGCTTGCCATCGTCCTGGAACATCCTGCCCTGCAAAGCCATCAAATACTAGATGTTCTGCAGAATCCATATCTGAAAGTCGTACTTGCTCTGGCTTTAAAAGAAAATAAGCACCAATTGCAGCTAAGGCTTTCTTTCTTAATTCAGGTGAAATACTTTTCATGTTTAAGGTGCACTGGAACAATGGCTTAAAATATTTGCCTAAGGCTTTCTTAAAGAATACTCTGAGATTTTGATTGGTCAAAAGCAGCGAGGCAAATCCCTGGATAGCAAAATCATGCCGATCTGGTGATTCTGTCCTAGGTTCACTTTGAGATTTTTCCAACTGATCTAAAATCTGTTGTTCGAAACTTTCTAGCTTTGTTTTTAAGAATAATTGCAGCCCAACTTTAATTTGAAGGTCTATGTCATAAACTTTTATTTGATACCCATTGATCGCATCCGTTGCATCAGCAATAGACTCAATCTTGTTATTCTCAAATAAAAGCTCAATCAGCTCTTGATGATGTTCTTTCTCTTTTGAATATACTCGAACCATGATCTTTTTATAAAAGAAGAACACCTCATCTCCTGCAACGGCAATCTCGATGTGTTCAGGCACAATCAAATGCATTTGCTTTCTTATCTGCAATTCGAGGGCACTGGCTATCGACCTTCTAGCTTCTTTATCTAGTGAATTTTGAGTATCTAAATTATTTAACACTTCTTGATACCTACTAATCAAAGCCTTTCGCATCTCTAAAACTAATTCTGCCATGTATTGGTTGACTTCAAAGTGGGCGGCCTTGTTTTCTGGTTTTCTTGCTAAGCTCAATAAATAAGACCATCGGATCTTTTCTATGAATTCTTGGAATATCTTTAAGCAATTCTGGTCTTTGATCAATTCCTTTGGATCATCCATTGAAATTGCCTCAAGATCACGTTTCGATTTTGCAAAGAGGTTGTTTAAAGTGTTTTGTTTGTTTTTAAGTTTTGCCCCGGGGGCTTGGTCGCCTGGTAGGACCATGAGCATAAAAGCAGCAAAAGCAATTACAACGATTGTAAATATAGAAGGAAGTGATGCAGACAAATGCAGGTGTTCTACTCCACCTCCGGCACGGACAAAAAGAGCGCCACCTATGGATATAAGAAGACTCTTAAGGCTTATGAGTTTAACAAAACCAATCCATGCAATACCAAATCCTAAGATCAGTGGCGTAAGAGCAACTTTTAATATTAAAGAATCATAAAGAAGCTGCATGTCCCATAACACACCTTGAGAGATTAAATTGTGCTGTTGTTGAGAACGGTTGAAGGTTCGATTTTGATCTGATTTCCAGACTTGAAGTTGAGAAGATATTCTCGTTGTCACGTTATTACTATGGGGCTCTAAAAACCGTTCCATACCTAGTCCTGCACTTTGAATAACATCATTGGATCGTTCTTTTTGTATTTCATCGCTAATATTAAGGCCTTGTTCACTGTCAATCACAGCTACGATCACATCATGATCATCGAACACAAGAACACACAAGGCAAAACTGGATTTTACATTTCTGGGTCGTCGTAATACCTCATCAATGGCAAGCGCAAAATGAGCTAAAGGTTTTTGAGCTGGATCATAATGGGCATCCAATGTTGAAACGATTAAATCATGAAGGATCTTATTAGGATGTGCAAAGAATGTCCCTTCATGGCCTTTGTTCATCGTTGCATCACGTCCTGTCAGCCAGAATGTCCCAACTTTGTAGCCCTTTTCTTTCCATTGACTTAAAACATTTTGGATCGCTGCTTCATTATCTGCAACCACATATCTCCACAAGAAGTGCAGGCTCTTGAGTAATTCTTCTTTCCTTGAAGCTCGTGAAAGAGAAAAAGAGCGTCCTTGACGAATTTCCATTAAGAAATCTTGATGGCGTTGGGTATTGACTCTATCCGAGAAACCAAACTGAGGAAGGGCACCTACTTCATGAATCAAACTCGCGGCGATTTCATCCACAGTTAAGTATTGAGCATATTCTTCTGCATCTGATAATTTTATTTTCATGATGAAAAGCTCTCTATTGCCTCGAGGAGCTTCTACAGAATGGGTCGTTGCTAAGAAACCTTTATAGGGGCCTCGCTCCACATTATTTTCTTTCAATATCTGTTCCAATACTTCTGCCATCGCGATAAATCCATTAGTCCTAAGCCATGCAATCGCCTTAATTGCCCCTTGGGCAAACTTATCTTGTGCATCTAACCTAATGATGCTTACGCTGGCGGGGATTTCAGTGTCAATGCGCCATATCTCATAATCCACATCATTCCTACTTGGATGTTGTTGACCAGGAATCCCTCGAGCTGAATCAATTTTTTTTCGAAGCATATGAATGAGCTTTCTTGTTTTCTTAGAAAGAGACATTGAACTGGTCTGTGCTGTAAGATCTCGTAACATTCCTTTAATAAATTCAATATCTCGATGGTTTTTAGCAATTTTTCTTAGCGATTCCATCTCTTTAATTTTGTCACAGATGATAGCTTCATCTATCGATTGATCTGGATCTCGGCTGGTCTCTTGAGGTAGTTGTTCAGCAGGTGAAGTTACAGATATTTCTTCAATTTGTTCAAAAGGTGGAGCTTGGGAATTAGGCTGAGTTTGCTGCCCTTGACGTGTGTAATAGCTCTCTAAAGTCTCCCCGATTAGTCTTTGAGTATCTGGATGCCACATTAATAATTGAAGTTTGTTTTCTATAAAGCTCCTTGGTTCACCTCTGAAATTTCCACTAATTAAATCTTTCCATACAAATCTTAAAACACTTTCTATGGTTCCTTTGGTGTTTTGTTCAATTAACCGTGCTCCATTTTCTAATTTTTCTTCCCATGCTGCGTACAAATGAGGAACGTCCCAAACAATCTTTGGAACATTTGCTTCTAAGGCCTTTTGATAATCATCTGTGTTGATATATCTTCTAGGATCAAAATTTGCAATGACAATCAATGTGTCTGAGACAACTTTGTCTTTGATCTCTTGCATTTTTTGGTTGGATACATCTGCAAATGCGGGAAGTATACGGACTTCCTCAGAAATACCTTCTTCCATAGCGGCCTTAAGCACATCCATCGACTCCATAGTATTCATCAATTTATTCTCGATAATCTTTGAAGCATTCTCATGCAGGCGTTGAAATGCCAAAGACACTTTCTCTTGATGACTTTTTCTTTCTTCCAGTTTCTGGGCCAAAGATTCCAGTCTTTCTCTGGCCCGAATTATATTCTCCCGGGCAGCATTTAACAGACGCCGGCTGGTTTCTTGCAAAACATGAGTATTTCTAATTTGTTTCTGTTGTTTAGCCCGATAGATCTCTTCGAAATGGGGTCTCGCTTGTTCTAAAAGCTTTTGAATTAATTCTTTAATCTGAGATTCTTCTCGGACCCGCGACGATATGACATAAATCATTTTTCTTTCATACTGTGCTATAAATTCAAAATTCTTAGGATTAATATTTCTAGCCCTTTGAGAAGAAGCTCTAATTTGTCCTTCTAAATGTAAACGCTTTGCCGTCTCTTGATGAGTTGTGATCCTATCTTTTCCTTGAATGATGTATTGCTCAACTTCCCCAGTAAATATAATGACATGAGGATGTTCCAAATTAGCACCAACAAAAGGTAAAACTCTTCCTCTAACTGCTTGTTCAAATTCAACCGGACTCTTAAATCTTCCAGGACGAATTTCTTGGATTCTTCTTCGGCTTTCTGTGATAGCTTTATCGACTTTAATAGTTGGGATCTTTTGTAGAAATTCTTGGATCTCAGTGCGTTCTAGGTCTGAAACGAACTCTGCCCTGATAGCATCCACGATTGTGATAAACTCATCCATGTTCTGAGTTCTTCTGGAAGCCCTATCTATTCTTTCTTGGCCACTTCTGATTAATTCTTGGATTTTTCCGGTCTTATGGTGGTCATTGCGCTTTCTAATTAGTTCCCGTCCTTGGCGCTGAAATTCCTCTAGCCAAGTAGAAAATTCTTTAGCCTCATCAAACCCCGGGTTCCAATGAACATCTGACAATAATTTTTGAACTAAGGAATGAACATGCGCATCAAACGTGTCTGGGGTAGAGAAATTTCTTAAATCTATTTCTTCCAAGGCACTCTTAAGTTTTCCTATTTTTCTTCTAATAATAGATCTTGGGTCTTCAGGCTGCGGTGTTGGAGATATAACTGCCATTAACTGTAAAGCTTCCTGGGTCAATCCGGCCTTAATCAATAAACTTCCCAATATCTTTTGTTCCACAGGCAAGAATGTATATTTTTGCGTTAGCAAATAACAACGAATGACTATCTCTTTTGCTAAAGGTCCATCATCTTCAAAAGCCTTGCTTGCAAGATCCGTATGTTGGTTAAAAATGGGGTTTGCACTTGATTGATACAAGCTGTGATGCGAATGGTTAATAAGTTCAAAGGCAATTTTCAAAATATCATTGATTTCTTGAAGGGGACGTTCTAATTTCTGAAACAAAACAGCAAATCCAATATATGACTCCAAAACTAAAGATGTCTGTGTTACCCTTGCTTCTTGATCAACGATTGTCTCTAAAATGACCTGAACATATTTCAATATCTTCTTAATATCTTCAAGACCTCGATTAATCAAAGCATCTTCAATACTCTTAGCTTCTGCAATGTTTTCCTTATGACCTATCTCTGCCGCACGATGAGCTCTACCAAAAAGGCTTTCTGCCTGTTGAGCAGTTGTTTGTCCAAATTTATATACCCCCGGTCTTGTACAATCTGCATGTCCCTCATTCTTTACAATAAACTTAGATGACTTAAGCTCAATATAACTCTGTAATTCTCTTAATTTCCCTACCAAAAAGACCAAGCCATTAATTTGAGAGTTCGATTCTTTAAGGGTGTCTATCATGCGTATTTGATTCAAAGCTGTCCCTCTCAGGAGAATCAAAGCAATGATTTTACCCGCAGTTTTTCCATGGGCCTTCCTTAAAACATCAATTAAGCTGTCAAAATCATGTTCTTCATATTCTTTGATTAATAATTCCGCTACCGTTCCAATCATGTCGATGACACTATTCTCGCCAACCAAAGAAATAAGCCTATGGAGGACATTCATTAGTCTTCCAGAATCATTTAATCCACTGCTTTGTAAGACTTCTACTTCACTGCGAAGAAGCGCCAAGGGATCTTTAGTTGCAGATATACCTGATACAGCTCCGTTATTGTTATGCCCCATAAATTCCAATCTGGCCGCCCAGCTCAATCTCAGAAATATCTTTGCTAACTTCTTGTCTTCCGAAGTAATAGGGTGATTTGAAAGCTTGGCCTTTATTTGCTTACGCAGACTGTCCATTGATAGGGTTGCATCCTCACTATCAGCCAAAAGACTTGTGATGTGTGAATCCGATAATTGCAGAAACTCTTCGTTGAGAGCAATAAAGAGTCTTAAACGTCCTTCTTTGTCTTTGATGGAATTAATGAGTGAAACAACTTGGGCTACGGCTGGAGCTCCCTTCGATTGATGCAGCCACAGTTGAAGGGCTTCTTCAGTCATTGACTCTCCCAACTCTGTCATTCTCTGGGAAATCAATTGCACTGTAATATCTCGTCTAGGGTTTTGGACCAAGAGATCTCGAATAGCTTCCCAAACCTTCTTTAATCGCTCAGGAACTTCCATTTCAAAGCCGATTTTGACAACGTCCTCGGACACTGCTACTGCTCTGCCTTGAGGAGGTAATAATGGTTTTTCCTCTGATTTTGCACCTACCCATGCTTTTTCTTTATTGGGTACATCTTTTAATAAAATCAGTCTATCGGTAGGAATCTCATTTAATTCCTCCGCACTTGGGGCATGATAAATGTCCCCTTGTTCATCTTGGCCCACCCAAACGAGCCAAATGTTTTGTATGTTTTCTAATTTCTCCCAAAGAAGACCAATGTTATTAACCGGTTGATTTTGAAATTTGAATGAAATACGTATCTTTCCAAATCCTTTTCCTTCTAATGACCGTAACAATTTTTGCTGATTACTATTCCCCAATTGTGGAAGCTTATAAAAACAGTTCGTTCTAAGCATATTTACCACGCCATATGGCTCAGGAAGATAACCATATTGGACTAGTGTTTCACGAATGGTCCTTAGGAAACTTGTATTCAAGATAGTCAAAGGACTCAAGCGATCTTTCAGCAAATTCTCTAGGCGGGTGTCAAAGGCAACCGGTTGCTCTAGAGGTTTGTTCTCCTGTATCTGAAGTAACAAATCTTTTAATTGCTTATTGGTGACATACAGCACTGGAAAGGTATCTCTTAGAATTTCTTGAATAATCCCAGCAAACATTTGCCAAAGCTTTGTTTCCTCCATATCCTGGACCCCTAGTTCTTTTCGAAGCTCATGGGTAGAAATACTCAATTTTACGATTCTGAGTAATTCTTCTCTAGGTAACCCAAAAAGGTTTAAAAAGCTGATGGATTTTAAATGAGAATCGATTAACTGCTTTAATTCTTTGAGAAGATCCTGAAAATCTGGGTAGTCAGAGGAATGATTAAAAAGTGTAGTCAAAACTGTACGCAGCGTGCCATATTTTACTAAATCAGGGGGTAGAGCGCTGTATTTTGAAAGATTTGCCAAGTAGTCCAACAAAAGCCTTCCAACAAAACTAATGACCTCAGGACTTTCATTCAAATCACTAAGCTGGACTGTGGCGCCTATTGAATTTAATGCTTGATGCATCTGTTTGACAAACTCCGAAGGTTGAGGGTCTACCCCGCTCTTTCGATCATTTCCCTTGCCACATGCACGTTTAGTTTGGATTACTATTTCTAAAGCCTCTACTTGTGACAGCATGTTTCTTATGTATTCTGAAATCGTTGCAGTTCCATATTCTTTATCCTGCCGAATGATCAAATTTACACGTTGCAATAAAAGCCTAAAGGCTTCTAAAACCTCTCTGTTTTTTGGATTATCCAAAAATGTACTGATTATTTCAAATCGACCTTGCAACTCTCTAATCACGATAAGATTATGCTCTTGAATTGCTTTTAATTTATTATTAGGGTATCGAGATATGCTGGATTCCCATATGTCCATCCATATATAGAACCTAGAAATAAGGACAACCATCAATGCCGCATAAAGAAGAGTAAAAAGAATATAGGCTGTCTTATGTGCAGGTATTGGACCAACAAAAATCATTATTCCTCCGTATAAAAAAGCAAATCCAATACCCACTCCCATGATGACCATGACTCTTAGAATAGATTTATATATTTTTTGTATTTTATTCGTCTCTGATGAAATTTCTTGTCGCTGGAGGAGATCTTTGGCTTGCTGCCAATAGTTTTCTGCATTAAATCCATTTAAATCATTGATTAACTGCTCTGTTGAATCTTGAACAGAAGTAGGTGTTTGGAAAGATGAGGGGGCTGAAAATACATAGGCGAATAACCCTCCCACGACCATGACTAGAAGAGAAATCTTGGCCAGCCAAGTATCTTGGGTGATTCCAGCTAACACTAACATCCCACAAGAACAAATAAATATGCAGTGTGTAGAAACAAGAGGCTTGTAAAGGACCATTAATGTTCGTTCTTCATTGATTTCTTCGATGCGAAAACCTGTAGATTCTATTTCAGAATCGCTAAAAGGAATCGGGTATTCGGTTTGATGGATGCTGAGTCCATTTCCTTTGGTCATGCGCTCAATCGTTTTAAGCGTTCGTAATTTCTGTGGATGCAATAGTTCTATTGGTTCACCATCGATAAAAACACACAACACATCCAAAAGACGAGCTGAGAATGTTACTTCAAATTTTTCTTCGGAATCCGCGGGCATAGAGATCAAGTCACTATGGACGACGGGCAAACCATGGGATTGAGCAAAATTGACAAAGGGTTCATAAGAGTCAAACCCAACCACATAGGCATCCGCAATCCTTCTAAAGATTTCAACTCCCACGGCGGAACCACAGCCAAGCTCAGCCACTGTCCGACCTCGTAAATTTCCCAATCGCTCATACATCTTTTGGACCAAGGGCAGGTAAATATAAGGATGGTTGCAAACTGCAGCACTGGCAATCCAAGCTGGATAACGACGGCTTTGGGCAAATTCTCTGGCCACGGCTTCATGATAAAACGACGGAGTGCTGAGAATTACACGTTCCATGGGGTTATCTTTATATTGTTTTCGTGGAGGGAAATATGGTTGTATAGTCGACACATCCCTTAAAGCATATTGTTCTAAAAGGACTTTGATTTCCTGAGGCTGGGCGTCCGCATCATAATTAACACCTCGTTCATGAGAGTTTAATTCTTTAATTAAAGCGGAGTGAAAACCTTGTGCTTCCAAAGTTTGTCTTGGTCTTCGGATATTGAAATATTTAATGCTATTTTCTTTCAAATAATTTAAAAGATGCCATCTTAGCATTCGCCCTATGCCCATCTCTCTTAAATAATCCACCACAAAAATACCTTCCCCATACGCATCTTCAGGGGAATCCGCTGTGTCATATCTAAAAGAATATGCTCCAACTAGATCTCCATGTAAAAACACTAGTACAGCGTCTCGCATAGAGTAGTTCCACCAATACACATGGTGTTCTAAAGGTGATGGATCATCCCAGAAATTCCAGGATTTTAAGATAGGTCCTAACTTGAAGGCTTCTTCTTGGCTGATTTGAGAGCGTAATTTGAAAACTAATTGTTCACGCAGGAGAGCTTCATTACGAGCAAGATTCAAATGGTTTAATAAACGTCGTTTTTGAACAACGGCACGGACAATCACTAAAACCAATGCAGCAATTAAACTTCCCATCAACCATGGGGTCAATACATGACCTCTTCTATGGGATACCTTTTTTGATTTACCATTCTTAAGATCGTGTAATCTTTTAACAACAGGGGGGGGCATGATAGTGACATTAGGATCGGATTCTGTAGGTTTATCACCCACCAGTTCCCCTCTTTGCGCTAATAACATCCAACGCTTAATACTTTCGAGTAACTGTATTTTAAAATCATCCATCAATTTCAATTGTTTTGGATCATCCGAGTAAATATAACCAAATGTGTCTAAAACGTCATATGCCTTTCTTAAGAAAGTATCCAAAATATCTCTATTACTAAAGATCGAATACCCCAGCTGCGCATACCAGTCTTCCCTCATTTTTTCATCCACGGGTACTCCATTAATACTTGTGGGAGGACAGCGAAGGTTGATTTTCACAATCTGCCCATTAAAACGGACAAGATAATTCTTTCCCCAATATAACGTTTCAAACGTATTGAGACATTTCTGCCATTGTCCGTGATACAAAAAGTGAAACAAATGTCTGATAAGCGTATCGGTGGGTTGGATACCATTAGCTCCCATCACTAAATAATTATCAATGGCCAGTGCATTGGTGTACAAACGATCTGCGGTTGTCACATATCCTAGCCCTAAAAGAGCATTGGCAACATCTCGATTTTGAGTAGCGATTGATTTGGATCTATTCTGGAATTGATCGCTGAATAGACCTTCTTGAGCGAATTCAAGGAAATATCTCTGCATGCCATTTTGAGATTCCTTATATTGTTCCACGAGGCGGCGCAACAATGTGTATCTTTGCTTCAAATGGTCTTCCATTAAGCTATAGATCTTAGCCTGGAGGTGCTCAAAAGAAACACCAAATCGATTGCTTTTCTTAGGACCATAAAAAACTTCCCCTCGCTTACTTAGTATTTCCTGTAATCTAATGTCAGCAATGGGTTCTGGGTCCCAAATAATAGGATCCATATGACCGGATGGTTTTATTCCTGTTTGTTCAAAGAAATGCTGATCTTGTCTATGTCTATGAAATGTGGTCAACCAATCAATGCTGTAATAAATCATGTCTGCTAGTTCTTCAATAGAGCTGTTTTGAATAAACTTAAGAGGAAAATATGTGACTAAACGATGACGGCCTAAGTGAATGATGCGGGCCACCATACGGTCCATGTCACAAAAGACCAATGGCAAAGGACTATCAATTCCAATAATCGTCAATTGATCCAAGATTAAATGATGGGCACCATAGTATCTTCTTAACCTACTTTGCCTTTCATTGTCTCCTTCAATTCGATTGACTTCCCTCATCTTTGTCCTAATCCTTCGTTCAATCAAGGCCATGGCTTTCTTTACTTTTGCCCTTTCATCAACAAACTTCATATCATCCATACTTACAGGAGACTGTTCTCTGAGAGGACGGATTTGATACCTGCTTGCACTGTCGATCCCTTTATAAAGATAGACAAAAGAGTTTGCTGGAGGGTCTTTACTGATCCAGCTAAACACAGATTTATCTAGAATATTATGCAGATCGAACCCACGGGATGTTTCTGCAAAGAGGTTGCCATGACTTTGATGGAATTGCATCCAGCGTTTGAAAAGAAGATCAAGGAGGTTTTGGTCTGCCTTCTTTAAAAAAGCAAAGACAGGTAAATAGCTTTCAAGGGAAAACCATTTGATCTTATCTTTATTAAGAGCATGTCTTGAGCCAAAGTCTTCTTTAATCTTTGCATCCAAAAGTGCCTTAGTGATACGCTGGACTAAGCGCTCATCTAATCCGATCGTAGATATCCTTGCCAAGAAATCAAATACACGTTCCTTTTCAGAATCATGTTTTATATCGGCAGGATACCTTTTTTTGGTGACTGGCTTAAGATGATAGCCTTGGGACGCCAAGGACTTTTCTAGACGATTAAATTCAACAATATGGACAGAACGATCATGTTTAATAATACCGGCAGCTAAAGCTATCACTTGCCTTGTCAACAATGTTGATTGTTTGATGACAGGAACATAATAATAGAATTTCTTAATCCCAAATCTCTTGGCAATGTCAGCTAGATAAGCAATATTGGCAATATCCGCAAATATATCAATGGCTCTCTCTTCTTGCTCTTCTCCTGTCAAACTTGAAAAATAGACGATTTCCTCAGGCTTACTTGTCATCTTTCCTGTCAACCCCTGGAGTTGAGGCTTGGGAAGAAATTTGTGAGTTATAAACTTAATCTTTTTGAAACTTTCAAACCTTCCTGGTCTTCGGACAACAAGTCCGCCCAAATCAAAAAGACCCAAATGGCCAGGGCTTAAGCTAACTGTGCTTCTATCCTTTTTGATTTTAATGAGCCAATCCGTAAACTCTAAGCCGATAGGATTGATTCCGTGGGGATTAAATACTAGGATGTTGGAACCTTGCGCGGGAAGAACATTTCTTTTGATCCTCTTGACTATCAAAATCCCAATCCCAGCTAGAATCAGCGAACATATAATGATTACTCCGATCGTGCCCATCATTCCAACAGAAAATATTCCTGCCATGAAAACTATAAATAGAGAAGGACTTGCTCCCCGTCTCATGCTGAGTTTATCTGTTGGATCCATCAACCTAACAGCCGGTTCTTCTTTCTTACATCTAATCGTTCCTACATATAAAGGTGGGACAGAAAGAAATGCAAAAACTTTAAAGAGAAAGCTTGGGTTATTTAAATATAATCGGACTTTTGTAAAGTTTCTTGAATACACAAATGCCTGCGGTCTGTCTTGGGCTGAAATAATCCCTTGTTCTCTATACATCGCAAATAATTTATCAATTCCAGTAGTATGTTTAATTTGGTATTCGAACCAGGTAATAATGATTCGTCCCACAAAAGAACCTCCTAATATCACGCCATAAGCCTGAATGAGAGGAAATAGATTACCCAATAAAATACTGTTTAAGATGCCTAAGAAAACCAGTAATAGTTGAGACACATTAATCAGCCATAAAACAATCCCTACCATCATTAAAATCACGCTTTCACTTATACTTTCACCCATATAGGCACTGAATTGAAATGCATCGACTTTGACCGTCCGCAGGTGATAGTTTTCATACAAGACTTTAATGATGAGGCCCAATAACATCACGGCTCCTATAGCAGCAACTATATCTAGCCAAGAAAAAGCAGTGAAGGCATTGGTGGAAGGGGCCTGTGCTAGAAGAATAGGTGCGCCACTGGCAGACATAAATGCCATACCCACCCTAGCGGCCTTTTCTTGTGTAGCATCAAATTTCTCTCTGATAATTCTTTGGTTCTTCTGGTCTTGAATGTTCTCAAGCATAGCGTTAACTAGGTCTTGACGGCCTTTGAGAATATCTACAAGAGCATTGATAGCTCGATCATTTCCTTCTTTTAGAAAATGTTCGAAAAGCCGGGATATGGATTGAACAATGTATGGCTGTAAGCTATCGTCCTGACGATTAATCCTCCAGATTCCCTTTAATTCCTCAGGAACATCATTGGATGAATCATATAAAAGCTGCGGATTCTTATGTAATACCGCCTCTAAGAGTATGACGGAGGGTTCATTCACAGGAAGATACGGATGGCCATTAAAATTAAGATTTCGACCTTGGGTTATATAACCTTCTGGATAGTTTTCTTTTAACCCTGTATTAATCATACCTGCCATAATTTCGATGGTTTGAGTATCCGTGGCGGACATGGTCGTTGATAGGATATGGAAAGCCAATAAACGGGTATGCCAATCTTTTTGAGGGTCATTCCATTCTGGAAGATGAGCAATAATGACCGCTGCTGCAGTTTGGTTATATGCCATTTTTTGTAAAGCCAAGTCTCTTATGCGTAGATGAAGCAAAGAGGTATTTGCCGTATGTCGATCATCATCCAGTAAACATTCCAGTTCTTTTTGATAATGACGACGGTCAGAAGAAGAAATCTCTGCCAAGATATTGCAAATTAAATATACGTCGTTGAGTCTTAATATATTCTTAATTAATGTGATTTGTTCTTGCCCTTCTCTATTTGAAGAATTCAATGATCTGTAGGCTTTAAACTCGTATCTGATTTGTCTTCGCAAATTATCTTCAACTCTACCATCCATGTAAACTTGTGTCTGGGCTTGCAGAATCCGCAGTTGAAGCACACTCCATAATTGACCTTGATAATACATATAGGAGCCTAGAGTTAAAAAGAACGCTGTTATCAAACCAAACACACTCCATTTTAATAAACCTGGACGATGAGGCACAACTTTGACTTTTAGTCCTGAAGATATGGCCTCTGGAATGGTCTCCAACTCTGCTTGCGTCGCCATACTGCTTGGAACAACCACAGTCATCCTGCTTCTGTTTCTAAGATGGGTATCTTTTATGGCTAAAGAAACTAACTTATTGGGGCTTTGCGGTTGGTATTGATCCTTATTTAGTTTTCTAAACCTAATTCTGATGTCTCCTTGGTCCTCACCTTTTAGGACATAATATCCCATCATAAAGAAATAGATTTTAGGTAAAAAATACATTACGCCTGGGATGATAAAAATTGCAAGATAGGCGCGTTGAAAGCCTAAGAAGGAAGCAATGAAAGAAGCGGTTGTAGTTAAGATAATTAATAAAAAACCTGGTGTAACTGCTGCACTTAATAAAACTTTGATTGGCTTGAAGTCTGACTCCCTAAACAATGCTCCCCGAGTGCCAAATACCCACAAAGACAGTACAATGATCAAGCCTAATCCAAATATCCAGGACCTCATGCCTGTAAAGTTCATTAACATTCCATGACCTGAGGGTTTGGGTGTAGGTTGATTGATCTTTGCATTCCATTGATCTACTAAGTTTTGAACTTCCGGATAAATTTCATCCCAGGCTTTTCTTAAATCTTTTTTATCCTGCTCTGTTTCTTTTGCATTGCCTAGTAATACTTGTTCTAAATGAGGATTGAAGCCTTCCTGGCCATTTGTCTTTTCATACCTCATCTGCTGGGCTAAAGCATATTCCATTAAGATAAAATTACTTTGGTCAAAAGAGTTCTTCCTTCTTAATAGAAGCTCTATGTCCTCTTTGAAATATTGACTGGTTTGGCGGGCAAATAAGTCCTTCTTCTGGTCCCTCATGACATAATGGTCATAAAATGTATGACTCTCCTCTGTCTGGACAGGAGAATAGAAGCCTTGCTTTTCTGCCCAAGCAAGCATATCTAATTTGTGGGTCAGTTCAAAGAATTCCAAAGCATACTTTAGAGTTACAGCACCTCGAATAATGTCTCGATTGTCATAAGAAAATTCCTGTAAAGCTTCGATATTTGGGAGAATTTCACTTCCGTGCAGCATGACCTCTTCAACAGGAGCGCTGATTTTCAATACTTCAGGAAAATCTTTATAAAATCTAAGGCCTATGGCTTCACGTTCGACTTGAGAAACTATATTTTGAACAAATAAGGATTCCGATTGATGATCTTGCGCTTCCACAAAACTCTGCTGAACTGCTTCTGGATTAATATAAATTTGAATATCATTCTTGTCCGGATCAAATATCTTACCTAGATATATGCCATCTGTTGCGCGAGCAGACCGGACATACTCCAAATATTCATCTACAAGATTCATGTTGGGGTCATTGTGCTTTCTTAAGAAATCGGCTGCTAATGCAAATATCTCTTTAACACTTTCTAGGGTTGGCTTACTTTCATACAGCCTCCAATCCTTGTACGACTCACTGTTAGATGATTGAGTTGCTGTTTGACTATGCGGTGTCGGGCGATTATTGAAGCCTTGCGGACGCTGCGAAGAGAATAAAACTACTGCAACCGCCAGCATACTAATGCCGACAATAGTGCCAAGCAGCTTTGTCAGTGCCCATCCTCTCGTTGTCGTTCGGGTCTTCCATGACTGATGAATCTGGCTTGTTTTCTTATTTTGTTTTAGGGCCTGAATTTTCGAGAAGGCGCTTTGGATGAGACCTATAGACCATAAACTAAAATAAAACACTGCCTGGGCAGCATCGTCAAAATATCGTGTAATAAAAACATAAAATGATTCTCTAAAAGCTGTTATGTCTCCTCTTAAGCTTTCTTCTTGAGATACTTGGATTATAACGGGTAAATGGACCATTCCAGAGCTAAGACTCCATCGGTACAAGAATTCTGGGTCCCACTTAGGAGAAGCTTTTTTCTTTAAGCTAAACTCAATGACTCCAAGACCATTAAAAGTCATCCCCCAGACTAACGGCCAAATGCTTTCTGGTTGTTCTAAATCTATTTCATTGTCCCAAGGTCTCTCTTCACCATCAATAAACTCACGTTTTAACATTAAATTAGCCGCCAATATGCTTCGTATACGGTTCTTTAAATCATAGAATTCATATTTTAAATTTCGACGGGCATAATGTTTTGACACAATGATAAAAGACATGAAAACGCGATAAATAATTCCCAGTTGATAAGGTGAATACCATTGATGTGAGGTTTCAAAGAAAGCCTGTAAATATCTAGGGTCCCGCATGCGCTTTTTAAATTCAAGCAAATCCATGACTGCACTAAAGAACTCATTGTCAGAGACTTTATCTGATTCCAATAAGATCTCAGCATCCCTAATAAATCGACTCTTTAATTCTTCCAAAGGCAATCTTGAAATACGCTCTTGAAATGGACCAAATTGGATTGTTTCACATGGAATGTCTGTCGATGACAGTGAGGTTTCATCTAGTTTCCAGAAGATTTTCTTTTCTTGCATGTCTTTTAAGAAAACTTCTTCCTGAAATCTGTGCTTCCAACGAGCAATTAGATTTATCAGCCGTGATATAAAAAATACACTGATCAAGAATGCAGCTAATACTGAAACACATTTCATCATTACAACAAAAATGACTCCCACAAGACCTGAGCTGGTCAAAGATGGCATAGGCACACACAGCACAAACGTTCCAATACCCCCAAGAACAACAACCCCTGAAAACAACTTCAACACATCCATTGTGGGTGACCCTGGTTGAGAATTCTTTACGGCGACAACTTCACTTCTTTTTGGTTGAATTATATTTTGATTAATTTCAAACAAAGCCAGAATCATTGCGTAAAGAATGCCGACCAGCAGACTGGCGATGGATTGAATATTGTTTAACTGAAGGGTATATGAGGCAAAGCCAAAGACATTATTTTTGACAAGCAAAGGAAAAACAATGAAGAATGCCAAATCCACAAGCACGCCAAAACAAAGAATATTTCTATAAAAGGTTACGGCAAAGTTTTCGCAATTAAAAAGGACTTTTCGAGCTTCTGTCAGCGGGTTCTTTCCAGGAATACCTATATTAGATAAAACAAGCATGCTGCCAATGACAAGAACAATATAAAGAAGAATAAACAATGTTACAAAAGCCCAGAACCCAACAAGAAAATCATAGTCCCCTGCCCGTGCCGTTAATGGTCCTACAATGAAAAACCATGCTTTTAAAAGAATTCCCCCAAGTAATTGAGACATCCCGACATCAACAAAAATGTTCTTCCATTCAAATTGTCTAATGTTGCTTTTTTTCTTAATGGTCTGCGCCAAAGCAGCCCCAATGATGCCCGTTCCGTATCCCTGTAAAGCCCCAATACCAAACACCTTTCCAAATAGAATCCAATCCGCTGTATTTGCTAAGAACATTTGATCGAGCTTACTGGTCCATGCTAAATAGTTATTGATCCCATGACGAAAAACAAAAAGTAGGCCAGCTGTCACAGCTAAAAATGTGAAGAGAACCGATTTATGCTGACGCAATCCTGCATAGTCCTTATTAACACCTCGAACATTTTTAGAATTTAATCCCTTGGAAAGAGTAGTGATGAGAATAACCGTAGATAGGACAAGAACACCTAAATAAAAAACGCTTGATAAACTAACAGCTGACCAAAATATGTTTAGGGAATTTTCTGAGTTACTGGAGGATGTTGCCAAACTTGTCACACTCACAACACCTATGGGTGCCCGCCGGAATACTGTGTCCCAAGCTGCAAGAATCATTCCTACGACCATTTTGAGCGTAGGTGCCACGTAAAAATACATCTGCACATATAATGAAATCCTTGATTGTTCAGGTATCACCTGTAAAACAACTTCTTGACGTGGTTGGCCGATTTGGTTTTGGAGTTGGGATTTCCAAGATAGGAACGATTGTCTAATGATCTGGGATGTAGATTCTTGAACTTTTCTTAATTCTTTAGATATAGTCACTACGCTTACTTTAAATTGGCTGAAAACTTTTTGTGTATGAATAATTGGAGCTTGTTTTGCTTTTGTATTCTCCGAAGCATCCTCTAGCCCAACAGGCTCAATGATGAAATCAACTGATGCAGTTACCCTTGGTTTACCTGTTTTATATTGAGACCCATCGGGCATGCGGTTAAGGGTTTGGCGATTCAATAGCTCTTGGGTTTTTTTCAAAAAATCTACATTTGATGGTGAGAATTGAGGATCGTTTTCGACTGGTTGGACTTCCGTAGCAATTGTAAGGTTCTTTTTTTCAATGGCCTGCTCCATGAAGTGTTTCTCTAGGATCCGATCTGCTAATAGTTTCTCTTTCTTAGAATACTCTTGGCTCCTGCAACCTGTCATCAACACAATGGTGATGATAGCAACCACAACAACGAAAATTTTGTGGATGTGCCTTTGGACAAATGGGGTTTGCCACACGCGCACGAGGGCTAATATCAATGGCCATAGTACTGCCCCCCCAACACCCATGATAAATACAGCCACAATGGCCTGCCTAATCCCTAGAGGGAAGGCTGTGGAACTCACAGAAAAGCTTTTAGACACATAGTCCCTCATACCAAACATGGGCAATGGACTTGGGCGCATAGTCCATAAATACAAATAAATGATACCTAATATCACATGACCGTAGACCATCGCTACACGAGGCTGATGACTGATGTGATCAGCCAAAGAGTCTCCTATCCTATGGTAGCTGAATTTGGCCAGATCTAATATGTAAGGAATAAAGATGACTGTCGAACTGACAACGATCATTCCAAGCACTACAAATGACCATGCCATCCATGGCATCGATACATCAAATTGCTTATATAAAAATGTCTCAATGTCTGTACAACCCCCAATGATATACCCCGGGACCATGAAGGTGCTTGTCAAGATCACCTGCCCTAAGGCCCATGGATACGTGTTATCTTTCCATACAGTCTTTCTTTGAACATGGGCTTTCCATAACGTGGTCATGGAGCTCAAGCCAAGCCATACCACCATGATGATGGCAGGAACTACCATCATGGCAAAACGATTCCATGGCTGTTGAACCATTGGATAAATTATGCTTAAAGCCATGATCAATTTCAAAACCGCCACACCCACCTGCCTTGGGGTGATGTACTGTTCTAAACGTTTGTGTTGGGCCACACCAATAGCCATCAAAAAAACCAGACTAAAAGCTGTATGCATGATAAGCAAACTATTGGCAACCGAATGCTCTATTGCAAAGAGCTGTTTAAAAGATCCAGGGAGAATAAATATAAAAAAGCCCTGGAGTGCCATCAATCCGGCCGTCCCCAGGCCAGCCATCCACCATAAACTATCATAGCTTGAAAGCTCTTCTCCAACGGCTTGTATGTTCTGTTGATGAATACGCAAGGCCCTACGTATGTTCCATGCCATCATAATAATGATGCCTAAGATTGTGGCACAGAACAAATAAACCTGAGAACTTATGCCCTTTGCTGTGATGCCCAGTGCCACTTCTATGGATTTGAATACTATGGTCAAAAGGCCAAGGCTTCCTGCATAAAGCAAAATCTTGAGGATAGGTCTTGTGAAGCGGGAATCGACTATCGTTTTAATTACCTTAAATACTCTTTGTTCAATGCTCTGCGCATACAATAGCCATGGACGCACTCTAATTTTTTGTCTTTTCCACCAATCTGCCCTGGTATCTGTGCTTGCAATGAGCATGCTGACAATGACCGCTGTAATGAGAATGACTTCAGAAAAGATTTCTATAATTATTTTTAAATTAGGCATCTTTGAAATATCTGGCAAACCTTTCCAATGAACTTTCGCCAGCGGCCATGCCAGAATTCCCAAGCCAACGACGATGACACCTGCGACAATCAGAGCTAATACCATTTGAAGTGTGCTTCCTCTTGCGTGAGGATAGGAAACCAGTTGAGACAGTGCAGGCAAAACTCGTGAATCGCTGAGTGAGGCTGGCTGTTTCTCTTTTTTACTTTCCAACTTATTCTGTCCAATGATCATGCCTTGTGGCCATGGGGCAATAGGTTTCACAAAATTAAGAGGGGCAATGAATGCTAACGTTGCCTGCCAGCTCGTATCATGAGCTCCTTCAGTTACTTTTCTTACTTCTGATTGCTTATAAAAATTAGCTGAAAAAATGTTCTGGAGGAGTACCGTCACATCAAAGATTGGCGTATCTTGTTCCTTCAGAAATATCTGAATATAGAAACCTGCAATTGGACCTAGGACTGGAAGAATATCAGTAATGGCTAATGGATCTTTAATTTGACGATAAACTCGGGTCAGGCCATTATAGATTTCCCTATACTCGCTTACTAATCTTTCTGAAGCAGTAACAAGATCTTTATCTAAATCCAAATAATTGTGTTCCGCTCTATTAGTATTTGGAACGAAATCAATTTCAATCTCCCTTACTTGATTAAACGCGTCTCTTAGAATGATCGATTGCCATGTGTATCCTTTTGATAAAATCGGTTTATCGACTAAAGAAACCAGTTCAGCCCCATGTCTATCGACCCACCCGCGCAATTGGTCCAGCCAGAATCTTTCTTCGAATGCCATCAATTCATACGCCGCATCGGATAAAAGTCTGAAATCATTAAAGTCACAAGCAACGGTTGTAGGATTTTCTGTAGGTGCAGCATTTCCCCTATTAACCATTGCTCCGTTAGTTGTAATCTGTTCTCTGAGTACTTCCACCATCTTTTTTGTAGATGCAAATTTATCCAACATTCTTTCTAAAGGACGCTCATCATGCCATCCTCTATAGACACATAAATTTGTTTTGCACCATTGTTCTAATGCTTCAATCAGCTTTTGTACTTCCATAAGACTGTCCGCCAGGAGTTCATTAATCTTCTGGGTCGCAGGCTCAAGGGACTTGGTAATTTGATCCGGCACTTGCGACAATCGTCCTTCCATGTCAGCTAATTTTGTTTCAAAGACAGAAGCTTCTATATGTTCTTTAAACAATAACTGATACAAAGGTCCAACAAACACAGCTGTTTGATAAGCATCATTAATGGCATGAGCAGCCGGGCTTTCAATATCTACCCTATTAATCAATAAGACATGGGCCCTTCTAATGGGCTTAGTTAGTTCTGGAATCATTTCTGTTAGTGTTCTTAATCTCTTGACCATTGAAATCCATAGCTCAATTGTCTCTATAAGCTGCGCAGTCCTCTTTTTCATTTCTGTGTGCATAGCCTCTTCATCGAGTGCTTTGCTAAAAATTAAATCTCCTAAAGTCTCTCTAATTCCTTCAATCTTATTTTCAATTTCTCTGATTAAAGAAACATCTTTTAACTCTAAAAGTAGGCCCTTAAGTTCATACAGCCTTTGTGCAGCTTTATTTAAATCTGTTGAGACTTCGTCAATGAGACCTTGATGGTGTTCGATAGCGGCTGTTTTGAGTTGATAGTAATTCTCGGCATCTTTTTCTAGCATCACAAACATGTCATAAGATAAATAAGAAGGATCTGAGGGGTGAACATTTACGAGTCGTTCCATTTGTAGGGCAATCTTTTGTAATGGACTATTGTGAGCATCTTCAAGCAGCCATGTGAAGTGATGTTTTTTATATAACTCATCCATTTTAACTTGGTATTGAAGGACCTGTCTGAATCCCTGACGGATCCATCCTTCGACTCTAGTCTTATAGCTTTCTAAGACCATTTTTAAAACTTTGTAGGCGCTGAGGTATCCATTAGCACCTATCAGACCTACTCGTATGTCTTTTAGCTCTCTTCGCAATTTTAAGAGAGGGTCGTCTTCATCTTTATCTGCTTTGGCCTTTTGTCTTGCCTCTTGATATCCTTGAGATTTCATTCTTGTTAACTCTCTTGCGTTTGCACAGAATATATTGTAACTATCTACAATCTTTCTGAGATCTTCCTTAAAGCTTTCGTATACCTCCTTAGGCATCCAGGACTTAATAAGATTCAAGATCACAATGATGAAATCAATTTCCTCTTTATCTTCTTCTATAAATTCATTAATACGGGGATCTTTATAAACGTTTCTCTGAAGAGTGGCCTCACTTTTGACCTTCTCTTCTGCTGCCTTTTTGTCCTGCGAAGCTTGCTGAATGTGTGTTGTACCCTCCGCTTCTTTAGCTTGTTCAACAGTGATACCAAGCCCTTCATATCTTCCCTCGCTTGCACGTTGTTCAAGTAGAGTGGAAATTTCATGTTCAGGAAGCATGTTAACTTTTGTCTTCTGTTCTGCTCGAGCTTCCATTTCTGCACGAATCAACACGGCTAATTCCTTGGGATTCTTTTCTTTTGCTTTTGTATCAAAGAAGAAAGCTTTAAGAATCAGTAGATCTAAGTCGTCTTGCAAATGTTCCATCATTTCATCCACATAAAGGTGTATGTCCGAAGATAAGGATGTTCCCATATATTCTGTAACATCCCTGAGCAATTGAGCTCGTAAAGCGTCCTTGGAGGCAAACGATTCTTGAGGCATGGCGCACATAAACCCAAGGACTGTTTCTTGAATATGTCCATACCCATCCATATTTGTCAAAATATCTGTTCTAAGCTCACGAATGGCTCTGATCGAGGTCTGCTGTTTCTCTAGTGTTAAGAAAATATCTGCGCTTAAAATTTTATTGAGCTCTTCTAAATATGTTCCAAGTCTTGGGATATTTAACATGCCCAGTGGGTTATTAAAAATAAAGGTTAAGATCAATTTCAACTGATCTAAGTTCTTCTCCAAGGTCTTATCGCCTATTTTTTTAATTTCTGATTCTTGAGCTGCAGTAAGAGCTTGTGCTATATATTCCAAAGATTTAATCGCTTGCTCCAGAGACTCTAAGATCTGGTCTGGCAACGGATGTTCGTAGTCTTTATTGCTCGCGAACTCATACTCTACTTGAGATATCAACGTCTGTATGTCTGCCAAATGGATCCATGCTCCAATTTCTGATTCGGTAGCTATCCCTCCCGTTTCTTTACCCTTTCTTCTATATTCTTCAACTATCCCCAAAGACTGCTGTTCAATGTCATTCACACTTTGCTTGGCAAAAGAAAATAACCTTGAAGCAATGGCATACTTCCTGCGTCTTAAACGTTCGCTAATTTCTCCTAAATACAATCGCCTAGTTGCCTCAATCAAATCTACTCTAAGCATCGCTTCAGTTGATTTTTGTCGACGCTTACTTGGCTTCTTGATTAGTTTCATAATGGTATCTAACGCTTCTGCTTGATGACCTAAACGACTCAATATTTGGTACTTCAGCTTAAGCAATTCTTCAGAAGAATCCTCGGCATGTAATAGTACGTTAAGAATGACCAATACCTTGGCATAGTAGGGCTTTCGTCCTGATTCGGATTCTTGAGCTTCAGCTAGGCTAAAGTAAGCCTCTTTAGCTCTATATAACACTGCATTAAATGTAGAATTGTCTTCGCCATCTTTTCGTTTCTTATTAATTGCAATCAGCCCTGAAAGAATTTCTACAGTCAAACTTCTTGATCTTAGAACCTCTCTGTTAGCAATGGATTCTTTAATCCCAAGAGTATCTATGTCTTTTTGATATTTCTTATCTTTTGAAATCTTAAAGACAATCTCACTTAAAATGCTGTCTAGAAATTCTAAATCCTGGTATGTAAAGGAATAAGAAGACTGGTCTGTGGTAGAAAAAAGCTCACCCATATGTTCTGACCAGAAACGCATTTCCAAATCTTGATTTTCTTGATGAGACCAGCCTAAATAATTACCAAATTCATGGATAAATGTGGCACTTCGTTGGAGGGATGTCATATAGTAAGGATAATGGTTGGACCCAAGCGGGCGTTTATTTCCATCATTCTCTATAAAAATAGTCCCTAAGAATCCTACAAAAGGCCCATCACGCCAATTGTCGATCATGATGTCAAATATCTCTAATATGGCTGCTATTTTTTCTTTCTTGGTTTTATATCGCTTTTTAAGCCAATGCTCTTCTTTTTTTATAATCAAATCAATATTCTGTTGGATATTATCCCTGGCACGTTGAATACTCTCTTTTTCCGTGACCTTATTAATTCCTGGCCACTGTTCAGGATGATGTGAGTAACCAGGCTGACTTGATCTCACCCGCTGTACTTCATCTATAACCTCTTTCATCGTCGGCGCCCTATACCCCGGCACATGCCGAGCAGGATCTGAAGAAAATAGGGCCACTGAGGGTCTGGTCATAGAAACTGTGAATCTGGCGATTTGGATGCTCATGGGTTCAGGCAAGCTAGGAGGCTCTGGTGCATAATAAGGAGGTTGTACCGCCCATATTTCCTCTCGACGAAATCGAGAGCTTTGTTGGATCTTTGTGTGGATGATTTCTAAATATCGCTGTAGGACTAACCCATAATAGCGCCAATAATTGATGACAACATCCCATAATGTATACGGCGATCTTTCTTTAAGTCCTTTACCCAAATAAGAATTATCCACATATAAAAGCTCCCCTTTATTGGTTTGAGGATTAAAAGCCACCATAATGAGGGTGCCTGTAGACAAAGCACCTAGACGTTCGTGAAGATGGGCCAATTTCTCATAAGGGATGCCTAACATCCGAGCCAAAATCAGCTTCGCATGAAGTTCATGAGTTGCAATAAAGGTATGGTCAACTCGGACGCAATCTTCGATCAATCGTTCAACAGCTCTGATACTGTCAGGACCGTTTAAATGGCCATTATTAAAATGGACTGGGTCTTGAAGATATCTTCTCCACTGATTTTGAGCAATTCGCCTCGCATCTTTTCTTAAAATACCTCCAAAGTGATAAAAACGAGGAACATCATAACGATTCGCGCCAATAAGCGCCCCCTCTACACCTAAGCTTGCAACTGCATGATCGGTTGATTCCTCATTAGACGAGTACACATTCTTAAAGACCTTACCTGGAGCCAGCCCAAATATTTTCTTTGTTACTTTGCTTAATGTGTACAAACGTTTTTTCTCTTGTTTTACTCCTCTTGCATCAACAGGATCAAACACATTGGGAGCGTGCGTCTTACCATGAAAATCCATGTAGGATTGGGCTGGCAGGGCTAAAACCACGAACTTCAAACCTGGAGTGAATTTCTTTGCAGCTTTATTGATCGTACGAGCTGAGGGAGTTAAAGCCACTTGTTCATCTACGCTTAAGGCTGCTACGGCGTGCAAAGGTCTATCAAAGCTGTTTCTTGATGACTTACCCGCCAAAATTTTCTCGGCCTTTGTTTCTCCTATCATTTCAACCAAACCAAAGATGGAAGAAGTTGCCCAAAATAAAATACTTAAGTGAATAATCGCTGCATGCTGGTGATGGAATATTTCTTTTAATGATTCTAGGTGAACTGTAAATCTAAATACGAATTCCATGACCGCCAAATAAAACCCTGTTAAAGCGCCTAACCCTGCAAAGATGGACCCTACTTTGCGATACATTTTATGTTCATCTGATGCCGCTTTACCGGCTTCGATGAAGTGACCCGTATTAATCAGAACTTCCCCGGCATGAGCTAAGGCAGGACTGTTAAAAAGAACACTAGCTCCCAATAATATAAAACCACCAACAATAAACATGATTGCTTTGATCCACTTCTTTAAAGTTTTGATCAAGGTATGAGGTGATTTAGAAGATTTCAAGGGCTGGTTTTTATTCTTGCTCTTAGCGTGAAAGAACCGATTGTATGCAATGTACCCCAATTCAATCACTGCTTCGATCAAAAACAACCCTGTCAGTGCAACAGAAGCGATATGTGTTACTGGTTCAATCCAAGAGTAATGGTTTCCTTTAAAATACAATAAGCCAAGGGTTGTGCCTGAAAATGGTAAGAGGAGGATTCTGCTGGCTGCTAAAAGTTTATCTATGAAATGGATTTCTAAGAATGGTGTGATGATTTTTCTTGCTGCAAATAAAAATGAAATCGCTCTAAATACCGCACCCCGGGCACCAAAAAGCCAATGAAATATTTTTACTGTTGGGATTTTCAAAAAGTAACCCGCAACACCAGCTAGAGATAATGCTAAAAGCAAATAGAGCGCTGGAACCATTTGGGGTATGGCGAGCGCCATTAAAATCATTGTGGGTAGTGCATAGCTAGATACTTTATAAAAATGGGCCTTTTTAAAGTAAGGGGCAAATGGAGCATGGAATGAAATTCCACTGTTGGCAAATGCTTTGTTGAGGATCGAAAAGACCTCCCAATAGAAATCGTCATAGATGATTGGATACTTTTCACGAAGACCTCTAGCATCATTCCAAGAATGAGGACTTTTTTCATGAGAAGCCATGATCATAGGAATAAAAAGGTCCGCAATGATTTTAAAATTCCAGTCCGATAAAATCTTTCTAAGTGTCGCCCAATCTTCTTGTATGGTCCATTCCCCTAAGAGACGAGATGCATCCTCCTTTGAAACATTTAATTTTGATTTGATAAACTCTTCCAATGTTTCTCTCTCGGATGAACTCTTCATCCACTTCTTCTCATCAATATATTGATCAGCTTTGTCTTGAAATTCGTACTTCTCAATAAAACGAACTAAGTCCATCAAGCCTGTAATAAAGATTTGACGATTATGAGAATCTAATTGTTCTCGCCAGGCCCCTATGTAAGCAGGAAATAGTCTTCTTTTATCTTCAATATCAAAACGAGCATTTAGCCCTCTTTTAATGAATTCGTTTTTCCAGCCCTCGATGTCTTCCTGAGTTAAAGCTTCTCCTGTTTTTTCATAGATGGTATTAATGACCCCTGTCAAAATATCATAATTAAGAAACCCTAATCCCATAGCCATGATCTCATCTAGTGTCAGGAACATGGAACCAAAGTCTATTTTGCCGCGACGCCCTACTCGCCCTACACGAAAACCATCTGCATGCAAGAAAAGCTTGACGCCTTTGCCTTCTTTACTATCTGTCCAGACTTCATTGTAGGTATACATCATTTTATCTTCTAAGAAGGTGATGTCGCGTCTTAAGGAGCTGATCATATTCTCAGTGGCAGGCAACAATGTTAGACCGAGTTTATCCACGACAGGTGTGATGCCTTGCATCATGGCATCTGTCTTCTCACTGGAGTTGATAATTGTTGAATGTCGTAAAAGTTCAACAGAAACATTAGACCAAGTTTCATTGTAAAGATTTCTGCCTAAAATATACACTTCGTCCGAAGACAATAATTTGTGCCATAATTCGCCAATAGTATTGACCCCCTCAAAATAACTTTGGGCATTCAAATAAGCTCCACCCTTGCCTGGAATAGTTTGTGGAATGAAAACAATAGGAACAGACCAAAGACCAGAGAACTGATCAGTCTTCATACTTTGAGCTAATAATTGGGAAGCTATTCCTATTTGATTCTTCTCAAGTACCACAAAGAACATATGGACAACAGGTTGAGGACCATTGCCTATGGCCACAGCTTGAGACGTACGGCTTTGAATTTTTTCGTATTCCAGTTGATCGAGCTTGCAATCCTTCATGGACATTCCAAACTCTAATTCGAACTGTTTCTGATTTCTCTGTTGAATGTCCCTGTTTAGTTCTTTCACACGTTTCATGGTGCGGACCAAAAACCCTTTGGAACGATAGGCGGAAACGTTGAAATACAATGTGGCGATGACGGCGGTGTCCCACCAAGCAAACTCTTTGACAATAAACCAACGATAACCAAGCAGAACTACAGCTGCAATTGTAAAAATATGTCTGATAATCCTTTGATCTTTCCATGTTTCTTCAAAAGGATCCGCAATCCTAGGATCACCTTCTGAAATTTGTTCGCGGTACATACCGTTTTCAAAAAAACCTCTCCATTTAGATATTATTTCTGGTTTTCTGTCATTGTCTCCAAGTAATATGTCCAATCTTTTCATAAATTCTCTGATGCTCATTTCAATCTGTCTTTTATACTGAAATCCTGGAAACTTTAAAACAATGCCTTCTGCAAAATTCTTCCATACACTCATCCATCCTTCACCTTTATAAACAGAAAATCTCCTTTCTTTCAAAAGAAGCACTTTGTGCAAAGACATCATGGCTTCACGATAAGGAATAATCTGTTCTTCTAAGACTTTGAATTCGGCTACCAGCATACGGATTCTTAAACGAGTATTGTCATCCCAAAGATGTTTATGCTTGGGATCAAGCTGTTCATCCAAAAACTTCAATGTCTCGCCGATTAAAACAATGATCCTGCCATAAACGTTGCCTATTTTCTTTTCATTAACCACAATTTCCTGAACTTCATCTGGGTAGGTTATGTCTAAAATACGATAGATCTGATTTAAAATGACCCCCAACTTATATTCGGTAAGAAGGGCTTGTTGATGATGTCCAGCTTTCCATAGTTGGCGTCGGGCATTTAAAATCTCCCGCCATAGTTTAAGTTTATCATTAAGAATTTGGATCGATGTTTTTGGTTTTCCATTGGCCCTACCCAGAAGTTTTGTATTCTCTTCACTAGTTGAAACATTAGGAATTAGTTGAGGAGTGGGTTGGTCAAAATCATCACTTTCTAAGTTCTGCACTCTTCGATTTTTAAAGTATTTAAACGACCATATGCCTAATCCAATCATCACAAAAAACCAGTGTAAATTTCTTAAGAATGGATCGGCAATTTCAACATCAAACCAGTGGTTGTATAAAACCCCTTGTTCCTGGGTAGCAGCTCCATTGTCATAAACTACAGATGCATCTTTTAGTGATACTGTTCTTAATAAAGGTAACAGTTGTCGGGAGATAGTGGCAAAATCACTTTCAATGACTTTATTACTAATTTGAGTCTTAATGATATTGGCAATCTCAGCTTCATTATGGTTAACTTGAGCCATCTTCATAATTGCCTGATAGGCCATTGCTCCAGGTACTCCTACAATGTCTCGCAATTGTGTCAAATGCATGAAAGTTGGATGTACCAATGCCCATGGATTACGCACGCTGTGGCTATACACATTAATCACTGCACCTGCAACATCTGTGCTATTGGATTGGCTGGCAACTTCAAGCGCTGCTGTCAAAGTCAATACACTTCTTGTATCTTTAGCTAATAAATCAATGATTTCTGCTAATTTCTGGTCTTTTTGAATATCAGTCGACTGTCGTAAAGCCAATAGGGCTAAGATTCGTGTTTGATCAGTATGTTTATTTAAAACCAAATCTTTAAAAATATTGGCTGGTAGATAGTTTCCTCCTTGCGGATCTTTCGGAAGTGTTGCAATAGCCCACAATGCTGCATCCACCACTTGAGCATCCTCATCAACAACAGGTTCACCTTCTTTGGGAGTACCCACAATCATCAATAACTTTTGGATCTTCTTGCGAACATCCCCTTGACTCTTACCCAACTCAATGGCTGCTGTAGCTCGTTCCAAAGAAGAGTGATTTCCAAAAAGAATATCTAACATCTGTTCTTCACTATAGCCTGAGATGGCTTCTGATAATTTTGGATCTCCATTTAATAAAGAACCATAAGGGTTATTAAACAGAGTATTCATGTGTCTTTGCAGCTTTGTATATTGTTCATGGGTGTTGGAATCAAACCAGCTGCCGCGGATCCAATGTGGTAAATCAATATAAGGATCTAATGAGAATTTAAATGGTCCTGCAGGCGCTGATACTAAAACATCCTTCTTTGAAACTATCTTTTGTGGGCGTTGGATCAAAACCTCTAGATCATTGGCTTCTTTAATGATCCTTCGGCTAGATGCATCTCTTCGGATTGCAACAATTTCATTAATAAGACCTTCTGCGTTGGCAGGATTGACAAAGAATGGCATGTATTGGGTCTTGATCGCCTCTTCTGTTTCAATTAAATAAGCACTCAGCACATCTTGGACAATGGTCCTCTGCTGGGCATCTTTCATCTGGCCTACTAATAATGCTGCATGAGAACGGATACGTGGATCATGGTCTTTCAATCTTTGGGCTATTGTCTTGGCAGCTTTTTCTGTATTGGTCCCTGCACGTACACTCATCAAATTCTTTTTGAACTCTGCATCGCGGATATCACTGGAAATTAGATAATCAAAGCCTTGTTGGGCTAAATCTTGGGCAGCTGGATAATCCAAATCAAACAACTTTTGGATCAGTATTTTCACAATGTCTGGAGATGTATTGGTGTTGAAAATGATTTTCTTGATCGTTGATAAATAAAGACTGTCTTCTGGACTTTGGACGGTCAAATCATCCGATGGAATAATGACAGATTTAATTGTTTGAACGGATCGTGAAATATTTTGATCCAACGCTGCTTGGGAAATAACCCAAGCACCATTACGGGAATGAGGATCTGGGATGCCATAAAGCATATACTTAACATCGTTGATAACCAATCGTTTGATTGGATTGTCAATTAAACTTCGACGTGCTTCAAAAATCGCTTTTACATCTTCTTTGAGTTGCACTTCTTGAGCGTTACCTTCTAAATGCAGATAAAGCGCTCCTCCAACTTGATCGACCAATTGATCTGCTAAATCAATGTCTGCCTGTGTCCTTCCGCTGCCAACATTCTTGACTAATACATCCACTAATTTGGTGTAAATCTGTTTATTTCCTTTTCCTTTAAGTATTTTGCCGGCATAAATGGCTCCTTGGATTTGGACTTGAGGATCATCTTCGCGAGAGAACAATCTAGCAAAAGCATCAACGGATTCTTGTTCTCTCATACCGCGAGTAGCCAAAGCTTGTAAAACAGCTCTTTTTAAATCAATCGATGCCCCATCATAAAGCCTGACTAGTCCGCCTCTAACAGGGTCATCCCATAAACTAGAACGAAAATCTGCTTTGACTTTTAATCGTCCTAAATAATTTTGGACTAAGCTTACTTTGGCAGTCTCCAAGGTGTTAGGACTTGTAACCACCTCCATAAGCCTATCAATGTCTTCCGCAGAAGCTTCAATAACGCCCGGCACATTGATCGCTTTTAAAATATCTGTGGTGTTGTTAGATGTGATGGCATTGATTAACGATACTGCTGAGGGGACTGCAATTCCATGTTCTTTAAGAATATTGCTCCATACTCGTATTTGATCTGCCGAATTTACAGCATCCATTTGGATTTTTAGTCGTTCTTGCACAGCTTGGGGATATAAATCATGGAGAACTTTTAGATAGTCTTGATAGGCTTCATAAGCGCGTTCTTCTTGATGAGCTGATTTGCCTTGAAGACGTTCTAAAATGACATTGGCTAAATCTTCGATGATAGGAAGAACAAACTCAGGACTAAAGGCATGGTTAGAGTTGACTTGTTCTAAAATAGCAAGCTTGATGTCTCTTTGTTTGGTATGGGCATACACTCTTGCAACCGTCGATGAACCAACTGTTTCATGGCGGGCCAATAACCATTTCACCCCAGCTAAGACTGTTTTGTCATCCGTTTCACTTAAAATTCTTTGTCGGGTCGCCACAATCAAAGGATCATATTCTCCGAATTGAGCGCCAATGCTATTTAATTGTTCTTGGGTCTTAGTCCAGATCATTTGAACTAGATCTGTGTTTTCTGATTCTTGAATAGTTTTAGCCAAGGCCGCAATCGTTCTTGGGTTAAGATTTTCTAATAATCTTTGGGCAGCTTCTTTTTGGCTTTGTCGTGTTCCGTGCAGCAACTGGTCTTCGTCTTTGGTTTCCCCTTGGAGGTGGACCTGTCTGATTCCCTGAATAGTGCTTTCCAAAATATCTGACTGATCTGATAACACGATGCGGGCTAAAGGTTCATAAATAAGATTCTTGATCTCTTCAACCTTACCTTGTCGGATGTCCTGAGATTTGGCAACGAGGTATGCAGCAAAATGTTCTTTCCATTCTCTAGATTGTCCTTTGTATCTAGCTGCCAATGAATTGACCATAAACTCAATTTCATTTTTCCAGCTTGTGTTTCCAAGTTCATCACCATTCATCTTGCCTTGTACTAAATTTTCCATGAGCCCTAATTGTCTATCTATGCTTCCTTCTGAAACGCTTTGGATTTTCATGACATCTAAATCTGTTGGTTTAACTTTCATTTCCTCTTTAAGTGCTTTAAAAACACCTGGATCAGGGAATGCTTGAGCCGCCCTTAAGGCCATATAGGAAATGTCTTTATTGCCTCTGTCTGCCATCATGCGAAGGACGCTTAAAGTATTTTGAGCGTTAATATCATCGTCCTTGGTCAATCGTCCATTTAATTTTTCTGAAGCCAATAATTTGCCTAAGGCTACTTGGTCATTAGGTTCGCGTTTTTCCTTATAATATTTACCTAAGGACTCTTCAACTTCCTTGGCATACTTTAAGGCCAGCTTGTCACCATCAAAAATGAAGAACACCTTTTCACGTTTATCTAAATATCCACGCTCGGCATAGGCAGCCATGGTTAAAGCAGCGACAAATCGTAAATCACCATCTGCATTGCGTTCCACCATGTAATTGTCATACATCATCTCAAAGAGCCCGCTAATAATGTTATTGAGGTTCACCTCTTCGCCAAGCGTTAAACCATCTGCCCCAACTTTTCCAACCACTTTATCCGTTAAGCTAACATAAGAACCAAAGTATTTAGCGCCTGGATCATAGTAAACCATAAGCTTACGAGCAATCTCAGGGACTTCTTCATGGCCTGCCATAGTCAAGACCAACAATGCTTCCACTCGCTCTTCTACCGATTTAGTACGATCATTAACAATGCTTAAATATTTATTCTCTTGATCTAAGCTCAGCTTAATTGTCCCCACATAACGAGCCAAAGGACTTTCCTGAGTATTATTCCAAATAACAAGATCAACAGAATCTTTAATCCCGGGAACATCCCCAAGTTCTTTACGTGTAATCTTAGAAATGAGGGTCAACTCCCTATTTTCAGTCTTCGGACTCATAACTGAAGGACTTGTACTTACCTCTGCCTTTGCTTGAGGCACTGGAATAATTGGGGTCAACTGCCTATTTTCCGATGGCTTTGATTTTGAAATCTCCACCTTAACTCTTGGGGCTGGTTGTGATGCTTTTGGCGCTGGACTCTTATCACTAGTTTGATCAAACCACTTTGGGCTAATCACTTGATAATAGATATTATAAGGCTTACCATTGACTGTATAATTCTTTACTTCTGAGTATTCTAATGTAGGAAGCTGTGGACGAAGAATAAACACCAGCTTGTTACTTCCTGTTTTAGCTAATTCTGCTTTATGTTCCTCTTTCCATTTAAGTATAAGGGCCCATTGTTGAGGGGTTGTATTCTTCTCATCTAAAATCTTCCACGCATCTGCCTTAGACTCCACACTAGGCTGTCCATGATCTTGCTTATAAGAAATGAGGGTCAACTCCCTATTTTCTTGGGGTCTGCTGTTCATAAATAGGGAGTTGAACCTATTTTTCGTAAGAATCAGTGCTAGTATTGTGCCTATGACGGCTATGACTAATACAAGTGTATGGACTCTTGTGAATCCCCGGGCCTTAATGTCACCTGCATCTTCTTCACCAGAAAGGTATGCTCGTTCTGTTTGCTTGTCTAACGCATAATCTGTAGGCGGAAATTTCTGAATATTCGATACAAAAGAACCTTTAAATATACTTCTAATGATAATTATTGCCCCCCAAACGAAGATTATTCCAAGTAATACGGTTTCAAAAATTCCTGTCTTTCGTTCAACAGCTTTCTTGGTATCTGCCATTGCTTTTTGTTCATCATTCTCGTGATTTGCTATATGACTGATCAGTTCATGGTAGAACATTTTATAATGTTGATCTTTATTGGATGGGTCAAAATAGAATGGGTGAAGGAAAACTTTAGAGTTGTTAATGTCGGAAGCTGCCACATGATCAATTGCGGTTGTGATTTCCACTGTAAATTCACTTGGAGGAGATCGGCCAGCTTTTAAAATCTCTTTGATTTGCTTAAAGACCACTTGATTCCATAGCCCAAGTTTCCTTTGAGTATCATCAGTAATGATCTTGAATGTTATATTTCCATTAACGATCGTGATTTTTGATAAAGCAATTGTCTTATTGGCCCCAAAATCATCCTTGGCCTTGTCTTGATCTTTCTGTGGAACAGGAAGGTCGCTGTAGAATGAGATCTTAATTGATGCGCCTACCAATCCTTTGTCTTTCCAATCTTGTGGATGCAAGGCATCTTCTCTTTCTTCAAGCCCTAAATAGATCGTCCCAATGATATTATCTCTTAATTTAAAGGTCGGCCCAGTGCGCAAGCCTCCTGAATCCAGCGTCAAGAATGAATCTCTAGCTATCTGTCCTGCTTCTTTGACGGGCTGCGTATTGAACATCCATCCAAATGTCTTCTCATCATTAAAATAGTATGCTGCTCGTGTGACTATTCCTGTATCGCCGCCTTCTCCAAGGAATATATCCAATCCCAAATCTAAATTGCCTATGGATGTATTATTGATGCTCCACAAGCTGGCCCTTTCATCCGTTGGGTTATAGGAGGCCCATAATTCACTGGATAGTTTCTTAATCCATGCGTCTTCTCCAAAGTTGAATTCTTTCAGGGCCCCAATAGAGATAGGATTGCTCAAGCCATGGGTCAATGGAGCTGTGTATCTTAACCCTAACTTACCCCACTCGGTTGGAACAAATAACCTGAATTTGGCAGCCACGGTTGCTCCTGGTAAATTCAAGCCATTATCATTCAAGTTGTCGATGTATCCATTAACTTCAACGTTAACACCCACATCAATGTCTTTGATTGTGGTACTTAGATCTAAATAAGAGAATATGGCTGTTGATTCATCAAAGATCGTTACATCGGTATAGACTTCTGCCTTGAATTTCGTCATGTCCAAAAATTCACTTTCAAACATAGGCTTGGTGTCCACTACTTCACCGGTCAATACATTGACTAAAATGGCAACTCCAAAACTGTTCATTTCACTTAAATCATCTGACATGCCAACATAAGGGGTGATTGTCACAGGACCCAGAATCAGGTTTAATCCAACTCTTGTATCAGTGTCAGGGGCATACCATGTGCCAGATAAATCATCTCGGAAATTTCTTCTCACAAAGACCCATTTATATGTTGCGCCTAATTGCCAGCCTGTATGTTTTCCATCGGTGAATAAACCTGAATCGATCGCCAGATCATCGGTTAATTTAAGAGTATTTAATGTTAACCAAGCATTCTCATAATCACCCTTATTAAATGAATATGTGGTGATCCCGCTGACTGGCCCATTTTCATACTTGACCCCAACACTGGTTGGCTCTGCAGCCTTGGTGTCATTAGCATTGCCAACATTGACTGTCTGTCCAAACCATGCGCTTAATCCATTGACCAGCTTAAACTCTCCAAAGAGATTTAAATCCACAATCCCTTCTGTCAGGTTATAACGATCTTCAAAGCCTTTGGTGTACTCTACTTGAATACCTGCCTTAAAGAGCTCTCCGTTATATTTCAACTCTGTCACACCAAAAAGACCAGTCTGGCTGTTCTTATTGGTTGTAAAGTCGTTATAGACACTTAGAGTTAGTGGTAATGTTCTTAATTTTTCAAACCAATCCCCTAACATACCATTAGCGCTGTTATTTGCCTCTGTAAGCTGGGTTGTCAGCGCATTCCAGCTAAACATAATTCCAATGCCTGGTTTGAGATCATCTTGATCAATGGAGCTGGTAAAGACGTAGATGCTGACCGCATGTCCTTGCCATGAGTAGGTGCCTCCTAAGCGAACAAGGCCAGTGTCAGGAGTAAAATGGGTCAAGGCAGCGACCTGTGGATCATCAAAGTCATAGGCCCCAAATATTTTCCATGTTCCTTCTTCGTCTAACTTGAGGCTGCCAGTCAATTGAACGTCCCACTGATCAGCATGGAACAAGCCTAAGCTCAAACTAGCAGGTCCAATGTCTTTATTGATAAATCCGAGCCAGGCTGTCTTACCATCAGCATAGGACACCCATGCTTCCCCACTCACAACATCTTTAATCAAGAACTTCGCCCCAAATGACACAGGATCGGAAATATCACTATCTGTTGTAAATGTTTTACGAACCCCCAAGCCAATATTTTCATTGAAATTGTAGAATGTTCTCCATTTGAATGTCGCGGCATGGTCGATGTCATTATCTAAACGTAATGAATTAACTTCAATCAATCCTCCAAATTGCCACTCATCTTTTTCAAAACCTAAATCTAATGTGGTAAATCCAAATGTGGCTTTAGTATCATCAAGAGGCTGGCTGATGTCTGTATAGAAATCTAATGTGATCTTAAGGGGTGATGTTTCAACCGTGTCATTGCGAGGAGCCGTAGGCGACGCGGCAATCTTTTCTTCGGTTTCAGACTGCTTCACTTTTTCGCTTCCGTCCAAGGCGGATCCGCCTTTGGCGGACGCAATGACACCCTCTACTTGTTGTTCCACTACAAGAGCTGGTGCATCAGCAGGGACTACTTCTGTTCTTCCTTCAAGCCAGCGTTGATTGTGATCATATTCTGTAGGAGGAGTTGGTTCTGGGTGCTCAGTGTTATATTTCTCAGCTTCTGCTTTGAGTTCTTTTAAAGCAGCTTGCTTTTGATCAAGAGGAGCATTGATGATTGTCCCATCACCCTTAGGTGCTTCTACAGGCTCTGAAATAGGAAATGCTTTTGCTAAGGCCTTGATATATCTTGGATCAACTGTGATTCCTTTGGTCTTGTCATTGAGCCATTCAATATACTTAGCCAATCGATCTAAATCTGTCCATGCTTTAGCTTCTATCTCCCAAATCGCTTGTTCTTCCATACCATAATTCATCACATCTTGCATCTCATGGAAAAACATGTCTTCTTGTCGAGCAGGATCTTTGATACCCCAGAACATAGGATTAATGAATTCAAAGAAAATCACGACTGTGCTTCCATCTGCTTGCTTGAATTTCTTCACAACAGGATGCATGGCTATCGGCAAGGCTGGATCTTCAATAATCACAAAACGAATGTCTTTATCTAATTGTGGGTATGGACTTACTAAACGGATCCATGTGTTTCTTTCCTCATCGCTCATCACGCGTTCTTGAATGTCTGTAGCTTCCCTTACAATACCACTTGGTTCACTGACTAAAATATGGGCTGGAGCATCTGTTGTTGCGACGATGCCTGGAAAACGTTTGGGAGAATCTTTTTGATCAGCTGGTCTATTCTTAAGCCATTCTTTGATGCGCTCCAACTTATCTGCAATTTCCTTATAGTCTGCTTCAGTTGGTTTCATAACACCATCTTCTAATTTCTTACGATCTATTTCAGGAGGCTTCTGCATTTGCTCTTCTTTGGCAGCTTGATCGGCGGCGGCTTTTTGTTCTTCTTCTAATCTTCTTGCGAGGGCAGCCTGTTCTGCTTTCTCTTTGGCTTCCTTTTCTTCAGCAGCTTTCTTTTCATCCAACAGACGCTGTTCTTCCCTAGCTTGACGATCAGCTTCAGCTTGAGCATCTTGTAGCACTTTAGCTTCTATTTCTTGAGGTATTGGCTCTTGAACTGGAGATTCTCGTTTTTCTAAAGAGCTTCTCACATTATCTGGATTTAACGCTTCAACTTGCTCTTCTCGTTTCTTAGCTTCCTCTGTCGCTGTATCAAACTCATTTTCTTTAGCTTGTGCAGGTTCTTCAGGTTGTGATACTACTACAGGTGTTGATTCTTTGGCTTCACTTGCTGGTTCAGGTGTAGAAACTTCTTTTGGATCATCAGAACCGAGAGCTTCAGCCGTAGGCTGATCAGCCTTAGGCTGAGATTGTTCTGCAGTGTTGGAATCTGTGACTTTGGATTGTTCAGACTCTGTAATCTTTGTAGAAGGATTTGGAACATTGTGCTGTGTTTTTTCCGAAGGACTAAAGGCATACAACGACATCAATCCAAGAACTACAATACTTGCCATTAAACCGATGATTTGTAACCTGCGTGGTCCAGCTCTAGTTGGTGATTGAGTGGCTGGAACATTTATGTGTAACCAACTTGGTCCAGCTCTAGTTGGTGGTTGAACAGCTGGAACATTTGGTGACTGCATTACTTGAGGAACAGCTATTGGAGGTGCAACTGAAATATTGCCATTGCCACGAGGACGTGGAGCGCCATCTTCAACAATATAATCAGGGGCTTTTGAACTTACAGTTGAAACAGGATTATCTTTTTCAGATGATGTCTTTACAGCACCTGGCAATGGTTCCACTTTAGGATTTTTCTTTGCCGTTCTTAATTCAAACAACTGTCTTATACCCCACATAATTGCGAGTAATCCTCCCGCTGATCCAAGAACAATCAAAAGGATTCCTAATATTGTTTGGATAAAGGCTGCATCTTTGGCAGCTTGATCGGCGGCTTTTTTATCTTGAGCGGCCTTTTCATCTGCAAGCCTCTTAGCTTCAGCTACTCTGTCAGCTTCTGCCTTGTCTGCGGCAGCTTTGTCAGCGGCGGCTTTATTTGCAGCCTCTTGTTCTTGAAGAATGCGTGTTGTCTCTGCAGCTTTTTCTTCAGCAAGTTTATTCTCAGCGGCAATTCTATCAGCTTGAGCTTTATCCTCTGCAGCTTTTGCTCTTGCAGCTTCTTCAGCTTCCTTGCGTGCGGCAGGATCAAGAAGGTAATAAATGTTCATTCCTCGATAATTGCTACCTAATAACTCTGCCAGACCCTGCACATGCTCTTTACCAGTGATAATATAGGTTGGTCTATTGTTACTAATGCCTTTGTCTGCGATATCTGTCATATGCGGGGCAAAGGCTTGATTTCTAAATTCGATGGATATATCGTTATTTAACTCATGGATATCATCTCGAGTCATTTCTTTCTTGGCTATCCATGTTCTAATCTTATGGAAATCTAATCCTCTATCTGGATATAGCTGCTCAATTTTATCGGTCAATACTCCGGCAAAAATATGAATCCATTCTCTCCAGATGGTTAAATCTTCCTGTTTCAGATAATCTTCAATGGCCTTTTGCTTGTCTTGATTGACCGAGCTGATGATTTCTTTAATATATTCATGGGCTCTTTGTGAATCTGGATGGTCTTTTAAAACAAGTTCAAATTGATCTAATGTTTCTTGAAGATAGACATGAGAATCGATCAAAAGATTGAGGATTTGAGCAATGCTAGCTCTATACACGTCTCTCATTTCTTCTCTTGCTTGCAGAAGATCTTCGTTGCCTTCTTGAATAGCAATATCATTAGTGATAGCGGTCAGATTAGAAAAATAAAGAGTCGTCATTGTATAGGTGTAGATTAAAGGATATTCGTCTTCATACCCAAACATATGATCTGTGAAGTGTTCCGACCACAATCTGCTTTCCAAACCTAAATAGAAATTCATCTTTTCAGCATTCTTAATTAAAGTATTTTTATTTAGTTTATGAAGTATATTGACATGCTCTTCACCATAAACAGTTAGAATTGGAAAGCGGATCTTTGTAGGATAAAGAATGGCCTGTGTGCGTACTTGTTCATCCTTGTCATAAGCTAGAACTAAGATTTCAGGTAATAATTTTCTAATAGCCTCATCAGACATTTGTAATGAACTGGTGATCACCCCTAGTCTTTGCTCTGCAGTTCCTGTTCTTAAGATTTCAATGTCCTTCTTTATCTCTTCTTCAGCTTTTTCATTAGCCAGCTTCTTTTCAGCAGCGATTCTGTCTGATTCCACTTTGTCAGCGGCGGCTTTCACTTCTTCAGGTGTTGGGCCAACAGATTCTTTTGAATCCTTTTCTATAGGAGTAATTTCAATTCCTGGAACGGTTTGAGGATCAATGGTGTTAATCACTTCGTTGGAAAGTCTTTGGGCTTCTTGGGCTGCGGTAGTTTGCAATTGTTCAGGAGAAGGTGTGACAGCTTCAGTTTGAGATTGAACGTTTGGAATATCTTTAGAAGTATTGGATTCTAATTGGGTAGTTTGCTCAGGAGCACGATTAAATAGATTTAAGTTAACAATTCCTGTTTTGACACTGGCAATGCCAAGGGCAATCACAAAAACTGAAATAGTCCCCATGGCAACTCTTCGATTAATTTTTCTGCTTGGACCAGCTTGAGTTGGATGAGAGATGAAACTAAAATCCATGGCATTAATATTTTCTATAGCGGATCTGCGAGAGCCTGTGAATAGTCCTATAGACAAGGCACCAGTAAAGACTAACATAGCTACCATACCTAATGGTCCCATAGCGACATTGGAAGCTATGATATTAACCACCCAAGCCATACCTACCCACCCAGAAATTCTTATAAATCTTGGAACAATCTTGCTAGGTACCAACGCTCTTAAGAGAACTCCCATTTGATAAGGCAGACTAATCAAAATTGCTGTCACAATGCCGATGATCAATAAAGAACCCATGACAAATGTTCCTGCAAAGAACAAATTAATAAACTCTCTTATCTTTAACCCAAATTCAAAAACTACTTTCTTAAATACTTCTTTGCCCTGTCCAAATCTATGATTATTTCGAATTTCGACCTTTTTATCGTTATAGATTTCTTTAAAGGTGTATTTACTCTTTAATAGGCGTTCTAACTGCTTGTTTCCAGCCAATCCTAACAATGGATACAACAGGAGGAATAGCAATAAACCTTGATAAGGAATGCCGTTCATAAGAATCAAAATCGTCAAGGCGAGTGCGCCAGTATACACAACCACACCTAATTTGAATCTCTTCATGTCGAGCTTGATATCATTTGTATTAGCTCTTTCATTGATTTGACCAAATTCAATTCCTTGATGATCATATACGGTCGTTTTTAAATTTTTGTTTTTCAAGTAAAGCGCTTCTGCCCCAAATTTAGCAAAGAAGTGAGGGAGGTTTTCTCCAAAATATTGCGTAAAGAATTTACGAATACCAAATGTAATCGGTGTGGAACCGGGGTTCATAATAAATACCGCAAGTATGCCGGCTAAAATCATGAAGACAGGCATCGCAGACCAAATCGATCCTGGACTTGCCCATAACTTGAGTCCTGATGTCACAATCATTATTCCTGGGATAAGCCAGCCGATACCAGGAAGATTGACTTGCCCATAAAGATCTCCTTTGTTATATAAATGCACTCCAGTTAACCCTAGAGTATCTTTAAAAGGCACCATGTGTTGTCGACCAGCACGACGACCTGTTGCAACATAATCTGCACTATTGACATAAGCCTTCTTTACACCAACTTGGAAGGCGCTAAAAAGAACAGAAATATACGTTAAAGCTAATACGGGTAATAGTTTCAAGAATCTGACCGTACTAGGTATGATCATACGCTCTAAGACAAGTTGAAGATAACCCGGCAACCCTATCGCTTGAGATAAGAATAATCCTATCATTCCGTATGTTAATTCATCTGGGAAAGAGACAAAGAAACTTAACCCAAACAACACCACATTTAATAAATACAAGACACTTGCAATCACGATAATTGGTTTACGTAAGAAATATCCTATCGAAGCTACTATGTGCATGAATGCTCTGGAAAATCCAATTATCGAAGATCGATTAAGAACTTGCATCTTATGATCAATGGCTTGCTCACCTGCGCCTGCGCCAAATTTATCTGAGATACCGACAAGGCCGATGTAAACAACTTCACGAGCCTTAGCAGCTTGAATAAATTCCTTGAATATAACTTTTTCACCGTAAAGTGTAGCCTTATAAGCACCATAAATGTCTTCATTGACCCATGGAGCACTAAAGAGTCCTAATTGTCTAAAGGAGATTGTTCGGATAAAATCCGGATGACCATAGTGATAACGAATTCCCATAAAGTTTAAAACACGCTGTGTGATTGTTGTAAATGTGTGGTCTCCAAAGGCATGAACTTCACCTGCTGGTGAAAACTCATCTGTAAAGATGTCTTCTGGGAATCCTACAATGGCAGTATCTCGATCATATCTAAACTCTTCCGCTAAATTTGGCCCTTTGAATGTTTCTTCAAGATAGAAGTCTTGGTTGATATCCATTAACTGGGCAATTTCCCCATGAACAAATTTAAGCAAATTGTTTTGGTTAACCGGTTTACCTTGACCCGCAAAATAGTGAGAGTTCAACTTAATAATATTCTTACGGACCACATAACCAACCACTGTTTCCACACCATTTACACTTGTTGTAAATCGATACAATTGAAGAGAATTTTTTAGTCTATTTCTTACGTCTGGATTTGTAATATTTTCCTTGTTATCCAATTGTTCTTGGATGGAAACCAGCATTTGTTCTTCTAGTGACCCATACTCTTGGCTGGTTAAATAAACAGCTGATACACCTGCATAAGAATCGATGGCACGATCAGGATTATGCAAATAGGCGATTTGCATCGCTGGGAATAATTTCAGTAAGAGATTCATATCTCTTACAGCCAATCCTTGCCATGTATCCCTAGTCACATGACCCAGATATTCTCCATAGCTTTGAGGTCCAACAATAAATTCAAACTTCGCATCAGCCAAGGCATCAATCTTGTCTTGATATCCATTGGTTGGCAGGCCATTTCTGTTCATTAACCCTTCTTCTTTGTACTGCTCAAAAGCCAGTAAGGATTGTCTCGTTGGGAAATTCACCTTGGCCTGAAATTGATACATTTGTCTAAATCTCATAATACCGCGAGCTGAGCGGGCCATTGGCTGGAAGCGGTATGAAGCAAACAAACGAATTTGTAATTCCATCTCTGGATCATTTAAAGCATGCCTTTTGCCAGCAGGATCCAATTCCTTCTTTCCTAAGCGTTGACCAAATTTCAAATCCTCCATCATTTGTAGATCTGCTATTCGTCTATTGTAGATCTCTTGATCAATTGTCCCATTAGCTCTGGCGATTTCTGTCTCACGTCTGAGACGAGCTTTGAAATTATCCCATTGATTTGGAGATCTTCTGATAATGTGAGTTAAGAATGTGCCATACTTAGCAATTGTGTGGCCCTTTCTTTCATTGAGCTTGTAGGGAGAATTAATCCCTTCAAATTCATTAACATCTTGGTCTGCAAAAGGATATAAAACAGGTTCAGCTAAAAACGGTAATATCGTGCTGTGCGTTTTAATCATTTCATAAATCGGCATGTGGTACATATCCATATAAATGCTTGAGAAAAATTTCTGTAATCTGTCTTGAACGCGATATGTTTCAGGTCTTATTTGAAGCTGTGGTGTTCTAATAATAGTTCCGTTTAAGAAATTGTTTTCATCTGGATCTTCACCAAAGAGACTTGCAAGCTCTGATTCTTGGCGTGTTTTGTTTGCATAGCTAAATACGAAAATCATGCCCCTAGCTTCATCCATATTAATAAGATCATCTTCATAGAGGGTCAAGATGATCATGTTAAAGGCTTTGGCGAAGGCAACTGTACGTTGTGCTAAAGTTAAATCCTCGCGCTGGCCTTGATCATTAAAATACGTTGGAGGAAGATTCTTGATCATGAATTGATGAGCTGCGCCATTGGGATCAATCTTAACCGTATCCTTGTGCATTTTGACACCGAATTTCTCGACCACTGAGTCACCGCCAATTTTCTCAATGCTCAAGAAACCTAAGATTAAATTGATTGGTTTAAGTAATACGCCCATCCATACTGCTATCTTAAGCCCTGTCATACTGACGAGGGTGGTACCCACAAAAGGCACGTGACTCAAAATATTCAAGATCACTGCAACAGTTTTAAATGAAGCTATGTAAGTAAGTGCTGTTGTTAATCCTGTGCTTAAATAAGGAACTCCTAGTAGTCCTGCCAAGCCAAGAACGGCTATCGCAAAAACTCCATAGGAGACAACCTGATTGCGTTTCCAGAAATTAATACGATTATTACCGTTGAATTTAGCAATCCAATACCCTAAAGCACCTTCGATAAGATAGAAATAAGCAAATATGTCCAAAATAAAAATGGCAGCGAATACAGAAAGAGTCAACCCAAGGATAATCTTATCTCCCATGGGTACTGTGAAGCCATGGAACACTCCAAAAAGATCTGCCATTTGCCATTGACTGTTTAATGTGATTAATATCGGTACGGCGATCCATTTCCAAATAAACACATTAGCCACAAATTTAGCCAATAATGTGGCCATCATCACCCCAGCAGCTCTTGCTTGACGACCCAATGTCCCCTTTGGTGTGCGATCATGTTCATCCAAATTAACCATGGTCCATTCATCTGAATTATCTTTATTCTTATCTTTTAAAACTTTTTGAGAATATCTTCGGTCAATCCCTTTCAAAGCCTGATAAATAAAACCGACACCTGCGATGAAAATCGTCAGCCCTGTAAACCATCCAGCATAGGCAGCTGTTGTCATGGCCGCAAGGGATCCATGAGCAAACCAGCCTAAGGCTATCAAGACCAACATTGAGATACTTAACAATAAGTGGAAGGCTGCAGGGGAAGCTTTGCGGATAACGTATTTAGCTCCCTTGTACATAAAGAATGTAAGGACTGTTACAGCAAGGATAGCGGCAACAAAATATCCAGAACTCAACATCTGCAATGTTTCAATATCTGATTTCTTCATCCAAATTAAACCGATGGAAGCTAAAGCTGAAACTCCAAGTGCTACAACAAATTGCGGGGTGGCGTTCATGATCATACGGATCCACCCTAAAATACCAAATACACTGGTTTTAATATCAGGATAAACCTTCATTATTATTTGATTGACCGTGATCCCCTTTCGAGCGACATCAGCAGGAATATCCTTTGGCAAAGCTTTTCTGATGAATTCATATCCTTCAACTATGGTGACTGTTTCTTTTCCAGGAATTGAGCGAATGACTTTCATTAATTCTTCTTCAATCAAATCTCGACCAGTTAGTCCACCCTGTTCAGCTTGAGCTGTAGAATAAAATTTAATAAAGCCAGGTGTTCTAAACATGCCATCGACATCATCATGATGAATGGTGTCTGATTTTTTCTTATTTGCTGGATTAACAATTGGACCAGATTGATGCAACCATAAGAGAGAAGACCATAATCTAGCATCAGCTTCAACATTGATACCAAATAGTGGATTATGCGTCTTTTCTTGCATAGCTATATAGAATCGATAGAAATCAACCGATGCAGTTACATTAGCTGTTTTATCAGAAACGCGATTAATTGCTTCCATGATGAACATTTCTTCTAATCCATATCCTGCAATCAATTGTAATTGTCTTTGATACTCAGCTTTGTTCAACACTCTTGACATGACAGGTTTAAAGAAATTCTCAAGGTAGCGTCTGAAATATTCTGTGGTGATGCCGTTTAATGTTTCGCCTGCATACAAACGATCTTTTAATTCACGAACCAAGGCCCCGTAGGCTTCATTCAGAGCGCCCTTTTGGAATCCATAGCCGCTATGACGATAAGCATTTAAATCGAGGACCATTTGTTGAATCGTTTTTGGAGCAATTCTTTGGGCAACATTTCTGGCTGCTTGTTTGTTCTCGCTTGTAAAGAATCGAACGATCTGGCCTATCCATGCTAAAGGTTTACCAAAGATAAGGATAAAGGAAATTAAACCAATCAAAACAGAAATTATGTTGGCCCATGCAGGATAATCAGATCCCCATGTCTGTAAAACATCGGGAACGTGTTTACCACCTGCGTTCTGATCGATTTGATCATTGATATACGGGGTTCTTTGTTTCTTGAACTTGCGGTAGTCAAACCCTTCAGCTTCATAGGAGTCAATCACTGTCGACTGATCATAGACTTCATTGCCGTCAACCACACGCTTATTGATCGCTGAGAATTGAGGATCAGTTTCAAAAGATTTGACAATCACTCTTTGAGAATCAATTTGTTTTTCTTCAATGGTTTTGCCTAAATCCCAGAAAGACTGTATTGGCTTACGGAACGGGGAACGAATATCAAAGATGACTGTTTCTTGTCCTTTGTAAACCATCCCTAATTGTCTTAACATTGGTTGAGCAATAATGTATCTATACTTCTCAGCTAATAATTGACCCCCATTGGTATAAAATGCGCTCATCTTGACCTTGGAATCAAGCACGGTATACTCATAGCCTTCGGCTGTTAAGTCTGTGGATCCATCTGCATTCTTGTATTCAACCTTTAATAATCGTCCAGCACCGTTAGAAACTGTTGCTAGTTCACGTCCACCCTCAACTACTTTGCCTTCTTTACGGTCTACTAAAGACACGCTATAGGCTGGTTCTTTTTCATTGGATGGTTTATAAACCAATGTTTCTTTCAAGTTACCTTGTTGATCTATAACAACCATAGCTGGGATAACGCCAACTTTTAATTTCACTGTTCCATTATCACGGATCTTGAGATCTTGCCCTTCTAACCACCACAAATTAAGCACGAGATCTTTATTGGGATATAACACAGCAATATCACGTCCACGACTGTCATTTGGAATTAAGAAGTGATAAATGGTGTTTAAGTTCTTGTCTTTATATTGACCGTCCTCTAAAGCTTTAGGAGTTTCGCGCAGTACAGTTAACTTTGTATTCTCGTTAATACCGACTTGTCTTAATGCTGTGAATAGGTCTTGGTCTTTGACTTCAGGGATATTCTTCAAAATTGGTGCGATCTTTGCCAATAGGCCTTGAGCTTTGACATTTAATCCTGCGGAGGTGATTTGCGAATCTGTTAGTGTCTCGAATTCTCCTTTGATTTGATAATCTGGTGTCAGCTTGTAGGACTTTGTAACCTCTCCTGTTCTTTGATCAAACTCTACACCAACAATGATTTCGATCACTCTTGTTACATCTTTATGGAGGATATCTGCTTCTTTACGAACAGTGATGATCTTTCTTTGAATAGGGTCATAAGGACGTCTTAAATCGATGGATATGACCGTTTGATCATCTGTGGTGACCCTGGATTGCTCTAATAATGTATCGCCCGTTACATCGATGGCTGCTAAAGCTTCTTTAATTTCTCGATGCTCTATAATCTTATTGAAATTAACAACATCTGTTTTCTGTGCTTTTGCTTCAGCTCCTCCAACAATAGACCAGGCATTAATCCAATTGCCATTTGGTTTGAAGGAAACATCTCTTCTTAATAGTTTATGACTGCCAGCTTCATCATAAACGTAAGCATCTTTGAATTTAAAGTTGTCTGTCACTTTTAAGAACAATTCTTCTTTACTTGTGATCTGTTCTGGTAATTCAATAAAACCTGTTAAATCTTCTGTGACAACACCGTTGTTATATGTGGATCTCCTAACAGAAGTGTATCCACGATTATCTGAAAGATTTCTTAAGTTAATGAATGTGACCACTTTATGGCCGTTACCATTTGGTTCAAAATCATAAACGCCTGTCACATGTTCTACCTTGATGTTATTGATTGTTAAGGAAACTCCTGGTTCTTTAGCCGTATCCATGGACACAGAATAAATTTCATGGCCAGTCGCAGTATCAAAATAAATAATTTCTTGTGACAATGGTCTTTCACTGCGTTCGAGTTTGTTTTGAGCGTTGTAAATATCAATACGTTGTGTGTTGTTGGCCCTAAAATCTGTGGTTGTGACTCGTTTGTTACCTTGGGCATCTTTGGACACTGTTACTTGACCGATAGGTTGACCTTTTACTGTAATAGAACCTTTTTCTTTTGTTAATTGGTCCCAAGCATAAATCTTTGAACTAGTTGAATTTTCCACAACTTCCACACGAGAAGCTAATTGACTATAGCCTAAGTAAACTCTCATCAGCGGTGAGCCACTGACACCAAACTTGGTTACTTGATAGTCTTTAGCTTCTTGACGGATGGTATTGTATTGTGCTTTTAATTGCTCTAGAGAGACATAGTACGAATCATTTTTGGTGTTGACCAAGAAGCTGTTGGCTTGAATGCCTCTGATAAGATTCTCACCATCGTTGTTTAATCTGACGATGTCCTTAAGTTTTAATGTTAAAAGAGGAAGATAGCGTTCTTTATATTCATTAGGTTTAGAACCGTAAATGATCGTTGTCTCATTTTTATCTTTTAATCCATTAGAATTAGCGTCTAAGAAATATGGGTAACCTTTGCTTTCTACTTCGATATGCTTTGTTGTTAAATGCTGTCCGTTTAATCCTTCCTTACTCACTAGAGCTCTGAGTTCACTCTCTGAAATAGATACAGCAATTTTTCCGTTTTCTAAATCCGATGTTTTAGCAACTGCTTGTTTGTCATCGGTATCGAGTATCTCTTTGGACAACTGAATGCTTTTCCATGTTCCATTAACTTTAACCTGTAAGTGCCACTCTTTTTCGCCTTTGTTATTAACAACTTCATTAGCCACAACCGTACCTGCTTTGATCATTTCGACCAGTTGCTTTTCTGTTACATATTTCATTTCACCAGTAGGAAGCCATACGATGGATTTATCTTTCATTTGAGTTTCTATAAATTGTTTAGCAGCCGGGCTTAACACTGTTTGATCTGCTGCTGGAGGTTCATCAGCTTTCATCATGGAGAAATTAGATGGGGTTGTGACTAATAATGTTCTAACAGGTTCATAGCCTTCATGATCTTGGGTGTCTGCAAAGTATTTCTTTTGATCATAATCTGGTTGTCCATCAACGCCGAGCTTAGCATAAGGATATCCGCCATTGGCTTTATCGAACAATTGGACATATTGAACACGGCCTTCTTTGATGGCTTGTTGCAATTGTTCATTCGTTAAATTTGTTTTGGCTAATCCTTGAGGATGAGTTGTTTCAACTGTGGCTAAATCTTTAGCATCGATAGTAAGAACGCCTGTGGCAACGATTGTATCAAGAGAGAGATCTTTCAAGTTTCCTTGGACAGTTGGCATGGACTTGACTATCTCTAGACCATTGTGGGCTTCAACTAAGGCGTTGTATGCCAACTCGATAACAACCGGAGATTCGCTAACAAATCCTGGATTACCAGTTAATTCAGCCATCTTAGCTGTGTTGGCTGGAAGAACGACCATAGTATCTTGAGTACCTAAGAATAGTTCTTGGCCGCCAACTTCACTCCAATACTTGTTGATGGTGCCATTACCCCAGATACCAGCTTCTGTTAAATCTTTTTGGTCAATGTCTTTGATAGTCTCAATTAACTTAGCGGCAACAGCCTTGGTGTATTGGTCTTTGGTGATTTTAGCTGGGATATTTTGGGCAATTCTAGCTACCCCATGAGAATCATCAGCGAAGCGGGCGTCTTGTTCTGCTTGCATTAAGCCAAGAGCTGGAAGCATGACATAGCGGCCATCTAATGTCACTAATGCTGTTAACTCTGGAGCATCGTTAGGAATTGTCACTTGGTTGATAGCATACAAGGCTTTGGCTTGATCAAAAATCTCTTCAGGTACATACAATATGTTTTCGTTTTCAGTGACTTGCTTTTTCTTTAAAGCTGCAAATGTGTCAGCAAAAATAGCTGGAGATTTAGTCAAATCTGTAATGGCATCAAAATCGTTTTCTGTATTGCCACCTAAATAACGTTTGATTCCAACTCCTGGGGTAAGTCCTCCTTCATTGACATCAGAACCAACATTCACACCCCATTTTTGGGCAATTCTTTGTTCAAAGTCAAATCTGACCCCGTATTTGGCTGTTGCACTGTGATAGACTTCAACATTAGCTTGTAAGTCTTCAAATACCTTGAAGTTGGCAGCAGCTCCATAAGCTTTTTCTCCGCCTTGGTAGCTGTAATATGTGCTGAAATTCTTGTATGCTGCCGTAAATCCATATCGTGGTTGGCCAATAGCACGGCTGACACCTACGGTGATGTCACGGTATTGCACGGTTGTACCTACAGTTGGGAAGTTGATTGCAGTCCAAGAACCGTCCCATGATCTTGAATATTCACGGACAGCGCGTAAACTCAATGTGGCTTGTCTAATCACATTGCCTTCTTCATCCTTAAGTTGGCTGCCTGGAACAACAAAGTCAGGTCCGAATTGAAGGTCAGCAAAAGAGTTTCTGGCAACAAGCAAGCGGTCTGCAGAGACGACCGTTGTATTAGAAAATACATCCATGATCTTAATGTTGGTCATGGCTTTTTGTTGGCTATTGACATAGTCTCCTGCAAAGACCAATTTGATGTTGCCATCTTGATCCAAATTACGGGCCATGTCTACGCGAACGCCTTGAGTGTTGCTTGAATTGTTGTCTGCATGAGAAACGTCCTTCATCACAATTCCTGTCACTGCGAAATAACCCTTGTCATTGGCAGCTGCAAAACCATTACCAATGACCATGTATGTATGTTTCTCGCTTTGTCCTGGGGCATTGAAGGCTTCTTGGAATTGGTCTTGGCGAATGAATCCTGCGATGAAACGATCAACGGCTGTGGCTTGTTCTGGAGTTAAAAGCATGTCGATGGCAAAGACACGTTGGTTAATGCTTTCTGCTTGTAATGTACCAGCATAAAGATTGACACCATTTGGCAAGTTATTGGCATAGAGATAGTCCGAGTTGACCATGCCTGTGTTGGTCTTGCGGATATCCATGCGAAGTGAATTTCTGATTTGTTGATTATCTTGGTATGCAAAAAGATTGGTCACTTGTCCATCTGGTAATAACACATCGGTGCGTCCAACTAATACAGCAGGAACAGGTTGTTCATACGCTCTTAAGGCACCTTTGACTTCATTTTCTAATTGATCTCTTTGGCCGGCAAAGGCAGGATTATTTCTAATTTCAGCTAATACTTCTTGAAGAAGAGATTGGATCTTTTGGTTATATTCAATAGCATCTTTTTGAACATCACGAGCTGCTTTTACGGTTTCTTCGTAAGCGGTTTGTTCACGAGCAGCCTTGGCTTGAACATCGCCATTTTTCAAACTTTGAGCAATTAAACCTTGGTTGTAATCAGCTAGTCCTGTTGCAAAGTCTGTAGCAGGATCTTTAAGCAATGTACGTGCACCATAAATCTGCAGGGCTTTATCAATGCCATTTTGGACAAATTGAGCATAGCGTTGGGTTGAATCTCCTAAGAATTCATCAGCAAATGATCCTAAAGATTTCAAGATCAATGCTCTTTGATCAAGAATGGCTTTTTGTTCACTTAATAATTGGACTTTACGGTCAACTACTTGTTGAGGAGTTTCACCCGTTGCATCTTCATAATATTGGCTGTCTTTAGCTAAGTCAGGGATTTGACGGTTTTGGATAAAGTTAGATTCTTCATTCAAACTATTGATAAAGGCATCAATCTGTCCTTTGAAATGATCGGGGGTCTTAGGATTATCTTTGACCATTTGAAGATAAACAATTTGTGCTGGAATTGTATTTTTGACTTTATTTGTCAAATATTCTTTTCCAGCAGCAATTTTATCTTTCTCAACGACAGGGACTTTGTTGGTCCAATCAACGAGGGTTTCTTTACTATCTAAAGCTAAACCTAATGTGTCGCCATATTGGCCATACAATTTGGCTTGGTCACGGGCAATGTCTATCTTAGTTTGTAAGACTTGTTCTGGATGTTCAAGTTCTGCGACATAGGCGAATTGATCATCAAGTAATCTTTGAACAGTTCTCTTAGCTAATTTAATTTCATCTTGTGTGTTAGCAATCTCTTGATCAATCACTCTTTGAACATCTGGGCCGTCATTAGCGTGAAGTTTCTTTTGTGTTTGCCAGAATGTGATCACTTCTGTTTCCAAGCGGTTTAAACGACCTCTGACAGTCACAGGTACATTTGGATCAACTTGTGTGGCCCCATCATCGTTTAACCAATAGTTTAGTCCGGTTGCAATCTCTTCTTTAGAATAATAAAGGTCTTTAACAACATCAGCATTCTGTGTTCTGTTCCATTCATCTAATTTAGCTTGAAGTTGACGGGCATCCTCTTCAGATTTGTTCTTTAGATCTAAGACATTGCTTCTGTCTTTTGGCGTAAATTTATATGTTTCTGGGATCGTGACATGTAAGAGTGTGTTAGGTAATCCTTGAATATAAGAAATTTGTTGGGATAAACCAGGATTTTTGTCATCATTGTTGCTGATTTGTTTTTGTAAATCTGAAAGGACTTTGGCATTGAATGGACCTTGGTTAGCCAAAGAAGCCTTGAAATCATCCATCACATGTTCCACAGCTGCATCCAAACCATTCTCACCCATATCATCCACGAAATGTTGATAATACTCTTCTGGTGTCTTGTATTTAGCATCTGGATTGATTTGGGAACTTGCTGCTTCAATATAAGCTTGGTTCCATACCACACTCTTGATAAACAATTCTGCGCTGCCCTTAGCTTGTAATGATGCATGGGCTTGGAAGATTTCGAACATACCCTTCTTAGATAAAGAATCGACGCTGGATTGTCTGTCTTGAGCGGCCCATAATTCTCTTTGGGCTTTTTCTAAGCTGGTCAATTTGTCTTTGTAAGCCTTAGCAGCTTCTGTGATGTTGCGATCCAATGTGCGTTTCACGTCTTGATCAATAACAGCTTTAAATTCAGCTAATCGTTGAGGATTGTTAGCAAAAACTTTGGAAGCTACTTGAATAAGGGTTTGATTTCTTGATGCCAATGAATCAGCTACTGTTGTAGTCGCCTTGGACATGAATCGATTGATGGATACAAGCTTTCTTTGTTCTGTTAAAGGAATGTCTTGAGGATGATTGATGATAATGAACTCATTGGTCTTGGTGTCATACAAAACAGCATAGGCATTTGGATTTTCAGCAACAGGATCTCTAAATTGTTTACCAAGTTCTAAGATACCAAATTCACCAGGTTTCAAATTAAACCCGCGTGTCACAATGATTGGAGCTGGTTTTCCAGCTTCATTGACTAAGCGAATTGGGTTTCCGATAGTCACATTACCAGCTTTGATTTGGCTGACAAATTCTTCCCCTGTTTGAACTTCATGAGCAGCAGCGATTGTTTGGTTGACCAATTGCTTGTCTGTTAAATAAATGACGTTTCTTCCAGGGATAATAACACGGCCATAAACTGGTTTGGTCACAACTTCAACGGCAACGGTCTTGGAATGAATGTTGTAATAGACTTCAGAACCTTTGAATAATTGAGTTACGGAAGAAGCTCTGATGGTATTGGCTAAGTTTTCATCCAAAGATTGTTCCACAACTACAATTGTCTCTAAGCTGCTGTTGGCTTCTAAAGCTTTAGCAATGGCTGCAACTGTATTTTGCGCTAAGACAACAACGGTGTGTCCGCTGTGTTCAACCACCATGTTTTGGGTCAGTTTGTTGGTTGTATCCACTAGAATCACATCTGCTTTTTGGGCAATTCCAGCGGGTAGAACTTTGATGATTTGAGATAAATAATCAGATGTCTTCTCGTGACTTAAGGTCTTAGGATTATAAAGGACGCTTTGGCCATTGCCATTTTGAATGTCGCTTGTGCTTAATAAAGAAACGTCCGTGTTTTCATCTAAGACTGTTTTGACCATTCCATTCAATGCTTCTGTTCCCTTAATTTCAACCGTACCAAAGGCGCCAGAATCTTTAGACCATACTTGGCTTGTGATGACAGATGTGTTGTCCTTTTGATTAAAGGCCATTTGGAATTCATTGGCTTTCGGTGAATACATGGCCGTAAACATAACTTGTTGCCCATCTTGATAACCAATGGATGCTCCACCTACAGGTTTCAAAGATAAGCTGCCATCAATGTTTCTGGAATATTGTGGGATGGCATATGGCAATTCATTGCCATAGAACATATCTTGATTAATTCCTGTCATAGGATTAATAAAGCTTGAACTAACCGATTCGCCTTTGTCATCAGATCCACGGTTGACATCAATGGTCTTCTTTAAGTTTTCGATGTTTAATAAGGAAGGCACATATTGAATGCCGACCTTGCTTCCATCTTCATCGTAATCTAAGGCGCGGTAAGCTTCATAGATACCAGCTGTCTTGTCTTCCCCACCCTTACGTTTGGATAAATCCACCACAAAACCGCGTGTTAAGACTAACTTGTTCTTAATATCTTTAAATGCACCTAAGTCTTCGTCATTGATGATTGCGCTGCCATCCTTGAGCTTCGTATCTTCTAAACGTTCTGTGACTGTGATGAATAACAAATTCTCTTTTTGGTTTAATAAACCAGAACGGAAGAAGCGAATTTCTTGGGTGCTTGGAATACGGGCCGTGGGGCTCTTTTCTTGTTCCCATGGAGCTAAACGGTTTGGATCATAACCAAAGATCCTGGCAAAGTCTTCGCTTTGGGTGATCAAGTGGACCAAACGGCCCGGGATGATTTCCATAGCTTCAGCCAAACCAAGACGGTCAAATGAGGACGTGTCTAAAGAGCTCCAGTTAAGGATGGAGGCATCTTTGCTATCAGAGACTAATGTTTGGTCAAATGCAACTGGCTTATGGTCAACTAAGGCGGTTGCAATGACTTTTTGTACATCTGTGCCTTGGCGGATTAGAATCAAATGACCATATCCATCATGCTGGTCTTTAATCCAAGCATTTTTCACTTGTAAGATACGATCGCCTAGGATTACAAATCCAATGGGGTTTGTTTCTCCAAGGTTGGTTGCAATTTGAGCAATTTCAACCCATGTAGTCATTCCGCTAGGTAAGATTGGAGCAATTCCAAATCCTCCGCCAAAGTTCAAATTACCCCAGATGGCGTTTGATGCAATGGAATTAGGAACGGTATTGTTAAACATGGTGAACTGAAGACCAACGGCAAGTTCATGATTAATTTGTTTAGCAAAATACTTCTTCCAGTTTTCTGGCAATTGTTCAAATCTCAATGGTGCTGAATGTTCTAAGGCATAAGTTGCAGCAGTATTAATTTCGCCGTTATTTCTGGTGTTTTTAGCAGCTTCTACACGTTGCTGCACTTGATTGATGGCAACGATGTTCTTGGCTTTTTCTTGTGGTTCTTTAGTAATTTTCTCATCAATATCTTGGGCTTGTTTTTGAACTTGTTCTTTGTTAGCCATTGGACGATCGGCCAAGTTAGTCAATGTTAGGCCTTGAATATCAGCTCCACCAGTTGCTTTTCCTGCACGGTCTTTATTCATAAATGGTGTCGCTGAGACTTTGGAGACTTTGAGTGCGACATAATCGTATGGTTTACCAAAGAAAGCTTTGCTGACATGGCCTAAGGCTTCATTGTTAATTGAGTTGAAATCTTTGGTGATGGCAAATGAACGGCCATTTAAAATGTTCTCAGAAACGATTTGAATGACTGGTCTTTCAATAGCGGAATCTAATAATTCAAAGGCCCTATCAGAAATACCTTGAGGCAATTGTTCTTTTGCTAAGCCGTCTTTGACTCCCTTAGATGTAGCGATGAAATAGCCTCTGTCATCTTTACCTACGTACATCAATTGTGTGCTGTTAGGTTCTTCACCGAACATGATATCGAAAGCATTCATTTCCATCTTTTGTATATCAAGCACATTGAAAATATTTCTACCAGAGAATCTCTTGGCACCTTCAGCCACCAATTGTTGCAATTGGGCTGTGGTTAATTGTGAAGCAACGGCATCTTTAACTGGAGAAGTTAAAGATGCCGGTACAACTGGAGCAGCCCCAAGGGTGTGGCTGAGTTTATCTGTAACGCTATTGGTATTAGTTAAGGAGACTGATGTTGTTGGTGCTGTAGCTGGGACACTTGAGAGTGTCTGGATGTTCAAGGATGTCACTGAATCTGCCTCGATCACTGTCTCCAAGCGGCTGCCAGGCATCGCAAAGACCGTCTCGCTTGTAGATCTTGCCACTAGATTCAATGAGATAGATGTGGATCCTGTTAAGGTGGTCACGGGCTGTTGCAATTCTGGAATTGATCTGAGGGAAGGTAACAAAATGCTTGATGCTGAGTGTTTGGCTGACCATGGTAAACCTCCATTGTTTTGCATGAATTCAATTGTTTGAGCATGGACTAAATTAAGAATGGACTCGCCTCCACCAATGTTGAGAGCACTGGTATCGGTAGCGCTTAGGGTTGCGCCTAAATCAATGGGTAATAATTGGGAATTAGTATTGGGGAACAGAGAATTTCCACCGCCGTTATTGTCATTTCTAACAGCTGTGGTTGAACGTACTTGTTGCGCCTCTGATTTTTCATCTCCTTGAGGAACTACGGGAGATTGGTTATCAGTCGACGCACCTACAGAACTTCTGACTTCGGAAATATTTTCAGTGTCTTTTGGCGTACTTCTTGCACCATTGGACACACTATTTTCATCACTATTATGTATTCCATCTGCTTCTTCAACATTTGACATACCTATGGAACCGGTATGAGAGCGAGTATCACGAGATAACAGACTACTTGAACTTATATTTGCTGCAGTGTCTACGTCGCCAATCCAAACAGTCGGATCGCTTATACCTTCTTCGTCTTTGATCACACCTTCTGATCCAGGCACGATTGGGCTAGGCACACCATTTTCATTGTTAGCACTTCTTACAGTGACATCATTGCTGTCACCAGAACGAGTCTTGCCTACTTCTACTGCATTTGTACCATCGCTTATAGACCCATCAACTACTTGGGCTTGTTGCATGCTGCGTACTGCATTTCCAGACTGAACTTCACTTACTGTGGTACGGAACGGTTTCAAACCGTTCCCTACATCATTTAATCTTGCTACTGTGTTACTGTCATTGCTACTTACTTCGTTGACTGCATTTACTTCTGTTTCTGTTTCATTCACGAGCACAGAGCTCGCGCTACCCAACTTTTCACTTAACTTTTGTGAAACTGGTACTTCTACTCTAACTGCTTGTCCTACTTGTGCTTCTGCATTATTTTCTCCGTTTTCTGCATTTCCTCTGCCTGCTGACTTGGAGAAAGTCAGGGCAGATGGTTTAATACCTGGATGTAGAACCCTCCATACAGCTCCTTCGGTTTTTAAGGAATCTAATACATGTCTATAGCCTACACTTGGCCCCACTAAGCCCATTCTTTCAGGGTAGGTTATAGGCTGATATAAAATGATATGGCCGTTAAACGGTGGCGGACTGTTTCCCGCAGCTGTATTTGGAACAGGCATTTGCACAGGTAAAGGTACTGGACCAGGGGCCGGAGGAGTTGGATTATGACTCGGTACTACCGGTGCCGTGCTTATGGGCTGGGGTGGAGGTGCCAATGGCCCCGTATCCTTCGTATGATTTCCATCCGGTCCCTGATCGTTATCTTTAGAATCTTGAGAAGATGCAGGCTGCACATCCATAGTTTCTGTATGAATGTCTTCATATTGAGTTGAAATGGTTGTTGGCGTATCTGCCTTGGCTTGTTGTGGAGGCATCACCTTCTCTGCTCCGATAAAGCCTAAAATAGCAGCTATAATACCCATAGCAGCGCCAGAAGTAGATGATTTTTGCTTGTCCTTGGTTTCTGCTTTGGCGCCCGCCGTTTCATTTGGTCTTGCTTTTTCTAAAGCTCTTATGACAGAAGAAATCATGGGGTCTTGGGACATTTGACTGATTGTTTCATCCATGTTCTCAAATTGGGGTGAAATGGTAGATTGTGCAACCTTAGCTTTAATATCCTTTAAAAGAATCTCATCACTTCCACCTGTAGCTAATACCTCTTTAATGGCTTTGAATAAAGGTACTCCTCCAGCCATGACAATAGGTTGAGCTCTGGTTGGGTCATCCATGCTTTCGATCAATGTTTTGACTTCACTTAATTTGTCTTCACCAAGGGCACGTTCAATTTCTGCTTTTAACGCTAAATGCTTTTGGGCCTCTTCTTGGGCACCTTTGATCATGCGTTCCACAGTTGGATGGACCTTGTGGTCGGCTAAATTGTATTTCTTTCTAATGCCAGCAATGACTTCAGGAACTTTCGTTATCTGTTGTTCAAGGGTATCTCCCTCGACTGTCAATTGTTTCACCATGGCCACGGCTTCTTCATTCAAAGCTTGTCTTTCAAGTTCACTGACTTTTTGCAAAATGATGGTGCGCAATTCGCGGTCCAATACTTCCTTAGTCATCTGGGCTATTGGACCAATTTGATTGGCTAAAATCTCTAATCCTAAAGCTTGCAATACTTCATAGGACGTTGCCTTATTATTTGCAATGGCGCTCAAAGCCTCTACTTCAAGAGCTTCAATGGATTTTCTGACTTGATTCAATAATCTTTGCAATGGTGTCCTATGAAAGACGGCGTTGATCACATGGACCAAAGGAGTCAAAGGATTACTCTTAGCCTCTAAGATTTTTCCCCATAGTTCTCTGATCTTAACAAGTCCTTGAAGTGCTTGGGCACCTTGAGGATTGTTGTCTTTCATAAGATTAGCCAAGATACCAATTTCAGGCAGCATTTGATTTTTGTCTTGGGCAATGGTTTGAATCTGTTGTTCTAAGCTTTGAGGATCTTTAACTAAGCCAAGAGTGACTAAAAGAATGGCCACAGAAAGCTTTTCTGACGTATTGACCCCTGCTTCAAATAACTTGCGCGCGGCTTCGAAATTATTATTGACGCCTAAGAAAGCTAAAATTTCTTTAGCGTGCACATTGTTTTTTAATTGAAGGGCAATCCCTGCAATATTCAAGCCAGTCAGATTGACTTTACGATTGCGATCAGATTCAATGTATTGGGCACTAATTGGAGAGACAATCTTAGTTGCAACGGAAATGACATCCTGACCTTCGGCAGCGATCACCATTTGATTGGCTGCTTGCACTTGGTTTCTGGCATTTGAATTGACAAAGTATGATGGAAGTAAGCCATTAGCCATCTCTCTTAAAGCACCGAAGAGACGGTCGTAATAATTAGTTAAGTCTGTGTCATTGGTCAAAACAATCGTTTCTGATGTTTTAATAACATTAACCAACTTCTCAGGACCATTGACGGGACTTATCCCAGACACAGATTGATTTTCAAATCTTCGATGAGTGGCCCTCACTTGAGTTAATGCAGTATTTGTTGCATTTCTTAATTCTTCGCTAATCTTGGCCGCAGCACCTAATCTTAATACATCAGTAAGAGCATCTTGGACGCTGTTTAAAGAAGCTAGGATTTCCGTTTGCAAACGTTCTTGAGGAGAAAGGGCAAAGGCCAACAATTTCTCCATGAACAAACTGTAGCTGCCTGAGGCAATTTTTTGTTTGAGAATACCCAGGACTTCTTTGTCTCCTGGGGAATGCTCGTAAAGCTTAAGGAGCTTAAGGATTTGCATGAGCACATTGTTATTGAGTGTATCTGAGATGATGTGCTGGCTGACTTGGTCGCGATGGCTTAAATTGTTAAGAGTGACCCAGCTTAAAAGATTGTGCCATGTTGCACTGCCAAAAACTGATGGTCGATTGTTGGCCCATGCATGGATTTCATCTGTTAATGAATTGCCTTGGGCTATTTGACGTTCATTAATCAAATGTTCAATCTGATTGGCATATTGCTCCATGGCCCGTTCATCGGTACTATTCGAATATACCCAACGGATTCCTGGAACATCTTCCCCAAGGCGGTTACGGCCCAAAGCTTGTTCGAGGACATCTTTACTCCACAATGGCGCATCAAGGACCATATTGACCATATCCCCTAAGAAGTTCTTACCTTGGGAAATAAACGGCAAGGCCACAATGATCCACTGGCCTTGGGCTGCTGTTTCTCCTTGCAGGACGTTTAAAATGTCTGATGTATTTTGATTGGTACCATCGAGCACAATGATACGACGAGCGTATTGGGTGTTACGATTGGCCGCGATGATATCTTCTTGGGTAGCATTAGCAGGTGCAATATATACATCACTTCTACCCTTGGCTTGGGCCATTAATTGTGAAGTAAGTAGTTCTAAATTGCTTCGCATCATCATTTGGACCAAGGCCCCGCCTGTAACTCGAGAGCTTAACAACTCAGGGACCACTTGATTGACAACATCTTCAATAGTGTTATAGCCACTCTTAAGAACAACCTTACGATTTTTAAGATCGCTTTCTAAATCATTAGGATCAAATGGAGCATACGTAAATGTAGGGAACATCATTTCTAATACTTGCTGGGATGCCCCAGGAGTTGCAGTAAATCCATGGATGCGAACCCCTGTTAAAATCCTGGCCAAAGCATATTGGTCTAGGGTTTGTTTCGAAATATTTAGGCTGTCTGGATCAACAAAGTTCTCGTCGTTGGGATGATTGTTCTTATAGTCAATGGTATACGCCAGTAAATAGGGCAGGTTATTGAAGATCTTGTTCTCCGGTTCCCCTCGTTCATTGACAGGCATAGGGACATTCTTGCCTTGGTTTTTATCAAAGGACACTGCCAATCGTTTTCCAGCTTCTAAGACATACAGCACTGTGTTGTAGAGTGCTGTGCGGCTTTCATTGTCATTGGCCCCAAATGCGTCGAAGACTTCATCTGAAATGTCTAAATGTCCTTGGGTTGGGGCTTTTGGATCAGGTGAATTGGTATAAAGCACTTTGGCTTCACCTGCTTGAGGGTTCTTTTGGGATTCTCTATATCTCTTAATGTCCCCTTCTTTTGATAAGCGGATTTTAGCTGTCGCAGAACCTGCAAAAGCTTCCTTAACTTGTGGTAAGTAACCTTCTACCTTGGCCTTCATTTCTTTCGCAAATTTATTGTCTTTCAAAGGCCCTGATTGAGAGACAACGAAATTATAAAGGGCGGCAAAGTTATGGATTTCATCGACCACTGCCTCCTGAAGACTTCCAACAGCTTCTTCCATGTCATCTTTATTGCCTTCGCTGGCTGTGATCGTCAAGAACCCTCGTCCGGCAACGGATGTGACTTTGATGACACGAGGATCATTGATGACCTCAATCATTTTGCGTTCGATTTGATTAGGTGTTTGAAGTCCAAGTTCTTGGGCATACTCATTGATTTGACCGGCTTGCAAGTCGGTATAGGCCTTAGCTAATTTGTGCATGTTAACTAATGGTTCTGGGCTCAAGTTTTCTTGAGTGCCCTTCAATGTAGAAACAACCAGCTTGACTAAATCTTGGAAGGACACATTGATCTCGTCTTGTACTCCTTCTTTAGCATAACGGTCCACGTCATTGTCATCATTTAAAAGCCAAAGGGTGTTTTGACCTTCAGCCATATAGGTGGCTGCTAATACGACCTGGACAAATGTTTTTCCTGACCCTGTTCGTGCCGCGATGTTATGCCCATTATGGTAAGCCTCGTCAAACATCTCCCATTGCCTATTAAACTTATCTGGATCAAAGTTGCCGCCTGCCTTTTGGATCAGCAACCCTCTAAGTTCTAATTTCAATTCCTCTGTCTTCTCACGACTAAAGAGTCCTTGCGATGCTGTTGCAACAGCCATGGCGTTGTCAGTTCCTGCATCAATCATTGTCGTTGGTTCAGCCTCTGCGTATTGGACGACCTCTCCTCTTCCTGCTTTCATCGCCAATGGTAAAGATAAAGGCATAACAACAGGTCGAATGACTGGCAAGCCTTCTGAAACGTTAATATCCATTGGAACGGAGCCATCTTCTTCCATAGAAGACATGCCGTTGTCAGCACGCACAGGTGCTGGATTTGAAGAAGCAGCTCCGTTGCCAAGATTTTCAAAAATTGCTTCAGATATTTCCTTAACCTTCATCGCTCTGTCTTCCTTAGTGCTGAGCTCTTTAGCAAATGTCCATACCACAAGTAAGTTCTGTAAGAAAACTTGACCAAACTGGGTGTTCAAAGGATCTTTAAAGGCAGGATCAGAGAATAAAGTGACAATCTGGGCTTGATCCATCGTTCCTAAAACTTCTTTAAGAATAGTACGGATCTTGGCAAGTCCTTCTAATTCATCTGTAAAACCTGTAGAGGCAAAGTCAGGTTGTGTTCGATTAAGATGGTCTAATAAATCTGCTTTATTTAAGCCTACTTGTGAAGAAGAGAACCTATCTGCAAAGAAATTGGTAATAAACATAGCTGCATCTACGTGATGGGCTTGATGTTCAACCCACGTCGCATCCATAGCCCAATCCTTACTCATCCCCGAAGCAGAAGCCAACACCGAAGACCCAACAGGATTAGAAAATAGAGAGTTGCCCCTATTTTTCAATGGTGAGGTGCGTAAAGCTTGGACTAATTCAGGAAAAATGGCCATGGCTTGGTCGCGGACGGCTGGTCCTTCTTTGGCTTTATTGATTAAGGTCCATGGAGATTGTCTGGCTGCTTCCAGCAGACTTTGGCGAATAGCTTGAGAATTTACTGCGAGCATGGCCTGGTTTGTCAATGGTCTTTCAGTATCAAGTCTGGCCAGAATTCTTTCTTTTAGAGAGTTGATATCTTCTCTTTTAAATCCTGCTTTAATCATATCGGCATAGGTTGTGCTCCACGCCGATTCAGTACTATCAATACTGATAGGAGATTCTAGGATTGCTCTTACATGGGCCACTACAGCTTGGAAATCCGTCCAGTTAGGCATATCAGCTGCATGCAGGACTATAGAAAGCTCAAGTTCTGTCAAACCTGTTGCTTGTTGAAGATTTACCTTTGAAAGCAATTGGCTATCATCAACGGCAATCTGAATCAATAAAGCTGTGATTTCACTCCCTGAAAGTTTTGCACGTGTTTCTTTGGATCTTAAGGCCTTCATTGCTTCTTGGGCGTATTGTGTAGTAAGAGACTTTACTTCTTGGATATCATGGACTGTTGTCATCGCAGGATCTAATAAGTCAATTGATCTTGTGACAATTGTAGTGAATAAATCTTGAGGAATACCCCATCCAGCTAATTTTTCTTCAATGGCTTGTACTTCCTTTAAATTTAATTTGCCTGCGACATATTTCTTAAATCTATACAAATCTTTTTTAACTGCACTCCTATAGTTTTGATGAATATGACTATCAACAATTTTTTGCAAAATTGATCTTTGAACCTCACCTTCATTATCAACGCTATCTAAGGCTGTTTGAATTTGTTCATGTTTAGGCGTTTTGGTGTAAATAAAACGTATTAAATCAAATGTGTCGAAATGAGGTGAGTTTTGCAACAAGGTTGTTTGCAAGCCCATATTGATAACTAATTGTAATACACTCCTACGGTCTGACTCCGGGATCTCTAATACATCTAATACAGATTTGATTTTATTAGAAACTATTGTTCCTGGAACTCTTCCTTCTAAGTAATGCTGAATATCAATAAATGTTAAATTAACTCGAGGATCAGCCATTCTAAGGACAATACTTTCTGCATATGGGCTTAGATGGTTTGCTTGAGCAGACATACCTGAATCCCCGTCCATTTCTTTACTCTCATCAGAAACACTGGGTTCTTCTTTATCTTTAGCTTGTTTATTTAACATTTTTAAAATGGGGCCCATGGACATCATTTCTTGTAAAATGGGTTCCAATTTTTCAACAGCTGGCTCCATTAAGAATGCTTGGATTTGTTTAAAGACAGGCATCGAAAGGATGCTTTGATTGAAATTCCCTCCGCTGTTTTGGGCAATGGCATTGAGGTCTTTGAACCATGCAGCAAATTCTCTGCGTAATAATTTGGCATTGGCTTCGTCATAACCAAATCTCTTCAAAAGGTCTGTGATCTTCGTTTTAAAACCGTCTAATTCGGGATTAGTTGTAATTGGTGTCCATAGCGCATCCACAAGCATGGTAAACATTTCATTTAAATAATCTTCCGCATGGGTGTCTTCATGATTGACCATTTGCTTCCACTTCTCAAGGGTTTCTTGATCGGCATTAGGAGCTAAGTAGCCTATAAAGAAGAAGAATTTACGTGTGGCAGACCAGACATTGTTGTCATTGTTTAATAATCCTTGGGCCCTCAGAAATTCTACCATCGCTTTGAGCTGCTCTGTTAATTGTACATTGGGTTGGTTTAATAATTCTGTCAGTTGTTCATCTGTCACATCCATCCCAGAAATGTTGGAAGCTCTCAAGAAAATGTCTCTGTCATCAATCGCTTGATTGTCTTTACCCTTGTCTGTCCCAAATTTAACGTGCAGTAAGCCGGCTGTTTGGACAAATAGGTTTCTATCTCCTCCCAGGACCATGGCATAACGTTGGTCTTGACCATATTTCAACCAACTAACTACCTGGTCTTTAGGCAATTGATAGGTAAGGAGTTCTTCTTTTCCGTTTTCTAATTCTTGAGGCGAAGCTGTCTTTAATTGAGCATAGAACTTGGCCCTGTTGTCTTGACTGATGGCGTTTGATTCACTCTTTCGTTGTTCGACTTTTGCTTCAAAATCTCTCATGAAGCTGACCATGCGTGATCTGTAATCTTGCGGTAAATCCACTTTGAAAATGTCGCCATTGTCTTTTAATGTGATGCTAAAGCCATTTTTGCTATTCGTGTAAACATAGCCTGCTGAGGTTTTCTCAGGGATAGTTGTTTGACTAAAAATGTTCTCCAGAATTAGCCTGACGTCCTGATCATCGTTGGCCTTACCTGCAAATTTTTGGCGAATCTCTCTGGTTAATTTCCATGTCGCTAAGTTGTTGGTGTCTTTAATGTCGATTGCGCCATTGACCTTGGCTTCCAAGGCTTGCACACGTTCATCTTCTGGAAAATATTCATAAATAGCGGCTTTTAATCCCATGGCTGCCTGGGCTTCCTTTAAAACAACCAAGGAATCATCGATCATTTTTAAAATCAATGTTTTTCTAGCATCTGGATCAGACGACAAATCTTTAGGCAAAGCCATTTCCAATTGGGCAACAATTTCTTGCTGAGAATTAGGAATAAAAATGTGGGCCACATGCCCATGTCCTTGTCGTTCTTTACTGACTGGATCAATATCTTCCTCAATAATCACATTCGAGAAATTCTTGGAAACTACCTGTCTAGCCATGCGATAAATATCATGATTGGTCAAAGCAATGTTACGTCCGCGATTTAATACTTTGGCTGCTTCAGAAGCATAATGGCGGGCTTCTTCCCAATCTCCATCTTGCATGAGCTTCACATATTCTCTATATTTACCATGGGCTTCAATGACATGGGTCGCATATTCGTTCACGGAGAAATTGGTATGGTACACACCACGGTTGTAATCCACATACCAGCCAGTTTGATTATCAATACGAGACTGACCCAAAATCTTCTTTTCTCCAACCCATCTGGCCAAACGTTCTTGACCATGGTGCACTTCGTGGTTCAAAACCCCGGCTTCCAGTGTGCTTACACTAAATAAGGCAGAGATCAATGTACTTGGCCCGATTTGCATTTCTTTATTGTTCATGTTGGCAGCCACACCTTCAGCATCCAAATGAGAATTGATACGGACAGCAGGGATTTCCTGAGAACCTTCTTCTTTACCTAAGCCTTTAAGTTTGTTCACCTCATTGATGAGTTCAGCCAATGGGTGTGAACCTAACGCTGTTCCTGTTTCAATCGTTAACATGCCATCTGTTCCTTGAGTAAGCACAAAGCCCTGCTGTTTGGCTTTGGCTTCAATCAAAGTGTTAAATTCTTGGGCAATCCTGGTACGTTCCACATCGTTTAATTTAGAATCCTTAAGCTGCTCTTTCATTCTTAAGGCTTTGTCTTGCTCTTGTTTGGCGTTTTCAATTCCCTGTTGCAAGTCAGTATACTTGATATTAATCGACTTAAATCCGCTCTGAGAAGGTCTTTCAATCGTTTTAGCATAATCGTTCCAATTACCCGTCAATTCTTCTAGATTTTGCATATAAGATGAACCAGGCACCAAAATACCTGCAGCCCTTAGCATGTCTACCCCGCGCATATTTAATTCAATATCCAAAGTCCCATCTTCTGCCAAAGGTAAAATCATGCCATCATAAATTAAACCAATAGCACCTTGATTGTCATGAATGACTCCTGTCCTTGGATCAATCCAATTATTCGTGTTAAATCTTGGGAATTTAGCGGATAAATGCTTAAGCTGTTCACTGGACACTTGCCAGGCCATGCGGTTTCTGGTCATCACATTGTCTTGCATGGAATATCTGTCTGTGGTTGACAAAAGGACTGTTTGTTTTTCACCCTTGTCATCTTTATAGCGGTATTTGAAATTAAAGTTATTAGCAACTAATCGTCCATAATTGTCGGCGTTGTAGACATTGCCATCTAAGATCCCAGAGGTAATGTTACCCTTGTCATCACGAACAATGGTCCATTGTTTTTGCTCTTGATCATTAAAATTATTTTCCCATTGTTGTCCAGGTTTAAGATTAACACTCAAGTTCTTCGCTGAACTGGCAAACCCTAAGAACCTTCCTTGATCAGCCTTAACTTCATATCCTGTTTGTGAGCTTGGATTCTCGGTGATTTCAAAATCACGCTCCATGACTGCTCTGGCAGATACTAAATCTTTTTGTCGTATTTCTTCAATCGCTTTGTGTTGGAACCTGTAAACGGTCTTTAAATTTTCACCAGTCTTTTCATTGATCTTTTTAAGCATATACATTTGGCCATCGACAATAGCCGCATGCAATTCATCTTGACCATCATGTTGGGAATAAACCAATCGATAGGCTGTTCCATGCTTGGTTGTTTGGACTTTGGAAACTTTAATGTTGGCTGGTAATCCAAAAAGGGCAGCATTCTTGATTGTTCCACCGGCATGTTCTGGTGCGCCTGTTTGGTGAGGAGATACCCATGAGTCTTCAATATCCACCATTTGATTGGTCCCATTCAAAACAGCCTTTGTCATCACACGACCCACCCTAGCTTTGCTTTCCGCAGCGCCTTCTAAAGAAGAGTCATCAAAAAGCATAACTGCTTTAGCTTTTTCTGTGGTGAATGTACCATTAAATCCTTGAATGGTTGTTGGCTGATCAACATCCACAATACTACCTAATGCTTGCACTCCTTTTAAAGTTGGGTCTTTTTGGTAATCTTGAAGGTCATAAATCCATCCACTCATTGGATCAACCACAACCCCATGTTGGCCGCCATAAATGATATTGCCAAATTGATCCAGAGCCAATTGGCTGCCGGGAGTGACGATTGTTGCGGCATTTTTGACCCCTGATTTGAATTGGGTCTTTCCTTCACTATAAACATTAAATACCCCGACCCCCATAGGGTTAAGCAAATAAGCTTGAGGCAAATTGGTGGACTTCATCTGCAAACGTGCGGCATTGGCATCTAAGTGTTCATAAATTTGATTGAGTCGATGAATGGCTTGTTCAAATGAACCGCCTTTTTGATGGGCCATGGTTGAGACAATGCTTGTGGAAATGATCCCTTTACCAATTTCTCTGAATGTCCCTTCAAATGCTTCTCGATGTTCTCTTTGAGCGTTTTCTAATTCTGCCTTGGCTTGCGTGTCATTTGGATTGGCATTGACTTTCTCTTGGGCCCTGTCTAATTTGGCTTGCTGTAATCTTAATGTTTGTGTTTGATTGCTGGAAAGATGGAATTCATTGCCATCTAAAATCACTTCAACTTCACCTTCCATACGAGACACGGCAAAAGATTTCTTACCCTTTGAATTTAACGTGTTCATACGGGTGGATTGCTGCAAGATACGATCCGAGCTTGTAGGTGATGTAATGATTTCAAGCCCGCGATAGCCATCTACCGCTTCAATACTTAACCCAGGACCAAATTGTCCAATGGCCAAGATATTCTTACCCGACAAGAGTTTAAGCACTCCAGTTAATTCTTCTGAGTTTTTAATGACAGATTTCCATTCCTTAGTGATGTCCGCAATATCGGCAAATGTAATGACAGTGTTTTCTTGACCTTTCATGCTGGCTGCTTGGTCTTGCCCCCAGCTTTCTTGATTCTCAGCCATAATGACTACGGTTTTAATTTTAGCTGCTTGTTCTTCACTTGCTTTGACCCATTCACCTTTAGAAATTTCAACTTGAAGCTCATATTCTCCATTTTTATCTTTCACTAACCTGCCTGCGTGATCTGTGCTTTCAAGGATTTGGTCATTTAAGGCCTTTACGGATTCTTTACCAATTTTATGGATGATTCCAAAACCTAATTTCCCATTGATCTTGGAAAGGAAGTTATTCCATGAAGTACGGATTGTTTCATTGCCGCCTAATCTAAATGTTGTTTGCACGTCTCTGGATGTGATGGAGCGGACAAATCGGTTGACCTTGGAAGCAAACAAAGACACGTTAGGACTTTCATTCATGGTCCCTGTTAACCCAAAGACCTGGTCAAAGGCCTTAATAACATCACTGGATGTGGCCTGAAGACCCATTTGATGGTAGACCTTTTCCAAACGATCTGTAGCATTCACTTGCTCGCCTCGGGCTCCTTCATACGCAAATGCAGCACGAACTAATTGATCATCATTCCATACCTGGCCAACATTTTTCTTGCCTCCATTGAATGGATCAGCAGGAGTGAAATTAAGTTTGCCATCTTTGTCTTTGAAGAAATCCACCATGGTCCCATCAGCCTTTTCACTTCTGGCCAATGAAATCCAGGCAAGCTTATCTAGAAAATCTTTAAACTTATCGGCTCCACCTGCGTCGGAGTAAGGATTTTCTATTTCCCTTTGGGCCGTTAATTGTTCTTGAATGGCTTCTTGGGCTTCTTTGGTAAATTCAGGGGCAAATCGCCCGCCGTCTTTATGGGTCACTAAATTATAGAATGCATCATTTTGAGAGCGATCAAGCATCCATTCCACATGAGAGATTTGATCTTGAGAGTATTGGCCAGATAACTGGTCTTTCAATGTGTTCTTGTCCTTCTTAAAGCTGTCCGTTACTCGATAATTTCCTTGCGCGTCTTTTTGCACATAGCCTAATCGTTCAATCTCACCCATCAACTGACTATAATTAAACCCAGCTTTTTCCACATGGGATGCAAGTACTCGTTTGCTTAAACTCTCTTGGGTCTGGGTGGATGCTTTGGCTGTGGCCAGTTCAAAAATACGGTCATTTTCAAGGGCAGCGCTTAATTTTGGATCTTTTCTCATTTCTTCAATACCCTTGGAAATGACTTCCATGGATACCCCAGAAATCAAAGGAGCGGATGAAAGCAATTCATGGATTTCATCTCCAATTAACACCGAATTCTTAAAATGAGAGTGTCCAGTTTCCAAACCATTTAAGACGTATTCAAAGATTTGTTTATAATCTAAAACGACGATCCCCTCTGGTAAGCGTTCATTGAAATCAATGCGCTTGGCATCTTGAGCTTCCTTGGCATTTTCTAATGTCTTCCAAACATCCTCAGCTTCTGACTTGGCAATGTCTTTGATTACATCTCTATTCAAATTCTCTGCTTTAAGTCTCACTTGGGTGGTGGTGCCTTCGACATTTTCTACAATGCCTCTTTGTTGTAATTGCTCTAACACTTCTGTTGAAAATCTAGAGGTTGGGATCGTGACTTCCACCAATGGGGCTGGTTTAAAATTAAAGATACTATTGTCTTTTTCTGTCAATTTTAACCATTTGCTTAGCAATGATCCGTCTTTACTTGCCAACACCAGGGTCCTGCCTTTAAGGAAGCTATTTCCACTATCATGGAAGGCAGCTAAGGCCAACATGGTTGCGATTTCTGATTTACCACCCCCCATGTATTTATCTAAGACAGCTAATTGAGTGCGGTTATCTTTGGCTTCTTTGGCTACAGCATGAAAATCCATGATGGACGCAATGTCATTTAAATCAATGTCCCAGCTTTGGCCTTGTTCTGATTTAGAGAGGATTAAAAGTTCAAAGACCTTTTGTTCAAATGAAATGTTTGATCTTAAAACTCTGTCAAAAGCCTGGGCTTTTTCTTTGTCTGTGAGCGCTCTATTCTCATTGGTTGCATCTTTTAAGGTAAGTATCTTCTTGCCATCTACAGTATGGGAATCCACCCTGATCCCTAAGTCTTGAAGGCTCACTTGAAGACGTGACTGCATATTGTCTACAAGGATATTGCGGATTTTTGTAAGGACATTTTGTGTATCAAGATTTCTAGCATCGCTGCTTCCACCACTAAATGCTTTTTTGGTCAATTGCATGGCTTTTCTAACCAAATCTCTTTGTGAACTGCCTACAATCTCGCCAATGAACCGTTCTACTGGTCCACCTTCAGCTAAGTATTGTTGGTGCAAGCGTTCAAGCGTCACTCGTTCGGCTTCGATGTCTTTGACTTGAGCATTCCCAAGTCCCTCAGCTCCTTTTTCAGGCATAGCTCCCAAAATTCTAAAGAACTCATAGGCCCGAGCTCTTTGATCTGTCATACCTTGGCTTCCTTTAATGAATTGCACTGCAGTCCTTAAACGAAATGCGTCATTGAGGTCTTTGGTGTATTGGTCATGGGCACTTTGGGTATCTTTGATTGTTCTTCTTAAAGTTGGATCAATGTCCTTGGGAAGATTGTTGAAATCAAGACCTTTAATTTTAGCTTCAAAAAGCTTTGCAATACTGCCTGATGGTGCGTCGACATTACCTAAAATTGTTCTTTTTGTACCGTCACTTAACCCTCTTAAAGCTTCGGTAACCGATTGTCTTTGAGAAGCTTGTCTTACATCTCTTAAGAAACTAACGACATCTCCTCCAACGGCCGCATGCAAATCTGTGTCAGTGGCAGATAGCTTGGAGAATTCAGCTGCCATATGGGCCTGGTCGATGGTCAATTGCTCTGCTGTTTGTGAGCCCATAGAAGCTCTATAGCTTTCGATAGCTGAGGTGACCTTTGAAGCCGTTGATAGTTCTGTGGGCGTTGTGCTCTTAGCTTGAGGCGAAGCTTCCACCACCTTCTTAGCTCGTTCGACATTATTAGTCGAAGAAGAAAATCGGGAAGGAATCCATCCTGTATAAAACGCACCTCGTCTTTGAGTTCTAGAAAGATCACTGATATAAGACCTTGTTTTGCCGACAACCTTTTTAAACCATCCTTGTTCTGCAGCCCCCTCGGTTCTATTTGGAGTTCTTAAAAGATCCACGATTGTTCTTGCTTGATTAGATGAACTAACACCTGGCTGATAAGCAGGCAAAGCGGTCATGACCCCAAAACTAAAGTATTGAGATGTTTTTGTATCAGGAGCGTATGTGGCCTCACCTCTGTCATTGACGACATAGCGGCCAATCACAGGTTGTAAATTTTGGGTGCCGTCAATGGAGTTTCTTAAGTCTGTCAATCCTCCAAAAACCTTTTGACCATTGACTTCAAATCCAATATCTGCCGCTTGAGTAAAAGCATCCACGGTTTTCATCAGCCCTGGCATGTAAATGATGTTGCTCCAAATGTGCTTGCCTAAATTTCCTTCCCATGGGCCTTTTTGCATATTCATCACGGTATTTTCAAATCCAGCCACCATTCTGGCGCCGAATTTCGAATACCCTGCTTCTTCTAATTGGGCTACACTTCTGGCTGTGCCATGGACTTGGGCCGCATCAAAGGCAACACCCATCCAGCGACCGGATCTAGGACCTTCGATGGAAGAGTCGATGAGTTCTCTGGCTGTTAATTTGTCTAATCTTCCTTGCCAAATTGATTGTCCTAATGTGAAGGCGGGAGAAACATAGGTCCATTTCAATGCCCCTGAGGTAGCTGTGGACAATAGGTTCTCTGGAAGCATCTTTTTAGCAATTTCACTTTCAGCACTTGCCCCCCCTAATTTGGTACCCCCAATGAAGTGGGCCCCTAAAGCTCCCATGCCTGCACCTACGATTGCATCCGTTAAAGCTCTTCCCTTTGTATAATGATGGTCTTTTTCTGATTCCCAACCAATAATAGAGTCTGAATGAAAGACCGCTTGATCTGTTATTCTTGCTATGCTTCCTACACCAGCTCCTACAAGCAGTTTGTTAGTCGTTGATAAACTTTTGAACCATTCTGGATTCTTCAAAGCAGCCATTCCAAATAGGCCCATGCCAACGCCTACAGTTGCATCTTCTAACATCTGTTTGGTGCTATAGTTTGAACCGTGATTGATCCAGCCGTTTAAAATATTAGCAGTGGCCCCAATACTGGCTGCAGCTGCATATTTTTTCAACATCGTATCAGGCGTCATAGGTCTTTCCACTACACCGCGCATAGAACCAGTCACAGCTCCAAAGGCCGCACCTGTGCCTAATCCAGGAAGATAATTTTTGAAGAATACATCGCTGGCGGTGATTGATCCATTGCCCATGGCTGAATGAGCTGCAGCCACAGAGGCATCAATTTGGCCCCAGAGTAATCCTTGAGACACTGCTGATTGTCCCATTCGAGCGACCGTACCAAACACGCTTGGAGCGTCTGTCAATCGTCTGCTAAAGACGACTGGGACGAATGAAGACGATGTGACCACACGAGCGATAGGATAAGACAAACCAATCCCTGCCAATGTCCAGTTTGTTTTAGAGGATAGGCCATGTCCCGTATTAAGGAAGCTGATCGCATTAGGAACACCTACCGTGAGAGCTTCACTTGCAGCCAACCGTGTTCCAAATACTAAAGACTGATAACCTGCTCCTGATTCTAAACCAGTTGCTTTGGTGACTAATCTTCCAGCTATCCCAGAATTAGATGTTTGACCAGCTGCATTAACTTTAAACATATTGGCTTGCCCTAACACATCAAAGGCAGTTGCTGTACCAAAAGCACCGGCAGCCACCATACCGCTTTCGGCCGAAGATAAGGCCTCGCCGTGAGCGATGTAATTGCTCACGTTAGCAATTCCCACACTACCTGCGGTAAATCCTACTCTTCTCATCACAGGATAAAGGGCTGCTGTACTAAGTCCTCTGGCAGAATTGATTCCAGAAAGTGAATTTACCACATTCATTGGATTAACCGATGTAGACCAAAACTTCGCTGCACTCTTAGCTCCTGTATTCAAAGCAGCCTCTGTAACGGCACTACCTGCGGCTCTGACTCCAGAATTTGCAGCAGCTTCCGTTGCAATTTCTGTGGCTGTAATTCTAGCCGCATTAGAACCAGCGGCTGCCAATGAAATAGGTGCGGTGACTACTGATGCAATTAAGGAAGCAGGACCAGAGGCATGAAGGGCCATGCCGGTATTCGTCATCTGACTTAACGCATCATCCGTTGGGACAAAGAATGTGTATCCAAAATTTGAGACCCATTGGGCAGCTTTGGTAACTCCACCTGAAACTCCAGTTAATTCATCTTGTTTGATGCGATCCATTTGATCTAACAAACCGAAATTACCATTCAATGCAATTTTTCCACTGACCACATCTTCAATGAATCGTTCATTATCTGTTTGGCGATAAGTGTTAAATGCAATTGGATTGCTTACGTGGATTCCTGCAATGGAGGCTAAGTCTGAAAGAGAACCTGCCAGAGTCAATAATTTATGCTGCGAATATCCCAAACCTTCCATAGCCACTTCTGCGGCATAATCGCCGTTTTGATTAGCGGCAATGATTCTCTCAGCCATCACTCGTCGTTCATACGGAGAATCTGTGTATTCTTTTGGAACAAAGGCATTAAAGCTATTTGGATCTGCTGAGAAGAGATTAGACAATTTGTTGAAGGCAACAATTTCTCCCTGTCCAGGATTGATGTTTTGGTGTTGAAATTCATGATGCACGGTGTTGTACATATCATCATTATTTAAATTGGATAAGGCCGTCCCTGCTGCATGGTCTGCAAAAGCTTGTGAGAACGCTGCTTGAGAAGCCTCGCCCATTTTATCTTTGCCCATGTCTTGAGTAGCAACAGCCGTGTCATATGTTTTCATGGCCCCCAAAGCGCTTAAGAAGCTGTTCTGTTGTATGGTCGAAATATCTAAATTGCCGCTGGCGATGTCATTCACATGCTCCATTTCCGTAATGGATTCCCCGCCATTGATCAAGCGGTTTAAACGTTCTTCCACTTGGTCCAGTTCTTTCCTGTTTTCATCGGCTTTTTGTCTCTTAATTGGATCATTATCACCTTTATCAACTAACTCTTGGACGGTTGGCGTTTGAGAGAGTTGGGCTTTTTTATTCTGAAGATCTTTGATTTCATTTAAATAAATACTGTGCACGGCTTGCTCTTGGTTATTCTGAGATTGCACAGGGCTAGCGGCTGCTTTTTCAACTTCGCTTATGGCAAAAGAAATATTGGAAGATAGCTCGGAGGCATGATTAAAGAATTTTCCGTCGGTCAAAGAAAAGTTTTGAAGTTCCCCTAAAGCCGTGACCAATTCTTTGGCTGCAGCTTGTCTTTGATCATCGTTCTTACTTGTCTTAACAGCATCGAATGCTTGGTAAGCGCTTTGGACATCGCCGATCAAATTGGCCCTGGTGGAAGCCAACTCACGATAGGTAGTTGAATCCATATCAGCTGGTTTGGCAGAAACATTTTTATTTAAAATTTGTCCTTCCCCGTTAAATGACAATTGACGTTCATTATCTGCAATCAAAGCATTTGTTGTGCTTGTTTGGTCTTTGGAGTTGATATTGGTTTGTAAGCCATAGGCCAAATCAGTGAGTCCAGTATTGTTGTCAATGTTGACATTCCTTAAATCCGTTTGAATAGAGCCTGTTCCTTTATGGCCGAATGTCAAATCATAAGCTAGTCCGTCTCCACGAAGTCCAACTACACCATCCGCAATAGAAGCACTTAATTGTGTAGCATTAATATCCTGCGCTTTGGGTTGATTTGGGTTACCAGCTTGCTTTGCATCATCCGAAGAGGAGACACTTTGAGGTAAGAAGAAACTTCCATGAGCATTGTCTCCTATTAAAGAGAATACAGCTTTGCCATTGTCAATCTTGGATGTGGCCAATTGCCAGTTAGGTGTGGCATTAGCCCCTGTCCCCTCATTATCTGTGGCTACATGGTTGAATCCATTTAATTGTTCAATAGCCCCTTGAGCATTCCATTTAACGTTCACACCTTGAGAAAGGGCATATTTGGTTTGTTGCGCCCTGCCGTCTTGGCCTTGAACAGTGGCTTGATGAAGGAATACAACTTCATTGCCGCCAACGCCACGGGCCCCGCCGCCGATATTGACAGGCGTTGCACTGGAATCAAAGGCAATCAGATCATTGATTGCATTGTCGTTTTGTGCATAGAATCGTGCTAATGGTTTGCCTGTTGAATCCACTTGCACACCATATGTCAAGGGTTGATTTCCTTGTGTGCCAATGACCGTGTTGGTAAAATCTCCTGAGAATCCTAATGATGGATTATTAAGATTAGATATCCCTACACTAACACGTTCTTGACCATTGACCTCTGTGACATCGCTTGTACCATTAACAACATTCATGGTCCTGTATCCTGCCTTTTGAGCAGCTGTCATAAATTCATTGCTTGTGGCATCGACCATTAATTGTCCAGTGATCTTAGGATCACGGTAAGGATTTTGTGTATCGGTATGTTCACTGTCTGTTGGTGAAGATGCACTTGGAACAGATCGTGGGGCAGACATCTCTGATAAGACAAGAGGCATATGTTCGCCTGTTACATCCACAAAAGGTTTGCCGCTATTAACCCCTTCGCTATAAACACCGGATGTGACATCAAAATTTCTGCCATCGATCTGGGCTTGAGCTACATTGAAATTTAAAAACTTAGGCTGACCGACACCCTCAACCGCCATAAAATTAATGCCGCTTAACAATCCTTCTGCCTGAACAACACCGCCTGTTTTTAATGCTAGGTTAGCTGTACCTGTGGCTGTCATGTTCACCCAGCCGCTTCTCATGCCGCGTTTGGCAAATCCGTCTTGGCCTAACCACACTTGATATCCTGCCAAAGGACGATTGGTCAAGCTGGCTGGATTGTTATACTCATGGTTTTCAGCAGCCACGATATAACCACCTGTTAAATTGCCTTGAGCATCCGTTTGGACACCGGAAATGAATTGGTTTTTGCTGCCTAATTTTTCAGCTTGGAATTGACCTTCAAAAAGATGGTTAAAACCCTGATACATAGGGGCATAGGACAATGTGATTTGATTTACGTCTCTTACACTTTCTGGGGCCCTTGCAACCAAACTGTCATCCGAAGATATTTCTGTTTCATAGATAGGAGTACCATTAGCTGTTGTGCCAACCTGGCGTGTAAGTCCACTTCCTGTGACTGATTCAAAAGCAGGGTCTTCAGGAGCGGTCAAAATTTGTTGAGGAGATCTGCTTGAATCCATGTTGGATATGGCAGAAGATGCTTGTCGAGGTAAAAGTAAATCAATACCCAGATCATTTGTTTGGGAAACTGGTTTGGAACTTAGGGCTGTTTCAATTAAAGACGTGTTGTTTGTTTTAGGTGTACTATCTCCAAATGAATTTGGACTTGTAAATTCCGCAGTGTTTTGAGTCGATAACTCTGCTGGTGCATTGAACGCAGTCAGACCAATCCCCGTATCCGCGCTAGCGCGGGCTGCAATGCCTTGGGAAGTTTCAAAATCTAAAGAAGAATCAATGGGTGTGTCTGCCACGACTGTTCTTGGAATTTTAGCATGGTTAGCATTTAAAGGTAGATACTGAAGCGTTCCTTCTTGGTTCATCATGAAATCAACATAATTCTGAGTGATCCCAATACCCTTAGCTTTTCCACTATAAATTACGGCCTGTCTTTGTGGAGTCAAACCTTTATTCATCGTGTCTGGGAACAAGCTGTCTTCTTTAGCTAAATTCCATGAACCCTTCTTGGCGTCCCCTTCAAAGACATATGTGAAACCTTGTTCCTCGTCGGTGATTGTTCCAGCTTCATTGATTTGGCGGGTGTTATTGAAATAGGTTGGTTCGCTACCCTCTAATCCTACTTTACGTCCACCTTCAATACCAAAACCAAGCCCCCAAGCGGAATTGTGGTCTCCAAAATAAACTCGATTGCTGTTGTTGGTTCCATTAACAAATGAATACTTGGAACCTTCCGCATTAGGATTAAATGTAAATCCATTGGTCGAGTAAAGAACACCTAATTGTTCATTGGCATTTCCACCTGTACCCCCGACGAGGGCCAAGACTACATCTTTGTTTCCTTGTGGATTTCTAAGGCGGGCGATATTAGCAATACCAGGATCTGTTTTTTCTGCAGCTGCTCCAGCTGCGCCATTAGAAGGATTTGCTCCCCCTATAAAAGCTTCTCCAGAAATAGGGAATTTACCTTCTTGGGCATTATCTTTAGCAGTTGCTACAAACATGATTTCATTATTAGGCGTATATTGAAGACTGTTGAAATTCATGGCTACATCTTCCACACCATTTTCGGCACGGGCAAATCCTTGGAACGAAGCTTTGCCTTCTAGAAGATTGTTGGTTGCGGTATCTGAGGAAACAACCATCTTTCCGTCTTCTAAACTAAATGAACCATCGCTGCGTCCTGGAAATCCTAGAATAGAACCAATTGCTTTTCGAACAGAGCCCACATTAGCTGTCCATAAACCATTGGAAATTTCCTGGCCATTTTTCGTCACGCGATCAATGCCAATGGTTCGAGCATATCCCAACCCTAAACCTGGATGTGGCCCATTATCTGAAACAGCTAAATATCCACCGTCAAACATATCCATCGCTGATTCTGCATTGCCTACACCTCTTAATGTGTATCCGTTTTGACCTAATTGACCGACAATCCTTGTACTATTGGGTCTAAAATATGTTGTTGCGCTAAATGAATGTGTTTGATCTCCCACATTAAATTGGGCCTGTCCTAAGATGGCATATTCAGGTTCATTCTCTAGTATAAGACTGTTTTCACTTGTCACATTGTTATGTAAAGACCTTGAACTTTCTCCATACCACACGCCTCCAGCTGTCGTGTCCACACGATTAACATAGCCTTGAACAAGCGGATTAATGGTTGTTGTGGCTTTGTCTCCAGCAGGAAGACGAACACTTGCGGGCGCCTGATCAGCATTAGCTGTTGGCTGCGGGGATTGATTTTGATCGAATTTGCTTCTTAAATCATGCAAAATGGAATGAGAACCACTTTGGGCAAAATCTCCTGTATTAGATACACTTCCTTCCATATTATTGATGACTTGACCAACTCCAATTTGAGATAAAGGATTGCTTAAGCTGGTATTTAAAACAGGACTTAGAAAGATATTACTTAAAAGCTGATTGTGTGTTTCACTTGGCGTAGGTTGATAAAGGAACACACCTCCTGGACCAGCTTTGATATCGCTGTAAACAGCCTGATAGAATTTCTTTTGTTCATCTTCAGTCACACCCCTAATTGGCGTTAGTCCTAATTGCGAGGAAGCCATCATGGCATTGGCGTCCGCAACTTTCTTCTGATCAGTTAAATCTTTGCCTAACTGACTTTTGACATAATTGACACCCACAGATAGCGACTTGCTATCAGCGGGTAATTCCCAGTTCCCGCTGTTCCAGACAAATGGCTTGGATGCATCATTGACTTTAAAGACGTGGGACTCTTCAGATGTGAATGTTTCTAAATCCAATCGAGAAGTATTATTAAGAAATATTTCTTTATTGGTAAATGTAGTTTTATCAACTAACAGCGTAGATGTAGGACTTAAAAAAACTGTATTTCCTCGAGCATCTTTTTTAATGTTTCCATTCTGATCTCTATCTGCCACCCACCCGAATCTCATGTGCGTTGGGCTTCCATCGGAATTTTGGCCAACATAAATAGCACTGTTGTATTCATTTTGAGAATACGCTTGGCCCTTATAATCTAATGTTGGATTAAATGGATTCAAACCACCTGTAGAGTCAGAATATAGAATACTTCCCTTACCAAACTTGACCTGTAAACCGCCTGATTGAGAATTAAATGTAGCGGCCACCTGGGAGTTGTCATTCAACGCTAATTTACGTAAGGTTGGATTGCTTTGCAAAGCAGCTTCAGAAGGAAAGACAAATGGGGCGATTGTGGCCCCTTTCCAACCTTCATCCTTGCTGCCTCCAGAAGATTCCTGGGATTCATATAATATTCCACTGGAGGATGATCCTGCTTGGGTCCCGAAATATCCTTGGAAATTCATATTGGCCAAACGTCCATTATTAAAATTAACCGTTAAAGTAGAGTTCTCTGGGTTAGTGTTTTTGATACCTTCCTCAATCATGGATTTCAATTGGGGAGAATTGCTATTGGTAGTTGAGAAAATATCTAATGCTGGGAATTGAGTTTTCCATGCCTCATTATCCGCTTGTACATCTGACAACATTAACGGGCTTGGACTTTGTAATTGGTTTGCGAATGCCTTGGATTTTGTAGCGGTATCTCCTTGAATAGATGGAGCCCCAGCGAAATCGGTGACGTTACCGGATGCATCTTCGGCAAATGATTTGAAAACGACTTCTCCATGATTAACGGTTGCTGTTAGTGTTCCTTGATCGAGGACATTCAAAGGCGATGTGGTCATCAAACCAGAAGTGAATCGACTGTTCTGATTAACGCTTTTATTGATGGCAAACATGTTGGCTTGATTGGCCGAGGAATACACTAATCCTTGGCCTTGAATATTCAGCTTTTTGCTATCTACGTGAGATGTAGGTATAGCTGAACCTTCATACGTATCGGGTTCTTCTGCATTTTGCTTAGCTTGAGGACTGTAGACAAATTGGTCCTCATACAGCGGCGTGTCTGTGACCCTTTGGTCATCACGTCCAAAGGCTTGGAAAGCAACCATCGAACTGGCTGGAGAAGCATTCAAAGTCCCTAAGCGAGCCGCAAACGCATGGGCAGCTAAATATCGTTGGGCAGCTAAAGGACCAGCAGCTGCGGCCATTTGAGCAGAATCAAATTTTTGATCTGGGGCCAATTGTTGTTGATAAGCGTTTTGGAAATCATTGTATTGAAGACCTTCTTTCGAACTTACAATACTCTCGTTATACCCTGCAATCCTTCCGCTTAGGGAATCGAAACTTAAAAATGCCGAAGAAATGGCTGAGCCGTCCTTGGTAGACCAGAATGTTCCATCCGACATAGCCCCCGTCATGTACATGCTGCTGAAATTTTTATTTCCAAAAATGGCTTGGTTGACGAATACAGGCTGGGCTTTGCCATCCTTCATTTCATGGGTAGTTGTTGGAAGCTGCAAGTTTAAAGAGGAGTTATCGTACGTACCTCTATAATTGAAATTAAACCCTCGTCCATCTCCCCCAATAATATTGTGAATGCCTCCGGAGGTTTTGATGAACTTTTGCATTTCTTGGCTTTCTGTTGTACCTTCCACCCAGAAATTTCTTCCAGCCAATAATTGAGCAGCTTTATTACCTCCATTTTCTGCAGCTAAGGAACGTCCATCGGCATTGACTAATGGAGCAGATATGGCCCCATTAACAATAGGTACCAGTCCCTGGGTTGCTTCATTCATTTGATGGTTATGTTTCTCAACCAATCGCTGGGTCACTTGATTGAGCGCAATGGCTTCTCCGTCTGTATCTTTAAAACCTATGGCTTGTCCAGAGACGTCATATTCATAGCCCCATTTCTGAGGACCGCTGTTTTGAGCTTGGAAATCTTGACTCAATTTTTGTTTGAGCTTGTCTCTGCCTTCTTGCGATACAGCCTCATTGCTGACTGATGGACCATAGCTTGTGGCAAAATTTGAGACGGTGTCATCATCTAAGCTGTCGATTTTACTTTTGAGTTCTTCCTCAGTCTTAGCCGTAATTGTTAAAAGATTACCTGTGCGGTCTTGAATCTCCAGCGTCTTTCCTTCGTTACGTAACGTTTCTAATTGGCTTTCTAATTCTGCTGGATCGACGTAAGCTTTGCCGCCTATGCGGATATGTTCTCTTCTCTCATCATTAGGATTGACCCAAGTTCTTTCAATGAATCCATTGCCGCGATGATTGATCACATCTAATTCAACTCCTCTAAATCCTCGACCCACATACACAGTTTCATCCTTACCTGTCACGCCGCTTTTCATGGTTGTCACATCGCCTTGCACTAAATTAAATCCGCCATTGTCACCTAATACCGTTGCCATACGAACCACAGGCAATCCCCATTTGATGGCAGCAATTTGGGCTTTATCATCGACATAAATTGGAGCGGTGGTTTGATTGCCCTTATCATCCCAAACAGGTTTGTAAGAAATATCTTGTTCCTCTTGTTTATCTAAAGTAACTTTCTGATTGTCCTCGTTTATATAAGAGAAGCTTCCGTCTTCATTCTTGGTGACATCATAAACTTTTGGTTTGGTTAAGGCGCTTACAATGGCCCCTGGCAAATAGTGACCATAATTATCAATGTTGGCATTTTGAAGAGTCGAGTTGATATAGCTGTAATTCAATCGATTGGGATTTAACATTTTGGAACTGAATAATTGCAACACCCATTGATCATGGAGGCGTTCCTGGGTCATTCTCTGAGGAGCGCCAATATAGTCAGCCACAACTAGGCCGCCGACATTAGTTGCACTCGTTGGCATTCCTGTGATCAAATTATTGGTCTCCTTCATGTCTTTCCACATTTGATCAGCTTGGAGGGCCATGTTAACTGTCCATCCGCTTAACTGCTGTAGTGTATTACTGTAGGCCACAAAATTGTTGGGTCCAGGTGTGACTCCATAGGCTCCTTGGGTTGGACCCCAGCTGCCATTGGTGTAATAGTTTCGTGATTCAGGAATTCCCATGAAGTTAGCCACAAAGCTGTTGTCCGTGTTGCCCATTATATGAAGGCTTGAAAACAAAGCTCGACGTCCCCAGGAAACATTCATACTGTCCATGGTTGCTTGGTAAGCATCTTCTCCTGCTTTAGTTTTAAAATCTTCCATCATCTTTCCATATAATGGGCCCTTAGACGTATCCATTTGTGGAGTATCTGTTTCTTGGGTTGCATAATTAATCATGTAGGGATTGTTTTCAGCTTCTTGAGAGGCTTTGGCTCGGGCACGCTGGGCAATGGCGTTCTTCATAGAGTCTACGGATACGCCTTCGATACCGGTATTTTGTTCATCGGTGGTTGCGATGATGGCCCCTGTTAAAAAGCTGGAGGCCACAAAATTGAAAGCGCGAAGCTGGGCCAATTTTTCTTCATAACGCCATTGAGCGCGGGCGGAAGACCCTTTGGCTGGTTTCTCAATAATCTTATCTTCCACAATTCCTAAACCTAAGGCAAAGGCAGATCGGATAAGACCTGTTTTGATCGCTGCTGAAATATTTTCGGATGTGCTTCTTGGGACCATGCCTGATTGCTGCATGCCGTAACCTGCCGCCAAGCTTCCTGCTGAACTAAAGAATTGATTTAATCCTTGGGACATTCCACTATCAGGATCAACGCCTCCTGCTTTGTAGGCGACGATTTGGGCAATCATTCCTGTTAACTGTCCGGCGATCGCAGGCAATTGGCTGATGGCCATGTCGGACATCACTTGGCCAAAAGAAGTATTGTGCCAGGCATTGGCATTGTCCATGGCATGAAGAACAGCTGGTTCTAAAGTTGGATTATTAAAACTATAGTTTCCATCACTTCCTAAAACCACACCGGATTTCAGGTCTCTAATCATTTCTGCGCGTTGGGGGGCCAAATCAGGATTATTTTTAATGGCATCATCCGCTGCCCATGTGCCAACACCTTCATTTCTATAGTCTTGAGTAAGGCTTTCTCTGACTTTACCTATGGCTTCATTAACAGTTCCAGGAGTTGGACTTTGCAAGTCTTGAACAATCGCCCTGTTTTGAGGTGTGTCTGTAAAATGAGGATCTATTTGCAGGACTTGGTCAGCGGGTAGATTATCTATGGTAGCTGCTTTAATGATAGCATCCCCACTCTGCTTAATTTCAGGTTGATTATTCACCACATTTTCGCGAGCGGCCTTGGCAGCATTCTTTTCTCTGAATCCATAAGTGTCTGAAACGGCTTCACCAAATTTGCCAGGCATTTGAGATAGCCCATAGGCAGTGACTGTGGTTGCTGCAATGGAAGCAACTGATCCAGCAATAGTGCCGAGTGCTTGGGAGAGAATGGCTTGAGTCCCTGAGCATTTTTTCGAATCTTTACAAATGGCTTCTTGAACAGCTCGGGTTGCTTCAAGGCTGGCATAACCAGCGACAAGTCCCATAGAAAAATTAAAAGCAAAATCTACGGCAAACTTTGAAACTGGATTAGCTTCTTTTCCTAAAATATTATTGGCAAATCCTCCGTGAGCTATACCTGCAGCAGAGCTTGCTCCCATGGTCAAACCAACAGAAAGCGCCGTACTTAATAAGAATCCCGTCGTGGCATTACAGGCACCTTTCATCGTACAAACTGTTGCAATGTTTCCGGCTAATTGGCTGGCAGCCATGGCGATAGCACCGGCTGCAATTAATTCACCTGCGCTATTGGTGACTTCCATGGTTGTTGTGGCTGTGATTCCGGCCGATGCACCCACATATTCTCCAGCTAAGGGAATAAAGCACATGGCCACTTGAATGACCCCAGTAATAATGACTTGGTTCCAGTTGGTCAATCCAGGCAAGTCTCCGGTGCGGTCACGCCATTTATCTCCCCAGACAAATGCTTGCAAAGCTTCAGGGACTACTTCGTAAAGTTCAGATTTAAAATGTTCGCCAACATTGGCATAAGCAAAACCAGTCAGGCTGTCTTCAAAAATTCTTCTATCTAATGTTTTGGATTGGCCTAAGTCCTCTACAAAAACTTGTGTGTCTGTCACTTTTTTGACAGTCACAAAGTGTTCGCCTTTGATGGAGGCAATGAAAGGCGTGGGTAATGTTAATTCGTCTTTTGCCTCTAGCTTGATGGCTTTGTAATTTAAACCTAAGGCATCTCCAACTTTAGCCATTGAGAATAATGTGGTCTTGAGTTTTGGTTCACCGATTTTAATAATGTTGGTCATTAAATCGGTGGCGATTGTTAAAACAGCAATTTCTTCCAGCGAGCGTTTGATGCCTCTGTGCTCAAGCAATTTTTGCAAGGAATAAACACCGCAATTAAGAATGTTTAGATTCTCTTGAGACAACCATTTTGTAATTTCTTGAATGGTTTGTTTGTCGAATTTAATCTTTGTGTCCACTTCAAGTTGATGAGCTGCGGATTTGTTTGCATCTTTAGGATTCTCTACGTTCAACTGCACACGAAGATTTTCTTTGTCTTTGATTTGGTTAAGCAAATATTCAACGGAACCGGAAATTTGTTGGTGAGGTAAAATCTTGCCGGCGTCATTGGCCGCCATATTCATCACCGACGATGACATAGGGGCGCTTGTAATAGGCAAATCTTTATAAAGGACTTGTGGATTATACCCAAAAGCCCAGCTTATTTGATCAGGTATAAATACTATTAATACAAAAATAGCAACCGCTTTGATCCATTGTTTAAAGTTACTTACAAATGGATTTTGATCAGCGCGTGGAATTTGAATGAGACTTGGGTCTCCGCCAAAGGCGGATCCATTTCTAAAGTCTTTGTCGTCGATAGAATTAAAACTTTCTTCGGGGTTCGTACTAGCAGCGACGGGGGAAAGGTTTTCTGGAAATTTCAAATAAGAAGATTCTGATGAGTGGCCTATATCTATATTATCTGCAGATACAGACTCTGATCCATCAGACTTGATGCCCTCGTTAGAGGAAATTGGATTTTCGAATTCTTCGTTTTTATCCATTTATTTTTTGATACATTTTCAAGTTGTCGACGGTAATTACCTGATGCAACGAGTATAACATATTATATACAAATGGCAAATTTTCCAAAATATTATTTCAATTTTATCCTCTTTAGTACCAATGGTTTACGATTCTACTTAAATTAATCTAGAAAATAAAATTGAAATCAGTTTTTATATATAAAATGTCATAAAAATAATTTTCATCCACCACTTTAATTATTTTTTCTAAGTTATAACCTATTAAAATCAAATAGTTTATGGAATATCTATTTTTAAAGGATGGGGTGTGCCTTCTAAGAAAGCTTTTTTCGGTTCGTCCTAAATTTATATCAACCCCCTTTTGAAACCAAAAAACCCCTCTTATCCACCCATTCCAAGAAAAGGCTTTCTTAAAAATAGTAATCAAAAAGGTGTCAGACACCTTTTTGATCTATTTTTACAATTAAGCCAGCCTGCAATTATATAATCTTCTTAAATGGCCATTATTTAACCGTAAATAACCTTTTTAGCTAATTTCCAGTCTGGATGAACCAAATATGTTCCAGACTGGAAAAATAGCTGTAAAACCCATTTACACCCAAATAAGACCTGCCTAAGACCATCAAAAAGGTGTCTGACACCTTTTTGACATCTTCTTTACTTTTTTAGGGATAAAGATGACTTTGCGACCTAGGCGTTCTTCTAAAGCTTGAATGTCTTCTTTCGCACCTAAAACAGATCCTTTGAGAGTTCTTTGCCTAAGCTGATCATTTTGAGTCAGGTCTTCTGGAGAGCTAATAAAATCTTTCCATTCCGAATCTTTTATTAAAGCTGAACTATCTTCTAACGTAATTATTTTATATACTTTACCTAGATGCGCGTTAACGCTGGACCAAACGTACTCCCAAGGTTGAGCGACCATACCGGCCCTTACTGGATTTCTTTCCACATATCGTATGGCCTGTAAAATATGCTGACCATATAGCAAACAGGAATAATACCTTTGCTGCCATAAATGACCTTGACGTTTTCTTCTTTTATGAAAATAAAGAGCATAGTTCTGATGGGTATGGGCCATTGTTTTAGCTAAGGAAGTATGATCTTCTGGTTTTACAATCAAATGAACATGATTACTCATTAAGCAATAGGCAAAAAGATTAAGAGCATGCTGTTGTTTATATTTTTGTAAAAGTTTTAAATAAACTACCCTGTCTTGATCATCTTCAAAGACAGGTTGTTGATAATTTCCTCTTTGGGTTACATGAAACATTTCTCCTGGGATGATGATTCGTGGTTTTCGAGGCATATTGACCTTTCTTGAACGGGGAGGTTAGATAATGTCAAAAAGGTGTCTGACACCTTTTTGGATAGGAATTTTGATTTTTTGAAATTACTTAGCAATTGGGGTATGGATTGCTTCTGATGGGGAGAATCAGATGACAAAATGATAATTATTCATCTAAAAATAGTCAATAAAAAGGTGTCTGACACCTTTTTATTTGGCTAAGTTCTGTAGAGGGTTGTTGTGCATGAAGTCTAGGAAGATGGGGCCGGCGACTAAAAGGGCCACAACTGGGAAAATGCACAATAACAGGGGAATAAGCATTTTAAGAGGGGCTTTGAGCGCCATGGCTTCGCCTCTGCGATAGCGGGTTTCGCGCATATCTTCGGAGAGAATATTAAGGGCCTCTGACACCGAGGTACCCATGCGATCTGCTTGGATCAAGGTACGAGAGAAGGTCGCCAAATCCGGCATTTCATATTTCCTAGATAAATCCCGCAGAGCATCCCTGCGAGGCTTACCTACATTGATTTCCTGCATCATGATCCTAAGCTCTTCGATGATGACTGAGGGTTGTGACTTTTCCACCACATAACGAAGGGCCATCATAAAATCAAGACCAGCGTTCACGCAAAGACCTAAAAGATCAACCGTATCTGGCAAATCACGCAAAATGGACTCTTTAATTTTTTTAACTCGCATACGTAGCCAGAATTCGGGAAGAATATACCCACCTGCAACCGCCATTAAAACAGAAAACATTAAGAAGGAGGGGTCTGGATTGATCTTGATAGAAATCAAAATAAGGACGACAACCAAAATTTGTTTTATCAAAAGGAATTCTTCCGTCGATATGGGTGTCTGACTTAAGGACAAATCTCTGAATATTCTTTGTCCTAAATCCGACTTGGTAAAAGGCTTATTAAAAAAAGCCGCCTTTCTTAAAAGACTTACTAGACCGGAAAGAGGGCTTTTCTTTTTGGTCTGTATTTCTTGTCCAAAGGGGCTTGGCGTCAATGTCATGTCCAACTTTAATGTGGGACGACTATCAAAAGGAATGAAAGCTAAGATCGCCGCAAAAATAGCTAGAAAAACTAACAACATGGCCATGGTTAACATAAATTAAACTTCCTTAAATTTGCTGATTCTCCAAATTAATATAGCCCCAACAACCCATAGAACAACACAAACCATTAACATCTGCCTGCCTTCGGGGAGACGAAACATGACATCAAAAAACTTTGGATTCGTCGCACTAACACCCATCACAAAGAACAGAGGAAGGAGGGTCATGACAACGGCTTGAATCTTTCCTTGAATGGTTAATGTCTTCAGATTTTGTTCAATTTTCTTTCGTTCTCGAATGGTGCTGACAATCCTTGAGAAAATCACAGGCAGATTACCGCCTGTTTCACGAGCAAGCAAGATGGCTGTAATCATTTGTTGAAGGGCAACCGATGGCATGCGAACCTGTAGACGCGTCAAGCTTTCTTCCAAAGAAACGCCCATTTTATTTTCTCCCAAAACAATTCCGAACTCTCGCTTAACAGGATCTGGCATTTCATCAACGACCGCCTCAATCGCCTGCACCAAAGAAAGCCCCCCTCGAAAAGAACTCGACATAATCATCAGAGCATCAACCAGCTGATCATTAAACTTTTCTTTTCTTTTGCTGATAAGGCTAGAAACATAAATACGCGGGATAATGATTCCAACGATCACTCCGATAATAGCCCCTGGAACGCGAAGATTTTCTGGAAAAAACAAGAAACCACAAATGGCCAGAACAGCGGGCATGACGAGCGTAATGCGTTGGGCCTTTTGCAAATCTGCATCTTGCAAATAAAGATCTGCATTATTTAAGACCTGCTGGGCCTGACGCTGATTGATGTCTGTTGCGCCTCTGGTCAAGATGGGAAGAAGGCTATACGTCAATGCTGCAAAAGAAATAAAAATCAAAAATAAAATAAGTGTAATCATATGTCCTTAAATATTTCTGTAGAGACGCAAGATTTTGCGTCTCTACGTCATTCTATTGCAAACAATATGCGTGATCAACAGCGCATTGTTTTTTAATGTCATCCTCACATTTAAAGCATGCTTTGGAATCCGATGTGTTGCCGGGGTCACATGCAGGGCATCCGCCTTCGGTGTTCCAGGTTCCCGGTGCTTCTAAATTGAAACTCGCCGGACGCCTAACACGGGTTTGATAACAATCTTCATCATAAAATTCGCTTACTTCATTGACTGTACCATCGTCTTTATAACTTTTGACGTCCTGCCTGCACACACTCGTGCGTTTAGCATCATACTGACGACCAAATCCAAAACTTTCTCCAGATTGCCTGTACTTGGCAAAAATTCCACGACTGATCATGTCTTTCATGACCCACATGGCTGAGAGAATAAGAATAATCAGAAAAGCATACTCAATCAAACTCGCTCCCTGATTGTTCTTAAAGTTCTTTTTAGTCATATTGGGAATGATCATTATACGTATCCCTTGTAAAAACTCCCTGTTTTTTTGCGTCTGCTGAACTGTGAAAGAATATACCTAAGTGATAGGGTTTTTCATTGGGGACACCAAAGTGCGCCCCTGAAATAGATTGAACTCCTGTGTTTAATAAATCTGTAGCCCCATAAAAACAACCTTCTGTGTCTTTTAAATTATCAATAATCTCTTTGATTTGCTTGTTTTTCTGGCATCGAGCCAAATTTGTTTTTTGACAATACTGCTGCCAGTCTTTGCCATAATATCCCGAGGGCGCTTTCGCACAGCATGCGGCATAGTCATTTAATGTTCCGCATTTATCTGCGAAATGGCACGTGTTTTTATCAGGCACTGGATCTTTGATCTGAGATGTGAGCTTATCTGTGCTGGCTCTTGGATCTAAATTCAGCATGAAAGCCGTTGAATAAGCCTTGCCTTCCGAAGAATTACTTTGAACAGAAGGATTATGAGGCAAATTCGCTTGCAATGCAGCTCTGGTGTCTGAAGTAAGACCATATCCAAATATTACTCCTCCCGCACCGGTATCTTTCTCCATACACATATTCTCTAATTCTCCGCCGGTGTTTGTGTCCGTATCCTTATATTTAGGATTCCCATATCTAAATTTCCATATCTTAAGACCATTAGCAAAATTGGCTATTCCTCCATCGAAACTTTGGTCCCAACGGGTGGCTCTGACCAAAACATCCCCCTGCCCATCGGTATAGGTATAGCGCACATTAGAACCTAAAGCCCCGTGTTTGGTAATCTTAATCCACGGCAATCGACCTGGCTGGGCCACTTCAATACGTGCCAAATGCCACAATTCATTATTGGTATTACTGCCAATAGGTCCCTTATGGTCCTTCCACCCATAGATAGCAAAACTAGGCAATCGTTTGATCGAACTTATGCGATCAGAAACACTATCCATCAGTGCATAGGCCGGAGCTCCCAGACCTAAGAATCGACTAAACTCTTGGGCCCCTTCTTCAAAAAGACTAGCGGATTGCTGAGCATACTTATACAAATTCTGAACAACGATTTTCTTGTTATACACTGCATCCATTAAGATACGGTTGTCTTTAACCCAGCCTTTAATAGCGAAATAGGTTTCTTTATTATTCACAGGAAACTTAAAATCTGAAGGCGGCGGGAATGAAGGAATATTTGTAAATGTTCCTGATAACGTGGTCAAAAATCTGGATGGTTGGGTTTGACGATGGTACATGACTTCAATGCACTCTGGATTTAAATACACATTGCTATAAATCCATTGCCCATGTTCATCCTGTTCTGTAGGTTTAGGAAAATTATTATCGCACTTATCCAATTGTTTCGTATAGATGGATTTATTCTCCAAACACTCTGCAATCCCTGGGTTCATAGGGTCCGAATTCGAAAGTTTTCCACTGCATAAATCTTTTGCTGGGTCCCCAAAACTTTGATTGATCCACCCTTTTTTAGGGTCCGCAGGGTCTTTAATCAGCTTCTGCCAATTCTGCAAATCATAAATCCATTGATACATGTATCCTTGAGCATCTGGATTGCAAATAGCCGCATCACTTGTAAAGACCGTCATGTGTTTAAAATTGACCGAAACAAATTGATCTAGTGGCGTATTACTATTTCCTTCTGAACATCGAGGAGCAATAAAAGGCATTACAGTTTGATACCATTGATCAAAAGAAGCAACCAAACTTTTTTTGTCCATCCCTTTAATGGTATTGTTAAATTGAATAAATTCGTTGATTTGATACACCAAATTGTCCATGCGGTCTTGAGGCCAAAGTTTCTTATTAGGACTGTCTGCGCATTGCTGAATTTCTCCTTGGGAGTTAAGCATGTATTGACACTGATAATATGGCCAATGATAATTAGGCTCTTGGCTTGCTGTGGATGGAGCGTAGCTGACATTTTTATTGGCTAGACTTGCTACTTCTAAAGGATAGCTTTGCACAAATCCTGAGCAATAGCGGTCTGCCCCTTTTTTCCAATAAAAGCCTTCGGATGAGTTTCTCATTTGTGCGCAATCAACATCACCTGCCAAATAGTTAGCCATGGGCGTGACGCTGTCCGTATATAATTTTGAATACTGCGCTTGAGCCTCTTTAGAAAGATCAGCACTCAAAGCTCCAAGAGCCACGGGCTCATAGATAGAAGGATCTATCTTATACATTTGATTAAGCATGGGAAAAACAAGTCCATTTTTTAAAGATGTAGCCGGATGGTAAACGGGAGAGCCATCTATTGAGCCATTGGTTTTGTCGCTATTTAAACTTTTTCCTATTTCGTCGTCGAAGCCTAAACGGTATCGAAAAGAATTAGTTGGATCATTAGGATCAGCTTTTTTAGGGCCTCCTTCTTTTGCGCTATTATATTGCAGACGATACTTTGTGCCATTAGCTTGAATACATTGTCCTGGAACATAATAAGTGATCTGGTCAGTATCTTTGGTATACCGCCATCCAAACCCAGAAGATTTATTACCTAGTGCAGGTCTATTGAAAATTCCTGTGCACTGAGGATTGCATTGTGGGTCGGAAGAATTTTTTCCTGTGCAATAGGGGGTAAACCCAAGTCCCGGCTCTTCTAGTGTTGGACCCATGATATTAGCTGGTGTTGGTTGAGTGATTAAATTATTAAGGCCTGTTTGAAAGGCTTCAATCCCTGCCGTATCTGGTGGTTTGACGGCTTTTAATCGTTCGGTATAAAACAAAGCAAAACGACTGATGGGGTCCGAAGGATTTGTCGATGCACCCCAAAGACCATTCACATTTAAATCAAAGCGGTCCGGCACAGTTACGCTGTCGGTGACGATTTGCTGCATCCCCGTCGTGATTGCAGACTCACGGAATTGGTCGACAGGCTGAAGGTTTTGCTGCAGCTTGTTCCACATCGAAAATGTCATGGGCCGAATGACCATGTATTCAATGACCAAACTTGTTGTCATCATGGCTGCCACAAGAATAGCCGCAGGATACCCACCCATATACCAGGTTAAAATAGCTACAACGATAATAATAAATATCTTAAAGATAAGGACCCCTAGGCCATTTTCTTCATGCCTAAGATTCCCGTTATTGTATTCAATGCCTCCTAAAGGAATAAGCTGCTCTTGAATGACCCTTTCGCCATAGCTGGCAAACATCGACGCCGATTGAGCAGAGGCCGTGACACTCGCCATCCACAACGTTGTTTTAACACTGGAAATTTTGCTCCAATTTAAGGAAATCGCATAAAAAATAAAAGCCGCAGCCAATATCAAAATCATAATCAAAGATGTCTGCCCTTGGGGGCCTCTTTGAAATGATGATAATAGTCCGCGATATTTTTTCTTCTTAGTGTTTTGATCCATATTAATACTTCCTTGTAAAAGCACCTAATCGCTGTCCACGCGTATTGTTTTCAGCGTTTAAACTAAAGCAGTCGCCTCTTTGTTCACACTTATCGTTATGAACAAAAATATTAGACTGTTCTTGAAGATAGGCGCTTTGGGCGTAATCCATACCCACCCATCGAAAAGTTTTGACCAAAGAAAAAATCAACAAAGCAACCGCAACCATGGCAAAAGTAAATTCAATCGTGGATTGGGCTGTTTTGTTTTTCATTTTTATAATCCCTTGGTTACATCTGTAAACCACTTGCGTGTGGTTGCATCCCCTATCAATGTCCTGATAAATAAAATCCGAGAGGCCGGATCAAAACAAGTTTTGTTAATGTTTTTACTATTACACTCTCCACATGCCTCAACCGGATTTGGAACAGGATGATTAGCATCAGGACTTTGATCGGCCAAATAAGGAACAGGAGTTGATCCATACATAATGCTTGTCTTGCAAAAGCGCTGGGTATTATTGCTCAGTTGAAACATGCGTGAGATCAAATCCACGTGGTCTTTGCTGCTAATGCTTCGCACGACTTGATGGGTCTCAGGATTATACAATTTTCCTTCTTTAATTTGCATGAATGTTCCTTGTTTTTTACCATCCGGAGGAACGACCCAGCTGTAAATGGCCATTTGCTGCATAAGACCTGGTTTAGGACCAGGAGATGTTTTATCATCATAGGCCAGATCAATATCTCCTGCCTGATTATCCAAAACAACAACTCCTGTAATATTTCCTGCCGATGGGGCGCGGGTCAAGCACAAAACTCCCATACCGTTTCCTGTGTCACAACTTTTGGGGTTTGTAAAATTAAATCCTGTTGGAGCATTAGTCAATTCATCGGTCAACGATAAGACGTACCCGCTGTTTCCTGCTGCATAACTACCGCCGCCGCCAGGGTTAATTTCATAAAACGCCAGAGAAGGTGAACTTAAAATGGCCAATAATTTATCTACAGGTTTTTGACTGACATAATAAGCGGTTTGTTCTCTAAGATTCCCTAAAAAGTCCATTGAAGGATAGTTAGGATTATCGTCTGAACCAAAGTCAAGACTTGAGCCTACGCCTTTGATAGGCTTCCACTGCCAGGCAATATAATTACGAATAATGCCTTCATCCACATCATCCGAGAAAACATTGCCCGTAATAGGCTTAGTGAGACGATTTTTGTCCCAATTATTGCGTAATAGGTCCCAACTGTCTTTGGAAGCGAGGGGGTTATAGTCTTGTGTTCCGTTAACAATCTGTTGATAGAATGTGGGTGATCCTTCTTTCCATTCATGCTCCTGACGAAGGCATCTGATAAATTCTGGACCATGATCAGGCCCCATAAAATCAGGAGGACAAGCATCTCCTTTTGCATCTGTGTCATTTTGCGGATAAATGACTCTAAAGACATAGGCCCCTACCGTCAAAGGGAAGTGCTGGCCGTTGACAAAAATATCCATGATAGGAAGATTATGCCCTACCTCCCCAAAATCGATTGGGTAGTTTAGTCGATCAGTCATTGTTCCTGAACCATTGGCGACAAATGGATTTCTTTCAATCGCTGCAAATTTATTTAAGTCCGGTGAGAGCCTGTCTTCTATAAAGAGAATACTGGCAGAGTTTCTGGAACTATTGGGAATCTTTCCGACGCTGCCTAAATAACTTTGCTGCAAAGCCAGCTTCATGGCCCTGACTTGATGGTTGGTGCTAAAAGAATGACTTAGATGAGTGCGAAGAATAACGCCTATTAAAAAGATCAGGATGGCGCCAAAAAGGGCAATTTCAATAACAGCCTGTCCGCTTTGTGAGCGTGGAGATTTGAAAGGGCCATTAAAGAATCTGACGAATTTTCTATTAAACATATCTTCTCAAAGTTTGTTGAGCAAGGCTCCTACAACCGTTTGTCCACCCTTAGATTCGGAAGAAGAAGAAGTGTCCACACGGTTGGTCCAAAAATCTCCATTGCTCGTTGGAACCACATCTATTGAAGTATTCGAACTGCTATTAAGGACATAGTTGATGAGAGAATTAGTTGTGCGCGGGTCATATTGTTCGCCTAAATCATCAATCGATGCTTTCCAGCGGCCTTGAATACCTCTTTTAAAATAGCTATTCATGGATAAAAACACAGCGATAACAATAATAATCAGGATAGAGTATTCGATTAAACTTTGGCCTCTTTGAATGGATAATCTTTTCATAAGCATGAATGTCTTTCTGGATGCTAATTATCTATTTTCGTTGTCGTATTAGTTTTCGTATCTGTGAAATCCCCTACTTGCTGATTAATGATTCCTTCTCTTTCGCTGCGAAGCTGCTGCTGTCCTTGCCATGTATTGGTCATAGATTTGGTCATAATGCCTTGTTTGATTTGACCATTAAAGTCTTGGTCGGCATTGACTTGATTGCCCAGTTGGTCGGCCGTTACTTTCACCATACTTTGCACGGCTCGTTTCATGTCGACACTCATATAGACCAAAACAATTGTGACTAACCCCAAGAGCATGACATATTCCAGTATGGTTTGTCCCTGGTTCTTCATTATTTTTTCCCCAGGACTTGATCATTGATGGCATTCATTGGAGGAAGCTGTGTAGCCTGGGCATTGCTTTGATTATTAGAACTAGTTCTGGCGACAAATATTCCCGAGCTTCCTAATTTGGATGTCATCAGTCCTTTGTGTTTAAGGCTGTCTGTAGCAATGTTTGCCTTGGATTGGAGATAGTATGGTTCATACTGTTCTCCTACTTCTCCTGTACCTACGCAATTAGTACGCACACATTCTTCTCTAAATTTAGTCATGGCATAATGCCTGCCATCTCGCAGCCGACCTTGAAGGGATCTTTGGATGTACACGGCCATAGCAGCGACCACAGCAACCACAAGTATGAACACCAAAATATATTCACTGATAGAAACCGTTCCTTGTTGGCGGCTTTTAAACATGTCTGATCACCTACTGTTGATTACCCATCATATTGGTAAGCGTGAACGCCTTATCTTCCATTCCATTAGTGATGGTGTCGATCGTCGTGTTTAACTTTTTGCGAAAAGGCGACTTGTCTCCGTTAACAATGACAATAATGACGGCTACAACTGCTGTCACGAGCAAAATGTATTCCACAGTACTTTGGCCCTTTTTTTTCATAATCATCCTTAATATTAGTTAAAGTGTAGAGGGTTCGAAATGAGATTTCCGAACCCTCTTGTGCTTCCATTACTTTTAAAAAACTTCTCCTTATTTATCTGTGCCCCAATATTCTTGGTCTGATTTAGCAACGGACGACTTCATGATTGTGTTAGTTACTTCATTGGACAACAATGTAGTTGATTGGACTCCCTGCCCTTGAATCCCAAAAGTCTGTTGTTCATTGGTTCTGGTTTTTTCTGCCCATATGACATTGGTATTACCTGGGGAAAATTGATCGCCAATATCGTCTGAAGCGGATTTAAGGCGCCCCTGGACACCACGCTTGATATACGTTTGGATGGCAATTAAGGCTGCGATAATAATAATGATTAATACCGCATATTCGAGGGTGCTTTGCCCTTTTCTACCATTAAGATATGTAATCATACATCCTCCTTAAAATATGTCTTAAACTATGTGTACAGTTACAATTGTTTGCCTAAATACCACTTTGAAGTACTGCATTGTCATATGTGGATTTTTGTTCACCACCCTTTGCACGGGTTCTATTGGTTGCCTGTCCTTGAGCTACTGTTCCTTCAGCTAGCTGTTTATTGCTTTCTGATTCTCGGGAGACAGCATAATTACTTTGCGTGTAATAAGGCTCGTATTGATTAGTTGTTCCTATTTCCTTTGTTGTATTACTCATGTATAAGGAAGCGTCTCTCACGCGGGCTTGCAAAGCGCGTTGGGCATATGTTTGCATGGCAATAACACCGGCTACAACAAGGGCAATCAAAAGCGCGTATTCGGCGGTGTTTTGGGCTTTTTTATTAGCTAATTGTCTTAACATAAATCCTCCTGTTAGGAAATTTCTTGGTCATTAATTAAAAAAGGTTTTGTAATACATTCACTGTCACAATGGAATTCGCTTGATTTCCAGCTTCTGAGTTATGTGTCTCTGACAATGCTGATGCTCTTTCAGACATTCCTTCTGCCGTTGTGCAGTACGTATTTGTTATTTTATTTCCAAACATGCTGTTTTGACCAGTCATAAACAAAATGATGATGGCAATAACAGCGGTCACAAGAACAATGTATTCAATTGTACTTTGCCCCTTATTGTCTTTGATTGTGTGGTATTTGATTGTTCTTACCATAGACACCCTCTCTTAGTTTTATTGATTAGCAGCTGCCCCTTCAACGGCCTTTTGAGTTGCTTGTACGGAACGAAACACATAAGTACTCATGGCAGCCAGTGCGGCCGTCACTAAAGCTACAATGATCGCATATTCGATAATATTTTGTCCGTGTGTGTTTCTGTGGCGAATCATTGTTGCTCCTTATGATGCTTCATAAAGGCGATTGTGACCCTGACTTTATTTCATCCCAAATAAAGTCACGTGGAATTGGGTCATTATTTATGTGAAGCCCTTCATGAAGAAGGACATGAAAACGAAGTCATGTTTATGTTTTCTTAGCTAAAGTATGCCATATATTATATAGGCTGTCAACCACCCCAGACTGTTTTCAAGAAAACCCTTTCTCTATTCGCTGCTAATATCTAACTTTACGGTTCTTTTCATTCCCTGAAAATCGCTAATATTTAGACTGTTAATATTTTCAGCAGCCCTTTGAAATTGTTGTATTTGAGGATGATTGGAAGAAACCCTCAAATGCACTTTGATTTCTATCAAATTTTTCTTCTTGTCGACGATCTTTTGTTCATAACCCTCTAAGCGGGTCGCATCTTCAAGCGCCTGTCGTGAAAAAGACTGGGGAAAAAACATTAATGCTCGTTGTTGAAGCTTATTTTTAAACCAAACAATGAAATCTGTACTCTGTTCTGATTTTTGATTCTCAATTACACTTAACTGAAGACTTTCTCCTGGATGTCTTTCCTCATACATTTTAACAGATTCTGCATAAGTCATTGATTCTAAGTTAGTTATGATGATTTTGTTAGACTTTTTAAGGAGCCTTACGGTGGGAGAGGTTGAATTATCCTTCATTGGCAAATTCCATGTAGTTTCCACAGCTGAATTATTCATAAACCATTGGTACTGAGTGTTTTGTGAATCAACTGCTATGATAAAATTTCTTTGAATTCCAAGGGGATGATTAAATTCAACAATTTGTTCATCTTTGGCCCCTATTAGCGCAATTTTGATAATCTTCTTAAGAGAGATGTTTTGGAAAGCGGAAAAAATATCATAAGTTAAATCATTTGAACAACTTGCATCAAATTTGCGAATAATTATAGGCTTAATATTATTTAAAATGTAGTCTGCCACTTCATAGGCCGCTCGTTCTATGGGAGCTGCCAATGTTGGTGTATTGGGATTGTAATCATAAATTCCCTGAAATCTGGGATCAATGAAAAAAACATATCCGCTTTCTAACTCAATTTTAATGGCATACACTAGCTGTGTTAAATACTCCCATTCCATTTTTATTTTATTTTGATCAACGGAATCCATCTGGTTGAAATCGCTGATCCCAACAATGGGTTTGTTAGATAAATCAAATAGGGCACTTTGAATAAAAATATCGCCTTTTCCAGATATGTATTCTTTAGGTTGTTGAGTGGGTTGTTCTTCTGGGATGATCTCTTCTATTATCTCAGGGGGAGCAACTTTTGTAGGGACTGTTTGCACCAAGGAAATGTTTGGAGGTGTTGATGATCCAATGGCTACAAAAGGAGCTAATGCTTTTGAAATTTGTTGTTTCTTGTGTGTCGGAATCTGAAATTTTTCTTTAACTTTGCGAACCCTGGGAGTAATGACATGAGCTTGTTTAAGAAGTTCGTGAACCGAAGATTTTGAAACGTGCTGGTCAAATTTAGCTAAAACAATATCTGACAATGCCTGACATGTCGTCGCTGGATTGCTCTGTTTATGCTCAATAATAAAAGCACTGATCTCTGGAGTTAATTTATAAACAACACCCATATGTCAATGAAGAAGGTTTCCTTTACCATGATGTACAAACAGATAGTTGGTCTGCAATTTGCGTCTTTGTTGACTCAATTGTACCAGCGGGCAATTCAATGGCGCAAGAAGATTTCCAGAAAACAGGAGAGAATTTGAATGGTTGTATGTTCTTAACAAGACCAACCACTCTTTTGTTCTGGTCGACAAAAATAACATCAATCGAAAACTTCATAAAAAGCATGTGTATGCTACTGCAGTTGGTAATCACAAGCGCATACCCCTGCTCTAACGAAACTCTTCCTAATAGTCCCGTCATTCTTTTTAAAGGGTTGTCAGCAATTTCAACATAACTGGCTAATGTTGTTTCTTTGGTCAGATTGACAATGGACATGGCTAATCATCACCCATAAGGGGTTATGAAGGATTGAATATCTCTTTGTTAAGAGGAAGCCCGCGAGTTATAAAATCATCGTAGCATTTAGGGACATACCCTGTTGGAACATATTCTCCAAGAACTACACCATCTGCATTAATGCCCGCATGCTTAAAGACAAAAATGTCTTTCATTTCAGGGATGGTATCCAACATTTTTCCAGTGAGTTCAGAGATTGCAGTTATTTTACGTGTGCCGTCGGAGAATCTAGAAATTTGGACAATAATGTTGATGGCGGAAGCTGTCATTTCATAAACGGCTCTAATAGGTAATTCGATTCCCGATAACAAGACCATCGAAGAAAGACGCGAAAGAACATCTCTTGGTGAATTCGCATGCAATGTGGTTAAAGACCCGTCGTGGCCTGTATTCATCGCTTGCAACATGTCTAAAACTTCTGGTCCACGGCATTCCCCAATAATAATGCGATCTGGTCTCATACGAAGAGTGTTGGTAAAAAGATCTCTGATCGTGATCTTTCCCTTGCCTTCAATGTTAACAGGCCTGGATTCTAAACGGGCCCAGTGACTTTTAGACAAGCGTAACTCTGCAGCATCTTCAATTGTAATGATGCGTTCGTTATCAGGGATGAATTGAGAAACAATGTTTAAAAGAGTTGTCTTTCCTGCGCCTGTTCCGCCGGAGATAATCATGTTCTTTCGCCCAATAACACAAACATTTAAGAACTCGGCCATGGGGGCAGAGAGGGAGTTAAATTTATTGAGCATGTCATCAATCGTATATCTTTCTTGGGAGAATTTACGGATAGTGATCATTGGACCATTTAAAGACAACGGAGGAATAATGGCATTGATACGCGAACCATCGGGAAGGCGAGCATCCACCATGGGGGTGGATTCATCAATACGTCTTCCTAAAGGAGCAATAATTCTATCGATGGTTGCTCGAACTTGCTCATTGGAAATAAAGTGTTTGTTTGTTAAAAGTATTTTTCCGCTTTTCTCGACGAATATTTCATCTTTATTATTCACCATGATGTCTGTTATGTCCCCATCAGCAAGAAAATCTTCTAAAGGACCCAACCCAACGGCTTCATTAACAATTTCACGGACTAAACGTGAACGCTGTTCATGGGATGAGAGGATGGAACCAGATGTTTCAGCCAGCAAATCTGTTACGATCTTTTCTGCGGCTTTTCGAATATTAGCCGCTTGTTGAATGTCTGTAATCGTTTCTGTTGAAATCTTTTTCAAGTTCATTCGATCAACAAGTTTGTGATGGATGGCTTTTTTGAGTCGGATAATTTCGTCTTCTTCTTTTCTAAAAGCATCCTTAACCTGTGGAGCTCCTCCTAGACCGATTCCAAATTTCTCCCAAAATTCATTTCCTTTAGCAGCAATCGTATCGCTGGCTCGGACTTTCACCACATCTGAGGAAGCTACATAGATGTCGTGAGCTTGGAGCTTGTCTGCCATCTCAAAAAATACTTCGGAAACTCTTGTGCGAGGACTATCAATCACGCAAGGAATGCCCCTGTTGAGAGCCAATCCTACCGTTTTACCATCAGAAGGGATCAAAGAGAATATTTCAGCGGGCAGGGCTGATTGGACTTCCTGCCATGCAACTCCCCCTCGACTCTCCGCACGATTTAGAATCAATCTGGACATCTTCAAAGGAAAGTGCAAACTTTGTAAAATATCGATGCTGTTCTTCGCTTGGGTAACAGCTAGAATATCTGGAGTTGTGACTAAAAGAATTAAATTTGTATTGTCTAAAACACTGATGAGCGTTTCTGTAAACATTTTGTCAGCATCCACAATGACATAATCATATAAGGAGCTAACCATTTTAAAGAAATGCCGTATATTGTCAGCTGTAATGCGTCCAGCTTGTCGAAGATTCATAACAGCAGGAAGGAAATCAAGTCCGCTAGAATGAGCTGTAACTAATTTTTTGACCATTTCATGGTCGTCGGTTTTAATTGCTTCTAGAATATCGACGAGAGAGTGGGCAGGAGTTAAGTTAAACATACGGGCCATGTTTTGACCCGCCTGAAGATCTAAGTCTACAACTAACACCTTCTTTCCTTTAAGTGTTAAAGCAGCTGCAACGTTGACCGCAACGAAAGTTTTTCCAACTCCACCTTTATTGCTGAAAACCGTAATGACTTTGCTCAACATAATTAATCTTTCATGTTAGATATTGCCTTTTCTTCTCGGAGACTCTGAAGAATGGAGGATACTGCAAAAACTAAAAACCGTGGACAATAGAAAATATTGTATCACGGTTTTTAGTTTTGTCATCAGTCTAGTTTTGCATATATCTATGCTTTTACAATTCTTCTCTAATAAGAAGCCATGACTGCTTGTGTATTATTCGTAACTTCTGTTCGCTGATTATAGACGATAGGAATTGTCAAAATCAAATCTTCTTGATGCAAGTTCTCTGGAAAAGCCTGAAAAGGAGCTACTATTTTTGCGGTATTCAAAGCATCCCTGTCAAAAATATCTTTCCCGGAAGACTCTAAAAGATCACAATCTGCTAAAGATCCATCTTTAAGAATGCGTAGTCTAAGCTTCACAGTTCCTTCTTGATTATTTTGGAGAGCTTCAAAAGGATATGTGATTTTCTGTGAAATTCTCATTTGAACGGAACGGACATAGCTTGTCAAAGGATCCTGTGGTTGATTGATAATTTGTACAGGTTTTTCTTCGATAGGTTTAACATCTGCAACTGGAGCGCTTACTTCGGCTTTCTTTGTATCCGTAGCTTTAGGTTCTACTGAGACATTGTGCGGTCCAAAGTTTTGTTTAGGTTCTACTGGAGGTGTAGCAGTTATAACCGCAGCTGGTTTTTCTTGCGCCTTTGGTTCTTCAGCCTTTGGTTCAATCAATTGTTGGCCATCAATTGTTTCTTTTTCATAATTGGTGTCTACTTCTTTAACAAAACTCTTTGTTCGTTTACTAGGCAACACTGTCTGTTCTGTGGCGATCTTCTTTGATTTTAAAATGGTTGGTGTCAGAGAAATAACCATTTCTGTATCTGAATCTGGATTACCGTTGGTCACATTTCTAAAGAACATTCCCACAACAGGAATTTTGCTTAAAAAAGGCACTCGGTTAACAGTACGACCATCGGAATGTTTAATAAATCCAGCTAAAATAATCGTCTGCTTGTCATCAAGAAATAAATGGGTGGATGCTTCACGAGAGATAAAACCAACGTCCCCTTGAGAGTCAGAAGTCGATTTATCAATATCATTGATTTGTACATTAAGAACAATGTCCACCTTGCCTTCACGGATGGTTGGTGTGATTGTCATGTTGACCCCGTATTGCTTGTAGGTCACATTTTCCTGACTTGTTCCTGCCCCACCAGAAGAACTATTGGTTGAATTAAATGTCGTTGTGCGGATGGGGACTTGCCCACCAACTAAGAAACTTGCTTCTTTTCCACTTAGAACAACTAGACGTGGTTTAGATAAAATTCGTCCCTTTCCTTCCGTAATCAAAGCATCTACGGTGGCCTGCAATGCCGTTGTACGATTAAAGTTTCCAATCTTAAACCAGTCTTCTGGTTTACCATTAGATGTGGGAAGTGTTTCTTGATACGTAGGTTGTAAATTTACGGTATTGGTATTATTTGAGGAAGACGTTGAACTGGAAGACCCTGTAGCATTGCTCCAATTAATCCCCAATTGTTTGACTAGTGTTTGACTTAACTCAGTCACTTGGCAATCAATTTGGATTAAATCATCGTTCACAGCTCTTTTAACGAGATTAATGATTTTCTCGCTGTAGGGATCCATGATCCTATCAAGAATGTCTTTATCCTCTTTGGTGGCTGCACCAGAGAGAATGACCTTACCTTCATACAAATTCTTTTCAACAACAATTCCTTTGATCTGGGCCTTAGATATGACTTCTTCTATACGTGAAGTTAAAACATCTAGATTTTCACTGGCAACGCCTACACTTATGCTTCGTTTACCATTATCATCCCAAATAAAAACTTCTGTTTGTCCTGCCTTTTTGCCTACTACAAAAACTTTGTCGGATTTTGCATCAGAAATATCTACAATCTCTGGACTGGTCACAGCCACTCTGGTGAGATTGCTTGTTTCAATGGACTGAACATCTCCTATAACTAAATTAATATGCTCTGTTTTTTCTACTTGAGGTGTTTGCTCATCTTCAGAAACTGCATTGGTAGACATGTCTTCTTGAGCTAGAGCTAACAAAGGAAGATTTTGGCAAAGAATAAAAGCTGTTGCGACCAAAATACTTGCACTTTTATTTAGATGTTTTTTCATGAATTAAAGCTCCTTACCGCCTCTAAAAATTTGTATGTACGGTTTATTAGTAGTTTCTGTCTTTTCGGAAGCTGCTTCCATCCCTGGAAGATCAAGAGAAGACCCTTGATTTTGTAAAACATACTCAGCTAAAGTACTCCATGTGGAGCTTTTGACTGTTTGTTTATCGTTGTCGTTGGAAGGACGAAGCGCTAGTTCTAACTTACCATTTTTATTGGCAAAAGCTAGAAGGCCTGCTTCTTGTGGATCAACCGCGAATGTTACTTTTAAAAATGGAGCGCCTTGTTGTTGATCATAATTTCCAGGTTGATCCAAATTAGTGTTGATGGCCAACACCTGAAGGTCTTGAAAAACCATGGCTGTTAAAGTCTTTTTCTTGTCTGATGCATTATCGGGAACATCAAGATGAGCAATCACATCAACATAATCCCCTGCATTGAGCAACCCCCCAACAGCATTCAATGAATCCACCATGACTGTTACAGCTCTTTTACCACCAGGAGTCTTAGCAGTTAAAAGAGTGTTTGAAAGCCTTGCTCCCTTTTGTGCTTCTGCTTCTTTTGCAGATTTCATGGCCTGTTCAATTGCTTCCTGCTGCTGTTGACGGACTTGGTTAAGCTCTTCTCTGACTGCTGCTACTTGCTGTTCACTGCTTTTTTGAATTTCAGCAGCCATTTGTTTTTGTTGTTGTTCGTATTGATCGTGCAACTCTTGTGTTTTTTGATTGATTTCTTGGGTCTTCCAATTGCCAATTAAAACCGCAGCCCCAATACCAGCGACAACGGCAATTCCAATTAGAATGATTTGTTTTTGATTTTCGATAGCCATGCCTTACCTCCGACTCCAGATGAGATTATTTCGTACCGCTAATCCCAAGGAGTTCTTTATTAACTTCAACTTTTGTTTTTTGAGACAATTGATTAATGTGCTCCAAAATTGTCTCTTGTTGTTTACGTGCCGAAAGTCTGTTCTTTAACTCGTCTTTGACTTCTGAAAAAGGAACAAATGTTTTCTCATCCACATGCACAATGTAATAGCCTCCCTGCCCTTTAAATACTGCGCTTGTTCCACCGGCCTCAAGAGCTGTGATATTCTTTTGAACTTCGACGGGGGATTGGGCGGGATCTTCAATCAATCCACCTTTTGCAGCAGATTTTCCTTTAGATTGGGCAGTTGCCAGAGCGGCAAAATCTCCGCCTTGCAATACTTGGACCAAAATATTTTTGGCTGTTGCTTCATCTGGGACAACAATTTCACGAACCTTCCACTTAATAAAAAGATTCTTGTTTTGATCATAATACTTTTGGGCATCCATTTCTGTTGCTGAAATGCCTTTGGTCAATCGTTGAGCTAATTCTTGAACAAGCAAGGTGCGTCGAAAATCCTCAAGTGCATCTTTAATATCTTTTTGTTCGCTAATATCTGAAGCCTCAGCGTCTTTGACAAGAAGCTGCTGACGAATAAGTTCATTTAATACGGAAGCTTTAACTTGGGGATCCTTGTCATTAAAATCTGGCATGCCTTGTTTGAGCAACTTAAGTCTTTGGTTAAATTCATCGATTGTCATGCTCCAATTGCCTACGCGAGCTACAACATCGGCTGGTAGTGGTCCTTGGTTATCTGTGCTTGGAGCAGCGGGGGTTGAAACAGGTTCTTCAATGGTCTTAGCTTCACTGGAAGCTTTAGGTGCTGATTTTTTTGCGGGAAAGAATAAATCGCATCCGGAAAATAGCCCGGATAATAAACAAATAGTCATTAAAATGTAAATTTTGTTAGAAACTTCTTTCATAAAAGCCTCCCTAAAAGAAAATATGTATTTAAGTATACCCTCTAAAATGTCAGTATGCAACCCCGACTCAAAAAATTTTACTATTTGCCAAACACTTTATATTCCAACTAAATGACCTGCAATACCTTACAAAAACATTAAATTCCTGTTAAATCATGCTTTGGACAGCTTCTTTTTCACTCAAAAGCTCATTTAACGTGGATTTGATCTTTTCTTGAGCAAAATCATTGTGTGTGATTCCTTGGACAATCTTCCAGTTGGTTCCATCACTTTGTATAGGATATCCAAACATAATTCCTTCTGGAACTCCATAACTACCATCTGAACACACAGCTACGGAAAAGTATTCTCCTGATGGAGTAGGGGTAGTAAGTCCTCTTACGGTATCAATAATAGCATTAGCTGCTGAAGCGGCTGATGAAAGGCCTCGAGCTTTAATAATAGCTGCACCACGTTTTTGAACAATCTCAATAAAAGTGGTTTGAAGCCAGTTTAAATCTGAAATGCTTTCGGGGATGGATTTTCCTTTGATTGCTGCATTATAAAAATCTGGGTACTGGGTTGCTGAATGATTTCCCCAAATAGCTAATTTTTTGACCTCTGAAACTGGCGCGGAAGCTTTCTGGGCTAATTGTGTAACGGCCCGATTCTGGTCCAACATGGTCATAGCAAAAAAGTTTTTTGCTGGAATATTTTTACAAACACCTTTAGCAATGTAGGCATTCGTGTTGCATGGATTACCGACGACAAGAACTTTACATGTTGGTTTAGCATTATCCGAAAGGGCTTTGCCTTGCTCAATGAATACACCTGCATTGATCTTTAATAAATCTGCACGCTCCATGCCTTCTTTACGCGGAACACTGCCTACTAGTAAGGCCCAATCGACATCTTTAAAAGCTATGTTAGGATTTGATGAAACTGTAATGCTTTGTAATAAAGGAAACGCGCAATCTTCTAGTTCCATGACAACGCCACTTAATGCGCCTAAAGCTTTTTCTAATTCCAAGAGATTCAAATCAATCTGGGTGTCCTTGCCAAACATTTCTCCAGCGGCAATGCGAAACAATAAAGCATACCCAATTTGTCCAGCAGCTCCTGTTACTGCAACTCTAATTCTTTTTGCCATTCGATCTCCTATGTTGACCGCCGGAGGCGGGTCCGCTTGTGGCGGAAAATAATCCCGGTAGTTTACTGCGAGCTTCTTTAATTTTCTCTTGATGAATATCTGCGTAAATAATTTCTTCTTGATCGTTAGATCCTCGGGCTATGATTGTTCCCCAAGGGTCCACAATTAAACTGTTTCCAAAACTGAAAACTCCTCTAGCATCCTTCCCCACCTGATTGGGGGCCAAAACATAAGAAAGATTCTCAATGGCCCTTGCGCGAAGAAGAGCTTCCCAGTGAGCTTCCCCTGTAATTTTAGTAAAACATGAAGGGACGGTCATTACTGTTGCACCTTTATGGGCATATGCTTGATAAAGAGCAGGGAATCTTAAATCATAACAAACGCTTAAGCCTACCTCAAATTCTCCTACGAGAGCAGTTTGAAGTTTTTGGCCAGCAACAATATAATTCGATTCAAGGATTATGTTATCACCTAATCTTGCGTCGAATAAATGAATTTTACGATATTTTACTATCTTTCCGTCAGGTGCAATTGCCACCGATGTGTTATATGCTTTTCCTTTGGGTGCCTTCTCAAACAATGATCCCAAAAGAATATGCACACTCTTGAGTTTAGCTACTTTAGAAAACTCTTTGGTGGTTGTATCTGGAATACCTTCAGCGGCTTGCTGCAGAACGTCTTTGTTTTGCAGATTTCCTCGAAAGCTAAAAATCTCAGGCAAAAGAATCCATTTTGCCTTGTGATCAATAGCTTCTAAAACCATTGCCTTTGCCCGACGAAGATTGTCGCCTTTGTCTGCAGAAGCATTAAATTGTATCAGAGCAACCTTCATGTTAACTTACTTGACTACGCTTTGTTTTAAGCTTTCGCCATATTCCTTGTGACAACGCGTATAAAATTCTTGAGTTTTTAAATAAGTGCGCCAAGCCGTCAATTGCGGGTATTTGGCTAAATCAATCTCAGCTAGTTCACAAGGATCAAGCCCGGCTAGCAGAGTTAAATCCGCCAGAGTAATCGTTGCCCCGCATAAAAATTTATGTTGGGAAAGTTGTGTTTCTAAAACAGGTAAGTATTGCTCTAAGAAATTAAGTCCGTCTGCAATTGATTCTTGACTGACGGGTCTATTCATTCGAGGAGCAAAAAGTTTGTTGTAGATGACTTTCGAAACATTGATTGTTATATGTAATGTTGAAAAATCAGTCCATTGATCGACGATGGCCCGTTGCTTAATTTCTTGAGGATAGAGATTGTTTGTTGATTTGTTGCATAAATATTTACAGATTGCCCCGCTTTCAAAAAGATAAAAACCAGCATCATCCATCGCTGGTATTTTTCCAATTGGATTGATTTTTAAAAACCATTCTTGCTTTTGCTCGCCTTCGCGTAAGTTAAGGCGGCGGTATTCATAGGGGATCTGGAGAAAATTGGCTGTGAAACGTACTTTGTTGGCAGGACCTGAAAGTTCCGAACCATAGATGGTGAGCATGTGAAGCTCCTTAAAAATATTAGTGACCCTGACGGGATTTGAACCCGTGCTGAGAGATTGAAAACCTCTTGTCCTGACCAGGCTAGACGACAGGGTCAAAGAGTTGACTATTATAATGAGCGACTTCTTTCAGTCAAGAGCAAAATAGTTGTGGTGCTATTCGTCCTCACGGGAAACAAGATGACCTACTGAAGAAACTTTGTCGCCTGATTCTAAAGAAATCAGCCTGACCCCGACAGCAGAGCGGCCTGTTTCACGAATTTCTGATGGATTAGAACGTACAACCATGCCTTTTTTGGTAACAGCCATGATCTCATCTCCTTCAGCAACCGTTAAAACCCCGACCACATCACCATTTTTCTCGGTGATTTTAACGTTGATGACTCCTCGACCACCCCTGGATTGCGTTCTATAGTCGGCAAAGTCGGATCGTTTAGCGTATCCGAGTTCGCAAATGGTAAGTAGCTTAGCGCCTGTTTTGTCCACATCAGGAGCAAAAACCAGCATGCCAACCACATAGTCTTTTTTATCTAAATTGATTCCACGAACACCTTTGGCAGAACGTCCCATATCGCGAAGTTGTTTTTCTTGGAATCTTAATGAAATTCCATCGTGCGTCGCTAGAAGGACGTCTTCTTTGCCATTGCTTAGAGCAACGCCAATTAATTCATCGTCTTTTTCTAAACCAATGCCAACGATTCCACCTTTACGTGGATTGTTATAGGCAGAGACCTTGGTCTTTTTAACCAACCCTTGTTTGGTTGCAAAGACTAAAAATTCATCATCTCTAAACTCTTTGACAGCCACAATTGCGCTAATCATTTCACCTGGTTTAAAAGAAAGCAGGTTAATAATGGCTTTGCCTCTGGCAGTTCTTGAAGCAACGGGGATCTCATAAACTTTCAACCATCGAACTGTTCCCTGATTTGAAAAAATCAATAAACAGTCTTTAGAGGAGGCCACAAAGAGTCTTTCGACAAAGTCTTCGTCGGAAGTCGTCATGGCAGTCACACCCTTGCCGCCACGTTTCTGGGAACGATATCCATCGATATTCAGTCTTTTAATATATCCTTTATTGCTGATGGTGATCGCCATGTCTTCATCGGCAATCATGTCTTCAATTTCAATATCTTCTGCTTTGGCGGCAATTTCCGTGCGGCGTGGATCCGCATATTTCTTTCTAAGCTCAGCGAGTTCTTCTTTAATGATCGCATCGACTCTTTTTTCAGAAGCTAGGATGCCTCGATAGTTCTCAATATCTTTCAAAAGTTGCTGATATTCAGCTTCAATCTTGTCTCGTTCCAAAGCAGCCAAACGTTGCAATTGCATTTCCAAAATGGCTTGGGCTTGAACGTCAGATAGATCAAACTTCTTCATCAATGCTTCTTTGGCATCTGCTGTTGATTTTGATGCGCGGATTGTTTTGATGATTTCTTCCAAATGCTTAAAAGCAATCTTGAATCCTTCCAAGATATGCGCACGACGCAAGGCTTTATCTAGATCGAACTGTGTACGACGACGAATCACCTGACGGCGATGCGTAATGTACTGCTGCATAATCTGCTTTAATGTTAAGACCTTAGGAGACTTATTAACGAGTGCTAGGTTAATAATCCCAAAAGTTACTTCCATTTGGGTGTGTTTGAAGAGGTAATTTAAAACAATGTTGGCATCCACATCGCGACGAAGTTCGATAACGACTCGAATACCTTCCTTGTCCGACTCATCACGAATGTCTGTAATTCCGTCGATTTGTTTATTTTGAACTTGGTCTGCGATGGCGGTAATCAAATTGGCTTTGTTGACTTGATAGGGAAGCTCAGTAATGATGATCGCTTCCTTGTTGCTCTTTTGTGCTTCGATGTTAGCTCTGGCACGGATAATCACCTTACCGCGGCCAGTATTATATGCACTGGTAAATCCATCACGGCCGCAGATAATTCCTGCTGTTGGAAAATCTGGACCTTTAACAAATTTCATCAATTCCTTGATGGTGGCCTCTGGATTGTCTAAAAGAAATACGATTCCATCGATGACTTCCCCTAAATTGTGAGGTGCCATGTTGGTCGCCATACCAACCGCAATACCAGAAGAACCATTGACTAAAAGATTTGGAACTAAAGCAGGCAAAATATCTGGTTCAGTGAGAGATCCGTCAAAGTTTGGAGAAAATTCGACTGTTTCTTTATCGATGTCTTCAAGCATGATCTCTGAGACGGACGCCATACGGGCTTCCGTGTAACGCATCGCAGCGGCTGCATCCCCGTCGATTGAACCAAAGTTTCCTTGGCCGTCGATCAAAGGATAACGAAGAGAGAATTCCTGCACCATGCGAACCATGGTGTCATACACAGCAGTGTCTCCATGAGGATGGTACTTACCTAATACTTCCCCAACAATACGAGCACTTTTCTTATAGGGCTTATTATGTTCCAGGTTCAATTCCTTCATTGCATATAAGATACGGCGGTGAACCGGTTTTAAACCATCACGCACATCAGGTAAAGCTCGGCCAACAATAACCGACATCGAATAAGACAAATAGGAATTCTTCATCTCATCTTCGATGTAGATTGGAATTATTCTCTCTTTTTTATTTGCATCGCGCATCATTGCTTAAACCTTTCTGTATTAAACGTCTAAATTTTTCACTTCGTGAGCATATGTCTCAATAAATAGTCGACGGGGTTCTACTTCATCGCCCATCAACATCGTAAATGTTTTATCAACCTCAACAGCATCTTCTAAAACAACTTTTGAGATTGTGCGTCTTTCGGGATCCATGGTCGTATCCCACAATTGCTGAGGATTCATTTCTCCAAGACCTTTATAGCGCTGAATATGCATGCCTTTTTTGGCTGATTCACGGACATGCACTAATAAATCAACAATACCCATAAGTTCTGTTTTAGTTTTGTCATTTTCAACGACAAACAAAGGCTTCAAAATATCTTTAACTTTGACCTTATCTTTTTTATCTTGAGCCAAGAGAACTTGTTTTTCATTCTTGCGTTCGTAGTCTTGCAAGAACAAGTTGTGCTTGTCGAGCTTTTCTGAAATAGCTTCAAGTTCTTCGGATTCGAAAACTTCAATGTACTGACTTTCCGTATCGTTTTTAGTTAAGTCTGCCAATTCTTTATCGTCAAAGACATATTCATCTGTCCCATTAACTTTAGCGATGTAACGAGGCATTTTCTTGTTCTTTGCATCAAAATGTTCACTGTAAGCAAAGAAGTCTAGTCCCTTGCGCTTGAATCTTTCGACAATAGCTTCCAATTCAACTAGGGTTTCTAAAATTTCTTTAAGTTGCGCTGTGCTATATGTTTTTTTGCCTTCGAGCTTGGTCACAGAAATACCATCTGTTCCAAGATCCAAGATAATTTCATTCATTTCTTTTTCAGTCTGAATATATTCTTCTCGCTTACCTCGAGATACCTTATATAGAGGAGGTTGGGCAATATAAACATAGCCTCCTTCAATCAATTGAGGCATTTGGCGATAAAGGAGAGTTAAAAGCAGTGTGCGAATGTGAGAACCATCAACGTCGGCATCGCACATAAGAATCAATTTGTGGTAACGAAGCTTTTCAATATTAAAGTCTTCGGCCACACCTGTCCCCAGTGCGGTGATGATAGTACGGACTTCTTCATTGGATAAAATCTTATCTAAACGGGATTTTTCAACGTTTAAAATTTTACCCTTTAAAGGAAGAATTGCTTGAAAAGCTCTTGAGCGTCCTTGTTTAGCTGAACCCCCTGCGGAATCCCCTTCGACCAGATAAAGTTCGCATAAGGAAGGATCTTTTTCTGAGCAGTCGGCTAATTTACCTGGTAAGCCACCGCCATCTAAGGCGCCTTTTCGACGGGTCAATTCTCGAGCTTTACGCGCCGCTTCACGGGCCCGGGCTGCCACAATGACTTTATCAATGATTTTGTTCGCCACAGATGGGTTTTCTTCGAAGAATTTATTTAAGGCTTCAAATGTCATGGAAGCAACCATGCCATCCATTTCAGAATTACCTAATTTTGTTTTGGTTTGTCCTTCAAATTGTGGAAATTGCAGCTTTACAGAAATAACCGCTGTTAAACCTTCGCGGGTATCATCTCCAGAAATTCCAATCCCATCTTTTTCTTTTAAAAGATTTTTGGCCTTAGCGTAGTTATTGACGGCACGAGTTAAAGCGGAACGGAATCCAGAAAGATGAGTTCCCCCTTCGATAGTATTAATGCTATTCGCATAAGAAAATACGGTTTCGTTATAGCTATCATTGTACTGAAGGGCAACTTCAACAGAGCTTCCGTCTTTTTCGCGTTCGAAATAACAGACCTTGCTATGCAGAGGATTTTTGTTATGAGTCAGATGTTCGACGAAAGAAATAATTCCTCCCTTAAATAAAAACAGGGATTCTTTTGGTTTATCGCCCCTTTGATCAACGAGCTTAATTGAAATGCCTTTATTAAGGAATGCTAGTTCACGAAGACGTTTAGCTAAAATATCGTAAGAGAATGTGTGTGTTTCTTTGAAAATCGTCTTATCTGGTTTAAATGTGACCTTGGTTCCAGTTGTCTTGGTTTTTCCAATGGTTGTAAGCTTTGAGACGGTCTTTCCTTTTTCAAAGCGCATGTGGTGAATTTGACCATCACGTTTAACTTCAACTTCAAACCATTCAGAGAGAGCAACGACGCAGCTGATACCAACCCCATGTAAACCACCAGAAACTTGGTAAGTGTCTTTGTCAAATTTACCGCCCGCATGGAGAGTTGTTAAAACAACTTCCACGGCTGGTTTCTTTTCTGTCTTGTGCATATCAACTGGAATACCGCGCCCATCATCAACAACTGAAAGAGATTCGTTTTGATTGATGGTTACTTCAATGTTTTTACAAAATCCAGCCAGAGATTCGTCAATTGAGTTGTCGACTGCTTCATAAACTAAATGGTGAAGACCACGACTGAATGTGTCTCCTATATACATAGCTGGACGCATACGGACAGCGTCTAGACCTTCTAGAACCGTAATGTTACTTGCGTCGTAATTGCCTTTTTTCTTCGGTGTTTTTTCTTCAGTTTTCATACGCTCCCTACTTTAAAATAGATGGTTTTAATCGTTGGTACTTTTCCTTGTATTTCTTCTAATAACTCTTGGCGCTTTCTAAACAAATGCATTTTTCTTGTAGAAGAGTCTACCATGACTGTCAAGGTGCCATTTTTGATTTCATGAACACGGCTTCCTTTTCCCCCTCCAGAAATCCTTTGCCACAGGCTTGCCACATCCACTTCTTGTGGTCTTTTCTGAGACATTTGCTCAATCACGCTTGGAATAAGGTCTCGAATATTTTTCATCTTATAGACGCATGGGCAAAGCTAAATATAGATAATCGCGTAACCTTAAAACACAAGGCTTGTCAGAACCTAAGAATTCTAAATCGATTTTTTCGTCTTCGATATTTTTAAGAACATCGATAAAAAATTGTGGGTTAAAGCCCACCATTAGTTCCTGTTGACCATACTCGACTGGCATTTCTTCTCTGGACTCTCCAACATCGGGAGTGGACTTTGAAATAACCATATTGTCTTTGAATAATTCGAATTTGATGGCTTGAAAATCTGGTGTTGATAATAGGTTTGCTCGGCGAATGGCTGATAATAGGTCCTGTGTTTTTATCTTTGTTTTTGTTGTAATCTCTTTTGGAATGACTTGTTTATAATTAGGGAATTCTCCTTCAATGATTCGCGTAGCAATTAAAATGCCGTCAATATTAAATAGAACTTGGTTGGTTGAACAAATAATAGAACAGTCTCCGGTGTCTTTGAGGTTACGATTGATCTCACCGATCGCTTTAATAGGAATAATAATACTTAATTCTTTATTACTATTTTGTAAAAGCTTTTTTTCAATTTTTGCTAAACGACGTCCATCCGTTGCAATCATTCGAACTTTATCTCCTGCAATTTCTAAAAGGATTCCATTTAACACATACCGGGATTCCTCAAAAGAAACAGCAAAGCTTGTCATGCGGATCATTTCTTTAAGACTCTTCTGATCAATCAATACAACATCTTTATCTTTAAATTCAGGAAATTTAGGAAATTCTTCTTTAGGAAGTCCATTTAATTTAAATCGGCAATTAGTCCCTTCAATTTCTACTTGATTATTCTTTCGAACGATCAAAACAATATCTCCTGAAGGTAACTCACGAATAATATCACTAAATTTCTTAGCTGGGACAGTTATGGCGCCTTGTTCATAGATATGCACAGGCAATTCACAGGATATTCCAATGTCTAAATCGGTTGTGTTTAACTTTAAAACATCATCCTTTGCTTCAAGCATCATATTAGAGAGTATTGGGAGTGTTGCTCTGGTTGAAACGATGTTCCCAACAACTGCAATTGCCCCCAATAACTGATCTTTATTCACCTTAATTTTCATACTCACACCTTTGCTAATATAACTGTTTTGTTAACGTTTTAAAGATAGAAGCAATATTAGTAATGCCTGTGGATACTTTGAATAACACGCAAAAACACTTAAATTTCAATAGTTTACAATATTCACAGCTGTGGATAACTTGAGTATAAGTCAAAGAACTTATCCCCAGTTATACCAACAAGGCATTACGTAAAGTTTCTACTATTTTCCTTATTTGTTCGTCTTTTAAAAGAACTTCTTCAACTTTTTTTACTGCATGTAAAATTGTAGTGTGATCTTTACCACCAAAAGCAGCTCCAATTTCTGGCAAAGAATGATTGGTAAGCTTCCTAGATAGATACATAGCCACTTGCCTTGGAACAATAATATTTTTATGACGACTCTTATTTTTAAGCTCTGGTAAAGAAAGATTAAAAAATTCTGCCACTTCTTTTTGGACCATTTCTACAGAAATAGTTTTAACAGTTTCTTTAACCATATCCTTAAGGACAGATTTAGCAACAGAAAGACTTATTGTTTTATCTTCCAACAAGGCATAAGCAACTACTCTTAATAAAGCGCCCTCTAACTCGCGGATATTGGTTTTAATTTCCGCTGCAATAAAATCAATCACATCATCAGGGACGTTCACGGATTCTAATTCCAGTTTTTTGCGTAAAATGGCTACGCGTGTTTCATAGTCTGGCGGCTGAATATCTGTAATGAGTCCCCAACAAAAACGCGAAACTAATCGTTCTTCCAGATGAGCAATTTCTTTAGGAGGCCTGTCAGAACAAATAATAATTTGTTTGTGATGGTCGTGAAGAGTATTAAAGGTGTGGAAAAATTCTTCCTGAGTGCTTTCTTTACCGGCGATAAAATGAATATCATCAATTAACAAGACATCAATGTTTCTATATTTAAGGCGAAAATTTTCAGCAGAACGGTGTCGAATGGCATTAATTAATTCATTGGTAAATTGTTCAGAGGAGATATAACAAATTTTAAGTCCAGGATGTTTGCGAAGAATTTCTTGGGTAATTGCCTGCAACAAGTGGGTTTTCCCTAATCCTACGGAACCATAAATAAAAAATGGATTGTACATCTTAGCGGGAGCTTCGGCCACCGCTTGAGCTGCTGCAAAAGCAAAACGATTGGATGAACCAACAACAAAATTCTCAAAAAGAAAACGTGCGTTTAAATTAATATTAGTTTTAGAAGGCTCATGACTGAAATTTTTTTCTAAAGACTGAAGCTTTTTGGGGACAGGCTCTAAAAGCTGGGCGCTAACTTCGAACTCTAGGGCCACTTCCCTGCCCGCTTCTTGAGTTAAGCAGCGCGAAATAGCAGAAGCATAATGTTCAACGATCCAATTTTTAAAAAATTCATCTGGCGCTTGGAGGATAAGAGTGTTGGTGTTTTTATCCAAAACCTTTAGGCCTGAAAGCCAGGTGTCATAGCTAGTTGAGCCTATTTGTTCTTTGATTGTCGTTTGAGTTTTTTGCCAGATGTCTGTTAGAGTCATTTTCGACGAGCTTAGTACACAGGTTATTCACAGCTGTGGATAGTTTTCCTTAATTGTTGGGCATTATAACAAAGCATCTTCCCAATGCAATTATTTTTTTCCCGGTATTTTTGCCATATAGCTTAAAATTGAGATTTTGATAGTCCAGATTGGAAAGACTTCCGTCGCATTTTAGTTGAAACTTAACTTATGCTTTCTCAAGGGGTTATTAGTATAAGATAACCACCTAAAATGCTTGACGAAGGGTAAGCCTGTGCTATAATCCTCCCCATTACATCGGTTGTTTATCGTTTTAAAGGCATTTCTCGTCGATAAACGGTAGATAAGAAAAGAAAAAACCAGTATAAGTCAAGTAAATTAATCATGAAAAAGCATCTAAAAACACCAACAAATATTGTCGGGGTCAGAAAACACGGATTTAGAAAACGTATGGCTTCTCAAGATGGACGCAAGGTTTTGGCGCGTCGTAGAGCTAAGGGCCGTCGTCAACTAATCCCATAATCCTCTGCATACACCCATGGCCAGAGCCCTGCTTTTTGCCATAAGAGCATACCAACGCATAAGTCGGCTGTTTAATATCAATACTTGCCGGTTTCATCCGTCATGTTCGCACTATGCTATAGAAGCTATCGTTAAATACGGAGCTTTAAAGGGATCGGCTTTAAGTGTATGGCGAGTTTTACGCTGTTCTCCCCTATCTAAAGGCGGCTTTGACCCTGTAAAAGAGTCTTCTAGGCTGAAAAAATAAATATGGATAGAAATTTCTTCATTGCAATGGCTTTATCGTTCCTTGTTTTGGTAGGATATCAAAGTTTTTTTATAGTTCCAAAAGAAAAAGAAAAGATTAAAAACGCACAAGTCGTTCAAAACAATACAGTTACAGAAAAAACAACAATCCCTTCTCTAGTCACCTCTGAAAAATCACAAAAAACCACTCAAGTCGAAAAAAAAGAAGTAAAAACAGTATTAAAAACCCCTGAACTGAATTTAAATTTTACAAACATGGGTGGTACGCTCCACAAAATAGAATTCAACGGCAGTTCCTATCTTTTTCCTGCAACAGATCTTTTAGTCATCAAAGGACTGGAAGAAGTGCCATTTCAGACAATATTTCAAAACAGTGAAGCTATTTCTTATGGATATCAAGATTTACAATGGAAAATAGTTAAAACATTTACTGTAAATAAAGATAAATCCATTAAAGCAAATATTAAAATGACAAACATTTCTTCCAGACTGGAAGAAATAGAGTTTAAAACATTAAAAGTAAATGTTCCCAGTCCAGAAGAGCATATGGGACGCAATTCCATGTTAGATGAACTTTCCATTCTGGAAGAAAATAAAAAGATTATTCGCAAAGGTACATCCAGTAAATTTACTTCTAAAGATAATAAATTGGAAAATAAAGAGGCGACTTGGGTAGGTTATAGGGATCATTTCCATATGTTGCTTATAAAACCAGAATTTGAGTCAAAAGCCTATGAAAATGAAGTACTTAACGAAAGTCAGCTTTCAGCCAATATCAAGCCAAAGAAGGGAATTGGTCCCGGAGAAACGTTTAGCTATGACTTTACTCTAGTTGCAGGGGATCAAAATATTGGTTGGTTAAAAGGATTTAATAGGGGATTTGAAAAGATCGTAGCTTTTAGTAATTGGTGGATACTAGATATCTTAGGAAAGGCGATATATTATACTGTTCCTGTTCTACATTCTATTTGCCACAGCTGGGGGCTGTCCATTATTTTAGTAAGCATATTGATTTATGGACTTACATATCCTTTGACTTACAAAAGCATGATGTCCATGAAGAAAATGCAAATGGTACAACCTAAAATAGCTGCCCTTCAGAAAAGGTATAAAGGCGACCCCACAAAGCTTAACACGGAAATGGTTGATTTGTATAGAAGGGAAGGGGTTAATCCTTTAGCCGGATGCCTGCCATTTCTTTTGCAAATGCCTATCTTTATTGCGCTTTACCAGGTTCTGTGGCGCGCTTATTACTTTCAAGGCAAAAGCTTTTTATGGATTAAGGATTTAGCTCAACCAGACAGGCTTTTTATCCTGCCATTTAATATACCCTTTTTAGGAAATGAATTTAATATTTTGCCTATTACAATGGCAGGCGTCATGTTCTTGCAACAAACACTTACTGCCAAAAATATGGTGATTACCGACGAGACACAAGCCATGCAGCAGAAGATGATGAAATACATTTTTCCATTTTTCATTGGCTTTATGTTTTATAAATTTGCTAGCGGACTATCTCTTTATTTTACAGTCTTCTATGGATTATCTACTTGGACCCAATGGAAAATGGGGAATCAAAAAACAGTTTCACGTGAAAATGATGCGAAGTAAGGAAACAGGTATGTTATTTGGCACAATCCCTAGTGACAATGAAGAAACGGAATTTGAAGGATACACCACTGAAGAAGCTATAAAAAAAGCTGAAAAGATATTAGGTGTAGATCGCGAAGAAATGAAAATTAAGGTTGTTTGTGAAGAGAAAAAGGGCCTTTTTGGCATGAGAGGCTCAAAGCAAGCTAAAATAAAAGTAATTAAGAAATAATCCTCAGAACTAGTTTCTCCAACACCAGAGCTTTCCACGTGGAAAACAAAAATAATTTTGAAAAATATTGCAAAGACAGTGTAATGTTATATTATAAACACTAATTATCTTTATTAATTGTGTCCCTAAAGGGAGTCTTATTTGTATATTACAAAAAAAAATAACAGAGGACTTTCTTTATTCGATATCATTTTAGCCTTAATTGTAGCAGGGTACCTGGGTTATTTTTCAATCCAATGGTACATCAAATGGTCTGAAAGTCTTAATTGGGCAGAAGCAGTTCATCAATTAAAGACGGTTAAAAGTAAAATTGAACTTTGTATGATGGCTAAGAATGACATCAACAGCATTGATAACTGCATATTCAATTCTAGTGTTCAAGAAGCAAACACAATTCATTTTAAGTGTTGTGAGGGAAAGAACATCACCATTTCTTCGCAGCAAATTTCCTATGAAATTTTCGCAATTAGAACAGATCATGATCTCACAATTTCAGACGAAGGTGGGGAAGAGCCGGTGTGTTCCCCCGACGGTAAAACACAGTATCGAAACAGAAGCGGAATAAGCCTTTGTCGCAATTTTGATGGGACATACACTTTGTTGGGTTGGGGTATATATAAAGGGGAATATAATTGATGGTCAAGAGATTAAATAAAGGAGATACAGATGACAACGCCTAAAAAACCAGCACGTAATATTTTTTTAACAGCAAATCCATATCAAAATAAAATTATTCTATTAAGCTTTCTTCCTTCAATGTTAATATTTTTTGCTTTCATAGGGATTGTATTCATAGGAAACCCTGTCATTACCAAAGCCATTTTCCATACATCCATACCGTCGATGACAAAGATGGTATACGTATTTACGGGCATAATTATATTCTTATTATGTTTAATCATGCTTGTATCAATCATGATATCTTTTGTAATCTCGCATCATATCGTAGGACCTTTTGGAAGAATCAATAAAGAACTAGATGATATTATCGCGGGAAAATCCAAAAAACTTATTACCAGTCGTCCAGGGGATGATTTAGCGGCATCTCTTCTTAAAAGAGTGAATATTTTAGTTGAATTTTATGTAAAACATAAGTCTTAGAATAGCAAAAGTTATAGAAATACGATATATAGACAAGGGGTTAGAATGACAAATAAATCAAAAAAAAGAAATGTTTTTTCAACCGCTAACAAGTATCAAGATAAAATAGTTTTACTTAGTTTTTTACCCTCAACACTCATTTTTCTAGCATTCATCACCATTGTTTTTATAGGAAACCCTATCATTAGTCAGGCTGTTTTTCATAGCTCCGTCAGCTCAATAACAAATCTTGTTTACACCTTTACAGGTACAATTATTTTTTTACTTTGTTTCATCATTTTATTATCAATGATTTTCTCATTTGTAATTTCACATCGTATTGTGGGACCTTTTGGAAGAATTATCAAAGAATTAGATGATGTGATTGAAGGAAAGACTAAAAGACTTATTACCAGTCGTCCAGGGGATGAGCTAGCAGAAGATTTTTTAAAACGTGTGAATGTACTAGTGGATTTTTATACTAAAAATAAAACACAGTACGACAAAGACTAACAACATTTTTTAAGGACATGAAAAAAAATAAAGCAAAAGGCTTCACACTCATTGAATTAATTGTTGTGCTAATCATTCTTGGATTGCTCGCATCTTTAGCTATACCAGCGTATTTTAGCTGGATTAAAAGAAGTCAAAGTGCAGAAGCAATGTTGACAGCAGCATCCATCAAGTCATGGTTAGTCCCGTGTTTAAGAGCGCATGTGGGGACAGAAAACGCCTGTTTTTCTTCTCAGGAGCATTGTTCTAGCAACTTCACGGGAGGACCTCCCACACAGTGTTGGGATTATATAACACCAGGAAGTCCTAATTTCAAATACCAAATTTTTGATGAATACATCACAATGTCTGGAAACGAGTATAATATAGACACTGACAGTCAGGGATGGACAATAGCCGCAACATCAGTTACTAATGCTGAAGATATTCTAGTTCTGAGTGGTGACGGATCAAATAATCAAAGTGCTTGTTTTGGAGTTGGATTATTTGCAGGAGCTTGCTAGATAGGGAGGTAATATGAAAATAATTGCTATATGTAATCAAAAAGGGGGAACTGGTAAAACCACGACCTCTGTAAATCTTTCCGCAGTTCTAGCTGAAATGGGAAAGAGAGTTTTAATCGTTGATATGGATCCCCAAGGCAATGCTACTAGCGGGGTGGGGATTAACAAAAACGAAATTAAAACATCCATTTATGACGTGCTTATTCATAAAAATAATATCATCGATACCATTCTTCAAACAGCTTATGCGAATTTGAGTATAGCGCCATGTAATATCAATCTAACTGGAGCAGAAATAGAGCTAGTGGGTGCCATGTCTCGTGAAACGAGGCTTAAAAAAGCACTTGACTCTGTTAAAGAAAATTTTGATTTTGTTTTTATTGACTCACCACCATCCCTGGGACTTTTAACATTAAATACACTTGTAGCAGCAGACAGCATTATTATACCTATTCAATGTGAATTTTATGCTTTGGAAGGAGTAAGTGGTTTATTAAACACGATAAATCTTGTCAAAGATAGTTTGAATTCCAGTCTGGAAATAGAAGGCGTCTTAATGACCATGGCGGATTACAGAACCAACTTAACCAATGAAGTTATTAAAGAGATTAAGAACTTTTTCAATGAAAAAGTTTATCAATCGGTAATTCCCAGAAACATTCGTTTAAGCGAAGCCCCTAGTTTTGGTAAGCCTATTCATATTTATGATCCAAGCTCAGCGGGTGCGGTTAAATACAGAGAAATGGCTAAAGAATTTTTGGCAAATATAGAACAAAAGCCAAGTGTTTTAGGGGATCACAAAAGCAATTAGATAATCATGTTAATTGAGGGGAGACGCCCATGGAAAATAAAGCTTTAGGTAAGGGTTTATCAGCGCTGATTTCACAGGCTCAGGAAAAAGCGAAAGTTAAAATAGAACACATTCAGGAAAAGGATGGAGGCCAAGAACTAGAAGGCATGTTTAATTTGACCCCTCAGATGTTATATATTGAAAATATTCATTACAATCCCTTTCAGCCTCGACAAAATTATGATGAAGACTCCCTTAATGAGCTGACCGCTTCCATCAAAGAAAAAGGGATTTTACAGCCCATCATGGTACGACCTTCCAAAGATGCAGGAATTTATGAAGTTGTCATGGGTGAGCGTCGATTGCGAGCGTCCAAGAAAGCAGGGCTCACCGTCATCCCAGCTATTATTAAAGAAGTTTCGGATAGTGAGACGCTTTTATTGGCTCTAATCGAAAACATTCAAAGGCAAGACCTGAATGTTATCGACGAGGCTAAAGCCTTTCAACGATTAGAAGACAGTTTCCACTTGTCCCAAGATCAAATCGCCCAAGCAGTCGGAAAAGACCGGACAACTGTCGCTAACACACTAAGACTACTTAAACTCCCCATTAAAATTCAAGATCAAATCATTCAAGAGAAGATTTCTATGGGCCATGCGAGGGCGCTTCTGGCATTGAATAGCGAAGAAGCTCAATTAAAAATGGCCACTCAAATCACTGAACAAAGTTTATCTGTTCGTTCCGTGGAAGGATTGGTCCGTCAAGCATCAACTAAAACCCCAAATAAAAGCAAGACCCAGAAAGCCAAAGACCCAGACATTACTAATCTCGAGGATGAATTACGCACGGTTCTTGGAACAAAAGTTCTTGTTGAAGACAAGAAGGGCAAGGGCAAGCTTATTATTGAATACTACACCCTCGATGATTTAGATAGAATTTTGGAAATTATAAGAGGGCCCAAAGGGGTATAATTAACGCTCATAGAAAAATAAGAGGGATTACCATGGAACAAGTTTTGGTTTTAATTAAACCTGAAGGAATGCAAAAGGCCATTGCAGGAGACATCCTTAATCAATTTATTCATAGTGATTTAAAAATTGTGGCCCTCAAGATTGTTAAACCCTCCAACAGCCTCGTTAAAAAACATTACATTCTTCTTAAGGATAAATTTTTTTATAAGCAAATCGTAGACTATTTGACAGGAAAGTTTCACAACGGCTCCCCTGTGGTTGCCATGGTGTTTGAAGGCAAAGATGTAGTCAAAAGGTGCCGCACCATTGCTGGGGCAACAAACCCCGAAGAAGCTGACCCCAGGTCTATCAGGGGTAAATACGGAAGGATTACCACCAAGGGATTGTTCGAAAACGTAGTTCATGTATCGAGTTCCCCCGAAGAGTCCCGTCGAGAAATTCCTTTGTGGTTTAAAAAAAGTGAGATTTTAAATTAAGATTTTTAGGAGAAATCATGGTTAATGGAATGACAGGGTTTGGCAGTACAGATTTGGTGTTTAATAAAGTTAAGATCACAGTCGAGATTAAAAGCGTCAACCACCGGTATTTAGATGTGGTTTATTATTTACCGTCGGGATTTTCTTCTTATGAAGAAAAAATCCAAAAGATAGTGGCTCGTCAGATCAAGCGAGGAAGGGTGACGGTGTCCGTGAGGATTACCGATAAGCCTCAGATGACGATTAGTTTAAATAAAGAAGCTTTGAAGCGATATGTAGACATTGCCCGAATGCTTTCTAAAGAAATGAACCTTAAAAATGATTTGACGACGGGCGACTTGCTTAAGATGCCAGGAGTGGTAGAGACCAAAGAGACTTTTATTGAAGCTCAGCAGATATGGGCTTCTTTGGAGAAAACCATCGAAAAGACGGTCACTGCAGTTGTTAGTATGAGAAAGAAGGAAGGAAAGTCTCTAGTGGCAGATATTAACGAACAATTAAAGAGGATGTCAGGGAGAATCACTCAGATCAAGAATCGTGCTAATTTTTTACTTAAAGAGAAAAAAGCAAAACTGACGCCGGATGAATTTTTGAGTTTCCAAAAGAGCAACGATATTCATGAAGAGCTCTCGAGACTAGTCCACCACATTGATCAAGCTAAGGCCCTCTTTAAAACGACTGAAGCCGGGAAAAAATTGGATTTCATTGCCCAAGAAATGCAAAGAGAAACCAATACCATTGGTTCAAAGGTCCAGGACAAAGACGTGTCTGCAGCTGTGATTGCTCTCAAATCCAAAGTAGAAAAGATCAGGGAGCAAGCCAACAATGTTGAGTAAGAAACAAAGACATTTGCAAAATGCTCTTAAGGGAAAGATCATCATCCTCTCTGGCCCATCCGGTTCAGGTAAAACCACATTGCACAAAGAGCTCTTAGCTTCCCCTAAACTTAAAGAAAAGCTAGTTAAGTCGATTTCGGCAACTACACGTCCTAAACGTGAGGGAGAGCGTGACGGTAAGGATTATATCTTTTTAACTCCTCAGATTTTTGCCAGAAGGATTCTTCGCGGTTATTTTCTAGAGTGGGAGAAAGTCTTTGATAATTTCTATGGAACTCCTAAAATCCAAGTCCTTAATTTATTAAAGAAGGGAAAGCATGTTTTATTGTGCATTGATGTCAAAGGGGCCCAGTACATTGCCCAAGAATTTCCACAAGCCATCAAGATTTTTATTAAACCCCCTTCTATGAAAGAACTCCACAAACGCCTTAAATTACGGGCCTCAGAAACCCAAGAAACACTCGCCTTAAGACTTAAAGTAGCCACCCAAGAGCTTAAAAGCTCTAAAGATTACGATCATGTGATCATCAATGGCAACTTGGATAAAGCCAAGAAAGATTTAGAAAGCCTGGTAGCCAAGATTTTAAAGAAAACTTAAGTTCGAACTAATTAGATTGAATAAAACCAACTGGAATGCTATATTTCGCTACAGATTATTAACAATATCAAGGAGAAATAATTCATGAGAACAAAGATCAGCTTAGTTTTAATAGCAGTGTTTTTAGGAGCATTTGTACCTGGCAAAGCGTCTGCCGCCCCTCACATTTTATGGACTTTTAATACGACTTCCGGAGCAACAGTAAAAGCTTTTGATTATTTAAGAAAAAAACGTGATGTTCACTATCCGTCTTTGGTATTACAAGATTCTTTATATGGAATAGTTGTTGGATCACATGTTTCTAGCCCAAGTCAAAGCGTATCTACAGTTTATTTTTTAAATCCTGTGGGCGGATCAGCAAGTTGGTTCCGTGTCTTTACCACCGCAGCCTCTGGTTCTACCGCACGAAGATTGGTTAATCTTCAAGCTGTTCCAGACAAAAATGGCGATCATATAGATGATATTTATGCCATCTTTGATAACCCCACTTCAAGCTTTACAATCTATAGACAACAGAATTTATTAAGCGGATTAAATGGAAGCACAATTTGGTCCAATGATGTTAATTATCCAGCAATTAGAGGGGGAGCAGTTTTTCAAAAACCTTTAACTGAATATGATTTAAACAATGATAATATTGCCGACATCATTGAACAGACCTCGGATACTCAGCTGGTAGCTGAATATTAATAATGAACTGAAAGTTAAAGTTTAAGACAAGGGCAATCTTAGGATTGCCCTTGTCTTTTACATACAATTAAAATGAACCTGATATCATTGAAAAAGCCGCTTTTTATACTGCTTATTTTTGGCATTATCGCGGTTCCTTTGTCTTCGATATTACCTGTACTTGAAGATGATCCGTGGTATCCCCAATACCTTGTTTTAACAACGCTATTTTTTATTGCAGCTTCAATAATTCTTTGGGCCTTTAACAAATACATTTCAATATTCACACTTTTAGCCCTCTTTTCAACTGTTTTTATCGCAAAGCAACAACCACACTCTATTGTATGTCTATTACAAATTTATTTGTGTTCACTGGCCATGTGGGGAATAAGTTTTTTGGATTCAAAGAGTCGTGTTTGGGTGGTAAAAGCGATTTGTTTATCAGCCTTAATTCAAGGAATCTGGGTTATTCTACAATATTTTAACATGGACCCTTTGTTCTATAATCCCAATGCCCCGGAACATTCAGACAATGTTGGATTTCTAGGAAGTAAAAATCAATTGGCTTTGTTTATGGCAGATAGCGGGCCGGCTACAGCAGTATTATTTCCCTGGGCATTACCTTTTACGATTTTTGGTTTGTGGTGTTCCAAAACAACTGCTGCATGGGTAGCCTTTGGAACGGCAAGCTTATTTCTTGCAAGCAAAAACAAAAAGAAATTGTGGATCGTTGCTTGTGTAATTGTATTAGGAACAGCCATATTCTTGGGAAAATTTGAATATAAACTCAAAGACAGTATTCAAGAAAGATTAAATGTTTATCAATTTGTAATTCAGTCCATATACCAAGGAAAAGTAGACCTTCAATACAGGGATCCTAATAACAATATGGAAATGGCTTTTCAATCTCGAAACTGCAACCCTTTTTTAGGATTTGGGTTAGGGACTTTTACACAAATGTCACCATTCTTTGAAATGAATGGATCCATGATCCTAGGAAACACCAAAGATTCAGGGCGTTTTTATGAACATGTGCACAATGATTATCTCGAAATTTTGTTTGAAATGGGAATTATAGGCTTTTTAAGCTTAATGGCTATCATTGGCCATCTTTTTGTTCAATATATTCGAACTCCTAAAACTAAAATGCTGAACATTCTTTTTGCGTGTCTTTTAGCACATTTGATTTGTTCATTAGGAATCTACACCGTTTTTACAGCGCCATCCGGATTGTTATTGGTAGTGATTTATGGATTATTTCAAGGGGAAGTAAACAGGCCAGAGGCTGTTTCTGTCAACCCTCCTAAGTCAATTGACAATACATAGAGCATATGTTATAAATATCGCTTCATAAAAAGGCTGTTTCTTATTGTATTAAGTGTTTTAAGGAGGATTTAATGGCGTATCAACCACTAGAAGAGTTATTACCAAAAGCAAATTTCAGTATTTACCGTCTTGTCCGTTTAGCGTCCAGACGCGCCTTAGAAATCTCAGAAACTGGCGGTAAAATGATCACATCTCCAATAGATCAAAAAATTGCAACTACTGCTTTAGAAGAAATTAGACAAGGCAGAGTTTATGATCAAAGCGGTGTTCATACCAGAGAAACAACACCAACACCACCCAAACCAACACGTAAAACAAAGTAATGTCTGCGCCAAAGAGAATAATTTTAGGTGTGACGGGGTCCATTGCAGCTTATAAAGCAGGCGATCTAATTCGTCGTTTTCAAGATCAAAAATGCGATGTCTCCGTCGTGATGACCAAAGAAGCAGAACGATTTATCACACCATTAACTCTGGCAAGTTTAAGCGGCAAAGATGTTTCTACAGATATGTTTGAAAAAGACGGCTGGAAGATGAGCCATTTGGAGTTAGCTAAAGCAGATGCCCTTGTCATTGCACCTGCAACAGCTAACATCATTGCCAAATTAGCATCAGGAATGGCAGATGACTTACTTACAACATTAGTCATCAGTATGAAATCCCCCGTATTCATAGCTCCGGCTATGAATGAAGATATGTACAACAATACAATTGTCCAAGATAATTGTGCAAAACTTAAAAAACACGGCATCAAATTTATAGAACCCATTAAGGGCAAACTCGCCTGCGGAATCACAGGAGTCGGCCACTTAGCTGAGGTTGAAGATATAGTTAAAGTTGTTTTAAAGAAGTAATGATGGCGCGATAGCCAAGTGGTAAGGCAGGGGTCTGCAAAACCCCTATACGTCGGTTCAATTCCGACTCGCGCCTCCAATATAGAAACATGTAGCACCAACGGGCGGGTGGTGGAATTGGTATACACGCAGGACTTAAAATCCTGTGGCCGCAAGGCCGTGAGGGTTCAATTCCCTCCCCGCCCACTATTTTAAAAGGACCCGTAGCTCAGTTGGTTAGAGCGTTTCCTTGACATGGAAAAGGTCACAAGTTCGAGTCTTGTCGGGTCCACCATTCCTACACTCCTATGGATTACTCAAAAGATATAGATAAAATTCGCCACACCTGTGCACACGTCATGGCTCAGGCTGTGCAAGAGCTTTGGCCTGAAACAAAGGTCACGATAGGTCCTGCGATTGATAATGGTTTTTATTATGATTTTGATCGAAAAGAGTCATTTTCCGACGAAGATTTAAAAGCAATCGAAAAGAGGATGCGTCAAATCATTGAAAAGAAACCAGCCATGTCTTTTGAATCATGGCCACGCCAAAAGGCAATTGAGTTCTTCCGTTCTAAGAATGAAACATACAAAGTTGATTTAATTGAACGCCTCCCAGATCAAGAAGTGACAATTTATAAAACAGGCGATCAATGGCTGGATTTATGCAAAGGTCCTCATGTTGAGAATGTGAGTGCGATCAAAGGTTTTAAATTACTTTCCGTTGCAGGTGCATATTGGCGTGGTGATGAGAAAAATGCCATGCTTCAGCGCATTTATGGAACTGCCTTTGGTTCTCAAAAAGAACTCGATGAATATTTAAAGATGCTAGAAGAAGCTGCCAAGCGCGACCATCGCAAGATCGCAACACAACTAGATTTATTTCATATTTACCATGACACTGCTGGTGCAGGGTTAGTGTTTTATCATCCTAATGGCGCCATGCTTCGTAAAGTCATTGAAGACTATCTTCGCGAACAACATTTGAAGCATGAGTACAAATTGGTCGTTACTCCCAATATTCTTAAGGGTAAGCTTTGGGATGTTTCAGGGCACTCTGGTCATTACAAAGAAAACATGTACTACTTTAAGGTGGATGAAGAAGATTACGCCGTCAAACCTATGAATTGCCCAGGGCACATTTTGATTTATAAATCCCAAGTGCGTTCTTATCGCGATTTGCCCATTCGTTATTTCGAATTAGGCACTGTGTATCGTCAAGAGAAGGTGGGGGTTTTGCATGGGCTTCTTCGCGTACGAGGATTTACTCAGGATGACGCACATTTATTTATACGTCCAGATCAAATTAAGTCGGAAGTTTTGAAAGTCATTGATTTTATATTTGAAACCATGAACGATTTTGGTTTTCACGATTTGCACATTGAACTTTCCACTCAACCTAAAGATTCTATGGGGGCCCAAGAAAATTGGGACAAGGCAACCGCTGCGTTAAAAGATGCTCTTGAGACCAAAGGAATTAAATATGATGTGGATGAAGGCGGCGGCGCATTCTATGGTCCTAAGATCGATATTAAACTAAAAGATGCCATTGGTCGTCAATGGCAATGCGGTACCATTCAATGTGATTTTAACTTGCCTGAACGTTTTGAGATGAACTACATCGATGAAACGGGCGCGCAAGTCAGGCCGATTATGTTGCATCGTGCTATTTTAGGGTCGTTGGAGAGATTCATCGGAACATTAATTGAACATTATGCCGGACATTTTCCTCTATGGCTTGCTCCTAATCAGATCTTGATCATACCCATTAGAGAAGAACAAAATGCTTTCGCCCAAGAAGTCAGTCAAGAGCTCAAAGCGGCAGGATTTAGAGTCAGCGTGGACAGCCGCAATGAATCGTTATCCAAAAGAATTCGTGAAGGCTCCATGCTTAAGATCCCTTATCAGATTATTCTTGGAGAAAAGGAAGTTCAAAGCAAACAAGTTTCATTAAGAGCTCATGGCGGGGGCGATTTAGGGGCGATGGATGTCCCAACCCTTTTAACCAAGCTTAAACAACAGATTATTGACAAGAAATAGAATTTAGGGATAATAGAACACTTTCCCGCCATACATTGTGGCGGATCCGCCAAGATTTGTGGCGGAGTACTAATTACTGGAGGAATGACTATTTTAAAGAATATCCGTATTAATAATCAGATTCGTTCCAAAGAATTACGGGTGATTGGCCCTAACTCAGAACAATTGGGCGTCGTCACCATTCAAAGAGCTTTAGAACTTGCCAATGAATATGAATTAGACTTAGTGGAAGTTGCACCAACGGCAGCACCACCAGTTTGCAGAATCATTGACTTCAGTAAATATAAATATGATCAAGAGAAAAAAGAACGTAAAGTTAAGAAGAATCAGCATGTCACTCATTTAAAACAGATTCGTATCAAACCGCACATTGATGATCATGACCTGGATACTAAAATGAAACAGGCCATTAGCTTTTTAAGCAAGAAGGACAAGGTTAAGATTAATTTAGTGTTTCAAGGAAGAGAAATGTCATTCAGAGATCAATGGAAAGCTGTTCTGGATAAAGTTATTGCAAAGACAGCAGAGCATTCTATCATTGAAAAAGAGCCTTCAGCTGAAGGACGCATTGTTTGGATGGTATTGGCTCCAAAAGCATCAGAAAAATGACGTTAAAACGTCGTTCCAACAAAAGGACGGTCAAGTATGGCAATCGGTAGAAAAGGAAAATTAAAAACAAACAAAAGCGCGGCGAAGCGTTTGCGTATGACCAAAACAGGTCTTTTGAAAAAACGCAGTGCAGGTCGTCAGCACATTCTTACTAAAAAAACACGCAAGCATAAGCGTCAGTTGCGAAAAGATGGATATCTTTCACCTGCTGATTCAAAGCGTATGAGGAGGTTGTTGCCATATGGTACGAATTAAAACAAACGTTTATTCTCATAAGAGAAAAAAGAAGATTATGAAGGAAGCCCGCGGTCAGTGGGGCGATCGTTCTAAAAGATATAAAGAAGCCATCAAGTCTTTGATGAGCTCACGTCAATACTCATTTTATGATCGTAGAAAGAAAAAGGGCGAATTTCGTGCTCTTTGGATCATCCGTTTAAATGCGGCTTGCCGCGAAGCAGGTATTTCATACAGCCGTTTTATCAGCGGTTTAAAAAGATCCAATATTGAACTTGATCGTAGAGTCTTATCCGAATTAGCAATTAGCGCACCAGAAGCATTCAACCAAATCGTTGAAACAGCGAAAAATGCACCGGCCGCAGCTAAAAAAGAAGTTAAGGTTGCAAAAAGACCAAAATCAGCAACAACAAATAACAAAGGTAATGTCACAGTAAAAACAACTAAGAAGACAGCGAAAGCCAAGGCTTAGTTTAAGAGTCAATTTAAAGCCCCGCCTTGGCGCGGGGCTTTTTAATTTATGCACGATTTCAATCAAATCCAACAACAAGCGACACAAGAAGCCCAAAGCATTTCTGATGCTAAGAGTTTAGAAGCTTTCCGTCTTAAATATTTAGGAAAAAAAGGAGTTGTCGCAGAAATTTTTGCTTCACTTTCAACAGCGGCTCCTCAAGATAAGGGGGCTATTGGAAAAGGAGCCAATGATTTGCGGGCTCTTGTCACACGTCTAATTGAAGAAAAGTCTAATGTCGCAGCAACAATAACTAGCAAAAAAGATTATATCGATATTTCTCTTCCTGGCACAGCCCTACCGCTTGGTCATCAACATCTTTTGACTCAAACCATTGATGAAATTTCAGATGTATTTGAAAAACTTGGTTTTGCAATTGTCGATACGCCAGAAATTGAAACAGAATTTCATAATTTCACCGGACTTAATATTCCTTTAGATCATCCTTCTCGAGATTCTTTTGATACATTTTATGTTGATCAAGAAGATCCAACAGCAAAGGGACGAAGGCTCTTGCTTCGAAGTCACACATCTCCTGGTCAGATTCGGATTATGAAGGAACATAAACCACCCATGGCCGTTATTGTTCCTGGTCGTGTGTATCGACCAGATGCTGTGGATGCAAGTCACTCCTTTATGTTTCATCAACTGGAAGGATTTTTAGTTGATGAAAAAATTCAATTTGCAGATTTAAAAGGCCTTCTCACAGAATTCTGTCGTCGTTTTTTTGGCCCAGATGTGAAAATGCGTTTTCGCCCTCACTTTTTTCCTTTTACCGAACCTTCAGCCGAAGTGGATATCTCTGCAGAGACCCTTGGAATTGGCAAAAAAAAGTGGTTAGAAATCCTAGGATGTGGAATGATTCATCCAAAGGTTTTTGAATCAGTAGGTTATCCTAAGGGCAAATATACTGGATTTGCTTTTGGTATGGGTATTGAACGCATGGCTATGCTCAAATATGGCATTAATGACATTCGTTTGTTTTATGAGAACGATGTGAGGTTTTTGAAACAATTTTAATCGTAGGGGAGGACCTATGTGTCCGCCTCTACAATAATTTATATGAAATTATCCCTCAATTGGTTAAAAGATTATATTGACCCAAAGCTATCGACAGACGATTTAACTACTCGTCTCGTCATGGCAGGATGGGAAGTTGAGGGTGTGGAACTTCATGGAAAAGACACTGTCTTTGAACTTGAAATTACCCCTAATAGACCCGACTGTTTAAATATTTTAGGACTTGCTCGTGAGATAGGTGCAATTAGTTCACGCAAGGTGAACTCCCCAAAGATTAAAGCACATAAGCCAACTAAGAATAAGATTTCTATCTCCATTGAAGATAAGAAAGACTGCAGTCGTTATATCGCAACACTAATTACTAATACTAACATCACATACTCACCTCAACCTATTCAAGAACGCATCAATGCTTTGGGAATTACATCCATCAGCAATGCTGTCGATATTACCAATTTTGTGTTGATGGAAACGGGTCAACCTTTGCATGTATTTGATTACGATAAGATCGAAGGCGGAAGGGTCATCGTGCGTCGAGCCAAGCAAGGAGAGAAGATTATTACGATTGATGGAATTGAAAGAACATTAGATCCAACGATTTTAGTGATAGCAGATGTAAGAAAACCAATTGCGATTGCAGGGCTCATGGGAGGAAAAGAAACAGAAGTAACAGAGCTTACCAAGAACATCCTTCTTGAAAGTGCACATTTTGACATGACTCTTATTCGACGTGCCTCTCGAAAATTAGGGCTTCGAAGCGATTCTTCTTATCGATTTGAACGTAATGTGGATTTTGATGGCGTTTTAATGGGAGCCAACCGTGCTACAGATCTATTGTTGGATTTAACCCATGGTCATCTGGCTTTTCGCACAGATGCAGCATATGGTGCTAAGCGTACTTCTAAATCGATCAAAATAACATCCCAAGATGTGGAAAGTCTCTTGGGTCACAAAGTTTCTTTAGCACAAATTAAAACGATTTTGGTTAATCTAGAATTTAAGATTTCTTCTTCTAAAAATGTGTTGATGGTCACACCTCCAAGTTTCCGAGGAGATGTCAAAGAAACGGTTGATTTGATTGAAGAAGTTGCCCGTATTATAGGGTTTGATCGTCTTCCCACGAGCCTCCCTCATATTAAGGCAAAAAACGTCACAATTAGCGACAGGCCCATTAAGCTAAAGAAACTAATTCGACAAATACTTCTGGCATCAGGTTTAAATGAAGCGGTGACTTTATCTATGCTAAGTGCAAAAGACATTGAGAAATGCATGTACCAAGATGTGAAGGCCCTTCGAGTTTACAATCCTCTGACGACGGAACAAGAATTCAAACGACCATCCCTTTTGCCTTCGCTTTTAAACGTAACTCTAACTAATTTTAACCGAGGACAAAGGGATCTTAAGATTTTTGAAATAGGTAAAAGATACTCAAAAAATGGCGAGAAAGAAACTCTGGCAATTATTATGACCGGTCGACGAAGCGAAGACTGGCGTATTTCTCGAAAAGAAAATGTAGAGATTTTCGATTTAAAGGGCGTCCTTGAAAATGTATGTCGTTCTTTAAATGTGAATGTCGAAATCAAGCCAAATCAATCACATATTTTAGAAGAGTCCTGTTCATCCAGTGTTTTTTTTAAAGGAAAAGAAATCGGATTTTTGGGAAAAGTGAACAAACAAATTCTGACTAATTGGGAGATCAAGAATCAAGACGTCTATTTTGCCAGTATTCATTTGGAAGAAATTCTCTGTTTACCTAAGACGACTACTAAATATGAACCGTTAGTTGAGTTCCCCGCAGTTACGCGTGACGTATCCTTAGCGATTGGAAAAGAAACATCATACAAAGAGATTGAAACTATTTGTCGTCAAAATGGTGGAGATATTCTTAGAAGTATTCAATTCATTGAGCAATACACGGGTGATAAAATTTCTCCTGATCAAAAATCTTTGGTTTTCTCTTTGATTTACCAAAGTCACAAACAAACCCTGCGAGAAGAGGAAGTATCTTCCAGCTATGAGCGCATTATTCAAGCTCTCATTAAAGATTTAAAAGCAACCCGTCGTTAAAAATTTTACTAAAAACACCTCAAAACTAAAATTTCTTGACAAAGAAAAACTAAACTTATAAGGTAGCAAAGTCTGACTAGAATAGCTGGATGTTTTTGAGTTATCCCACCGTAGTAATGAAGGATTCCTTTTTCGTTTAGCGATAAGGACAACCCCAAGGAGAACAAAATGAGAAAAGTACTAAGTTTGTTTTTTGTTGCTGCAGTCAGTATTGCTTTAGTTTTTCCTTCCTCCTCAATGGCGTGTGTCGGCAGTAAAGGCGGCCCATGCAAAAAAAGTAAAAAACCAGATGTAGAAAAAAAAGCACCAGCGAATGATGATGGTACTCCAAAATGGACATGGAAAGATTTGAATCCAGGTCCTAATCCTCTAGGGCTTGGTTGTTTCTGGGGAAATGGCAACAACAATAACAACAACACCGTATGTGATTAATATTTTTATCCTGCGCTGTGCGTCAGGGTTGGATGTATTTAACCACAAATAATACATAGGGCGTTGGTTCTTGATTCCGTGCCTTTGGCAGGACACACTGATGCCCCCTTGAGAAAGATGGTTTCTCATACACCAATCCAACGGCAGAGGCGGGATTTTAAGTTGTAAAATCTTAGGCATCCTTATCCCAAGGATGCCTAAGTTATTAGAACTCCACCTAAGGCAGGTTCTTACATGTCAGACCTTTTTACTTCCTCAGAAAATTTAATCAAAGACTCTCCTTTAGCAGCTCGTATGCGTCCACAAACTTTAGAAGAGTATGTTGGGCAAAAACATATCTTAGGAGAAGGAAAACTTTTAACGCGGGCGATAGGATCAGACCGTGTCTCTTCAATCATTCTCTACGGCCCTCCAGGTTCAGGTAAAACGACCCTTGCTTTATGTATTTCTCAGAAAACCCAGTCACATTTCGAGAGAATTAATGCAGTTTCTTCCAATGTGGATGAAATGAGAAAGATCATTGCAGGCGCCCAGCAGCGACGGAGCATGAGTGGAAGAAAGACACTATTGTTTATCGATGAAATCCATCGTTTCAATAAAGCCCAACAAGATGTGCTCATGCCAGATATTGAAGAGGGAAACATTATTCTTATTGGTGCCACAGTTTTTAATCCCTTCTTTGCCCTTGTCTCTCCGCTCCTTTCTCGTTCACTGGTCTTTGAACTTGAAGCTTTGACGAAAGAAGACATTCTTACGGTGTTGCATAGAGCTCTTATAGATAAGGAAAAAGGCATCGGATTTTTAAATATTGACGCTAAAGAGGATGCGCTTGAGTTTCTGGCCAATATTTGTGATGGAGATGCCAGAAAAGCTCTGAATACCCTTGAGATTGCTGCACTTACAACTCCAAAGAACGCCAAAGGACAAATAGTTTTAAATATTCAAACAATAGAAGAAAGCATACAAAAAAAACAAGTGCAGTATGATGCCTCTGGCGATGAACACTATGACACCATCTCAGCTTTCATTAAATCCATGCGAGGATCTGACCCAGATGCCACATTGTATTGGATGGCCAAGATGATCTATGCCGGGGAAGACCCACGATTTATATCTCGAAGAATTGTTATTTGCGCCAGTGAAGATGTGGGTAATGCTGATCCCCAAGCCCTGGTTCTTGCTACATCAGCGATGCAAGCTACTGAATTTGTTGGACTTCCAGAGGCTAGAATCATCTTAGCTCAAGCAGCGGTATATGTTGCTTGTGCGCCTAAATCCAATGCAGTCTACTTAGGAATTGATAAAGCTTTAGATGAAGTTAAGACTAAAAAAATAGCTTCTGTACCCAAACATTTGAAAGATGCTCATTATAAAGGGGCCCATAAATTGGGACATGGAGAGGGATACAAATATGCTCATGATTATCCTAACCACTATGTTTTCCAAGAGTATATGCCAATTCAAGCTACTTTCTATGAGCCCACCAATCAAGGCTATGAAGCTAAAATTAAAGAACGATTTAAAAAGCTCAAAGAAGATAAATAAGGAAAGAATCAACTATTGTGCTTTGTTTTAAAAAATGGTAATATACCGCCCAACATGAAGGATAAAGGCTCTTTAAGACAACAATTTCTGGAGCTACTTAAAAAGCAGGAAAACACAGAAACAGAAGCCAAAAGCCGCCAAATTCAGAAGAAGCTTTTCTCTTTGGAGGCCTTCAAAAAGGCTAAAACAATCCTGTTTTATGTTTCCCTGCCAGGTGAAGTAAATACTTTTGAGATGATTATTAAGGCTTTCGAAATGAACAAACGCATCTGTGTTCCAGTTATGGTGCGTGATCAAAGGCAAATGATTCCAACACTCATTAATACATTGGCAGATTTAGAAAAAGGATCCTATGGCATCCTTGAACCACGTATGGATTCTTCTTTACAGGTTCCACTGGAAGAATTAGACATGGTAATTGTCCCAGGGGTTGCTTTCGATAAATCCAATAATCGATTAGGACGCGGAGTAGGTTACTATGACCGATTTCTTTGTCGTCTGCCAAAATCCGTGACCACAATTGGTCTGGCCTTTGATGTTCAGCTCACCGAAAACCTTCCGATTGAGGAACACGACGTTCCTTTATCTTCAATCATCTCAAACTAAAAACTTCCCTGCATTAACATATTCTTCTTCGCACCAAAACTTTCGTTTGTGTGCTCTGAAGGAATTATTGCTGCGAAGCCAAAGGCAAAAGCACTTTGGCGAAGCAGAATAGATGGAATGAAAGGGGTTTTACTATGGAAAACATAGGAAGCATGTTTATTGTTATTTTTGTCGGCCTTGGGTGCATTATTGCCGGGTTTTTCTTAAATAGTTTTTTGAGTTCTAAGAGAACAAAAGAAGCACAGGCAGGAGCCGCGGATATTCGTCAATTGGCCCAAAGAGAAGCAGAAACTATTCGCAAGGAAGCCGAGTTACAAGCCAAAGACATTTTACTCAAGATGCGACAAGAATTTGAAGTTCAGACAAAAGAAAAGAGAGATGAACTAACAGCGTCTGAAAAACGTATTTTATCCAGGGAAGAGAATTTAGAGAAGCGGGTTGATTTGCTCGAGAAAAAAGAAAAAGACTTAACTAGCCGTCTGGAAGCCTTGCGAGAAGGTGAAATAAGTATTAAAGAAAAGACAGAAGAGTTAAGTAAAGCATTGGCTGAAGAAAAGCAAAGATTACAAACTGTTGCTAATCTTTCTACAGAAGAAGCCAAGAAGATTTTATTAGTTCGCGTTGAAGATGAATTAGCCACAGAAAAAGCCCAGCGTATCCGCCACAACAACGAAGAAATTAAAGATTCTGCAGATAAAAAAGCCAGAGAACTTATCACGATTGCCATCCAACGTTGCGCTTCTGATCATACCGCGGAAACCACTGTTTCCGTTGTTCCTCTTCCTTCCGATGAAATGAAAGGCCGTATTATTGGCCGTGAAGGACGCAACATCCGTGCTTTGGAACAGGCAACAGGAGTTGATATTATTATTGATGATACTCCCGAAGCAGTCACCATCTCAGGTTTCGATATGATGCGTCGAGAAATTGCACGTTTAGCCATTGAGCAATTAATAGGTGATGGTCGTATTCATCCAGGACGTATTGAAGAAGTGGTCCAAAAAGCCAAAGATGAAATAGATAGAAAGATCAAAGAAGAAGGCGATCGTGCTACTATTGAACTTGGAATTCATGGAATGCATCCTGAAATCATTAAGCTGGTGGGAAAGCTTCGCTACCGAACATCCTTTGGTCAAAACGGTTTAAATCACTCAATCGAAGTTGCTAAATTGATGGGCATTATGGCTCATCAGCTAGGAATTGATGTAAAAACCGCTAAGCGTGCGGGTCTTTTACATGACATTGGAAAAGTTGTCTCTTCCGACGTAGAAGAAGGCACGCATGCGATTGTAGGCGCTCGTCTTTGCCGCAAATATGGTGAAACAGAAGATGTCGCTTATGCTGTGGAAAGTCATCATGGTGAAGTTGAAATGAACACCCTCTATGGGATCCTAGTTTCAGCAGCAGATGCTATTTCCGCTGCTCGTCCAGGGGCTCGTGCTGAAAGCATGGAAACATACATCAAACGTCTGGAGAATTTAGAGAAGATTTCTAACTCCTTTAAAGGTGTTGAGAAGTCATACGCTCTACAAGCTGGACGAGAAATTCGTGTTGTTGTCATGCCTGAAAAAGTCAATGATGATGAAGCTGTGGTCATGGCTCGGGATATTAGAAAAAGAATTGAAGAAGAAATGGAATATCCTGGCCACATCAAAGTCATGGTTGTTCGTGAAACTAGGGCCATTGAAGTCGCTAAGTAGAGAAAAATATGAATATTTTATGTATTGGCGACATTGTAGGACGTCCAGGGAGAGAAGCTTTAGCTAAATACCTGCCTTTGATCAAGACAGAATTGGCTGTTGATTTTACAATCGTTAATGGAGAAAATTCTGCTGGTGGAAGCGGGATTTTACCTAAGCATGCCCAAGAGATTTTTGCCAGCGGAGCAGATGCAATCACGCTGGGTGATCATGTATGGGACAAACCAGAGATTCAGCCCTATCTTCAGGACAATGATAATATTGTTCGTCCGGGTAATTTTCCCGACGGAGCCCCAGGGCGAGGCTGGAGCGTTGTCACAGCTGCCAATGGACGCAAGGTCGGTGTAATTAATTTGTTAGGCCGTTCTTTTATGCGTTATAATGTCAATTGTCCTTTTCGTTGCTTAGACGAGGCTATTAAAGATTTAGCATCCCAAACTAATATTATCATTCTTGATATGCATGCTGAAACAACAAGTGAGAAGGTGGCAATGGGACATTATGCGAATGGCAGAGTCTCAGGCGTAGTTGGAACACACACACACATTCAAACAGCTGATGAAAAGATTCTCTCCAACGGCACAGCTTATATTACAGATCTTGGAATGAGCGGACCCTACGATTCCGTGATCGGCCAAGACAAAGATCGTATCATCAAACGTTTTTTAACAAGTCTTCCTCAGAAATTTGAAGTTGCCCAAAGCGAGGCAACTATTAGTGGTGTTCTCATTAATATTGACGAACAAACAGGCAAGGCAAACACAATTGTTCGCCTTCAAAGGCCTGAACCAAACAGCCAAGGGGGATAATCTATGAGTTGGGAAGGTGAAAATCGTCGCAAATTTCCACGAGTACTTTATCCTTGTATGATCAAGCTTGTCAGTAAACAAAAAGATGTTCCCACCTTTTTGACACACACAGAAAACATAGGAATTGGCGGAGTTTCTGTCACTGTCAAAAAAGAAGTCAAATTATTTACAGATGTTGAGTTGGAAATCGACTTATTAGACGCCCAAGACCATATTAAAACAATTGGAAAAGTGGTTTGGGTGGTCAGAAGAAAATCAGATGAATCAGTCAAGCCTCTCTTTTATGATGTCGGTATTGAATTTGTCTCTCTACCAGCTAAACAAAAAGAGCATCTTAAAGATACGATTGATCGTGTGGTTAAAAATGGAGCTACTGTTTTAAAAATGACGTATTAATTATGTCCTACGAAAATCGCAAATTCCCAAGAGTTACATGCAAGTGCTCAATCACCCTATGGGAAAAAAACGGGTTTAATACGATACTGACAAATACAGTTAATATTGGAGCGGGCGGGATTTTAGTTAATATTGATCATGGGCTTATGGTGGGGGCTAAAGTAGACATCAGAATGGAGTTTGTTGACAATATTCTTTTTGAATGTTCAGGAAGGATTCTTCGCTGCAGACAATTTGTCAATATCCCAAACGATTTAAAGGCCAATTTTTCAGTTGGAATAACATTTGAAGATTTAAATGAGGCTCAAAAAAAATTTATTAAAGAATTAGTCGAAAAAATATCGACACAACAGAATGGTTTATAAGGATTATGACTAGAGTTCGATTTGCTCCTTCACCAACCGGTTTTCTTCATATAGGCGGTGCACGCACAGCATTATTTAACTGGATGTATGCTAAAGCACAAGGTGGAAAGTTTATCCTCCGTATTGAAGACACAGACCAGCTGCGTTCTAAACAGGAGTATTTAGATGAGATTATGGACAGCATGCAGTGGCTGGGGCTGTCATGGGATGAATTTTATAAGCAAAGCGATCGTTTTGATATTTATCGTCAATATGCCCAAAAACTTTTAGATGAGGGTAAAGCTTATAAAGATGGTGAAGCAGTCATTTTGAAGATGCCAGAAAAGGTCATTAAACTGTATGATCTTATTCGTGATGAAATTGTTGTGGATTCAAAAGAAATTAAAGACCAAGTACTCATGAAGTCGGATGGATCACCCACGTATAGTTTTGCTTGTGTTATCGATGATGCGCTCATGGAAATTTCTTGTGTCATTCGAGGGGAAGATCATATTTCGAATACTCCAAAGCAGATTGTTATTTACGAAGCGTTAGGTTTTAAACCTCCTAAATTTGCTCATTTGCCTTTGATATTAGATGATGAGAGGGCTCGTATGTCTAAAAGAGCGGGCGCAGTTGCTGTTACTGAATATCGCCGCGAAGGATTTTTGTCAGAAGCTGTCATCAATTATTTGATGCTTTTAGGATGGTCTCCTGGTAATAATCAGGAAAAAGTGACGCTTGCAACAGCGGTTAAAAATTTCTCCATCAAGAAGATTAATAAAGCTGGAGCAGTTTTCTCTTTAGATAAGCTTAAATGGCTCAATGGTGAGTATATAAAGAATATGGATGTAGCGAAACTAACGGAATTGCTCATTCCTTTTCTTAAAGAGAAATACCAGGATAAACCAATCCCGGATGGCAAAGCCATGGAAAGTATTGTAAACTTATTCAAAGGTCGGATGTCGACTTTGAAGGACTTTTTGGAGTGGACAGATTTTATTTTTAGCGATGCAGTCAATTTTGATCCAGAAGCTAAAGAAAAACATCTTTCTGAAGACCGATCCAAGGAGTTTGCTCTTTTGGCTGAATCTGAATCAAAGCTTACAGAATTTAATGCAAAAACAGCTGAAGAGGCTTTTCGATCAGTGGTTGAGCAGTTGGGCATAAAGGCGGGAGATTTAGTTCATCCCGTTCGAGTGGCGTTGACAGGCAGAGCTGTAGGGCCTGGTTTGTTTGAAACAATGGCAGTTCTTGGGCAATCCAAAACCGTAGAACGTTTAAAAGCAATGGTGAACAATTAATTGAGGAAAATATGATGAAAAAATTCTTAATACTTCTAGTGATGACGGCTTTCTTAACAGGATGCGAATCCTTAAAATACGCCATTACCCAACCTTTTTCAGAAACCAATGAGCCTAATCAGCTATTAAAGGAAGATCAACCACACGAAGATAATATGCTAGCCAATGCAGATGACTGGATCAAGAAACATCTGTGGTAAATAACTTATGATTTTAAAAACCGCTGTCTCACTATAGTGGGACGGCGGTTTCTTATTTTATGCCTTGTCGTCTAATTGGTAGGACATGAGATTCTGGATCTCAGTATTCTGGTTCGAGTCCAGACGAGGCAATGATAGTCTAAACCAACTATTAATTATATTTAATCTTCTCTTCATCCTGCCTTCATCTCCATCAAGATATACTTCCATCATGAATACGATCGTAACTACAACTAAAGAAGAATTTGCCGGCGATAAAAAGAATCTGATCCACTTTCTTGTTCCTTATGAAAAGAAGTTCTTGGATTGGGCGGTTCCTCATGTGCCTAAACCAATCGGTACAGCGCATCTTACCTTGATGACGATCATTTGGTCTAGCGTCATTGTACTATCGGGATATCTAGCCCAGGAAGATATTCGTTGGCTTGGGGTGTTTAGTTTTTGTATTTTTGCTCAATATATAACGGATATGCTAGATGGAGCGGTTGGACGGCTTCGTAATACAGGTTTGATTAAATGGGGTTTTTACATGGACCATTTTCTAGATTATGTGTTTCTAGCCTCTATTGTGGTAGGGTACTCCTTTTTACTGCCTCCATCCTACAGCCTTTTGACTTTACTCTGTCTAGGTTTTACTGCCGGATTCATGGTACACACTCTTATGGATTTTGCGATTACTAATAACTTTAAAATTAGCTGCAATTATTTTGGTGTATCGGAATTGCGCTGGACACTTATTATTTTTAATACAGTGCTACTTTTTACAGGGAAAAATTTGCTTGTTCAAATCTTTCCCTTTTTTGTGGCAGTATCATTTGCTGCCTTATGCATACTTGTCTATAAATCTCAAAAAATTTATAGCCACCTTGATGCCCTTAAACAAGGGAAAGAGGAACCAGTCACTATCCTAGGAGATTAATTATGGAAATAACCATCAATAAAATTTTTAAAAGTGTTATTGTTGCAGTTTTGAGTTTTCAATTAGTAGGATGTGGAACACTTCTTTATCCTGAACGCCGTGGACAAAAATCTGGACATTTGGATGCAGGAGTTGTGATTCTTGATGCTATCGGGTTATTATTTTTCTTAATTCCAGGTATTATTGCCTTTGCCGTTGACTTTAGCAATGGAACGATTTATTTACCAGCTCTATCGGTCTCAAACAATAAAGATTTAAGACAAGTTAAATTTGACCCAAAGACAACAAGTATTGCTCAAATTGAAGCCATCATTAAAGAGGAGACTGGGCGAACTGTTAAATTAACCCAAGGCAATATTAAAATTACTCGTTTGAATTCTAAAAATGAAATGCTTACTCAGTTTGCAGAAGTTTCATCACAAATGCAAGAAAATCGCCTTGCTTTAGCAAAATAATAATGGAGAAATGTAATGACCAATGAAACAGTTTTGCTATTAATCCTTTTAATTTTGGTTTTAGGAGCTCTTCCAACCTGGTCTTATAGTTCTTCTTGGGGATATGCCCCAACAGGGGTGCTCACTTTGGTTTTAGTTGTTTTAGTTATTTGGGTTTTAGCAGAAGGCCGACCTCTTTTTAGAAGCAACGGAAATGATATTAAAGCAACTGTTCAAGACGCAGGAAACGACCTTAAGACTATGGGTCGTGAGGCTGCGGACTCTATTAGAAAAACGGTTCAATAAACTTCAGCATAATCTGCATGACCGACCGCCTAAGTATCCCGCATGAACCGCCTGCTTTAAGCAGGTAATCAGAAAAGTCACACCACGCTTTCCCCAGAAGGGGAAAGTATTTTTATTTAAGAAAACGTTTTCTTACAAAGGCTGAAAACCGGTTGTTATAGCATCGTGGCATGTCATACTTGAATTAGAGAGGCAGGTGAATAATGATGGATAAAAAAATCCTGATTCTTGAAGATGATCCAGAACTAGCCGAATTGTATGCGGAATGTATTGAAGCAGATGGATATGGTACAGAAATTGCAACCAATGGTAAAGAGGGCCTTGAAAAGCTTAAGAAAATGAAACCTGATTTGATTCTACTAGATTTAGGAATGCCAAAAATGAATGGGATTGAATTTTATCAGAATCTATGTGGTCAGGAAGAAAGACCCAGGTATCCGATATTAGTTTTGACGGGTCGTTCAAATTTGACCGAACTATTTAAAGATTTGTATGTAGATGGATTTATTATGAAGCCATTTGGTGGAAACGAATTGCTCAGTAAAATAGAAGCTATTTTAAATAAGCAATATTGGAGAAAAACAGATGGTACAGCTAGAAGGATTGTAATTGTAGATGATAATTTGGAATCGGCGCAAAAGATCAGCTGCATTTTGGCCCATGTGGGATATAAAAGTGAGATTGCAACCAGCGGACTTGCTGGTATTGAGAAGGTCATGAATAATCCTCCTGATTTGGCCGTTATTAGCTTAGGTTTAAATGATCTGTCAGGAGATCTTGTGATACTTAGGCTTCAACAGCTCATGAAAAGAAAAGAAACAAAATACATTTTATATATTCGAAAAAATTATAAACATGATAAAGCCGTCATGGAACATTTTGCTCATAAGACGGGTGTAAAACTTATGTGCGAATATGCTAAACCTTCAGAGATATTAGATGCGACAGTGGCACTATTTCAGGAACAAGGCAAATAAATTTGAATTTATCGATAGGTTGGAATTAAGAGTAACGTAATAAGAATAAAGATGAACAAGTTAAGCCACCAAGGCTGCTTAACTGTCTCCCATAGAGTACCTACCAAATAAGAAATTCCAAACACACCTAAAGGAACCAAGAATATCACATGTCTCGACAGGATCATTTGAGATGATCCTGTCGAATGAGATTTTAAATAAGCAAGAAAAAGAACAACCGACAAAATCATTAAGTAAATCGCTGTAAACAAAGGCAAACATTTTTTGAACGTCTCACTCTCAGGCCCATAAGTTTCAGAAAATCTTTTATACAGAAGAACTAATGTGAGCATTAAAGGATAAAGACACAGCACCCAGAGTTTTTCTTTAGGAATAGTATTAAAAATTAGTTCGTTAACTGGAGCTATTACAAGAACATTGTTAAATGAAGAAATAGGCTTGTAGAAATAAATAAAACAAAGAGGAAGCAGTAAGAGAAAGATGCATTGAATCCATCGGCGTTCTTTTAAGAATAAGAGAAAATAAATAACGCTAATTTGAACAAAGCTTAGGGCACAAGTAAGACTCAAGGCTAGATGAACCAAGGATAATAAAACCCACTTTTTAAGCTGGAAAGGCTGTTTTTGAAATAATTCACAAAATATAATCATTTGACAGACAGTTAGAAGAATCCAAAGACCATAGGGTCGCGCCTCTGCCCAATATGACCATAACATGGAGGAAGAAAGCGCTAGAGATAAACTAAAGATTCCTACCCAAAGATTAAAACGTTTTGAAAAGTAGATGAGAAAAAGCAAGAAGGACAAGGACATCCAAACAACCGGAAGAATTCTTAAGAAAATATTTGCAGCCATATCTCGGTATTCCCAGTGCCCATTTAACCAAGGAGTAGGAGTCCGAAATCCAAAGAGATCACAAAAGGATTTCTGAAGAATATAAAACAGAGGAGACACGTTTCCTTCTTGAGGATTTTTTTTAAGCAAGAGATCAGAATAGCTTTGATTAATGGTAAGTGTTTGAGAGAGAATTTCATCGCTCCACAAGGGTTTTTGAGAAGATAAGTAAAATCCATTGGAAAGTAAAATAATGAAGGCAATAGTATAAAAAATGTTTTTCTTCAAGTTATCCTCACTTAGGACAGGTCATTAAACCATCATAGCACATCAATAAGATGTAATATTTCTCATGGATAATTATTTTGCAAAGGGGTTTCATTTTGGGTAGAATGAAATTTACTACGAGGAGGATACTATGATAGAAAATCGTCAGAGTTTTCGTTTACGTCAACAAATAGATTTAGATTGGTCAGTCACAGATCAGAAAACCGAAGGAAAAGGCACTGCATTTAATGTCAGTAAAACAGGTATGCTTTTTGAGACCGACCGTCTTTTTTCCCCAGAACATGGAATGACTCTTTCATTAAAATGTGAAGAAACACCGACGCTTCCTCAGAAAGGAAAGCTGGTGTGGTTTAGGAAGGTGGGAGAAAACAAAGCTCATTATTTGTGCGGCATCAGATTCAATTCGGATGATGCTTCAAATATAAAATGGGTTAAGTGGATGGAAGAAAGTTTCTCAAAATTGGCGGATGTTGGGAATACCACCATTTTGACTCGCTATCTGCAAGCAGGTGATAATGAAGGAATTATATTCTAGATGGAGAATTCAAAATTTGGATTTTAAAATATAGACGGATATACTTAATAGAGGAGCTTTAGATCTTGAAAGGTTAAAGAAAGAGAGTGTATATCAAAAAGTCTATAGGATCATTTGGTTTTCGTGTTACCCTCGCAATAATAAGCTCCATGGTCATCCTTGTCTCTTTAGGTGACGTGATCATTTATCAATTTACCGTCAAAACACAATTCGAAAGTCGCCGCACCTATCTAAAAACTCTGGCTCGTACAGCAGCCATGACCATCAATTCGGAATACTTGGCCCAAATACCTTTGACTAAAGAAGGTGTCAATACTCAGGGGTATCAAATCATTAGCCAGCAGCTTAAGAATATTAAGGTAGCCAACCCACAAATTAAATACATTTATATTTTAACAAAATCGGACAGCGGAAAGGTTTGGAAATTTTTAGTGGATTTGGACGAAGAGGGAGAAAATGGTGTTCTTCAAAAAGGATCTACTCCGGGAGAAGCCTATGATGCAAATAGATTTTCAGAAATGGTCAAAGGTTTTGATGTTTCAGGAGCAGATTTAAAGTTAGAGAAAGATGAATGGGGAACAACGCTTTCGGGTTATGCTCCCATTAGAGATGGCCTAGGCAGACCTATAGCTGTTTTAGGAGTTGATATGGATGCTAGCAATATCTATATCATGGAAAACCAAATTCGTAACACGTCTTTGCTTTTATTAGCAGTAGGAGCTCTCTTTGCAATGGTTTTAGGATTCTTTATTTCACGGCGAGTTGTAGGACCTATTACCCAGCTTACGAGAGGGATTAACTATATTAACGAAGGAAACTTACATTATCAGGTCAGAGTGAAGGGGAATGACGAAATTTCTCAATTGGCAAAAGCTTTTAATGAAATGGCAAGGGGGCTGCACGAATCACAAAAAAAGCTGAACAGTTATTTTTATGATTCCGTAAAATCACTGATGATGCTTTTGGAAGCCAAAGATCACTATACTTTGGGTCATTCTGAAGCAGTTGCATACTATTCAGAAAAAATAGCCCTTCGCATGGGACTCAATCCGCAGCTAGTTGAGAATTTTAAAAGAATAGTTCTTCTTCATGACATCGGAAAAGTTGGTGTAAGAGACAGCATTTTACTTAAACCAGGTGACTTAACTTCTTCTGAATGGGACATTATTAAGACACACCCTGTTTTAGGAGAACAAATCTTGCGTCCTATGGTCAATGATCCTCAACTTTTATCTATTGTTCGAAACCACCATGAACGTTTCGACGGTAAGGGATATCCGGATGGATTAGCTAAAGATAATATTCCTTTAATGGTGGCCATTGTAACTGTGGCCGACAGCTATGATGCGATGATTTCCAGTCGGGCGTATCGATATGCTTTGAGCAAAGAAAAGGCAATTGAGCAACTAGTCAATAATAGAGGAACCCAATTCCATCCCGATGTTGTGGATACTTTTCTTTTGATACTTAAAGAAGAAGATCAAGATTTTCCTAAAGCAGATACCATTATTACAGAGATTTAAATTTGCTTTTTGTGCTTCCAGAATTCAATACCAGCAGGGATAAGAGAGATCACTACAATTGCAAGTACTACTAAAGAGAAATTTTCTTTAACCCAAGGCAATTGTCCAAACAACCATCCAGCCCCAAGACCGATTGTTACCCATAAGAACCCGCCAATAAAATTATAAAAGGTAAATTTGCGGTAATCCATTTTTCCAACCCCTGCTAAGAACGGGGCAATGGTTCTTAAAATAGGTAAGAAACGGGTCAGCACAATAGCTTTGCTTCCATATTTTTCAAAGAATTGGTGGGTGCTTTGCAAATGTTTAGGATCAATCAGCTTTTGTTCTTTATTCTCAATGATATGAGCCATTTTTGTCCCAATTAAATAATTGATGGTGTTGCCTAATACAGCTGCGACCAGCAATAAGGGCCCGAGGATTAAGATATTGAAAGTTCCAGAGGCACAAAGAGCACCTAAGACAAAAAGCAATGAATCTCCTGGAAGAAAAGGAATAATGACAAGGCCGGTTTCACAAAAAATAATGAGAAATAAAACCACATACGTCCAGGAACCGCACATGGCTTGTAAATTGCTGATATGATGGTCTAGGTGAAGAAAAACATCAAGGATGTCTTTAATGTGTTCCATATGACCCATATAATAAGTGCCTTTAATTGAAAAGCAAACCAAACATGTTATTTTTTTCTGCCAAACCAAACCCTTATTTAGAAGATCCTGACGTAGTTTTGATGATGGCATTTAAAAGCGGAGATCAAGGAGCTTTTAATGTCATTATGGAAAGAAACTACCAAATGACTCCCGAGCAAAAACATAAGGTCAACTAGTACAGTTGCAGCACCAACAGCCGTAGAAGTTAAATCGGAAGTCAAGAAAGTCGAAAAATCAGAGAAGAAAATGCACCGAGTACATAAGCACCATAAGGGGATGAAAGGTCATCCAGATAAGTTGGAAACAAAGGCGCTACATGCTTCTGCAAGTTAAATAATGATTTCATAAGGCAGGATTCATTGTTAAAATAGCCCCGCTATAAAAAGCGGGGCCTTTTTAATAACATTTTTAAAATAGGGAGTCTAAGATATGCGTGCTTTTATCATAATGTTTCTTTTGTCTTTCGGTTTGATAACTCAAGCTTATGCTGACCTTAAGACCCAAATGGTGGAATATAAGCAAGGCGATGTCACTCTCCAAGGCTATTTATCCTACGACACAAAATTTACAGGTCAACGGCCAGGCGTTTTGGTAGTGCATGAATGGAAGGGCCTTAATGATTATGCAAAGATGCGTGCCGATATGTTGGCTAAATTAGGTTATGTGGCTTTTGCGGCTGACATTTACGGCAAAGATATCCGTCCTCAATCCGTGGAAGAAGCGGGCAAGGTTTCAGGATTGTATAAAGGAAATCGTTCTTTGCTTAGGGAAAGAGTGATTGCTGGATTAGATCAATTAAAAGCTCAACCTAATGTTGATCAAACAAAGCTTGCTGCAATCGGATATTGTTTTGGTGGAACCACCGTCTTAGAATTAGCCAGGGCAGGAGCAGATGTTAAAGGTGTTGTGAGTTTTCATGGAGGATTAAGTTCTCCTACACCAGAGGATGCAAATAATATCAAAGGAGGAGTTCTTGCTCTTCATGGGGCCGATGATCCATTTGTTCCACCTTCCGAAGTTGCCGATTTTGAAAAAGAAATGAAAGATGCAAACGTGAATTATCAATTGGTCAAATATCCTGGCGCTGTACATGGATTTACAAATCCAGCTAATACCGGCGAGATGAAGGGTGCTAAATATAATAAAAGTGCGGATCTAAAATCCTGGAACAGAATGCAAGCGTTCTTCAAAGAAATCTTTAAATAAATTTCTTTTAATTCCCTAGGACATTTAAAAATCTATGATAAGATTCTGACCATATGAAGATTCATGAATATCAAGCCAGAGACTTATTTGCCCAATATGAAATTCCCATCGCTCAAGGAGGCGTTGCTGAAACTTCCTCTGAGGCTGTCAATCTCGTTAGAAAATTTGGCCTTCCTGTAGTTATCAAAGCCCAGGTCCTAGTAGGTGGACGAGGCAAAGCAGGTGGTGTTAAAGTCGTAAATAATGAAACTGATTTAATCAGTGAATTTGACCGTATCAAAAAACTTACCATAAAAGGCTATAGCGTTGAACGTATCCTCGTTGCTAAAGCCATCGATATTAAGAAAGAAATTTATGTCGCAGTAACAATCGATAACATCAAAGGCGATGTGGTTATTATCGCATCCGCTGAAGGTGGTGTGGAGATTGAAGAAACTGCCAAAACAAATCCTGAGAAAATCCTTAAATTCTACATGCAAGGTCAAAAAACTTTGGATGAAGCTCGCTGGGCCCCTGTCGTTGCCCAATTATTTACCGATATACGTCTTCAAAAGAGTGCGACCGCAATTATTTCTAAACTTGTGAAGTTATTCTTTGAGAAAGATTGTTCTTTGGCTGAAATTAATCCATTTGTTATCAATGGCGAAGGTAATTTGATTGCTGCTGATGCCAAGGTCATCATTGATGATAATGCCCTTTATCGTCAAGAGGCTGTCGGCAAGATGATGGATATGAAATATGAAGATGCCGATGAACTTGAAGCTAAAGAAAAAGGTTTGAGCTTTGTGAAATTAGATGGAAACGTTGGTTGCATTGTTAATGGAGCAGGTCTAGCCATGGGTACTATGGATGCCGTCAATCTTCTGGGAGGTAAACCCGCAAACTTCTTAGATGTGGGTGGAAGCTCAAATCCTGAAAAAGTTTTAAATGCTCTTAAAATTATTTTAAGAAATCCTGATATCAAAGTCATTTTGATTAATATTTTTGGTGGAATCACCCGCTGTGATGACATTGCCAGCGGTATTTTAAAGGCCCTAGAACAAATCAAAATGCCTGTTCCTCTTGTCATTCGTTTAACTGGGACCAATGAAGCCATTGCTAAAGAAATGCTCACAAAAGCTGGTCTTACAACATTTTCTTCCATGCGTCAGGCAGTCACTGAAGCTGTTAAAGTGGTGAATAAATAATATGAGTATACTGATCGATCAAAACACAAAAGTTATTGTTCAAGGGATTACTGGACGCGACGGTTCATTTCATGCTAAGCAAATGAAGGAATATGGCACAAACGTTGTCGGCGGTGTAACTCCTGGCAAAGGCGGACAAAGTCTTGAAGGAATCCCAGTTTTTAACTCGGTTAAAGAAGCCAAAGATGCAACTGGAGCAACAGCGGCTGTTATTTATGTACCAGCTAAGTTTGCCAAAGATGCCATGCTTGAAGATATTGCCAATGGTCTTGAGTTGATTGTTTGTATTACCGAAGGTGTTCCTGTCATTGACATGGTTGAAGTTAAAAAAGCATTGAATGCCAGCAAATGCCGTTTGATAGGTCCTAATTGCCCAGGATTAATATCACCGGGAAAATCTAAAATAGGTATTATGCCAGGCCATATTCATAAGCCAGGCGGGATTGGTGTTGTCTCTCGTTCAGGAACTTTAACCTATGAAGTGGTTTATAATTTGACTCTTAATCACATGGGTCAAAGTTCTTGCGTTGGTTTAGGTGGTGACCCCATTATTGGAACTCGCTTTGTTGATATTTTAAAAATGTTTCAAGATGATCCTGAAACACAAGGTATTGTCATGGTTGGTGAAATCGGTGGGGGAGATGAACAGCTTGCCGCGGATTTCATTAAAAGCTATGTTAAAAAACCTGTTGTTTCTTTTATTGCCGGCCGTACCGCTCCTGCGGGAAAACGTATGGGTCATGCGGGTGCTATCATTTCCTCTGGAGATTCAACTGCAGAAGCTAAAATGCAAATCTTACGAGATGCCGGTGTTCATGTGATTGACTTTCCTGATGAAATTCCTCAAGCCTTAGCTCAAAGGCTAAAGTAGAGACGCGGCACTGCTTCGTCTTTACAATCTTTGTTAACCCATATGAAAAAATTAAAAAACATTTTTATTTCTGCCATTCATCAGAACGCGGGTAAAACCACGATCTCTCTAGGTCTTTTTAAAAGTTTCCAAGAAAGAAAAATTAGAACCGCATTTATGAAGCCGGTGGGTCAAGAAACCGTCAGGTATGGTGAACACCCCATCGACAAAGACACTTATTTGATAGGCCAAGTGTACCACTGTAATAAGCATATTAGTGACATGTCTCCTGTGACTGTTGGGAAAGGATACACAGAACAATATATCCTTGATCCTCAGAAAGAATTTCTACAGCAGAAAATTAAAAAATCATTCAATAAGCTTGTTAAGGGTAAAAGCGCAATCATCGTCGAAGGTACAGGTCATGCAGGGGTGGGTGCTGTCATTGATTGCTCCAATGCAGATGTAGCATCATTGCTTGGTTCTAAAGTCATTATCATTTCTCAGGGTGGAATTGGCCGGGCGATCGATGAGATTATGCTTAATAAAGCACTCTTCGATCAATGCAATGTAGAGGTTTTAGGTGTTATTGTTAATAAGATCATTCCTGATAAGTTAGACAAAATTAAAAAGATTGTGGGAAAAGGTCTAGAACGCAAAGGCATTAGGCTTTTAGGGGCAATTCCAGAAACAGAAATGTTAAGCGCTCCGACTGTTCAACAAATCCAAGAACGATTGGATTTGAAAATCTTTTCTGGAGAAGAAAACTTACAAACATATGTCAAAGATGCCATTGTGGCTGCAATGGAACCTTATAATATGATTGGTCATCTGCGTGACGGTGCTTTGGTTATTACATCTGGAGATCGAGTGGACAATATTTTAGTTGCCGTCTCATCCTATCTTTTAAAAGAAGGGAAAAGTGTAAAAGTTGCGGGACTCATTTTAACAGGAGGATTGCTTCCAGGCCCTAAGATCGCTGGTCTTTTAAAAGACAGTCGCATCCCCGTTCTTTATTCTGATGCGGATACATACACAATTGCAGCTGCTGTTGAAAATCTCACATGCAAAATTCAAAAGACAGATAAAGACAAAATTCGCGAAGCCCACAGACTCTTTAAGAATTATGTTGATATGGACATGATCTTAGAAAATTTGTAGAAGCTCAGCAGCTACATATCTTTACTATTTCTACGTTCTTTATCAAATCGATCAGCCAAGTTTTCATCATCAAAATCCTCCTCTTGAATCAAGGGGTCTCTGTTGTCGGCTAAATCTTCTCCACGGTCTTGGGTCTCATCCCACGAGGATGTTTTGAGTTCTGAATCATCCAAATTGCTAACTTCGGGTTCTCGAAATTCTTCAGCAAGACCTTGATTAAGAGCGATTGTATCAATAATGTTTTCTTGAGAATCATCTTGGTTTTTCTTCAATGAGCGGCCTTTGCTTCTTGCACTCAAGTTATCAGATGGTTTTTTATTCCTAGGGTTTGTTTTTTTCATGATCATCCTTTCTTTATAAATAAATTTTAATCTTTCAAAGATTAAATTAATGTGAAGTCAGTATTAAAAAATCTTTAGGATAGTCTTATGGTTATTGCTTTTTGTGTACTTTTAATTGCCGGGATTGTTGGTGGACAACTGATGGATGTCTCTTCTTTTAGAGGGGGACTTACCCTTATTACATCAACTTGTCTGTCTTACATCATGATTGAAGTGGGGCTTGAGTTTTCTTCAGCTCAGCGTTCCATCAAAAGCTATAGATGGGACTTTGTTGTTGCCTTTTTGGCTGCTTTTCTCCCAGCTGTATTTTGGTTTATTTATTTCACAGAGATTCTACAAAGTCCTTGGCAGTCAGGGGTACTTTCAGGTCTTTCGAGTGCTCCAACTTCCGCGGGTGTTCTTTTTGCAATGCTGATGGCAGCAGGATTAAGTGGCACATGGGTTTACAAGAAAGCTCAGACTTTGGCAGTTTTGGATGATTTGGTTGTTCTTTTATTATTGACTCCCCTTCAAATCATTCTTTATGGTTTTGAACCGCAGGCGATCATTTTGGTGGTTTTAGTTACAGGATTTTTATTTATTTCTTTTCGATGGAAGAACTCACTAGAATGGCCGATTGAAAAACCAGCACTCTTGTTCTATGCATTCGTGCTAACAGGAAGTATCCTGTTGATTAAACACAAGACTAATATTCATTTAGAAGTTTTGATTCCAGCTTTCACGCTGGGATGCCTCATTCGTCATTCTAAACATAATCAAAATACCAATGGAGGAAAGTTGTTAGATGTCTCCATTAAGGGACTGTTTATGCTTCTCGTGGGGCTTTCTTTCCCTAAGATTTCCTTAGGTGGGATCTCTTTGGGGACAACGATCGGCCATGTCTTTTTCCTGACTGTATTGGCCAATCTAGGCAAATGTTTTCCTTTACTGTGTTACCGCAAAGAAGTGCCTCTCAGAGAACGCTTAGCCTTAAGTATTGCCATGTTTCCCCGAGGGGAAGTAGGAGCTGCTGTCTTACTCATTGCTTTAGGCTATGGCTTTGGAGGCTATGTCACAACCCTTGCCATGTTGAGTCTAGCCTTTAATCTTGTCCTAACAGGAATTTTTGTAGGGATTGTGATAAAACTTTTAAAAAAATAGTATAATGCATCTCACTCATGTCAAATTCATTTGGACTCACTAACGTTAAGAATATTATTGCTGTTTCTTCCTGCAAAGGGGGGGTGGGGAAGTCCACGATTGCAGCGGCCTTGGCTTGGGAATTGTTGCAACGAGGGCTCAAGGTGGGGCTTATGGATGCGGATATTTATGGACCTTCTTTGCCAGCATTATTTGGCTTACCATCCGTCAAACTTCAATCCAACGAATTCAAAATGCTCATTCCTTTGGAACATCAAGGTTTGAAGCTCATGTCATTTGGTTTCGTTCTAGGCGATGCACCAGCTGTGATGCGTGGGCCAATTGTAACGCGCTATATTCAACAGCTCTTGTTGCAAACCGAGTGGGGGCAGCTTGATTATCTGATTTTAGACATGCCTCCTGGAACCGGAGATATTCAATTGACCATCACACAGTCAGTCAAATTGACCGGAGCGGTCATTGTAACAACTCACCATACGCTGTCTTTGGTCGATGTGGCGCGTGGGATTCTGATGTTTGAAAAGGTCAACGTCCCCATCTTAGGTGTGATTGAAAACATGTCCTATTTTGTAGCTCCAGATACAAAAGCTAAGTATTATATCTTTGGTGAGCAAAAAGCAGGAGCTTTGTCTAAACGCTTTGGTATTAAAACATTGGCTGAGGTTCCTTTGGTATCTGAGTTGACCCAAGGCTTCGGACAATACCAAGCCAATTCCTATATTCAAAAAGCAGCCGATGAACTGCTAAAATCCGTGGACGCCGTGCTCGATTCTCAAGACAGCCTTGAAGACGCCCAATTCCTCGACGGAAACATCGTACTGCGCTTTAGCGATGAACGTAAATTGATGGCTAAAGCTTATGACCTTCGTATCAACTGTCCTTGTGCTCTGTGTGTCTCTGAGATCACCGGCAAAAGAACACTTGATCCATCCAAAATCCCAGCAGACATCACCCCCAAAGAAATTTTACCCTTAGGTAACTATGCGTTGAGTATCACATGGAGTGATGGCCACGCCTCAGGTATTTATCCATACACAATGTTTCAATCCATGAAGTAAAGACGGACACCGGACTATTTTTGAAATGATTTCCCAATAAATTCTTGCCTATTTGTTTAGATTCACTAAAATTGTTCTGTCTTATTATTTATATTACAAATTACGTCATATCCTCAAATGCTCGAATACATTGCAATCATATTTGCTTTTCTGTTTTCAATCGCGGTAGCCATGCTTTTGCTTGTGCTGCCTAAAATCCTTGCCCCTAAAAATCCCAGTGAAATTAAATCAAGACCTTTTGAATGCGGTAAGGAAGCTTTCTCGCTTCCCATTGGGCAAATGCCGGTGCATTTTTATATCGTAGCTATGCTTTTTATTATTTTTGACGTTGAGATGGTGTTCTTTTTCCCTTGGGCAGTTCTTTTTCGTGAGTTAGGGATGTTTGGGTTGATTGAAATGGGTGTTTTTATGGGTTTTGTCGTTTTAGGCTTTGTTTATGTTTGGAAAAAGAAAGCCCTAGAGTGGTCATAAGGAGTTAAGCGTATGTCATTTATGAGTTCACCAACAAATTTTTTTACTGCTAAGTTAAATGATGCTTTAGGCTGGGCCCGTAAATATTCTATTTTTCAGTATCCTTTCGTAACAGCTTGCTGCGGCATGGAATACATGGCCACGGCGGCATCTCATTATGATGTGGATCGTTTTGGAGCAGGTTTCCCAAGATTTTCTCCTCGACAATCAGATGTACTTTTTGTGGTAGGAACAATCAGTCATAAGATGGCACCCGTTTTAAAGACGGTGTATGATCAAATGTGTGAACCAAAATGGGTTGTAGCCTTTGGAGTTTGCACATGCACTGGTGGGTTCTACGATAATTATGCGACCGTTCAGGGGATTGACACTATTATACCGGTCGATATTTATATCCCCGGCTGCCCTCCTCGTCCTGAAAATGTTATTGATGGTTTGATTAAATTGCAGGAAAAGATTCAAAAAGGAGAGCAATCACGCACACTCTATGATCCACGAACCAAGGTTGGCAGACCTTCCGATTTATCCCAAGGTTACAGCGTTGAACAACACATTAAACATATAGAATCACAATCATGACACCCTTAGAAAAAGTCCAAGAAAAATTTGCTTCAGAGATCATCGAAAGTCATTCATTTCGAGGAGATGATACTGTCTTAATTAAACCACAAGCCTTAAGGGCCGTTGCGTTATTTTTAAAGGATACTCCGGAACTTGCTTTTGATTATCTGATGGATTTGACTGCCGTGGATTATCTGTTCTTTGCAGGTGGACGCATTCAAAAAGATTATCGCTTTGAAGTTGTTATTCATTTTTATTCACTAAAACACAATCATCGTATCCGTATTAAAGTTCCTGTAGCTGAGAGTACCCCAGAAGTGAATACGTTAAGTGATTTATGGCCTTCTGCGAATTGGTATGAACGAGAAGTTTGGGATATGTTTGGGATTCGTTTTACCGGACACCCAAATTTGAAACGTATTTTGATGTATGAAGAATTTCAAGGTCATGCGTTGCGCAAGGACTATAGCTTTAATAAACGTCAACCTTTAATAGGACCTCAGTCTTAGACTGATCCGCCTTTGGCGGAGAAGACTTAAATGGCTACTCAATCACGTACAATGCTTTTAAATGTAGGCCCTTCCCATCCAGCTATGCATGGGGTCATTCGTCTTGTCCTGGAAGTTGAAGGGGAGAAGATCAGAAATGTGGATGTGGAAATAGGTTATCTTCATCGCGCTTTCGAAAAAATGTGCGAAACCGTCATGTATGCCCAATGCTTTCCTTATACCGACCGCCTTAATTATGTTTCTCCTTTGATTAATAATGTTGGCTTTGCAATGACTGTTGAGAAACTCTTAGACATTCAAGTCCCAGAACGTGCCCAATATATCCGTGTGATCATGAGTGAAATTTCCCGTGTCACTGATCATTTGACATGTATTGGTGCATCCGCCATGGAATTAGGCGCCATGTCGGTGTTTCTTTATATGATCAAAGCCCGCGATATGCTTTATGAGATCGTCGAAGAAATTACCGGTGCACGTTTGACAATTTCTTATGTGCGTATTGGCGGAGTGAAGGCTGACTTAACACCAAATTTTGCTGACACATGTTTTAAGAAAATAGCTGAGGTCCGTAAGGTTTTAATTGAAGGCGATGAGCTCTTAACCCGTAATCGAATTTTCTTTGATCGCATGAAAGACATTGGCAAGCTCTCTGCTAAAGATGCTGTTGCCTTTGGAATCACAGGACCATTTTTAAGATCAACAGGGGTGGCTTACGATGTGCGTAAGGCAAACCCATATTTGATCTATGATAAATTAGATTTTGAAGTTCCCGTAGGCACTAAGGGAGACAATTTGGACCGTTATTTTGTTCGTATGGCGGAGATGGAACAATCTTTGAGAATGATTGAACAATGTTTTCAGCTTATTCCTGATGGACCTATCTCCGGGGAATTAACAGGAGAGGTAATGAGTGCTGCTCAAATGGTGGATCATGCCAAGATGGGAGAAACAGAAGGTTTAAAAGAGTTTGAAGTTGATTTGGACCCTACCTTACAAGGAAGTACTAAGAGATACCGTGATGCGATTAATTCAGACCAAAAAGGTGTTGTGCTGCCAGCTAAAGAAGAAACATATGGCAACATCGAAGGTCTGATGAACCATTTTAAGTTAGTCATGTATGGACATGGGATTCGTCCTCCAGTGGGGGAAGTCTACTGTCCCGTCGAGGGAGCTAATGGAGAGTTAGGCTTTTATATTGTCTCTGATGGCCGCGACCATCCCTGGCGCGTTCGTGTTCACCCGCCATGTTTTCCCATCATGGCCGCATTACCTAAACTATTAATTGGAGACTCCATGGCAGATTTGGTCCCCACATTTGGATCAGTCAACATGATTGCTGGAGAATTAGATCGATAATCATATGGCCCAAGATTATTCACAAGACATCGATAAAATAGTAAACCTTTACGAAGATAAAAAAGCAGCGCTTTTGCCTGTGTTGCATTTCCTTCAAGAGAAAGAAGGTTTTATTTCTCCTGAATCAGAGCAAAAAGCAGCAGACCGCTTAGGCATACCTGTTGTCCATGTGCATGAAGTTGTTTCCTTTTATCATCTGTTTCATCGAGAGAAAAAAGGGAAGTGCCATTTTTCCGTGTGTCAGACAACGGCATGCGCTCTGTTAGGCGGGGAAGATGTCATTGGACATATTGAAAATCGTTTAGGGATTAAACATGGTGAGACAACCAAAGATGGTAAATTCAGTTTAACGGTTGTTGAATGTTTAGGCGCCTGTGAGCATGCGCCAGTCATGCAATGCAATAAAGATTATGTGGGGCTTTTAAACAAGAAAAAGATCGACGAAATGATTGAGAAAAATAAATAGTATGGAAAAGATCGTCACTAGAAATTTTGATAAAGCTAATTCCTATCGCCTGGATACTTATGTGGCCAATAAAGGATATGAAGCCGCTCGCAAAGCATTAACGGGCATGACACCAGTTGCTGTCATTGAAGAGGTCAAGAAATCTAATCTTCGAGGCCTTGGTGGTGCTGGTTTTCCGACGGGTACCAAGTGGGGCTTTATTAATCCTGCTAGTCCAAAACCTAAATATTTAGTAGTCAATGGCGATGAAGGTGAACCAGGCACATTTAAAGATAAATATATTCTTGAACTTGATCCTCATGCGTTTTTAGAAGGCGTTATTATCACGTGTTATGCGATTGGTTCTCACAAAGCCTATGTCTATATCCGAGGAGAGTATTTAATTCCTATTGCAAGATTGCAGGGGGCCATTGATGAGGCGTACAAAAAAGGATTTTTAGGAAAAGGAATCATGGGAACAACCTTTGATTTGGATGTGGTTGTCCACCAAGGAGCAGGGGCGTATATCTGTGGTGAAGAAACAGCTCTGTTGGAATCATTGGAAGGTAAAAAAGGTTTCCCAAGACTTAAGCCCCCATTTCCCGCTGTCATTGGTTTATTTGGATGCCCTACAGTCATTAATAACGTCGAGACATTAGCTTGTGTGCCTCCTATCCTTTTAAATGGGAGTGAATGGTTTGCAAAATTAGGATGTGAGAAAAACGGGGGAAATCGTTTGTTTTGTGTGAGCGGTCATGTGGTCAAACCAGGAGTCTACGAGTTGCCTAATGGAACTACCCTTCGCGAAATCATTTATGATCATGCCGGTGGAATTCCTAATGGCCGAAAACTTAAAGCTGTTATCCCTGGAGGGATTTCTGCGCCGATCTTAACGCCGGACCAGTTGGATGTAAAAATGGATTTTGATTCTCTAAAGGCAATTGGTTCTATGGCGGGATCCGGAGGAGTCATTGTCATGGATGACACCACATGTATGGTTCGAGCAGCGCTCATTGCCGCCAGGTTCTTTGCCCATGAAAGCTGCGGACAATGTTCTCCTTGCCGTGAAGGTTCTGGCTGGGTGTATCGCAATGTGAAAAGAATTTATCATGGGGAAGGTCAGCCCCATGATCTTAAGAATTTGCCAGGCATCGTGAATAATATCGGTGGAAACACCATTTGCGCTTTTGGAGATGCAGTGACCATGTCTGTGGGAAGCTATGTTTCGAAATTTAGAGGTGAATTTGAAGACCATGTGAATCATAAGAAATGTGAGCATGTATGCCAAAATTAACGATTGATGGAAAAGAAATTGAAGTAGCTGCAGGAACAACGATCATTCAAGCAGCAGCCAAGTTAGGAATTGATATTCCACGCTACTGCTATCATGAGTCATTGCCTGTGTCTGGAAACTGCCGCATTTGCATGGTGGAAGTTGAAAAACAGCCTAAACTGCAAATTGCCTGCTATACCCCCGTCGCTGATGGAATGATTGTAAAGACCAACTCGCCTAAAGTTTTAGAAGTACGTAAAACGGTTTTGGAATTCTTACTTGTTAATCATCCGCTCGATTGTCCAGTTTGTGATCAAGCTGGTGAATGTAAGCTTCAAGACTACTATATGGATCATGGTAAGTACAATAGCCGGCTCGATGATGTGAAGGTCAAAAAGGAAAAGAAGGCTTTTTCTATTGGACCGAACGTTATGCTCGATCAAGAGCGCTGCATTCTTTGTACGCGCTGTGTTCGCTTTACAGACAATATTAGCAAGACTCATGAATTAGGTGTTTTTGAAAGAGGCGACCACTCCCAGGTTGATGTGTATCCCGGGAAAGAATTAGATAATAATTATTCAGGAAATGTCGTTGATATTTGTCCTGTGGGTGCATTAACAGATAAAGATTTTCGTTTCAAATGCCGCGTCTGGTATTTGGACCACACAAAGTCTGTGTGTCCCGGCTGCAGCATGGGATGCAATATCAACATTGATTGGGACAAGTCACGGCCTCATGCAGATAAACCAGAGCGGGTTATGCGTCTAAAACCCAGGCTTAATCCAGATGTGAATGATTATTGGATTTGTGATGTGGGTCGCTATAACTATCGTTTTATTGATGAAAAAAGAATCACAACCCCGCAAATCAAAAATGATCTTGTTTCTTGGGAACAAGCCATGGATACTTTAGCCAAAAGCATTAAGGCAGCAGGAAACAAAGTGGGCGTCATTGCATCTGCCCAACTGACCAATGAAGACCTTTTTGTTATTCGTAAATTATTTAAGGACAGCCTGAAAGCACAAGTGGCCTTCAAAGTTCCTGAGCAACCAGGTAAGAGTGATGATTTTCTCTTAAAATCAGACCGTAACCCTAATACAGCAGGGGCAGTGACAATTTTAGGAGACAGTGATTCCAAAGACATTATTCAACAAGCCAAAGAAGGAAAAATTGAGGTGCTTTACGTCTTTGGACATGATTTAGTTAAATTATTTGGCAAGCAGACCGTCGAAGAAGTTGCTAAAAAGGTCAAGCTTTTCGTTTATCAAGGCAGCAATATCAACGAAACAGCTTCTTATGCGCATATGATCCTTCCAAGCGCTGTTTACGCCGAGAAAGACGGAACATTTACCAATTGCCAAGGCCGCGTGCAAAGAATCTGGCCTGCATTCATGGCAAAAGGAGAGTCAAAGGGCGACTGGGAAATTGTAAGATTATTAAGTGAAAAGCTAGGAACAGCATTTCATCATAAAAAGTCTCAAGATATCTTTGAAGACATTGCCGCAAGCGTGGCGCCCTTTTCTGGAATGTCATATGAGGCAATCGGTGATCAAGGAATGGTTTTAAAAAAATAAACTATGTGGATCGACATTTTAATTAAATTTGCACTAGCATCCGGCACGATATTTATCATGTTTAATATTGCTGGTCTTTTGACTTGGGTTGAACGCAAGCAAAGTGCTGTTATGCAAGACCGTATTGGAGCTAACCGTGCGTCCATTTTTGGATTCAAAGCTTTAGGTTTATTCCATGCGATTGCAGATGTGCTAAAGATGTTAAGCAAAGAAGAATTTATGCCTCAAGGGGCGAATAAATTCTTATTTAATTTGGCTCCTTATCTGTCCGTTGTCTTTGCTCTCGTTGGATTTGCCGCCATTCCGATTGGTAATCAATTGATCATCGGAGACCGTGTGATTGAACTACAGGCTGCCAATATTAACGTAGCCTTGCTTTTTGTTTTTGCCATGATGTCTATGGGGGTTTACGGTGTTGTTTTAGCTGGATTTTCTTCCAATAATAATTATGCATTTCTAGGGGGCATGCGTGGGGCCGCCCAGATGATTGCTTATGAAATCACCATGGGTGCTGCCATTATGGGTGTCATCATGGTCTTTAACACGCTTGATCTTCAAATGCTTGTACGAGCCCAGGGAGACTATATGTTTTCCGGATGGCTTCCTAAATGGGGAGTTTTTGTTCAGCCTTTAGCCTTCTTTTTGTTTTTAACGGCAGCCACGGCTGAGACCAAACGCACACCATTCGATCTTCCTGAAGGAGAAAGCGAAATCATTGGATATTTCGTTGAATATAGCGGTATGAAGTTTGGCATGTTCTTTTTAGCAGATTTGATTGAAACAGTGCTTGTCGCCGCATTAATGACAACTTTGTTCTTTGGTGGATGGCAAATTCCTTATCTTTTTCATGATGGGTTTTTCTTTCCCTGGGGTGGACAAATCCTTCTTAGCAATTTGGCCGTCACTCTTTTAGGTGTAGGAGCTTTCTTTACCAAGGTTGGTTTTTTTATATGGGTACTGATGGCCATTCGCTGGACATTACCAAGATTCCGCTACGATCAACTGATGCGCTTAGGCTGGCAGATTTTACTTCCAGCATCGTTATTTAATATTGCTATCACAGCTATTGTCATAACGCTTTTAAATTAGGTAAATTATGGAAAATCCAAACGAAAAACGTCGAGCAGAACTTGAGAAGTATTTTGATGCCAAAAGCCCATTTGCGTTGTTACGTGTTTCTCAAATGAAACGAGCCTGGCAACAAAAGGACCGTCGAGAACTGACATGGTGGGAGAATACTTATTTCCCTATGCTTTTTAGCGGGCTTTATCTTACTTCCAAACATTTCTTCCGAAACTTAAGCTTACATATTCTGCATGTGTTTGGTCTTTATAAAGACGTTCCGGCTGCGGTCACATATCAATACCCAGAACAAAAGAGACCTTTGGCCAAACGTACCAGAACTCGTCATCGTTTGATGAAAAGAGAAGATGGTTCTCCACGATGTGTAGCTTGTATGATGTGTGAAACCGTTTGTCCAGCTCGTTGTATTGAAATTACAGCTGCAGAACACCCAGATCCTAATATTGAGAAGTATCCTGCCGAATTCGTCCTGGATTTAGGCAAATGCGTTTATTGCGGTTTTTGTGTAGAAGTTTGCCCAGAAGATGCTATTCGCATGGACACTGGAAAGCTCGATACCGCTGAATACTCCCGTGGTAGCATGATCTACAATAAAAAGCGTTTGATGGATGGCTAAAAGGTAGTCCCGATAATTTCCCATTATGTCTTCCATTCTTTCCATTAAAAATCTAAATAAGATTTATTCCAGTGGCTTTCAGGCCCTTAAAGATATCAATCTAGATATCTCTAAAGGTGAAATCTTTGCCTTGCTTGGGCCTAATGGAGCTGGCAAGACAACCCTCATTAATGCCATTTGCGGCATTATCAACCCAACCAGCGGAGAAATTCTAGTCGATGGACACGACATTATTAAGGAATTTCGTCTAACTCGTTCCTTAATCGGACTGGTTCCCCAGGAACTTGCAACCGATGCATTTGAATCTGTGTGGCATACGGTCAATTTTAGCCGTGGTTTATTTGGTAAAGCCCCAGATCATGCCTTCACTGAAAAAATCATCAAGCAACTATCATTGTGGGACAAAAAAGACAGCAAGATCATGACTCTTTCAGGTGGGATGAAAAGGCGTGTCATGATTGCCAAGGCGCTTTCCCATGAGCCTAGGATTTTATTTCTCGACGAGCCAACAGCTGGGGTCGATGTTAATTTACGCAAAGACATGTGGGACCAAGTGTGGGCCCTCAAAGCAATGGGAGTAACGATTATATTAACTACCCACTATATTGATGAAGCTGAAGAAATGGCAGATCGCATCGGTGTGATTAATAAGGGTGAGATTATAGTTACTGAAAATAAGAAAGAATTGATGAAAAAGCTTGGCCGCAAACAACTTATGTTTGATCTAAAGACTCCGTTAAAAGCCATTCCCTTAGAACTGTCTTCTTGGGGCCTTTCTCTTAATCCAGAAGGCAGCCAATTGAGTTATGCGTATGATTCAACTAAGGATGGAAACATTTCTAGACTCATGGATGCGTTATCTTTAGCCAAAGTTCCTTATGTGGATATTCATAGTAAGACAAGTTCTCTAGAAGAGATCTTTATTGAATTGGTGAAAGCCTAATGAACTTGCATGCGGTTTACTCTATTTATTATTTTGAAATGTCGCGCTGGTGGCGGACGATCGGTCAAAGCATAGCCTCTCCGGTTATTTCAACAACGTTGTACTTTGTCGTTTTTGGTTCAGCCATAGGCTCTCGCATCACAGATATCGATGGTATTAACTATGGAGCTTTTATAGTTCCTGGACTTGTGATGCTTTCGATTTTGACAGAAAGCATTTCGAACGCATCTTTTGGTATTTACTTCCCTAAATTTACTGGGACCATTTACGAAATCCTATCGGCGCCAATTGCCTATGTTGAAATTCTTCTAGGCTATGTGGGAGCTGCTGCAACTAAATCTATTATCTTAGGGATATTGATTTTAATTACCGCGCAATTCTTCGTGCCTTTTCAAATCAAACATCCTTTTATGATGTTCTTCTTTTTAGTTTTAACATCTGTGACATTTAGTCTTTTTGGTTTCATTATAGGGATTTGGGCAGATGGATTTGAGAAGCTGCAAATCATTCCCATGTTGATTGTGACCCCCTTGACATTCTTGGGTGGAAGTTTCTACTCGATCAATATGCTTCCGCCATTTTGGTATAAAGTTTCACTTCTTAATCCTGTTGTGTATTTGATCAGCGGTTTTAGGTGGAGTTTCTATGAATCTGCCGATGTTAGTTTATCTTTAAGCCTTTTTATGATTTTTGTCTTCCTTGTATCCTGCATTGTGTTAGTCAGATGGATGTTTAAGACGGGCTATCGCCTGAAGAACTAATAATGATTGCAAAAGAACAATATGTTACTATGATAGTAACATTAAATGTTGTTTAACGATCAACAAGGAGTCTTATATGTCTTTATCCATGTATCAAGCATCCATCCCCGTTTTTGTTCACCACCTTAGCGTATTATCCGAAATTTTGAAAAAAGCAGAAAGTCACGCCCAAGAAAAGAAAATTGAACCAGATGTCATTTTGAATGCCCGCCTTGCCTTGAATATGTTTCCACTCTCGCGTCAAGTCCAGATAGCAGCGGATATGGTCAAAGGGGGAGCAGCCCGTTTAGCAGGGGCAGAGGTGCCAAGTTATCCTGACACCGAGAAGACATTTGCAGAGCTTCAAGCCCGTATTGCTAAGACAATTGATTTTGTTAAGAGCTTTAAAGCCAACCAAATCGACGGTAGTGAGGAACGTAACATTAAGTTGAAAGTAGGCGGCAATGAAATGGTATTTCCAGGTCAAGTGTATCTATTGCATTTTGTCCTGCCTAATTTGTATTTTCATTCCTCCATGACATATGCGATTTTAAGACACAATGGTGTTGATTTGGGGAAGAAAGATTATTTAGGAAAAGCATAAGAAGAAATTTTATGGATTCTATCGCCCCTCAAACAAGAATTGGCCATGTGCATTTGAAGGTATCTGATTTGGAGCGCTCGATTCAGTTTTACACTCAAGTCCTTGGATTTGACGTCACAACACGGATGGGGAATACTGCGGCGTTTCTCTCTGCGGGTGGCTATCACCACCACATTGGTCTTAATACCTGGGAAAGTAAGGGTGGATCTGCTCCTAAACGCGGGCATACTGGCTTATACCACTTTGCGATTCTTTTGCCAGATCGAAAATCTCTAGCTCAAACAGTTAGACGTCTTCAAGAACATGATTGGCCTATTGAAGGTGCAGCTGATCATGGTGTAAGTGAAGCAGTTTACTTTTCTGATCCAGATAGTAATGGCATTGAAATCTATGTCGATCGTCCAAAAGACCAATGGCCTAGGACAGATAAGGGAGAGCTTACGATGTATACTAATGCGTTAGACTTTGATAGTTTGATGAGGGAATTAAATTAATAATAGTAATTATTAAGGAGAACGTTATGCAAAAGAAAGCTTCAGCAATATGGATAGGAGATTTGAAAACAGGCAAGGGAAGTATTTCGACGGAGACAGGGGTATTATCGAATGCTCCTTATGGTTTTACGGCACGTTTTGAAAATGGTCCTGGAACGAATCCTGAAGAATTAATTGGGGCGGCCCACGCTGGATGTTTCTCCATGGCACTTTCTGCTCAATTGGGCAATGCCAATCTAAAGGCGGATAAAATTGAAACTGCAGCTACAGTCACTATGGATAAGTTAGACCAAGGATGGACGGTGACAGCTGTTCATTTGGATGTAAAGGCCAAAATTCCTGGCGCAGATCAAGCAGCCTTTGAAAAAGCAGCTAATGATGCTAAAGCGGGATGTCCTATTTCAAGATTATTGAATGCCAAAATTACGATGAATGCTCAGTTAGTGAATTAAACGAAGTTGGGCCGGGGTTAAAAGAGAACTTAAACTCGCTGACCCCGGCTTAATTGGATATTCTGCAATCAAGTGGCAAAACCCGCCTTTTTTGAGGATCAAGGACAAATCCTCTTGACCATCTAATAGAAAAGAAATCAATCCGCCTAAATGTGGTTCATGCCCCACTAAGAGGACATTCGACTGGTTCTTAGCCTTGGCGTTGATTTCTAAAAGAAGGTCTTTAAAAGGCACATCAGGAGTGAGATTCTTAGTCAGAATAATGGTTTGCTTAGTTTTGAATGTTTGAACGACAATTTCTGCCGTATGTTTGGCTCGAAGGTAAGGACTTGAAAAGATCACATCAAAAGAAAGCTTTAAACATTTAAGTCCACGAGCATTTTCTTTCATCTTAGCAATACCATCGACTGTCAAAGGTCGCTTATTATCATCCTCAAACCCCTTAGTCCCGCGCTCGACAGCAATGGCATGCCGTAAAATGTAGATATTCATAGAGGTGATTATAAAGAGGAAGATGACGTCAGTCAACACAGGCAAGCTTTGAACGATCTTGACATTTTAAGACCATAGATTAAGATTAATCAGCTTCAGATTCATCCGGTTTCCCCAACCGGAATTTATTATTAACTCCCCAACAGTTTAAGTTTATTACTAATCATTTACCACAGGGGGAATTCATGTCTAAAACAGCTTCTAAGAATATTTATAATCGAATCCACAACATTATTGAACATGCGCGCGCAAACATCATGCTTTCGGTGAATAGTGAGATGGTTCAAACTTATTGGCAAATTGGGAAGGAGATTGTTGAAGAAGAGCAGAAAGGAAAAGGCAGGGCAGAATATGGAAAGAATCTTCTCGAAAAGTTAGCTATGCGTTTGAAGATTGACTTTGGAGAAGGGTATGATGAAACAAATTTAAGGAAGATTCGACAATTCTATTTAATTTATCCAATTCGAGACGCACTGCGTCTCGAATTGACATGGACTCATCATCGCATTCTTATGTGCATTGATAGACCAGAGGCACGTTCATTTTATGAGATTGAATGCATTAAGAATAATTGGTCATCTCGGGAACTAGAACGCCAAAAAGGATCTTCTCTTTTTGAACGTCTTGCATTAAGTAGAGATAAGAAAGGGATTATGAAATTGGCTCAGAAGGGACACGAATTAAATACCTATCAAGATATGATCAAAGATCCGTATGTTCTAGAGTTTACAGGTCTGTGAAGAACAAACAGATTTTTGCTTCGCGTTATAAACTATATCTGCCAAGTGAAGAAGAACTTAAAAAAGAAATGCAGCGGTTAATTTGACAATGTAGAGCATATATGAGATTTTGAGATCATGAATGCAAATCCATCTCTTCCATGGCTAAAGAATGTTGTTAATAGTCTTAAAGATGCAAAGAGTGTTTTGTGCATCACAGGCGCTGGGATGTCGGCGGATTCAGGGCTTCCTACTTATCGAGGTTTAGGAGGGCTTTATCAAGACAGCCAAACCGAAGATGGCATTCCAATTGAAATGGTGCTTTCGGGCCAGATGATTCACAGCAATCCAAAGCTTACCTGGAAATATTTGTCCCAAATTGAAAACAATTGCCGTAAAGTGTCCTTTAATCGCGGCCATGAAATCCTGGCCCTTATGGAACAACGCTTTGAGCGTTTTTGGATTTTGACTCAAAACATCGATGGATTTCACACCAAAGCAGGTTCTAAGAATGTGATTGAAATTCACGGCAACATGCACAGACTGCGCTGCCCTGTATGCGGCTGGAGAACTACCATTGAAAGCTTCGAAGAAATCTCAATCCCCCCTACCTGCAAGGATTGTGCCCGCATAGCCAGGCCAGATGTAGTCTTCTTTGGAGAAATGCTTCCCACCCACGAACTCATGCTCTACCAACAACAACTACGCCAAGGCTTCGACGTCTATCTATGGATCGGCACAACCGCTGTCTTCCCCTACATCCAACAACCCCTACAAATCGCCCAAGCCGACAACTCCCTCACCATCGAAATCAACCCCGTCCCAACCATCATCAGCAACCAAGTCAACATCCAAATCCCCCAAAAATCCGCCGAAACCCTAGAGCTTATTTGGCAGGACTATAGCAAATAGGCGTTTCTAATGGTCTTGACATTCTAATTAAGTGAGATTAAGATTTCTTTGTTTCATCCGATTCCCCATCGGAAGTAGTTTCCAAAATCCCCTTTAAGACATAATAGAAAGTATTATTTGTCAATTTGTGACGCAGTGCGTCACAAATCTTCCACAATGTGTGTACAACTATTCCATTGATAAGAAAGAGATATCGTTATGCCCAAAAGAAGTTCATTACGCTTGAAAGGATATGATTATTCATCTGCGGGTTATTATTTTTTGACCATATGTGTAAATTACCGGATGCATTTATTTGGTCAGATTATTAATGAGCGCATGATTTTAAATGATTCCGGCCAAATGGTGCAATCAGTTTGGGATCAATTACCAAAACATTATCCAATTTATATGGATACGTTTGTAGTTATGCCAAATCATATTCATGGAATTATTGAAATCCGTAGAGTTTTGATTCATCAAACCCAAGACATTCATAAGGGCATGATAAATCATGCCCCTACGGAATCATGGCGATTGATGCAACAACACGATGTTTCGTTAGGGAAAATTATTAGACATTTTAAGGCGAAAACCACAAAATTAATTCACGCTAAAAATAGCACATTTGCATGGCAACGTAATTATTATGAACATATCATTCGTCATGAAAAAGAATTAATGCAGATACGGCAATACATTATTAATAATCCTCAAATGTGGGAAACAGATCCAAATAATGTAAATCCGTAGGGGTTTGATTCATCAAACCCAAATAGGAAATATTGATTTTTAAGGGTGCAGGTACATTCCTTGGACTGCAGTAAGGGCGGCGTCGGTGAAGGGGCCTTGGAAGATGCCGATGACTATGATTCCGGTCATGGCGAGGATTAATAGGATACGCATCATGGGAGAGACGATGATGGGGGTGTTAGTTTTTGGTGCATCGACGTACATGCGTTTGGCGATTGTCATGTAGTAGTAGAGGGAAATGACGATATTGACCGCGGCAACTAGGGCTAACCAGACGAAACCGGCTTGGACAGTTGCCATGAGTAATGTGAATTTACCGAAGAAGCCTGCTAAGGGTGGAATGCCAGCCAAAGAAACGAGTGCTAAAAGTAGTGTTGTTCCTAAGATGGCGGAGCGTTTGGCAAGTCCGGCATAGTCATCAATTTCATCAGATTTGGTTGCCACAAAGAATATAACGATCACGGTAAATGCAGCAAGATTTGTAAATAAATATCCCAGCAAATAGTAATTCATGGCGGTTGCACCGAGCGCGCTTCCTGCCGCAGCACCCATTAATAGATATCCGGCATGCGCAATACTTGAATAACCAAAGACACGTTTGATATTGGTTTGAAACATGGCGACCAGGTTGCCGTATGTCATGCTGATAGCCGCTAAAACAGCTAAGACCATGCTCCATTGAGGATGCCAGGGCTCTAAGATACCGAAGAATAAACGAATCAAAATCACAAATCCTGCAGCTTTAGATCCCACCGACAATAAGGCAGTAACCGGAGCTGGAGCGCCTTGATAAACATCGGGGGCCCACATATGAAAGGGGACCGCTGCAATCTTAAAACCAACCCCTGCAAAGACAAGCACTAAACCAAAGAGCATCATGGGATTCATGGCATGTGTTTGAACGTAATTTAGGATGGTAAGGAAGTTGGTTGACTGGGTTGCCCCGTATAAGAAGCTAATACCATAAAGTAAAAAACCTGAAGAAAGGGCACCTAAAATCAAATATTTCATCCCAGCTTCAATCGAAAGCTTGTCGCTTTTCAAATAGGCAGTCATGACATACAAAGAAATCGTTAGAATCTCAATAGAGATAAACACCATCAGGAAGTCTGCGGATGAGGCCACCAAGCACATACCCAGCAAAGCCAGCCACAGTAGCAAATAGAATTCATTGCGTCTGCCATCTAAAGATTTAAAGAAATGCTGTGTCATGCCAAAGATAAAAATCATGGCAACTAAGAAGAAAGCCTTAAAGAACCAGGCCAATGAATCCATCACAAACATGCCGCTGAATGTGATACCAGCTAAATTTTGTTGGGTCAACCAAAAGGCAAGTAGTCCGACGGTGCTGATCACACTTAAGATGCCAATGACATCCTGGCGTTCATCCTTAGGCAGGAACATTTCAATAATCACTAAGCCAACAAGGATGCTTGTGATTAAAGCTTCTAAAGAAAATAAATTCCAATCGATGACGGGGAACATGTGTATTCTTTCTGTACAGTACGGGCACGGCATGCCGTGCCCCCTACGGGTATTATTTCTGCAATATAACTGCTACAGGTTTGGTGCTTGTCTCAATATGTTTAATCAATGTTGAGGGAAAGCAGCCTACCCAAATTAAAATTCCTAGTAATAGTACATATGGAAACTTGGCCACTAAGCCTTTGGCATCCACTAATTTGTCCATGCCAGGGCCTAACGGTCCTTGCAAAGCTAAACGAATAATCTTAAGCATGTAGATGGCGCCCAGAACAATCCCAAGAACGCCAAGGACCGTTAACCAACGGTATTGGTCCCATGCGCCTAATAACACTAAAAGTTCAGAAACAAAATTCGCAAATCCAGGAACGCCAGCGGATGCTAAGGCAACCATAATGAAACATGTGGAAATAAAAGGAAGGCGTTTGGCGATTCCACCCAATTCATCTAAGTTTCGTGTTTTGGTTTGGTTTTCAATAAATCCTGTTAAGGCGAAGGCTAGGGTAGCCATAATGCCGTGGGCAAACATCATAAAGACGACCCCATTGAGTCCAATCACGTTATAGCAAGCAAGCCCAAGCAAGATATAGCCCATATGGCTGCAGCTGGAATATCCTAAAATGTATTTGATATCGCGCTGGGTGAGGGCAACCAAACCGCAAAAGAGTATGTTAACGACAGCCAAGACAGCAATAATGGGCATCCATGTGTGGGCCGCTTCCGGCATTAATTGAATGGCAAAACGGATGATGGCATAAGCGCCCATTTTCTTAAGGACACCTGCGTGCAGCATACTGACAGCGGTCGGTGCTTCTGCATATCCGACGGGAGCCCATGTATGAAAGGGGAACAAGGTTAATGTGATGCCAAATCCGATCACAATTAAAGGAAAGATCCAATGCTGAACAGCAATAGGAATAGGATTGTTGACCAAATGCTCTTGGATCGCGATCAAATCAAAGCTTCCAATACCTACCTTTAGATAAAGAGCAATCAAACCAATCAAGGCCAAAGATGCGCCAGCAGTTAAATAGAGGGTAAGCTTCATGGCAGCATAATCACGGCGCTGGGAACCATAGATAGCAATCATCAAGAATACTGGAATGGCAGCAATTTCGTGGAAGAAATAAAAGAAGAACATATCGACGGATAAGAAGGCGCCATATGTGCCAATCACAATTAACATAAGCATGATGAAATATTCTTTGATGCGATCCTTGATATTGCCACTCACCATGACCGAGGTAAACGAAGCAACACCTAAGAGGACTAAAAGCATAGAGTTAATGCCATCTACCCCCAGGTGGTAGGAGATTCCTAACGGAGTGACCCAAGGAATCATCTCAATAAATTGATAACCGCCTAAGTAGGGATTATAGGAAGCAAAGACATACACAGATAAAGCAAAGGGAATAAATGTAGCCCAAAAGCTCACCTTACGAATCAAATCCGTCTTTTGGGAAGGAATTAAAAAAAGCAAAGCTAATCCCACGACGGGAGTTAAGAGAATCAAGGAAAGAATGTTTGGAATCATAAGCCTTTAACCATCACATAAAATAAATACACTACACCAAAGATAAACACTAAGGCATAAAACTGTACAAATCCGGTTTGTAAGAACCGTAATGCTTTGCCGCTTGCCTTAGCTAATGTTTCCATACCATGCACGCCTAAGCGAACAATGAATATTCTCTCAAACCAAGCTAATGCCAGGGCAAATCCTTGTTGCACGTAATCAACGTACCATCCATAGACAGTATCGAAATAATATTTGTTCTTTAAGACTAAATAAAATCCGCCCAGACCTTTTTCCAAAGGATCCACGTTTGGACGTTTGCCATACAAAGCATAGGAAATGGCAAGTCCAAGAACAGCAATCACAGAAGAGACGATAGCCACTTGCATGTTTAAGGATTCTGCTTCATGATCCGGGAAAATGTAATGAGGAATACCAATAACACCGCCAATGACCGACAGAATGGCTAAAAAAATCAAAGGTAAAGTCATCACAGCAGGTGATTCATGGGTGTGATCGTGAGGGGCAGGTTTACCCCAGAAAGCGATAAAGAACAAGCGGCCCATATAGAAGGCTGTGAGGAATGAAGCTAAGGAGGCCATGCCATAAAGCAATGTGTTATGTTCACGGGCCAAGGCTAATATCTCATCTTTACTCCAGAAACCACTTAAAGGAAAGATGCCCGCTAAAGCCAATGTGCCAATTAAGAAGGTAATCCCTGTAATAGGCATGGTTGAAAGCACGCCTTTCATCTTCCAAATATTTTGTTCGTGATGAAGCCCGTAGATCACGCTGCCTGCGCCTAAGAACAACAAAGCCTTAAAGAAGGCATGGGTTGTTAAGTGAAACATCCCTTGCACAGGACCAGCTAAACCTAAAGCCATGACCATCAACCCTAATTGGCTAAGCGTTGAATAAGCCAAGATTCTTTTAATATCATTTTCAGCCACAGCTAAGGTAGCTGCCATCAAAGCTGTAAAACCACCCACATAAGCAATCACGGTTAAGGCATCATGCAAAGGTTCAAAGATAAAGAATGTACGGGCCAGTAAGTATACGCCAGCGGCCACCATCGTTGCCGCATGGATTAAGGCGCTCACAGGTGTCGGACCTTCCATAGCATCCACCAGCCACACATGCAAAGGCACTTGGGCTGATTTACCCATGACCCCGCAAAAGAGTAGTAAAGCGGCAATGCCAAGCAAATGTGGATCCATGCCAGAGACACAAGATGCTAAATCTGTGATTTGAAAACTGCGCGGTGCACCACCTACCCCTGAAAGACTCCAAAGAAGAAGAATGCCGCACAAGAAACCAAAATCAGCCAAGCGATTGACCATGAAAGCTTTGACCCCCGCATCAGCGGCAGAAGGCTTTTGATACCAGAAGCTAATAAGTAAATAGGAGCTTAACCCAACCAATTCCCAGAAGATAAATAATTGAATAAGATTATTAGATAAGACAATGCCGATCATGGAAAAGGCAAAGAGACTCAAGAAAGCAAAGAAGCGAGGCATGCTTTCATCATCAGCCATGTATCCGCGGGAATAAATGAAAATCGCACTGCCAACCCCTGTGACAACCATCATCATCATAATGGCCAAAGGATTGACTAAGAACCCAAAGTTAATGGTTAACTGATCAAACTGAATCCATGTGAAGGATTGCTGGACTTCTAAAGCAGGATGACTGCTAAAAATTTGAATGGCTGTTAAAACTGTGCAAATAAAGGATGTCAAGATTCCGGCAATGGCGGTCAATGAGCTTAGATTTTTATTACGCAGGAAAAACAAAGTGATGATAATGCAAGCAACCAGGGGCGCAAAATAAGAGGTCCAAACTAAACAAGGATTTACCATTTCATTTCCTTTAATTCATCGGCTTGAATCGTGTTTAAACGGCGATACATCAAAACAATGATGGCCAAACCGATAGCCACTTCGGCTGCGGCAACCAAAATGACAAAGAACACAATCAACTGTCCCGCATAGTCGCCATTAAATCTTGAGAAAGCCACGAACAATAAATTGGAGGCAGCCAAAAGAAGTTCTAGAGAGAGAAGAACTTTGAGAACGCTACGGCTGGTCATAATACCAACTAAGCCAATAGCAAAAATAATACCACTGAGAACTAAGTAAGATTGAATATCGATCATGATTGTTCGACCTCTTTACCCGTACTAAAGGCTCCTTGAGCCAAAGATACAATTCCAAAGACAGCAATCAATAAGAGAAGGGAAGTTAATTCAAAAGGAAGAAGATAATCTGTAAAAAGGATTCTGCCAATCACCTCAATTGTTCCACGGACTGTAGTAGGGCCAAAATTTTGGGCTGCCATAAAACTTTTGGTGGCTAAAAGAAATTCTAATAGAAAGGCAACCCCTACCAGGCTTCCTAAGAGTCTAAGGCGGTTTTGTTTGGCTGATGTGATAGCAGCGGCATTTAAATTTAAGCACATAACAACGAATAAAAAGAAAACTAAGACCGCACCCGCGTAGACCAAAATCAGAATCATGCCTACGAAATAAGCTTCCATGAGAATAAATAAAGAAGAAAGACAAAAGATTGCAAGTACTAAGGACAGAACATTATATAGAGGATTGCGAGCCGCAACTACCGACAAACTAGCGAACACCAAAATCGCAGCAAAGAAGTAAAAAGATAGATCAGGAATATTCATTGAAATGTCGTTTTCTAAAGGTAAATTCGAACACAGTATTGAAACACATATCCAATATATAAACAAAGATAAGAGTGTCAAGAATATTGTAGGATTTGTTAAAAGCAAAACCCCATGACAGGAGATGCCATGGGGTTTATATAAAATTTAGCTTAACGATGAGGAGAAGCTCTCATATGTGAGGCGTTTGAAGACCTAGACGCTTGTGAAGCGGACTTGGCTGCATTAGCCTTAGCGCTTCCTAAATGAGATGGCTTTCCTGAGAATTTAGTAACATGGGGAACAGCAAAACTTTGAGAACTAAACATTACTACAATAAAGGCTGTCAGTAAAAAAGTTAGTTTTGTCATAAATAATCTCCTCAATTTTTAAAGTTATTATAGCGATCCCTATTTAAAGTCTGCCATAAAAACCACCTGATTGTCAAGTCAAGGAAGAGAAATATTTATATAAATCGATTTATTTCAATGGTTTGCAATCATTTTTAATCAATGTAATAAACTAGTTGTGTCTAGTTGAGTCGATGGATATAATAACCCCCATGAAAAATAAGGCACCCCAGAAAACACTTAATATTTCTTCCAACGAAGAGCTTAAAGTTCTTCGATCAGTCGTTGATATAGCCTCTTCCGAACTTGACTTACACCTGACTCTCCAATTAATTGTTAAAATCGTGACCGAAATGACTAAGGCAGATTCTGTTTTTATCTATCTTTTTGATGATAAGAAAGAATTTTTGGTGCTAATGGCTTCCAAAACGGTTCACACTAAAGAGTTAGGGAAGGTGCACTTGGAAATCGGGGAAGGAATTACAGGGTGGGTAGCTCGTGAAAGTAAGACGGTCGCCATCTCAAAACTAGCCTACAAAGATCAACGCTTCAAGAGTTTTGATGTTCTTCCAGAAGATCGCTATGAAGCGTTTCTTTCTGTCCCTGTTATTTTTAAGGGTAAGGCAACTGGCGTTATCAATGTCCAACATAAACGTGAACAAGATTATTCCCAGACCACCATCAATCTTATTGAAATGATTGCTAAACAGGTGGGAGGCATTATTGAGCATGCAAGGCTTTTTGATGAAACCAAAAAGAAAGCTTTGCAATTTGATTCTCTTATTAAAGTCAGCCAGTCAATCACTTCCGAACACTATCTCGATGAAATTCTAAATTTGATTGTCGTTGTGACGGCAGAAATGCTTAATTCCAAGATTTGTTCTGTCATGCTTTTAGATGATAAAGGAAGCGATCTTGTCATTAAAGCCACACAGTCTTTGAGTGAAGATTATAAAAAGAAACCTAATATTAAAGTAGAGACTTCCTTAAGCGGCACAGTTCTTAAAACACGAAAACCAATCACAGTCTATGATGTTAGAAATGACAAAATGTATGCCTATCGAGATTTGGCTGTTAAGGAAGGTTTAACATCTATGGTAGCTGTTCCCATGATAGTTAAAGATAAGGCCATTGGGGTTATCAATGTCTACACCAAAGAACAGCACCGTTTCTCCGACGAAGAGGTCAACGTTCTGCAAATGGTAGCAAATCAAGCAGCCGTTGCTGTTGAAAACACCAAGCTCATGGAAGAAGCCCTCAAAGCCAAAGAAGCCTTAGAAACGCGCAAGCTTGTGGAACGTGCCAAAGGGATTATTATGAAGATGAACTCAATCTCAGAAGATGCCGCTTATCGACTCATCCACAAAAAAAGCATGGACTCCTGCCGCTCCATGAAAGACATTGCCGAATCCATTATTTTGATGGCTGATCTGCAAAAATCTTTGTAAACATTCCTCCGCATTCTTGACAAAGCAAAAAAAGATAGTATGCTTAACACGGTCTTAACAAGATTTTAATAAAAGCAGTTCGGCAAGGAAGTCGGTATAACTGCTTGTAGGACAAGGACACTGATGCCCAATGACTCGAGACGAGGACATTGGGTTTTTTATTGGCGTTGAAGCCCAATTCTTTTTGGTGAAAATCAAAAGAGCGTTGGGCTTTTTTTCTGCCTATGGCAGATCCGCCTTTGGCGGAATTTGAAAGCCATTATGATCAAGAAAATTCTTATTCAGATCCTCATTCTTGCATTTTTTCTTACTTCCTTAGGTCCTTTACCGGATGCTCATGCTCAATCTATGCCTCATCTTCCTGTTCCTGGGATGATGATTTCTACAAGCCCCTCTTTTAAACCCTTGGTATTAAAAGGGATTAAGACCAACACGAATAATGCTTTGCGTTTTGATTTCTTAATTGATGAAGGAGCTTCTGGCCTTAGAGGGCAAGCTTTAAAAGATGCAATTACCACACTCACCAAATATTTCCTTACTTGCTTAACAGTTCCCGAAAGTGATCTATGGGTCAATCTTTCGCCCTATGAAAAGGACCGCATTGCACCTGAATACTTTGGTAGAACGGAAATGGGGAAAAGTCTTTTAGAACAAGACTATCTACTTAAACAAATCATGGCTTCTTTAAGTTACCCCGAAAATGAATTAGGCCGAAAGTTTTGGCAAAAAATATATCTAAAGGCTCAAGAAATCTATGGCACAACCAATGTTTCTATTAATACCTTTAATAAAGTTTGGATCGTCCCTAAAACAGCCAAGGTTTATGTGAAGGGAGATAGTGCTTTTGTTGTGGATAGCAAATTGGATGTGATGTTGGAATACGATTATGTGTCGATGGATAAAAATATCGGGCAGGGGCCTGCCCCTACGGAAAAATACGCCCAAATCGTCCGAGAAATTATTCTTCCTGAACTAAGGCGGGAAATCAATGAGGGAAAGAATTTTGCGGTCGTTCGCCAAGTCTTCAATGCCATGATTTTAGCAACATGGTACAAGAAACATTTAAAAAGCAGCGTGTTATCTCAAGAGTATGTTGGAAAAAATAAAATCACAGGGGTGGATGCTCAAGATAAGAACATTAAAGAAAAGATTTTCTTACAGTACCTGAAGGCATATAAAAAGCTGGTTTATAACTATATCCGTGAAGATTATGATTCTTCAAATCAAACAGTTATTCCTCGTAAATATGCATCAGGAGGGATGGATTTTATAGGATTCGGCCTTCAAACCAAACATGTTTACAGTGAAATAGAGAATTCTCAAGGGATGGACTTAGGCAGTGATTTGGCCATGGCCACTATCGATTTGAATGCTACAGATGAACATGGTTCCATTGTGCGTTTTCCTGATCAAAGAACTTTGACGAATAAGCATCCATTCAAGCTAATAGAAGGAGAAGTTAGAAATTCTATTCCTCGTTTGGTCGGAGGAAAAGAAAGAGACTTTGCTCAAAAGTCCGCGACCACATACTCAAGATCGATGGATTTTTTAGGCTGGAGTAGCGGCATGGTCATAGCAACTAGTACAGTTGGATGGGACCCAGTGAGTTTAATAACGACTGCGGTTGCCTTGCCATTTATTACACGCGCATTATATGCCTTAAATATAGGGGTTCATGAGGTCGGTGGTCATGCTGTGTCCTCTGCCGTATTCCATCCTCATCGATCGAAAGAAGCTTTAAGTGTTAATAATTTGAAAGCAAATTTCAGTCTCAATCAATGGTTGCAAATAATATTACCCTGGAGGCAAATACCTAAAGAAAACCCTTATGTTCTTTTTTCCAGTGAAGGTTGGAGGAAAAAAACCATCCATTATACAGGATTCGCTGCAACGTGGCTTACCACAGTCGCTACAGCTATTAGCGCTTATTTTCTTGGGCTTGAACATTCCTGGGTTTTACCTCTTTTAGGCCCTATCGGTGTGTCAGGATGGAATGCCATCAAGGCCTCATGGAAATCCGACATTAAAAAACTCCCTGTTGATTCAGATAAATTCGAATGCGGCAATTATGGAGTGTTCTGGGTTGATGAATCCAATCAAGGGCTTTATCCCCAATGGGTGCAGGAGGGAGTAGATGGGCTTATGAGGCGTCTGATTGTGAGAGGCGGTCAGTCGGCCGGACAGGTGATGATTGATGGTTCTAATGGAGAAGCCAATGTTTATTTGACCAAGGTCGTTAAAAGTAAACGAGGTGCAGGCAGTGATTTAGTAAGCTCCTTGCTCAGTGAATTCAGACAAGACATCAAGGGAGCAAAGCATTCAGCTGATAGTGAAGTCATGGTTCATGGAGTCAATGGTCATGTGCGTTTTGCCACGGGAGGGGCTGTCAGCAAAAGGGCCTCACATCCTTTCTTAGGTCCTAAAGAAGAAAGACTTCAATGGGCAATTAGCGATGGAAAACTGGTGGTCCATAAGAAAGAAGTTTTGGTCACTACCTCTCATAACGGAGACAATGATTATTATTATTTGCATGACAGAATGCTTGATCTTACAGAGATTCGAGAGTTCTTTGGCAAAGTCGTTCATATGAAGAAAGATGTATGGATTCCTCCTGATCCAGAAAGGGGCACCCAGGGGCGCTATGACTATATGCCTGAGGGCGACTCACCACCTACGGCTCCAGAAATCCATTTTCATTTAACTCAAGGCAGCTGGCGGGGATCGATTCGATACGCCCATGTCATGGTCAATCATAAAACAGCAGATGAAGCCTTGGGGGATATTCTAAACATCGAAGAAGAAGATGCTATGGCGCAACTCTTCGAAGAAATCTTTATCCAAGATGCCCCAGGGCTCTCGCGACCTGATCTGGGGGCTAATAAAGAATTTAAAGATTTGTGGGTAAGCAAAGACATGGCTAATCAATGGCCGGATTTGAAGTTTCAATACCACAAGATCAATGCGTTTAAAGAAAAGTTAGTGAAACGCTTAGAAGCAGAGGGTTCAAAACAAACCCCAGCTGGAGAAATTTTACGTCGGTGGAATCAAAGCCAAGAGACTAGAATTCGATTTGTGGACATGGCCGTTGAAAGGTTTTTTATTGGCAATCGTTTTCAAGCCACTTTGGATTTTAAAGAAAGAGCTGAAGGATCTTATGGGCTAGTTGTCAGGACTTCTTTACAAAATGACGGAGTGACTCTTTTTTCAAAATCCCAAGGCATGGCGTTTGGCTTTAATGTAATGAAGAAGTTTTTGAGCTTTGCCTCAGACCCTTTGGTTTTATTGGGAAAATTTGGCAGTAAAGGTTCTTTAGAGAAGTTATTTATGTTAGATCCCAGAAAGGATGAGGTTGCAGACATTGGTTTTTCAAAGACAAAGGCCTTTTATGTGAGGGTGCGTTCTTCCGGCAATAAAGATCTGACCCCAGAACAAATTTCACAACGGCTTTATTCTTTAAATGAAGATAATCCATACTACAAGCCCCCTATTGAATATAAAGATCCTCAAAACATTATCGATGAAGATTTAGAAAGAACATCCAACGCCATCTCTACCAAAGTTAAGGACTGGGAAAATCCACGGTCTTTTGACTATCAATCTGCAGAAGCCTTTGCTGAAATGGCATCCTCTCGTTACGTGGAAGATTTCTTAAAGAAACACAGCCTCACGTATTCTTTGTTGCGTGCAGATGTAGTCAGGCGAATCCACAAATTTTTACAGGATTGTGAATCAGGCCAAGTGGTTTGTTCAGAAGATCAAAAGAAATTTTTGCACCAAGATTCCATTTCTTGGGAAAACTCATTGATCGTGGCCATCATTGAAAGTCAGGCGAGTAATTTCATTATTTCTTATGCAGAAGATTTAAATAAGAAGCTGCTATCAAGACAGATCAAAGATGAAGATCTTATAAAGCATGCTGAACAAATGGACCATGAGCTTCAGGTTTTTACCGAACTTCAGATTAAAATAATTCTAGATGATTTAATAGCTAACTTTGATCGTTCTATCTCAAGTTTGCGTCAAAAACAAAAAACACTAAATAATAAGGACGATTCCAACAACACCGTTTTAGATATTAGTGGTTATGAAAAATCTTTGTGGTTAGGTGAAAATTTTAAGCAATTACTGCATATTTTTATGCCCAAAATGCCTATTGAAACCAACTCTTCTAATAAAAAATTGCGTGACCCTCTATCTAAAATAAACAATAGGACAATCGGCTTAATCATATCTCTTTCCGGATCTACATTTCCAAGCATGGCCTTAGCAGGACTTTTAAATAAGATTACTCAAGGCAACACATTTGTGATGACCTCTCGTCTGGATGCCATGATCAACATGGCTTTAGGGCAAAGATTAACTCCGGATGCTCCTTTTACAAGGCGTATTTTTACGACGGGAGATTACTATCCAGCAGAAGCAGCTCCTACTTCAGACATTCTTTTATTTGCAGAGCAGATTTTATTAACACGGCATTTGGTTAAACGATTAAGAGAAGTTTTTCCTCATCACAATCCTTGGGGTTTACAAGTTCAAGAAAGCGATCTCAAAAGGCTCGAGGACATGATTCAGGGAATGATCAAAGATTCCAAAAGAATAACAGGAGTTGATGAGCAAGGCAGGGACATTAAGAGCAAGGTTCATCAAGAACTAATTAATCATGGACAGTATCTCGGGGGACATTTATTGGAAACCCCTAAAGTTAATTTTATCTTCAGAGCATTTGTCGCTAGTATTTTTTATATGGGAGCTCCAGTTCATTTAGCCATGAATGCGTTAGGATGTCCCCCTGGTCCTGCGCTTCGCAGTATGAGTGGTTTTTGGGCAACCACAGCAGACTTTATGGTTGCGGTGTGGGCGCCTTTTTTAATTACGACACTTATTTATCGTACCTTTACCGGCAGGCCTCGATGGGCGAGAATGGGGCCTCCTAGTATGGTCATTGGAGACCTTCCTTTTGTGCATCAGATTAGTACTGCGTTTGTCAGCAAAATGGGGGCCCGTGCGCCTGGTTCCATGACGATGAATGTTCATGGAGGAAACCCCGAAGATCATTTGGGAGCCAGATTTACGCATCGCATTGTCAGAGGTCTACAACTTATTAGTGCTCTTCCTGTTGATCAAATGGCCAAAGAGGCTGTTAAAGTCACTCTGAGACAGGCTAAGGCGGTTAGAAATGGTATTTTTGGCAATCGTTTGGTATCTGGTGCAGAGGTGACTACGATCGGCCGAGAGGATTTTTCAGATAAAAATATTACAGATCACCACATCAACATTCAAGGCCAGATATTAAATGCGACGGATAGTGAGGTGATTAAGAAAATGAATAACCTTGCTTTTGATCCTTTGGGCCGTTTAATGGCTTACAAGGTGATGTTTAATGCCATGTATAAAAAGGCCAGTACCATTTCCATATTTCCTGAGTTCACGATCAATTTGGGTCTTTTTAAGATGAGTATTAAGCCTCAAGATATTCACCTTTGGAACCGGGCCTGGACATATCCTAGTATTTCCGTTCACACTACCCGTTCACCTATTGGGATTGACCCTCAAACGGTTGCAAAGGTTGAAGAGATTGGAAAATCTCCTTCAGACCAGGCTATGATGACCGCAAATCCTGTTAAAGGCCTCTCTGAGATTAAAGGGGGCATTGATATGGACAGTCATTTATTAGATCTTCAAGAGCAAGGGACTAATCAACCTAGCATAGAGCCTTTTTCAATACAATCCATCTATGGAATAACGCCTGAAGTTGTAATGGTTGTACCTGTTTCTCAAAGCATGATCCACACATTATTGGCGGAATAGCTAATTTTAAGGAGATTAATGATGAATACCGTCTTAGGAGAACCGATAATTTACAAGTTAAAGAAGATTTCCCTTAAATCCTTAGGGATCATCCTTAGTGCTTTGCATACACTGGTTGGTTTAATGGTTGGAATCATTGTTACTTTTGGATCTTTAGTTAATGGTGAGACAGGAATGTGGGGGCTGGGAGCTTGGTCCATCCTAGTGTTGCCTATCATTAATGGAATATTAGGCTTCCTAACAGGATGCTTGATTGCTGGCTTCTATAACTTTATTGCCTCACGTTTAGGCGGAATTGTGCTTGAATTTGAGAAAGCAGAGTAATTTTTCCTTCATATTGCTAAATTTGACAAGTAAGATTTGTGTGTTATCCTTGCCTCGTAGCTGCTACCCTTAATAATCGTTGGATTTCAATGAATCATCTGGAGAGTTTTCATGTTTAAGAAGGTTACTGCTTCCCTGGTTATTCTTACCTTTTCATGCACATCAATTATTATTCCTAAATCACATGCAGTAGAGACGCAAAATCTTGCGTCTCTACCTATTCCTGGAACCATGGTCAATTTAAGCCCAGCCTTTGAACCAACCTTAATCAAAGGTTTAACTGTTCATAAAGATAATCCATTTTTATTTGATTTTATCGTAGATACCGGGAATTCCGGCCTATCTGTAGAGACGCAAGATCTTGCGTCTCTACATCAAGAAGGCGACCGTTTGGTTAAATATTTCTTCGCCTGCCTAACCGTTCCAGAGAAAGACCTATGGGTGAACCTAAGCCCCTATGAAAAAGACCGTATAGTTCCTGAAGCCTTAGGCCAAACAGCCTTAGGCAGAGATCTTTTAGCCCAAGACTACATCCTCAAACAGTTAACCGCATCTTTGATCTATCCAGAGAAAGACCTAGGAAAAGAGTTTTGGAACAGAGTCTATGCCAAAGCCCAAGCAATCTACGGTCCCAATGCTCAGATACCAGTTAACACCTTTAATAAGGTGTGGATTCTAGCCGATAAAGCCAGTGTATATGAACATGGACAAACAGCCTTTGTTGTAGATGGGCATTTGAAGGTGATGTTGGAGGAAGATTATCTAGCCAGAGATAAAAACCAAATGCCAACCAGGGGACATGTTCCTAACAAGAACAACCAGAACGTGTCCCCAAGCAGGTTGCCAAGCGAGACAGCGTTGAATGTGAAAGCAACCCAGGGAAATACCCCCAACGTCATCAGCAGCCAAATCATTCGAGACATCGTCATTCCTGAAATCGAAAAAGAAGTCAACACCGGCAAAAACTTCGCCACATTACGCCAAATCTTCAATTCCCAGATTCTGGCTATATGGTACAAAAAGAACCTTAAAGAAGCGCTTATTAATCAGGTCTATTCCAATAAAAATACAATTAAAGGCGTCAACCTTTCTGATCCATCTGTAAAAGAACAAATCTACCAGCAGTATCTTCAGGCATATAAGAAGGGTGTATTCAACTATATCAAAGAAGACCCTTTGACTGACGCTCAGGGCAAGCTTACGGGTCAAAGAATTCCACGAAAATACTTCTCAGGGGGATACCAAGGGCCTAATGAAGCAATGCTTAGTGTATCGCACAATTTAATGGATGCAGCCACTGTGGCTACCCCCACAGGCTCTTCGTTCCAACGTATCACAACAGCCTTAAATATTAATGGTGCTTTTAATCCACAACGGGCCATAGCAGTCAAATCTTCCGACTCAGCGATGTTGCATTTTAACCAATCCAATCAAGGGTATTCACAAGATGAGCATGGGAATCTTATATGGAGTGATGGTAGTCCACGAGGCTTTAGAATAGTTTTTGGACCTCAAGAAGCAACAGTTTCTTTTAGAGATCAATTGAATTTGCAATTAACAGCACAACAGACGGTCAGAGGAGGCTCGATCACAAAAACCGTTGCTAAAGGATTTTATTATCGTCGGGCTTTATCTGCGTATGAACCAGCCACTCTTTTTGTAATTATGCCAGACAGTTTTAAAGAAGAAATAGACCAATGGGAACCTTTTGCTTATACATATGAAAACCCTACGGTGATGTTGATTGTAGAATCAAACTTCTCCGAGCGCTTTGGTGCTGATAGAGGATACCTTCCCTTGAGAATAGACCAAAGATTTGCACCGCTTGAAATTGCAAAATTGGCAGCTTTAGCCGCTTCTCTTCCTAATCATATTGATACTACTGCAAGAGACGATCGCTGGAGACCTGATGTGAGCGAGGCAATGATCGCTAAAGTTAATGATATGAAAGCAGCCTTACCTCATCTAGCCATGATAGCCAGTCAGCCAAAGAAATTCTCCGATGCGGCCATCGCATCTAACGACGCAGCGATGGAGGTGAAGATTAAGTTTAAGAATGGGAAAGAATTTGAATATGATCGTGTTATCCGTTTTATCGATGAGTTTTATGGCAGTTTTTTAGAAAATTCGAGTCGTAATACTAATTTTGTTGAAATTCTCGTCTTGTCAAGATTGTTTCCAGAAGACAAAGAAATTTATGAAGCAATAAAAAATGAATATTTTGAAGGAAGACATCTACTTAAGGCAGATGAAAACAATACAGATAGTATTGGAGTGCAATCGTATAATCAAGATCAACTAGGAAAATGGATTAGATTCATAAAATATGACATTCAGAACAAAGGACGAAAACAAAAAGTTATTGAAATTATAGAAAGACAATTTGGATTAGCAAAGGGTTCCCTTAAGGACAGCGATACTCCTTCGGTTAATTTAGGAAAAAATAGATATAACAAAGAATTTGGGTTGTTTTCAACAATACAGAGAGAATTATCCATTACGGAGTTCTCAGATCAAGAGAGGGATAATATTTTTGATAAACCATGGACGGTGACTACTCTTTGTGATCTTGTTAACAACCGTTTCCCCCGACCATATGACTCCGCCATGGCAGCTAAGCCAGCTGTTAATGCAGCGAGGGCTAGGAGTAAAAAAGTAGTCAGAGTTAGAGTATCAGCAAATATGCTTTCTAAGAAAGGTTGGATGGTTAAAGCTGAAGATTTGGGAAGTAATCAAAGAAAATTAATTATAGAAAAAAAAGAGGATGGAAAAATAATAAGTTATATAAGGAATTTCCCCACTGATTTAACAGCTTACGAATTAGCCAATAGGTTCCGAAATGAAATAGATACCATTAAAAATGTGAATGGTAAGTCTATTGATAGTATGGTTGAACGGTTTTCCGATTTCGCCATGTCCAAAAGTTTTGCTGGTCAAGGAGCTAGATCCACCGATGCCTCAATAAATAAAGGATTAACCACAGATTCAGCCCACAGTTCTTCTCCCGGTGGTATTGATTTAAACAGTGCCAACATGGGCATGAGTGTGATGAAAGATGTTAACGGTGAGGTTAAAGTGAATTTCGATCCAGCCATGATTGCACGTATTAAAGTTCAAGGCATATTCTCAGCTGAACCTGTGATCATTCAGATAACACCGCTGAACATTATGCAAATGAGACCTCTGTTAGGATTGAAGGATAATTCTACAAATCCTGGACGAGAACAAGAGCAATTGGCTAAGATCTGAAAAAACAATTTGACAAAGCCAAAAGCATCAGATATATTTGCACCAGTTATTTAGCTCAAAGCAAAGATGTTTTGGGCGTGAAGTAAGAAGTAAGGGCAAAGATAGTCCTCTTTAAGGAAGTAATGAAACTCCTTTAAGAGGATTTTTTATTTAGGCTATGATGCCTACGGGACACAGAGGTCCAATTTTTCGCAAAAAGGTTGCGGGGAATTGGGCTTTTTTATTGTTTAACAAACAATCAAGGAGGAAGTAAATGGATACAACAATAGTAAATCCAATCAATGCCGGGGACACGGCATGGGTATTGGCATCAACTGCACTAGTTTTGTTGATGACAGTTCCAGCACTCGCTTTATTTTACGGAGGTATGGTTAGACGTAAGAACATCTTAGGTGTTTTTATGCAATGTTTTGTGTGCTTGGCTTTGGTGAGTATTTTATGGGTGGTAATAGGTTACAGTTTAGCATTTGGTAAGGGAAGCGCCTTTATGGGTGGTTTAGATTGGTTTATGCTTAAAGGTGTTGGACAAGATGCTAACGCTGATTATGCAGCGACCATTCCTCATTTGGCTTTTATGATCTTCCAATGTATGTTTGCGGTCATTACACCAGCGCTCATTATTGGATCCTTTGCTGAACGTATGAAGTTTTCTGCATTCTTAGTTTTTACCGCATTATGGTTGCTTTTAGTCTATTGCCCAATTGCACACATGGTTTGGGGTGTTGGCGGGTTCTTACGTGGTTTAGGCGCCTTAGACTTTGCTGGCGGTACTGTTGTTCATATCAACGCAGGTATTGCAGGTTTGGTTACAGCCTTATATTTAGGTAAGCGTATTGGTCATACCGAAAAGCCAGGTATGCACAATGTTCCTTTTATTGTGATTGGTGCTGCTTTACTCTGGTTTGGATGGTTTGGTTTCAATGCAGGTTCTGCTTTAGGTGCAAGTGGTTTAGCAGCTCATGCATTTGTCACAACCAACACAGCCACAGCTGCTGCTGCACTTAGCTGGGCTTTGATGGAATGGATCTTTGCAGGAAAACCAACAATGGTTGGTGTCGTCTCCGGTGCAGTTGCAGGGTTGGTTGCAATTACTCCTGCTTGCGGTTTCGTCGACATCGGTGGTTCTTTATGGATTGGTTTCTTAGTTAGCATCTTCTGCTATTGCATGGTTGCTTATGTAAAACCGAAGTTTGGTTATGATGACACACTCGATGCTTTCGGTATCCATGGTATCGGCGGGTTATGGGGTGCTTTGGCAACAGGTATCTTTGCAACCAAGTTAGTCAATGGTGCTGGTGCAGATGGTCTTTTATTAGGTAATGGGGCTCAATTGTGGAATCAATTCGTGGCTTGCTCAGTCACAATTGGTTACACCGCAATCGCCACTTGGATTATCTGTTTTGCAATTGATAAAGTCATGGGTCTTCGTGTATCTCAAGAAGATGAAGTCATGGGTCTTGATTTAACACAACATCATGAACGTGCGTATACGATTTTAGATTAACGTAGGGGCACGGCATGCGGTGCCCGTACATCAATATATAAATCAAGGAGGATTTTAAATGAAATTAGTGATTGCAATCATACAGCCCCATAGACTCGAAGATGTTAAAAAAGAGCTATACGCGGCAGATGTAAACTTAATTACAGTTATGGAAGTTCTGGGCCATGGCCGTCAAGTTGGAGTCGATGAATTTTATCGCGGAGTCAAAGAAACAGGTAATCTTCTTCGTAAGATCCAAATTGAAATTGCAGTGAACGAAGATTATGTGGAACCAACGATCAAAGCCATTATCAAAGGTGCTCGTACAGGAAAAATCGGCGATGGAAAGATCTTTATCTTGGATCTTCCTCGTGCGATTCGTATCCGTACTGGTGAAGAAGGTTCTAAAGCAATCGGATAATTGTAAGGGCGTATTGCAATACGCCCTTACTTGACATTTCAAAATTTTGACGATATCATTGCCCTCAATTGGATTGGGGGCAATGAGGTCTTCAATTAATAAGAGCGAAGAAGCTCAGAGATGTTCTTTCAAAGAGAACATCTCTGAGCTTCTTTGTTTTTATAAGGCATAGATGCCACAGGATCCGCCGACGGAGAACTAGGTCAAATGGAGAATGGTATGAAGGAGAAGTATCTATATGGATTCAGTCAATCAAATCAGTGCCGGGGATACGGCATGGGTGTTAGTGTCAGCTGCTTTGGTGTTACTTATGACGCCCGCGTTAGGGTTCTTTTATGGAGGAATGGTTCGTCGTAAAAACGTTCTAGGTATTTTGATGCAGTGCATGGCCTGCTTGGCTGTGATTAGTATTATATGGGGTATGTATGGGTATAGTTTGGCTTTTTCAACAGGCAATTGGCTCTTTGGAGGATTTGATTGGTTAATGCTTAAAGGAGTTGGAGCAGATGCCAACCCCGATTATTCCGCAACTATTCCACATAGTGCATTTATGATCTTCCAATGCATGTTTGCGGTTATTACTCCTGCCATTATTGTGGGTTCTTATGCGGAACGTGTTAAATTCTCTGCATTCTTATTGTTCACAGTGCTATGGCTTACTTTTGTGTATTGTCCTATGGCTCATATGGCTTGGGGGACAGGCGGTTTATTTCGTGGCTGGGGCCTTTTGGATTTTGCGGGAGGAACTGTCATTGAAATCAATTGTGGAGTTGCAGGGTTGATTACAGCCATTTACTTAGGCAAGAGAATTGGAGTTTCAAAACCAAGTCTGCATAATATTCCTATGGTTGTCATGGGAGGATGTTTGCTGTGGTTTGGATGGTTAGGATTTAATGCGGGCTCTGCTTTAGGAGCCAATGGCGTTGCGGTGAATGCTTTTATTACAACAAATGCTGCAGCGAGTGCAGCTGTTGTGGTGTGGGCCATATTAGAATGGGCTTTATCCGGAAAACCAACGATGTACGGATCCATTTCAGGAGCAGTTGCAGGGTTAGTTGCAATCACCCCTTCTTGCGGGTTTGTTGATTTTCAAGGAGCTTTGATTGTTGGTGCAGGAGCAAGTCTTTTAAGTTTCTTTGCAATCAGCTCATTTAAACAGAAATTTAAATTCGACGACACGCTAGATGCTTTTGGTGTTCATGGAGTGAGTGGATTTTGGGGAGTATTAGCCATTGGATTAATCGGCACCAAAGCAGTTAATCCTGCTGGAGCAGATGGCATGTTTCTGGGTAATCCGCAGCAATTCTTTATCCAATTAAAATGTGCCGTCGTTGCTGTTTTGTATTGTGGCGTGATGACATGGATTATTTGCTTCGTGACCGATAAGATCATTCGTATGCGCGTGAGCGCCGAAGATGAAATCATGGGATTAGATTTAACACAACACCATGAACGTGCATATACGATTTTGGATTAAATAATCGTAGGGGCAGGTCTAGCACCTGCCCAATAATAAGGCGACCGCAAGGGTCGCCCCTACGAATAATACGGAGGATTTTAAATGAAATTAATCATCGCAATCATCCAGCCGCACAGGCTCGAAGATGTGAAAACTGCATTATATGAAGCTCAAGTGAGTTTAATTACTGTCTTGGAAGTCTTAGGTCATGGCCGCCAAATTGGTGTTGATGAATTTTATCGCGGGGTCAAAGAAACAGGTAATCTTCTTCGTAAAATCCAAGTGGAAATAGCCGTCAATGACGACTACGTGGAGCCTACAATTAAGGCGATTATCAAAGGTGCGCGCACAGGAAAAATCGGAGACGGCAAGATTTTCGTCCTTGATTTGCCTCGTGCCATTCGCATCCGCACCGGCGAAGAAGGTTCAAAAGCCATTGGATAACAGCCCTTTAGGTCGTTCAAGGAATTTTTTCTTGACAGATTTAAGCGTATTAATTATTATTTAGGCCTTAAGTTTAGAGGGCAAAGAAGTCCTCCTTGAAATACCAAAGTTGGTTAGATTTCAAGGGGGACTTTTTCTTTTATGGACATATTTAACTTCAACCTAACAACAGGGGGATTACATTATGAGTCAAGGACGTAAAGAAGTAATAGACGCTTGTGCTGATGAAGGATGCTGCTGTGATGGCACGTTCGCCAGCAATTTGCCAGCAAATTTCGGTCAAAATGTATTCAATTTGAAGGTGATGAAGGAAGTTTTATCACCCAAAGCTTATTCTTCGATTGAGAAAACAATCAAAGAAGGCGGCAAGTTAGATGCAACAATTGCCGATGAAGTAGCCGAAGCCATGAAGAATTGGGCAATTTCCAAAGGTGCAACCCACTTTACACATTGGTTTCAGCCTCTGACCGGTACAACGGCTGAAAAACATGATTCTTTCATCAGCTGGAACGATCAAGGCGGTATTTCTTTAACCTTCTCTGGTAAAGAATTGATTCAAGGCGAACCTGATGCATCCTCTTTTCCTTCAGGTGGTTTACGTGCAACATTCGAAGCTCGTGGTTATACCGGCTGGGATCCAACCTCTCCTGCCTTCATTAAAGAAGGTCCAGAAGGTGCTACACTTTGCATTCCAACCTTCTACATTGGTTATCATGGGGAAGCCTTAGACAAAAAGACCCCATTATTGCGTTCTATGGATGCTTTATCCAAGCAAGTCTGCCGTTTAGCAAGCCTTTTTGGAATTGATGTTAAAGGCAAACGTGCCTACTGCACCTTAGGACCAGAACAAGAATATTTCCTAATTGATAAAGCTCATTATCAAGCTCGTTTAGACTTGGTTCAAACCGGACGAACATTATTCGGACGCACACCAGCTAAACACCAGCAACAAGAAGATCATTATTTTGGGGCAATTAAACCTCGAGTAATGGCTTTCATGGAAGATTTGGACCGTACACTATGGGGCTTAGGCATTCCTTCCAAGACACGTCACAATGAAGTTGCTCCCGCTCAATACGAAATGGCTCCAATCTATGAAGATTTAAACACAGGTGTTGATCACAACATGATGGCCATGGAAATCATGAGACAGTTAGCTGATAAACATGGGCTAACATGTTTGCTTCATGAAAAACCATTTGCCGGCATCAATGGTTCTGGTAAACACAATAACTGGTCTGTCGTCGGTCCTGATGGCAAAAATTGGTTATATCCTGGAAAAACTCCTCATGAAAATGCTAAATTTTTAACAACCCTTTGTGCCATTATTAAGGCCGTTGATACATACGCAGATCTTCTTCGTATGACTGTTGCAACCGCTGGTAATGATCACCGCTTAGGTGCAAACGAAGCTCCTCCAGCTATCGTTTCCATTTTCTTAGGCGATCAATTATTTGATATCGTTGAGCAAATTGAAAAAGGTGGGGCTAAATCTTCACGCGAAGGAGGCAGTATCCACGTCGGTGTTGATTCACTTCCTTCATTAGCTAAGGACACAACAGATCGTAACCGCACCTCACCATTTGCTTTCACGGGTGCTAAGTTTGAATTCCGCGCTGTTGGTTCAAATCAAAATCCTTCCGCAGCAAATACTGTGTTAAACACCATTGTCGCTCAAGCGATGAGTGAGATTGCCGATCAATTAGAAGCAGATAAAAAAGCTGGTAAAGAATTCAATGCCAGCCTTCAAAAGATCTTACAAGAGATCATCAAGAAACATAAACGCGTGCTGTTTAATGGCGATGGTTACACCGCTGATTGGCACAAAGAAGCAAAGAAACGCGGACTTCCTAACATGAAAACAACTCCTGAAGCTTTAGAAGTTCTTAAAGCTAAAAAGAATATTGATGTGTTGGTTAAACACAGTGTTCTTTCTGCCAAAGAAGTTGCTTCTCGTTACGAAATCAACGTCCATGCTTACAATACAGTCATTGCCTTGGAAGGTAACTGTGCTTTAACCATGGCTCGCACACAGTTGATTCCAGCTGCAATTGAATATCAAAGAGAGTTAGCAGAGAATGTTAGAACAGTCGGTGCTGCAGGTAAGATGATTGCTCAAAAGAAAATCTTAAAGACAATCTCTGGTTTGATTGATGATGCTCTTACAACCTGTGATGCTTTGGAAGCTGGAATAGCCAAACACGATTCCGCTAAAACCAATGCAGCCATGAGCAAATTGCGTCAATCCATTGATGCCTTAGAAGCATATGTGCCACAAGCCATTTGGCCTGTTCCTTCTTATGCAGAAATGCTTTTGATGAATGCATAATCAATGAATCGATAACATAAAAAGGGGTGGATAAATTTTATCCGCCCCTTTTTAATTACCATGAAAATCGAAAATGCGATTTTAGAATTTCATGGTAATATCTTGCTATGATTTTAATCGTCAAACATATCGATATCGAAGGCCCTGGGACATTGGGGGAATTTCTGGATGAAAGAAAGATTCCTTATCGAATAATAGATTTAGGGGAAGGGGAAATTCTTCCTGAGGATTTCTCTGACATTAGTGCTGTTGTTGTTCTTGGCGGACCCATGAATGTTTACGAAGAAAACCAGTATCCCTTCTTAGTTCAGGAGCACATTTTTATTCAAGAAGTTTTAAAGAAGCAAATTCCTTTCTTAGGGATTTGTTTAGGCTCGCAGCTTTTAGCCAAAGCCGCAGGTGCTAAGGTCGTCAAATCTCCCGTCAAAGAAATTGGCTGGTACAATGTCCAGTTAACTCCCGAAGGGCAGAAAGATCCGTTATTTAAAGGTTTTAAAGAAAACGAACCTATTTATCATTGGCATGGAGATATGTTTGAGATACCATCCGAGGGTAATTTGTTAGCAACGGCCCAAGGTTGTCCTCATCAAGCCATCAAAGTGGGCGCAAATGCTTATGGTTTGCAATTCCACGTCGAAGTCACAGATAAAAGCATTAAAGAATGGTGTGATGAATATTGCCAAAACGATCTTCCAGGAAGACCAGAGCATGCTCAGAACATGCTCAATGATTATGTCCGTTATGAACAACAATTTCGATCTCAAGCAAACCGTCTTTATGAGAATTTTTTGGGGATCATTAAATAAACCATGTTAAAAATTGCCATTGCTCAAATTAATACAACCGTTGGAGATTTTTCAGGCAATGGGGCATTGATCCTTGATCATGTCAATTGGGCTAAGAAAGCCAAAGCTCATGTGGTCGTATTTCCGGAGCTGACGATTTGTGGTTATCCCCCAGAGGACCTCCTTTTAAAAATCCATTTCATTGAGAATAACCTTAAAACAATTTCTTCCTTGGCTAAAAAGATTCAGGGAATTACAGCCATTGTAGGATTTGTCGATATGGATAATCAGGGTAAGATTTATAATGCCGCAGCCATTATTCAAGAAAGCAAGATCACAAGCATTTATCATAAGAAAGAACTTCCTAATTACGGAGTTTTTGACGAAAAGAGATACTTCTTTCCAGGAAAACCTGCCTCTAATGATGGGGTGGTTACCATCGAAGGCTGTAAGGTTGGAATTTCTATTTGTGAAGACATTTGGATCAACAATAGTATCTATCTAAAACAAGCCAAAGCAGGGGCCAAAGTCCTTATTAATATTTCTTGTTCACCTTTTGAAGCAGGAAAGTTAAAGAAGCGCCAAGACCTGTTAGTTCGTAGGGCTAAAGAAACAAAAACTACAGTTGTTTATTGTAATTTGGTTGGAGGACAAGATGAGCTTGTTTTTGATGGGGCAAGTATGGTTGTCAATGTACAGGGAAATATCATTGCTCAAGCCAAACAATTCAAAGAAGAGTTGCTTATTTGCGATTTAAATGGAACGCCAGCTTCTTCAGCTGAAGCATTAGATGAGAATGAAGAGATTTATCAGGCGCTTGTGCTTGGAACAAAAGATTATGTAGCCAAGAATGGTTTTATGAAGGTTGCTTTGGGATTAAGCGGCGGGATTGATTCGGCTCTGGTCGCTCTCATTGCGGTTGATGCTCTAGGGGCTGAGAATGTCACTGCAATTTCCATGCCCTCTCGATTTAACAGCAAGGCAACCAAGAAGGATGCAAGAATAATAGCTAGTAACCTTGGTATTGAATTTAAAGAAATTCCAATCAAAGCCATTCATCAAGTGTATTTAACCGTATTGAGAAAACACTTTAGAACATTAGCTGTCAATATCGCAGAAGAGAATCTCCAAGCAAGAATACGTGGAAATATTCTGATGGCATTTTCTAATAAATTTGGATGGTTAATTTTAACAACGGGTAATAAAAGCGAAATGGCTGTTGGATATTGCACCTTGTATGGAGATATGTCAGGTGGATTTGCTCCGCTGAAAGATATTCTTAAGACCAAGGTCTATCAATTGACGCGTTGGAGAAACTCCCAAGGCAAGAATGCGCTCATTCCTAAAAGTGTTATTCTGCGAGCCCCGACAGCAGAACTTCGCGCTAATCAGACAGATGAAGAGTCTCTAGGTGCCTATGAAAATCTTGATCACGTGTTGGAAGGGTACGTTCAACAGCATCAATCCATCGCGCATATTTCTAAAGATAAACAAGGGATTGCATATATTAAGAAAACAATTAATCTAGTGGATAAAAATGAATATAAACGCCGACAGGCTCCTCCAGGAATTAAAATCTCAGATAGGGCCTTCGGTCGTGATTGGCGATTACCAATTACAAATAAGTATAAGGAATAAATGTTAGTCTCTGTCATTATCCCCGTTTACAACGAAGAAAGAACTATTGCACAGATTATTGAAAAAGTTAAGGCAGTTGACCTTCCTCTAGGATTGACTAAAGAAATTGTGATAGTTAATGATGGATCTACAGATCGAACAAAAGAGATTTTATTAACTTATCAGAATCAGTCAGGGATCAGTATTCATCATCAATCTAATGCAGGCAAAACAGCGGGTTTATTGACAGCCATTAAAAATGCTAAAGGGGATATCTTTCTCGTTCAAGATGCAGATTTAGAATATGATCCCAAAGAATATCCTTCTTTGCTTGATCCTATTATTAAAGGCCACACGCATGTGGTGTATGGATCTAGGTTTAAAGGAAAGATCCAGAGCATGAAATTTATTAATCGCTTTGCCAATCTGACAACTAACCAGACAATCAATTTGCTTTATGGGACAAAATTAACAGATATTAACACCTGCTATAAAGTTTTTACTCGTAAATCTTTAGAGGGAATTGTAATTAGAGGGGCACATTTCGCTTTTGATAATGAATTCACGGTCAAGGTTTTAAAGAAGGGTTATTCTATCCACGAAGTTCCTATCGCCTATGTTGCTCGTTCCCGAGCTGAAGGTAAGAAAATCAAATGGTCTACGGCGATCAATATGTTCTGGCAAATTCTCAAATATCGTTTCTATAACGATTAATGATTCTTATGGGAGCTATTCTTCCAGTTTTATCCTTTCTTGTCTTATGGTTGGGATGCTATAGACAAATTTCCAAATGGCGGCAATCGTTTGTATATAGTGTGGTTCTTTGGGGGATGGCTGTCTTTAGCATTACAGAAATAGCCAGCTTCTTTCATGCGTTTTCATTTTTTCCCTTATTTTTCGCGTGGCTGTTAGTTTTTTTGGCTGGATCTCTATGGCTATATTCCTCTAGAGGCTTATTTAATTCCACCCTCTTTATTCAAAGAGCTTTATCTTTAAGTCTCACCGAGAAATTTCTTTGGACGGTATTAATCGTCATAGCCTCTATTAAGGGATACAGTGCGCTGATGAGCGCACCAAATACCTATGATTCTATGACATACCATTTGGCCCGCATAGAACACTGGATTCAAAATGGCAGTTTAGCGCATTATCCTACAGCTACCACACGACAAATTTATACTCCTTCATTGGCAGAACAAATCATTTTGCATTTCAAAGTGCTTTCAGGCAGTGACTATTTTTCAAATGTCGTTCAATGGTTCGCGGCCATTACTTCTTGGATTACAGTTTCTTTATTAGCCCAGAAATTGTCTGCTGACTCTAAGGGGCAAATGTTGGCTTCGGTTTTAGCTGCCACATTGCCTATGGGATTGGTCCAGCAAACAAGCACGCAAACGGACTACGTATTAACGTGTTGGTTTTCGATATTCGTTTATTTACTATGGGATCTTTTCCAAGTTGGAGGATATAAAAGGGTTCTTCTGACAGGAGCCAGTTTAGGTCTTGCTTGTTTAACCAAAGGCAATGCACATGTCTTTTCTATTATTTGGATATTGATTTATGCGGCCGCTAGTTTTCGTCTAAGAGATTCAAAGAAGTTAAAGAATTTAGCCATGGTTTTGCTTATTGCCTTTGTCTTAAATTTACCCTATGGATTGAGAAATGTGCAAACCTTTGGATCAGCTTATTGGACCCACGAACCAATGACCAATCAGAGCTTTTCTATCTCTACTCTTGGAATTAATGTGATGCGTAACACAGCACTGCATTTAGGTACTCCCTGGGAACAAGTTAATCAAGGGATCAAGAACGCAATCTCTAGTGTCTGTAAGATCATCGACCCTCATAGCCAAGATTTGAATATTGTCATTGCCTATTCTATGGGGGAAGATGACCTAGGTAACTGTTTATATTTGGTTTTGTTCATTCTGGCACTCGTGATTCTAGGATGGCATCGTTGTTTCAAAAACCGTCTTTTGGGGATTTATGCATTTGGTACAGTCGCAACTTTTGTGATTTTTTGTTTCATTGTTCATTACGATGTGTTTAACAGCCGTTTTCATTTAGCTATGTTTGTTCTTTCCTGTGCACTTACAGCAACAGTAGGGGGATTGTTTCTTCGTAAATATGCCATCATCTTGGTAATGCTGCCCATTGGATTAAGCTTACCATGGCTTTTGACACCTAATGAGCATTCTTTCTTTGGTCAAAATAGCATATTAAAGGTTCCCCGTTTGGAGCAATACTTCTCAGAGCGTAGAGACCTCATCTTACCTTTTAATGCTGTATCTGAAATCATCCAATCCCAGAACTGTAAGGACATAGGTTTAATTCAAGAAGAAAATAGCTGGGAATACCCTTGGTGGGTCTTATTTTCTAGGAAATATGGCAAAGACTTCCGAATGGAGCATGTTTTAGTCAATAACCCCACAGCTAAGTTAAACTATCCGCGAGGGACTTTCACACCTTGCGCTTTGATTGCCTCTGAAGACCAAAGAACTTCCATAACTCTTCCTCAAGGAAAGTACGTCAGAGTGTGGTATGCGGCCTTGCCCAAAGCCCTCACCAGCGTCTTTTTGAAGGTCCCCTAAAATCACATTTTGAGACTAAATAATAATTGATTTTTACATTAAAAGAATATAAAATACGCGCTTTGCGTACACCTTAAAAAGCACTAACCCTATGGGAATCAATGGGATTAATTTCTAAAAATATGAATATTCTTCCAAAAAAACAAGGACTTTTTGACCCGCAAATGGAATATGATGCTTGCGGGGTGGGTTTTATCGTTAATATTAAAAATAAGAAGACTCATGACATTGTCCGTAATGGCATACAAATCTTAGAGAACCTTTCTCATCGTGGTGCTTGCGGTTGCGATCCTGAAACAGGAGACGGGGCAGGTATCATGATTCAAATGCCTGACCAATTCTTCCGTAAAGAACTTGCTAAACAAGAAATTGAACTACCAGTGCTTGGTGATTATGGCGCTGGAATGGTCTTTTTACCCCAAGATTTATCCGATCGAAATTTAATTGAAGAATGGACTGAACACATCATTCATGAAGAAGGCCAAAAGTTTTTAGGTTGGCGCCAAGTCCCGCATGAACCAACCAAAATTGGCCATGTGGCTCGTTCTGTGATGCCTGCATTCAAACAACTTTTCATTGCTCGTGGGAAGAATACCACTCATGAAGAATTTGATCGCAAACTTTTTGTTATCCGAAAACGCCTGTGGTACAAGGTGAGCACTTCGACTGTTTCTCAAAAGAATTACTATTATTTCTGTTCCTTAAACAGCAAGACATTTGTTTATAAGGGACAATTGATGAGTGAACAGGTGGATCGTTTCTTTCCTGATCTCTCTGATCCTCAAATGACATCTGCAATTGCACTTGTCCATTCACGCTATTCCACCAATACATTTCCATCATGGTCTTTAGCTCATCCCTACCGCATGGTTGCACACAACGGAGAGATTAATACTCTTCGCGGCAACATGAATTGGATGCATGCTCGTGAAAAGCAGTTTATTTCTAAAGCTTTTGGAAATGATTTAAAGAAGATTTTGCCAATTGTGACCCCGAACGGATCAGATACAGCAACGTTTGATAATGTTTTAGAGATGCTTGTTCTCTCTGGACGATCCTTACCTCATGCCATGATGATGATGGTGCCTGAAGCTTGGAGCGGACATCAGGGGATGGAAGCAACCAAACGCGCTTTTTATGAATACCATTCTTGTTTGATGGAACCATGGGATGGTCCTGCTGCTTTAGCTTTCTGTGATGGACGTTACGTCGGTGCTGTGCTGGATCGAAATGGTCTTCGCCCATCACGTTATACGGTTACTAAAGATGACATGATTATTATGGCTTCTGAGGCTGGTGTGCTTCCTATTGATTCAGCTAATGTTATTAAAAAAGGCTGTCTTCAACCTGGGAAGATGTTTTTAGTTGATACCCAAGAAGGCCGTGTCATTGATGATAAAGAAATCAAAGATTTTTATGCTAATGCCAAGCCTTATGCCAAGTGGCTTAAGGACAATGTGGTTGATTTGCGCGAACTTCCTAAACCTAAAAAGGTTCAGGAGTTAAATGATAAAACGATTTTACAGCGGCAAAGAGCTTTTGGTTATACCTTAGAAGACCTAAAAGTTCTTTTAATGCCAATGGCTTTAGGGGAAGAAGCAACAGGTTCCATGGGAACAGATACGCCTTTAGCTGTATTATCTAATCGCCCACAGCCTCTTTATAACTATTTCAAACAGCTGTTTGCTCAAGTGACCAATCCACCTATTGATGCGATCCGTGAAGAAATCATCATGGCTGAAGATATGATGCTAGGTCCTGAAGGCAATTTATTGGATGAAACTCCAGAACATTGCCATCGTCTTTGGATTCAGCGACCCATTATCACCAATGAAGAGCTTGAAAAGATCGCTCATGTGAACATTCGCAGTTTAAAGAGTGTCACGCTACCTATTTTATTTGATAAGCAAAAACAAGAAGCTTCGCTCGAAGAAGCACTTGAAGCTCTATTTAAAAAAGCGGATAAGGCCATTGAGGATGGATTTAGTATTTTAATTCTTTCTGATCGAGGCATAACAGCTAAGTTAGCTCCTATTTCAGCTTTGCTTGCAACAGCTGGGCTTCATCATCATTTGATTCGTCAAGGAACTCGTACAAAGGTGAGTTTGGTTGTTGAAACAGGCGATGCCAGAGAATTGCATCACTTTGCAGTTTTGATTGGCTATGGGGCAAATGCCATCAATCCTTATTTGGCTTTTGAATCGATTGAACATATGATCGAACAAGGCCGATTTGAAGAACCTTTGCATTTTAAAGATGCGGAGAAAAATTTCTTAAAAGCTTGCCATAAAGGTTTATACAAAGTCATCTCTAAGATGGGGATTTCAACTATTCAGTCTTATTGCGGTGCCCAAATTTTTGAAGCTGTTGGTATTGGAACTGAGTTGATTGAAAAATATTTTACAGCTACCCCCTCTCGTATTGGCGGGATCGATTTAAAAACGGTTACTTTAGAGACGCTCAAACGTCATGAAGTTGGTTTTCCAGAGGTTCCCATTATCGAGGACCACATGCTTGAAATTGGCGGCGACTATGCTTGGCGTCGTGAAGGAGAGTTCCATCAATTAAATCCTCAATCGATTGCCCTTTTACAGCATTCTGTTCGAAGCGGGGATTTTAAAATATTTAAAGCATTCTCTAAGTCGGTGAATGAGCAAAGCAAACAGATTGCTAATATTCGCGGACTTTTAAAGTTTAAAAAAGGTCATCCTATTTCGATTGATGAAGTTGAACCTGTAAGCGAAATCGTCAAACGTTTTGCAACAGGGGCTATGAGTTATGGGTCTATCTCAAAGGAAGCTCATGAGACGCTCGCAATCGCCATGAACCGTATGGGTGGTTTTTCCAATACAGGCGAAGGCGGGGAAGATCCTGATCGTTTTAAGAAAGATGCGAATGGAGATTGGCGACGAAGCCGTATCAAACAAGTTGCTCAAGGACGCTTTGGGGTTACCATTGAATATTTAGTTAATGCGGATCAACTGCAAATTAAAATGGCTCAAGGAGCTAAGCCAGGTGAAGGCGGACAGCTTCCAGGACATAAAGTCTCTAAGGAAATTGCAGCGACCCGTCATACAACACCAGGGGTTACATTAATTTCTCCACCGCCACATCATGATATTTATTCGATTGAAGATTTGGCTCAATTGATTCACGATTTGAAGAATGCTAATCCAACAGCCATGGTTTCTGTGAAACTGGTGTCTGAAGTGGGCGTTGGAACAGTTGCAGCTGGTGTTTCTAAAGGAAAAGCTGACCATGTGTTGATCTCAGGGTTTGAAGGAGGAACAGGTGCTTCTCCTCAGACATCAATTAAACACGCAGGTCTTCCTATGGAATTAGGTATTGCTGAGACGCAACAAGTCTTGGTTATGAATGATTTGCGCGGCCGCATTCGCGTGCAAACCGACGGGCAGTTAAAAACCGGCCGTGATGTGGCAATTGCCGCTATGCTGGGTGCTGACGAATTTGGCTTCTCCACAACTGCGCTCGTCACCATGGGCTGTATCTTGCTTCGTAAATGTCATTTAAACACGTGCTCCGTTGGTGTAGCAACTCAAGATCCAGAACTTCGTAAGAAATTTGACGGAAAGCCAGAATATGTGATTAACTTCTTTAGTTTTATCGCTCAAGAAGTTCGTGAGATTATGGCTGAATTGGGCTTTAAGAAATTTGAAGATATGGTTGGCCGTGTGGACATGTTGGATTCTAAAGACACAATTGAACATTGGAAAGCTCAAGGGCTTGATTTAACAAATATTTTACACAAAGCTGACGTTCCTGCTGGCGTTGCAATTCGCCACGTCGGAAAACAAGATCATGGTCTTGAGAAGGCTTTGGATAATAGATTGATTGAAAACTGCCAGGCTGCCATCAACAATAAAACAGCCGTCAAATTTGATTCTCAGATTCGAAACATCAATCGTACAGTTGGTACAATGCTTTCTTCTGCGATTGCCAAGAAATATGGCATGGCTGGACTCCCAGAGGACACTATTCAAATTAAATTTGACGGTTCTGCAGGACAAAGCTTTGGAGCTTTTCTTTCTCATGGCGTGACATTTACTCTTGAAGGCGAAGGAAATGACTACGTCGGTAAAGGGTTGTCGGGTGGACGAATTGTCATTTATCCTCCTAAGAATGCTACGTTTGTGGCGCAAGACAACATGATTGTTGGAAACGTTGTGTTGTATGGGGCGATTGCAGGTGAGGCATATTTTAGAGGGTTAGGCGGCGAGCGTTTTGCCGTACGTAATTCCGGAGCCTATGCTGTCGTCGAGGGAATAGGTGATAATGGATGTGAGTACATGACAGGTGGACGAGTGGTTGTTTTAGGTCCAACTGGACGAAACTTCGCTGCTGGAATGAGCGGCGGGATAGCCTACATTTTAGATCGTGACAATACTTTCAGCAAGAATTGCAATATGGGATTAGTGGACTTGTATCCTGTCAAAGACCCACGAGACATTCTTGATCTGCGTTATTTAGTTGAACGTCATTTGAAGTTTACTCAAAGCTCTGTGGCTGAAGATGTGATCAAAAATTGGGAAAAAATGCTGCCTAGCTTTGTGAAAGTATACCCACGAGATTATCGACGTGTACTTGAAGAAGCTGAGGCTGTTAAAAATGCGAATGAACAGATTAAGGCAGGCAAATAATGGGCGATCCTAAAGGTTTCATCAAATACAAACGTCAAGAATACACTAAAGCGCCAACAGGCGAACGTGTGAAGCACTATAAAGAATTCATTCAATTGCCCTCTGAGAAAGAGCTTCAAATCCAAGGGGCCCGTTGTATGGATTGCGGTGTTCCTTTTTGTCAAAATGGCTGCCCTATTGGAAACATTATTCCTGATTGGAATGATTTGGTTTATCGGGGGCGATGGGAAGAGGCGATTGAACGCTTGCATAAAACCAACAATTTCCCAGAATTTACTGGCCGCGTGTGCCCTGCCCCTTGTGAAAATTCATGTGTTTTAGCAATTACTGATCCTGCTGTCACCATCAAAAATATTGAACTTTCAATTGTCGAACATGGTTATGAGCATGGTTTTATTACACCACAGCCTCCTAAGCATCGTACAGGAAAGAAAGTTGCTGTTGTAGGTTCTGGACCATCTGGACTTGCGTGTGCTGATGAATTAAATAAAAAGGGCCATAAAGTTACTGTCTATGAAAAGAATGAAGTCATTGGCGGACTTTTAACGCTCGGTATTCCTGATTTCAAGCTAGAAAAATGGGTTGTTGAACGCCGTATCAAGCGTATGGCTGATGAAGGAGTTGTATTTAAGACAGGTCAGAATATTGGAGTGAATGTCGCAGCCAAAGATCTTGTTGAGAAGTATGATGCGGTTGTCTTATGCGGGGGAGCAGAACATGGACGTGACCTTCCCGTTGTAGGTCGAGAATTAGAAGGTGTTTATCAAGCGATGCATTTCTTGCCAATGCAAAACCGTAAGAATTTAAATATTCCTGTGGAGAACTTCATCTCAGCAAAAGATAAAAAAGTTATTGTTTTAGGAGGGGGAGACACAGGAAGCGATTGTGTTGGAACGTCCAACCGTCAAGGGGCCGCCTCGGTTCATCAATTTGAACTTATGCCTCAGCCGCCACAAAATAGAACACCAGATAATCCTTGGCCTAATTGGGCTTTCATTTTACGAACATCAACCAGCCATGAAGAAGGCGTGACGCGCGATTACTCAATTGCAACGAAACGTTTGAGTGGTGAAGATGGAAAATTAAAGAAACTTCATGCTGTACGTTTGGAATGGAGCAAAGATCCAACTACAGGTCAAATGAAAATGAATGAGATTCCAGGCAGCGAATTTGAAATGGAATGTGATCTTTTGCTTCTGGCCATGGGTTTCTTGGGGCCAGTTAAAAAAGGCATGTTAGAAGAATTAGGTGTTGAACTTGATCCTCGAGGGAATGTGAAAGCGGATGAACATAAAATGACATCTATTCCTGGTGTCTTTACAGCTGGAGACATGACACGAGGACAGTCTTTAGTTGTATGGGCTATTCAAGAAGGAAGAGCAGCAGCACAGGGAGTGGATCGATTTTTATCGACAAAGATTTCAAAGAAATAAACCCGAATATTAGGGTAAACCGAGGAGATTTTGATGAGAAAAAATATTTTTATTTTATGTCTAATGTTGGCCTTTGCAGGTTGCCAACCAGCCCCACAAGAGCCTACAACAGAGAAGATAACTTCTGGCCAAAAAGATGCTTCCAAGAAAATCTTTGCACAAGCAATGCTGCAGTTACATCAAGGTGATCTTAAAGGAGCCTTAATCAGTTTGGAACAATCAATTAGGTTAGATCCAACAGACCCAAACCCATATCTAGTCATGGGACAAATTCTTCTTAAAGCAGAACAGTACGATAAGGCAAGTGAGTTTCTAGATCAAGCTGCCAAGAACTTCCCAGATAATGGGACAGTATTTTATATGCTGAGTGTTTCCAATAAAATGTCTAATAGAATATTGCCCGCTGTGTTAGCAGCCCGAAGAAGTTTTGAAATTTTTAAGGCTTCTGGAGACGTAGAAAACGCTAAGACATCAGCGATTTTATTAGAAGATTTGATTAAAAGCGCTCAAGAAGAACAGAAACAAAAAGAGCAAAAGGATTCAAAAGAAAAAAGTACTGTAAAACAAGAAAAAAGATAATTTTAAGAGACCCTCACAGTCCAATTGGGATATTCAAAACTGTGGGGGTTTTTTATGATTATTTTTTGATGTGATAATTAAAATTAGAACTATAATATTTTCCATATGAGCTTTCTTGTTTGTTCAATTCTCTCCTTAGCAGTAATCTTTCAATCACTGGATGCTTTTGCAGCTGCAGCAGCTGTTGCTCGACAAAGACAGATGCAAAAAAAGGCCCAGGAAGAACAGATGATTGCGGAATATCAAAAGCAGCAAATGATCGCTCAACAACAGGCTGTTATGCAGCAACAGGCCCAAGCGGCTCAGCAAAGAGCCATTCAGCAACAAATGATGCAATATCAGCAGCAACAAATCCAGGCGCAAGCACAACAAATTCTCATGCAAGTCCAGCAGCAAAAAATGGCTTATGCGGCTCAAGCTCAGGCTGTTCAACAGGTACAAGCGGCCCAAATGGTTAATGCACAACAAATGGCGTTAGCATCTTCTTTAGCAGTTCAATATCAAAAAGCTGTTGTGGAAGAGGCGATGAAGCAAAAGGTCACTTTGGATGCAGCTAAGATGGCCCAAGTGGAACAAATGGCCCAAGCTCAGGCCCAGGTAGCTGCTTTGCAAGCACAAAACCAAGCTCAAGCAATGATGCCGCCTCAAAACACACCAATGCCTTCTTCTGCCAATAATTTTGCTCAAGTGGAAGATACGGTTGATATTTCAGATGTTTGGCGCAAATTAGATGTCAATAGTCGTGCTTGGACTCTTTTGATTGATCCCCAGGCAAAAGTAGATACAGTCAGTGAATATATTGATCGGTTTCGAAATGCAGGTGTGCGTATTTCTGGTTCTCCTATTCAATATGCGCAAGCCATTGATCAAATGGCAACGGACAACCCCTCTTTGTTAGATAATGCATTTAGAAATTTATTACAAGTTGCGGCTATTATGGAATACGATTTTGATAATGGCATGGACAAAGATGATTTAGCACGAAAATTTCTTGGGGTGCAGATGTATGAAGCAAATAGAAAACGTTTGGGTCGTTAATTGGTTTACTTTTAAGTATGACTAAATATATTTTGGCAATTGACCAGGGAACGACTGGCTCACGATGTTTTATTTTTGATACCAAGGGCAGAGTCGTTTCAAGCGCCTACCAAGAATTCACACAATATTTTCCCCACCCGGGCTGGGTAGAACATGACGCAAGTCAGATTTGGGATTCTGTCTGTGCCGTAATAAAAAAAGCAATATCCTCATCCAAAATCAACCCTAACAACATTCACGCCATTGGCATTACTAACCAAAGAGAGACAACTGTTTTATGGGATAAAACAACGGGTAAGCCTTTGATGAGGGCAATCGTTTGGCAGGACAGACGTACAGCAGAAATGTGCACAAAGCTTAAAGGACATGGAGCGGCCGTTCAAGCGATCACGGGCCTTTTGTTAGATCCTTACTTTTCTGCAACTAAAATTTCATGGGCCTTAGAGCAAGTTAAGGGTTTAAAGGCAAAAGCAAACCAAGGAAAGATGGCCTTTGGGACAATCGACAGTTGGCTTATATTTAAACTTACCGACGGAGAATCACACGTAACAGACATGACTAATGCCTCTCGTACCTTGATTTTTGACATCACAAAGAAAGAATGGTCGCAAAAACTCCTTAAATTATTCTCCATTCCTCAAAATATCCTTCCCAAAGTGCTTCCCTCAGGATCACTATTTGGATATACCAAGAAAATGCCTGGTTTGCCTGATGGAATTCCCATAATGGCTGCTATGGGGGATCAACAATCTGCATTGTATGGCCAGGGCTGTTTTAAGGCAGGGACAATCAAAAATACATATGGGACAGGATGTTTCCTAGTATTAAATACAGCCCATCAAAAGAGAATTTCGACCAAAGGCTTGTTAACAACTTTGGCGTGCGACGTCAAAGGACAGCCAGTCTATGCCTTAGAGGGCTCTGTATTTATTGGCGGGGCAGTCATTCAATGGCTGAGAGATCAGTTGCAAGTGATCAAAAAATCTTCTGAGGCCGATGAGGCCATTAAAGGCATAAGCGACAATGGAGGGGTATATTTTGTGCCAGCTTTTGTTGGCTTAGGTGCGCCTTATTGGAATGCAAATGCTCGAGGGTTAATTACCGGTTTAACACGAGGAAGTAATACCAAACATATCATTCGAGCCGCTAGAGAGTCTATTGCCTACCAAACCAAAGACGTCTTTGAGCTCATGCAAAAAGAATCAGGGCTGAAAATCAAGACCCTAGCTGTTGATGGAGGAGCTTGCCAAAGCAATTTTCTCATGCAATTTCAAGCCGACATGCTTTCTGTGAAAGTAGTCCGTCCTCAGATGGTTGATTCCACCGTTCTTGGCTGTGCCCAACTAGCAGGACTCACCTCAGGACTTTGGAAAACAAAAGATTTAGAGCAGATGCGAGGGATCGACCATATATTTACTCCACACATGAAGAAGTCAGAAACCAACAAGCTCTATCAGGGCTGGCAAAGAGCTGTGCGTCAAACGCAATTGGCATAATTCTTGCGAAGCATACAATCTTTGTATATACTTGGAATGGAGGTAGAAATTATGAAAATACAGACGGTTAATATCTCTTTTTCGCAGGAGCTTTTAAAGGATATTGATACAGTAAGTCATGAAGAAGCACGGACTCGATCTGAGTTTATTCGAGAAGCTGCACGCGCATATATTGCTAGAAAACGTGTATGGAAAGGGATTTTTCAATCGGCCGCACGACATGTTAAAAGTCTTAGATTGAAAGAAAATGATATACCTAGCGCTATTTCGAAGTATCGTCGAAAGAAAGGGTGATTTGTGAAGGTGGTTTTAGACACGAATGTACTTATTTCGGCAATCATGTTTGGCGGTAAAAGTCGTGAGATTTTAGAAATGGGTATATCTGGCAAGTTTAATATCGCTCTCTCACAAGATATTTTGAAAGAATTAGCAGAGGTCTTAGTTGACAAGAAGTTTCGAGCACCAATATCTTTTGTACAGCAAACCATCCATGAGATTTCCGAAATCGTTGAGATAGTAATTGTGACAGATAAAGTCAATATTATTAAAGATGATCCTGATGATAATAGAATTCTTGAGTGTGCTGTAAGTGCTAAGGCAGATTATATTGTTTCTGGAGACAGTGATCTTTTAACACTCAAATGTTTCAAGAAGATTGATATACTCTCCCCAAGCGACTTTTTGCTTAAGATAATCAACAAACATTAATAAAGAATAAACTGCAATGATTCGAGACATCCATAGATTTAGTAAGAATGCTTATGATGTCCTTGTCATTGGAGCGGGGATCAATGGGGCGGCTATTGCTTATATGGCGTCCTTAGCAGGTGCTAAGGTGGCGCTTTTAGAGAAAGATGATTTTGCCTCTGGTACCTCCAGCAAATCTTCTAAGTTGTTACATGGAGGGATTCGCTACTTAGAGAATTTTGAATTTGATCTAGTTGAAGAGGCCCTCAAAGAACGTTATATCCAATATAAGAATGCCCCTCATTTAGTTAAACCATTGCCATTTATCATTCCTGTCTATAAAAATGGCCCTCGTCCTTTTTGGATGATGAAGATTGGTGTTTGGCTTTATGATCTTTTAAGTTCTCGTTATAGTCTTGGTCAACATGGTCAATTAACTGTGCAACAGATTTTAACTTCAGCTCCTGGAATTTCTCAAGAGGGATTGGTCGGTGGAGTCTCTTATTGGGATGCGCAGATGGATGACACACGTATTTGCTTGGAAAATGTTCTAATGGCTGATTTAAATGGGGCCCATGTGGCTAACCATGTTGAAGTGATCGATTTCTTAAAAGAAAACACTCGCTGTGTGGGAGTTACAGCCCGGGATACTTTAACTAATCAAGTCTTTGAAGTGAGGGCCAAGACAGTGATTTCAACGGCTGGGCCTTGGACAGATCAAATGTTAAGGAAAGATTCTACAAAAAATAAGACCCGCCTGCGTCCAACCAAAGGGGTTCACGTTTTATACAAAGAGAAATTGTCTGATAAAGCTTTTGTGCTTCAGTCTCAGAAAGATAAAAGGATTTTCTTTGCTCTTCCCTTTAAGGACTACACCTTAATAGGCACAACAGATACCGACTATGAAGGCAAACCCGATGATGTGCAAGTTGACAAGGAAGATGTGAGTTATCTTTTGAAAGAAGCTTCTCGTATTTTCCCAACCCTTTCTTTTAACAAAGAAAATATCATCACAACTTTTGCAGGAATCAGACCTTTGGTTTTTGATAATGGAAGTACATCTAAGGTTTCGCGCAAACATACGATTGCAAAAACATTCTCAGGACTGTGGTATGTGGCTGGAGGGAAGTACACCACCTACCGAGCGATTGCCAGTGAAGCTGTCGCAAAAATTTTGCCTCATCTTGAAAAAAATCTTCCTCAAGAAGATGACTATCCTCTGTATGGCAGTGGCCCTGTAAATCCAGATTTTAAACAAGCAGCCATCTTAGCTGGAGTAGATATCCAAACTGTTTCTTATCTGCACGAGCGTTATGGCAGTCGATACATTGATGTTTTAAATTTGATTCATGAAGACCATTCATTGCGGGCTAGGATTGGCCATTGTTCTTTAGCTATCCGTGCCCAAGTGGCCTATTCCTGTAAAGTTGAAATGGCCAAGACCCCAGAAGATGTATTCACCCGTCGATTAGAGCTTCAATACCACTCTTGCCCTAATGATCAATGCCGTAAGACGGTTGAAGAAGTTTTTAAAGCCTATGCCTCTTAATGATCGAACCCTTCAATTGTTCAAAAACGCTTTTGCTAAAAGAGAATCCCTTAGAAAAATAACGAATGCTATTCGTCTGGTTAATGGCAAAGGGGATTTGCTAGATGATTTACTGATCGAACAATATGCCAATCACTTTGTGGCACAAATTTATCATCCTCGCTGGCTAGAGCAAGCTCAATTTCTGACTGATTGCCTTCAAGATCATTTTCAGGTGGATTACTTTATTCTTAAAGACCGCTGCAAGGACACCTCAGCTAATCCAGACGCATTTAAATCTCACGTATTAGTTGCTAATAAGCCCAGTAAGACGATCATTCAAGAGAATGGGTTAAAATTCGAGGTGGATTTAAACAATGGTCTTAATTCAGGTCTCTTTTTGGATATGCGCCAAAATAAATTGTTAATTGCGCAATCCTGTAAAGATAAGAAAGTCTTGAATTGTTTTAGCTATAGTTGTTCATTTGGCGTTTATGCGAAACATTTCGGAGCTTATGAAGTCATTAACGTGGACATTAGTAAGAAAATTCTTGAGTTGGGCAAACGTAATTACGAATTGAACGACCTTACCCCTGGTCCTTTTGAAATGGTCAAACTAGACACGGTTAAATATTTAGAACGTGCCGTAAAGAAGGACAATTGTTTCGATATCATTATCATTGATCCCCCTACCTTTGCCCGGGTGGAGGGAAAAGTATTTCATGTTCAAAAGGCATTGCCTAAGTTAATCGAAAATGCCCTGCATGTCTTAAATCCTCACGGCAAGTTGTTTGTGTCATCTAACCTGACAAGCCTTTCTCATAATCATCTAGAACACATGCTAAAGGTGTCTTCACGCATTCCTAAAAAGATCCATCGTTTAGGGCAAGATAAAGATTTCGTAGGCAGCGGTTTAATCAAAGAAAGCTATTTGGCTGCTATATGGGCTGAGTTTTAGTCCCAACCTTCTAGTATCCCCTCGATTGGCGCTTTTACTATATATATAGTAAACTTTCACCATGCTTAAGATTTTGCATCTCAAAAGGCCCTTGTGTCTGGGGCTCATCTTTGCTTTTTTGCTGAATATCAATCCATTACCTATCCATGCCCAGGTTGCCCAGGGTTTGCCTAAGCGTGCGGTCATGATGCATTTAAGTTCCCCTGTAAGTGTTGCGATGCTCAAAGGAATCAAAGTCCATTCAGACAACCCTTTTAGGTTTGATTTTATCCTGGATCCAGGGTATAGTTCCGTCGCTGATGCACATAATTTAAGGCAAGAATCCAGCCGTCTAATCAAGTACTTTTTAGCCTCTTTAACCACCCCAGAAGCCGACCTATGGGTGAACCTAAGCCCCTATGAGAAAAACCGCATAGTCCCCGAAAGCTTCGGTCAAACCGAGATGGGAAGGGATCTTTTAGCCCAAGACTACATGCTCAAACAAATCACCGCCAGTCTGATGTATCCAGAAGATGAGGTAGGAAAGAGGTTTTGGACAAGAATCTATGAAGAAGCAGCTAAGAGGTATGGACATACCAATATTCCAGTGAATACCTTCAACAAGGTGTGGATAGTTCCTGAAAAGGCAGTTGTGTATGAGAACAAAGATGTTGCCTACATCACAGAGAGTCATTTGAAGGTGATGTTAGAAGAAGATTACCTAGCCAAGAAAAAGGTGTCTGACACCTTTTTGAAGGGAGAGAGTGATAAAAAGGTGTCTGACACCCTTTTGGGGGGTCAAATCATCCGCGAAATCATCATTCCTGAATTAACCAAAGAGGTGAATGAAGGTGCTAATTTTGCCCACCTTAGACAGGTCTACAGTTCTTTGATTTTAGCGACATGGTACAAGAAGAAAATCAAGGATTCCATTCTGGCAAAGACATATGCAGAAAAAAATAAAATCGAAGGACTAAAATACCCAATGCCAACCAGGGGACATATTCAGAACAAAACCAACAAAAACCTGGCTGTCCGGCAGGCAGGCGTGTCCCCAAGCAGCTTGCCTAGCAACAAAGCGCTGAATGTGGAAGCGACCCAGAGGAACGAGCCATTTGACATTGAGACTATCTACCACCACTACCTCCACGCCTTCAAAAAAGGCGCTTACAACTACATCAAAGAAGAACGAGACCTGATCACACAACAGCCTATTTCTAGAAAATATTTCTCAGGTGGCTGTGAATTTGGTAAAGGGATGGATGCTGCCATGAGTGTGCAGTCAAGAAGCGCCAGTGAGATTCTTGAAAAGGGAAAAGGTCATGATTTACAAACAGTTTCAGTGACTTTGCAGCAAGTGCACGCCCAACCTCCAAGTGTAATTCCAACAATTCCCTCAGAGCTGGAAATCCAGCAAGCCTCCCAAAGACTAGAAGAGATTTGGCAGGAATTACTTACAGAATCCACTAAACAATATATGTCCAAACCGACTTTGGAAGAGGAGGCAGAAATTCTGGAAGATTTAGTTAATAGTTTATTAAGGCTTGTTGCAGGAATGATAGTGACCCAACAATTAAGTATCAAACTGAAACAAGAAATTGTCCCAACATCATTGATTTCTAAACAAATTATTCCAATGTTAGAAGATAAAGCCATAAAAGGAGACCTGAAAGGTCCAGCTATTAAGGCCGCTTTGGTTTTGGTAAGACAACTCTCCTATCACAAGAAGGAATCTTCTTCTTATGAATTTCCAACTGCACAGGAAGAACTTTATTTGAAAAGTTTGATTAATATCATGAGGATCATAGATGATGAAATTTTGGAAGAAGCTTTGGGAATACTAGCTGTACAAAAGGTTGAAGAAAGGCCTCGGCTATTAATTTCACTTATGGCAGACATTCAACAAAACTCTGATCCAAAGGTCACGGAAGCGTTGGCCCATATTCTCATGCGAACATCTTTTCCAGAGCTCTTAGAAAATGGAGGGTTCGCAGATCAACAGGAATACCTGAATATTTTATTATCGATTCTTAAAAAAATATCTGTCCAAAAAGATAACACGATACTTTACTTAGGATATTGCTTGAACCGCATATTGTTAAGACAGTTCAATCAAGTTTCACCGGAACAAATCACTATATTGTTTGAAAAACTAAAAAGTTCATTGCCATCCAGTAAATTATCCTTGGCGATTGCTTTGAGTACAGCTTTGAATAAAGTCCCAAGCTATCCAATGACTGAAGATCGCTGGCATTGTTTATTCAGTCTCTTAGAACTTGAAGAATACGATGGGTACTACGGAAAAATCATTAATGAAGTATTATTGACCAATAAGGATTATCGTCCAAATTCCCTCCAGATTGATTCCATTATCAATAAAATGAGATCTGTGAATTCTGAAACATCAATCCTGGAATTGACGGAAGTCTTAAAAATATCTTTAGAGCGCAATAAAGAATATAAGCTTGAACGTTCTAAACTGGATATTTTAGCTGAAGTCATTGATTTTCAAAGAAAAGAGGATGTTACATGGCGAACAAATCTTGTTAATATTCTGACACAAGAAATCACAAAAGATCCAACCTTGATAGATTACATCATTGATCAAGTAATCCACTCCAATGACGAAAGATTAAAAGTAATCTCAGGTTATTCTCAAGTATTGGCCAAGGTTTTGGCTGATTTCGAAGAAATAAAGTTGACCCAAGAACAAGTCCATAAGATTGCTGAACATATCAAGGTTGAACGTTCCCACACGCAAAATTTTTTAATTCTATTTTTAGGATTAGCACTGAAGAAAGATGCCTCTTTAAAGTTATCTAAGACACAAGCAAGTCGAATCATTGATCTTATTGATCTGTCTGTTCAACAAGGAATCTATAACTATGATTGGAATTCCCATTTTGATGATGATCGAGAGAGGGATTATGCAGATGATATTCTTTCGGTGGCTTCTTTGACAATTGAAAGAGCTATGAGCAATGATCCAGAACTGAAATTGTCTCAAACGCAGCTAAACACTCTTTTCCAAGGACTGGTCAATTCAACGGATGGGTTACTGCAAACTATCAACATAACTCTGCAAAGAGACCCAACAATTGATTTAACAAAAGAACAAATTATTAAATACACGCACTACCTAAGCTTTATAGATGATTTGCAACTGCCCGATGAGTTTGATAGGCGGCATTCAGTCATTGCCCGAAGTCTCTCGGGAGATGAAAATAAGTTCGATGAAACCGTAACAGTATTGCCCACACTTTTAAAGAACCATAGGAAAGTTCTCATTAAAATCATAGATGAAGCAGTTGAGATGAATCCAAAGTTGATTGACATTGTTATTAAGTATCTCAAGCAATGGATCCAGGAAAGAAAATCTGATCCGAAGAAATACCAAGATCTTTATGGAAAGGATGTAGATGAAGATGACAATGTTTGGGAAACCCCAATGAACATGTTTAAAGACCCCTATTTTATAAGTGAAATTGTCGTTAAGTACGTCAATAAACACATAGATGACCCCAATTTTTCCATAGATGTTTTAAATACAGATTTGTCTGACTATTCTAAAGAAGTAAAGAGTGTATTGTCTTTTCTTGGGGTGTCTCACCATCTAATTGTGATGATCATGGAAGGCCGTTTAACTAAGTCTTTGAAGAAAAGCAAAGGTAATAGTTCGAGTTTTATTGAACAATTTTATGAAGATATCCAAGATAAGAAAGAAAGTCAGCAATTATTAGAACATCTTAAGGAAGCTTTGGAGGCTAAGAAATACCTGTCACCCCAAGAAGCAGAAGGAATCAAAGGGATCATGTTAAATCTTTTGGAGAATATGTTAAAAGAAAACCGTGAGAACATCAGATTAAACCATCAACAGACAAGCGCTGAAGATGCCCAAGAAATTATTGGGGTTTTAATAAGTTTAATTAAACATTATCCTCAGAATATGGATCAAACTTTTTCTGAGATCTTAAGAATGATGGATGATGAGGAGCGTTTTTTAAAAAAAATAAATCAAGAGGCAAGTTCACACTATCAAAGCATTTATCAGGATTTTATACAAAGAATTGTTGTAGAGATGGTTGCCAACTCATCTTCTTGTTTTGCAATTTTCATGAAAACTTTAAAAGAAAATGCCAATCTTAGCGGTGTTCTTGTTAAAGCAGCCAAAGAGCTTACACCAGCCAAAATCGCCAAAGGATTTAATGTCAACATCAAATTAGCGAGGTATTTAGGAGTACACGGTGGTTTTAAACAGATATTGAATGATAACAATCGTTTGGCAGCTAATGAGATCTCGTACAATTTAAATCGTGAACAAACATCCCACCCTACGCAAAGAAGATTAGGGGAAGATGAAAAGACAAGTTTATTCGAATACCTCATCAACTTAAACAACATCACAGAAGCAAAGCGAATATTTGATCTGTATTTTCGTAATGATCCTAAGCACTATACGTTGGAATTGCCTATTTTAATTGAGCTATTGAACCATATAAAAATAGAACAGATTAAACAAATTATTCGTGCGGTAGTAGAAGATCCCAAGCAATCATTAGATGAGATCAAAAGCGCAGTCAAACTAAACGTTTTGGGTCAGCCTAACGCAGATTTTATTGCTAGAGAGATGGAGTGGATCCTATCTAATTTGTTTGTTCTTCAAGACAAAATAGAACAAATAGAACCAATTGTTCAATCTTTCAATGAACAGGGAAAGACCAAAGATGCTTTTATTTCTTTTCTCACAGAAATTAATAAAGCAAGCTCAATAATCCAGATTAATCAACTCGCGTTAGCCAATGATTTGGAAACGATCGATGTCTTAAAGCTAAAGTTAGACAGCATTGCCCAAGAAAGAAAAGAAGACCTGATTGTTGATGCCCTCCAGAATTTGAGTGCGATTTCCCCCAATAAGATGCAGGAGATTTTCTTAGAATTAATAGAACAGTTCTCTTATCAGTCGCAAGCCAGCCAGAAAAGAATTTTCTTTAAACTTTTATTTAGCCAATCCACCGATAGCATAACCATTTTAAAAATTATAAATGAATTAAAAGAAGGAAACACTGCTGTCCAGATTTCCTTGGGAGCTAGTCAATTCCTAAGTCAATATAGGCATTTTGTGAATGACCCCTTATTTTTAGAAATTATTAGTGAAATTGCAATATTGCAAGATCCTCATAAGAAAGAGGCCCTCAAACAGCTAAGAAAGCTCTATTTGGATAGATCTTATTCTAAGACAAAATTAAATCAGCCGGAACTTACGCGTGTGAGTCACTTGTTAGGTCTTATGGCAGAAGATTTGAGGCTTGTACAACCTATGATTCAAATCCCCCATGTCTTTTTTGAGCCTTTGCTTCGACTAGAAGCTAAAGACACGGCCATTGAAACACTACGGACATTGATGCAGGCCATGGACCACAACAAATCTATGCATGATCAACTAGCTACTTTAAAAAATCGTCTTTATGAAAAAATGAAGACTTTCTTGACCTTGAACATGTTTTCTAAAAATAAAAAAGACCAAGACTGGATAGAACCAATTGTCTTCACCAATAGCAATTTTTTCATTGAATATAAAGCAAGAAAGTCCAAGAGTAATAATGTTTCCATGTCGTCAAATTCAAAAATAGTTTCACAGACATTTGATCGAATCATACATAAAGTCAATGAAGAGTTTAAGTCCCTAGATGAAACTAACACAGAGAAGTTCTATACGAAGTTAATGTATTATTTGGAATGTTATGGAAAAGTACTCGATACTTATCATAAAGCATCTTCGCAAAGTTTCTCTATTCCAGATCTTAATCATTCACTGAAAATTTTGACGGAAAATATTTTAGACGACCTTTTAAGTAGGGACCACATCGATGATGAGAAAATGAATGAACTTTTGAGACATTTATCTTTGTTGATCGCAGAACCGCTAATTGCCAGCTTCAAACAGAAAATCACCATTGAGAATGAAAATGAAGTTCTCCAAAAGCTGAGTGCGTATGCTCAGCATAATCCTCGATTCAAATGGAGAGACCATTTAGGTAGAAATATCTTTGAGCTCATAAATATCTATTTGCGGACTATTAATGAAAAAGAAATTTACCAGAATATGTTTGATGCCCTTATGGCAGAAGTGGAAGGCAGATTTTCTCAATGGAAGAATCAATCTCAGGACTACCTGGCAACAATTGATGAAATCATTAATATTGAAGTCAGTAAGCTGCCTGAAGATAAGCAAAAAGAGTTTGAAGCTAAGATCAAATCTGTAGAGGGACAAACGAAATACGATCAATTGCAAAAAATATCCGGTTTTGAAGAAATTAAAGATCGTATTCTTAAGATCAAGAATTGGGAGAAATTCTTGAATCTTAAGGTAGATGAAGAACTTGACGCAGAATTCACTGATGACTTCTACTCTTTGTTTAATATGGGGAATTATTCCGGATCTACCGCCTGCCAGAGCTGTACGTATGGTACTGATTTAAACCGAGGACTTGCAGGCTATACAGTTAATGGGACAAATAAAGCGTTAGCCCTATTTGATCAAGATAAAAGAATTGTATCTACTAGACGCACCGTTAGACTAAGAATTCTTGAAAGCGTTTCTGAAGGCAATCAGAAGACGCTGAGAGAACCTGTCATTCTCGTTGAAGAAAACACCCAAATGGGAAGCAAATACATTGATACGCTCTACACTCTTCTTGCAAAATTGTCTAAAGAAATGAATGTCCCTATTGCAGTTGCACCTTACCGTGTTGCTAACAGCATTAAGCTCCAGCGGGGAAACCGTGTTAATGAAAAAGTCATTGTATTTAAAGGTCGATCCTCTTTCGATTATTCGGATTATTATGGTCGATCTGTTGCTGGAAGAGCTTTAGGAGGTCTTTATGAGCATCAAGGGCAAGAGCCATTATCCGTTGGACCCCTAGAATTTATCATTAAACATGTTGGTTTTGACCTTGAGAAAAGATTTGATTTGAATATAGGTGTTTTGGATTCGCAATCACCTGAGGAGGACATTTCTCTTGCAGAACAAAGTCCACTTGTTCATATGGTGAGCGTTATCGGACCTACGCCCAAACAAATACTACATCACGCAGATTATTTTTATAAACCGCAAAAGGTTTCTTATTCCCTAGATTTGCCACAAGTCAAACAAGGTCAAACAGTTGCCGATGCCATGGAAGAGTATTATCAACGTTTTGATAGTCATCAAAGGCGGCAATTGAAATCAGATGTCACAAAGATTAACGAAGCTATTGAACGAAAAGAAGCTTCTTTGGTCATGGATACGGGTGAGAATACAGAAGACTTTAAGGAGTTTCTCAAATTATATGAAAAGACCATGGATGAAAAAGAACGGGGAAGAAAGCCTCTTTTAGATGAGTTGGACACAAGTATTCAGTGGGATAATCCACTCGCTCAAGCGGTCCATAGGGATGACAATATAAAGAATTTCTTTAAGAATAAACATACAGCTATTTATCTCAAAAAAGATGGCAAGATCATTGGGGGAGTGGTTGTTAAGAAAATGGCTGATTACAATTCTATTTCTTATGCAGCCACAGGAAGAGAGTATCGAGGCATTCAATTCTATTTAATCCAGTCTTTGATGCAAAAATCAATTGAAGAGGGTTTCAAAACTCTATCTTATGCTGTCGATAGAAATCTCTATGGACACCATTTAAGCCCAGGATTAATGCAGTATAAAACTAGATTGGGATTTAACCCGAGACTGATGGCTTTTTCTGAAAAAGAACTGATTAAGATCAAAGATTACAGTGTGTTTACCCTGCCAGTATTCTTTTTTACCTTAGGGAAAGATGGAAGTTTAGAGTCGACATTGATTGTCGATGATCAAAACCTATCTCGAATCAAGGAATTTCAAGGGATCACTCCAAAGTTAAATGTTCGTATCTTGCGTGATGGTAAGCTGGAATCTCATGATCTGGCAATGATAGACCAGCATTTAAAAACACCTGGAGGAATTGATTTGAATCCTTCCAAGTGGGATCTTCAAACTCAGGGACAGGCCGATAATTTTAAGATTCCAGCAAACATGGTAAATGTTCAAAACATGTCTATCGATGGTTTTACACCAATTATTATCCAAATTGCACCTACTGATTTACCGAGGTTCTTGGGAATGGAATCTCAAGAGAAATTCCAAGTAGCAGCTTAAAATAACATTATGAAAATAGATTTGAGTTTCCTAAAACAGTAGTTCATAATTCTTGGCACAGAGTTTAATAAACATAATAGAAAGAGGATGGATATGAGTAAGAAGATTATCAAAACAGATAAAGCAAGTTTACCCGTAGGACCTTACAACCAAGCAGTTTCAATTGGAAATCTTATTTATACCGCTGGCCAAATTCCTTTAGACAAGCAAGGTAACATGGTCCCAGGGGGGATTAAAGAACAGACAGAACAGGTAATTGCTAATTTGAAAGCTGTACTTGAGCATGCAGGATCTTCTTTGGACAATGTCGTTAAAGCCACAGTTTTTATGAAAGATTTGAATGATTTTGCAGGTATGAATGAAGTTTATGCGAAATATTTTAAAGCTGAGACAGCGCCCGCCCGTTCAACTTTGCAGGTCGCGCGTATCCCTAAAGATTCTTTAGTGGAAATTGAAGTTGTTGCCTTTATTTAGGCGTCATTTGGGGAATATCATGAAATCTGTAGTATTCTTAAGCTTATCTGTCATGGTTGGTATATTGCTTTCTGTTAACGTCTCGTACGGAACAAATATGAATACCACAACAACCGACAGTATTTATCATTTCACAGTCAAAACAATCGATGAGAAAGACCAATCTCTGGCAGCCTATCGAGGCAAAGTGCTTTTGATTGTCAATACGGCCAGCCGCTGTGGTTTTACTCCCCAATACAAGTCTTTAGAGGCTATTTATCAAGAATTTAAAGAACAGGGTTTTGAGGTGCTTGGTTTTCCAGCCAATGATTTTATGGGCCAAGAGCCAGGAGACAATAGCGAGATTAAGAAATTCTGTGAATTAAAATTTAAGACCACCTTCCCATTGTTTTCTAAAATCAGCGTAAAGGGAAAAGACATTGCTCCTTTATATGAATATTTGACAACTCGAAGCGGTTTCGAGGGAGATATTACCTGGAATTTTAATAAATTTTTGGTTGATCGAAGGGGAAACGTGGTTGCTCGATTTGGATCTAAGACAGATCCGAAATCTCCTGAAATCGTAGATCAAATCAAGAAAGCAATTGCATCCTAAAACAGTCGATGAGAAACTTGAAACTCGTCGAAGGGGCAGATATACTTAAGGCAGTTATCAAATGAGATTTGCATGATAAGAAAGAATAATATGGCTGCTGTTAAAAAGATACTTTTTATTGATGATAATCCGGTTGATCGAACCCTTATTGAACGCCTTTTAACTAAACATAATTTTGAGGTGATCTTAGCAGAAAATGCTAAAGAGGGGCTAGATTTGGCAGAGGATGAAAAGCCTGATCTTATCCTTTTAGATATTTTACTTCCTGGAATCAGCGGTATTGAGGTCTGTAAGAAGCTTAAGACCAAACAAGTCACATGTAACATCCCAGTTTTGTTTTACACCTGCATTGATACTCCTAAACATTTGATCGATTACGAGTCCTACGGGGCTGTTGATTACATCCAGAAAACAGACCCTCCAGAAGTTTTGATCAAACAAATCAAGTACGCATTAGGCATTCAATAGCGACGGAGAACGACACTTTTATCCTTTAAGCATTTTGCTTGACAACCCATAAGCCTTCGACTATATTGTTCCAGGCTTTTAAGGACAAACCTTAAATCTCCCTGAAGTTTTTTCCACCAGATTATTGATAAAGTCCAGCATAACAAGCGGGCTACAAGTTTTAGGATTCATGAAAGAGGCCATACTATATCTGCAAGACGGCGCTTCATTCCGGGGCCGAACACTTAAAACAACCGGAGAATCAATAGGCGAAGCTGTCTTCAACACTGCTTTAACCGGTTATCAAGAAATTCTCACCGATCCTTCCTACAGCGGTCAAATCGTAATCATGACATACCCATTGATTGGTAACTATGGAATCAATGAACAGGACAATGAATCTGATCGTGTACATGTTAAAGGTTTTGTCGTCAAGGAATTCGCTAGACGTCCTTCCAATTGGCGCAGTCAACAAAGCATCATTGAATATTTAAATAAACATAATATCCTAGCCATTGAAGGGGTAGATACTCGTGCTTTAACACGTCATTTACGCTCTTCAGGGGCTATGAAAGCGATCATTTCAACCGAAGATTTCGATCCTAAGGTCTTGCAAGCTAAATTAGATGCGTCACCTTCAATGGAAGGAGCTGATTTTGTCAAAGATGTGACAACTCCTAAAAAATATGTTTGGAAGGCCAAAGGTCCTCGTCGTTATAAAGTAGCTGCTATTGATTGTGGGATCAAATGGAACATTTTACGAATCTTAGCTGACTTAGGCTGTGAGGTTCATGTGTTTCCCGCAACAGTCAGTTTTAAGGAGATCAAGGCCATCAAGCCCGACGGATTATTTCTATCCAATGGCCCAGGCGACCCAGCAGTTGTGACATATGTGATTGATACAGTCAAAGAATCTTTAGGACAAGTTCCTATCTTTGGGATTTGTTTGGGTAATCAGATTTTGGGATTAGCATTAGGTGGAAGCACATACAAATTGAAATTCGGGCATCATGGCGGAAACCATCCTGTCAAAGATTTTGAGGGAAACCGTATTGGAATTACCTCCCAAAATCATGGCTTCTGTGTGGATATTAAAAGCCTTGATTCCAATCATGTGCAGTTGATTCACACCAACCTTAATGATCAAAGTCTTGAAGGAATTCGTCATAAAACGTTTCCAGCATTCTCGATTCAATATCATCCAGAGGCTGCACCAGGTCCTCATGATGCGAAGTATTTATTTAGTCAGTTTATCGATATGATGGAAGCTCACAAACACAAAGGAGCGTAAGATGAACAGTAGCGCAGGAATTGTGATTTCAACCATTCTTTTTGCTGTATTAGCTAGTGGTTGTGGGATGAAAGTTGTTGAAGACGGTCAGACAGGTGTTAAAGCAGATTTTGGAAAAATAACAGATGAACCATTAAATACAGGAATGCATTTTTATCTTCCCATGATTACGTGGATTGAAATTTGGAACACTAAGACTCTTGAAATTAAAGAAACGGCCCTAGTTCCTTCCTCAGAAGGGTTAATTTCAAGTTTGGATGTTTCTGTTTTATATAATGTTCCAAAAGAAAAGGCAATTTATGTACGTAAGACCATTGGACGTAATTATAAAGATATCGTCTTAGAGCCGTATGTTCGAGAGGCTATTCGTAATGTGGTCAGTGGTTATGAGGTCAAAGCATTGTTTAATGATCAAGGACGCAATGAAATCTCTAAGAAGATCTTAGCTTTCTTAAAAGAGAGAGTTGAACCTCGAGGGATCATGCTGCAGGATGTGCTTTTAAGAGATGTGCGCCTGCCAGATACTTTTACCGTGAGTATTCAGATGAAATTAAAAACAGAGCAAGAAGCATTACAAAAACAATTCGAATTGCAAAAAGCCAAAATGGATGCAGAAATTGAAGTAGCTCGAGCTAATGGTATTGCTCAAAGTAATAAAATTATCTCAGGAAGCATAGATGAAACATACTTGCATTATTTATGGATTACTGGCTTGCAAAAGAATGATATGCAAGTTATCTATGTTCCAACAGAGGCTAATATTCCGATTATGGAAGCAGGACGATTTCAAAAGTCACTTATCAATGAGCGAAAATAATGCCTAAACGTACAGATCTTAAGAAAATTTTAATCATTGGTGCAGGACCAATCGTCATTGGTCAAGCCTGTGAATTCGACTATTCCGGTTCCCAAGCTTGCAAGGCGCTCAAAGAAGAGGGTTATCAAGTTGTTTTAGTGAACTCGAATCCTGCGACGATCATGACAGATCCTGATCTGGCTGATGCCACTTATGTGGAACCATTGACCCCTGAATTTATTGAAAAGATCATTCAAAAAGAACGACCAGACGCTATTTTGCCGACATTAGGCGGCCAGACAGGTTTGAATCTGGCTATGAAGCTTTATGAGATGGGTATTTTGAAGAAGTACGACGTGGAGATGCTTGGTGCTAAATATGAAGTCATTAAGAAAGCGGAAGACCGTTCGGAATTTAAACAAGCAGCCATCAAAGTAGGACTAGATCTTCCTAAGAGTGTTTTTGCTTATAACATTGAAGAAGCCAGACGGGGGGCGCAAGAGATTGGTTTTCCTTGCATCATTCGCGCTTCATTCACCTTAGGTGGTACGGGTGGTGGGATTGCCAGAACAATGGAGGAGTTAGAGCGTATTGCTTCCTTAGGTATCGAAAGCAGTATGATCCATGAAATCTTGATCGAAGAGTCAATTGAGGGTTGGAAAGAATACGAACTTGAACTGATGCGAGATAAGGCCGACAACGTCGTTATTGTCTGCTCTATTGAAAATTTAGACCCCATGGGAGTTCATACCGGAGACTCAATCACGGTTGCCCCTGCTCAAACATTGACTGATGCAGAATATCAGGAAATGCGAAACTGCTCGATCAAACTCATTCGTGAGATTGGCGTTGAAACAGGGGGAAGTAATATTCAATTTGCCGTCAATCCAACAAACGGTCGCATGGTTGTCATTGAAATGAACCCTCGTGTATCAAGATCTTCAGCGCTTGCCTCTAAGGCGACAGGATTCCCCATTGCTAAATTTGCAGCTAAGCTGGCTGTTGGCTACACTTTAGATGAAATTCAAAATGACATCACCAAAGAAACCCCAGCTTGTTTTGAGCCTTCCATCGATTATGTGGTGACCAAGATCCCACGGTTCACTTTCGAGAAATTCCCAGAAGCAAAAGATATTTTAGGGATTCAGATGAAATCTGTTGGAGAAACTATGGCGATCGGCCGCACATTTAAAGAATCCTTGCAAAAGGGTTTGCGAGGTTTAGAGATCGATCATATTGGTCTGGATAATAAGCAAGATTTTCGTGACATTGAAGATGAGAAGATCCGGCATCGTCTGCAAGAACCCAATGCTTCTCGAATATTTTATTTGAAGTATGCTTTGCAAAAAGGATATTCCATTGAACAAGTAGCTGAATTGTCCAAGATTGATATTTGGTTTGTAGATCAAATAGCCCAGATTTTGGAATTGGAAGAAGAATTAAAGAGTACGGTTGCGACGGAAGGAACGCTGACGGAAGACTTGCTCAGAAAAGCAAAAGAATATGGTTTCTCGGACGCCCAGTTAGCGGAAATTATGAATTTGAGTGAGAAAGACGTCAGGCTTCTTCGCAAAGATCATGGGATTGTAGCCACCTTTAAAGTGGTCGACACATGTGCGGCTGAATTTGAAGCCTACACACCATATTACTACTCGACCTATGAGACGGAAGATGAGGCCATCATTAATAATTTAAAAGGCGGTTCTAAAAAGAAGAAGATCATGATCTTAGGCGGCGGTCCAAACCGTATTGGCCAGGGAATTGAATTTGATTATTGCTGCTGCCATGCGGCATTTGCGCTCAAAGAAATGGGTTTTGAAACAATCATGGTCAACTCGAATCCTGAGACGGTATCAACCGATTATGACACCTCTGATCGCTTGTATTTTGAACCTTTGACATTTGAAGATGTTATGAATATTTATGATGTGGAAAAGCCAGATGGAGTGATTGTTCAGTTTGGGGGTCAAACACCTCTGAATTTAGCCAGACGTTTGTCTCAAGCAGGAGTCCCCATTATTGGAACATCCGTGGATTCGATCGATACAGCAGAAAACCGTGAACATTTCTCAAAACTCATTACAGAGCTTAAAATTGCTCAACCAGCAAACTCTTCAACAACATCCAAAGATGAGACGCTTATTCAAGCCAATAGAATTGGTTATCCCGTACTGGTAAGACCTTCTTACGTATTAGGCGGACGTGCCATGCGCATTGTCTACGACGAAGAATCACTTAAATCATTCTTAGATGAAGTGCATAGTGTTTCTCGTGGGCACCCAGTGTTGATTGATAAATTTTTAGAAGACGCTCAAGAAGTTGATGTGGATGCGATTTGTGACGGCCATGATGTTTACGTGGGGGGCATTATGGAACATATTGAAAATGCAGGGATCCATTCAGGAGATTCCGCTTGTGTATTGCCTCCCTACACATTAAGAGAAGATATCGTAGTTAAGATTAAAGAATATACGGTGAAATTAGCCAAAGCTTTGAAAGTCGTTGGATTGCTTAATATTCAGTTTGCTGTCAAAGGAGTAGAAGTGTATGTTTTGGAAGTCAATCCAAGAGCCTCTCGCACATCTCCATTTGTTTCTAAGGCCATTGGAGTTTCTCTGCCAAAGATTGCAGCTCAGATCATGGCAGGAAAGAAGCTCAAAGATTTTGATTTGCCTAATTCTGAAGATTTAAAATATTTCTGCGTTAAAGAATCAGTGCTGCCTTTCAGCAGATTCTCTGGCGTTGACATTATTTTAGGACCGGAAATGAAGTCTACGGGTGAGGTCATGGGAACAGCAACAACATTTGGAGCAGCTTTTGCAAAGGCCCAGATGGCTGCCAATCAAGCATTGCCGACCCATGGAAATGCTTTTATCAGCGTCAATGAAGCGGATAAGAAACATGTCAGCTTTATTGTTAAAATTCTAGCAGATTTAAAATTCAAGATCCTTGCCACCAAAGGTACCGCAAAGGTGCTTCGGGAAAATGGCATCGAAGTAACAGTTGTAGATAAGCATCATGAAGGACAGAATAATGCCTTGACGCTCCTTAAGAAAAATGAGATAAATTTAATTATCAATACACCCTCTGGTAAGAAAAGCCAGTCGGATATGCGTTCAATCCGTGCAGCTTCAATTTTACACAATATTCCATGCATCACAACGCTCCAAGGGGCTTGGGCTGCTGTTTATGGAATTGAAGCTTCATTGAAAGAAGAATTTACAGTTGAGTCTTTACAGAACCTCTATCATTCTAATAACGTAGGTGTCTAAACATGTGCGGGATCATTGGTGTTAGTCATCATAAACAAGCGGCCCAAATTGCATTTTTAGGCTTGTTTGCGCTTCAACATCGTGGCGAAGAGGCTGCTGGTATTGTTTCTTATGATGGCAAAGAAACACACATGCTTAAAAAAGTTGGACTTGCCACCGACAATTTTGATGAAGAAAGCATTAGCAAACTCAAAGGCCATGTGGCTATTGCCCATACGCGTTATTCTACGACAGGAAGTTCCCATTTAAATAATGTTCAGCCTATCTTGGTGAATCATCGCAGAAGCCCTATCGCCGTTGCTCATAATGGTAATTTAACCAATACAGAAGAACTTTACGAGAAACTTGAAGAAGATGGATCTATTTTCCAGACGACCATGGATTCGGAAGTCTTTGTCCATTTGCTGGCCAAGACCCCTAATGGGGACTTAACCAAATGGTTAACAGATGTATTTGTGCAAGTCAAAGGAGCCTACTCGGTTATTCTTTTAGTGGGCGATTATCTCGTCGGGGCACGAGACCCTCAAGGTTTTAGACCTTTATGTTTGGGCCGATTAGGAGACAGTTATATTCTAGCTTCGGAAAGCTGTGCTTTAGATTTGATGAAAGCAGAATTCATCAGAGAAATTGAGCCAGGTGAAGTAGTTATTATTAAGGGAAATAAACTAGAGTCTTCATTTTTGCCAGATGCTAAGAAATCTAAGGGTGCCAGTTGTATCTTTGAGAATATCTATTTTTCCCGGCCAGACAGCCATATTTTTGGAGACAATGTGTATCAGGTCAGAAAACGTTTAGGAGCGCAATTAGCTAAAGAAAGCCCTGCACAAGCGGATTTTGTCATGGGTATTCCTGATTCTGGTAACTATGCAGCCATTGGCTATGCCCATCAATTAAACATTCCTTTTGAAATCGGTATGATCCGCAATCACTACATTGGACGCACCTTTATCCAACCCAGCCAATTTTTGCGTGAGTTTCGAGTCCGTGTGAAGTTAAATCCTATCCGTGATTTGATTAAGGGTAAGAAAGTCATAGTAGTTGAGGATTCAATTGTCAGAGGAACAACATCCAGGACACGTATTCAAGAAATTCGAGATGCGGGGGCCAAAGAGATTCATATGCGTATTTCTTGTCCACCCATTGTTTCGCCCTGCTATTTCGGTATTGATTTCCCGTCTCCTAAAGAATTAATTTCACACAATAAAACAGTTAAAGAAGTAGCTGACTTTATCAAAGTCGATTCGCTTGAGTATTTGAGTTTAGATGGAATGCTTTCTGTCATGAATGACAATGGTTTTTGCACAGGATGTTTTACAGGCAAATACCCCGTCGAAATTCCTAAGAATACAAATAAATATAAATTAGAGAACAGGTGTTAATTTGAGCAAATACATTTTCGTTACAGGAGGTGTTGTTTCCAGCTTAGGCAAGGGAATTGCCGCAGCTGCATTGGCCAAACTGCTGGAAAATCGTGGCCTTAAAATTGCTATCATCAAATGTGATCCTTATTTGAATGTTGATCCAGGCACCATGAATCCTTATCAGCATGGGGAGGTCTATGTCACTGATGACGGGGCAGAAACAGACCTGGATTTGGGACATTATGAACGCTTCACCAATACCAAACTTTCCAAAGACAGCAGCATCACTGCAGGTAAAGTTTACTATTCTGTTATTACCAAAGAACGCCGGGGGGACTATTTAGGCAAGACGATTCAAATTATTCCACATATCACTGATGAGATTAAAGAGAGAATCAAGAAGGTTGCCAAAGCCAATGATGTAGATATTACGATTGTGGAAATTGGGGGAACTGTAGGGGATATTGAAAGTTTGCCGTTCTTAGAAGCTATCCGTCAGTTACGCTGGGAATTAGGTGAGAATTATGCGATTAACATCCATGTGACACTTCTTCCTTATATCAAATCCGCAGGGGAACAGAAAACCAAACCAACCCAGCACAGCGTCGGACGACTACGTGAGATTGGTATTATCCCTAATATTTTATTGTGCCGCACAGAAAAGCCCATCACCAAAGAGCAGCGTGAGAAGATTGCCCTATTTTGTAATGTGGATGTAAAGGCTGTTGTTGAAGCCTCCGATGTGAAGCATATCTATGAAGTTCCCTCCAACTTGAAAAAAGGCGGTCTCGATGAGTTAGTTCTCGAGAAGCTCAACATCAAACTTCCCGATAAAGGACTTAAAACATGGGAAGAAGGGGTGCTTAAAAGACTGCGTTCTCCAGAAAAGGAAGTCAAAATTGCGGTTGTTGGAAAATACATTGCCCTTCAAGATGCATACAAGTCCATTTATGAAGCTTTGGTTCATGGCGGTATTGCTAACAATACCCGAGTCAATATTCTTAAGATTGATTCCGAAGACATTGAAAAAGGGGACCTTAAGAAAATATTTAAAGGGGTCCAAGGGATTTTGATTCCCGGAGGATTTGGTAATCGGGGCATTGAAGGCAAGGTCCGTACAGTTGAGTTTGCCCGTAAAAATAAGATCCCATTTTTTGGGATTTGTTTAGGCATGCAGATTGCCACCATTGAATTTGCTCGTAATGTGTGCGGCTTTAAGAATGCCAATTCCACAGAGTTTGAAAAGGACACTAAATATCCTGTCATTAGTCTTTTAGAAGAGCAAAAGGAAGTCAAAAATCTCGGTGCAAGTATGCGTTTGGGTGTGTATGAATGCGACATTCAAAAGGGCACTAAGAGTGCAGATGCTTATAAAAGTCAGAAAATCAGTGAACGTCATCGTCACAGATATGAATTTAATAATGAATACCGCGCTCAATTAGAACAAAAAGGTTTTATCATCGCGGGACGTAATACGGATAAAGACTTGGTTGAGATCGTTGAAATCAAGGACCACCCTTGGTTTGTTGGATGTCAATTCCATCCTGAATTCAAATCGAAACCCGACAGCGCTCATCCATTATTCAAAGCGTTTATTGCAGCAGCAGTGAAGTAATTAAAATTAATTTGCGCGCGAGTGGCGGAATTGGTATACGCGCACGTTTGAGGGGCGTGTGCCGCAAGGCTTGAGGGTTCGAGTCCCTCCTCGCGCATTCTGCTTCGCCGCAGAATTTTCATTCGGCGGCTTCGCAGGAATAGGCTCCTTCGAAGCACCCAAACGAAAGTTTTGGTGCGTAGAAGAGCAAGAATAATCTATGACAAAACCAATCGAAGTCTCAGCAAGTATTTTGGCGGCTGATTTTGCTAACCTGGAAAGCGAGATCAAGCGTTCGCAAGGTTTTGGTGTGGATCGCTTTCACATTGACTGCATGGATGGGCATTTTGTGCCTAATATGACAATCGGTCCTGTGATTGTGGAAGCCATGCGTAAGCACACCAAGCTGCCCTTAGAAGCACATTTGATGATTGAGCATCCTTGGTTGTATATTGAAAGCTATGCTAAGGCAGGGGCAGATATCATTCAAATTCAAGTTGAGTGTTATGGTCCTAGACGGGCTTCTTGCCGTGAGCATGGTCAATGGCCTAAAGAAGTAGATTCAATTGATGTGGACCTTCTTATTAAAGACCTTCGTTTAATTCGCAGCCTTGGCAAAAAAGCCTTTATCGTCATTAATCCAGGAACACCCCTTTTTAAAGACGTATTATCTGAATGCGATGGGGTCCTGATCATGTCCGTCAACCCCGGTTTTGCCGGACAAAAGTTCATGCCTTCGGTTTTATCCAAGGTCGAAGAACTCAAGAATTCCTTTAAAGGCGATATCGCCATCGACGGCGGCATCAACGCCCAAACAGCCCCAAATGCCGTCCAAGCTGGCGCCCATGTCCTAATCACCGCCAGCTACCTCTACAGCGCCCCAAACCCCAAAGAAGTCGTGTCTTTTCTGAAATCCCTGAAATGAACTCCGTTAGCCAATAGGGGCTTTATATGGTATATTTATAGCGCTTATGAAAAAACTTGCCACATTTTATAAGAATCACCAAGCCCAGACAGCCATGGAGTATCTTCTTATTCTAGCGGTTATTGGGGTCATTGTTTTAGCTAGTTTGCGTCTTTTGGTCCCCAAAGTTCATGATAGCTCAGAAGATTACTACAATTCCGTCACACGAGTTATTTTGGGGGAATCGCCTGCTCCTGTTAATGGAGGATGGTGCGAAGTTAAATGTCCAACGACCCCTGGGCAAGGAAATCCTACGATGCATCGCACATGTGAGTGTCCCTCCCCAGCGTTTGGAGGGGCTTATTGCTCTGGAAGTGATGTGGTCAAATGTACTGGCGAGACGGTGCCTACGGGATGCGTATCCGATGGAAGCTGTTCTGCATTAAAACCTAGTTGTGATCAAGTGACTTTTGGGGAAGATAATTGTAAGCGTGCTTGCACTAAGCACGGCCCGCCTTGCCCGCATTAAAGCTCTTCTTTTTTTCGTTGGTCTCTTACAAAAATACTTTTTTCAATACTTTTGGCGTACTTTTTAAGCTCAGCTCCAATTTCACCAATTTGCGCGACATGGGTGATGTTTTGGGCTGTGCTGCTAACGATGCCGATTGAAATAGAAACAAATCCTGTCTTGACTTGTTGGCCTTGGCGGTCTTTGCCCATAATAAATCCAGCCTGGCGGTCTTGTTCGCTGTAGAAAGAAGGGGATGTTTTATCAAAATCTTCAATGATTTTTTGAGACACTTGATCAGCTTTGCTGTCTTCACAAACAAATACAAAATCATCTCCACCAATGTGCCCGACGAAGGCTTCATCTCCACATACGGTTTGGGTTGAATCAATGAGAATACGGGCCGTTTGACGGATGATTTCATCACCGTGTTCAAAGCCATATTTATCGTTGTAGATCTTGAATTTATCTAGATCAACATACCCCACCGCAAAAGTTTTTCCTGAATCAATACGGCTTTGCAGTTCATCCATGATCGATGTGTTTCCTGGAAGATGAGTCAAAGGGTTTGCATCCAGGGATCGATTGGTGCGAGTTAAGATCATACGAATACGGGCCAAGAGACTTTCAGGTTCAAAGGGCTTGATTAAATAATCATCTGCTCCGGATTCGATTCCTAAAACCATGTCTTTAGTGTCACCTTTTCCAGTCAACATAATAACGGGCAAATGCCTTAAAAGAATGTCCTTGCGCAAGTTTTTGCAAAATTCTGGACCATTCATGACAGGCATGTTGTAGTCGGTAATAATGATGTCGGGGTTCTTGGTCTTGACTTGTTCAAGGCCTTCTTTGCCATTGTTGGCAGAAATGACGGTGAATGTCTCTGAAAGCGTCAGATTTAAGACATCCAGAATGTCAGGATCATCATCAATGATTAATATTTTTTCTTTACGCATTTTACGCCTTCCTTAAGTAAGGAGGGGGTCTTGTTTGATTTTTTCAAAAGCTTCTTTACTCGCAGGAAGAGTAAATGAAAACGTTGTTCCTACACCCACCTGGCTTGTCACCCACATCTTGCCATGATGAGCAGAGACGATTTCTTTAGCTAAAACTAAACCTAACCCTGTTCCTTTAACACTTTGATTGATTGTATTCTCGACACGAAAGAATTCAGTAAATAATTTTTCTAAATCATTGGCTGCTATACCAATTCCTGAATCGGTCACTTGAAATGTAGCAAAACCAGCATCTAAGACAGGTAGAACAGAAATCTCAATTGTTCCGCCTTTAGGTGTAAATTTGACAGCATTGCTTAAGAGATTGATAAAAACACGTTCAGCCTGGGAAATATCAATATAAACTTCAGGAATGGTGTTTGAAAGAGTGAGCTTTAATTTGATTTCTTTGGCTGTGACTTGAGGGTTCAACAAATCTGCAATATTTTCCAGGACTTTTTCAATTTTGTGAGTATCAAAACGCATATCCACCCGGCCTGATTCAATACGGGCAATATCCAAGAGATTATTGATGAGATTAACCAGATTATCCGAGTGCAGGTTGATTTTGGCTAGTCGCTCTTTAACAGCAGCAGGAATATCTCCAATTTTTCCTGCCAGAAGAATGGCCGCATAACCTTTAATTGAAGTTAATGGAGTGCGCAGTTCGTGGGACACGGCTGAAATAAATTCCGTCTTTTTCTTATTGATTTCCTCGACCTGGGCCAAGGCAGAAACTAACTGTTTAGTGCGGTCCTTGACCTTTACTTCCAATTCTTGGCTGGAGCGAAAGACTTTATCGAAGAGCTGGGTGTTCTCAATAGCTTGGCCTAATTGGCCGGCTAAGATGCTCAGCAATTCTTCATCGGCCTGGGTGATGGTTAAAGATGTGTAGCGATTACCAACCAAGATAAAGCCGGTTGTTCCTGCCTGTGTCACAATGGGGGTCAGAATACAGTTTTCTGTTTCAAATATCTGTATCATTTTCTCTTTGGCTTTACGTGAAGCATTGATCGATGAAAGAGTGCGGCCTTCCATAAGGGCAGTATTAAGCTGAGTATCAGTCAAGACAGATTCAACCATCGCATTGATTTTATGTTCATCAAAACCAAAGTGAATACGTGGACGGGGGGTATGGTTTTCATCATTAACAACGATCAGGGTCATGGAATACCCAAGTTCTTCAAAGATATTGCTTTTTAACTTCTCAAATAATTGCTGTTCATTCATGGCCTGGCTTATTTGGCGGGAGGTCCTTTGAAGGGCATTTAGACCATTGAGACGTTTGTCCAACTCTTCATGGGCTTTATTAAGTTCTAAGTCAGTTTTAACTATAAGTTTGGCTTGTTCATCCAATTCATTGAATGAACGGATCATTTTGTTATAAGCTTCTTCCAATTGGGCGATTTTCTCGTCTTTGGTATTAAAGATAGACCAATAATAGACAAGGGCGCCTAAAAGGCCAATACATATGATAACAAGGCAAATAGTTAATACACTGAGCATAGGTTAACTGATGGCCATTAAAGATAGACTAGCATTTTGTACATATGATTCCATTTCATCTTCATGGAGACCCATGGGACACAGTTCCCCAAAGGTATACATCCCAAAAATGGGAACAGAAGGCCCAAAAACATTTTGAATGGCTTGGATTTCCATATATGAATTTCGGCCAAGAATTCTGTGTTTTGTCATGGAGTTAAATACGATGATTAATTTTGCCTGACGATTTCCCAAAGCATCTTTAGCTTCTTGGGCCGCCAGAGTGGCTACGTTTTTACAAGAATCTTGATTAGTAATCATCAAATGGACTTCTGAGTTCGTCGGTACTTCAGCTTGACATACAATACTCCCATCACTAAAAATGTCAATAGGGTACCGGAGCAAATACTGACGGAGATTCTCCAAATAAATGCCCAAAGGATAAAAAAGAGCCGGAGATTTTAGTAAGTTGGCCTTGATATCTCCAGGGCCGATATTAAGAAACTCTTCGTAGATATGGACAGCTGGCTTATGATCAATGGTATGGATAATAGCTCCCTCAGCGGAGGTGATCATCCGAGGTTTTCCTAAAGGTTTAAACCCGTGCTTATTAACTACAATCACATGTTGATCGCAGCCAAGCATAAAACCAACAATGGATTTGGAAAGAAGTTGTTTTTGGAGAAATTGATGGCTATCTTTGAGCTTGAAATCATCACAGGAAAAGGCGGCAACAATTTTAGAGCTGTGGCCGGATACTTCGCGTGCGCCTAAGTGGAAATGACCTTGGTAAGGAATAAGAGAGTCATAGAAGAAAATGACCGCTCTTTTAGGTTGAGAAGACTTCATATCTGACACAATTAAACGATTTAATTCATAGCCTGTTTGGCGCAAGTTTTTTTGAGGATTATATTCAAGGCCAGATACGCCAAAGTGAATATCGGTAGAATTAATACCGAGAATACTAATACCTCGACTAAAGATCCCTGATGAGAGAATCATGCCAAAAGAAGAGCTTCCTATAAGACGTTTGGGTTTTAAGATAGTATGAATCACATCCAAGATTTCTTTTTGAGCATAATGGATAGAGACAAATACCACGACGAAATCTGTCGAGATTGAGTTCAATTCATTTTTGACCATGACGGAAGCTTGGCGGGCTGCTTCCTTGGGATCTTCGATTTGGGAGAATCCTATACCAACATTTGTGGACATGAATGTCATTATCAAGAACATCCCAAAGACTGTCAATAGCCCCTAATAAAATTTATTGACGCGTATTGGGACGATTGTTATATTGAACCTTCTTTACGGCCCCATCGTCTAGCCTGGTTAGGACGTCTGCTTCTCAGGCAGTAAACACGGGTTCAAATCCCGTTGGGGCTATTGCTTCTCACTCCATATCTGCTATACATTCGGTAAGGAGATTAACTATGAAAATAGATCCAATACACCCAATCACGATTGACGGTCCCATGGTAATTATTCCTGCTGAAGAATATGCTTTGTTACGTAAAGAAGCAGGGTATACACCAACTCCAAAATTGGATAAACGGATCAAAGATGCTCGCAGTAATTACCGTAAGAAAAAGGCTTTAAGCTGGGACAAAGTAAAGCATGGCCTTTAACATTGTCATTGACCCTACTGCTTTAAAAGAATTAAAGAAGATCAAAAAAGGTATTCCTCAAGTATTCTCCCGTTTAATTAAATCAATTGACTCTTTGGCTAATAACCCCTTTGACGGGAAACCCCTTCAAGGTAATAAGAAGGGTTGTTTTTCTTTAGGGAAATTTATCGTTAATTGGGTGCCCCTGAAATTAGAAACGAGACCTATCTGTCCTTGCCTTGCTTAAATTAGTTGCGTCTGTTATAACTAAATATAATGCTGAATCTAACCACCTCAGCCAGTCTTAGATTTCTGGCTGAAAAGAAAATAGGTTTCTATGTCAAATAATGAAGCATCCGAATTGATTAAGCGAAATTCAAATAAGATTATGAAGTGTTGGGAGGAGCGTGCCAACAATGAAGTTCTAGCTGCTTTCAAACTCGAATCGCTCGCTCTTAGAGACTCCTTGCCAGAACTTTTATCACAAATTTCCACTGCATTATCAACCACCATAGATCGAACGACTGCCAGAATTAAGTCGGATCGAAAGGAAAGTCTGCGTATTGGGAAGATACACGGACATGAGCGGGCGGCAAGTTTAGAATATACAATGGATCAGATGATCTTTGAATATCACATTCTTAGGGAAGTCATTTGTGATGTGATGGAAGAAGAAAGGATGCTCTCCCCTGTTGAGCGGGAAGTCATTGTTTGTGCCATTGAACAGTCCGTGAATGATGCCGCCACGCAGTTCAGTGAGACGCTTAGAAATATTCAGGAGAAATTGGCATCAACTCTGACTCACGATCTGCGTGCTCCTATCATGATTGCTAAGTTAAGCGCCGAATTGCTCATGCGTCGCCCCGGAGATATTGATTACAGCACTCAGATCGCAGGACGAATTTGCGAAAACATGGAGCGATTGGATGCAATGATTCGTGAATTACTCGATGCAAGCATGTTGCGGGCTGGTGAGCGGCTGCCATTAACAATCGAAGAATTCGATTTAAGTTTGCTGATCGCTGAAAGCGCAGAAGAGCTCAATCTTATTTATGGTAACAACATCGTAGTTGCAGCCACATCTGTCCAAAGAGGGTATTGGAGCAAAAGTGGGATTCGTCGTGTGCTGGAGAATCTTGTTACCAATGCGGTTAAATACGGCGATGCAAATAGTCCCATCACGATCACCTTAAGACAAATCGATTCCAAAATCATGCTGTCCGTGCACAATCTAGGAAAACCTATCGCACTTACAGAACAACCAGGCTTATTTAAAGAGTTTCGTCGCACTGAGTCTGCGAAACATAAATCTGGATGGGGACTTGGACTAGCAGTAGTCAAGGGTGTTACAGAAGCTCACGGAGGAACAGTTCATTTAGAAAGCACAGTAGACAAAGGCACGACTTTTATAATCGAGCTTCCCAGAGATGCACGTACAGTAGTGCAAATGGCTGATCAATTCCAATAGTCGCCTCTTGTTATCCTGGTGATTCTATCCCTTTCTATAATTAATGGTGGATTAGTGAGGAAACCCTTAAATAGCGATGATGAAATTGAGGCTATTTGATGATTTACCCTTTGCGACAGGAACAGTTGCAGAGGGTTTTGTATTTTAAGAATATGATGGTAGACTTAGTCGGTTTTGGTAGCATTTTGGGATAAGAAAATAATACTTGTGGAGAATAATATATGTCTGCTAAAGAAATGAGAATTGATGGGGGTCAAGTATTTAGCCAGGGGGTTGACTATTCTCGTATCGCTGTTTTTTTAGGTGTCATTGCTATTGTTTCTATGCAGATCAGTCGTGTGTTAGGTGGTATTATCTTTATTGATGTTTTTGCTCTGCTTCTTATTCCTGCCTTTATATTTTTTTTAATGGATCTTTTACGTATATGGCCCAAAGAAAGCTGGGATTATAAAATTGCTTTTGTGCTCGTGTGGGTCTATTTAGGAATAACATTCTTTAGTAGAAGTCACTTAGAGGTGGCATTGGTAGATGATAATTACCACTTGGCGCAGACGATCGCACAGAGTTACCGCAATAGTTTTTATACCCCTCTTCAATATATCTACCCCGACGGACGATTAGATGAGCGATTATTTTATTGCAGTTTTATAGAATCTTTATGGGGGGTGTTTTATCGATGGATCCGCTGGGACTTTATCATAGTATTGTTACAGGGACTGCCTCTAGTATTCTTATGGAAACGCGTAGCCCATCTATTACAGTGTGAGGGTGTTTCCAAAGCTCCATACATACTCTCCTGGATTGTTATCTTATCTTTGCAAGTTTTTTGGTGTCAGCAAGGAAATGGATATAACGACAGTACAGCTGGAATCATTAGCGGCTTGGCCTTGGTTGAATTATTTGTATTATTAAAGCATCGAGGTGGACAAAATTTATGGATGTGTATTCTTCTATTAGTTTCTTGCGCAAGCTTAACTATGATTTCACGTCTGCATTTATTACCGTTAGGAATAATATGCCTAAGCGCAGCTTTAATCTATGCCTTTAAGTATCTAAACCGTAAACAATTGTTGGTTATTATGGCTATAGCATTGATCGGTTTGGCCTATATTATTTCTTATTATTGCTTTATCTTAGGAATTAAAAATGAGTCTTTTATGCCTAAAGAACTTAATAGTTTGGGAACATTAAAAGCACGCAGTGATATTTTTACAGGATGGATGGGAGGGTATTATCTCAGTCATCCAGCATATCTTATTTTAAAGGATCTTGGTTTTAGGCAGGGTATATTTTATGTTGTTCCCAGCTGGCTGATTGATTATAAATTTCGTCCTTTTATTACCCCTGATCCTTTTATCGGGGGACGAGGAGTGATCTGGACATATTTGGTCATTCCTGTGCTTTTACTAGCCTTAATCAAAAACATCAAAGCGGGACAATTCGTTAAGAAATTGATTCAGCCAGTAGGCATCATTCTGGTTATTTATATTCTTTATTATCTTTTTGATCCAGCGTGTATTGTCTCGCGGTTTATGTTAGGTTTTGAACTATTCTTATTAGCCTGGTGTATGGCATGGGCTGCCAAAACTGTGGAACATTCCCCATCGAGTAAAATGAAATTACTATACTATCCGGTCATTATTTTAATGTTGTGTGTAGTAAGTAAGAATTTTTCTCAAGCGATCAGTGGATGCTCCATGCGTGATAAGAAACTATCGGTATTAGCAGAACAATACAGGATATTTCCACATTTTGTTAATCCTTGGAATATGAGATAATTCCGCAAAGATTCTCTTGGGTTTGACTAATATGCGTATCTATACGAAATTAATAATTCTCTCGTTAAGCCTTTCCATTCTTCCTTTGATTCTTGTCGCAGGTATATTTCTTTTTAGTACCCAAAAAGAATTGAAGACAGAGATTTCTGACCGCCTGAACGCTGTGTCTGTGCTTAAGAAGAATAAATTAGAAACTTTTTTAAATTCTAGGAAAGAAGATTTGCGGGCTATTCAAGGCTTCTTAGATGTCAAGATCAACCTGCCAACGCTCGAGCAATTTGATCGAGACCGCTATAATTTCGCGTATCTTAAAGCTAAAGGGCAGCTGGATGATCAGTTAAATGCTTTTATGAGCTCTTATAAATATGCCGACATATTATTCTTAGATACGAAAGGAAAGGTAGTTTTTGTTACTAACTCTGATCATGTGGGAAAGTATTTAAATAATACCCTCTTTTTTGAAGAAGTCCTCAATAAGGCGCGAAGCGGTATCTACAGCACTAACCCTATAGCCACAAAAGATGAGAAATACCCTTATGTTTTATATATGATTTCACAGGCGCTAGACATTCAAGAAAAGTTTATCGGATATATCGTTCTAGAAGTAGACATGAATCTTATTTTTGATTTAATTTCGGATAATACCGGGATAGGCAAAACAGGAGAAAGCTTTTTGGTTATGAAGAAAGAAGGAGCGCAGGCGATGGCTATCAGTCCTCTTTCGAATGACCCGAAGGTGATCTTAAATAAGACGATGTCTTTCAAAGACCTTCCTATAGACAATAAGGTCCATGAAAGTGTGGATTATCAGGGAAAAGAAGTTCTAGCCATGAGACAGAGTATTCCATCTTTGAATTGGGAGTTGATTACAAAGATTGATAAGCAAGAAGTCTTTGCTTCAGTCAATAGTATCCGCACTTTATTTTTTATCATTTGTCTTTTGATCCTCGTCATCATTATTTTAGGCTCCATATTCTTTGCAGAGTTCATATTAGATCCAATTCAAAAATTATATTTAATGACGATTCATGATCCATTGACAGGCGTTTTGAATCGTAGAGGACTGCAGGATGTTTTATCAAAAACATTCATGATGGCACAACGTATGAAGATGAGTGTGCAAGTATTACTTATGGACTTAGATGATTTCAAACAGATCAATGACCGTCATGGGCATGGGGTGGGAGATGCTATGCTTGTTGCTGCAACGGAGAAAATACGTCAGACAATTCGCCAAACAGATTATATCGCAAGAGTGGGCGGAGATGAGTTTATGGTATTACTCCTAGATAGTAAAGAGGCAGATTCTCTGAAGATTGCGGATAAGATCCGCCTGGCTATTGCCGAAACTTCTGTCAAGAATTCGTCGGGACAGAATGTTAAAATGACCTGCAGCATGGGCATGGTTCCTTTAGGGGATAAGATTATTTCTATCAACATGTTACTTCAAAAATTGCATCAGTCTTTGCATTTGAGTAAAACCGAAGGAAAGAACCGCGTTGTTTCCAATGGAAAATCAAGAATGAAGAAGATCTAGATGGTTACGCAATATGATAATCTTACTTACAAGGTCTATTTTTTTTCCTTTAGTCTTTTGTTTTGTTTTTTTGACAGTCTCCTATGCACAGCTTCCGGATAGCCCTACCTCTTTGGGTGTTCAGGGTAATGAACTGCCATATTATGATGAAATAATGGCTGTTATAAATTCAATTGAATACTCCGGTTACCAAACTTTAGTCAATTCAACTGTAGACTTAAAAATGGATTTCCCTCAAAGAAAGTGGGGACTTAAAAATGTCCATCATTATGATGAACAAGGCCGCATTATATTAGAAGAGAATAAGTATGGCCAATGCGCTGAGTTATCAACTTATTTATATGAAATGATCCGTCCAAAGATTTCCGATCGGTATGATATTAAATTCGCAATGGTTGCAGAGGCTAGATATTTCCCAACAAGTGAATTTAACCATATTGTCTTATTGATGGTAGATAAAGAAACCAAAGAAGGTTACTTGATTGATCCTAGCCTACGAAGATATGGAAGAGTCAAAGATTTGAGCAGTTATGAAATTCTGGTCATTAAGGATGCCTTGTCTTTTGTTCAAGAAAAATCTTCCGATATTTCTTTCAGTGTTAATGAAGGAATGCCCATATTTATTCGCCATGGACTGCTACTCTTTTTTTCGATTACTGAAATTCACGGAAAATTCGATAAAGACAACTTTCTTCTTGTACTTTCCACCTATCGTAATAAAACAGATGGAAAGGATATTCTTGCTGGGGGAAGGAAAGAAGGTAAACTTCAGTCCTATGCAGATAAATCTGAAATAGAGCAGATTTTAACTCAAGAAGAGATTGATATTTTGATCAATAGAATTGATTCTTGGCTTACACAAAACTAATTTAAAGAAATCTATGGGTGCATTTAAATTTATTTTAATAATGGTCTTTTTTATTTCTCAAGCAAACTCTGTCTTTGCGCAACAGAGAAGAGAGTTCTTCTCTACCACAGGAAAGGTTTCCATTGAACCTGCTAAAGAAACTTTTGAAGTAGGAGAAACTCTGGAAGGTAAGATTAAAATAGAAAATATGTATGCTAATGGTATTCCAAGCGTTTTTATCATAAGAATTTTCCACGAACACAAGGAAGTTAATAGGCTTACGACCTCAATCCCTCATGTTCCCTTTGGAGAAATGACCACTTCATTTAAATCTTTTGGAATTCCAGCTTTTAATTTAGACCCCTCAAGTATAGGGACATGGAGAATTGTAATTTTCTTACAAAATACAGATGAATCCAAAGCACCTTCAGCAACCATTAAGATTGTTGCGGCATCTAAAGAAAGATTCTAAGTAAGTAGTTACGAAGCGAGTGTTCCAATAATTCTATGCATTTTCTTCAAGTCATTTTTTCCTGCCAAGACCCAAAGGATATCTCCTTCCATTAAAGTGGTGGATCCTTTTGGAATAAAGAATAATTCATTGCGGCAGATAAGAACGATGAGGGATTGTGAAGGAAATTTTGTTTCAATGATAGATTTCCCATGGGCATTTGAGCCATAAGGAATAATCACATCTTCCAGATGAGCTTGCAGTGAGTTATTATCCGTTAACTCAATGGGTTGATAGGATTTTTTCTTGGCTAAAGTATCTACCTTGAGCCATTTGGCTACTAAGGGGACGCTGGTTCCTTGAAAAAGAATGGATGTTAAGACAATAAAAAATACCAAATTGAAAATCATATCAGCTTTTGGAGTACCAGCTAATAAGGGAAATGTAGCAAGAATAATTGGAACAGCTCCTCGAAGTCCGACCCACGAAATCAATGCTTTTTCACGCCAATTAAAATTTGTAAAAGAAAGACAAATCCAAACGCTTAGTGGTCGTGCAACAAACATTAAAATCAATGAAACTAAAAGCCCAATTCCTATGACAGGAACGATGTGAGAAGGGAAGACCAATAGACCTAAAGCCAAAAACATGGTGATCTGCATTAACCAAGCGAAACCTTCTAAAAAGTTCTTGAGAGCTTTTCGGTGGAGAAGATTAGCATTGCCGGTAATAATCCCAGCTAAATAAACAGCTAAGAAGCCATTTCCTCCAATGGCATCAGCCGAGGCATATGTTAAGAAAATCATTGAAAACATAAGTGTAGGATAGAGACCTTCAAAAGCTAATTTGGAATAATTAATAAAGAGGATCATTCCCCGACCAAAGAGCCAGCCTACCATCAGTCCAAAGACAATATTTAATACAAATGTATTTAAAAGATGTCCCGCAGTATGAGAAGCATCTTTCATTAGAGAAATGATTGTAATTGTAATCAAAACAGCAATAGGATCATTGCTCCCTGATTCAAACTCAATAAGGGGTTGCAGTTTTCCTCTCAGACTAGTTTTACTTGAGCGAAGTACATTGAAAACTGCCGCCGCATCCGTTGAAGAAATAATTCCTCCTAATAGAAGTCCTTCCAGCCAAGAAAGTTTTAACCAATAGACTGTTGCAGCAGCTACGATGAAAGTGCTAATGAGAACTCCCAGAGTAGAAAGAATGATGCCCGGGACAAGAATATGGCGAATTTCTTTAATTGCGGTGTCAAAACCTCCAGAAAAAAGAATAAGGATGAGGGCAACCACACCTAACGATTTTGCGAGCACAGGATTATCAAAATAAATCCCCCCAACGCCCTCGCTCCCAGCTAACATCCCAATAATCAAAAAGAAAAGAAGAACGGGTACTCCGAAGCGGTCTGATGCTTTGGAAATAAGAGTGCTCATCAGAAGAAGAAGTCCAAAAGCTAAAAGAATATTTTCAAAAGAAGGCATGGTCTTAATGTAATGGAAATCTTCGATTTTTGAAAGTAAAACCAATAAGAATCAAATAAAGAGGAGCAAGCGGTAAGGCGTAACGCTTAAGGACAAAAAAGAAACCATAGATAAAGATGTAAAATACAACAAGCAATAGTACACCAAGGAGCAGATAGATTTCTTTATTTGATTCTTGTAATTCGAAAACTTTTCGTTTGTTTCTAATTACATAAGAAATATTTAATATTAAAACTCCAATCGTAAGAAAACCTATATAAAGTCCAAGATAAAGTTTCAAGAATTCCGAATTAAAAAGGTTTATTAACCACTGGGGATATGACACAAAACCTATGTTGGTTCCTTCCCAGAATGTCATTTGAAGGCAGCCTAAAATATAAAAGAAAGAATATTGAAAAGGTTTTTCTGATATCTTTTGTACAGCTTGGGAGATCATTTCTTTTTCAATGGCATTGCCAGAAAGATTTTGCTGAGACAATTCAAAATGTTTGGCATTTCCAAGTCGGTCAGATGTCATGAGTTCCCAGTAGTAACATTTGTCGTAAGCAAAGGGCATATAACAAATATTTAAGGCTGGAACTGATAAAGTAGCGGCTAGATAATCTGATGGATCTAAAGTATTTAGACGCTGTGCAGTACGACCGTAAAAGTTAATAATTCCCCTTGAACTATTAGTGATGGTGAAGTGATCCGAGGCGATTTTATTCAACATTTTATAAGACAGGATGGGGACGTAGAAACTTATGAGCATTAGGCACAGAACAACACATGTGGCAGCAAAGTGAGTGGTTCTCTTTTTGGACAAAAAATAAAACATAACAAAAATAAAAAACAGAGCAAACAGCAATAAGACAGCTTCAAACAAAGAGCGGGTCAATGTAGCCACACACATCACTAATCCAAAAGACATGGCCCAGAACCATAGGTTTTTTTGATTTTCAATGAGAGCCTGCCATAATTTATAAAAAATAAGGACAATTCCCAGCACAATTGGATAGTAGACAATCTCAGACCATAAATTAAAAGCAGTATTGACAATGGCTGGAGAGAATCCTAAATACAATAAACATAAAGCGCTCGTAGTTCGACCAACTTTTAGAATATTAAGAGTTTTCCAACATAAAATTTGAGTGATTAAAAGAATTGTTATGTTGAAAAGAACTTGAACTGTCTGATAAGAAATATGCAGTACTCGTGAGATTTTAAGGGACAGTGAAACTAGAAAAGGAAAAACAGGCTCATAGTGGGCATCTCTAAAGAATGCCATCCATCCTTTTTCATCAAGCAGCTTTCCAAAGTTCTCATAGGTTAATCCATCAAAAACCATGATCATATGGGTAGTCATGGCCAAATATACCCAATAGAGGAAAGAAAGAAGAATCACAACCTGAATACGTAAAGGAACTTCTGAAAAGATATAATACTTTTTGAGTTGAGGAAACATTAAAAAAATTTATACTATAAACCATGTCTGAATACTACAAGTATTTCATAAGTAAGACTTTACAATGGATCCTTTTAGGGGGTCTTCTTATAGCGACATCCCAATATATAATAGCCATTCGTGAAACAAATCCTGCAAAAGACTACGGTTTATCAAGCCTTTCCATTTTTTCAATTTTAAAAAGTCAAAGTAGAGAAACGGAAAAGAACTCTCAAAGATCTCAATTTAATTATCAAATCCCACTCTTTAAAGAACTTAATGAGACTATTCAACAAGAACCATTCAAAGAACTTACGGATCAATATTTAAAATACTATCAAAGAATGACAACATTCTTCCCCGAAATTTCTGCAGGGTTTACTCTTCTGGGGTATTGTTATTCTAAAAAGGGAAGATTAGAGGAGGCGAAACAAGCCTTTAAAGAAGCTATTGCCCTTAACAAAGAAAACTTTTGGAATTATTACAACTTAGCAATTATATTAAGACAACAAGGTTTTGAAGATCAAAGTGTTTCATATTTAGAACAAGCAGTTCACATTGAGTTTGAGAAAACACTTATATCCATCATAACTTCAAAGGCATATAAACAGCTTATGCATACTGATTTTCATTATGATATTCCTCAATCGCTAAGCAAGGGGTATGGAAAAGCTTACTATTTATTAGGTTTGCATGATCAAAAAATGGGTCATCAAGAATCTGCAAAAAAGAATTTTTCTCTAGCTCAAGAAAGACTTGAAGAGAATGATTTCAACAAATTGAGTTTGTATGTCCAGGCTTTTTAAAGACATTTAAAGTGATTGTCTTTGGGAAGTAATTTCATTAAGATATCTTTATGAATTTGACCTTATTACTATTAAGCTCTGTAATTCTCCTTAACGCATGTGCTATGCAGCAGGGTTACAATCCCGTAGCCAGTGCAACAAAGCAAACCTTTTTGTTAAATGAGCCCGAATTAGCGCAAGTAAAATTGGGGATGACTCAGCCCCAAGTCCATAGTCTTATGGGGGAGAGTATCATCATCGGCTATTCCTCACAAATGACCAATGAAGATAATACAATTAAAGACGCCTCTCATTTCAAGCCTTTGCTTATTAAAAATCCTTATAAAGTGGAAAGTTTAAATAGTAAACAAAATGATTATATCGTTGAGTATTATGTCAGCATAATTAAACAACCAGACGGCGTTGTTACCGATGATGAATTAACTCCTTTGATTTTCCAAAAAGGGACTCTCGTAGGTAAGGGCTGGGAATATCTCAAAAATCTTCGTTAGAAACCTTCCTTCATGAAACCATTTTATGTCTCTTTAAAGCCCTTGTTAGATTATAGGCAATTTTCTCATCCTATTTTGTGGAAAGATATTTTTAAGAATGAATATCCTTTAGAGGTTGAAATAGGTTTTGGCAATGGCGAGTATCTGGCCCGCTTGGCTCAAGAAAGACCCCAGACAAATTTTGTTGGATTTGAAGAATATTGCCAGCGCATTCATAGGACATTACGAAAATTAAGCAGGGTCAAGAATGATCATATACGCATATTACGTATGGATGTTCGTCCGGCTTTTGATTTTTTATTTGCTCCCAAGACGATTTCTTATATTCACTGCCTCTATCCTCCGCCGTGGCCCAAGAAATCAGACATCAAACATCGTCTTTTCACAACGGATTTTCTAAAACTTGTTAATAGTCGATTGGTCGATGACGGAGTATTAAAGATTGTGACAGATCACTATCCTTACATCGTATGGGTCCAGGAAAATTTGGAAGAAACAGGCTTTTCTTTACAACTTAAACATATTAACGCCAGCTATGATACAAAGTTTGAACGTAAATGGGTTGAAAGTGGTCAAAGGGAGTTCTATGAATTGCTTTTGACAAAAACCAAAGAAATTCATATCTCGCCCAAAAAGGAGGCAATTTTGCAACACTATCAATTAGATGACTTTAATCCTCAGAAATTTAAACTTCCTGAGTATTCTAAAGAGGGCATTGCAGTCGTCTTTAAGGATATATTGTATGATCCCATTCAAACAACTGCCCTTGTGCACGTTCTAGTCAATGATGAACATGTGTTTCAGAATATTCGAGTAGTCATTTTTAAAATGCCTCAAGGAAAGTGGCATGTAAGTCTTGCTGAAGGCACCATGATGATGCCAACCGCAGGCGTAGCAAAGGCTTTGGAGCTGGTTTTTCAATCGGCCCAAGATACAATAAAGGGTTAATGAAATCCCTAGATAAAACTTGAGTTTAATTTGAAGCTGATTTATATTTGACCTCATGCGTAAAGCAACAATATTTTTTTTAATCCTATCTTTGGGCTTGTCATTGATAACCCCTGCTTATGCAAAGCAGCCGACCCGAAAGCGCTCTCAGCCAGGATTTAGTGCTAAATCAGCCTTGGTATGGAATGTAACCGAGAATAAAGTTTATTTTGAAAAAAATTCTCAAATGCGAGTTTATCCAGCCAGCACGACAAAAGTCATGACGGCTTTATTGGCCCTCGAGAAACTTTCTTTGGATGATTATGTTGTTGTCAGTCGTCGAGCTACTCGCGTTCCTCAAACAAGTCTAGGTTTTAGAGAAGGAGAGCAATATAAAGTCTCAGATTTAATTTATGCATGTCTTTTAAAATCTGCTAATGATGCCGCGGGTGTTTTAGCTGAAGCAGTTGCAGGATCCCAAGAAAAGTTTGTTGAAATGATGAATCAAAGGGCCAAGGAGGCTGGTGCTACTAACACTCGTTTTTCAAATGCCCATGGTCTTCCGGGGGGCACACAATACACGACAGCTAAAGACATGGCTTTTATTTTTAAAGAAGCTTTAAAGAAGCCGTTTTTTAAACAGGCCATTAGTTATCGCTACCGCATCATCTATTCAAAAACAGGAAGGCGGCATTTTCTTAAAACACACAACAAGGCGTTATTTCTTAATTGGAAAAAAGATATTTATGGAAAAACAGGCTATACTATAAAAGCGCAATCGTGCTTTGTAGGGTACATTAAAAAAGGAAATGATGTTTATATTGTAGATGTTTTTGGTTGCCGCAAAAGATGGGACGACATAAAATGGATGATAGAAAAATTTGTCAAAATAGATCTCTAGATTTATTAATATAAATGTTTTCTTAATGAGGAGGAAGTATGAAAAACAATGTCTTGGTTGTGGTTTTGGTGGTTCTCGTCGGTGTATTAAGTGGTCTTGCCTTGTTAATCAGTTTCAACAACATCATTCAGCTTTCTACCAATCCAATCATTGCTAATCTTCACCAAATTCAAGTCAATCAAAGGATTATCATCAATAAGCTCAATAGTTATAGCGGAGGTTCAGTAGATATTGATAGCGGCCGATTAGATAATATTGAAAAAGCGCTTAAAGCTTTAGATGCTAAGCTTGGAGGCGCTCGTCAAGCAGCTCCTCAACCACCCAGCGAAGACATGAATAAGGTCTATACCATTGATATTGGTTCATCTCCTATTAAAGGTAAAAAAGATGCGCCTGTGACAATTGTGCAATTTACCGATCTTCAATGCCCATTCTGCGCTCGATTTTATCCTCCTTTAGAAGAAGTATTAAAGGCTTATCCAGATAAGGTAAAAGTTGTGATTAAGAATTTCCCTTTGAGCTTTCACCCTAATGCTCGCCCTGCAGCTAAACTTGCATTAGCCGCTCAGGAACAAGGCAAATATTATCCTATGTTCGAACTCCTTTTACAAAGTGGGGCAGATGTGTCAGAAGCTAAGGTTAAAGAATACGCCAAAACTCTTAACCTTAACTATGACAGACTGATGAAAGATTTAAAATCTCATGAAGCTGAGTATGAAAAGATCATTGTTGAGGACATGCAATTAGCTGAAAGAGTGGACGTCCACGGTACCCCAACATTCTATATCAATGGGAAAAAGACTTCAGCCAGAGACTTTAATTCTTATAAAACCGAGATCGATCAGATCTTAGCTGGTAAATAATTTTTCTTGGCATAAGGCTAGCTTTGTTGTATATTTAGGCCTCAATTTTTCCGCCTCAGCCAAAGGCTGATCAGCCTTTGGCTGAAAAGGCAGATATCATTTAGGAGGTTATATGGGTGGTCGTGTAGGTGGTATATCAAGTAAATTTTATTGGGAAACAGCTGGAGTAAAGGTTTCCGGTGGCCAGAAAGTTAAAGCTGGAACCATTTTAACCCGTCAGGGGAATCAATGGAAACCAGGTTTAAATGTCATTGGAAGAAGTTCTTTATCTGCTGCAATTGATGGTGAAGTTTATTTTACCCGCAAAAAGAATACGTATAATCGGGTCATCACAGTTATTAATATTAAACCTTCAAAGTAGTGCTAAGGGGTAGGAATTTTTCCTACCCCTTACTCTTTCCCTAAATATGTGCGGTATCATAGGTTACGTTGGTACTCGTGACGCAAGTCCCATTCTCATCGAAAGCCTCAAAAAGCTTGAATACCGGGGGTATGATTCAAGCGGGGTGGGGATTCTAGACAATCAAAATCATCTTATCGTTCGTAAATCCAAAGGTAAAATTAAGAATTTAGAAGAATTGCTCAAAGGTGGTCCTTTACCTTTTTCGAATGTAGGTATTTCTCATACACGATGGGCGACGCACGGTCTTCCATGCGATGAAAATTCTCATCCTCATACAGATCAATCCCATCATTTTGCAGTCGTCCATAACGGCATTATTGAAAATTATGCACCCCTTAAAGAGAAATTGAAGGCCAAAGGCTATCGTTTTGTATCCCAAACGGATACAGAAGTTATCCCTCATTTAATTCATAGTTTTTATAAGGGAGACTTTAAAGCAGCAGTTCTTAAAACAATTGCTCAGCTTAAAGGTGCTTTTGCAATTGGGGTGATCTCAAGCTATCATCCTGGTGTTTTAGTTGCAGCTCGCGTGGGCTCTCCATTGATCATTGGGTTAGGGGAAAAGGAAAATTATATTGCATCTGATGTTCCAGCTATTATTGATCGTACGCGCCGGGTGATTTATCTCAAAGACGGCCAGATGACCCAAATCACTAAAGACAAAATCGAAGTGTTTGCTTTTAACGGTAAGAAGGTTCCTTTTAAGATTGATACGGTTTCTTATAATGTGAGCGCAGCGCAAAAAGATGGCTATGATCATTTCATGCTCAAGGAAATCCACGAACAACCCAATGTCTTAGAAGCCATGCTTAAGCTTCGTCTACCAAAGGGCAAGCTTAAACTTGAAGGATTAACAGTCTCTGACAAGATCTTAAAATCAGTTAAGAAGATTACCATTGTTGCCTGCGGAACAGCCTATCATGCAGGACTGGTTGGAAAATATGTCATTGAAGATTTAGCTAGGATCACGACGGAGGTGGACACTTCCAGTGAGTTTCGTTATCGCAATCCCATCATAGACAAGAACACATTGATTATTGCTGTCAGTCAGTCGGGGGAAACGGCCGATACACTGGCAGCGGTGCGTGAGGCCAAAGCCAAAGGTGCCAAAATCATTTCGATTTGTAATGTGATTGGCTCATCTCTAGCCCGTGAATCGCATAGTGTTTTGTATGTCCATGCCGGGCCTGAAATTGGAGTTGCTTCAACCAAAGCGTATACCGCACAGCTGATGATGTTTTATCTATTCGCCGTAAAATTAGCTAAGGTCCGTCAAGGTCCAAGTGCACGTCTCAAGAAGCTTGTTAAAGATTTACAAAGCACCCCTAAGCTTTATCGAGAGTTCTTAAAGAAGAAAACCAACATCCTTAAGATCGCCGAAGCCAACTCGCATTTTGGATGCTTTCTATTCTTAGGACGAAATATCAATTGTCCAACGGCGCTGGAAGGGGCATTGAAACTTAAAGAAATTTCTTATATCCCGGCAGAAGGATACGCAGCAGGGGAAATGAAACACGGTCCTATCGCCCTCATTGATGAATATCGAGCTGTGATTTGTGTGGCTGTCGACTCCCACGTCTATGAAAAGATGATTTCTAATATTCAAGAAATACGCGCCCGCAAAGGAAATGTTATTGCGATTGCAACAGAAGGGAATCGTGAGATTGCCCATCATGCGGATTATGTTGTGGAAGTCCCTAAGATTGAAGAATTGCTCACTCCTTTAGTGGCTGTGCTTCCGTTACAACTCATTGCCTATTACATTGCTGTCAAACGCGGTAATGATGTAGACCAGCCTCGCAACCTGGCCAAATCCGTGACTGTGGAATAATGCTTTATATTGTCTCAACCCCAATAGGAAACCTTAAAGACATCACTTTAAGGGCCATTGAAACTCTTAAATCTGTTGATTTAATCGCGGCCGAAGATACCAGACACACCAAAGTCCTTTTAGACCACTACGAGATTAAAAAGCCTACAACCAGTTTTTTTGATCATAACCAGAACATCAAGGGGCAGTATTTGATTGGATTGCTCAAAGAAGGGAAATCTATTGCCCTTGTCAGCGACGCAGGGACACCGGGTATTTCAGATCCAGGCTACACATTAATTAAGTTAGCCCAAGATAACAACATTCCCATCACTGTCATCCCAGGAGCTACAGCTTTAGTCACGGCTTTGACACTTTCAGGCCTAGCTTCTCATAGATTCACCTTTGAGGGTTTTATGCCCCCCAAGACCGTGGGGCGATGCAAAAAGCTTGAGGCTTTAAAGGGTCAAGACGGAACATTCATCTTCTACGAATCTCCCCACAGGCTTTTAAAGACATTAGAAGACATCCAAACAGTCCTTAATGATCCAACTATGGTGGTTGCCCGGGAGCTGACTAAAATGTTCGAAGAAGTCAAAAAAGCTAAATCTTCTGAACTCATCAAACACTTCACCACCCATCCCCCTAAGGGTGAATTTGTACTGCTTATTAACCTTTCTAATTAATCCCCTAAGCTAGCTTAAGCGATTGGCAATATATAAATATAGGGGGTATACTTTCGGTATCATGAAGAAAGTCTGTATACCTTTTATTATCTTGTGCTTTATAGTAACGAGCATTATTGGGCCAATGCCTGTTTATGCTGATGTAGGGGCAGGGCTTGCCCCTGCCTCAAAAGGGCGACTGCAAGAGTCGCCCCTACAGTTACCAGAACCAGGAACCATGGTGCACCTCAGCCCACCTTTAAATCCACCCATATTAAAAGGAATCAAGGTCCATCCCGACAATCCTTTTAGGTTCGATTTTATCCTAGATACAGGGTATGGTTCCGTCGATGATGCACATAATTTGACGGAAGAATCCAATCGTCTCATTAGGTATTTTTTGGCCTCTTTAACAGTGCCAGAAAAGGACCTGTGGGTGAACCTAAGTCCCTATGAGAAGAACCGCATAGTCCCTGAGAGCTTTGGACAGACAGAAATGGGCCGTGACCTTCTGGCCCAGGACTACATGTTAAAACAGGTGACAGCTACATTGATCTATCCTGAAGAAGCCATGGGCCAGTCTTTTTGGAAGCGGATTTATCAAGAAGCCGCCAAACGCTACGGCACAACCAATATTCCTTTCAATACATTCAATAAAGTCTGGATTGTACCTGAGAAAGCGGGGATGTATACCAAGAACAATACGGCTTTTGTGGTGGAAGCAAGGTTGAAGGTGATGTTGGAGGAGGATTATTTGGCGATGGATAAAAATATCGTAGGGGCGACCCCCCGAGGTCGCCCTTTACAACGGCAGGCACAGGGGCCTGCGCCTACGGAATCAAATAAAATCGGTTCCCAAATTATCCGTGAAATCATCATTCCAGCTTTGGAGAAAGAAGTCAATGAAGGCGCCAACTTTGCCCAGTTGAGACAGGTTTACAATAGTCTAATCCTAGCCACATGGTACAAAAAGAAAATCAAGGATTCGATTTTGGTTAGGATGTATGTGGATAAGAATAAAATCGTAGGGGTGGGTTCCAAACCCACCCAATCACAAAGGGCAGGCCCACCTGTCCGGCAGGCAGGTTTAGAACCTGCCTCTACAGATATTGAATTAATTTATCAACGCTACCTCCAAGCCTTCAAAAAAGGCGTCTACAACTACATTAAAGAAGAACCAGACTTGATCACCCAAAAGCCAATCCCCAGAAAATACTTCTCCGGAGGGGCCCAATTTGGCCAAGTGTCACATCTCTTAGATGAAAACCGGCCAATTTCCGAAGTGAGGGTTGCCCAGGCAATCCTAGCCCAAGTCAATTTTCAGCCTATTATTGACAAGGCCATGCAGGCTAAGCCCACTTTAGAAAATTTTCATTCAACATTTGAGAAATTAGCCGCGAAAGTTTCTCTTCAGCTCATTTCCTCTGAATTTAAGACAAAAGAGGTAGGTCCAGATGGTAATTTGTCATGGGGAAAATCTGGCACTGGCGTGAAAATTATTGAATATGAGAATAAAAATAATATCTTTCAAGGAAGGCCTAGTTACAGTTTTGATTCGTCAAAGGGTGGAGGTTTGATTGTTGTTATTAACAAAGGCATTGATCCCAAATTGAGAGGAGAAGTAATTAAATATGAAGTCATTAAAAGGACGGTTAAAGCTAAGTTTCCTGATTTAGATGAACTCCTCCAAGAGGATATCGCAACAGCAGCCCACACCCAAACATTTGGTTCGCAAAAGAAACTAAGACTGATTGATATCGATAGTTATTCAAAATTATTAACACTAGAGCAACTCAATCTTCTTAAGGAGGGCTATGAGAATGAAAAAATACAACAGAGAGTTCGGTTTAAGAATTTTCCGGTGAAAGTTAAGGATTATATTGATATCGACTTCGATGCTGTTGATGAGTACGACAAGATGTTATACGAATACATCACTCAATTAATCCAGCAAAAAACATCTCACCCAAAAGAACATAATGGGCCTATTGCTCATGTGCAAGGAGCACAAGGTATTGACTGGAGCAAGGCCGAGGTATTCAAAGATTTCAAGCATACCGAGCCTTTGCTTAAGGCAGATATTTCTCCTGATGGAACAAAAATTATGACCGTGTATGAAGGTGGTGCTATAAAAATTCGGGATATTGCTACGGGACAAGGGTTAGTAAAGATTGATAACAATAAAGAATGGCGGCATGCGCAATTCTCAAAGGATGGAACAAAGATCGTCACAGCTAATGCGGCTGGTGAAATTGTCATTTGGAATACAAAGACATATAAGCCGATGAGACGTTTCAAAGACTTGCCTTTTTTGGGAACGCTGAACATAATTCATGCTGTTAGCTTTTCTCCTGATGGAACAAAGGTGGTAATTGCCACCGACGATGGTTATGCTATTATTTTAGATGCTATGACTGGGGAAATGAAAGTAAAACTTGATCATTATGAAGTTATAGATGCACAATTTTCTTCTGATGGAACAAAAGTAGTCACTGTCAACCCTAGTATAGTGATTATTTGGGATGCAATAACGGGAGATAAGTTAGTTCGGATTGAAGAGGATAAAGGTGAAATCTTTTCTGCCAGTTTTTCTCCTGATGGTACCACAGTGGTGACGGCCAGTGACGATCATGTGGCCAGGATTTTTGATGTGCAAACAGGCAAAGAGATGCAAAAATTTAAAGGTCATACCAAAGATGTCCGCAATGCCAATTTTTCTCCTGATGGCACTAAAGTAGTAACGGCCAGCTCCGATCAAACCGTAAGAATTTGGGATGTTAGTACGGGGCAAGAAATTGGAACATTAGAAGGACATTTGGATTCAGTATGGACTGCCAGATTCTCAGCCGATGGAACCAAGATACTGACCGCCAGTCAAGATGGCACCGCTAAAATCTGGGAGGCACCTATTGCGGAAAAAGTAAACACTGAAATCAAATCACCCCAGGCTTTAGCCCTCGACTGGAGCAAAGGGGCTTTGGTGCGGGAAATTCATCCTGGGGAGGAAGTTTCATACCCATTGAGATCATCGGGTGTATCCACAGACGGGACGATCATTTTCTCTCAGAACGGGGCTGGAAAAGTGAGGTTATGGGATCAATCAACGGGCGAGGAAATTAAGATTGAGGGATCCATTGCAGGATATGCTTCTATTCATCAACCAGGTACGGCCTTGTCCGCAAAAAACGATATTCTTACCATATCTCCCAATAGAAAAAACATTATTCTATGGTCTAAGGAAGGAATTCCTTTAAGAGAGAGTTTTCCTTTAAAGGAAAATATTCTAACCATTGCGATGTCTAAAGATGGCAGCCGTATTTTAGGATTAAATGATGAAAATACAGTTTCGATTTGGGAGCCGGAGGGAGATAAAAGTTTTAAAAAGAAGCTTTCCTTAAAGACCGGAGGTTTCAAAGAAATCACTGCCATAGCGATCTCTGCTGATGGAAAGTATGCAGCTATAGGAGGTAAAGGTTTTGGAAAAGGAGAGGAGAAGGTATGCATCTATGATTTAGCCAAACCTTCACAAAACAAGTTTTTTGATTTAGAGGGGGAAGTAAGTTCTTTAGCAATCTCAGGAGATGGCCGTTACACAGTGATTGGCTCACAGCAGAGGGATGTGAAGGTGTTTGATAGAGATTTAGATCGACTTCGAGAACTACCTCCTGATGGGGTAAATATCATGACGCATGTTGCCATATCCGAAAATGGAAAATATATGGCTACAACTCATAATCATACGACCGTCAAACTATGGGATACCCAGACATTCAATGAAATCAATAGTTTCACAACAGGAGACGGCTTGATTGTGAACCTATCTTTGTCTAAAGACGGAAAGATTTTGACAGCCACTGATGCACATAAAAATGCTGTCTATGTGTTTGAAGCGGGTGAGGCTAGTGATTTTAATTTTGACTTTAATTTTGACTGGAGCAAGGCGGTTGAGACAAAGGAAGAGTTTAACCGACCTATTAAAACTTTTGCTGTTTCACCGGATGGGAAATTATTGGCGGTTGCCTTCAATACAGAAATCTTGGTTGTGGATGCACAGACATACGAAAAGAAATATATTTTAAGATCAAATGACAACCATCCTTTTATAGATGTTTCCTCCATGGCATTCTCTCCTGATGGAAAACAGATCGTAACGGGACATCCATTGGGCTTTGCTTATTATTGGAATGCAAATAGTGGAATGTTTATAAGTACTGTTATAAAAGAGAGTTTAAGGAGGGATATTTTAGAAAATTCTTCTAATGATGAAGACAATCAGATAAGAAGTATTCTATATTCCTCTGCTGGAAAGCTTGTCTTTAAAGCGGGAAATAAAGTTTATTTTGGTTATGGTAATGGACATTTTTTCTACTCTATTTTTCCTGAGAACATTAATTCCGTAACCCTTTCTCCAGATGGCCAAAGAGTGGTCGTTGTCACAGTGAATGGAGCCTATGTTGGGAGTGTTAAGAAGGCAGAATTTCATATGATTACTGATTATCCGCAATATTCACCCCAATTTTCTCCCGATGGGACACGCCTTGCCTTAGCTTACAGCTCAGGTACGTATATTTTGGATGCTCAAACCTTTAAAATAGTTGAAAAGATCAAGGAAGGTTCTATTTTAGCCTATTCCCCTGATGGATATTATATGGCTATTGAGATGCGAGGAACTGGAGGACTAATAGGGATTTATGATGTGGTGCGACGGAAGATTGTTAAATCATGCTTAAATAAGTTTGTTTATGATAAACAGCCAGTTGTTTTTTCTCCTTATGGGCATCAGTTGATGGGTTTGGGAGGTATTAGTGAACTGAAAATTTTGACAGTCCCTGATGCACACAAAAATGCTGTCCATGTTTTTGAAGCAGCTGATCTTAAATCAAAAGCAGGAACTATCAATTGGGCCAATGCAGGGGATGCATACAAGTCTTTTGAAGGCAAGAATATCACGCGATACACCATTTCCCCCGATGGCAGAAAAGTGGCCGTGATATTGAACAATCAAGAGATTAAAATATTAAATGCATTGAGTTTAAAGGAACTATTTAGTTTCGAAAACAAGGGGGATCATACTTTTAATCGTGCTTATGCGCTTGACTTTACACCAGATGGAAAATTTTTAAAAACAGGCCATGAAGCAGGCCAGGTTTTTGAATGGAATGCTGAAAACGGAGAATTTAAAAGTAGAATAAGAAATGTTTTCGACGAAGTAAATTCACCCCCAGTCGACCTCATTGCCCATTCTCCAGATGGACGAGATGTGGCTATAGGAATGAGACAATATATCAACGTATGGGCAACAAAAGAGGGAAAATTTATAGGAGGTCTTTCAGGTATTAAAGAAAGATTAGCTTTGCAATTTAAGAATTCACCTGTTTCATGGGCTTTCTCTGAGGATGGCACATATATTACAACCTTAACTGATTGGGGTAGCATCTATCTTCTCAGAAGATCGGATGGGAGGCACGTATATTACCAATGGTTAGAGGATATAGATCCCTCCAGATCATTTATTTCATTTGAATCGAATTCAAGAATTGCCGTTTCTTCTCCAGGTAAGCTTAATTACGTAGATATTATTAATGAAGAGCTTTCTATCCATCCAACCCCCTCAGTTGACCACCAGGTTTTTTATTCACCAGACAAGAAAGTTCGGGTAATTCAATCCTCCAATTTGATTCATGTGTCTGAACATCAAGGGGCTTTTGTTCCAATTCCTATTGAAGTAGAGTCTTCCATTTATACAGTTGCCTCTGTGGGCAATGACGGAACGATTCTGTTAATCGATCATACCAATAACACTTTAAGGGTTATATCACCTCAGCAAGCACTGCAATCTTCTAAGGTTGAGGGACTTAAAAATAATCCTCCAAAACAACCCTCATTAGCTCTTGCATCGCAAGACATTTTTCAATCTAGGTCTTTGGAATTTGATGCCAACTCGAAGTCTATTTCTATCGTTAACTATGAGATACTTCCTCCTGACACGAAACCTCGAACCAACAAAAAAGCCAATGAGCTCATGAAATCCATGCAGGAATTTGAGGATTTAAATTCAAAAGTCATTGCCTTGTTACATAAAGAAGAAAGAACCTTGGGTGAAACCAATGACATGTTTCATTTATTTGAGCAAATGATTCAGTTGTATCTGTATTTGTATAAACAACAGAAGAAGGATGTTCTTTTGGATAATGTGGCCCAATCAGACAAGGACTTGGCCGGTGGAAAGAACATTGCAAGGATCTTTTTAATGATTAAAGAAGAATACCAAAGAGGGTTAAAATCAGCTAAACATAAATCATTGACGGTAGAACATGTTCTTCCTGAGGACATTGCCAAAGAGTTGGGCAGATATGATATGGACAAAACTAAGAAGCTTATTTATGAGAAAGGCGCAGAACAATATAGCGAGAAAGAAATGAAAGCAATCAGCTTTGCAGAACTTATTAATATTGTCCATCAAAAAGCCCATAAGAACCCGATTGATGTGAAAGGCCAAGATTTAGGGGAAGAACAAATTGTTAAAGTTAAGATTGGTCAGGCAGCATCTGACTTGAATCTTTCACTTAATATGGACATTGGTTATATTGATGCTAGAGAACGCCCTTCTCAAAAAATGCCTTTGGCCATGGTTTATGCAGCCCAGGCTTTTGCCAAGGGACAACTCATTCATCAAAATAGACAATTAAGAAACAAAGGAACTAGTTTTGATACCAAAATAGACATATTTTCAGACGATCAGTTTTTGTTCATCCTTTTTAAAATAGGGATGCATAGCGCGTATATCCAGTTTGATTTAAGGCCTCCTAAGGATGGGGGAAGAATTTATATTCATTATACGGACAGTGGACCAGAAGGAGATCCTAAAGTCCCTGGAAATCCTGGCTATCGCATCAGATTTGAAGCTTTGATCAAAGCATTTAGAGCAGTTGGTTTTGAAGTGAATCCTCAGGGGTATAGTTTTGATGCTAAATTTGATAAAGATTCAGGGGCGAGTTTTATCAGTGAATTACCTGAGAAGCTTATGTTTACTATTCAAGCGATCACCTCCACACTGGACTTGGATCTATTAATCAATAGGAGTGAACTAAAAAGTGCTTCTGATTCTATTGATTTCTTGGCTCAACGCTTCATTGCTGATGGCTATTTGAATAGAGGGGGTTCGAAAACCGCTGCAGTATCAAAACAATCGATAACTAATGAACCGCCGCTGGAGACAATCAAGTGGATCGAAGCCGTGGAAGCTTTGTTGAAGCCATTAGGGTTTGATTTCTCTTCTTATCCCAATGGTCAAAGAAAATTAGATCAAATGATGAAAGCTTTCGATCTGGCCAGAGCCAGGGGTGCTTTAATCAAAGATAAAGAGCTTGATGTTATCAATAGGCCTTACCTGGAAGCATCAAAACAATCACCTATTTCAATCATGCTCAAAGACTTAGAGAACCTTGAGCCTGAAACAGGCACTGATATAGCTCATCAAAAAATAGCTCTCATTGCTCAGAATTTAGAAGAATTTGGATCTCAAAGGCCCATTGGAGTCATGGGAGGCTTTCAGGTTGTTGAACTCAAAGTTCCCACCTTAACCGACACAATCATTTTTTACTTGATTAAAGACCTTCAAATGAAGAAATTTGTTTGGGGCATGGCTGTGTTAGGGGAGTTCTTCTTCGATAGTCCAAGACACGATACATTTAGAAACAAAAAGCTTCTCAATAATAAATTAACTGTGGATGATTTAGATGAAATCTTATCTCCCCAAGGTATGGGACGATTAGCTAAAACGGACAATCTTTATTTATCTATTCCAACGGTAGCTAAAGGACCTGATTACGAAAAGATACCCTTTACTATTGAGCTGTTGGCCAGAGTTCAATACCCACAATTGTTTCCTCCTTTTGAGCGCAATAAATTGACTGAAGTGACATCTGGTGATGATCAGGTGAGCGACATATCTTTAGGGGGCACAAGCATGAACCGGGGAGTGACCCTTGGACGTGCGGTGATTAATGATTCCCAAAAGTTGCCTCCAGATTTTAAAGGAGGTATTTTTATCGCTACGTTAGCAGATACAGATGATGATCCTAAAACAAAAGCCTCCAATGGTCTTGTTTTGACATCTGGAAGTACCAATAGTCATGGGGCTAGCCGGGCTAGGGCAGATAATATCCCAGGATTAATTTTGTTAGCTGCAGCCATTAAAGAACAGACGCTGGTCTTTAGAGCTGCCAAAGGACATAAGATCCATAAAGACTACACTTTAAAAGGCAAGAAAGTTATCACGTATGAATTATCTAACTATCAACAAGAGGACATTGTCATTAATAATGGAGATATCCTCTATTTAGATGGAGACACGGGGTATTTGTATGTTCTTCTTCAAAACCCTTCAGAAGGAATTCAAAAATCTTTTAATCAGTACCATGGTTTTAAGACAAAGCAAAAGCGCACTAAAGAGGAACTCCAGTCTATTTTAATGTCGATTGATAACACTAATCTTTTAAAGGCTATCATCAATGATGTGAATTATCATTCTTTGATTTCTGAAGAAGACATGGAGGAGATCATTACTAGCCTTTTAGCACAAAAGCCGGAATTAAAAGAATCTCTTAATCCTTTTCTTCAAGCTCAGGCCATCAAAGGCATTGAAGATTTTCAGAAGAATTCCAAAGATGCTCAAGAATTATTGGAAGACCAGACAAGTTCAATGGAACAAATTTTTATTAAGATGACCGCATTATATCATCAAGCTAAAAGGCTTTCAGGTCACATCAAAATGGCTAATGGCCATTGGCAAAGTGATTGGACTATCGACAGGATTCAGGGTGCACTTAATGAGCTTTGGCATTCAGCGAGAAATAGACTATCCGCACATCAAAAGGAATTAATTGATATAGCCAACAAATACACATTACGTACAACATCCAAATTAAGAAATTTATCTCGTATACAACGGAAGATGGATAGCGTTGGTTTAAATTTAAAAGATATACGTCCGGATATGTCAGATAGACTTGAACAATTAATTGAGGGAAGAAAAATAGAAGTGGAAAAGAAGCAAGGTCGAGGCATTATTTGGAAGAAAGATTTGAAAGACCGTTATGCCAGAGCTGTTGCCGGTGGTAAAGGCGCCCATGCCGGAGAAATTGTAGATATTAATACCATCATTATGAGTGGGGAGAGTTTTGGACTTGAGGGTAAATCACCTGTGGCTCCCGAAGGCTTTGTGATCCAGCCTTTCGAACATAGTTTATGGAACGATCAAGGTAAACCTAAGGCCTTAGATAATGAACTTCGGAATGCTTTGACCATGGGCTATAGGGATTTAGTGATTCATCAATCCAAGGCTTTAATAGATTTCTTAGACAAGGATACTCGTTCAAAAGATGTAAAAGTTAAGGCAGCTTTAAAAGATATCCTGGATGATTACTATCTTATTGAAAATGTTGTGCGACCAGAGCATATTCAAAAATACGTAGATGCTAAACGAAATTTAATTAATCATATTCTTGAAACCAACCAGGATAATCTTTCTAAGTCTCTTAAGAATCGTCTGGCCGTCTTTGGCGCTGTGGCGGTGCGTTCTTCTGATTTGGATGAGGACACCCAGAAGGAAGCCAAGGCAGGTAAGTATAAAACTCAATTAAATGCCCGCAATTTACCACAGCTTTTTGAAGGTGTTTTGAGTGTATGGAAATCAGGGGCGAGAGCAGTCCTGGTTGAAGAGATGATTAATGCCAAACTTTCTTTTACTGGCTATAGCGTGAATCCCGTTGATAAAGATGTGAACCATATTCGCATTGTAGCTTGCCATGGACTTAATAAGGGAGTCGTTGATGGTATCGTGGAAGATCCTGATGAGTATATTGTTGATCGCAGAACATGGGACATTGTTAAGAAGCATATCGGTCAGAAGTCTGAAATGGTTGTCTTAGATGTTGCAAAAGGAGACACGATCAAAGTAGATAACCCTCAGGCAGGTCAACAGGCACTTAATGATGAACAAATTGTACAAGCAGCCAAGACGATCGATGCCTATGCCCAGGTGTTTGGTTTCGAAATTGACCATGAAGCCTCCTTTGATACGGATGATCGACTGGTCACCCTCCAAGTCCGTCCTGAGACCACCATCAAGGATGTCATTGCGGATGGCCTTAGGATTTTAAATAGAGATCAACCCAAAGAAATTATGGATTCAGCCATGGCAACATCATCAGCCAAGGATGTTGGGGGGATTGATTTAGACCCTTCTCAGTTAACTATTGAAGAAAGTGGCCAGGACATTGTTATGAATGGATTTGAAGAATTCAAAGATATGCCGATTGAAGGTTTTGTCCCCATCATAATCAACTTGACGCCCATCAAAGATTTGAATATATTCCTACAGACTTAAATCACATCTTTTTCCCCAATCATTAAAAGATCATATAGAAATTATGGATACTAAGAGATTAAAAATTGTTTTCGCTTTTGCCGCTGTCTATTTGATTTGGGGCTCCACTTATTTGGCGATCCGTTTTGCTATTGAAACCATGCCAAGCTTTATCATGGCAGGGACGAGATTCTTGATTTCAGGAGTAATCCTTTATGCATATTGCTACTACCGAGGAATTCTTGGGCAACCCACACAAAGACAATGGATCAATGCCACCATTGTAGGTGGTCTTTTGCTGCTGGGTGGAAACGGTTCTGTTGTTTGGGCAGAGCATTATGTGCCTTCAGGCCTGGCAGCATTAATCATTGCTATCACACCCTGGTGGATGGTGCTTTTGGAATGGCTGATTTATAAAGGAAAAAGGCCCCATGGAATAACTATGGCAGGGCTAGTATTAGGTTTGATAGGGGTCATGGTTTTATTAGGACCAGTCTTTAAGGGACATTTGCATCTCTTAGGAGTGATTGTTTTACTGTTAGCCTCGCTTTGGTGGGCCATTGGTTCCATCTATTCGAGACATGCCAACATTCCCGCATCTATCCTCGCTTTTACAGCCATGCAGATGATCGCAGGAGGAGCGATTTTATTGTTGGTGAGTGTATGTTTAGGAGAATGGGGCCATTTGTCACTTACAGCCGTCAGTGGTAAATCATGGTTATCTTTTACTTATTTAGTCATTTTTGGATCATTTATAGGTTTTACAGCCTATATATGGCTCCTTAAAGAAGTAGGCTCAGCCTTAGCTTCCACATATGCTTTTGTAAATCCCTTGGTTGCCGTTTTCCTAGGGTGGCTCTTAGCCGGAGAGAAATTGACTCCTCAAACTCTATGGGCCGCAAGCCTCATTGTCTTAGCCGTTATTCTCATCACCTTAGGACAACAAGCCAAACCCCAAGCCCCTGCAGCGTGAGGGAATTAACTTCTTGATATAGATCAAATTTTTGCTTTCTCCCCGAAGCGCTACAATCCAGGTACATAAATATACAAATGGTGACGCAAATTTCTGCGTTCTTTTATAAGGTGGCCACTAGTTGACAGGGAAGATTTCCAATGGTATGCTTGCAGCAGATTTGTAGGTAATTGCATCTTTTAATTTGGTCCTGTGAGGCCAAGAAGGATTTAGAATGAATATAGAACAACCAAACAAAGCCCGTTTTCTAATCTTAGAAAGCGGGCTTTTTGTTTATATGGGGTTATCTCATGGCCAACAATAAGATTATGGATCAAGAAACTATTCGCCGCAGCATCTCACGCATGGCCCATGAAATAGTAGAAAAGGGCGGGCTTGAGGGTTTATGTTTAATTGGAATTAGGACCCGTGGAGTCACTTTAGCCGAACGTCTTAAAGCAGCCATTAAGGACATCGAAAAAGTGGATGTGCCTATGGGAATTCTGGACATTACTCTCTACCGCGATGATTTGACACTGGTTGGAGCAAAGCCAGTTGTTCGTGCCACCCAAATTGATTTTGACATCACAGATAAACGTATTGTTTTAGTGGATGATGTGTTTTTTACTGCAAGGACCATTCGTGCCGCCTTTGATGCCCTTAATGATTTTGGGCGCCCAGCCAAGATTGAACTGGCTGTCTTGATCGATCGCGGCCACCGCGAATTACCCATTCGAGCAGATTTTGTGGGAAAGAATGTTCCTACTAACAAGAATCAAAATGTAAAAGTTGTGCTTGGGGAAACAGATGGACAGCAAGATGAAGTTGTTTTGGAGGACAAATAATGGAATGGAAAAGAAAACACTTATTAGGTTTAGAAGAACTTTCTAAAGAAGAACTTGAGCTTATTTTAGAAACAGCCACATCCTTTAAAGAAGTCTCTTCCCGTGATATTAAAAAAGTCCCTGCCCTTCGAGGGAAGACAGTTGTAACCCTTTTCTTTGAACCTTCTACCAGAACTCGTATTTCTTTCGAGCTTGCAGCCAAACGTTTATCGGCCGATACATTAGATATTTCAATCAATACTTCCTCGACTAGCAAAGGGGAAACCCTTTTGGATACAGCCAAAAACATTGAAGCCATGAACGTAGATGCCATGGTTGTCCGTCACGGCCTTTCCGGTGCACCTATGATCTTAGCTCAAGGGCTTAACTGCTCTGTCATTAATGCGGGGGATGGTTGTCGAGAACATCCAACCCAAGCGCTTTTAGATATTTTTACTCTCAAAGAAAAATTCGGAAAGATTGAAGGCTTAAAGGTCGCAATTGTAGGAGACATTCTTCATTCGAGAGTGGCCCGTTCGAATATTTGGGGATTGACCAAGCTAGGGTCTAAGGTGACGGTCTGTGGACCAGGGACGCTCATGCCTCGAGGCATTGAGCAAATGGGTGTGACAGTTGACTATGATTTAAAGCGTGTTATTAAAAATTCAAATGCTATCATTGCTCTTCGCCTTCAAAAAGAAAGACAGGAAGCAAAGTTTTTACCGTCTTTACGTGAATATTCAAGATTGTTTGGGATTAATCAGGCTAAATTAGCAGAGGGCGCTTCTGATTTGATCGTCATGCATCCAGGTCCAACAAATCGTGGGGTCGAGCTTTCAGCGGAAGTGGCTGATGGAAAACAATCCGTCATTTTACAGCAAGTCACCAATGGAGTGGCCGTACGTATGGCCGTATTGTATTTAGTCTTGGGTGCTAAGGGAGAATAAATATGGGATTACTTATTAAGAATGCAATTATCGTCAATCACGATAAAGTTTGGGATAAACCCCAATCTATTCTTTGTGAAAAAGGTAAGATTGTCAAAATTGCTGCAACCATTGACGAAGCAGATCATGAAATCATTGATGCTAAGGCCAAAAAAGTCCTGCCAGGATTAATAGACATCCATGTGCATCTTCGCCAACCTGGACAAGAAGGTAAAGAAACAATTGAAACTGGATCGAAGGCCGCTGTTAAAGGTGGTTTCACGACGATCATGTGTATGCCAAACACTAATCCTGTGATCGATAATCCTATGACGGTGGAATACATCATACGTGAAGCCAAACGTGTAGGCCTCTGTAACGTTCTTCCAATCGGAGCACTCACTAAGGCCCAAAAAGACGAAGAGCTGACAGATATGGCTGAATTAAAAAGCGCAGGCTGTATCGCCTTTTCAGATGATGGAAAATCAGTCCTCAATAGCCGCTTGTTTCGACTCGCCATGGAATATGCCAAAATGCTGGATGTTTTAATTATGGAGCATTGCCAAGATCCTTTGTTGACAGCAGGAGGAGTCATGAATGAGGGAGCGACCTCCACACGCATTGGCTTAAAAGGAGACCCTGGGATTGCTGAAACAGTGACTGTTGCCCGTGACATTGAAATTGCCAACTACCTAGGTGCCAGAGTCCATTTGTGTCACATGAGTCTCAAACGTTCGTGTGATCTGATAAGAACAGCTAAAGCACAGGGTATTAAAGTAACTGCAGAAGCCTGTCCTCATCACTTTGCGCTTACAGATGAAGCCTGTGCCAGCTTTGATACCTCAACGAAAGTCAATCCGCCTCTGCGTTCCAAAGAAGATGTAGAAGCCATCAAAGCAGCCATTGCCGACGGAACCATAGACTGTATTGTCACTGATCATGCACCGCACACTAAGGAAGACAAGGAAGTAGGCTTTGATGGGGCACCTTTTGGACTTATTGGATTAGAGACATCTTTGGGTCTTACGATTAAAGAATTATTGAACCCTGGTATCATTGATCTTCCCAAAATGGTTGATAAAATGTCTACCACTCCTGCCCGCATTGTTGGTTTATCAACCAAAGGTACGATTAAAGAAGGAATGGATGCAGATATAACCATCATTGATGAGAAGAAGAAATGGACCTTTGTTCTTGAAGGCATTGCATCCAAATCGAAGAATTCCCCTTTTATCGGATGGGAACTTTGTGGTCAGGTTGAAGCAACTGTTTACGCAGGTAAAATCGTTTTTAGAAATTAGTCCTATTTGAGAGGGGTTTAGCTTGAGAAAACAGAAAATTACTATTTCCGTCATAGGAGGAAGCAGTATTGGCTCCAAAACGGAAGAGTTAGCTGAGAAGGTAGGAAAGATGATTGCAGAACTTGATTGCGTGCTTGTCTGTGGCGGATTAGGCGGTGCCATGGAATCAGCGGCCAAGGGCGCTAAGAAAGCAGGAGGTTTGACAATTGGAATACTTCCTGGCAAAGAAAAAGCAGACGCAAATTTATATATTGATATAGCTCTTCCCACAACAATTGGATATGCCAGAAATACCATTGTGTCTGCTTGTGCAGACATCGTTGTTGCTCTTCCAGGAAGCTATGGGACCCACTCTGAGATTTGTTATGCGCTTATCTATAACCGTCCTGTCATTGATCTTGGTAATTGGGACATTCCAGGCGTCATTAAAGTCAAAGATTTAGAAGAAGCGCAAATTAAGATTATGAAACTCATTAAGAAGCTTATGGGTATCTAATGCCAGAACTTCCTGAAGTAGAGACAATTAAGCGGGATCTGCAGAAGAAAATCGCTTCTAAGACATTTCATATAATCAAAATCAACGATCCATTTGTTCTACGAACCCCACAAAAAGAATTCATTAAAGGACTTCAAGGACACTCCGTTAATCGAGTGATCCGTCGAGGAAAGGCTCTTTTATTCGAACTGTCTAACCAAAGATATTTGCTCATCCAAGTCATGATGACAGGCCAACTGGTGGTGGGTGGCAAGGCTGATAAGCATACACATATCCATTTCGGATTTACGGATGACACCTGGCTTCACTACAATGATCAACGCAAGTTTGGCCAATTGCGCTTGATCAAAGACTTCTCTGAGTCTAAGCATTTGACCATTCTTGGTCCTGAGCCTTTTGAAAAAGACTTTCATCCAAAGTATATTTTTGAAAAGACCCGCCACAGCAAAAGACCTATTAAAAATCTCCTTCTAGACCATACCTTCGTCGCAGGTATAGGCAATATCTATGCCTGTGAAATCCTTTTTAGAGCTGGTATCAATCCTAAACAGTTATCTGGCAAAATTACCCAAAGCCAAGCTCAAGAGATTTACACTCAAACTCTCAAAGTCCTTCAAGAAGCGATCGACCACAGAGGCTCCTCCATGCGCAATTACCGAGATGCTGCTGGAGAAGAAGGGGGCTTTAAACGCTTGATTCAAGTCTATGCCAGGGAAAATAAGCCTTGCGTGAAATGCAAGAAACCAATCATAAGAATCACCCAAGCCGGTCGCAGCACATTCTATTGCACCAAATGCCAGAACTAGGATTTCATTTGGCCTCGGGGGGATTTATGCTATACTTCGTTCAAAGGAGACATAACTATGACGGTACAGACAGAATTTGTTGTTGATAGAAAAGGACACCGAAAATCCGTTCTTATGCCTGTCAAAATTTATCAGAAACTTCTAGAGCATATCGAAGATTTAGAAGATGCTTTAGATTTAAAGAAAGCTAAAAAGTCTGCCAAATCTTTTGTTGATTTCGATCAATTTGCTAAACAACTTAAAGCGCAAGGCCGAATACGTTAATGTATCGTATTATTATTGAGCAGAAAGTCTCTAAAGAAATAGAATCCCTTCCTAAAGCTGTTATTCAATCTGTTTTTGAGACTATCGAAGATTTAAAAACCCATCCGCGACCAACGAATGTTAAGAAACTCGTTGAAAAAGATGGTTGGCGGATTAGGATCGGAAACTATCGGGTTCTCTATACCATTGATGATAAGAAAAAGTTGATTAGTATTTATCGAGTAAAGCACCGTAAGGATGTGTATCGTTAATGGAACAAATTCAGAATATTTATAAAGTTGTCAGCAATGAGAAGCTTTGTCCGCAGTTTTGGCGGCTTTGTTTTGATGCTCCTGATCTTGTAAAGGCAGTTCAACCTGGTCAATTTGTTCATATCCGCACATCCCAAGGACTGGAGCCATTCTTCCGTCGACCATTTAGTGTGTATCGCACCCAAAGATACGTTGAAATCTTCTACGAGCCTGTAGGTCCGGGCACCAATCTCTTATCCAATAAGCAAAAAGGGGACATGCTGGATGTCCTAGGACCTTTGGGGACTCCTTTTGTCATGCCTCCTGAAGAAACTAAGAAGGTTGTTATGGTGGCAGGAGGTATTGGTATTGCTCCCATGTTGATCCTTTCAGATGTCCTTAAAAAGAAGAAAATAGAACTGACCTTAATGTATGGCGGACGTACCCGCGGCCATGTGTATCCCATGAAAGAATTTAAAGATAACGGAGTTAAAGTCCATATTGCAACGGATGATGGCTCAGTTGGAATTAAAGGACGAGTAAGCGCACTATTTGATAAAGTGAAGTTTGCTCCTAATGACACCTTTATTTATACATGCGGACCCAACCCCATGATGAAAGCGGTCCAAGATTTCGCCATTAAGAATCGTATTAAAGGTCAGGCAGCCAGCGAAGAAATCATGGCCTGTGGTTTGGGGGCTTGTTTGGGGTGTTCGATTGAAACCAAAGAAGGCTATAAGACCGTATGTCACGACGGGCCAGCATTTGATTTGGATCAAATTATTTTTCATTAATCTATGAATCTATCTGTCAAAATTGCCAACGTATCATTCAAGAACCCTGTAACAGTTGCCTCAGGAACATTTGGCCATGCCGAGAAGTACTATAATCTCGAAGAGGTCAAGAAACTGGGTGCTATTGTTCCTAAGACGGTGACATATCAGCCCCAAGTAGGAAATCCTCCTGTGCGTATTTGGGAAACACCTTCAGGGATGATCAATGCCATTGGTATTGAGAATCCGGGTATTGATGGATTTATTGCCAAGAAGTTACCCGGCTTTAAGAAGATTGGTGTTCCCCTCATTATTAGCATCCTAGGGCACAACACAGAGCAGTTTGTGGGTATTGTTGAGAAACTCAATAGTCAAACAGACATTGCGGCCATTGAATTGAACCTTTCGTGCCCTAATCTCAAGCATAAAACATTAGTTGCCCAAGACCCTTCAGCGACGGAAGACTTGGTCAAGAAGATCAAAAACATTTCAAAGGTGCCTGTAATTGCCAAGCTTTCTCCTAATGTCACAGACATTGCAGAGATTGCAGTTGCTGCAGAGGCTGGTGGGGCAGATGCCGTATCTTTAATCAATACTTTAACGGCCATGGCTATTGACATTAGAACACGCAAAAGTAGAATAGGAAACTTTACAGGAGGTCTTTCAGGCCCTGGAATCAGGCCCATTGCGGTTGCCATGGTTCATAAGACCTATCAAGCCGTCAAAATTCCTATCATTGGAATGGGGGGTATTGCGAACGCCAATGATGCATTAGAATTTATCATTGCAGGGGCTAGTATGGTGGCTGTTGGAACGATGAACTTCGTAAACCCTCGTGCTCCTATAGAAGTCCTTGAGGGAATTACAGCTTACATGAAGGACCATAAGATTTCAGATATCCGTGAATTAATAGGAAGTTTGCATAAATGAGTAAAGCACAATTAATCGTAGCCCTGGATGTAGAGACATTTGCGGAAGCTAAGAAGATTATTGATGATCTTGAAAGCTCGGTTGATATTTTTAAGGTCGGTTCCCAATTATTTACAGCCTATGGTCCTTTTGTGACGAGGTATTTGCAATCTAAGGGCAAGAAAGTATTCTTAGATTTAAAGTTTCATGATATTCCAAACACTGTGGCCAGTGCCGTTAAATCAGCTGTAGCTTTAAGTGTACCCCCTACCAATGAAAAAGATTTTGCACCTTTGTTTATGTTGACAGTCCATACCAGCGGCGGCCAAGAAATGTTGGAGGCAGCGGTTAAAGCGGCCAAAGAACAAGCCAAGAAGTTAAAAGTCCAAGCCCCTTTAATTGTAGGAGTGACAGTTTTAACTAGCCAAGCGAAGGACGATCAGTTAGAATCTCTCGTTCTTCAAAGAGCTTTATTAGCTCAGAAATCTGGTCTTGATGGTGTTGTTGCCTCTGTGGAGGAAGCTGCCATGATCAGAAAGAATTGTTCTAAAGATTTCGTGATTGTAACTCCTGGCATTCGTCCTTCTGGGGCAGATGTTGGAGATCAGAAACGCGTCGCAACCCCAAAGGTTGCGATCGAAAGCGGAAGCAATTTTTTAGTAGTGGGTCGTCCAATCGTTCAAGCAGAACATCCTGCAAAAGCGGCCCAAGCAATACAAAAAGAAATTTCGGGCGGTTAGCTCAATTGGTTAGAGCAATTGACTTACATTCAATAGGTTGAGGGTTCAATTCCTTCACCGCCCATTCTTTCAAATTATGAGAACCTTTCTGCATTTTTCTCTTCTTATTGTTTTTTGTCTATGGCTTATTCCTTTGGGGCAGTTTATTAGTCAAAATCGTCAAGATGAAGTGTGTGGCGGGCAGCGGGCGATTTGTATGTGTTATGCTAAAGCGCCTATGAAATCATCTACAAGTCCTTTTAAATTTACAACCAATCAAGGCTCTTCCAATCAAAAAGAAGTCCCTTCTTCAGGGGCAGGGGGAAATCATTATGTGCAGATAGCAACTGTGCCTTTAATCATGAACTCTTCTGCGGTCTATCCTGATCCTATCGCTAGTCTTCCGTCTTTATTATTCATTCGCGGCATCGAACACGTCCCAAAAGTATAAGCTCCTCTCTAATCGTTGATTTAATTAACTTTTATTGCTCAACAAAGGAGTTTTTATGCGCAAGGTAATTTTGATACTGTCATTGATCGCTTTTATCGGGATAGGTATTTCAGATGTGTATGCTTCTTGTGGGGTGGGAGGATGCACAATTTCAATGCTTGGAAAATCTGCTGATGCAGCTGGGCCAAGTAATACGAAATGGTATTTTAACTACCTCTACAATCAGATCGTTTGGAAGGACAAATCTGCCCGCCAGATCCATGAACTACATCACCAGGGACATGATGTTCATAATAAAACGACAGAGGTGACCCATCATTATCAAATAGGAAGGCATGTCACGGATGATGTCAATATTTTCATTGATCTGCCGTTTGCTAAGCGCAGTTTAATAGAAATAGATGACCATGCCAGACTTGGAGATAAAGAAAAATCTCAAGGGTTAGGCGATTTACAGTTGATGGGAGAGTACCGTTTCTGGCATAATGACCAGCATGGCTTAGGGCTAGCAGGCGGTTTTCAGTTTCCAACAGGAAACACCCATGAAAAGAATTCCCAAGGAGAACGATTCGAAACTGAGTTTCAACCTGGTTTTGGAGCTTATAATTATATTGCCGGGTTGTTTTATAAGTTCAACAGTGGTTCTTGGAAAGTCATAGCTAATACGTCCTACGTAATCACAACCAAAGGTGCCCAAGATTTTGAGTTCGGAGATTTGTACACTACCTCTTTAGAAAGCAGATACATGCTAAATCCTGATTCAAAATTTTTAAAGACAGAAGTGGGAGTAAATACGGTGTATAAACATATGGGGTATGAACAATCCCATGGTGTTAAAAATCCAGATAGCGGGGGAATAATTTTTCTATTGGGACCATCTTTAAATATGCACATTAATGATAACATAAGTCTGACAGGTACTTTTCTATATCCTGTGTCCCAACAATTAAATGGGCTTGCCCAGGAACAAGCTTTTGATTGGATATTAGGAAGTCAAATGAGATTCTAATATGAAATTAATGATCAGTTTTATTATATTGACTTCATTGAGCAGTGCTGCTTTTGGTCAGGAAGCCGTAGAGAAAGGTAAGGCGCTTTACCTTTCTTACGGCTGCGCTGTTTGCCATGGCAAAGAGGGGAAAGGAGATGGGATTAGTGCTAATACCTTTGATCCTAAACCTACGAATTTTGATAATGTAAAAAATTATCATCATGGATCAGCTAAACAAGACATTGTTTACAATATCAGAATGGGCATAGCTCAAGAGTCAAGCGGCATGCCTTCATTTGCACATATACCTCGAAAAGAAGTAGAAATGATTGCTGATTACTTAATTTCTTTACAGAACAAAAAAGAATAGGAGATTGTATGAATAAGCGTCATTGGATTTTTTTCTTATTTTTTATGATAGGGTCCCCTTTTTCAATGACCCTTCAAGCCCAAGATAAGGGCATTATCGTTAAAGAAGCTTGGGTGGCTGCCCTTCCTCCTTCAGAGAAAGTCACTGCTGGATTTATGACAATTGAAAACACAACAGATATGGATGTTGCTTTGACTTCCGTATCGACTACTGCTGCGCAAGTCACTGAAATCCATCAGATGAGCAGGGTCAAAGGCATGATGAAAATGGCTATGCTTAAAAGCCTTACAATTCCTGCCAAGGCCAAGATTGTCTTAGGTCCAGGGGGATATCACCTTATGATCATTGGTTTAACTGAACCAATTCATCAAGGACAAGAAATTCCTTTAATATTGAGTTTTAATAATGGAAAGAGCATTGAAGTTAAAGCTTTAGTGCGTCCTCAAGAAGAGGAAGAATAGGCTTGGGCTATGACAATCAAACTTCTTCACCCATGGTTGTGGATTAGTGTTTGCAGTGTTCTGTTGATCTGCGGCTGTGAACGACATCAAGATTCACGTGTTCATGACTACCCTTCACTTAATCCTCAAAAGGACTTTGTTTTGACTGATCAAGATGGCAAACCTTTTCATTTAAAGGACCATCGAGGAGAGGTGGTTTTTTTATTCTTTGGGTATTTATCGTGTCCTGATATTTGCCCTACAACTATATCTAAATTAACAAGGGTCTATGCTCTTTTGGGAGACCAGAAATCAAAGGTCTTGACCCTTTTTGTATCGGTTGATCCTCAAAGAGACAATCCAGGACGCCTGAAAGAATACCTAAGCTACTTTAATATTAAAGCGATAGGATTAACAGGGACTAAAGAAGAAATTGATCAAGTTGTGAAAGCCTATGCCGCGACCTATGAAAAGGTAGAAACCGAGTCAAAAGCAGGATACCTTTTTAACCATACGGATTATGTCTACATTCTTGATCCTAATGGAATGGTCCGTTATCTTGTTCGGCCAGAGGATAAACCTGACAAAATAGCGGGTGTCGTTAAGGGGATTTTGAAGTAAATTTTTTCTTTACAAAAGACAGGCCCGTGAGTAAACTAACGCTCTTGAATTTGAAGTTTTGAAGGATCAAAGAATTTTTGGGGCCGTGGTGTAGTCTGGTTAACATGTCAGCTTGTCACGCTGAAGATCGCGAGTTCAAGTCTCGTCGGCCCCGCCAAAAATAAAAAAGCCACTGTTAAGGTGGCTTTTTTATTTTGATTTCCTGCCTTATTTTCTCTTAAAGATAACTACTCCGTGATTATTACCCCAGCCGGGTTCACTTTCCCAATTGCCGCCATAGCGAAAGACAGGAGTGAAATTGGTCATGATATATTTGTAAATCAAAGGACAGTATGTCTTTCCGAATATCCCTAACCCAGTCTCAGAAGACATGATGCGATTCGACATGACCACATAGCTGATGTTTTTAGCTTCTAACTCTTTAATGATGGAGACTTCCTGAGGGGGAAGTATTTTGATGTGATCAAAGAAGATCAGTTGTCGTGTTGGACTTTGCTTGGCTGTCAGATAGTAATAGATGCAGTCATAGGGAAGAGCAAAGAAGAACTCATCTTTCTTAAGAGTTTGGTTAAGAAAGGCAGTTACCTTATTTAACGTATCCACCCATTCAGATTCATTGCTTACATAAATCTGGCCACGAGGCATGTTCAAAAATTTATCAGGAGTACGCGCGCTATTGGATGATACTAAGGACACAAAGGTCAAAACAACAATAAAAGCTATCCACACTCCTCCAATTGTCAAGCGTACCCACCTTGGAGAGAAAGACATGGCTGTTGCAACCATAAAGAAGTTAAGGAACAAGAGAAAAGGTTGTGACCAGAAGTTGCGATACCAAACCCCGCTGACAGCAAATTCATGAAGATTTAAGGTAAAGAAAAGGGCAATAATCCCAAGTGCCAGCCAAAATCGTTGTTTATCAAAACTAATCTTTTTTGAGAACGCTCCAATGAAACTAGCCACTGTGGATCCATGGATGATCAAATGGCTTAAAAACATCAAAGTCACCATGACAGACATTGTTATAAAGACTACAGGATTAGAACCTCCAGGCAATCCTTTTAGAAACGTGACAATGACATTCTGTAGATTAAGAGCATGATGATAAAAGGTCAACCAATGTTGAGTAAGAAAATAGGGGATAGTTTGAAAAGGCGTTCGATGATAAGGCTGATCATCCCCAAAGTAAGGCATGCACTGGCGGATTTCTTCGATCGTTAAACCGCTCAAGAAGAATCCATAAACAATAAGCCACAATAGGGGAACAACGAGGATTCCTGAAATATAAAAAAGCTTATTCTGTGAGGTGATCCATTCCTTACGTTCAATAAAGTTGACTATCGCAACAGATATTAAAGCAGCAACCAGAGTGCTTATTCCAAAGTTGATTTTTATAAGACCAAGAACAAAGCATCCAACAAGTGCTAGATGGGCATGTTTGATAGTATTCTCATAAAGGTATTTGAGAATAAACCAAAACACAGCCAGTTCACAAACAATTCCCCCAATATGGTTAAATGTAAAAAAGAAATCCTGTTGGCTATGTAGAAAGAAACAAGCAGCCAAAAATGCCCAGAAAGCAGGCATAACAACGCGGGCAGATAGATAAAAGAGTACGCCGCAAAGAATATTTAGAATGAATTTCCCCAAGAGAATGCTGGTCATTTTAACGCCAAACAGAAGATAAAATAGGCCATAGTAATAAGGCATAAGCGGGCCATATACCCACCAAATGTCTTTATAAACGAGCTGGCCTTTAAAAACCTGTTCAAAAGCATAAAAATCTCGCCCGTGATCACCTACGGAGAGAGCGCTGTAAGAACTTAAGTGAGGCCACCCAATGATGATGGCAACTAGGACCGTTAAGAGGAGGAAAATCTTTTTAGACACGTAGGAATGTATATCACCCTTTGCGAGATCACGCTATATAATTTTGGAGTTTTGTTTTATAATGCCCACTTACTTTGAACTATCAATTAAGGAGAAGAAATGGCAACAATAGAAGATTTTAAGAAGGTCGAATTGATTGTTGTACAAATTAAAGAAGTCAAAGAACATCCTAATGCTGATCGGCTTTATGTACTTAAAGTAGACACAGGAAAAGAAGAGCGTCAGATTGTAGCTGGTATTCGTAAGGCCTATACTCCAGAGCAATTGATTGGAAGACGGGTCATTTTGGTGGCCAATTTGGAACCTGCTGTGATTCGTGGGGAAACATCCAATGGAATGCTTCTAGCTGCATCCGATGATAATGCCATGGGATTGTTAAGTCCAGACAAAGACATTGCCTTAGGAAGCATAGTAAAATAGAAGGCTTATGAATCCTCCATTAAAACAATTTGTTCCCTCTGACGTCTGCCTTAAATGTGACGGCTGCTGCCGTTTTAATTTGGCTGATTCTCCCTGGAGGCCAAAGGCAGGGGACCAAGAGCTCCTTCATGGAGTTGACCCTCAGGGGTACCTCAAGACCGTTTGGGAGGGATCTCATCATCAATGCATCCACTTTAACCCCAAAGATCATACATGCGGCATATACGGCCAAAGACCTTTCGAATGCTCGCTCTATCCATTTATACTCTCAAAGACCAATCAGGAAATTAAAATGTTTGTTCATTTGGCTTGCCCATATGTTCAAGAACAAGAAACTAAGGAAAGTCTTTCTCAATACATTTCTTATATGGAGACCTTCTTCTTGCAACCGTCCATCAAAGTTTTTCTTAAGAATAACAGCCGTCTTTTGCATGATTATTCACCCTTTGAAGCGGAGCTTAGATTTTTGTTTAATGTAGAGGTGTAAGATTCATGAGAAATATTAACGGCCTTCTGGATCAGAAATCTACATTCTTGAAATACCTCTCTTTGCAGGAGCATGAACTTTCGTCGTATCATTTTTCTTCAATATTCTTATGGCAGGACTTCTTTGATTTTGATTTTGAATTAATCAATCAAAGTTTATGTATCTTTGCTCACAATCAAGGAAGCTGCTTTCAATATTTAGCCCCCTTAGCCGAAGAGTTCGATCAAGCTGTTATAGAAGCTTCGTTTAAAAAGATGAATGCCATTAATCCCAGGACGGCAAGGATCGAGAATATAGCAGAAAGAGATTTGAAATTTTTTGATACATATAAATCTTATGAGAAATGTGCTGAATATGTGTATGACAAACAAGCACTCGTATCTTTGAAAGGGCATGCTTATAAAAGCCATAGACACGACATCCATCACTTTCAACGGCATCATCAAGGAGTGTTTCGTCCTTATGAAATGGAAGACTATAGAGGGTGTATGGCCCTTTTTGAACAATGGGCCCAGAATCGATACGATAAACACGAAGACCTTATTTACCGCACCATGCTTCAAGAAAACCAGAAAGTGCATGAATTAGCCCTTTTGTATCACAAGCCTTTAGACCTCGTGGGATTTGTCGTCGAAATCAATCAAAAAATTGCTGCATATTCTTTTGGATATGTATTGAATTTGCAAACATTTTGCGTATTATTAGAAATTACAGATCCACACGTGAATGGTCTTAGTGCTTTTATATTCAATTGTTTCTGCAGCAGTGAAGCATTGAGACAATGCAAGTTAATCAACACCATGGATGATTTTGGTTTACCTTTTATTTCATCTTCAAAGGAAGCGTATCATCCTCAATTTAAGCCAGTTTCTTTTACAATCTCAAAAAGCTAATGGAAATTAAGAATACCGAGTTTATTGTTTTTGACGTCGAGACCACAGGGTTATCTGCTTTGGATGGCGACCGTATTATTGAGATTGCAGCTATGAAGATCAGGGATGGAAAAGTCATTGATAAGTTTTATTCATTACTCAACCCTCAACGTCTCATACCTGTAGAAGCCACTCGCATTCATAATATTTCAGATGAAATGGTTTCTTCAGCACCTTGTGCTGCTGATATTTTGCCTCAAATAATCACATTTATTGGTGGGGGATGTGTGGCTGGTCATAATGTGCGTTTCGATTTAGGATTTTTATGTCATGAATTAGCTCGCGCTGGCAGGCGGCTTAATGATTCAACTCCAGCTGTAGATACGCTTAAAATGGCCCGTGAATTATTGCCTTATTTGAGTAACCACCGTTTGGGATATTTAGCCCGTTCTTTAGGTGTGCAAGTCACTGAAACCCATCGCGCTATGGCAGACGTGGAATTGACTGTCCAAGTCCTTATTCGCATGATTGAAATGGCGAATGATCAAAATATTAATGATGCTTGCAAGTTTGTTTCTCAATTTAGCGTTGAGAAACCTATATTTAAACTAACCTCGCTAAACCAGCCGTCTCTTTTTTAACCAGATACAATTAAGCCCATGCAAGTGCTAACTCAGACATTACCTCTAGAATTAAACCCGCTTAATTTGATGGAGATCTTTAAGGATGAGCCAAATCTATTCTTTTTAGATAGCAGCCTGGATGACCCTTATAGAGGGCGTTTTTCATATATCGGTTTTTCTCCTTTTAAGACGATCAGACTTAAGAATTTCAATGAGCTTCGTAAAGCCCTTAAACCTTACATGGGTCTTGTCAAAGACAAGGTCCTGAGCTCTGGGGCTGTTGGTTCTATTAGTTATGATGGATCAATGGTGTTTGGTCTTTATGATGGGATCATTTGTTTTGATCGAGATCATCAAACGCTCACCATTGCAGCTTCGGGGGTGCAGCATAAAGACCCTTCTAATCAAACAAAAGAGGCTCAGCAGAAAATCGATTATGTTTTATTTAAAATTCACAACCATGTAAATCGAAGTATTCCACATAAGAAGTTAAGCGATCGTTTAGTCATGAAAAGCTGCACTACCAAGAGCGAATATATTAAATCTGTTAAAAAGGCTTTAAAGTGCATTTACGACGGCGATATCTATCAAATCAATCTTTCCCAGTGTTTTGAAGCCAAGGTGAAGAATTGGAGACAATGCATTGAACCGTTATCAATTTATAAACATCTACGCGAACTGTCACCGTCGGCTTTTAGTGCTTATTTAGATCAAGGGGACCAGGTGATCTTAAGTTCTTCTCCAGAAAGATTCTTGAAGCTAACTGATGGTATCGTAGAGGTATGTCCTATGAAAGGGACAAGACCCCGGGGTAAAACATTAGCGATAGATAAAGAGAATAGACAGGAACTTTTGGAAAGCGCTAAAGAAAAAGCAGAGCTTTTGATGGTGACAGATTTAGAGCGTAATGATTTAGGTCGAGTGTGTGACTTTGGTAGTGTTCGTGTTAAAGAAATGAGATCTATTGAAGAATACTCAACAGTATTTCAAGCAACATCGACGATCGAAGGACGCTTAAGAAAAGATTGTGATGCATTTGATCTTTTAGAAAGCACGTTTCCCAGTGGATCAGTAACAGGGTGTCCTAAGATTGCAGCAAGGAAGATCATTAATCAACTGGAAAAAACAAAACGAGGGTTTTATACAGGAGCATTAGGGTACATCAATTTTTCTGGAGACATGGATTTCAATGTACTGATTCGCACATTGTTTTTACAGAAAGAAAGAATTTCATTCTATGTCGGGGGAGGAATTGTTGCGGACTCAGATCCTTTAAAAGAATATGAAGAAACTTTAATTAAAGCCTCTGCGATGAAAGAAGCTTTAATACAAGCATTCAAAATATGAAACAACCAATTATTTATATCGATGGAAGATACATTAAGACAAGCTCAAAAGAGCTAGAAGCTTTTACTCCGGGTTTATTTAAAAAAGAAGGTGTTTTTGAGACATTGCTTGCTATTGGTGAGCAAGTCTTTGATGTGAAGGAGCATTTAAATCGTCTCTACTCTTCTTTTAAAGGAGTCAAAATTTCAGAAAGTGTGATCAACCGAATTGTGAAGGTCAATGGATTTAAGGTGTCCAGGGTCAGAATAGTTGCCTGGCAGGAAAAAGGAATAAAACATATTGCAGTCATGGCCCTCAAGTATAAAATTTCTTCTTATAAAAAGGAATTTAAGGTCTGTCTTATCAAGACAAATAGGGTTGCCAGCTCACGTTTTGCTAACAAAAAGTCGTTGGATTATGATTTGTTTGCAAATGCCTATCATAAAGCCGTGGCTCAAGGTTTTGATGAGGCTTTGCTGATCAATAATAAAGGAAATATTTTTGAAGCAACTCGAAGCAATGTATTTTGGTTTAAACAAGGAAAACTTTATACGCCGCCTTTATCTTCAGGTTGTCTCAAAGGTATTATGCGATCTAAAGTAATTGAGTATGCGAAACAATTTAAGGTAGAGTTCCAAGAAAAAAACCTCACTGTAGAAGAGCTTAAGTATGCTGAGAAAATTTTTCTCACCAACTCCTTAATTGGCATCTGTTTTATCAAATTTATCCCAAAAACCATCTAAGAAACCGTTTTCCTGAAACACCCTTCTAGCCCTTGAATAGGGGTATAGGAGATGGGATACTTTAATACAATATATGAAAAGAGTTTTAACTACTTTAACGTTGATATGCTTTTTTTGTACAAGCCTAGTAGGCCCTATGCCTGCCAATGCCCAGGAATTTGCTTTGCCTGTCCCTGGGACGATGATTCATCTAAGTTCCCAATACACTCCAGCCCACTTAGCTGGCCTTGTGATCCACCCCGAAGATCCATTCAAATTTGATTTTTTAATTCATCGTGGCGATCAATTCGTAGGGGATGGGCTTGCCCCATCCCAAGAAGGGCGAATGCAAGATTCGCCCCTACAAGATAAACAGGT
>JBGAJA010000001.1:0-819945 GCA_044225175.1 Candidatus Omnitrophota bacterium | reverse complement strand
AGGAATGAAAGAAGTTCTAAAATACATCCATGAAAACCCACTTAAGGCCAAAATTGTTGAAGATTTAAAAGGCTATGTATATAGCAGTGCTTACAAATATTTCGATTTTTCTAACCATGACATGGAGCGGTTAATAGAAATAACAAAGTATGGTGACACTTCTGATGGAAGTTTAGATTTGATAAAGGTTTAGATAGAAACGGTCCCAGAAAAGAAAAGAAAAACTGGGACACATTGAGTTTTTGTTAAGTAAATATTGGGTAGCCTAAGAAAAGTTAATGTGTCCCAGTTTTTTATTCATGATCATTTTTGGAGATGGTAATTATGAAGAAGAATTATTTAGATGAATTTTTAGCCAGTAAGACGGAAGAAATTAAGAAATGGAGTTATGAGGACTTGTTAGGTTCAGTAGATGAAATAAAAGCATCTACCGAGAATTATCAAAATCATAAAATCAATATCGAGGTTCAAAGCATTAAAGCCAGTAATGGATTAAATGTTATGGTTGAATGTTCTATTCTTAAATTCTTTGTAACGTACGTCGGCAGGCAGAAGTTTTTCTATAAAGGCATAAATGGTGATGTGAAAGATATTGATGGGGATGAGTTCTATAAGAGAGGGTAATTGTAATGATTTGTCCTTGGTGTAAAAAATACTTGGTGTAAAAAATAGCCGGCCCGTTTCTAGATAACGCTTGAGATATAAAGAGATCTGTCAGAAGTGTCCCTAAGTCAACCAAAATAATCAAGTAGGGGGACACTTCTGTTGGAAGTCTAAAGTTGATAAAGGTTTAGATAGAAACGGTCCCAGTATTTTTATAAATTAGATCGCAAAGAAGAGGCCGAAGAATATTTTAAAAAGGCAGATGATTCTGAAAAGAAGTAAATAAACAGACCTATTCTGCTAAAAAGTTTAAGGAGTTAAAAAATAGCCGGACCGTTTCTAGATAAACGCTTGAGATATAAAGAGATCTGTCAGAAGTGTCCCTAAGTCAACCAAAATAATCAAGTAGGGGGACACTTCTGTTGGAAGTCTAAAGTTGATAAGAAATATCCGGACCGTTTCTAGATAAATAGTTGAGAAATAGAGAGTTCTGTCAGAAGTGTCCCAAAGTTCTGACAGATTAGATAGCGCCTATGACAATAACTTCCCCAATCAGAAAAGATTATTCATGCCACGGCATAAGAGGTTTCATCAGGATTGGGCTGTTTATCATGTGATAATTCGTTGCAACAACCGGCAGATGTTTTTAAGCCGGCATGAAACAAAAATCCTTTTGTTAGAGAGTTTCGCGATTTTTCAGAAACGATTAGGTTTTAATGTATTAATAGCCGGACCGTTTCTAGATAAATAGTTGCGAAATATAGAGTTCTGTTAGAAGTGTCCCCTCACTTTTAACAGATTGTTTAGAGTATATGAAAATAACTTCCCCAATCAGAAAAGATTATTCATGCCACGGCATAAGAGGTTTCATCAGGATTGGGCTGTTTATCATGTGATAATTCGTTGCAACAACCGGCAGATGTTTTTAAGCCGGCATGAAACAAAAATCCTTTTGTTAGAGAGTTTCGCGATTTTTCAAAAACGATTAGGTTTTAAGGTGTATGGTTTTGTAGTTATGGATAACCATGCTCATTGGCTGATACAAGTGCAAGAATTGATTGGTTTGTCTGTTGTGATGCAGAAAACTTTATTGTCATTTAGTCAGAAATATCGTCAAAAGAATGCTTATGTTGGTCATTTTTGGCAGGGAAGATATAAGTCTTATGCAGTCATTAGTGATGCAGGAATGAAAGAAGTTCTAAAATACATCCATGAAAACCCACTTAAGGCCAAAATTGTTGAAGATTTAAAAGGCTATGTATATAGCAGTGCTTACAAATATTTCGATTTTTCTAACCATGACATGGAGCGGTTAATAGAAACAACAAAGTATGGGGACACTTCTGATGGAAGTTTAGATTTGATAAAGGTTTAGATAGAAACGGTCCCAGTATTTTATTCTGCTAAAAAGTTTAAGGAGTTAAGGCATGTGTCACTTTAAAGTGAGTTCTCAGTATTTCCCTGAAAAAGCAAAAATGAATAAATGGCTAATATTTAATATTACTGTCCTTTTAGGAAAGCAGGAAGAATAATTAGGCATATGGAATCTAAATTTATATGTTTAATAATCTGTTGTTGCTTGTCTGGATGTATGTGCGTCCCTCTGCAGGCAGGTATTATGGGTGGGCTAGTGGGCGCTTTTTCTACGTTAAGTACAAAACCCAATTTAAAACCATATCAAGAGATTGTCAGAGAAAAGATCAAAGAGAAGATTTATAACAACTATGATGTTTTAGAAGCGGGAGAGGTTTGGGTTTCAATGGAAGTTTCAAGAAAAGGAAAATTGCTTTCGGTATCTGTGGGGAAAGACACTGTGGGAAGTGAGCATCTTATCAATTTAACGCTTAACTCAATTAAGCAAGCGTCTCCGTTTCCTCCAATTCCTTCAAATCTTTTGCACAATTCAAAGAAATTAATCTTTAATTTGTCTTTTTCTTTTGAAATTAACAATAGTTAGTTTGGTAGGGCGGTATAAATATTTGAGCGGAGGCAGCGTGATGAGATGGCATCTGCCATATCATTTTACGAATAGCGCGCTCATTCTGGTCAGGCGAAAGCAGGGGTTCAACTCCCGCATGTTCTGTCTTAAAGAAATGTTGTGTAGAAAAACAGTCTTGCAGACTCTAAGTCTCCACTGTGATCTAGAATTTCTTTAAGACAGAACTAAAAAATGGAGGGATTATTAAATAGCGGGACCGTTCTAGATAAACGCTTGAGAAATAAAGAGTCCCAGTATTGTTGGTGTATTTAATTTACATGAAAGTTTTCCAAAGGCAAAATATAACGAGATTATGTTAGATTTAACAATCATTTTGTTATGAACAGTGAATATAGATAACTTATGTTAAGGCAATATTGAAATAGTTGTAATTAACCGATTCAAATCAAAAAGGAGAAGGAATGTTCAAAAAGCTGATTGCTAAGGGTGTTTTGTTAAGTTTTTCTATGATGATGGTTGGTTGTGCGAGCATTGTAGGTCAAAGTTCATTTCCCGTTACGATTAATAGCAATCCTTCCGAAGCTAAAGTTACAATTAAAGATGAGAGAGGAATAGAAGTTTTTGCAGGAAAAACACCGACTGTTGTGACATTGGCAGCTGGGGAGTCTTATTTTCATTCAAAAACTTATGATTTAACTTTTTCTAAAGAGGGTTTTTCTGATCAACATGCCCAAGTTCGTGCTGAGATTAGTGGTTGGTACTTTGGCAATTTGCTTTTTGGTGGATTCATAGGGTTTTTGATTGTTGATCCTATCACTGGCAAAATGTGGAAATTACCAGCAAGCACTTTTGCTAATTTAAATGAAAAAACAGCTTCAAATAACAAGCATCCAGTATTGCAAATAGCAACAATTGATCAAGTTCCTGAAGATATGAGAAAGAACTTAGTAAGGATTAATTAGATAGAGAGGCTATAAAAGTGACAGATGTGTATTAATGCATCTGTCACTTTTATATTTGTTAACGGTGTAATTAAAAATTGAGAATAATAATTAGCTAGGCCGTTTCTAGATAAACACTTGAGAAATAGAGAGATCTGTCAGAACTTCTGTTGGAAGTTTAGAGTTGATAAGAGTTTAGATAGAAACGGTCCTAGAAAAAAACAAGCTGTGTTAGGTCAAGGAAGGATTACTCATGATAAAACGCTGGCTATTTTTAATGATGGTTATAGTTTATTTTATGGGTTGTGCTTCGCCTTCTGTAAAACCAGATAATGGTTTTGTGGTTAACCAGTCGTTGGATAGCACGAGAAGCATAGCTAAAGACGTCATGACTCACTTTGGGTTGAATGTTAATGAGTTAAGCTCAACATATTTGGAAGGGCTTAGAGCATATCAGATGAACTTTTTGGGCAGTACGGGTGGGGAGAAAGTGGAAGTGTGGCTGGAACCATTAGGGGAGAATCAAACGCGGGTCAGTATTAAGACCATTAAACAGATGTTAGGAATGGTTGGTCAGCATCGATGGGAGAATGATATTAAACAAGAGATATTAAACAGAACAGGTCAATAAAGGGGGATATTGAGGTGAGAAAAATTATCTATTTAATTCTTGTGGGTGCTTTTGGTTTTCTGGCTTCAGGTTGTGCAACAATTGTGCATGGGACAAGTACGAGGATTTCCATTGATTCCAAACCCCAAGGGGCAATAGTCAAAGCGGGGGAGCAGACAATTACAACTCCCGGAACACTGTTGCTAAAAAACAGTGCTCCACAAACTCTTCATATTAGTAAAGATGGGTATCAGTCTTCCACATTTTATTTACAGCAACAAATGAGCAGATGGGTCTGGGGAAATATTCTTTTGGGAGGGTTTATTGGTATAGCCATTGATTATGGTTCTGGGGGAGCATATAGACTTTCTCCATCCAATGTTAATGTAGTATTAAATAGGCAACAAGATGCTCAGGATCAAATTGCGAAACAAGCTGTGGAAAGTCCTCAGCAAGAACTTGCTGGTTCGATAAATAGCCACGTCCATGCAAATCAAAAAATACTTGTGACAGGTGTGTTTAAAGGAGATAGTTTTGATTTCGATGCAGAAGTTGAGATTACAAAAAAGTTGGCCAAACAACTAAAAGGTTCAGGGATGTTTAAAAGAGTTGAAGTTGTAGATGTTGGTGACGATTTGAATGTCATTGATATGGAAAGTTTGAATGATCGCGGTTATGCTTACGCTGTTGTTGGCAAGTTGAATTCGTCTGGAATAGGATATGACAGCGTTAAAATTATTGACCTTGAGAACCGAAAGGAATTATGGCGTGGTGATGTAAAGTCAAATGAACAATTGATAAGCCAAATTACTAAAATTTTAGAGAAATAGCAGGACCGTTTCTTTGTTTTTTAGTATCAGCTCTAAGGATAGTTGCTATTAACAAAAGTAATAAAAAAGGAGAAAAAATGCAAAAGAAAACATGGATGTTATTGGGTTTATTGTTAATCACAGGCGTAGGTTTTGCAAAAGCGGAAGAAGCTCCTATTCAATTGTCATTGTTTACTCCCATTCAAATAGTGAAACCAGAAGACTCTGTGGGCGGGTTTCGTTTTAATCTTATTTATGGCACTAATAGTGATGTACACGGCTTAGATTTAGGTTTAGTTAATAGAACGACAGGGAATCAAGGGGGAGTTCAGTTTGGTGTTGTTAATTATGTAGATGGATATTTCCATGGATGGCAGGAGGGAGCTGTCAACATTGTGGGCGGGGACTTTGTTGGGCTGCAAGAAGGTTATGTGAATGTTGTTAATGGTAATTTCACGGGTTTAGAGTATGGTTTGGTTAATTTAACAAAAGGCAGATTCACGGGCGCACAAATAGCATGGATATGGAATTCAGCTGATGAAGGGATGAAAGGTTTGCAGTTGGGATTAATTAATACAACGGGTGATTTAAACGGTGTTCAAATTGGTTTAGTTAATATCAATGGAAACCGTCGTCCTTTTGGTTTCTTTCCGATTGTTAATGCTTCTTTTTAAAGATTGCTAAATAAGAGTGCAATGCTGATGAAGATATAAGCATTGCACTCTTATTTTATACTTATCATAAAATCTTCGTTTTTCCTCAATAAAAAATTTCTTGACTTTTCCTTGTTTTAACTCTCCGACGATATATAATTTACTCATATATTTATTTAATCCAAAAATAAACAGTTAAAAAAGGGGTAAACATGAAATATTGCCAAACCAGAATTTTATTAACTTTTGCGTTTATTTTTTGTGGGGTCGCCAATGTTTTTGCTGCTGCTTCAGGAAATGTTCGATTGGAAACTCCTGATGCTGCAACTGTAGGTATGGGTTCTGCTAATGTTGGAGACGCTGATAGACCTTCCGCTGTATATTATAACCCTGCTGGTTTAACTCAAATCGATAATGCCCAACTTTCTGTGGGTATGACTGTATTACAACCTCAAATCAATTATAAATCTCCATCTGGAGATGAAGTTCAATCTCGAAAAAATACTTATGTTTTTCCTCATGTCTATTTCACGTCCCCCGTTGTTAAGAATAAGTTTTATATAGGTGTGGGAGAGAATTCTAATTGGGGATCTGGAAATGAATGGGCAGGGGACAGTATTTCTACATTTACTCGTTATTCTATGACGCATAGTGAATTTGAGAACAAAGATGCCTTATTAACAGGGGCATATAAAATTACTGATCAATGGTCTGTTGGGGTCGGGATAGATAATGATGATTCTAAAATTGAAAAGTCTAAGAAATTAAAGCAAGGCGGGATTGGCGATGATGCGGGAGTTCAACTAAAAGCAAAAGATAATGCTTGGGGCTATCGATTATCAACGATGTTTAAATTAAATAATCAGCATCAATTTGGTCTTATGTACAGAAGTGCTATTCATCATAAATATGAAGGAAAGTTGTATTTTGATGGGTTAAATGATAATGGAAATATTTTTGGGGCTGGTGTAGGGTATCAGACAGTTTTTGGTGGCAGTTCTTTTGAAACTAAAGCCACTCAGAAATTTACTTTACCCCAAAGTGTTGTTTTGGGTTATAGTTTTAAACCCACCACTAAATGGAAAGTGAATTTTGATCTTGAATGGTTAGATTGGTCGAGCGTTAAACAAAGTGCTATTAATTTTCCAGACGTAACTGATTCAACTCAATCTTTGGTTTTGGCCGCAAATAATCCTCAATCCAAAGACTGGAGATCTGTATGGTCAGAATCTATAGGTGTTCAATATTCAGCTACAGATTATTTGAGACTTCGTGCTGGGTACGCCTATCACCAAACTCCAATCGCTAAAGATAGCAATTGGGATACTACTTATCCTGATAACAATTCTCATTCCTTTACAGCTGGTTTAGGATTTGATTTAAACCCTCATTTAACTCTTGATTTGGCCTATGTAGGTGACTTGTATGAGACACGAAAGGTGGAGACAAGTCAAGACAGTACTTTTGGGGCAAATCTTAGTGGAGAGTATGAGCAATTTGTTAATCTAGGTTTGGCTACTTTGACATATAAGTTTTAATCCTCCCAAGATAAAAATTAATGCCACTCATTTGACAAGAGGCTTTCTATATGTTAAATTTTTTACTGTTAAATATATTACTATTAATTGACATAAATTATGACCGAAAAGCTTGTCCAAAGATTAGAAAACCTTCGAGCCAAACATAATTTATCCATTTTAGCTTTTTGTAAGTGGTTAAACACTTCGCATGTAAATTACCATAGATGGAAGAAGGCGAAGAAGATAACAGGTCCTTATAAGAAAATTATAGAGGACTTCTTAGATAAGAATGAACATTCAGAATTTCCCTCCCAAAAAAATCAAATTTCCTCCAATAATCAATCAAATTCAAATATAGCTGTAATCGGAATAGCTTGTTATTATCCAGGAGCTTCTAATATTCAGGAGCTTTGGGAGAATATTCTAGCTCGTCGTGTTCAGTTTAGACGTATGCTTGATCAAAGACTTCCTTTAAGTGAATATTATGATGCTGATCCAAAGGCTCCGGAGAAAACCTATCTTACTAAAGCTGCTTTCCTAGAGAATTTTCAATTTGACTGGGGAAAGCTTCGAATTCCTAAAAAAACTATTGAATCATCTGATATTGCCCACTGGGTAGCTTTAGATACTGCTTTAAAGACATTTGAAGATGCTGGTTTTAGGATAAATGAGATTCCTTTGCAGAATACGGGCGTTATTGTTGGAAATACATTAACTGGTGAACAGACGCGCTCTCAAACGTTGCGTATGCGCTGGCCATATGTACAAAAGGTATTGAATGCAACTTTAGCTAAAGAAGGCATCAGTCTATCTGAACGAAGTCGTTTGGCGGGCGATATGGAAAAGATTTTTAAATCAGCTTTTTATCCGATCACTGAAGATTCTTTGGCTGGAGGATTAGCGAATACTATTGCAGGTAGAATTTGTAATTATCTTAATTTAAAAGGCGGAGGGTATATTGTCGATGGAGCGTGTTCATCTTCACTCTTAGCTGTCGCTACAGCAGCTGATGCGCTTAAGATGGGTAATGTGGATTTAGTCTTGGCTGGTGGAGTTGATATTAGTCTTGATCCTTTTGAGTTGGTAGGTTTTGCAAAAGCTGGGGCTTTAGCTCGTGATAAAATGTCTGTTTATGATCAAAGTGCTAATGGTTTCTTGCCCGGAGAAGGTTGTGGTTTTGTTCTTTTAAAAAGACTCAACGATGCGATTGCTGATAAGAATTATATTTATGGCGTTATTAAAGGATGGGGGATTTCTTCTGATGGTAAGGGAGGGATTATGGAACCCTCTTCGAGTGGTCAATCCTTTGCCATAGGTCGAGCATATAGGCATTTAAATTATAAAATTGCCGATGTTGATTTTGTTGAAGGACATGGAACGGGAACTACAAAGGGAGATCGTGTTGAGCTTGAAGGGATCGCTGCTGCAATTGATCAAAGCTCTACAAAAAATACTAAGAAAGAGCATCATTGTGGGGTTACATCTTTTAAGTCGATTGTAGGACACACAAAGGCTGCGGCTGGTATTGGAGGATTAATTAAAGCTATTCTTGCTGTAAATCAGCGTATTTTGCCTCCGACCGCTAATTGTGTTAATCCTAATGATGTTTTTAAAGATAAAGCCAAGTCTCTTTATCCTCTCATTCAAGGTGAAGTTCTTCCTCAAAATAAGATTGTTAGAGCAGGTATTTCTTCAGCGGGGTTTGGTGGAATTAATTGTCATGTGACTATTGAATCTAGAAATGAACCTAAGCTAGATTTAAAACCTAAAATTTCTGAACGAGCTCTTCTCGTTAGTCAGCAGCAAAGTGAAGTCTTTGTTTTTACATCTAGAACTATTATTCATTTAAAGAAAGTTATTGATAGATTTAAAGAAGATCTACGGAATATTAGCATTGCAGAAATGGCTGATTTGGCTGCTCTTTTGAATAAGAAGGTTAAGAATCGTTTTTCTATTAAAGTTGCTATCGTTACTGACTCGCCTGAGCATTTGTACGATGCTTTAGTCTTGTTAGAACAAGAAATTAAATCTCATAATATCGAAGAAGGAAGCATTCATAAGGTTAAGGCTAAAGATGTTAACACTTCTATTATTCTGAGTAATAGTGTGCAAAAGGGAAGAGTTGGATTTTTATACCCAGGACAAGGATCACAGCGTCTTAACATGACACGTGTTCTTGTAGAACGTTTTAAATGGGCTCAAGATTTATTAGGATTGTCAAAGTTGCCTCTTCAAGAGCATATTTATAAAGCTACTGATAAATTCTTTACCAAAGAAGATCAGCAAGAGTTTGAAAAGCAATTAGCTGACACAAGAATTACTCAACCTGCAGTTATTGTAAGTTCTCTTATATGGAGTGAGTTCTTTTCAAGATTGGGTATAGAGCCTCAGTTCGTTGTAGGACATAGTTTGGGAGAGTTAACAGCTTTTTATAAAGCTGGAGCTTTTAATAAAGAAACTTTGATCAAGTTTTCTGAGCTGCGTGGATCATTGATGGCTTCCAGCGGTAAATCTGCTGGAAGTATGGTTAGCTTATTTTGCTCCAAACATCAGGCTGAGGAATTAATTGCTAAAGTATCTGGTAATATCACAATTGCTAATGTTAATAGTCCTACCCAAATTGTTCTATCAGGCGCTAATAAAGAAATTGAAAAGGTAATTGATCTTGCTAAAAAAGAAGACATTACTTCTTATCGTTTAAATGTTTCTAATGCCTTTCATTCTTCTTTTATGAAGGAAGCTGCTCAAAAGATTTTATCTACTAAGGTTCTTCAGGGAAGTTTTAAAGCCAAAGATGTAAGCCTGTATTCATGTGTTAGTGGCCAGGCTATCAATGATAAAGTGGATTTAAAAAAATACTTTTCTAATCAAATGGTTTCATCAGTCAATTTTGTTGATGTTATAGAGAATGTTTCTAAAGAATGTGATGTGTTAATAGAGTTAGGACCAGGACGGGTGTTGTCGGATTTAGCTAAAGCAATTAATAAAGGACATGGTCCTGTATGTTTGCCTGTTGAGTCGACCTCTGGAAATGACCGGGATTTGAATCTTGTTTTGGCTGAGATTTTTGTACGTAATATTTCTGTCAATTGGGAAGAGTTATATAAAAACCGACTGATTAAGACTTTTATTCCTGCTTCACGAAAGAAATTCATTGAAAATCAATGTGAGCATCCTTTAAAGCTAGGAAATCAAACGCTTAAGATAGAAGGAGCCCTGGTTACCTCTAAAGAAGCTGTTTCTTTTCAACCTGAAGAAATCATTCCAGGAGGATTGCCTCAAGTTATTAAGGGTAAAGATAATATTGCTGACTTACTGATCGATTTGACGCATAAGATCACAGGATTTGAAAAGGATTCCATCACATTAGAATTAAGGCTTTTGGATGATCTTAATTTAGATTCAATCAAAGCTGGGGAATTGATAGGTCAAGCTGCCAGAATGTTGGGAATTGCTGGACAGGTAGATCCTTCTCAGATTTCTCATAATACTTTAGGGCAAATTAGTAACCGTCTTCATGAATTGGCGGATGAGCATGGAAAGACAAAAGTTGTGGAAGAATCTTTGGGAGATGTATTTGGGCGTTATCAAGATAAAGGATGGGTCAGAAACTTTGTTTTGGATTTAAAACCTGAAGAAATCACAAGCCGTAATGTGAACCAGTTAAAAAATTTAAAGAATATAGTTCTGCTTTCAGAAAACAGTGAAGACGAGCTTGTGAATACAATTGTGCAAGGATTTAAGGATCGTAAGGTTAAAGCTCAAAAGAGTTATTACTCGCAAGCCGATGGAAAAGTAGAAAAGATTAAATTTGATTGTCTCATTGCTGTATTGCCGCAAGATAACAAAAAACTTGATCTCAATAAAGATACTTTAAAAGAAATCATCAAACGGTTTAATAAAATCTCTGCTTTGGCCACTTCAAATCAAATCGCTAAAGATGCTTTTGTAGTATTTGTACAATTTGGAGGGGGGGCTTTTGGGGAAAATAAGAATTTAAATGATATAGCTTCATCGTGTTCTAAGTCGTTGGCTTCCACATTGTATCTTGAGCGACCAGATTTGAAGGTCAGAATTATTGATTTTGATAGTCAAGTTTCAAAGAAAGAAATTTCTCTAAAAGTCATTGATGAATTACAGACATATGATCGTTTTCATGCGATTGCATATGATGCCAAGCTTAATAGAAAAGTCATTTGTTACGAGAATTCACAACCATCTGAATATAAGAAAAGAAATCTTTCATGGTCAGCCAAAGATATTGTCTTGGTGACTGGCGGGGGAAAAGGGATTACAGCGCAATGTGCTTTGGAAATTGCTCGTTTTACTAAAGCACAGATGGTCTTGGTGGGCCGATCTCCTTTGCCAGAAAATAAAAAAGATGGAAGCAATGAAATTATTCAGACATTAAAGTTGTTTGAAGGCGAACACTTAAGAGCTAGCTATTATCAATGTGATGTATCGGATGAAACGAATGTCGCTAAGGTGATTAGTGTAATTCAAAGAAAAGAAGGTAAGATCACAGGCTTTATCCATGGAGCAGGTTTAAATAGTTTAAAACGTTTAAAACAAAGTAGTGTGACAGAAGTTTTCAAAGAATCTTTGCCAAAAATTTTTGGAGCCGTCAATGTTTGTAAAGCTCTTTATAAAGAGCCTCCCAAACTTATAGTCGGCATTACTTCTATTATTGGTTTAACAGGCATGGAAGGCAGTGGTTGGTATGGACTAGCCAATGAAGTATTGAATCTTTATCTGCATCAATACAAAAATCAGAATCCGAAAACTGAGGTCGTTACTATTGCCTATAGCGTCTGGGATGAAGTGGGAATGGGTGCTAAATTAGGAAGTGTTAGTCGTTTAGCTCACAAAGGAATTGGTGCTATACCTATTAACGAAGGAGTTAAACGTTTTCGTCAGCTTATAGAAACTGATCCTGGAACACAACAAGTCATTGTGGCCGCACGTGTGTCTGGAATTGCTACGTGGAAATCTCCTGCTTTAAAGCTAACTGGACTTAGATTTATTGAGACGATTAAGTATTATCTACCAGGGGTTGAACTCATTGCACAAGCTCAGTTGAATGTCACAGATGACCCTTACTTGTTAGACCATAATTGGAAGGGATCGTTGTTGTTTCCGTTTGTTTTTGGATTAGAGGCAATGGTTCAAGTTTCTAAAGAACTATTACAAGTTCCCAAGATTGATAATATATTAGCAACTAATATTCAACTAAATAAACCTATTATTGTGGCTAAGAATGTGCCTACTACAATTCATATAAGGACAATAAAAAAGGAGGGGAATTCTAAGGTTAATGCTCAGATTTATTGTGATTTAGACAATTATAGAGAACCATATTTTACCGCAGACATTCAATTTCTTTTAAATAATAACACAACTACTAAAGACCATTTTAAGATAAATAGAGATAAGACTGATATTAATGTCGAAGAAGATCTGTATGGAAAGATTTTATTTCAAGGGAAGATGTTTCATTGTTTAAAGGATATTTATGATGTCGAATATAGCAAGAATAAAGACGAAGGATATTGTAAATTTAGTTTAAATGATACTGAGCATTCTAAATATTTAACGGGCTCACCATTTGTTCTAGACTCAGTGCTTCAAAGTATGCAATTAGTATTTGCTAATACATTTTCTTTGCCGCAAAGCATTGATTCATTGTTTATAAAACCACAAGAAATATCTAAGGATTTAATATCTTTCACACAGGTCAAACGAGTTGAATCAAAATATTTACAAGGGAATAACATTTCAAGCAATAAACATGGAGGGGTAATATCTATAAATAATTGTCGTTTGAAAATCCTAGAAATAAAGGAAGACTGGCCTGATATTAATCAAATAAAGAATCCAATACAAAGAGACAGTAAGATATTTGATAGTTTTATTAAGGGGTTGTCTCAATTGGAGAATTTGATTCTTCCTAAAATTTATTTTAAATATTCAGATGATTTTTTATCAAAAAATAGAAAGCAAAGAAGAGATGTTGTTAAAGAGTGGACAAAACAATTAGGTTTTAAGGGTGCTAAGAAAATCAATATAAGGTATTCAAAGAATAATAAACCAATAATTAATTCTTCTACAGTAGGACTATCCCAAATTTCAATCTCACATAAGAATAATTATTTGATTCTATCTTTAGGAAATACAGTACAAGGAATTGATATTGAAGATATTCAAGAACGGGATATTGATGTCTGGCAAGCGCTATTAAATGTAACAGCAAGATCAATATTAGAACAATTACTTAGTATTGGAGTAGAGCTTAATATTGCTGGTACATGCGCTTGGTCGATTGTTGAAACTATTTATAAGGCTTTAGGAAAAGATCAAGATGAAATCACATATGAAAAAACACATAATGGTAATTATTTGTTTTTGTCAAGACTGTTGGGAAAAGAGCAAAGAATCATATCAGGAATAATAGAATTAACTAGAGGTAGAAAAAAAATAGTTACCTTTATTGCTAATGTTCAGAAAATTGAACAACAAAATAAAAATCTTCAAGAAAAGATTTCTTTTGATTCGCTTGAAAGTTTGGGTTTTTCGTTAAAGGATTTGTGTGGAGTAGATGCTGATTATAAAGGTCCTCAAGATCAATTAGTTTTTAAATGTCACTTTCCAGTAACATTTAAACATAATCAATTGTTAAGTAAGAATGTTTACTTTACTAATTACTTTGATTTTTGTGGAACTTTAAGGGAATACAGTATTTTTCCGATATCTAAGAAATTTTTAGATACAGCAAAAATAGGTACAACATCCATGGTTACTAAAATGACTAGTTTAGATGTTTATAATCCGGTCCAAATCGGAGATATTCTTGAAGGTAAATTATGGATGGATGGGGTAAAAGGCGATAAGAAATCGACTATGAATATGTACTATGAGTGGAGTGTAATTAATAGGGAAAGAATATATAAAGTAGCTGATTGTAGGCAGGACACAATTTGGATTAAAATCCATCAGGATGGTAAAACAGAGATCGATGAATACCCATCTTATGTGAATCAATTTGTAAATTTAATGGGTCCTAAGACGACTAGAGTAAAGGTGCCAAATTTAAAAGATAACAAACCCTTTAGTTTTTACTCAGGAGATGAATTAAGTATCTTTAGATCTCATTTGCCAAATAAATTCAAAGTTTTTGAAAAGCTAGTAACTGCTACTCTTGAAAACTCAAATTTACTTTCTAATATTTATTTTGCAAGTTTTGCTAAGTGGATTGGTCAATTATCTGATGAGTATTTTCATTCTTGTTCGCCAGATTTCTACAAAGACTATTCAGGGCAAAAAGAAATATTTTGTTCTCACTGTTCTATCGATTTCTATAATGAAGCTTTTCCTTTTGATCAAATATTGGTTGAAATGTTTATTGATCGAGTTTTTGAAAATGGAGTGGAAGTATATTTTGAATTTAGTAAAACAGAAAAAGGAAAAAAGATAAAGAAACTTGCTTCTGCAAGACAAAAGGTTTTATTTGTTTCAATTCTAAATAATGAAATCATACCCTTAAAAACACCAACTAATTTTATTAAACTAATGCAAAATCTTAAAATATGAATTTATTTGTCTTAGCCAGTTTATCACTAGGTATAGCCAGTTCTTTGCTGGCTTTTATAATTTTCATAAATACAAAAAGAAGATTACATTTAGTATGGGGTTTTATGAATGCTGCTATTGCAGTATTTGGTTTTGGCACTTTTTTAGTTGGAGTTTCTCGTAATTACAATGACGCTTTTTTTAGTTGGCAAATATCCTTTTGTGGTATTGCTTATATAGCAGTTTTTTTCTATCACACTGTCCATGAATTTTGTGGCCTTAAAGATAAGTTATTCTTACGTTTGACTCATTTACATGGTGCTTTGTTTTTTCTTGCCTCCATTTTAACGACGACAGTTGTACATGACTTAGAATTTAAATTTGGACAATTTTATTATTTCAAGGCGAACATTGCTTTCAATTCTTTCTTCTTTCTTTGGATTCTTATCGTTGTAAAAGCTTTTGTCCATTTATATCAACAGTGGATAAATTCAAAAGGGCTAAAACGTATACAATGTGAGTATCTTATTTATGGGATGTTGATAGGGTTTGTTAGTGGTGCAACTACGGCAATTCCTTCATATGGAATAAATTTTTATCCTGGTTGGCATTTTTTTGTTTGTGTTTATGCAGCAATACAAACATATGCTCTTTTCCGATATCAAGTTTTAGATATTAAAATTGTTGTTACGAGAGTAGCTATTTTTATTTTTGTTTATACTTTAATTCTAGGTATTCCAATTTGGGTCGGCTTTCAATTGTTAGGAAAAGGGTTATGGCTAATACCTATGGGTATGATGGGTTGGTTTGCAGTTGCGGGGCCATTTATTTATTTTTACATCCAAAAACGTGCAGAAGACCGACTCCTTAAAGAACAAAAATCATATCAAGCTACCTTACGAAAAGCCTCGGCAGGTATGGGCAGAATTAAAGATTTAAAAAAATTACTTAATTTAATTGTATTTATTTTAACCCGTTCAGTCCGTCTGGAACATAGTGTTATTTATATTTACGATGAACCTAAGAAGATATATAAGCTAGGAGCACTAAAGCTTCGAAGTTCTCGGAGTTCCTTTATTGCTCAAATTTCTGAAAAATCATTTTTGATATCTTATTTAAAGGAACATCATAATTCTATTATTTTTGAAGAGATTAAACAAAAAGCTTTGGATTATAAAGATCCTATGTTGACTTCAGTTGAAAATGAGATTGAAGAAGTAAAAGCGGCTTTAATAGTTCCAATTTATATAGATAGTCGGCTATTTGCTTTTGTAGCTATGGGCAAAAAGGAAAGTGGTAAACTTTTTTCAGAAGATGATTTAGCTGTATTTACTATTCTTGCCAGTCAAGCAGCTTTAGCTATTGAAAATGCTAAATTTTATGAAGATATGAAAATTACTCAACAGCAGCTTTTTCAAGCTGAAAAGATGGCGACTATTGGGACCATGGCGGATGGTCTTTCTCATCAGATTAATAATCGATTTCATGCGCTTGGATTTATTGCGGGGGATGCTTTGGATACAATTAATTTGTCTAAACATCTAGAGATGACGGATAAAATCAAAGATGTTCTTAAAGATCTCGAAAGAGCGTTTAATAGAGTTCAGGATAATGTGAAGCAGGGTGGGGAAGTTGTTCAAGGTCTTTTAAGATATACTCGAAAGGGTCAGGATGGTTTTGTTCCAACTGACGTGGATGCGGTTATTTCTAATGCTTATGAAATGGCGCAATTTAAAATTAAAACTTCTCAAATGTCATTGGTTCGAAAGTATGATATAAATACTTTGCCAAAGGTTAAGGGGAATTCGACGCAGCTTCAGGAAGTCTTCTTTAATCTTATTGATAATGGTTATGATGCGATGATGCAGCGTAAGAATGATCTTAAAGAAGAAGGTTATCATCCTATTTTGAATATTTATGCCAAGATACAAGGTGAAAATCTTGAAATGATTTTTGAAGATAATGGTATTGGAGTCAAGGATGAAGATTCAACCAAGCTTTTTACGCCATTTTTTACAACTAAGCTTTCAAGTAAAAAAGGAACTGGATTGGGGCTTTATGTGATTCGAAAGATCATTGAAGATAATCACAAAGGGAAGGTTGAGTTCTCGTCGAAATACATGCAGGGAACTCAAATGAAGCTTTTGTTACCTTTGAGTTTTGAAGGAGGTCAATCTAATGTCTAAGTTATTGATTGTAGATGATGAAATTGACATCAGAGAATTTGCTAAAAGTTATTTTAAGAAACGAAATATTGAAGTTTTTACGGCAAGCGGTGGAGCAGAAGCTTTGGAGATTATTTTGATGGAAAAGCCTGATTTAGTGTTATTAGATGTGCGCATGGAGCAAATGACTGGTGTGGAAGTCCTCAAAGAGCTTCGAAAAAAAGACCAATCAACAAAGATCATCATGGTTTCCGGTGTTGAAGATGAAGAAACTATTAAGGAAACTAAAGCATTAGGTGTAGTCGGGTTTATCCACAAACCGTTAGTGCTTGAAGAGCTTGAACAAATTGTCCTATCTGAATTAAATAAAAAATAATGGCCTCAGTTAAGATTGACTATAAAAAAGAGCTTGAATCCGCTTCCAAGGGCATGATTCTCATTCATGACCCTAAACTTCTCATTAAACTTATTGTCCGTTCCATTGTCCATAAAGTCCATCTTGAGCATGCCGGCATGATTCTTCATGACACTCAAAAGGATGTTTATATTATGTCCATCTCTAAAGGTCAGCCGGGATCAAAAATTCCTGAAGGTTTTGTACGTTTTGATAAAAAAAGTCCTTTAATTCGTCTTTTTATAGAGAAGGAACATAAATATTTGGTTGCCGGCCGTAATGCTATTTTAAGTGAAGATATTAATAAATTGCTTTGGAAAGAAAGTATTATTTCAAACGGCAATGGGACTAAACAATTGTTGCATGATGTAAGTACGATCATGCCAAAGCTTAATGCGGTTGCCTGTGTGCCAGCCTATCATCAGCATGCGTTAATGGCGATTTTAATTCTTGGACCAAAATATGATGGGGAGAGATTTGAACAGGAGGAGCTAGATTTCTTTTCAGCCTTAGCTTCTGATGTGGCCATGGCCATTCGTAATGCCCAGCTTTTTGAAGATTTAAAACGCGAAGCTGAGCGAAATCGCAATCTTTTCATTCAAACAACCATTGCCTTAGCTTCAGCCATCGAAGCCAAAGATGCCTACATTCATGGTCATACGGAGCGTGTGACTAAATATTCTTTAGCCATAGCCAGGCAAATGGAAGCTTCAGGATTATCTGAATTTCCGCCTAAGTTTTTTGAAAATCTTTATATTTCTGGGCTCTTGCATGATATTGGAAAAATTGCCATACCAGAAGCTATCTTAAGCAAACAAGACAAATTAACTGCTGAAGAATACGAAATCATGAAGACCCATACAACCAGAGGTGCAGAAATTTTGGCCCCTCTAACAGGCTTCAAAGAGTGTATTAATGGAGTTAAATATCATCATGAGCGTTATGATGGAAAAGGTTATCCAGAAGGATTAAAGGGAGATGAAATACCTTTAGTTGCCTCGATCATTGCTGTTGCCGATGCCTTTGATGCAATGACAACAGATCGTTCCTATCGTAAGGGTTTGAGTAAAGATCAGGCCATGATTGAGATTCAGAATTGCAAGGGTGCCCAGTTTAATCCAATGCCAGTTGCTGCCCTAGTAGAATTATTTAAAAAGGGTGAGCTTTAGATAGAAGGAAATTCCAGCACAAACGCCGCACCTTTACCTTTAGAGCTTTCCACAAAAATCTTCCCACCGTGATTTCGAACAATTTCATAAGTAATGGCAAGGCCTAAGCCAGTTCCATTGTCTTTTTTGGAATAAAATGGATCAAAAATATGAGGCAAATCCTTAGGGTCAATTCCTGGCCCTGAATCTTGGATTTTAATGTTAATCGTACCCTCAGAAGAGCTATATATTCCTATATTTAATTGTCCACCTGTTGGCATAGCATCAATGGCATTAAGAAGTATGTTTAAGAGAGCTTGTCTAATTTGATTTGGATCAAGCATGACTGTGGTATCAGCCGGTAAAAGAAAATCCGTAGTTGTTTTGATATTGTGTTTAATGTACTCATTGCTCAAAAGATCTAGGGTGCTTTGAACATGCTCTTTGATTTTAAGTGGTTTAAGAACAGGAGAAGCAGGCTTAGCAAAATCAAGAAGTTCATGCACCAAATTATCAATACGGGTAACTTCCTCGGCAACCATAGGAGTAAACTTTTTTAAGAATTCTTTGTCGTCCATTTTTTTGGGCAAGTATTCAGTGAAGGTTTTAAGAACGGTGAGAGGATTCTTGATTTCATGGGCCATGCCACTTGCTAGTATAGCTATAGATTTAAGACGGTCTGACTGGGTTATTTCTTGCCTTAGAAAAAGATTTTCTTCTTCCACTTCCTGTATCGACTTTTTAAAGAAGAACTTGTCTATTAAGTTTTGAAGGTAATTTCTCAAAGGCACAAAAGCTAAAGCAGTAATTGTGGCGATTAAAAATGAAAAAAGAAAAGATTTATAACCCGTGAGTCTTTGTAAGTAAGAATCTGTTATGTAGGTGGTTGTAAAGTAGGATAAAGTGATAAGAAAAATTAGTATGGTATATGCAAGACCTCTGGAAAGAGTTATTTTCAGGTCCATAATTTGATATTTAAAAACCAAATAAAGAAAACCAAAAGCAATGACGCACACTAGTAGGTTTCCATAGGGTGCAATGGGAATATTTAAACAAAGGCAATAATTTGTTCCTCCTCCTAGAAATCCAATTAATAAAGAATAAACTAAAATTTTTAGTTGGTGAGAATTTTGTCTAGTCGATTGAATTAGTTTTTTCCTTAGAAGATGGAGTGAAATAGGAATGATAATCATGTATTGTATAAAAGAAATGTGAAAGAGTATGCCTGCTTGAGGCCAGAATTTAAAGAATAGAACATGCTTCATAGTTACAATAAAGTATGGAGTATTAACAAAAGGTAGGATAGCTAGATCAATGATGAAGAAAAGAAATAATATTCTTCTAAATAACAAGTTTTTTTCATTTGTATATTCAATACAAAATTTTAAGAAAGCTGGAGGGATAAATAGTGCTAGTGTATTTAAAGCTCTTGAATAGAAAATCGCTTCGTTATATTCCGTGGCAAGCATGCTTAAGAAATAAAAGAAAGACCACAGAGCTACGAAACAAAAGAATATTGCAAACGATTTAGCAGGTTTAGATTTAATATTATTCAAGAGAATAAATAAACAACAAAATCCAGAAGATAAAGCGTTGATAAAGCTGGTAATAATAAAGAATGTCATATCGGTAAGATTATTCTAAATGTGGTTCCTTGGTTTAATTTGCTTTCTACTGTTAATTTCCCGCCATGTTTTTCAACAATTCCCTGCGTAATGGCAAGGCCTAGCCCTGTTCCTTTTTCTTTTTTAGTATAAAAGGGCTCAAATATGTGTGGGAGGTTTTTGGGATCAATTCCGCAGCCCGTATCTAAAATGTCGATTGTGTAATGTATATTTTGAGTTTTGGTGGAGATTCTTAAGATTCCACCATTAGACATCGCATCAAGGGAGTTTAGAATCAAATTCAATAAAGCTTGTTTAAGCTGATTAGGATCCGCATCTAAATGGATATTACCTTTAAATTCAGTCTCAATGTCGATTTTATTAACTGTACACTTTTGTTGAACCAAATGAAGGACTTGGTTAATGACATCATTAGGATTAATTTGCTGCATTTGTGGCGGGCACGGTTTAGCAAAAGCTAATAGCTCTTGTGCTAAGTTATTAATACGTTCCAATTCTTGAGCGACAATAGTTTGGTATTTGTTAAAGAATTCAGGATCATTCTTTTTTTGAGGTAAATATTCATTAAAAGTTTTGAGGGCAGTGAGGGGGTTCTTTATCTCATGAGCAATATTGCTAGCTAGATTAGCAATTACTTTAAATTTTTCAGTTTGAGCAACTTCATCCCTTAATAGATCATTCTCTTCAGAAATTTTAGTATATGATCCGCTAAAGAAAGACTTTTCTACAAAATCCTGAACAAAGTTTTTTAAAGGTATGAAAGCTAATGCAATGCCAGTAGCTGATATAATGGATACGAGTAGAGACTTATACCCCAATAAAGATTGAATGATATGTTCGGTAAGATAAATAAGAATTAAATAAAAGACAGTAATTATTGAAATTAAAATTGTATAAATTAAGCTTTTTTTAAGAATGATATTAATATCCATTAATTGGTATTTAAAGATCGCATATGTAATAAAAGCTATATAGAAAGAAACGAATACGTTGCCTATTGGCAGTAAAGGGAAGTTATATGACAGTGGAAAATTTGTTAATCCTCCAAGATAGGCTAGAAGAACTCCCCAAAATACTAACTTTAATTGTTTTTGTTTATGTCCTGCTGTTATTTTAATTTTTGAATATAAAATTTTAAAACCTAGAAGTGGAACAAATACGTAATTAAGAGTGTGGAAAATATAAGTTGGACCAGGCTCAGGCCAATATTTAAAAAGCAAATATTGTTTAGCATCTTTAATGAATAGTGGAGAGAATGCTGTTAAGGCTATAATACAAGTAAATAAATATAATAAGCGCAATGTATTTAGATGCTTACCATTTTCATTGATTAAGTGTGTTGCAAAATGTAAGAAGAGAGTTGGGATAAAGATGGCGACCCCAATAGCTATTCGCATAGCTAATAATGCTTCTTCCTGTGAAGCTTCATTTGAAGCGTATACTCGAAAAAAGAACGCCCATATAGATACAGCAAATGCAAACAGAGCAAAATATTGATTTGTTTTAGTTGTTGTATTGTTTAAAAGTATAAAGATACATGCCAAGGCGCTTGTTAATGAATTTAAAATCGCAGTAATGCTAAAATAGTTCATATTACTTTTAAAGTTATCCTAAATGTAGACCCTTGGTTTAATTTGCTTTCGACTTCTAATTTTCCACCATGTTTTTCTACAATGCCTTGAGTAATAGCTAGTCCTAATCCAGTGCCTTTTTCTTTCTTTGTATAAAAGGGCTCAAAAATGTGAGGGAGGTCTTTGGCGGCGATTCCAGAGCCGGTGTCGGAAATGGTGATTATGTGCTGTGATGATATCACTGTGGTTATAGTTAATGTGCCACCATTAGGCATGGCATCCATACCATTAAGTATCAAATTTAGCAGGGCTTGTTTGAGTTGATTTGGGTCTGCAGATAGATCTTTATCAGCTTGGAGTGAGGTTTCAATAAGAACTTTTGACTGTTCACATTTTTTTCTGACCAATTGAATGACTTGTGTGATGACCTCATTAAGATTGGTCTGTTGCATTTGAGGTGCGCAGGGTTTAGCAAAGTCTAGTAATTCTTGTAAAAGGCTGTTAATGAGGCCGATTTCTTGTTGGGCAATCTTTTGATATTGTTCAAGAAAGGCGGGATCATTTTTCTTGTCAGGAAGATATTCGGTAAAGACGGACAGGGAAGTTAAAGGATTTTTGATTTCGTGAGCAATTCCGCTGGATAAAGCTGCTGCTATTTTATATTTTTCTGTCTGGGCTATTTCGTGACGTAATTGTTCGTTTTGTTGGGCTATTTCAATCGTTGTTCCTTTAAAGAATAAATGATCTATAAAGTTTTGGATCACATTCTTTAAGGGAATAAATATTAAAGCAATAAGACCAGCAGTCAAAATGGAAGTAAATAAATCTTTGTATTGAAAAAAATGATGGAATATTCTTTCTGAAATTAATACGGAGGTTAAAAAGATCAGTGTAATAACTGTTACTAAGGAAGAATAAATAAGACTTTTTCTGATAACAATATTTATATCCATTAGTTGATATTTCAAAATGGCGTAGGTCATAATTATTGGATAAATAACGATTGTAAAATTTCCATAAGGGTAAAGATTTATACCAAATACGGGTAAAAAGTTAGTGATGCTACCGGTATATCCAATTATTATTGCTAAGAAGAAATATTTAATTTGATTCTGTTTAATCTTGGAAACTTTTCTTAACTGTTTGTATAAAAGGCAATGACTAAAAATAATAGCCATTAACCAAAGAGTAGTAAATATTTTGTATAAAAGATTGGGGTGTGCATTGTAATAGAATGAATTGAAAATAAATTCCGGTGTATTTAATAAATGTCCGGAAAAAAGGGTGGCTAAAAAGAAAATAGTTACAGTAAAAATACTAACTATTAAGATTTGATTTTTCTGTTCAATAAATCTATAAACAAATTGAAGAAACATAATAGGAACGAAAATTATACCTATATGACCTATTTTCCACCATAAGATGGCAGATTCTAAATTTTGAATAGTACCGATTTTGAAAGCTGCTAATCCCCAGATTACTACTACAAAAGTAAAATATGAATACAGTCGATTAATGGGATTATGAAAATTTTTTATTAGTAGAAATGTGCCCATACTTAAATGAGTGATCACAATTAAGAGTCCTGAAAGCGCAAATGGTGTCATAGTTTTATAGTAAATGTTGTGCCTTGGTTAATTTTGCTTTCTACGAATATTTTCCCGCCATGTTTCTCAACAATCCCTTGAGTAATTGCAAGTCCTAATCCTGTGCCTTTTTCTTTTCCTGTATAAAACGGTTCAAAGATATGAGGTAAATCTTTAGGGAAGATGCCGGAGCCGGTGTCGGAGATGCTAATAGTAAAAGATTGCTTCGCTTCGCTCGCAATGACACTGGTAGAAATAGTTAATATGCCTCCATCAGGCATGGCATCAATGGCGTTCAGGATAATATTAAGCAATGCTTGTTTGAGTTGATTGGGGTCGGCTGATATAAGGTTATGGGCCTCTAGCTTAGTTTCAATATTGATTTTATTTGCAGAGCATTTCTGATGAACTAATTGGATGATTTGAGTAATGATTTCGTTGGGATTGACTTGTTGGATTTGAGGGGGGCAAGGCTTGGCAAAAGCTAAAAGTTCTTGTGCTAAACCATTAATACGATTGAGCTCTTGCGATACGATGGTTTGGTATTTATCAAAAAACTCTGGATCATTCTTTTTTTGAGGTAAATATTCATTAAAAGTTTGAAGGGCAGTCAGGGGATTTTTGATTTCATGGGCAATGCTACTGGCCAGATTGGCTACCATTTTGAATTTTTCAGTTTGAGCAACTTCCACTCTTAAAAGATCATTTTCTTCGGCAATCATCCCTAAACTTTTATTAAACAGATGCTTTTCTAGAAAGTTTTTAATCGGAATAAAGACAATAGCAATAATAGTGGCGAAGAATAGAGAAATAAAAATAGACTGATATTTAAAGATATTCTGTAGAGCATGTTCAGCCACATAAATGGAAAGAAAATAGAACAGGGCAATAACGGCAATCAAAATTGTATAAAGAAGACTTTTCTTTAATATAATCTGAATGTCCATTAATTGATATTTAATGATGGCGATTGTCGTTATTAATAAATAAGCAGATACCGGTATATATCCGATTTGGTAAACTTGAATATTATAATTTCCTAGAAAGTCAATGGCTCCAGGTGTTAATGCAATCATGGCGATAAACATGTATTTGATATGATTGCGCCGCTTATCAGAAAGGGATTTATCTTTTAGCGTAATAAGTGTCAATTTTATCCCCCAATAAGCTAAGGAAAGGCAGTGTAATATTAGTAGTGGATGAAGAATGCCAGCCTCAGGATAAGGATGCCAAGGCAAATGCAAGACTCCTTTAATAATCCAATCAGTACTTAGGCTTAATATAGAGAATACTAATCCAATTAATGAGTTTATTCTAAACCAGAATTCATTCTTAGGGATTTGTAAATAAGTGGAAATAAATGTGAAAGTCGTTATAGGAATGAAAGAAATAAAACAAAAAGAAATTTTAGTCCAAATTAATATTTGATGCTCTGAGTATGGAAAATTAAAGGGGATGTAAAAGGAGAACCAGCCTATAAATGTTAGGCATATAAATAAGAAAATCTGATTTAGTTTTGCTTTAGGATTCTGACCAATAACAAAAACACCACATATAACAGCCAGTAACAAACACAAAATTGGTGGGATTGTGTATGGGTTAAAATTCATTAAGTATTTAGCCTAAATTCTTTCTCACCGTCTCCAAAATATCATGCGATTTAAACGGTTTAACCAGGTATCCAGAGGCTCCGAGTCTGGAAGCTTCGGCTGCTGTCTCGACGGAGCGGTAGCCGGTGACCATGATGATTTTTATGTCGGGGTATTTGGTTTTGATTTCACTTAATAGATCAAGGCCGCTGACTTTGGGCATTTTGATGTCTAAAAGGGCCAATTTAATGTCTTTATTGTGGGCTAGGGTGTAGAGGGCTTGTTCGCCGGTTGCAACCAGAAAGAGTTCGTAGAAATCTCCCAGGACTAGTTTGATTGTTTCACGGATGTTTTCTTCGTCATCACAGATTAAAATTTTTTGGTTCATTGTCTTTCTCCTTATAAGTTATAGGGCAACCGGGGTTGCAACGCACAATAATTTAGCGGTATTTTTTGAAGTATTTTTAAATATGTGGGGTAGAGAACCATCAAAATATAGCGTGTTGTTTTTCTTAAGAATAAAGGTCTTTGTATCTACAACCACTTCGATCGGGCCTTCCAACACAAAAATAAACTTTTCGCTGTTAGGTTTTCCTTGTTCCTGCTGAGTTGCCCCGCCTTGTTCAATGCGTATTAAGGTAGGCATCATATGTTTACTTAAAACGTTTTTGGTGAGGATTTCAAAGGAAGACTTGTCATTATGTGTAAAAACTTCTGAAGTTTCAGGGGCCTGGATCAATTCAATTTCTTTATTTTGATGGATGACGGATTTGTAAAGCTCAACTACGTCGATTTCAAGGGCCTTGGCGATTGCAATGTGGGATTCGATTGTGCCAGTCATTTTTTTGTTTTCAATGCGGCTTAGGGTGGCTAGTTGAATGCCGCTTTTTTCAGAAAGTTCAGTGAGCGTCATTTTTTTCTTTTTTCGTATTTCTTGAAGTTTATCTCCGATTAGCATGTGTCTCTCCTGTTTTGACAAATCTTTAGAACTACACAAGCTTACCACATCTTGATTAAAATGCAATATTATTTGACGATAAATTGGATTTGATCTCAAAAATTGATGTTAGATTAAAATAATATTTGACAAAAGATCAAAATATGATTAGGATTCCGAAAGTTGAATTAACATTTATAACAAAAGGAGAAGTTATGAAAAAGGTTTTAGGAGTGATGTTGGTTGCAATGGTTCTAGTTAGTTCCACATTTGCTTTTGCAGAAGATGTGTATGCAACAAAGAATGGAAAGAAGTATCACAAGCAAGATTGTTTAATGATTCAAAAAAAGAATGCCAAGCCCATTGCTATGGAAGAGGCAACTAAAAAAGGTCTTAAACCTTGTGGGAAATGTTATCCAGCCGCACCAGTAGTTTCTAATCCACCAGTAGCTAGCTAATAGGAGGAGAAATGTCTTCTGATCTTTTAGATTTCAAAATAGTTAAGATGCATCGACTTCCCGAAGGCCATCGTCTTAAGGCTTTTGTGGATTTATCGGTCAATGATGCTTTGATTATTAAAGGTCTACGAGTCATTGATGGTGATAAAGGGCTATTTGTATCTATGCCTTCTCAACTTGGAAAAAATGAACGTTGGTATGAAAAGGTCCAATGCTCGGATAAATTTGTCCAAGGGAAGATTGTTAGGAAAGTTTTACAAGCTTATCAGGAACAAAGAGAGTAGTGGTACACCATTCGAGGCGTCCCCAAATCGGATGTGGATTTACGGACGGCCGGCGGAAGTAAATCCTGGGGAACATCTTTGATTACGCCGAACATTTATCGGACGCCTTGAATATTTTTAGACAATCTATGAAAAAACTATTAGTCAACGAACTACGCCTAAGATTGAAGGCTCCTATCATTGCCTTAGAAAGAATTGTCCAAAGGAAGTATCTTTCAAGGATCTTCGCGGAAGCAGCATTAAGTGAATTAAAGAAAATCCGTAGACTTGTAAGCAAATAGCCATTTGACGCTCTAATATTAGAATGGTATTCTTGTAATGGTCATAATTATGACCATATACAGGAGGAAGGACATGAAAACGATGACGGTAACTCAAGCTAAAAGTCAGTTTTTGGACGTGTTAAGAAAATCTAATGATTTGGGAGAGGTGTTTTCAGTGACACTTAATGGTAAGCCTTATGGGGTTATCATGAGTCAGCAGGATTATGAAGGCATGCTTGAAACGATCGAAATTCTTCAGGATAAAGAATATTCCAAAGAGTTAATTAGACGTATGAAAGATGCAGATAAAGGCAAAGGTGTTTCATTTGAAAAAGCTATAGGAAGACCTCAAAGAGTATGAGACAAAATATTTATTTGATAAGATGGGATCCCCTAGCGCTTAAAAAGTTTAACAACATTCAAGATAAGAAATTAAAAGAATATATCCTTGATACACTTGAAAATATTATTACGAAGGATCCTTTAGTCGGCAAACTTTTGAGTGGACCATTCAAGTGGCTTCGGTCTTATCGAATAGGGGTGATTAGAATTTTGTATAAACCATTAAAGAATTACTTGTTAATTATGATAGTAGATATTGATCACAGAAAAAATGTTTATAGATGATTCACCATAACATTGCTAACATATAACCACTATGCACCGTTTTTATTCCCAACACGCCAATTTCTCGCAAAAGATCCTGACAATCACAGATAAGGATGAAGTTCATCATATGAAGGATGTGCTGCGTCTTAAAAAGGGGGCTGTGATTCAGATTTTTAATGGTCAGAACCAAGAGGCTGAGGTTATGATTCAAGACTTTACCCAACAAGGTCTTAAAGTAGAAGTCCAATCCATTCGCCAGGCAAGTTCAAAGAAAGTCAAAATCATTCTAGCCTGCGCGCCTCCTAAGAAAGACAAGTTTGAATGGATCATTGAGAAGTGCACGGAGCTTGGTGTTGATGAAATCATTCCCCTTAAGACGAAAAGAGGAGATGTGGTGTACTCATCCGATAAGATGGCAGGAAAGCTTAGTCGTTTTCAAAAGGTAGCCATGAATGCCTCCAAGCAATCCAAACGAACCGATTTGCCCAAGATCCACCCCATGACAGACTTATCCCAAGTATTAAAGAATTTAGACCCTCAAGGATTGCATCTTTTCCCATCGCTTAATGGTAAATCAAAACATATTAAAGAAATCATAGGAAACAGCACCAATAAATCTGTAACTATCTTTATCGGTCCAGAAGGCGATTTTACTCCAGATGAAGTGGAGCAAGCGGTCAAGGCTGGATGTGTGCCTATTTCTTTAGGAGATACCGTCTTAAAGGTCGAAACTGCCGCTATTGCTACAGTCAGTTTGGTCCATTTTCTACTCGAATAAACAAATAACATTCCACACCCTTTGGAATTGACAATACAATCCCCATGCATGTATAATCCGTTTCTTAATTTAATATAAATATGGAGGCAGGCATTATGGCGCAAGACAAAGCAGTTGTTGAAAAACCTTCCGGTGATAAAGAGAACCGTTTAAAAGCTCTTGATTTAGCCCTTGCACAAATTGAAAAACAGTTCGGTAAAGGTTCCATTATGCGTATGGATAGTAAGGTTGTAGTTGACATCCCTGTCATCTCAACCGGTTCTTTGGCCCTTGATGCTGCTTTAGGTGTTTGGGGCGTTCCTCGCGGCCGAGTGATCGAAATCTACGGCCCAGAATCTTCGGGTAAAACCACATTAACATTAAGTATTATTAAACAATTACAATTAGCAGGTGGAGTTGCAGCGTTTATTGACGCTGAGCATGCCTTTGATGCCAGTTATGCTATCAAATTAGGCGTAAAGCTGGATGATCTTTTGGTCTCTCAGCCAGATACAGGTGAGCAAGCCTTAGAAATCGCTGAAACATTAGTTCGTTCCAATGCTGTAGATTTAGTTGTCATCGACTCTGTGGCTGCTTTAACTCCACGCGCTGAAATCGAAGGGGAAATGGGGGACTCTCATATGGGTCTTCAGGCCCGTTTGATGAGCCAAGCTCTTCGTAAATTAACAGCTGCCATCAGCAAATCCAAAAGTTGTGTCATATTCATTAACCAAGTTCGTATGAAAATTGGTGTCATGTTTGGTTCTCCTGAGACGACAACTGGTGGTCGTGCATTGAAGTTTTATGCCTCTGTCCGTATTGATCTTCGTAAAATTGAATCCATTAAATCTGGGGAAGATATCATTGCTAACCGTGTGAAAGCAAAAGTCGTTAAAAATAAGGTTGCGCCTCCTTTCAAAGAAGCTGAATTTGAAATCTATTTTGATGAAGGTATCTCTAAAGCTGGAGATATTATTGATCTTGGCGTTGCCCAAGAAGTCATTCAAAAGAGCGGATCATGGTTATCTTTCGAGAATGAAAAGATCGGCCAAGGTCGCGAAGCTGCTCGTAAGCTTTTGAAAGACAACCCAAAGTTATTAGCCAAGATTGAAAAACAAGTGATCGAGAAATTAAAAACTAAAAAGGTGTAATGGGCGCTTCATGTCGTACATCAGCACTCAGGTTTTTAAAGATTCGACCACGTGCAGTTGAAGAATTAAAAGTTAAGTTGGAAGCAAAAGGTTTTGAAGAAAAAGACATTACAGAAACCTTGAAGTGGCTTCAAGACATACAATTACTTGACGACCGGGCTTTTACGAAGAGTTGGATCCAATATCGTTTAGCCCGGCCGTTTGGTTTTATGAGGATCATCAGAGAATTAAAACAGAAGGGTGTTTCTGATGACATTATCCAAGAAGCAGTTGCATCCGCTCGGGAAGATTATTCTTCAGAAGAAACAGCTTTAGAAGTCGCCAAGAGACGCTGGCAAAGATTTTCTTCGATTGATCCTCAAAAAAGAAAAAAACGGATACATGACTTTCTGCTAAGGAGAGGGTTTGCTCCAAGTGATGTATTAAAGGTGATTAAGAAGTTAAGTTAAATTGCGTGTCATTGCGAACGAAGTGAAGCAATCCTTTAATAGATTGCTTCGTCGCTTTGCTCCTTGCAATGACACTAGGAAAATATGACAACAAACCAAATTAGAACAAAATTCTTAGAGTTTTTTAAATCTAAAGGTCATTCCATCATTGCCAGTGACTCTGTTGTCCCTAAGGATGACCCCACTGTGTTGTTTACAACAGCAGGGATGCAGCAATTCAAGCCGCAATTCTTAGGACGCATTGATGGGTATACGCGTGCAGCAACATCTCAGAAATGCCTTCGTACCGATGATTTAGATAAAATCGGCAAGACACCCTGTCATCACACATTCTTCGAAATGCTGGGGAATTTTTCCTTTGGTGATTATTTTAAGAAAGAAGCTATTGCCTGGGCTTGGGAGTTTTTGACTAAAGAAATGAAACTATCAGGCGACAAGCTTTGGGTTTCTGTGTATGAAGAAGACCAGGAAGCCTACGATGAATGGGTCAAAATGGGCTTTCCCAAAGAAAAGATTGTCCGCTTAGGAGATAAAGATAATTTCTGGCCAGCTGAAGCTAAGAAGAATGGTCCCAATGGTCCTTGTGGTCCCTGCACCGAAATATTCTTTGATTATGGTGTGAATCCTAATTGCAAGAGCCAAAAGTGTGATCCATCTTGTAGCTGTGGGCGTTTTACTGAAGTCTGGAATCTGGTCTTCACACAATTTAACCGTAAAGACGGCGGTATCTTGGAGCCATTACCAGGAAAGAATATTGATACAGGGATGGGACTCGAGCGTTTGGCCTCTGTGGTCCAAGGGGTTAAAAGTAATTATGAAACAGATAATTTTGCCGTCATCTTGAAAGTTATAAAAGATACCTTTGCTGCCAATAACGCCAAGCTTACTGAAAGTGAATTTCGTATTGTGGCTGATCATATCCGTGCCATCACCTTTGGTATTTCTGACGGGGTAATTCCTTCCAATGAAGGCCGCGGCTACGTTATGCGCAAACTGATTGTGGATATCACAGACTTAGCTATTCGTGCAGGGGTAGAGAAACCAATTATTCATACCTTTGTAGATGTCATTGTAGATGTTCACAAAGAACCTTATCCCGAGCTCATAGGGAAAGCTTCAGATGTCAAAGATGCCATCAAGCGTATTGAGGAGTCCTTTATTAAAGTTAGACGTGAACGAATTCCAGAGTTGAAAGAAAAATTGACAGCTAAGGGTGTTGATTTGGGTTCTTTGTTCTTTTTGTATCGCGATACACACGGGTTAACTTTGTCTACCATCTGTGAAGTTGCTAAAGAATCTGGTGTTTCTCAACACACAATTGATGAAGCAATCAAAAGTTATGAAGTTAAAATGGAAGAACAAAAAGAACGCTCTCGTGCAGGCAGCAAAATGACTGGGGAGAGGTTTGCAGATAAAGATGTCGAGTTGAATGTGCCTAAGACCCAGTTTGTGGGTTATGAAGTAACCAAGGCCCAAGTTAAGGTGCTTAAAATCATTGAAGGGGCTAAGGAAGCAGCTGTTGCCTCCAAAGGACAAAAGGTGCTTGTCATTCTTGATCGCACGCCATTCTATGCTGAAAGCGGCGGTCAGGTGGGAGATACGGGCTTTTTGAGTTCACCCCAGGGCAAACTTCGGGTGCTAGATACCCAGAAAACCAATGACATTTTTATCCATTCCTGTGAGGTCCTAGAGGGCCAAACAGCGACGGGCGACATGCTTGAAGCCGAGGTCGATGAGGCCAGACGCCAGGCTATTAAACGTAATCATACGGCAACCCACATGCTTCAGTCTGCTCTAAGGGAAACCCTGGGCAGTCACATCAAGCAGCAAGGTTCGCTTGTGGAAGAAGGCCGTTTGCGCTTTGACTTTGCTCATCCAAGTGGAATTAAGCCTGAGCAGATGCAGAAAATCGAAAGCCGTCTGAGTGAATTCATCAAAAAGGCTGATCCAGTTTCAGTAGAGGTTCTTCCTATTGAAGAGGCTAAGAAAAAAGGTGCTTTGGCCTTCTTTGCTGAGAAATATGGTGCTACTGTTCGCGTTGTGTCCATTGGTGATTATTCCCGCGAATTCTGTGGGGGCACGCATTTGGCTTCTACCTCTGAAGTTGAGGCCATCAAGATTGTTTCTGAAGGTTCTGTTGCTCAAGGTATTCGCCGTATTGAGGCTTTAACAGGTAAAGCTGTGGTCAGTGAGTTCTTAAATAAGAAGAATGAAGAAGAGCAAGCAAGATTGCAAATTCAAAAACAAAAAGAGCAAGACAAACAGCAAGCTGCTGCTAATTTTCAGAAAATTGCATCTTCAGCGGATGATTTGATTAAAAACACTGCAACGGTTAAGGGCACAAATGTTCTCATTCAATGTTTAGATAATGTGGACATTGGTTCATTGCGTAAACTTTCAGATATCTTAAGAAAGAAGCTGGCCTCTGGAGTTTTTGTTCTTGGCGGCAAATCTCAAGAGGATGCTTCATTGGTGGTTTCTGTGTCTGACGATTTAGTTGCCCGGGGGATTAAAGCCAATGACATCGTCGGAAGAATAGCCCCGCTATTTGGAGCAAGCGGTGGAGGCAAGCCTCAGCTCGCTCAAGCAGGCTCCAAGGAACCTCAAAAAATTGAATCGGCATTATCTCAAGCGAAGGATTTAGTCATTCTATGAAACTGATTAAACAGACTGGTTTAAGTATTGAGAAACTTTACAATCGAGCCCTTTTTTCACGAAAGAAAAGCGTTGAGGAAAAGGTGCGGGCGATCATTGATGATGTACGTCTTAAAGGCGATGATGCGCTTTTGAAATACACCCGCCGCTTTGATAATGTCAAAATGACTGCCAGACAATTGAAGGTTGCTGAGTCAGAAATTTCGAGTGCTTTTCAAAACATTACCCCAGAATTTGTAGGTAATTTAAAGACAATTATCAACAATGTCTCAACTTACTATAAGAAACAATTAAAGAAACCAGCTCGAGTCAAAGGTCATGATGGGATTATGCTCAAAGAAGAGATTAAGCCTTTGGATTCTGTCGGGATTTATATCCCAGCTGGTACAGCGCCTTTGGTTTCATCAGTATATATGACAGCTGTTCCTGCCATCATTGCAGGGGTTAAGCGCATTGTCATTGTCACTCCTCCAACGAAAGATGGCGGGGTCAATCCTCATATTTTGGCGGTGGCTAATCTTCTTAAGGTTTCAGAGATTTATAAAATAGGTGGTGCACAGGCTATTGCAGCTTTAGCGCTTGGAACAAAAACAGTTCCTAAGGTGGATAAAATTGTAGGTCCTGGAAATATCTTTGTGACAGAAGCTAAGCGTCAGCTGTTTGGATATGTGGATATTGATATGCTGGCTGGCCCAACAGAGCTTGTTGTTATTGCCAATCGCCATAGCAATGTGGATTATGTGGTGGCAGACCTTGAAGCCCAAATGGAACACGTAGGTGGTATATCCATTTTAATTAGTACATCCAAGCTTTTGATTCAACAAGTGCGCTCACGTGTGAACAATGGCTATGCGATTTATTGTAAGAATATGAATGAAGCGATTGAGCTTGCTAATAGACTCGCTCCTGAACACTTGCAGATTATGACCAATAATGCTTTGAGTGTTTCTCGAAGCATTAAGCATGCCGGTGCTGTGTTTCTGGGGCCCTATAGTCCAACAGCATTAGGAGATTATGGCGCTGGCCCAAGTCATGTGCTTCCAACCATGGGAACAGCAAAGTTCTTCTCAAGTTTGGGTTTAAATAGCTTTATGAAAACAAATCATGTGATTTCATACTCAAAGAAGGCGCTGGAAAAGATGAGAGCTCCTTTGGAAATGGTCGCTAAATTAGAAGGTTTAGTTAAACATGCGGATTCAATCAATGTGAGGTTTAAGTCTTAGGGTGGTTCATGGGTTGTGAGTTGTGGGGATGGTAATGGGTATGATGAGTGAGAAGATTAGAACTTTTTCAGATTTAGATGTTTATCAGCGTCTTTATAAGGCTATGATAACTATTACAAAAGAAATTATCACAAAATTACCTATAGAAGAAAGATTCGGTTTAGCAGATCAAATGCGGAGAGCTTCAAAGGCACCTTTAGCTATTATTGCGGAAGGCTATGCTAGAAAATATTATCCGAAAGAATGGCAGAAATATCTTAAAGATGCCATGGGAGAATGTAATGAAATGATTGTTCATTTGTCCTGTTATAGAGATTTGTATTGCAATAGTCAGGATATTGAAAGTGCTAATAATCTCATTAAAGAATACGATATTGCTGGGAAACAGATTTATAGATTAGGTCAAAGTTGGAATAATGCTTTAAATAAAGAAAGGATTTAATATGGAGTCTAGAAAAGCTCCCATTCAACGTAAATCGAATGAGACTCAGATTGATGGAATGATAAATATTGATGGTATTGGACAAGCAAAGATAAAAACTCCTAATGGTCTTTTAAGTCACATGCTTGAGCTATTTGCATTTCATGGATATTTTGATTTAGATATAGAAGTAAAAGGCGATACGCACATCGATATTCATCATACTAATGAGGATATTGGTATTGCTTTGGGTAAGGCTTTTAGTAAAGCCTTAGGCGAAAATCGAACAGGTATCAAACGTTTTGGTTCAGCATTTGCTCCAATGGAATCGACCTTGGGACATTCTGTTATTGACATTAATGGCAGAGGTCATTTAAATCTAACTCTTGATGGCAAAACAGCAGGTGATTTACCAGCTATTAGTAATCAAGGAGAGTATACATTTAGTTATTTGGAACACTTTTTAGAATCATTTGCTAAACAACTAGGAGCTACATTAATTGTTAATGTTAAGAATCCTGGAGGTTCAGGTGATATGCATTCTATTGCTGAAACAGTTTTTAAATCTTTAGGCATTGCTTTAGATCAAGCAACTACTATAGATCCTAGACGTATAGGAAAAGTCCCTTCTACAAAAGGAATTATTGATTAATAACCAAACCCATAACCCACAACTCAAGACTCATCCTCAATTATGATTGCAATTATCGACTATGGAATGGGGAATTTGCGCAGTGTGCAGAAGGCCTTTGAAAAGGTCGGTGCCATTGTATCGGTGACATCTTCGGCTCAAGAAATCTTGAAGGCTGATAAGGTTGTCCTGCCCGGAGTTGGCGCTATGGCCCCTGCCATGCAGAGACTACGTGAATTAGGATTGGTTGATGTGATTAGCCGAGTGACTAGAGAGAATAAACCCTTTCTAGGAATTTGTTTAGGTTTGCAGCTGCTTTTTGACAAAAGTACTGAAGGTGGAACCGTGCAAGGACTTCAGGTTTTAGAAGGTTCTGTTGAGAAATTCACTCAAGGTAAAGTTCCTCATATGGGCTGGAATCAAATTCAAGTTCAATCTGCTGGAGCAGCGATTTATAAAGGGATTGCAGATGGAGAAAATGTTTATTTTTGTCATTCATACTATGTGATTCCTAAGGATAAAACGATCGTAGCCAGCAGCACTAGTTACGGTATTAATTACTGTTCTTCCGTCGTCAAAGGTAATGTTTGGGGGGTTCAGTTTCACCCTGAGAAAAGCCAGTCTGTAGGCTTACAAATCCTCAAGAATTTCGCTCAATTATGATTCTAATTCCTGCTATAGATATTAAAGATGGAAAAGTCGTTCGATTGTTTCAGGGAAAGTTCTCTGAAGTGACCCAATATGTTGATGATCCATTAAGTATGGCCCGCAAGTGGGAGGATCTTGGAGCTAAATGGCTGCACTTGGTTGACTTAGATGGAGCTAAAGATGGAGTAATGTTTAATCAAGAGATCATTAAGAAAATTGCACAGACAGTAAAGATACCCGTAGAAGTTGGTGGTGGAATCAGAAGTCAGCAAACAATTGATGAATTAATTAAAGCCAATGTGGCCCGTGTGATTCTTGGCACGCGTGCTATTGAAGATCGCACATTCTTAAAAAGAGTATTAGGTCTGTATGGGGAGAAGATTTGTGTAAGCCTAGATTGCAATGATGGAATGGTAGCTCAAAGAGGCTGGGTGTCTACAACCAATGTCAAAGCCACAGACTTAGCTTTGGAGCTGGAAGCTTTAGGCGTTCAATGGATGGTCTACACCGACATCGCCAAAGACGGAACCCTGGCTGGACCAAACTTTGAACAGCTGGAGACTATGTTAAACACTTTAAAGAAAACCAAACTCATTGCCTCTGGAGGCATCGGTACAATCGATGATGTCCGAAAGCTTGCAGCCATGAAAGGTGTGGCTGGTGCAATCACAGGAAAAGCTATTTACGAGGGAAAACTAGACTTTAAGGAAGCTTTGAAGCTTTGTAGTTAAAACTTTTGTCATTCCCGAATGTTTTTGTCGGGAATCTAGGACCTGGACCCCCGATTAAAGTATTCGGGGGTGACAAAAAACAGAAAAGAGCGGTTAAGTCAGGAGATTAAGTTTATGTTCAAAATAATAATATATTCGCTTTTGTATCTAGTTATTACTACGTTTATATTAATTTTTTTAAGTAATTCCATATTGTTTATTAAAACATTCGGATTTGTGTATGTTTCTCCTCTGATTGTTATATTAATTGGCTTATTTTATATTACTCTGTGTTGGTACTGTATCCGACATATTCTTGTGACTCGGCAATGGCCAATAACTGAAGGTAAGATTATTAAGAATAATGTGGTTGAGTCACGGGGTGAAGGTGTCGCATATATCGCTGAATCTATTATTGAGTACACTGTCAGTGGCAATAAATATCTTAAAAGAAATAGTTTAATGAACCATTTTGATTATCCAACAAGAAATTCAGCCCATGAAGCTTTAGAGAAATATCCTGAAGGTTCTATGGTAAAAATATATTACAATCCATCTAATCCTAAAATTGTAATTATTAATCGAGAGTCATTAATATTTAAATACACATTATTTATGTTATTAGGGCTCGTTATCTCTATGTACTTTTTTTTATATTCTATGCAATTTAAACAGTCTTATATTTAATTATGTTAAACAAACGCATTATTCCATGTTTAGATGTCAAAGACGGCCGGGTGGTCAAAGGGGTTAATTTTGTGGAACTTCGGGATGCGGGGGATCCGGTGGATTGTGCGCGGGCTTACGATAAAGCTGGGGCAGATGAGTTGGTGTTTTTGGATATTACAGCTAGCTTTGAGAAGCGTAAGATTTTTTTAGATGTTGTTCAGAAAACAGCTGAAGAAGTGTTTATGCCTTTGACGGTGGGTGGCGGGATTAATAATGTGTCGGATATCCGTGCTCTTTTAAATGCAGGGGCTGATAAGGTTTCTATTAATACCGCGGCGGTAAATGAACCAGGATTATTGCTTCGTGCCTCCAATATGTTTGGATCTCAGTGTATTGTGATTGCGATTGATGCTAAACGTGTAGGAAACCGTTGGGAAGTATTTACCCATGGAGGTCGCACGGCAACTGGCAAAGATGCTATACTTTGGGCTAAAGAAGGTCAGGCTAAAGGAGCAGGAGAGGTTCTTCTAACTAGCATGGATGCCGATGGCACCAAGAATGGCTTTGATTTGGCATTAACTAAGGCAATTTCTGAGGCAGTCACGATTCCAGTTATCGCCTCAGGAGGAGCAGGAAAGCTTGAACATTTTTATGATGTATTTACGAAAACCAGTGCAGATGCCGCATTGGCTGCTTCAGTCTTTCATTTTGGAGAAATACCTGTGCCAGAAGTAAAACAATATTTAAAAAATAAGAAAGTGAATATCCGATGAGCTCAAATCCTGAAATTGAAACAATTCAAATTACCAAAGATAATCTTGAGAAACTTAAATTCAATTCCGAAGGTTTAATCCCAGCCATTGCCCAGGATTACAAAACAGGCGATGTCCTTATGATGGCCTGGATGAACATCGATTCTCTAAGAGACACCTTAACCAATAAAAAAGCCTCCTATTGGTCTCGCTCCAGAAAGACATATTGGGTTAAAGGAGAAACATCAGGACATTTTCAACATGTGAAAGAAGTTTATTATGACTGCGACTGCGATGTGCTTTTAATGAAGGTGGACCAAATCGGCTCCGCCTGCCACACCAATGCGCGCAGTTGTTTTTATAGAAAGATTCTATAGCGAGAATTTTCTTTTATCCCTGCCTGCCATAAATCCTTAGAAAATCAATTAATTGCGAAAATATGTACAATTATGCTATTTATAGCATTGACAAACGTTAAAAATATGCTATATTTAGCATCAAATAGGTGTAGTTTGAAGATATAAGTTGTCGGCAGACAAGGAGCTAAAATATGAAATACTGGGATCAAAAGAAGTTACGTGAGCAACTTAATAATAAATTAGCACCTTTAAAGGTTTTGCCTGAATCAGGTATTTTTCAGCAGGGATGGATTAAAGGTATCAGAGAAGCCTTAGGAATGACTAGCAGACAATTAAGCCAGAAAGTAGGCATTGACCAATCAAGAATATCTCGATTAGAGAATGCTGAAAAAAGTGGCAATCTAAAATTATCTTCTTTAGAGAAAATTGCCAAAGGTCTAAATATGAAGTTTGTTTACGGGTTTGTTTCAGAAACAAGTCTTGAACAGATGGTTAAAGAGCAAGCTAAGAAAATCGTTTTAAAAAGACTTAAGAATTTGAACAATACTATGCGTTTGGAAAAGCAGGAGCTGTCTTCACAAGAACAAGAAAAAGCTTTAAATGATATGATTGAAAAGATTTTAATAGAACAGCCAAAGGATTTTTGGGATGAAAAATAGTTTTGATTATCTTCCTGGAGCAACACCGCTCGATCCAGATGAGATAGAAGGGCTTAAGTTAAAGCATATAACAACCCGTGAAGAACTTAATCGTTGGGAACAAGACAATATTAATGAGGCTTTGTCCTGGATGCAAACGCATCGTCAAGGTGATATATTAACTGAGAAGTTCATTAAGGTTTTACATAAGAAGATGTTTGGCGAAGTATGGCGTTGGGCCGGTCAATTCCGTAAAAGTGGAAAGAATATTGGAGTAGAGGCTAATCAAATATCAGTTGCCTTACATTTACTATTAGAAGATACAAAGCATTGGATCACAGAGAAAGTGTATCCCGCAGATGAAATAGCTGTTCGATTTCATCATAAGTTAGTATGGATTCACTTATTTCCTAATGGCAATGGCAGACATGCGCGTTTGATGACAGATATGCTGTTGACCAATGTGCTTAAGCAAAAGCCTTTTAGCTGGATCATTGAAGAGGTTGAAGATAATGATAAAGTAAGAGAATTTTACTTAAATGCCTTAAGAAAAGCAGATGCTGGAGACTATTCAAATCTTTTGAAATTTGCTCAAAATAAGTAATATGGTCTTAAAGATACAGGTTGTATTAACTACTATAAGACTAATGAAGGATGGGGCAAAAGTGTTTGAAAAAAGCAGGATTTAATATATGATTGGACAATTATTAATTTTACAAAGGTAATATGAATCATTTAACAAAAGAAGAATTTCTAAATTTAAGCCAAAAGGGCAATTTGATTCCTGTTTTCAAGGAAATCTTAGGGGACTATTTGACCCCGACCTCTGCCTATTTGCATCTGGCTAAGAAAGCTAAGCACTCTTTTCTCTTAGAGTCTGTGGAAGGCGGGGAGAAGACCGCTCGGTTCTCTTTTATAGCTCGTAGTCCGTCGCTGATTATTCGTTCTAAAGGTCAAGATGCTCAAATTATTCGAGTGGTTAAAGGCAAGACAACCACTGAAAAAAGGGCTATTCAATCTTCACCACTTGAAATCATCCGTGAATTGATGAGTGCTTATCAAGCGGTTGATATCCCTCAATTACCCAAATTTTATGGCGGTATGGTTGGTTTCTTAACATATGACTGTGTGCGTTTCTTTGAACGTCTGCCTGTTAAGGCCAAAGATGATTTGAATATTCCAGACATGATCATGGTTTTAGCTCAGGATTTGGTCGTCTTTGACCATCGTCATCACACCATCAAAGTCGTTTCCTCAGTACATTTAGCTAAAGGTGATTCTCAGGCTACTAAGATTAAGAAATATAACGAAGCAATCAAGAAGATTGATGGTCTCATCAAAGAATTGCGTCAGCCTATTGCCATAAAAAGTCTTGAGCTGGCAGGAAAGAAATCCCTCAAAGTTACGTCCAATTGTACTCAAAAGAAGTATGAAGACATGGTTGTAAAGGCAAAGAAGCATATTTATGATGGCGATATTATCCAAGTTGTCTTATCCCAGCGTTTTGAAGCCAAAATTTCCGTTGATCCATTCAATATTTACCGTGCCTTGCGTGCATTAAATCCTTCTCCATACATGTTTTATCTAAATTTTGATGGTTTACAGTTAGTGGGAGCGTCTCCAGAGCTCTTGGTTCGCTGTGAAGATGGCTTAGTTGAGACTCGTCCAATTGCTGGGACCCGCCATCGCGGCAAAACCCAGGAAGAAGACAAAGCCCTCGAAAAGGAGCTTTTAGCAGATCCTAAGGAAAAAGCTGAACATGTGATGTTGGTTGATTTGGGACGCAATGATTTAGGCCGTGTGTGCAAACAGGGAACAGTCAAGATTTCGGATTTCATGAGTGTGGAGAAATATTCCCATGTAATGCACATTGTCAGCAATGTTCAAGGCCAAATCCGAGACGACAAAGATGCTTTAGATGTCTTGCAAGCTGCATTTCCTGCTGGAACGCTTTCCGGAGCTCCCAAAATTCGTGCCATGGAGATTATTGAGGATTTAGAGGCCCAAAGAAGGGCCACTTATGGGGGGGCGGTCGGATACTTCAGTTTTTCGAAAAACCTTGATACTTGCATAACTATACGTACAATAGTCGTCTGTCGCGGGCGAGCTTATGTCCAAGCCGGAGCAGGTTTGGTGGCAGACTCAAATCCAGCTACAGAATACCAAGAAACAGTCAACAAAGCCCGGGCGCAGATTAGGGCGATTGAATTGGCGCATTAATCGTAGGGGTGGGTTCCAAACCCACCCAATTAAAGGGCAGGTTTAGAACCTGCCCCAACAATACCGAAAGGAAACACAATAATGGAAGTAAGAATCAGATTACAAAAAGCAGGTAAGGCATCAAATAAATCATATAACTGGCGTGTTGTAGCTCTTCCACGTAATGCTGCTCGTGATGGAAGAACCTTAGATATCTTAGGTTATTATGATCCCGCTAAGAAACCAGCAGTTTTTTCTCTTAACACAGAAAAAATCAATGCCTGGGTTGCCAAAGGCGCTCAATTAAGCGATACCGTTCGTAGTTTAATGAAAAAAGCTAAATAAAATCACAACCTTAACAGGTTGTTTTTTTATTTTTGAAAGGATTTTCCATGCCTCAAGACTCTGGTTTAACACAAATTTTGTTCTTGTATTTGCCGATTTTTGGTATTTTTTATTTTTTTGTCATTCGTCCACAGCAAAAGAAGCAAAAAGAGCTTAAGGCAATGATAGAAAATATAAAAAAAGGTGATGAAGTTGTGACGGCATCAGGTATTCACGGAACTGTGACCTATATTAAAGATAAGACAGTGGTTTTAAAGGTAGATGATAATTGCGATATTGAATTCGATAAGGAAGTGATCGCTTTAGTTAAATCCAAAACAATAAAGCCGGAAGTAATTAAATAAGAAAGGCCTGTGATGAGCGCAACTCTACGCAAACGATTTTTGATTATATTTCTAGTCATAGCAGGTTCCCTAGCTTCTCTTTATCCAATCAATAAACGAATTAATTTAGGTCTCGATCTTAAGGGTGGTATGCATTTGATTCTCAGAGTTGAGAATGAAAAGCTAGCTACTCCTGAAGCTAAAAATGATGCTGTGCTTCGATCTATGGAAATTTTACGTAATCGTATCGATGGATTAGGCGTTGGAGAAACGCTTTTACAACGTCAGGGTGAGAATCAAATTTTGGTTCAATTGCCTGGTGTTACAGATCGTAACAGAGCGTTAGATATTATTGGCCGTGTGGCACATTTAGAATTTCACATTGTCGATTCTGATCCTATTCGTTTAAAAGAAGCTTTAGAAGGAAAGGTTCCTGAAGGCTTTGAATTGAAAACTGTTCATAAAGAAGAAGGTCAAACTCTTTTAATTTCAAAACAAGTGGCTATGGGCGGGGAATCTATTAAGGATGCACGTGTGGATTTTGATAGCCAAACAGGAATGCAACCTAAGATTTCAATGACTTTTAATGAAAAAGGAACCAAAGATTTTGGTGATTTAACGACATCTCATGTTGGAGAGCGCTTGGCGATTATCATGGATAATGAGGTTTATTCAGCTCCAAATATTCGTGAACCAATTCTAACGGGAAGTGCAGAAATCTCTGGGCAGTTTAAATTTGAAGAAGCTTCGATTTTAGCTTTAGCGTTGCGTACGGGTTCTTTGCCAGTTCCTATGAAGGTTGAAGAAGAACGAACCATTGGTCCTTTATTAGGAAAAGATTCTATTGATGCAGGGATTAAAGCGACTGTTTTGGGGGCGATTGCCATTGTTTTTTTCATGAGCATCTATTATTTCTTAGGAGGAATTATTGCCTCTGTTGCTTTAGGCGTTAATTTTCTTATGATTTTTGGTTGTATGGGGCTTTTAAATATTCTTCTTCCTGAATCCCAAGTCACATTAACCCTTCCTGGAATTGCGGGTATTATTTTAACTTTAGGTATTGCTGTTGATGCTAACGTCCTTATTAATGAACGGATTAGGGAAGAGTTAGACAATGGTCAGCCTTTGAGTGCCGCCATTAATACCGGCTACAGCCGTGCTTGGTCAGCCATCCTTGATTCCCATGTGACCTCATTGATTGCTGCATTCTTCCTATTTGAATTTGGCTCTGGTCCAATCAAGGGTTTTGCGGTCACATTATCCACTGGGTTGATTGCCAGTTTATTCAGTTCCATTTATGTAACACGTACTATTTTTAATTGGATGGTAGCTGGGCAAATGATCAAGTCATTGCCTATGATGCATTTATTTAAGAAAACCAATTTCAACTTTCTTAACAAGAAATACATATGTTTTGCTTTCTCTGCCATTGTGATTTTTGCAGGGATTTTTGATTATGTTCATAAAAAAGGTGCTGTTTACGGTATTGATTTTGCAGGTGGACAAATCCAAGAGTTCAAATTTGCCAAACCTGTGACGGCGGATCAATTACGTCATATTTTAAAAGAGGAAAAGATTGAGAATGCTACGATTCAAACATTTCCAAAGGCTCCAGAGAATGTGATTATCCGTACTCATGAAGACACTCATGAGAAAGTAGCGGAAGTTCTTAAACAGAAAATGCCGGATAATAAGTTTGAAATCTTACGTATCGAGAAGGTTGGTCCTATTGTTGGTCAAGCTTTACGGACTAAAGCGATTTATGCCATTGTGTTCGCCTTGCTGGGAATGCTGATTTATATCCGAATTCGCTTCAAACATTTTGCGTTTGCTGCAGCCACAGTTGTAGCTATTTTTCATGACGTGTTGTTAACGTTGTCACTATTGATCCTTTTAGGGCGTGAAATTGATCTTTTGGTTGTGACAGCTATTTTGACAATCACTGGTTATGCGACTAATGATGCGATTATCATCTATGACCGTGTGCGTGAAAATGTGCCTAAGATGCGAAATAAACCCTTAGCTGATGTCATTAACGAAAGTATCAATCAGACATTAGGGCGTACAGTTATGACGACTTTCATGACAACCCTATCAGCTTTGTCTTTGTATTTCTTTGGAGGCGAAGTTTTGAATACATTTGCTGTTGTTTTAATCCGTGGTTTCTTATTGGGTACGTACTCCACAGTTTATGTCGTTTCACCATTATTCTTATGGTGGCAGGGCAAAAAGAAGTGGTAAAACACAATTAATCAAGGGCCAGAGAAATCTGGCCCTTTTTTTTCGACTTTTGGACATCCACAAGTAGCCAATACTTAATTTATATATTATGCTTTCCTAACATGAAAAAAATGACATCTGTTGTTATTCTCCTGTGCTTCATAATTACAGGCATTTTGGGGCCACGCTCTACTTGGGCTGATGTAGGGGCTGGGTTTCCCAGGCCTATTAAGGGCGAGGGAACCTCGCCCCTACAATTGCCTGTGCCTGGAGAAATGATGTCTTTGAGCCAGGCCTATATGCCTGTCATGATCAAAGGCCTGAAAGTCCATCCAGAGAATCCTTTGTTATTTGATTTCGTCGTGGATACAGGGAATTCTGGATTGTCCGTAGTGGCAGGGCTCGCCCCTGTCCAAAAAGGGCGACCGCAAGGGTCACCCCTACAAGACGAATCAAACAAATTAATCAAATATTTCCTAGCCTCATTAACTATCCCCGAAAAAGACCTCTGGGTGAATTTATCCCCCTATGAGAAAGACAGAATAGTTCCTGAAGAACTAGGGAACACCGAGCTAGGCCGAGACATGCTGGCCCAAGATTACATCCTCAAACAATTAACCGCTTCTCTAATTTATCCTGAGAAAGACCTAGGCAAGAAATTCTGGGACAAGGTTTATGCAAAGGCCCAAGCCCTTTATGGTAATACCCAAATTCCTGTGAATACATTCAATAAAGTATGGATCGTAGCCGATAAAGCCAAGGTTCTTGAGAGGAATAACGTAGGGTATATCGTTGGAGCGCATTTGAAGGTGATGTTGGAGGAAGATTATCTAGCTAATGAAAAAAATCAAACGCCAACCAGGGGACATGTTCATTACAAAACCAATAAGAACGTGTCCCCAAGCATGCTGCCAAGCGAGACAGCGCTGAATGCGAAAGCACCCCAGGGAAACACCCCCAACGCCTTAGCAAACCAAATCATCCGCGACATCATATTGCCCGAATTAGAAAACGAGGTCAACCAAGGCCAAAACTTCGCCCCCTTGCGCCAAATGTTCTATTCCATGATCCTAGCCACATGGTACAAACAAACCCTTAAGAATACATTATTGAATCAGGTGTATGCAGATAAGAAGAAAATTGAAGGAATTGGTTATACAACGCCGACCAGGGGACATGTTCAGGTCAAAATCAACAGGAACGTGTCCCCAAGCACATTGCCAAGCGACTCAGGGTTGAAACTGAAAGCGACCCAGAGGAACCCACCATCTGACGTTGAAACCATCTACCATCAATACCTCCAAGCCTACAAAAAAGGCGTATTTAACTACATCAAAGAAGATCTAGAATCAACCCGAGACCAGCGAATTTCTAGGAAGTACTTCTCAGGGGGCATAGCTCAAGACTTGGGGATTCCGAATGTACTACAGCGTGTTTCAACGGCGTCCTCTCAAGATAGTCTGGGGGCCAATGGAGATTTGGCTATGGCTAGTGTCTATATGGCAAGAGTACATAACAAATCTAAAGATTTTGCGATGAATTCAAATGTTTCATTCTATGATTTTCAACAATTTATACGTTTTGCTAAGAAAGGAGATGTAATCGGCAGGTTGTTTCGTGAGGCTTTTGAAAACCCGGATTATCTTGATAAGGAAGGATTGCCGCTTTTAGAAAAGATCTTTTATAAAAATAGTAATTTATTTGATCGTTTAGTGCAGAAGGTTGATCAAATGCAGAATAATAGATATCGATTATTTGAGAATCAAACTCAGGATGAAGCAAATCTTATCAGAGAAAGATTGTTTAATAACAATGGTAACATAAAACTCCCCATATTGACGATCATCCGCTCAGCTATAGAGGGCTTTAGAATCCAAGAAAAACTAAAGCATACGATCAATTTTAAGACAGATTCTAATTATATTCTAAGTACAGACATCCCTGCAGAAATTAGAAGTATTGTTTTGGCTAATATAGCTCATAAAGAATTTTTTTCTATGAGTCCGCTGATGTCTAAATCAAATGTTAAAGAACAACTTGGAAAATTCTTGAAACGTGCGTTCCCCTTTGTAAAAGACGACGATATTCTTGAAGCCCTTAATCTATTGACTATTCGTCCTCTTGGTGCTGGTGATTTTAACCTTGATTTATCAAGAAATTTGTCAATGACTGATGTTCAACACATAATTTCATTATTGCTTGAGAGGATTGATACATATGACCCTCATAGTATTGCGGAATCTTTGAAAGGCTCTAGATTTACGGCTCCACCAATAGGAGAAGCTGAGAGGGTAATACTAAGAAATAGAATAAAGACTTCCATAGTTAACAATTTAACCCATGATCTGTGGAATGATTTTGTAGAGATTGATGATTTAAATAGTAAACTTGATGAGCTCGCAGAGTTGGTTGAGAAATATTTGAGCCATAAGAGAATATCAGGAAATACTTATCAGATTATTTTAAAAGAAGAAGATGGGGTAACCCAGTATCCCGAAGGTTTTAGTAAGAAAGTAGATTTTGCTATGAGTCATTCAAAAGCTGCCAAGATTAATAATCCTGGTGGTGTTGATTTGAGCTCAAAGAATATGGAATTAGATGTTGTTAAAGAAGGTAAAAATATTGAGATGAAATTTCCAGCCTTTACGGCTCAATTTCAAGGTGAGGATTTCTTAGGAATTGAGCCAATGATTCTTCGCATTGTTCCACTTGCAAGTCCACAAACCTTCTTGGATATTCCTTTAAGCTAAGTATAATAAAGTATGTTTAAATCATTAGAATTTATTGTAGGTCAAAATATTAATTTTGATGATGTCCTTAAATCCTTAGTGGTTTTTGGTTATAGTCGTGTGACCAAAGCCTTTAAAGAAGGAGAATTCGCCCTTCGCGGGGGAATTCTTGATATTTATCCAGCCAATTTTGAAACTCCTATACGTTTTGACACAGAAGATGATGTGATCCGAACTATTTCAGGTTTCGACCTTTCCAGTGGTCAAATCATTGAAAACCATCAGATTGTGATTATCCTTCCCTTTAAGACGTCTTCCAACTCCGTATTCTCTAGTGAAATTCCTTTAAATAATTTTGTTAATATCGAAACAGGTGATTTTGTTGTCCATAATAATCATGGAATTGGAAGATTCGTTGGCGTAAGAGACTTTGAATTAAATAATGAGAAAAAAGAGCATTTGATTATTGAATACAAGGATGGAGACAAGCTTTTTGTTCCTAAGCATGACGTGCATTTGGTCCAAAAATATGTGTCTTTTACTAAGCGTTCAACAAGTCTTCATAAATTAGGAAGTAAAGAGTGGGAATCAACTAGAAAGTCTATTGAAAAACGATTGCGGCTTATGGCTGCTGAACTTCTTCGTATTCAGGCATTACGCACTCAATTAAGTGGGTTTGCATTTTCTAAAGATACAGAATATCAAAAAGAATTTGAAGCTACATTTCCTTTTAAGGAAACCCCTGATCAACTAAAGTCCACCGCAGAAGTTAAGGCGGATATGGAGTCCCCAAGACCAATGGATAGGCTCATTTGTGCTGATGTGGGATATGGTAAGACAGAAGTAGCTATGCGGGCTGCTTTTAAGGCTGTGATGGATGGCAAACAGGTCGCTATCCTTGTTCCAACAACCATCTTAGCGGAACAGCACTATATCAATTTCTCTAAACGTCTGGCTAATTTTCCCGTTAAAGTGGGAATGCTTTCAAGATTTAGAACCAAGGCAGAGCAGGCTGTTATTGTTAGAGAGCTTAGGGAAGGCAAGGTCGATATTGTGATAGGGACTCATAGGCTTTTGTCTAAGGATATTGGATTTAAGAACCTTGAATTGGTGATTATTGATGAAGAACAGCGTTTTGGAGTTAAATCTAAAGAAAAGTTAAAGCAATTTCGGCTTTTGGCTGATGTTTTGACGCTTTCTGCTACTCCTATTCCAAGAACTTTGTATATGGCGCTTTCGGGAGCAAGAGACATGTCCGTAATATCAACGCCACCTACCAATCGATTGGCCATTAAGACAGAGACTATTCAATGGGATGATGAGATTATTGAAGAGGCTATTAAAAGGGAATTAAAGCGTAAGGGACAAGTGTTCTTTTTGCACAATCGTGTGGACAATATTGAAACAATTGCCAATCGAGTCAAAGCCTTGGCCCCTCAAGCCAGGATAGAGATCGCTCATGGGCAAATGAGTGGTCGTCTTTTAGAAGAAATTATGTTAAAATTCTTACAACAAAAGATAGATGTTTTGGTTTGTACGACGATTATTGAGTCGGGAATTGATGTCCCAACAGCAAACACATTGATTGTTAACCGGGCGGACAAGTTTGGTCTTTCTGAATTACATCAATTGCGTGGACGAGTTGGTCGTTTAGATATTCAAGCTTGGGCTTATTTAATTGTGCCAGCCAAAGAAGTGCTATCAGATGTTTCCAAGCATAGATTAAAAGCAATCGAGAAACACAGTGATTTAGGGGCAGGCTTCCACATAGCCTTTGAAGATTTACAGATTCGAGGGGCTGGGAATTTGCTGGGAAGTCAGCAGCATGGTTTTATTACGGCCATAGGTTTTGATTTGTATTGCCGCATGCTTAAAGAATGTATTGAGAATCTTAAGAAAGAATTGGAGATTGAGAAAAATGACTAAGCAATTAGGAATGTCTGCTCTTATTGTTTTAATGCTTGTAATAATACCTGCCAATAGTTTTGCCGCTAAACCTATTAATGATGCCATTGTTGCAATCGTCAACAGTGAAGTCATCACCCTAAAAGATTTAAAGGATTATATTGCTGGTATTTACCGCCAGTTAAAAGTTGAACATAAAACTCCTGAAGAAATTCAACAGATCATTGCTTCTTACGAAGAGCGTGGGGTCAACCAGCTTATTGAAGACAAGTTGATCTTAGAAGCTGCTAATAAAAAGGGCATTGAGATTAGGGGCGAAGTTGTTGAAAAAAGATTGAAGGAAATTAAAAGTCGGTATCCTTCGGAGGATGCTTTTTTAACGGAAATCAATACCCAGGGGGTTACGGTCACAGATATCAAAAAGAAAATTATTAATCAGATGAAAAGTAAATATGAAGTTGATCTTGAAGTAAGAGACAAAAATTTTGTCAATCCTGAAGATGTGACAGTTTATTACAATAATCATAAAGATGAATTTGAAAGTAAGTCTCAATATGATTTGGATTCCATTTATATTTCTTTTAAAGATGGAAAATCAGATGCATTAAATAAAATCAAGCAAGCCAGAAAAGATTTAATAGTTAGCGGAGATTTTGAAAAAGTCAGTAAGCAATACTCTCAAGCTCCCTCCGTTGGAATGCTTGAGCAAGGTCAAATGGTCCCTGCCATAGAAAAAGAAGTTTTTTCTTTGAAACAAGGAGAGGTTTCTCAGCCAGTGGAAGTAGAGAGTGGTGTCTATTTGTTTAAAGTTAAAAATATTGTTCTTGGTCAAAAGCAGGGAATCGAAGATGTAAAGAATGAAATTTATAATAAACTTTTCGATGACCAGTTCCGTGCTAAGTTTAAAACATGGTTAGATAAGTTGCGGGAAAAGGCATATGTCGAGATCCGCAATTAAAACCATCGCCATCACCATGGGAGATCCTCAAGGTATTGGCCCTGAGGTGATTCTGAAGGCCCTTTCAAATAAAGATATTTCTCGCCTTGGTTCTATTATTCTTGTTGGAGACCGTAAGCTCTTGGGAAGGTCCAAATTTCCCGTCGTGGATGTTGCTTATCGCAATGCAGGAGAAGGTTCATTCAAGTCGTTAAATACTGCCATTGATTTGATCAAAGGTGGCATTGCGGATGCTCTTGTTACAGCTCCTTTATCTAAAGAGAGGGTTAGCCATTATCAAAAGAACTTCTTGGGGCATACTGAATATTTAGCTTCAAGTTTTAATGTTAAGCAATTTGACATGATGTTTGTCTCTTCCAATTTAAGATTATCTTTGGTGACAAGGCATGTGGCTTTAAAAGATGTTTCAAGATTAATCACCAAGAAATCTATTTTTTCATCGATTGAATTAATGCATAGAACATTGAAAGAACAGTTTAAGATCTCTAAGCCTCGTATTGCAGTTCTTGGGCTCAATCCTCATGCAGGAGAGTTGGGATTGCTAGGTAAGGAAGAAATTAAACAGATTATTCCTGCGATTAAAGAAGCAAATCAAAGGAAAATTAAGGCTTTTGGTCCTTTTCCAGCTGATACATTCTTTTGTCATGACAAAGGATACGACGGGATTATAGCTATGTATCATGACCAAGGACTCGCACCCATTAAGGGCATGTATTTTAAGGACTTGGTTAATTTTACCGCAGGCCTTCCATTTGTTCGTACTTCTCCTGTCCATGGGACAGCTTTTGATATTGCAGGTAAGAATAAAGCTGATCCTTCTTCAATGATCGCGGCCATCAAACTGGCGTTTCAACTCGCATGAAAAACACTCACCGTCCCGTCAAAAGTTTAGGTCAGAATTTCTTGAAAGATCAGCGTATTCAGCAAAAGATTATTGATTCTTGTGATTTGCACTCAGATGATACCGTTATTGAGATCGGTCCAGGTCAAGGGGCCATTACTCAACGCATCTTGCCTTTGGTTAAGAAAGTTATTGCGGTTGAGAAAGATCGTAATTTAGTTTCATTTCTTAAAGAAACATATCCTCAGGAGTCGTTGGAAATCATTGAAGGGGACTTTCTTAAGTGGGATATGAATACTTTGCCTAATGATTTAATTGTTCTTGGAAACATTCCTTATTACATTTCAACGCCCATCATTGAAAAAATCATTGCGCAAAGACATCAAATTAAAAAGGCATTTATGACCGTACAGCTTGAATTTGCAGAACGTGTAGCTGCTGTTGCTGGAAACAAAGACTATGGTTCTTTATCATGTTTTGTTCAGTACTACATGGATGTGAAGATACTTTTTAAAATTAGCAAAGGCAGTTTTCATCCAGTTCCTAAGGTGGATTCTTGTTTCATTTCTTTAATCCCTAAATCTAAACCAAATCTTAAAGCACATAATGAAGAAAAGTTGTTTAAAATGATTCAAACAGCTTTTATGCAACGAAGAAAAACTATTAGTAATGCTCTTAAAGGGTATTATGATCATGACACGCTTATGAAAGAGCTCGAACGTCTAAAAATTAGTCCCAAAGCTAGACCAGAAGAAATATCCCTTGAAAACTACATTTCTCTTCTTAATAATCTCTAAGATAACGTTTTCTCATTTAGCCTTCCCACCCCTTGTAAATGACTTTATATATGGCATATTTATATAAAGGTAATATAGATATGCTCAAAACCCCATTAGTCATTGTCATCTTGGTTAGTTTTATTGTGACCAGTATGGGTCCTATGCCGACGTACGCCCAGGACATTCATTTGCCTAAGCCTGGGGTGAGAGTGCATTTAAGTCCGCCTGTGACCCCACCTCTACTCAAAGGAATCAAGGTCCATCCAGATAACCCCTTTCGCTTCGATTTTATCCTAGATCCAGGGTCACGTTCCGTCGCTGATGCACATAATTTAAGGCAAGAATCCAGCCGTCTAATCAAGTACTTTTTGGCCTCTTTAACCACCCCAGAAGCCGACCTATGGGTGAATCTAAGTCCCTATGAGAAAAACCGCATTGTCCCAGAAAGCTTTGGCCAAACCGAGATGGGACGTGACCTATTAGCCCAGGACTACATGCTAAAGCAGATCACAGCCAGCCTTATGTACCCAGAAGATGAGATAGGAAAGAGATTCTGGAGAAGAATCTATGAAGAATCCGCCAAAAGGTATGGAACAACCAATATCCCAGTCAATACTTTCAACAAGGTATGGATAGTCCCTGAAAAGGCAGTGGTTTATGAGAATGCTAAAGCAGGAACAGCCTATGTAGTGGAATCCAGGCTAAAGGTGATGTTGGAAGAAGACTACGTAGCCTCCAAAAAGGTGTCAGACACCTTTTTGAAGGGGCGGGTTGATAAAAAGGTGTCTGACACCTTTTTGCACAGTCAGATCATACGGGAGGTTGTTATTCCTGAATTGACCAAAGAGATCAATGAAGGGGCCAACTTTGTGCAGCTTAGGCAGGTGTATGGTTCTTTGATTCTAGCTACCTGGTACAAGAAGAAGATTAGGGATTCGATTTTAGCAAAGGTGTATATTGATCAGAATAAAATTGTAGGGGCGGGTTTTACACCCGCCCTATCTAGGGCAGGGACAAGCCCTGCCCCTACAGATATCGAATTAATTTACCAACGTTACTTGACCGCTTTCAAAAAAGGCGTCTACAACTATATCAAAGAAGTAACTGATCCTATAACCCATCAATCAATTCCACGAAAGTATTTCTCTGGGGGAGCTGATTTAGCTTTGAACTCTTCTAAATATGGATTAGGAGAAGTTTTTAAAACAGTTCAATCCATATCCAAAGATGCTTTAATGGGCGATTTAGCCATGGTTTCTGCCAGGATTGATCCCGACAACCCGGTGGGTGATAACAGCTATTGGAATGCTTTGCCTTTTAATGGGGTTAACCTTTTAGAATTCTTAAGGGCACAGAAAAAGCTTAAGCGTCAGGAATCTCCGATCGAAACACTAGAAGCTTTAGCCAAACAAGGCTATACAGAGGCCATGATCAAATCTTTAAAGGCAGGAACTAATGAAGAGATACGGTTAGATTCTGTCATTGGCTTACAAAGTGGAAACCCCAAGGGGCAATCGATTATTGAAGCAGTTGCTAATAGCATTGATGCATTGGGCGGCTCTATTGGTCAGTTTGGTAAGGGAGTTAAACAAATTTTAGATTGGTTGGAGGATCCAGGAGATCGATTGGATATTGTAACCAAACAAGAAGGCAAACCAGCCTGGCGTTTAACAGTCATGAAAGATGAACATAAGGCTTATCAAATACAAATTTATTCTATGACTGATGATGATTTTCTTAAGGCCACCCAAGTTCCAGGAATGACACAAGGGACTGTTGTAAGAATAGGAAAAGTCAAAAGCATTGTACAGGATGGCCAAGTCAATTCTTTAAAATGGTTAAAGGACAATATTCATAGTCGTTTTGGAATTGTAGAAAACATCAAAATTACCACACAGCTAAATCAACAGACAGAAAAGATCAATGGATGGGAAAATAGAGAGTTTATTGTGCCAAGTGGACACCAACTTGTGAAATCAGAAGAAAAATGGATTAACATTGATTTTAATGAACACGAAATCAAGGTTGTTGATAATGGCAGTGGGATGAATATTTCTGTGTTATCTGGAATGTTAGTCCCGGGTGAAGGGGGAACAAAGGCAACTGAAAGCTTATCACAAGGAGACATTCAAGAGGAGCTTCGTAAGATCAAGGTCATTCATGTTCATGAGCCAGGCAGGTCTGTCGCATTTGTTAGAAATGGGGAAGTTATCATGCGTATTCCTCTTTCTGAGACCACTCATCCTGATTCTGTAATTGAAGGAAATTTGGCCCTTGAGTTTGCTACGCTTATCAATGTTCAACAATCCAGAGACAAGGTCATCTTTCCATCGGATCATGACGCTCGAAACCCTTGGCCTATGCAATTGGCTGTTGAACAAATGGTCAAAGGTATTCTTGAGAATCCAATGGGAGATGTGCAGAAGATCAAATACATCAATACACTTGTGGCTGGCTTAGAAGCTTTGATTGCTGATAATCAAGAAAATGCCTATGTGGTTAATGATATCAAGCGAATGATCAAAAAGAAAATTGCTCGTTTGATCAATTCCTTGCAGTCTAGTGGTAAGTATGTGCTTTTGCCTAATGAGAAAGGTTTTGGCCAATTACTTATGAAGCAAGGCAAAGAAGTTCTCTTTGTTAATGAAGATATATTTGAATGGGGCGCCCAAAAAGCGCTTGAATCGATCGGTGCCACCATTGTTCGATACAATGACTTTCATTTAATCAGTAAACAAACCCTTGGTTCAAAGACATTAGAATTGATCGTGGCTGATTTCACACCAGACGCATTAAGAGCGTTTATGAACTATGATGTTAGAACATTCGATTTCCTAAAACACCACGATTTGCCTAAAATTAAAACCAATGGCTATGTCATTGTACCCAGACAAATGGCCCAGCGATTTCTAGACCTTTTAGAGCAAAGACGTAAATCACCATTAAGCGCTGATGAACATACGGAATTATTAAGCTTAGGGGAACGTATCAAGCTTTTGGCTGAAGATGAGCCAGCAACCAGTTACGAAATGGGGGCTCCGCAACCCACGGCTAAAATGAATACTCCTATCACGCCGGATTTAAAAGTTTACGATGATGGAGCTGCAGATAATCAAGCTATTTCGAAGTTCTTAACCACCCCACCAGATATGACACAACCTCAAGAACAAGTGTATGTTCCTGCAGATGCGCGAATGAAATATATGTTGAGAAATGGGGACGTTTATGAGATTGCAACGGGGCAAAAGATTAAATGGGTGGGTGAAGCAACAACAATTACAAAGATACGAGTTTTACATGGGGATTATATGTGGGTTGAGTACAAATATGCTGTTGCTGTTGAAGGTGATCCTATCCACCACAATGCTTTAGTCTTTAAGTCGGGTAGTCAACTGATATGGCAAAACCCGATGGATGCTATAGGTGAGCCAATATTAAGTCCAGATGGAAGGCATGTGTTTTATCAGTTAAGTAATGGTTCATATACAGCTTTTGATACAGAAAAATCTAAATATATTAATTTTCTTGAAGGAGAGATCCAAGAATTAAGGAAAATTAAAGAAATGAAAATAAGTCCAGACGGTCGATTTATTGTTTTTAAAATAAAAGGTATTATGAATGACTATCATATTTTTGATATGAAAGACAAGTCAGTACTCAGATTAGCTGATCTTGAAGGAGAGGTGAGTTTCCATCCCTATTCTTCGATTATGGAATTACGAAAACCAAATTCTGGTACAGCTAATTATGTTGATCTTCAAGTTGGGATTGCGCAGGCAGAATCTTGTTATATTGATCCGCTTTCTGGAGTTGCTATTTTTTCGTATGGGGACCAGGTGAGACTTTATAACACAGAAACGAAGGAATGGTTAAATGATTCTGAAGAGAAATATAGAGAAGCTGTATTAGGTTTTGACAAAGATGGAAATAGGGCCTTTAGATTAAAAACAGCATCCAATAAGTTTTTTTTAAAAGATAAATCTTTTCAAGTATTGCTTTCGGAAAACTACAAAAATTCTATTATGGCTTTATGGATTAATGGAGAAGGAATTTTAGGGGTAGGTGGCGCAGAGTTTGATTTAAAAAATATTTTTGGAAAGATTTATGAGCATCCTCGTTTTCCTTTCTTGATTGATGAAAGCAATCCAACCCACACGATAGCATGGAGTTTAAAGGATTCGCTTGCAAAATTTAAATTTAAAGGAAAATTAATTGGAACTCTTTCTAGGGTTACTATTATTGTTTTATTAGAAGATGGTACTTTAAGTTTCGGAATGATGAATCCACGTTTAGATCCAAATATTGATGCTGGCGCGTATGATGAATCGAGCCATAAGATCGTTTATGCGAATTCCATATCAGAGCGGTATATGATTAGTGATGGGTTAAAGGCAGGAGGGTTAGGTGAAATTCCTGTATTTGTTAAAGAATATCCCCGAGTCGAATTCGATGGCAAATATTTTGTGTTTTATAATCCAGACAATGGCAAGGCGCTTTATGTGGATCCTGATGAACCAACCAAAATTCTAACCGCGCCTATCGATCATTTTTTTAGTGAAAATCCTCCTTTAGTTTTAGCAACTCGATGGACTAGCTTTCGAAAAGGACAGAAGATTGAGCTCAGAGATTTGAGTAATCCTAAATTAAATCCAATATCTTATGTTGATTATCTCGAAATATCGCCGGAAGTTTTTGTTGTTACAAGCAATGATGGTCGACAAACCCTATATGCATCCCAATACGTCTTTTTAGTGCCTCCTAATACAACAGTTAAAGAAGTAAAAGGTGAGCTTGTTCTGCTGGAAGGTCCATATGGAAAATCAATTTATAATCTAAAAAATGAAAAATATATAAACCAAAATCTTAATGGCGAAGTGTCTATTTCTGATTCTGGGAAATTTATTGTATTCACACCAAGGATGACTTCACCTGATAAAGTGACAGTGTTTCTAGCGGTTAACGATCGAGGAGGTGTCGAGCAAGCTGAAATAGATGCTCTACACTTTACTAACCACACGTTAAAACAATATTTCATAAAGGACAGTGAAGTGCTTATTCAAGAGTTTACATCAACTGAAACAGGGATTAAAAACTATCAAATTATTAATTTCGTAACTAATGAAACCATTCAAACTAAAAAATTAGCTTTGGATCACTCGGGTAAAATTATTTTGTACTCGTCTGTGGATGAAACTACTCTCAAGGCTTATTTAATAAAGAATGGGAGGGTTATTGGTGAATCAAAGGTAGGATTTAATATTGTTAGAAACAATGATGAAATTTTCTTGTGTAGTTTTAATGATTTATACCATGTCACGATCTGGAAGATCAGGAGTAATGGAGATATGGTGAGTATTAATTATGATCAAATTTTGCCTGAATACTGGGAAGCCTTTGTTCTAAGTGGAGAGATTGATATTGTTCACTTGAAAGATCAGCATTTTATCAAAGTTCCCACAAATTTGATTCCTCCAGATTCCACTCGAATGTTGGTTGGAAACATTTATATCGTTAAAGATAATCAGCGCGGTCAAGAAACTACCTATTGGCTTGACTTAAATCGTTCTAGTACAAGTGATCTTTTAGTTCCTGATCAGGAGATCCAAGCGTTTTATTCCCAGGGGATATGGTTTAAGAAAGATACTTTAAATAATAGTCTTCTTGATATGCGTTTTCAGGACAGTCGTTTATCGCGTAAGTACGCAGATTATAGGTTAGACTCATGGGTCACCACAGATAATAGGTATGTTCTCACATCTCTAGATTCTGGTGGCTATGCCTTGCATTTCAATGAAAATCCCTGGCTTGATGTCAAAGGCATCCCCGCTGATTTTGAATTGCAGGGAATCAATGGTAATGTTTTTATCTTTCATAATCCTAAAACAGATGAAATAAGGTTTTTTGATCCTCAAAAATATGCTCATGAACACTCTAATAACCCTGCGAACGATGTTTCAGAAGAACAAAGGATTAGGGCAGAGATGCTTTGGAAGCAGGTGACAGACAAGAGAGATGAGATTGTTGCCCGTGCTAGAGAAGCCTATCAACCTGTTTTGGATTTCCTTCAAGTCAAAGATAAGGGGAAATTATTAGAAATATTCAAGTATTTCTATTCTAAGCAAAAAGAGCAGATTAAAACACGTTTTAAAGATGCTTTAGCTAATGGTAAAGAACATGTCAATTTGGATGACCTTATGGTGGAATCTTTTATAAAAAAGATGAGTCTACTGTTGAGAGGTTTACAAGATTTAAAGAAGAAAGGCAATCCTTTATTTCCTTCCAGTGAACATACTTTGGTTGATAATGAGATTGGTGATCAATTTTATAGAGGTTTAAGCCATCAAATATTTGTAATGGCTATGAATGAAAAGATTTCTTTGGAGAATGCTGATATTCCTTCTTGGTTATTAGCAATGACATATTCTTTAAAAATAGAAGCCGATCATTCCATCAATTTAGTTAAGCCTATTAATGAAATGTTGGATCTTTTATATGAAATTTATGGACAAAAGATAAGCGTTCATATTTGTTCGTTGATGGTAGTATTCTTAAGTCTTGTCGCAAAAAATGGCAATAAAAGTATTGATATTGCAGTAGATCAATTAAACAAATTGCTTTTATTTTCAAAAGGCAAGGGTAAAGAATCCTACTTGGCCCTTTGGTATGAAGCCTTTAGTCATACACCTTTAGAACAAATCGTATTAGCTGCAACAGATCGCCGTTCTGCTACAGAATTAGGCGAAGCCCAGTTTTTTGTGGACTTCTTGACTAACCGTGTTGATCATGTGCAAACGAAAGACTTGGAATTGCCCAAAGATATTCAATGGCTTATGCAAAAAGAGGAAGGTATTCCTGTTGAAAACATTGCTCAATTCAATGCGGACAAGCGCTCTGGAATAGATCAATCGAGTATGTATGATATTGCAGGATTATTTACCCCTGAACATATAGGCCAAATGATGGCGATCGATAATCCTAATCTTAGACGGGAAATTAGCCAATATGTGAATGTTCAAGGTGAAGCAGGCCGCTATGCGGCTGAAATTCCTCAAAACTCTTCTGATGCAGGGGCTAATAAGTTACTGGTGCGTTATTACAAAGATGTTCAAACGGGCGATCTGGTCGAAGAAGCTGTGGATGATGGTCAAGGGCCTCCTCTGGGAAAAGCATTGGCTTTACTCATCCCCAAGTCCAATAAAATAAAAGACCAACAAAATGGCCAAACAGTTGGTTTTTTTGGAACTGGTAAATTCACCATTTATTCTGGTGTTGATCGTGTGCAAATGATTGCTAACAATGGCCAAGAAGCTTATGTCTTTGAGATGAAGGTCAATCGAACTCTGGGTCGAGTTTTTGTTGTTAAGGTTGGGATTGCCAATCCTCAAGATTTCTCGAAAGGAGTCATTATAAGACGAATGAGAAATTCTCAAAGCTCTATTGCTGAGCTTGACCAGATGTTAGGCCAACATACATGGAAAATGTTTGCAGGGATGGCCTCTAATGAGCAGTTTAAATTGGTTGTTGAAAAGGAAAAGGAAGAAGGTCGTATCACAGAAGAACAGGTCAAAGTTAAAGGAAAGAATTTGTTAACAGAAATAGATTTGAAAATAGGTCAGCACAACTATGGTCCTTTGAAACTTTGGTCCACTCAAGATTCAGATATGCCATTGCAAATCATTGATAAAAAGGGATTGAGGGTTGAAAGTTTGTCTTTGAAGAAGGAATTCTTAGCTTTGATTCCAGAATCCTTACGTAAACATATTGAGGAGCTTCGTTTGGTTATTCAGATCCCTCTGCCTTTGATTCAAAATAGAAGTTCATTTGAACAAGAAGCCGTCATTATGCCTGTCATTCAACAGTATGTGGCCCTCGAGTTTTATAAAGCTCTAATCCATCAAGAATTAACTAACCCTGATTTTCATATTAGCCAAATCCCTCGAGATTGGGAAACCTCTGCGCGAGAGTCTTATTGGAATGTTTTAAGTCCAGAGAATCAAACACAATGGTCTCTGGCAAAAGAAAGGTCTCTTTTTGATGTGATTAACGATATTAATGCTGGTCATCTTATTAGTCATCAAGATTTAACTACTCTTAAAGGCTGGTTTGAAGGTAAGGGTGTAAATCGATCTTTCGAAGAGTCTTTGGTTCCATTTTTAGCTCAATTGAATGTGCAGACCAAAGATGGCAAAAATAGTCTTTTAATGCGCAGAATAAAAACTCAGGCTGCTATTTCTGAAGAGGCAGCCAGAAGACGAGCCAAGAGTTTGGGTATAGATGAAGCAGGTTTTCAACAGGCTTTGAATACAGTTGATCCTTGGGGTGCGCAAAGAGGAGCGCTTGCTAATCGAATGTCTCATATTGCCACCATGATAAGTGCTGAATCACTGGCTATTCCTGAGGAAGCATTAAATTCTCAACAACAGCGTTTGTTAAGTCTCGTGCAAAAGATTGGGCAAAAATTAGGGTTTGAGCAGGTTGTTATAGTAAAGGCAGAAGCTCCATTTCAAGGGTTGTTCAGTAGACGTTCGGGTCATTCTAAAGTGTACATTAATGCTCAATTAGCTCATAGAATGGATATTTCTTCTAATGGAGCGATCCATAAGCCTACTAATACAACTATTCATGAACTTGCCCATTTATTTGAATATTTTGAGAGTAATGCTCAAAAGGATTCTTTTGAATTTGGTGTTCTTACAAAAAACGATTTATTCACCCATGATAAAAAATTCTCAAGATTTATGCAATTCCTTTCCGTCATAACACTCTTACCCAAAACGGACCCAGCCCAACTCACCAAGCCACTGGAACCTACGAGGTTCCAGAATAAGGGCGGTATTGATTTCACAGCTAATCAAACTCCTTTGGAAGTTCGTAACGCAGGAGAAGAGATCAGATTTAACCTCGATCCATCTATGTTGCAGAAACTGCAGAATGCCCCTGGTTTTAAACCCGTCATCACCAACATTCAGCCAATGACCAATGTCTCAGAGTTTCTTGGCCTAAACCATCCTGAAGAAGTTTATCAGTCGTAACATTTTTAATTTATTTCTAAGCTTCCCCTAAGCGCATGCTATAATTTTTTCATGCTTAAGCGAATTTATTATCATGATACAGATGCAGGGGGGATTGTTTATTATGGACAATACTTATGTTATCTGGAAGAGGCTCGGACGGAATTTTTGGAACAAAGGGGGTTGAGCGTTCAAGCTTTCAAGGATCGAGGTTTATTTTTTGTTGTTCGCAATTGCAATATCACCTACAAAAGCCCTGCCCGTTATGACCAAGTCCTTCAATGCATAGCCAAACTCAAAGAAGCAACCGCAACCCAACTGATTTTTGATCAAACTGTTTCTGACACCAAAGACAATCGTTTATGTGTGCAGGCTGAGGTTTCGCTTGTCTGTTTGAATGCTGATTTTAAACCAACCCCAATTCCTGATGATTTAAAAGATAAACTGCTTGCCTAAAAGGAGAGGACCATGAAAATTGGAAAACGAACAGTTAGTATTTTCAAAATCAAGAATCGTAGTGGTTTTGCAGCTATCTCAGATGGTCATTTAACAGAAGGCACTAGCCAACAGCAAGCCCTTGACCGCATGGTCAAAGCTTTAAATCGTACGGATAAAAAGAAAAAATAAAGTAAATCTTCGCTAACAAACCCTTGTTTTTAGCTTTTGATGATGATAGTATTTTCCCTATGTCAATTTCCAAAAAAGACGTTGAATATATCGCATCCCTTTCAAGAATGCATGTTGCCCCTGAGAAACTGGAAGGTTTTACTAAGAACCTGACAGATATCGTTGGCTATGTTGAACAACTGCAGAAGCTTGATTTAAAAGATATAAAACCTACCAGTCATGCTGTTCCTTTATCGAACGCTTTACGTGAAGATGTTATTAAACCTTCTTTTTCTAACTCCCAAGCCCTTTCGATTGCAGTTGAATCAAAAGACGGCTGTTTTAAAGTTCCTTTGGTTATCGAATGAAACTCCACTCTTTAAGTGCCCATCAAATTTTAGACCTGTATAAGGCCAAGCAAGCTTCTCCTGAAGAAGTCCTTAAAGATGTTATGTCTCGTATTTCAGCGATTGAAAGCAAGGTCCATGCCTATGCACGCTTGGGATCACCCAAAGTTGCCCCCAATGGCACTGTTTCTATTCCTATTGCCATCAAAGACAATATGAATATTAAAGGATCTGAAGTGACTTGTTCATCGAACATTCTTAAAGGCTATATAGCTCCATATAATGCTCATGTCATTGAGAGAATTAATCAAAGCGGGGGCATGATTTTGGGTGCTGCTAATATGGATGAATTTGCCTTTGGTTCTTCGACTGAAAGTTCCTGTTATGGGCCAACTTTTAATCCTTGGAATTTAGCTTATGTTCCTGGCGGGTCAAGCGGAGGATCAGCTGCTTCTGTTGCTGCAGATGAAACAATTTGGGCTCTAGGTTCTGATACAGGAGGTTCCATTCGTCAGCCAGCTTCTTTTTGTGGAATCGTAGGCATGAAGCCTACCTATGGCCGTGTTTCTCGCTATGGATTGATTGCTTTTGCTTCAAGCTTAGATCAGATTGGACCTTTAACCAAGGATGTCACTGATTGCGCCTTACTTATGAATGTGATTTCTGGATATGATGATAGAGACTCTACATCGGTCAATGAACCGGTTCCTGATTACACCAAGGCGCTCATTAATGATGTGAAGGGTATTAAGATCGGCATCCCTAAAGAAGCATTTATTGAAGGGTTAGATCCTCAGGTCAGGGCAGCGGTTGAAGCGGCCATTGAACAGCTTAAGAAGCAGGGAGCTATCATCAAAGAAATAACCCTGCCGCATACGCCTTATTCTGTGGCCACGTATTATGTCGTCGCAACAGCAGAGGCCAGTTCTAATTTAGCCCGTTTTGATGGCGTTCGCTTTGGCTTGCGTCAGTCACCAACTTCCATTCGTAAAAATGCTTTGCTTGATATGTATGAAGAGACCCGCGCTAATGGTTTTGGAGATGAAGCTAAGCGCCGCATTATGCTTGGAACATATGTTTTGTCGTCTGGCTATTACGATGCCTATTATCTTTCAGGTCAAAAGGTCCGCTCCTTAATCAAACAAGATTTAGATGAAGCTTTCAAAGAATGTGATGTCATCTTAACGCCTACAGCTCCAACAACAGCTTTTAAAGTGGGAGAAAAGGTTTCAGATCCACTTTCCATGTATTTATCAGATATTTACACAATTCCAGCTAATTTAGCTGGTATTCCGTCGATCTCGGTGCCTTGTGGATTTTCTAAAGAAGGGCTTCCCATTGGCCTGCAATTGATGGGACGGGCTTTTGATGAAGAAATGTTGCTTAGGGTGTCATACGCCTATGAACAAAGCACCCCGTGGCATACGAAGAAACCAAATCTATGAGCCAACAATTTGAAACAGTCATTGGTTTAGAAGTTCATCTTCAATTGAACACAAAGACAAAGATCTTTTGTGGATGTGCGAACGTCTTTGGATCAGATCCCAATACTAATGTTTGCCCTGTCTGTTTAGGATTGCCTGGTGCTTTGCCTGTGTTAAATCGTCAGGTTTTGCTTTCTGGTATTAAGGTTGGACTTGCGTTGAATTGCCAGATCAATTCTTTTATTAAATTTGATCGAAAAAATTATTACTATCCTGATTCTCCTAAGGGTTATCAAATTTCTCAATACGATTTTCCGGTTGCCCACAAAGGGTTTCTGATGATTAAAACTCCTGCTGGAGCCAAACGTATTGGAATCACCAGAGCCCATTTAGAAGAAGATGCAGGAAAGCTTATGCATGACAATGCAGGCGGATGTTCATTGGTTGATTTTAATCGCACGGGGACTCCTTTGATTGAGATCGTCACAGAAGCAGACATGCGTTCTTCCCAGGAAGCTTATGAATATTTAACGACACTAAAGCTTTCTTTGCAGTATTTAAACGTTTCTGATTGTGATATGGAAAAGGGAAGTTTGCGATGTGATGCGAACGTATCCATTCGTCCTGTTGGTCAAAAAGAATTCGGTACAAAAACAGAGCTAAAGAATATGAATTCTTTCAGTGCTGTTAAAAAAGCCATTGATTATGAAGTGGCCCGTCATACTCAGGTTATTCTTTCAGGTGGCAAGATTGTTCAAGAGACACTACTTTGGAATGATGAAAAGGCGATCACCATAACTATGCGCTCTAAGGAACAAGCGCATGACTATCGTTATTTTCCAGATCCAGACTTAGTTCCCTTTACTGTCGAACAAAAATTAATAGATCAAGTCCGTGCTGAGCTTCCAGAAATGCCGCAAGCTAAAGTGGAGCGATTTGTTAAGCAATATGGTTTAAGTGAATATGACGCGGGTGTTTTAGTGATGGACCAAGATTTAACCCTTTTCTTTGAAACATGTTGTAAAGAAGTAGTTGAGGCAAAAAAGGTTGCTAATTGGCTGAACGGTCCTATTTTGAAAGAAATGAGTGATCGCAAAGCTTCCTTAAAAGAATTAAAGTTAACTGCTGTTCATTTAGCTGAACTAATTAAAGCTGTGGAAGGTGGAACAATTAGTAACTTAGTTGGAAAAGATGTCTTAAGTGAAATGCTTAATTCAGGAAAATCTCCTAATGTTATTATTCAAGATAAAGGTTTGGCTCAAGTCTCAGATGACTCTGCCTTGATGACAATCATTGATGAAGTGATTAATCAAAATCCTACGGTGGTTCAACAGATCAAAGAAGGCAAACCTTCCGCTGCTGGGTTCTTGGTCGGTCAAGCTATGAAAAAAAGTGGCGGTAAGGCTAATCCTAAGAAGCTTAATGAGATGATTACCAAAAGGATTACGAATGTTTAAAAGAAGATTATTAATTGTTTTGGCATTTTTTGTATGTTTAGGGGTTTTACCTCGTATAGATGTCCTTAGAGCAGATGAAGATAAAGTTAATGTGACTAAAGAATTGCCTAAGGCTAGTAAAACTCTGAGCCGAGAAGATCTGTACTCTAATGTTGAGCTTTATAGTTATGCATTGACTACGATCCAATCAGAATATGTGGAAGAAAAGACCCCTAAAGATTTAATTTATGGGTCACTTAAAGGGTTGCTATCATCTCTAGATCCCCATAGCCAATTTATGGATCCAGATGATTACAAAGAACTTAAAACTGAAACCCAAGGAAAGTTTGGAGGTTTAGGAATAGAAATTACCATTAAAGATGGTTTATTAACTATTATTACTCCAGTTGAAGATTCGCCAGCTTGGAAAGCCGGAATTAAGGCAGGTGACAGGATAGTTAAAATTGAAAAAGAAGTCACGCGTGATATGACGTTGAGTGATGCTGTAAAACGTTTGAGAGGAAAACCAGGAACAGTCATCCATATTACCATTCTTCGTGAAAGTGAAAGTTTAGTTAAAGAATTTACTATTACGAGAGAATTGATCCATGTTCAAGACATTAAAGATCCACACTTGATTGACAATCATATTGGATATATTCGCTTAACAGAGTTTCGTGAGAATTCTTATAATGAATTTCATGAAAATGTTGAAAAATTGAAGAGCCAAGGTGCAGACAGCCTTATTGTAGACTTGCGTAATAATCCTGGGGGGCTTCTAAATGTAGCTATCAAGATTTCTGAAGATTTTCTTCCTGATGGTAAGGTCATTGTCTCAACTAAAGGCCGCCACGCTGCTCTTAATACGCTATCTAAATCGAGTAATACCCGTGGGGATTTTTTAAATTGGCCAGTAGCTGTTCTTATTAATGAAGGAAGTGCATCTGCAAGTGAAATTTTTGCAGGGGCTTTAAAAGATAATAAGAGGGCTGTCATTGTTGGGGCCCAATCTTTTGGAAAAGGTTCTGTTCAGTCTGTCATCCCATTGCCAGATGGATCAGGTTTACGCCTAACCACAGCAAAGTATTTTACTCCCTCAGGTGTGAGTATCCATGGTAAGGGGATTACGCCGGATATTGTCATCAAAAAAACCAAAGAAGAGAAAGTTTCTGATAAGGCTGAAGATAAGAAAGATAAGAAAGATAAGAAAGATTTAGAGGATATTTTTGATGAAGTTGAAAAAAGAGAGCATAAAGAAGAGCCTGCGGTTATGACAGAACAAAAGAAAAAGGAACAAGAACAAATCAAGAAAGATCTTGCAGATAATCAATTAGTTGCTGCAATTAATGTAATTAAGGGAATCAAAGTTTATCAGAGTTTCAGTAAATAATTATGGTCAAAAAAGCTAAAATCCCTTCTGGAAGAGGTAAGAATAATTCAATCATAACAATCACGGTTATTATTAGTGTGCTCTTTTTTATTTTTGCAGGTCTTTATTTATTTTTCTCTAAGCAAAAACAGCCTGCACCTGTCAAACACAAGACTGTTGCTGCTAAAACCACTGCTCCTACAACTACAACAAAAAAGGCATCTTCAACCCCAACTAAGCCCAAACAGCAGTTGAATGAAAAAATGCTTCCTGGAAACGGGGCTAAAATAGCTTTTATTCTTGATGATTGGGGCTATCGAATGAGCAATTGTCATTTTTTAAAAGAAATAGCAACGCCTATGGCGATTGCTGTGTTGCCTAATCTTAAGAGAACCAATGAGATTATGAAATGCGCAAGTCTTTATGATAAAGACATTATGTTACATTTGCCTCTTGAACCTTACGTGAATCGTGATCCTTATCCAGACAATTATTTGATTACAACAAAGATGTCAAAATCTCAAGTAGAGAAGCTTGTAGATGAGACTTTTAAGAAAATGCCTATGATTGTAGGGGTGAATAATCATATGGGATCTAAGGCGACGGAGAGTGCGACTTTGATGAAAATCATTCTGAATAAAGTAAGGCATAAAGGGTTGTTCTTTGTAGATAGTATGACATCTCCTCATCATTCCGTGTCAGGCGCAATTGCTGATGAATTAGGCGTTCCTTTTGCGCAAAGAGATGTGTTTTTGGATAATGTCAACACCCGTGAAGCTATTGAAAAACAACTTGTGGAATTAGCCCAAAAAGCTCGGAAAAAAGGTTATGCGGTTGCGATCGGTCATGATCGGCAACTGACTCTTCAGGTCTTAAAAGATCAGATTCCGACCCTTCAGAAACAAGGTTTTCAAATTGTCAGTATTCGAGAACTTCTAAGAAATAAAAAATGAACATCCTAGGAATTGAAACATCATGCGATGAAACGGCAGCTGCCATTGTCAGTGATGGAATTCGTGTGCATTCTAATATTGTGATTAGTTCCCTTAAAGAACACGCAGAGTATGGTGGCATTATTCCTGAGATTGCCTCGCGTCGTCAAATTGAATCTATTCATGTGATAGTCTCCCAAGCTTTAAAAGAAGCAAAGATGACTTTAAAAGATATTGATGCTATTGCAGTTACGGTCAAGCCAGGTTTGATTGGTTCTTTGCTTGTAGGAATTGCCTTTGCTCAGGCTTTGGCCTATGCCTCTGGGAAACCTTTGATAGAGGTTGATCATATTCAAGCTCATTGGTATGCAAACTTCTTAAGAATCAAAGATGATCAAGCCCCTCTTCCTAAGATTCCTGCCATTGGTTTGGTGGTTTCTGGAGGGCATACAAGTCTTTTTGATATTAAAGATTTCAAAAAGGTAAAGCTTATGGGAAAGACGGTAGATGATGCGGCTGGGGAAGCCTTTGATAAAGTTGCGCGTCTGTTAAAGGTAGGTTACCCAGGAGGCCCTGTGATTGATCGTCTGGCTAAAACAGGTGCCAATGATCGAATTCGATTTTCTAAAGCAAAATTAGATAATAAATATGACTTTAGCTTTAGCGGGCTTAAAACAGCTGTGTTATACCATACCCAGAAGAACAAGGATTATAAAGTAGAAGAAGTTGCTTTTTCTTTTCAAGAAAGTGTTGTGGGAGCCCTCACGGATAAGGCTATCCGGGCATGTGTTCAAAAAAAGGTTACAACGCTGTTAATTGGAGGTGGAGTGGCTGCTAATTCTGCTTTAAGACAGCAAATGATTGAACAAGGCCTATCTAAAGGAATTCAAGTCTATTTTCCTCCACTATCCTTATGTTTAGATAATGCAGCCATGATTGCTGGTTTTGGCTATCGCATGATCAATAATTGACTTTAAGAGGTCAATTGGATATATTGAATTAATAATGGTAGGGACAGATCACTGATCTATCCGTACAAAAGGAGTTTAAATGGCATTTATTCGCAGAGAGGCAAAAGAACAGGTTCCCGAAGAAAAAGTTATTGAAATTGGAGCTCAAATGGAAGGGGCCCTTTCTTTCAATGATCCTATCAATCTAAAGATCATGGGACGTTTCTTAGGAAAATTAGAAACTAAAGGAACTCTCACGATTGGGCCAGATGCTTACGTAGAAGCGAATATACAAGGCGATAATATCATCATTGCTGGTAAGGTCAAAGGCAATGTAATTGCTAAGAAAATGCTTGTACTCATGCCCACGGCTATTCTCACAGGAGATATTTCGAGTCGTAAACTCAACATTGTTGAAGGTGCTATTTTTCAAGGACAATGCCAAATGATGGATGAATTTTTGAATATTGAAGATTTGTCTCAGTATTTAGAGATTGAGGCTCAGGCGATTGAGGAATTGGCCACAACTGGAAAGATCCCTGCCATTAAAGATGATAGTGGGTGGAAATTTGAACGTGTTAAAATTGATCAATGGGCTGCTTCAGGTAAGGTTAAGTCATGAGTAGTCAGTACATTACAGTCCGAGAAACTTCACAAATCCTTGGTATATCCGAAAAAAAAGTCATGGATATGATTGATGGCGGACAACTACAAGCTTATAAGATTGCTGATCAGTTTTTGCGTTTAAAACGTAATGAAGTAATGGAAATACGTTCCAGCGGTGAAATTGTTAGTGAGAATGTTCAATACACTTACACGCCATCAGAGAAACTTAAAGATTTCTTTTATTTCAATGATTTCTATTTAGCCTCTTTTGCTGTTATCTGTTTTTTGCTTTACATCATTTTCTTCACCTAAGGCTATCCCTTTCATTGTATTTTCATCTTTGCTTCATTTTTCTTTTGTTATTTTAAATAAAGAAAAAGGAGACATTTATGAAAAATAAAGCTCGTATTGCAGGTCATCCCATTCATCCTATGTTAGTTTCTATCCCTATTGGCCTTTGGGTATTTTCATTTATTGCTGATTTACTTTATTTTTCTCTTAACAGTCCATTGTGGGCTGTGATTGCCTCCTATTCAATGGCAGCGGGATGTGTAGGTGCTTTATTAGCTGCACTTCCAGGGTTTGTTGACTATTTTTCTTTAAAAGATCCCCCAACTAAAAAAGTTGCTACATGGCATATGGCCATCAATTTAATATTGGTTGTTCTATATGCGTTTAATTTCTATTTGAGATATGAATATCAATATGACATCAGAGGAATTCCATTCGCATTATCTTTTCTGGGAATAGTCCTTTTAGGTTTGAGTGGATGGCTGGGAGGAGAATTGATTTATGTGCATAAAGTTGCAATTGATGAGAAAGTCCAGGAGCCAAAATTAACTCCCAAAATGGAGAACCTTTAATGCGTGCTATTTGGACAGGATCCATCAACTTTGGTTTAGTAAATATTCCAGTCAAGCTTTATACCGCGGTCACAGAAAGTCATATTCATTTTAATATGCTGCGCAAGAATGATTTATGTCCTATAGGTTATACAAAGGTTTGTCGTAGTACAGGAGAAGAGGTCAAAAAAGAAGATATCGTACGTGGGTATGAATATACGAAAGGGGATTATGTTATTTTGGATGAGAATGACTTTAAACAGGCCGATATCGAAAAAACATACTCAATCAATATCGAGGCCTTTGTTCCAGAGAAAGATATCGACATTAAGTATGCAGAAAAACCCTATTATCTTGAACCTGAGAAACAATCCAAGCAAGTCTATGCTTTGCTTAGAGAAGCTTTAATTGAGTCTAAAAGGGTGGGTATTGGAAAATTTGTTCTCAAGGAAAAAGAGCATTTAACAATGATCAAACCTCAAGGCAGTGTTCTTATACTTAATATGCTGCGCTTTCATGAAGAGATCTTAGACATCTCTGAGCTGCATCTTCCTGAAAAAGTGAAAATCCCTAAAAATCAGATGGATTTAGCTTTAGAGTTAATCGATAAATTATCCCAGCCTTTTCATCCTGAGAAATTTAAAGATGATTACACAGCGAAACTAAGACAGATCATCAATGATAAGAAAAAAGGTAAGAAAATTCCTATTAAGAAGTTTACTGCTCGAAAGGGCCCTCTCCCAGATATTGTTGCTCGGTTAAAAGAAAGTCTGGCGACTGCAGGGCGTTAATCCAATGTCGCTGAGTAAATACCGTAAGAAAAGAAATTTCAAGAAGACTCCCGAGCCCCCACCACAGATGGTCAATACTAATGGAAAGTTGCATTTTGTCGTCCAAAAGCATGATGCTTCTCATTTGCATTATGACTTTCGTCTTGAGAATCATGGTGTTCTAAAAAGCTGGGCGGTTCCTAAAGGAATTTCCACTAATCCTCATACTAGACGTCTTGCTGTTGAAGTAGAAGATCATCCTTTTGACTATGGTAGCTTTGAAGGAACAATCCCAGAGGGGAACTATGGGGCAGGCACGGTTATGCTTTGGGATAATGGCGAGTATTATGTGGATGAACATTTAAGTAAGAAAGACAACGATAAAAAGATTACAGAAGATTTAAAGAAAGGAAAGTTAGTTTTTTATCTTAACGGACATAAACTCAAAGGCCTCTATACATTAGTCAAGATCCAAGGGGGGAAAGATAATCAATGGCTTTTAATTAAGAAATCGGATGAATTTGCTGATCAACCGATTAAAAATGATGACGTTTCTGTAAAAACAGGCCGTTCTATAGATGAAATCTCTCATAATGCTAAAAGGAAATCCACTGTAAAGAAAACAATTCCAAAAATTTCTAAAGAGCTTAATTTAGAGGGAGCAGCCAAAGCTTCTTTTCCTAAAACAATTTCTCCCATGCTCGCTACACTTGTTAATGAGCCTTTTGATCGCAAGGATTGGATTTTTGAGGTGAAGTGGGATGGATATAGGATCTTGGCTGAGATCAATAAGAAAAAAGTGCGATTGTACTCTCGCAATGATAATACTTATACAGAGAAATTTCCTGATGTTGTTCGAGACTTAACAAATTTGCCTCAGGATATGTTATTGGATGGTGAAATGGTTGTTGTTGATCAAGAGGGTTTGAGTCGCTTTCAGTTACTACAGAACTACCTTAAGGATCCTAAAGCCGGCCAGCTGATTTACTATGTGTTTGATATTTTGTATTTAAATGGCCTGGATTTGCATCGATTGCCCTTATCTCGCCGTAAAGAAATTTTAAAACAAGTCATTCCCCAATTACCATCTATCCGATTAAGTGATTATATTCAAGACAAGGGAGTTTCTTTTTATAACGCTGCTAAGAAAAACGGCTTAGAGGGGATTATTGCTAAGAATCTTCAAAGCCCCTATGAAATAGGTGCACGTTCTTCCAATTGGCTTAAAATCAAAGCTATTCAAGAGCAAGAAGCCATTATTTGTGGATTTACACAACCTAAAGGAAGCCGAAAGTTTTTTGGAGCTTTAATCCTTGGAGTTTATAAGGCAAAAGAACTTAAATACATTGGTCATGCGGGTGGAGGATTTGATTTTGACTTATTAAATAGTATTTATCAAAAGTTAAAGCCTTTAATCGTATCCAAATGCCCTTTTAATACAAGACCAGCCACCAATGCCCCCGTCACATGGGTTAAACCACAATTATTATGTCAGGTTAAATTTCAAGAATGGACCGATGATGGACATATGCGTCAACCCATATTCCTTGGTTTAAGAGAAGATAAGAAGCCTCAAGAAGTTTTGCAGGAAAAGCCAATCATGATAAAGAAGATTTTACTAAAGGAAAATTCAGAGAATAAAACGGTTGATTTAAATCTTAGAACTCCTTTAACAAATTTAGATAAAGTGTTCTGGCCAGATGATGGTTATACCAAAGGAGATATGATTCGTTATTATCAAGAGATCGCTCCATTTATTATTCCACATATTAAAAATCGGCCTTTATCGATGCATAGACAACCCGATGGAATTAATGATCCTGGTTTCTTCCAGAAAGATATTAATTTTAAAACACCTGAATGGGTGAAGATAATGTCTTTAAAATCCGAAACAGATGATGAAATCACTCATTATTTAATTGGAAAAGATAAAGAGACTCTGGCTTTAATGAATAACTTAGGATGCATTGAACTCAATGCCTGGTGTTCGGATATTGTAAAACCGCATCATCCTGATTTTTTAGTTTTAGATTTTGATCCAGTTGATGTGAAGTTTCCGGTTATTGTAGATACTGTTTTAATTGCCAAGAAGATTATGGATCATTGCAAAATGGAAGGTTTCTGTAAGACTTCAGGATCAAGGGGAATTCATGTTTATATTCCTTTAAAGAAGAAATATGATTTTGAGCAAACAAAGAATTTTTCTCAGATTTTATGTATGGCCATTAATAAACAGGCTCCTGAAGTTACAAGCTTAGAAAGAAGTCCTTCGAAAAGAAAAGGTCTTATCTATTTGGATTATTTGCAGAATCATTACGCTTCAACAATGGCAGTAGCTTATTGTCTTCGTCCTAAACCCCAAGCTCCTGTATCGGCTCCGTTAGAGTGGAAAGAAGTGAATCGCAGTCTTAAGATCCAAGATTTTAATATTAAAACAATGCCTATGCGTTTAAAGAAAAAAGGAGATTTATTCAAAGGTGTTTTCGGAAAAGGAATAGATATGTCTAAATCTTTAAAAATTTTAGAAAAATTTGTAAAATAATCCATTTTTTAATTTTCTTTTCATCTTCTCTTCATTAGCAGTCCTCTAAAATGTGCTTAAGTAAGAATAATCTTATTTAATAAGGAGGGTAATATGAAAAATTCATCAAGAAACCCGCAGCCTAGAAGAAATCAGGACTCTTATCAAGATTATGATGATAGACAACAAAAAGATTCTAAGCGTTCTTCACAACCCCATTATGGGGATGAACCTTGGCAGTCGCCAGAATATACAAATCAAGGTAATGACTGGAATGACCATCGTTCCAATCGTAATAATCAAAATCAATCTAATGATGAAGATTTTGATGATAATAGACCAATGAATCAAATCAATCCAAGCAGAGGAGAATATTCACAGCCTCGTGAGCAAGAACGATTCAGTTCCACTAAGAATTGGAATAACTCCAATTATCAATCTCAAGACCGAGAACGTACGAATTCTCGCAATAGTAATAATAGTAATGATGAATACTCTAATCATTCTCAAAATAGAGAAAGAAATCAGAATCAAAATGATGATTATGACCAAGATCGTAGTCAACATTCACGCTCAAGAAATAATCAAAATGATGATATGAGGTATCAAAATAACCAATCTTCTCAAAGGAGCCGTTCTGATTATCAAAATGACAATAATGATAATTGGCAAAATCAAAACTCTTCAATGTCGAGAGATTCTCAAAATCAAGGCTGGGACCAAGATGATTCTCAAAATTTTCAACAATCTAGAGAATCTCATGGTTCTCGGTCTCAAGGATCACGAACCCCTTCAAGATCATCGCGTGAGAGTAATGGTTCTTCTCCTAGTCGATCAACATCTCAAAAAGGATCTGGTGGTCAAACAAGTTCCATTAAATCACACTCAGGATCAAAATCGAAGAGTAGCCGATCTTTAAAGTAATCTCATTGATTCTCCTGTAGTGTTAAGAAAGCCCCTTGTATATGTACTAGGGGCTTTCTTATTAAAATAGGGCAGTAGAATCTATTCGACGATGCTAGAAAAGCTGTGTAATACCAAAATAGAATTGTCCGGATTGACCAAAATAAGAATGTCCGCTTTTAGAATGTTCATAATGCAATCAAGGAGGCATTATGGACAACGGGAAGGACATTTTTATGATGAGTCGCAAGGAGATCAAAAGATATCAAGTGATTCGAAAAGTCATTGATAAGCAGATCAAGCAAAAGGAAGCGGCAGAATATTTAAAATTGGATAGCAGGCAAGTGCGGCGAATCATAAGACGCATTGAGCGTGAAGGAGAAGCTGGGGTCATTCATAAGCTTAGAGGTAAAGAAGGCAACCGTAAGATAGGATTAAGCTTTAGGAAGAAGGTTTTAGATTTATACAGGAAGAGTTATTGGGATTTTGGACCTGTGTTAGCGTCGGAGAAGTTGTTGGAGCGGGATGGAATTACGGTCTGTGATGAGACGTTGCGATTATGGTTGATTAAAGAAGGTCTTTGGCAATTAAGCAAGAGAGCAAAGCCTAAAGATAGGACAAGGCGAGAACGCCGTGAACATTTTGGGCAGATGGTGCAGATGGATGGCAGTCATCATGATTGGTTGGAAGGCCGAGGGCCTAAATTGGTATTAATGGGATATATTGATGATGCTAATAGTCGATTTCATGGTGAATTTCATGATTATGAAGGTACGATGCCTGCGATGGCAGGATTGAAGGGCTATATTCAGCGTTATGGGCTGCCGGCAAGCATTTATTTAGATAAACACTCGACGTACAAAAACAATCGTAAGAATACTTTTATAGATTGGCCATTTAGAGATGAAGAAGAATTGACTCAGTTTGGCAGAGCCTGTCACGAGCTTGGTATAGAGCTTATATTTGCCCATAGTCCGCAGGCTAAGGGACGTGTTGAGCGGGTCTTTGAGACTCTACAAGATAGATTAGTTAAAGAATTACGTTTAGAACAGATCAATAGCCTTGAAGATGCCAACCGACTACTTAAAACGTATTTACCTGTTTTTAATAAGAAGTTTGAGGTATTGGCCCGTGGCAGTGGGGATTTTCACAGGTCGGTTCCTAAAAAGACTAACCTCGAGGATATATTATCTGTGCAGACAGGACATGTGTTACGTAATGACCGAACATTGGTGCACAATAATCAATGGTATCAGGTGTTAGACAAAACCAGGGCTCAGCGGGTTGTGGTGCATGAATATCTTGATGGACAGATAGGTATCTTGCATGGTAAAAACAGGCTTAATTTTAAGCCAATAGATAGACCAGCAGCCAAAGTATATCAACCAGTTAAGCGTAGATTTCCTAAATTTAGAAGCAGAAGACCAGTGGCCTTGACCAATGGTTTTCGCTTATTTAAGTTGCCAGGCAGTTATACAAAAAGCGGACATTTCTAATTTGGTAGAAAGCGGACATTTCTATTTTGGCGGGACAATGCTAGAAAAGCTGCTGGACAGCTACTTGTAAATCTGCTATAAATTTCGTTCTATTTGGATACATTTGCGCCTGTAGCTCAATTGGATAGAGCATCAGTCTACGGAACTGAGGGTTAGAGGTTCGATCCCTCTCAGGCGCGTTTTTCTTCGCTGAATATATGATAAAGAATAAAAGTTCTCAATCTTCCAACTTCCAATCACTCCTCATTCAGAAAATCAGTTCTCCCTTAAAAACCCTTTCTTTAAGCTCTCAAAAGCTTTTAGATACCTATAAAGCTAAGAATTTTGAATATATTTCCTTTAAAGATTTCAAACAGATGCTTTTGACCCTTGAACAAATGAATAAGCAAATCCAAAAATGTTATGAGTCAGCTCAAGAATTAAGTGGGTCGGAATCATTCAAAGTTCAGGAGGGGTCCTGTAATATTAATCAAGTGATCAATGACATCATTCACTTATTAAAGTCATCTTTGTTTAATTCTAAAATAAAGACAACGATTCGCTTGGATAGCAGTATTCCGCTGGTCAAAATTAATGCCTTAGATGGGCATCAGGTGATTCACAATCTCTTAACTAACTGCATGAACGCTATGCCTGCCGGTGGCGAAATTAAAATTCGTACGAAATTTAAGGATAGTTCAAAGGATGTTGTTGTTGAGATTTCCGATAATGGAGTGGGGATGTCCAATCAACGTTTGGCCAAGGTATTTGAACCATTTGTTATGACCCAGGAACATGATATTGAAAAGAGCTCGGGTTTAGGCTTATCTGTGGTGTATGGTATTGTAAAGAGCTCTGGAGGAACCATAAATATCTATAGTTCTCAACGAAAAGGTACCCAGGTAAGAATACTCCTTCCCGCCGTCCAATAATTTATGATTAATATCGATGAAATTTTTATGCAAGAAGCGCTTAAAGAGGCCAAGAAGGCTTTGGAAGAAGATGAAGTCCCCATTGGAGCTGTGATTGTTCATGATAAGAAAATTATTGCCAGGGGACATAATCAAGTCGAAACATTAAAGGATCCCACCGCGCATGCTGAAATGATTACTCTAACATCTGCGACTAACTATTTATCATCGAAGTGGTTGCAGGATTGTACCCTCTATGTTACAATCGAGCCCTGTTCGATGTGCGCTGGGGCATTAGTACTCGCTCGTCTGGATCGTGTATGTTTTGGTGCTTCAGATCCAAAAGCTGGCGCCTGTGGTTCCATCATTAACATTGCCAATCACAAAGAACTTAATCATCGTCTGGATATTCAGAGTGATTTATTATCTGAGCAGTGTGGGTTTCTGCTCAGTGATTTTTTTAAGAAGAAGAGAAGTAAGAATAATTAAGTAATTTATTTGAGATTTGAAATTAGAGATTTGATGTCTACTTTCAAATTTCTAATCTCAATTTTCATATATGGAGAGGTGGCAGAGTGGCCGATTGCAAGTGACTGCTAATCACTTGACCGGGCAACTGGTCCCAGGGTTCGAATCCCTGCCTCTCCGTTCTTCTTTGCTCAAAAACTTTCGTCTTTGAGCTTGTAAGTAGGTCAAGGTTCTTATTTAACAACTTAAGGATTAGAAGGGGAATTAGTTGATGGCAATCTCTAATTTTGACGTTTTTGGTAACAAAGTTATTATGCGTATTCATGAAAATCCTTGTTTTACAACAAGTGAAGTCGTGGAGAGCGATCTTTTTAGACAAATTCTTATTCGTTCTTTAGATGCGTTAAAACGTAAGAACTCTATCCTTTTGAACATTTTTTTATCTGGATCTTCCTATCAAGAGAAGAATGTTAATCTTTTAATTCAAACTTTAAAATTCTTAACTAAAAACTCTGTTGATCTTTTACCTAATGCTGTTCCTGGTTCGGATGAGTTTTTGCGTGATAGACACCTTTTTAATGACTTTATTGATTACGTCTACAACTATTGGCGTTCATTTGAGCGTTTTATTATTTGTGATTCAACAAACCGTGAATTTGATCATAGACCTTATCGAGCGTTTAATGATTTGGTTGAGCCATTAAGCCATTTGATTCGCAGTACATATCGTGATATTGCAGAAAATCTTCTTAACCATCACCCTAGAATCTATCGTCAGGTTATTGCAGGAGCTGAGGTGGGTGTCATTACATCTCCTCGTCAGGTGAACTTGCCTGCAGGAAGCTATCAGAAGCTTCAAGGTATACCAATGATTCGTCAAATTTTGTTGTATCCTCCACTAATTTTGAATCCTCCCATGAATAAGCGTACCGGTAAATTTGAACGCATTCAAAAGAATCCCTTAGAAGATGTTTCCCTTAATAAAGATGAATGGCTTTGCTATCCAGCTAAGGTTGGTCCGTTGCTTATGTTGGTATATTTCCATAAGAAATTTTTCGAACTAGGCCTGTCTTTATGTAATCTTTTTGATATGGCTGATGATGAGGATTTGAAACGCAAGCCTGATGCTGTGTATACATTTGGCGTTCAGGGGGATGCGTTGGATCATTATGGCAAAATGCCAACTGTCTTTTATGATGACGAAACAAATGACATGTTAGTTGGCGCTGTTCCAGGACGTGATGAATTTGGTTATTTCGGCTATTTAAAGAAGATGGTGTTAACGTTGCATAACATTAAGATCATGAAGTTCGGCCGTCTGCCTTTCCATGGCGCTATGGTCCGTTTGATCTTAAAGGGCAACAAAGATCTCACATTCTTATTTATAGGAGATACGGGTGCTGGTAAGTCTGAAACTTTAGAAGCTTTACGTTCCTTAGGTGAAAATGAGATTCAAGATATTATTATTATTGCAGATGATATGGGGTCTTTTGATATAGCCCCTGATGGTTCGATCATTGGATATGGAACAGAAATCGGTGCTTTCTTGCGTTTAGATGATTTGCAGCCTGGATATGCGCTTGGTCAAATTGACAGAGCGATCATCATGAATGCGAATCAGGTGAATGCTCGTATTATCTTACCTGTGACGACATTCAACTGCTTAATCAAAGGTCATAAGCTTGATTTTATCCTTTATGCTAATAATTACGAAGATCTAGATGAGGATCATCCTGTTATTGAAAAGTTCACCAATGCTGAGACTGCTTTGAAGGTATTTAAAGAAGGAACAGTCATGAGCAAAGGAACAACAACCACAAGTGGTATTGTGCATTCTTACTTTGCAAACGTCTTTGGACCTGTTCAATACAGAGAATTGCATGACAAAATTGCTGAAAAGTATTTCCATGCATTCTTTAAAGCCAATGTTTACATGGGCCAAATGAGAACCCGTTTAGGTTTAAATGGCTGGGAACGTACAGGCCCACATGAAGCAGCAAAAGCATTGTTGCAAACGATTCAGAATTTAAAATAAATCTGCATTACCCCCCTTGAAAAAGGGGGGATCATATAATGAACCCTCTTCATATTAGTAAAGTTGCACAAGAATTAAAAATTCAAACCAAACAAGTCATTTCAGTTGCAGTGCTCCTTGAGGAAGGGAGCACTGTTCCTTTTATTTCTCGCTACCGCAAGGAAGCAACGGGCGGTTTAGATGAAGTGGCAATTGCTGGTATTCGTGATCGATTGGAACAACTTCATGAGCTAGATGGACGTCGTGCTACTATTCTGGAAACGATTGAGAAGCAAGGCAAACTCACCGAAGACCTAAAAGCTAAAATTAATGCCGCTGAAACAATGACCGTTTTGGAAGATCTATATTTGCCCTATAAACCAAAACGCCGCACAAGGGCAACTATTGCCAAAGAAAAAGGGTTAGAGCCCTTGGCACAGATCATTTTTGAACAAAAAGTTGGGATAGATCCTAAGGTAGAGGCAATAAAATTTATTAATGTAGATGCGGGAGGCGGGACTGGCCAGTCGTCTGTGCAAACGGTTGACGAAGCTCTAGCTGGTGCACGCGATATCATTGCTGAATGGATCAATGAAGATGCCCCTGCTCGTGCCAAGATCAGACAGCTTTATTTAGAGCAGGGAATTTTTGAATCCAAGGTCATTAAGGGAAAGGAAGAAGAGGGGGCTAAGTTTAAGGATTATTTTGACTGGCAGGAAGCTGTAAAATCAGCTCCATCCCATCGAGTGCTGGCTATGCGTCGTGCTGAGAAAGAGGAAATCGTTTCTCTTAGGATTAAAGTTGAAGAAGACCAAGCTCTCAGAGTTCTTCAAGAGATATTCATTAAAGCTAAGAATTTATCAAGTAGTCAAGTTCAAATGGCCTTGGAAGATTCTTTTAAGAGACTTTTATCATTATCTATAGAGACTGAAATTCGAATGTTAACCAAGCAGCAAGCTGATGTGGAAGCTATTAAGGTCTTCACTGATAACTTACGTGAGCTTTTAATGGCGTCTCCTTTAGGTGAGAAGAATGTGCTAGCTATAGATCCTGGATATCGTACCGGATGCAAGGTTGTCTGTTTAAATAGTCAGGGAAAGCTTTTAAATAATACTGTTATTTATATCAGTCATAGTGAAGGTGAAGTTGCGCAGGCAGCTGTTACCATCAAGAAACTTTGCCAGTTGTTTAATATTGAATGCATTGCAATTGGAAATGGCACAGCTAGCCGTGAGACAGATGCTTTTGTGCGTTCTTTAAAATTACCTAATATTCAAGTGGTGATGGTCAATGAGAGTGGAGCTTCTATTTATTCTGCTTCTGAAGTGGCCCGGGAAGAGTTTCCTGATCATGATGTGACGGTTAGAGGGGCAGTATCTATTGGGCGCCGTATTCAAGATCCTCTTGCTGAATTGGTCAAGATTGATCCTAAATCGATTGGGGTTGGACAATACCAGCATGATGTCGATCAGACGCTTCTCAAAAAGAATTTGGATGAGGTGGTCATTAGCTCGGTTAATCAAGTGGGGGTTGAGATTAATACAGCCAGCAAAGAGCTTTTAATGTATGTTTCAGGCCTTGGACCAGCTTTGGCCAAAGCTGTTGTGGAATATCGCAATGAGCATGGAGCCTTTGGCTCTAGAGATGAATTTAAGAAGATTCCAAGGCTTTCAGGGAAGGTTTTTGAGCAGGCAGCTGGATTTTTGAGGATTCGTGGCGCAGCGTATCCTTTAGATTCAAGTGCTGTTCACCCAGAAAGTTATTGGGTCGTTGATCAAATGGCTAAAGATTTAGGATGTAAAGTGGGAGATTTTATCACTAACGAATCTTTAAGAGGTAAGATTCAACCCTCTAAATATGTCAGTGACAAAATTGGACTTCCTACTTTGATGGATATTGTCAGTGAACTGGCTAAACCTGGACGTGACCCGCGTGCTCAATTTGACCCTGTACAGTTCAAAGAAGGTGTTCAAACTATGGAAGATTTGACGATTGGAATGAAACTTCCTGGAATTGTCACTAACGTGACAAATTTTGGTGCTTTTGTGGACATAGGTGTTCATCAAGATGGGCTTGTTCATATCAGTGAGGTTTCTGATAAATTTATAACTAATCCAGCTGATGTATTGAAGGTTGGTCAAAAGGTTCAAGTGAGTGTTGTGGACATTGATTTGACTCGAAAGAGAATATCTTTGTCTATGCGCGCAAAACCCAAGGAACCTAATCTTTCTGGCCCTAAATCATCGTCAGAATCTAAGTCCATTCCAACCAATAAGCCATCCGTGAACCGTAATTTTAATACTCCTAATACAAGAAAACCGCTTTACGATTTTTAATTTGTACGCCATAATGCCATTCTTATGAAAATTGCGATTTCAGGCACCTCAGGATTAATTGGAAGAGCTTTGAAGAAGTATTTTCAACAAGCTGGTCATGAAGTGACTGAGATTACGCGTCACCGAACAATATTCAATAAACATAAGATTGTTTATTGGAATTTAAAGAAACATTTTATTGATATTGATGCTCTACAAAGGCATGATGTCATTATTAATTTGGCAGGTGCTAATATTAGCGCTAAAAGATGGTCTCGTGAATACAAACAAGAGATTGTAGAGACACGGGTGATCAGCACCAAGCTCCTTGTAGATGCCATGAAAGAGATGAATCCGCGTCCTAAGGTATTTTTTTGTGCCTCTGCGGTTGGGTATTATGGGAACCGTGATCCTAATGTACCTGTCAATGAACATGGTGGAAACGGTCATGGATTTTTGGCTCAGGTTTGTCAGCAGTGGGAAAATGCTTCGGCAGATGCTATTTTATATGGTGTTCGATTAATTCATATGCGCTTTGGCGTAGTATTAAGCTCGCATGGGGGTGCATTGGCTAAAATGCTGCCTGTTTTCTTTCTAGGTCTTGGTGGACGTTTAGGAAATGGCCGTCAGAAAATGAGCTGGATTGCCCTAGATGAAATATCTTCGATTATTAATCAGTTGATTTGGGATGATAGGGTAAGTGGGGCAGTTAATTTTGTTACACCAAATCCCGTGACTAATAAGGAGTTTACAAAGACTTTAGGTAAAGTCCTTTTTAGGCCGACTATTTTACCAGTGCCAGGTTTTATCATTAAACTTTTGATGGGACAGATGGGAAAAGAATTATTGCTGGATGGTGCCCATGTGGTTCCTCAAGCACTCTTAGATATTGGTTATGAATTTCAACACCCTCAATTAGAACCAGCTTTAAGGAAGATTTTATAATGTCTTATTTGGTATTAGCCCGCAAATATCGTCCTCAGACATTTAGTGAAGTTCAGGGGCAGGATCATATTGTTAAGATCCTCAAGCAAGCCATTGAGACTAAGCGAATTGCCCATTCGTTTTTGTTTTGTGGGCCTCGTGGGATTGGAAAGACTTCTTGTGCGCGTATCCTGGCGAAGTCTTTGAATTGTCAGAATGGACCTACCTTAAGACCTTGTGGAGAATGTTTTGCCTGCCAGGAAATTGCCAAGGGAAATAGTTTTGATGTTCTTGAAATAGATGGTGCTTCTAACCGGGGGATTGATGAAATCCGTGCCCTTCGTGAGAATGTTAAATTTGCCCCTACCTATGGTCGTTATAAGATTTATATCGTGGACGAAGTCCATATGTTGACTACAGAAGCATTTAATGCTCTGTTAAAGACCCTGGAAGAACCCCCCGAACATGTGATTTTTATTTTTGCCACAACAGAAGCTAATAAAGTTCCTGCAACAATCCTTTCACGCTGCCAGCGTTTTGATTTTAAGCGAATTTCTCTAGAAGCTATAGGAAGTAATTTAAAGGAAATTAGTATTCAGGAAAAAATTAAGATAGCTGATGACGCCCTTTTTGCGATTGCTAAAGCAGCAGGTGGAAGTATGCGCGATGCTCTGGGGATCCTTGACCAATTAAGTGCTTTGGGTAAAGAAGGGGTAGAAAGTTCGGATGTTTTTTCTATGTTGGGTATTGTTGAAATGGAATGGTTGTTTTCGTTGACAGATGCGCTTGTTGAAAAGGACTGCTCTAAAGCTATGACAGTTTTAAACGATATTATTGATGCAGGTAAGGATTTAAAACAACTTGGAAAAGACCTCACAGAACACTTTAGGCATATGATGATTGCTAAGATTGGTGGCCCTGCGCTTAATGATTTGATTGATTATCCTAAGAATGTGAAGGAAAGATTAGCGGCCCAATCGCAGAAGATTACAATTGCAGGAATACTTCGGGCTATTGAGCTTTTTATTGAAGCTCAAGAAACATCCAGAATTATGGAAACGATGCGCATGCCTTTAGAAATTGCCTTTGCCAAGATTACATTAAATCAACCTTCTTCAGGTACTGTTTCGTCGATCTCTGAGTCAAAACCGATTACTGCAATTCCTCAAAAGGCTTCCATTGCAGCGACTTCATCTGTAGTTTCTAAAACTGCAGGAATGGTCAAGTCGGTTCCTGTTTCCAATGTTACTGCTAAAGAGGAACCAAAGGGTGAGCCTTTAAGTGATTTAGGGGAAATTACCTTAGAAGTCATTCAACAACGATGGAATAGCTTGACCCATGAAGTCTCCAGACGAAAAATGTCTTTGGCTACATATCTTCAAGATGCTAATCCTAGTGCTTTTAAGGATGGTTTTTTAACGATAGGATTTTTGAAAGAAAATCGATTTGGTAAGGAAACGCTGGATGTTAAAGAGAACATGTTTCTAGTTGAGAAGGTTTTTACTGAAAAACTAGGAACAACCATCCATTTGACCGTTAAATTTATTGATGAAAGTATCCCCAAAGAAGCCCAGCCTATTGTGGATGATGCCTTGAATATGTTTGGCGGTAAGGTCATTAAAGAATGGCACAACGAGGCATAGATGTATCCTAAATTAATTGAAAACCTTTTAGATCGTTTAAGTAAATTGCCAGGTGTTGGCCGTAGGAGTGCTGAGCGTATTATGTTTTGGATGCTTTCCCAGAGTGCTGAGGATGTGAAATCTCTGGCAGATTCTATTGTTCAGTTAAAAGAAGGGCTGCGGTTTTGTAAGCAATGCAACCATTTAACTGAAACAGAAACATGTATGGTTTGTTCAGATCCAGGCCGAGACCGTAATATTATTTGTGTCGTAGAAAGCCCAAAAGACCTTCTGGCGATTGAAAGAACAGGCAGTTTTAAAGGCATTTATTATGTCCTTCTGGGGAATATATCTCCGACGGAAGGAAGGGGTCCTGATGATCTTAATCTTTCTAAATTTATTAATCGTGTGATTCAAGAAGGAATTAAGGAAGTAGTCATTGCGACAGATCCCGATACAGAAGGTGAGATGACATCCCTATACATCGGCCAGCAATTAAAGCCTACAGGAGTGAGGGTCAGCCGCATAGGTCTAGGAATTCCCATGGGATCAGCTGTTGAATACGTGGACATGTCGACTTTAACCATGTCCCTAAATTCCCGCAGACAGGTTGACTTCTAAACTTTTTTCAGTATAATACCCAAAGTTTTTTAGCAATAAGCTCTTCACAAATCATTTATTCCCCTGTAGCTCAGTTAGGTAGAGCAGCGCGCTGTTAACGCGCTTGTCCGAGGTTCGAGCCCTCGCGGGGGAGCCATTCGGATATCCCAGGGCGTATTTCGCCCTGGGGTGTCCCAATATCAAATAGCCTTGTATCGGTTTGTTTACCGTGCAAGGCTATTTTTATTTCTGATTGGCTCAGGCAGGCTTTATGCAGGAGGATGTTGATGAGTTCCTTCTGCTGGTAGGGTCTCATGGAGTCAAAAATCTCACTGAACTTTGTGAGCATTAACTGCATCATCTCTTGGTTCACCGATTCCCGCTCAATCTCCCCGATCATAATCTCCAGCGTTGAAATTCCGTTTTCAATGTCCTTCCGGCGTTTCCCAAGTTCATCCAGTTTATCTTTTATGAAAAGCGCATTATCGTCCGTTGCAAGGGATGACCATTTTTCAAGAATGCCTTGGGCAAGGTTTTGTACCTGTGTCAGCTCTTTTTGCAGGCAAGATTTTTGGGTTACGAGCTGGGGGAGTTCCTTGTGCAGTTGGCCATTGGTTGCTTGGATGATTAATTTCAAATCTTCTTTTTTCGTGGCAAGTTCCTTGATGTATCCGATGATAAAGGTTTCGATCTCATCCGCAGGCACCCTGAATTTGCATTGAGTCTTCTTACAGAGGTAATAATAATATTTTTTCTGAAAACGACCCGTCCCCGATCCGCCTTCCATTTCACTTCCGCAAACGTCACACCATAATTTTCCCGAATTCAATAAATAGGTATGTTTGATTGCTAAAGCGGCATTGTGTTTTGAGTTGTAGTTTTTCTTTAATAATAATTGAACCTGATTGAATGTCTGCTCATCGATCAGGGGTTCCCAGACTGCGTCCGCGAGACGATAGCGTCTTTTCTCTGGCAGGGTGCTTTGGTCTTTGGTTTTCCATGCCTTGTTGATTTCTTTTTTGCCGAGGTAAGTGTTGATGAGCAATGTCGTCTGGGAAGAATGCGGGCGCGGGGCAATTCTGATCATCGGGCAGGCGGCTTTTTTGATCTTCAAATAGATAACAATGCCTTGCCAACTATTGAACCGTATGGCCTTATACGACCATCGGACGTTCAAACAAATCATAACAAGGAGGGCATTGTGGCTAAGAAAGAAAAGAAAGTTGTTAAACCCCCGGTTGCTTTACCCGAAACTCGGCAGGCTCTTATGCTGTTGGCCAAGGAGAGGGGCATCAAGAATTTTCGCGTTCTTAACAAGGCGGAGCTGGGGCAGGTGCTGGCTGATGGTGTTACGTCAGAGCAAATTGATCAGGTTGTCACTGGCGCTGTTACAAGATGGAAAGCTGGCTGGGGTTCAAAGAAGGTGCAAGCATGAAAGTCCGGGCTACGATCGACATCAATGTCGCTATGGGCGACGTGTCGCACGATGGTACTGGTTGTCAGGGGTACTTACCCGAAGGCACCCGGTACGAGGATATCGTCCGGGTTTTCGGCAAGCCTCAGTTGGGCGCATCATTAGATGGAAAAATCAAGGCTGAATGGGTTGGTAGGATCAACGGTCTTGTGTTTACGATCTACGATTATAAATCACGGGTTGATCCGGAGTGGAATACGAATTGGCACATCGGTGGTAAGGTGAAGCTGGCGGCTGAGTTGGTGAACTTGTATTTCAAAGGACGATAAATTAGCTGGTTTTTGTGGGATGGAATCCCCGCTTGGTATGGAGCATGCTAGGCGGGGTTTTCCTTTTGGCTTACGAAAGTGCTGTTGCAAATGACAAAAAGTGGCAAAATGCGGAATCATAGTGTAAACTTTAAACATAATTAAAGGGATCTTCTTATAATTAAGTTTAAAAGGCACTATTGATGAGATCGCACCAATCACTATGGCGCAGAATCGTTGCGTCCTTTCTTTTATTTACGTTCCTGATTTCCAACGGAATTGAGCCGGTTCGTTATGCCCAGGCACAGGAACTGTTTCAGCTTCCGCAACCCGGCACTCGGATCAATTTAAGTTCTGCATTTGCGCCGCCACTTCTTAAAGGCGTCAAAGTTTACCCAGACAATCCATTTCGGCTTGATTTTATTCTCGACAAGGGTAATTCCAGTGATTCGATCGAACAGTTGAAGTCAGAATCAACACGTTTGATCAAGTATTTTCTCGCCTCGATCACTGTTCCAGAAAAAGACCTGTGGGTCAATTTATCGCCGTATGAAAAGGATCGTATCATTCCAAACGCTTTTGGCGTGACGGAGATGGGCCGGGATCTTCTGGCGCAGGACTATATTCTCAAACAGATCACAGCGTCCGTTATTTATCCCGAGGAGAAAATAGGTAAGGAGTTTTGGGATAAGGTGTACGCGGAAGCCCGCAAGCGGTACGGCTCAGCCGATGTTCCGATTGATACGTTCAACAAGGTTTGGATCGTGCCAGAGAAGGCCGTTGTTTATGAGAACAAGGACTCGGTCTATGTCGTTGAAAGTCGGTTGAAGGTACTGTTGGAAGAGGATTATTTGGCTCTCGAAAAAGGCACGGCTGGCAAAGGGGCTGTCGAGAAGGCTAAGGAGACGAACAAGTTGGGTTCTGAAATCGTTCGTGAGGTTGTGATCCCGATTCTTGAGAAAGAGGTTAATGAGGGGAAAAATTTCGCACAGTTACGGCAGGTGTATCATTCGCTCATTTTGGCGGTCTGGTTCAAGGATAAGGTTAAAGAGAGCATTTTCGGAAAAGCTTACGTTGATAAAGAAAAGACGGGTGGCGTTGATATCGCGGATAAAGCGGCCAAGAACAAGATCTGGGCGCAGTACGTCGTAGCGTTCAAGAAGGGAGCATATAACTACATTAAAGAGGATTATGATTCGGCCACGGATGAGATTGTGACCCGAAAATATTATTCAGGTGGTGCAGGGTTTGATCAGATTAGAAAAGCATATAGCAAGACGCCCGATCGCGGTAGATTGCCTGATGGTGTTTCAGATAGTGCCATGATTGTCGAATCCAATTTTGCTCCAGCTGATATGGCGATGAACGCTCAAGCGTTAAATGGGCAGGTGCCTAATCGGTTGACAATAGCGGAGACTCGGCAACGTTTACTGGATGGGTTGAAAGCGATACAAAGTCTTTATCCTGCTCTTCAGCAAGAATTCGCTAACGGATTAGAGGTATTTAGAAATGAGGGCATTGACGCATTTGAAAGCAAATCGTATCCGCGAATTATAAAAGCTACTGATGATATCAAAGTTCATGTAGATACCATCAGAACGTTGCCAGCAGTACTTGGTTTTTCCGAGCCGGAGATGAGAGAGAAATTGGAGACTTTTTTACATCAGATAGCCGAGGAAGCCAAAGCGGATAAAGTTCTTATCTGGTTTGGACGGGGTTGGACGTATGATTTTTCCTACACTTTAGGTTTTAGTGAACAAGATTTAGTAAATTTCAATCTTGATAGACAAGAAATCTATTCAGTAATCTCTGACGACAAAAAGCCTGCGGCAGATGCCAAGAATCAACGGGGAATTTCTGCCATGCAGAAAATTGGTATGTTTTCAGGGCTTGAAGTGTCGCCTGATTTTGAGAAATGGCGTAATACAGAGGATGCTTATATAAGAATTGTGGTTGGGCGATCAGAAGAAAAAGTCAAATCATCGGGAGAATTTACAGAACAAGATCGGAGGGCTTTAGAGGACAGGCTCGGTGCTCTTATTGTTGATGGCCATGCCCCTTGGTTTGGGGTAAGAGATTCATTACAGCAAAGTCAGTATAAAGACTTCAGTGATTTTATGATGATCTTAAGACATAACGGCGGGGTCGATATATTTAAAGTCGGCATCTTTCCGTTTATTTATGGCCATATTCCTCAGTATTTAAAGAAAATCAGAGCGAATGATGCAGAGAGTCAGAAGTGGCACGACAGTTTTATAAGCAATTTAGAATACTCAGCAAAAGAGTCGCATGTTATCGAATCAATGGAAACATTTTTACAGTTATTGGAGCAAGGGACGGATTTCGAGGTAAGGAATATATCACCATCTGTTCATCAGCGAGTTGAATTGTTTAGAGAAATGGCTAAAGCAAAAGGGCTTGATTTCGTTACTGAATTAACTGATGAGGATTTGGTTGTTAGATCATGTGATCTGAATTTAATGGCGGTTGTAGTTGATAATCTGGTGCAGAACGCAATTAAATATACTCGAGAAGGAAGGGTTATTGTTCGGCTTACTAAGAAAATGATGAAACCAAAATACGGAGATAATAAGGAAAGAGAATCTGCTGTTTTTGAGGTCGAGGATACTGGAATAGGTATCCCTGCAGAAGAGAATAGCAAGATTTTTTCTAGAGGTTATCGGGCCAGCAATGCGACAGATATTCAAGGCACAGGCATAGGATTGGACGCGGTAAATACGATTGTTAATTTAATGCACGGAGATGTGTCGGTCGAATCCGAAGTTGGAAAGGGGACAAAGTTTATTGTTAGTTTGCCAGTAGATAAGGCGCAGGTTGTGGTTCAGGCTCAAAATGGCGGTATTGATTTAACGCGTGACAGGATGGGGCTTCAGATTAAGGGCAATGGACAGGGTGTTCATTTTAATTTTGATCCGGCCATGATCCAGCAGTTGCAAAATTCTTCTGGTCTTAAGCCGGTCATTATCAATATTCACCGGATGTCTGTAACTGTGCCGATGTTTTTGGGTATCAATGACGATCATATGGCGACTGAAAGATTTAGCATGAGATAGCGGAAAGATTTCTCTTTCTGTCATAACCTCCGATTGACCATAACTGGTTAGGCGGAGGTTTTTTTGTTGTTAATTGTTCATTGAGTTGTTTTTATGCAGTGTCAAATGCAACTGTCTATATTGATGTCAATTAAATCTCGTTTTGAAAGCTCTCTTTTTGATATAAAACAAATTTTACAGGCAGATTTATTTGACTCTGAACTTTCTGCTGCTAAAGAGCTCGTTAAAAATGGTTTCTTAAGGGGAGCCGGGGCTATGACAGGAGTTGTTCTAGAGAAACACTTAGAACATGTTTGTTTAAATCATAAAATAGTTATTTCAAAGAAAAACCCTACAATTAGTGATTTAAATGATTTATTAAAGAATAACAATGTCTTAGATACTCCCAGTTGGAGATATATTCAAAGATTGGGAGACTTGAGAAATCTTTGTGACCATAACAAAAAACGTGAACCTACCTCTGAAGAATTAAATGAATTAATCGATGGGGCAGATAAGATATTAAAAACTATCTTCTAAGTTAGCTAAGAATAATTCTTGTGCCACGACCCCGAATTTTCTGCATTCTTATAACCAATTGAACTACATAATGTTGCGAAACTTCATTATGGTGCGCTTTGCGTCCATCTCGGGGAGCCAATTGTAGAAACCCGTTGTGAGTGTTATACTTGCAACGGGTTTTATTTTTAGATTTTTGAAAGGTTTAGATAAATGAAGATATTAACAAGAATAATTGGAATAATAATCAGTCTATACGGATTGTTATTCGCTTGTTTTACGAACATCGGCCCAGGACCCACAAATTTCTTAACTGGCTGGTTAGGTACATTGCTATTTTTTAGTGGAATAGGATTGTTGATGTTAAAGCTGTGGGCAAGAAACATAGCCATATTGTTATTATTCGCAATTCTTTCTTATTCAGTTTATGTTTTATATTCTGCAAACGAATCAATAATTCAGTTCAATACGATCGTTTCCTTAGCGCTGTTTAGTTATCTTTATATACCTCAAGTTGCTCAAATATTTAAAAAATAATTTCCTCATGTTGATGGGATAACCAGTTGCAAAACTCGTCCACTAGGGGGAGCCATACACAAGAAGCCCACTTTTTAGTGGGCTTTCTTGTTTATATTGATGGACCCATAGAAATAATATTAGCCTTAGTATCTTAATAGATTCATTATATGTAAGACGTTAGTGATACAATGCTTACTTATAAGGAGGTGGGTTTTATGATATCTTTGATGGTTTTTATCCTTTTGTGTTTCTTAGCGGCAGTTTTAGGTTCAATATCTACAAATAAATCTTTAAAATCTTGGTATCCCACAATTAAGAAGCCTTCCTGGAATCCTCCGAATCAGATTTTTGCTCCTGTATGGTCGATTCTTTATTTCATGATGGCAATTGCAGGATGGATGGTTTGGCAGAGAACTTCGCAAGAAGGATTGAGTTTTCCTTTGATATTATTTTTTGTACAGTTGGTTTTGAATGCACTTTGGTCAGTGATATTCTTTGGCTTACGAAATCCTGGGTTGGCATTTATAGAAGTGTTATTTTTGTGGATATTTATTGCTTTAACTATGTGGAGTTTCTGGAGTATTTATTGGCCTGCCGGTGTGCTTTTATTGCCCTATTTACTGTGGGTTAGTTTTGCTTCCGTTCTTAATTTTGTCATATGGCGATTAAATAGGTGATTCATGTTTAAATTATTTTAATCAGGGAGGATCTATGAAAAAAGGGAAAGTGTCCCAAAAGTCTAACAAGAGAATCACGCCTTGCCTATGGTTCAATCGCAATGCAAAAGAAGCAGTCAATTTTTATACATCTGTATTTAAGAATTCGAAAATTACAAATGTTACTTATTATACCGAATCCTCATCTAAGGCTTCCGGAATGCCGGTCGGAAGTATTCTAACTATAAACTTTAAACTTAATGGGCAAGAGTACGTGGCTCTCAATGGTGGTCCCATTTTTAAGTTTACTGAAGCTGTATCCTTGATGGTTGAGTGTAAGGATCAGAAGGAAATAGACTATTATTGGAACAAGCTTTCAAAAGGTGGAGATAAGAAGGCTCAGGCGTGTGGGTGGCTTAAAGATAAGTATGGTTTATCTTGGCAGATTTTTCCAAGTATTATGACCAAGGTATTAAAAGATAAGAACCAAAAAAGGCAAGACAAAGTCATGGAAGTGATGTGCCAAATGAAAAAATTGAATGTTAAAGCTCTTGAAAAGGCATACAGAAGTTAATCGGTCGTATAAGTAAAAAGCCCTGTATCATTACTGTTACAGGGCTTTTTGTTTGTAAGAGAAGGCGTTTAGAAAGTAAAACTTGATTTAACGCCGTAGAAAAATTTCTTTTCTTGGTTTCCAATATTGGGATCTTTTAAATCACCAAAGGTGACGTTGTAACCTACATTGGGAATGATGGCTACATTGCTGGTTAATGGAATCTTGATTCCAGCTGTTGGAGTGATGTGTTCGCCAGTCCCTGATAACCATTGGCCATCGATATAGCCGAAGGTGCTTCCTAGTTCCAGGCTGATTCCATATTTTTTCTCTATCATAATGCTTTGACTTAAGCTCAGAGAATAATAGTTTCCTGAACCGTCTGTATTTAAATCTTTACCATCTTCATAGTCACGATAGAAGGAAAATACAGGAGATAGGGGAACAGCAACGCCTAAGCTGACAAAGAATTCTTTAGAAGATGTATGGGTTTCACGGAAGCCATACCACGTATGACCACCGGTCAAAGTAAGTTTATCAAAGGTGTAGGCATAAGAGACGTAGTAGTCACTTTCGTCAGACATTAACGCATCACTATTTTCTAAATCCCAATTACCCCAATAGCCAACCGTGAATCCTTTGGCAGACAAGCTTACTCCTGGTTGAAGAACTTCATCTCGATCCAAATACTGCCCGCGCCAAACGTAGCGGTTGTAATAATCCATCGTGACACTTCCAGTAATGCCAAGGCTTTTTAATTCATCTCCAAAAATGGACTTGGGAGTTTCCTCAGCGGGTATTTCAGTTGTTGCAACAGCTTGATTATCTGGATTACTTATGTTTTGAAGTTCATCCAGAGCTTGGTTAGCTTGAGCATATTGGGTATAGTCCTCAGCATAAGCTAGGTTACAAAATACAGTTAAAAACAGGATTACTGGGATTGCTTTTACAGCTACTTTCATGATGCCTCCTTTTAAGGTGGGTTAAATAAAAAAATCAACATGGGTGACATGTTGAGGCATCATTGCTCGCTAGAACACCTCGTTCAGGCGGATCACAAACATCGGTGTTCGTGAGCATTACCAATTTAATTAATTGAGCTATTTTTGTCAAATATTATCTAATTCGGTATAGTTGGAGGCTTTTCTGTTGGTTCTTTTTATTTTTATACTTTTTTAATCCAAATGGGTTAAGTAATATCCAATTAGTATATTTGAGGTCTGGACTATCTAAGATTTCTAATAACAGTCAAAACGACACCGATAATTGTCACATCTTCCGTCAGAAGAATAGGTGTGTATTGAGGATTAGCAGGTTCAAGAAAGTATTCATTGCCTTTTTTGATGAGATTCTTAATAGTAGCTTCTTCACCAATGAGTGCCACAACCATTTGCCCAACCTCGGCACTGGATTGCTGTTTCACAACCACTAAATCTCCTGGTATTACTCCTGCATTGATCATGCTGTCACCTTTAACACGTAAACCATATATGTTATTGCTCGAGAACACTAATTGGTCTAAGTTGACGTATTCATCAATATTTTCAACAGCTAAGGTAGGAAGTCCAGCTTGCACTGTACCTAATATGGGAATGGAAAACAGATTTTCACGAATAATTTCTATAGCACGAGACTTTTTTTCTGAAATTCTAATGAATCCTTTTTTGACCAATGCTTTAAGATGATCTTGAGCTGATCGTGGAGAAGAGAATTTAAAATGTTGAGCAATTTCTCTAATACTCGGAGGAAGTTGGCTATGTTTAATTTCCTCATAGATAAAGGTAAGGATTTCTTGCTGTTTTTGGGTTAAGTTTTTAAATGTATTCATAAAACAGATATTACTATACATATGTATAGTTTCAAGTAATTCGTGAAGAATTTTTAATCCTGGCTTAATGATTAGTTATTATAATATCCGCATCTATGACCGACATTTCTAAAATTACTGAATTTCTTTATGTGGGTTCAAAGATCGGCAAGGAACATGTCGATGATTTGAAACTTTTGAAATTTGATTTGATCATATCCATGATTGCTCAATTAGCACCTGAAGAAATTTATACTCTACCACCTTTTAAAACACTATGGATTAAAACGTATGATTCTATTTTCTTTCCTATTGCTATCAAGAAGCTGGAACAGGGCGTTGTAGCGGCTTTGCCTGTGATACAAAATAAAGGAAAGGTGTTGGTCTTCTGTATGCAAGGCAGACGCCGCAGTGTTGCAATGTCAGCTTGCATTTTAATTGCGCTGGGTCACACATCTAATGAAGCAATTGATCTGCTTATGAAAGCTCGCAAAGTAGCAGATCCAAGAATTTGGTATATTAGAAACCGTATCTACGCGTTTGAAAGGTATTGGCATGGCAAATATCCCCCTCAAAAAGGTTAAGAAAATTCACATCATTATTAATCCTGCATCAGGCAAAATAGAGCCCATTTTGCCTATCGTTAACTTGGTCTTGAATGAGGCGGGTATTAAATGGGATGTATTTATCACTAAAAAGCCTCATGATGCGTCGAGGTTTGCTAAAGAAGCTATTACCAATCAAGTGGATGCAATTGCCGTGTATGGGGGTGATGGAACGGTTATGGAAGCAATTAGTGGAATGATAGGTTCAGATATTCCATTAGCTATTTTACCTGGAGGGACAGCAAATGTATTGGCAACGGAGTTAAATATTCCAAAGGATTTGAAACAAGCTTGTGAGCTCATTTTTAATGATTCATGTATTAGAACGGTTGATGTAGGGCAATTTAATAAGAACTATTTTATTTTACGCTTAGGCTTAGGATTCGAAGCTCAAATGGTCAAGGATGCAGATCGTGAAATTAAAAATAGATTTGGCCGTCTTGCGTATGTCATTTCATCTGTAAAGGCCTTTAGAAAAATTAAAGAAGTTAAATATCATCTTAAAATTGATGGAAAAGAGCACGAATCTAAAGGAGTCACGTGCATTGTTGCAAATTCAGGCAATGTAGGATTCTCAGACTTATCATTGGATGATGATATCCGGGTCGATGACGGATTATTAGATGTGATTGTCGTACGTAAAGTGGATGTTAGCCTGTTTGCCCACATTATCGCAACTTTGATTAGTAGAAAACGTAGCAATAATGTGGAGTTAGTCCAGCATTGGCAAGGAAAGGACATACAGGTATCTTCAACTCCCAAACAAGTTGTCCAATGTGATGGAGAAGTTTCTAGCCAGATGCCTCTTCATGCAAAAGTTATTCCTGCTGGTATTAAAATCATCGTTCCCACAATAGAAAAAATTCCTCATTAATTTTTAGTTAACTAGAAAAAATAGTTTAAACGGCCATTCTCTCTAGACAAAAAGAATTGAAGTTAATTGCTTATCACTTAAGTTAAAGTAGAATAAACAAATATGTCACAAACTGCAGTCTTGCTTATCAATTTAGGTACCCCTGATAGTTCATCAGTCTCTGATGTGCGTAAATATTTAAGAGAATTCTTAATGGATGGCAGGGTCATTGATATTCCTTTTTGGCGGCGTTGGTTATTAGTTAATTTAATTATTGCTCCTTTTCGTGCGCCTCAATCTGCAAAAGGATATCATGAAGTCTGGACGAAGGAAGGGTCTCCGTTGAAGGTATACAGTGAAAAGATAGTAACCCTTTTGCAGCAAGCTTTAGGCAAAGACTATAATGTAGTTCTTGGCATGCGTTATCAAAATCCTTCCATCAAAGAGGCATTAAATCAGTTCAAGGACAAAGGGATCAAGCGCATGATTGTAATTCCTCTTTATCCCCAATATGCATCAGCAAGTACTGGCTCAAGTATGGAAGAATTCTTTAAACAAATTAAAACTTGGCAAATCATTCCATCTGTCAAAATCATCAGCCAATTCTTAGAACATCCCGAGTTTATCAATGCTTTTGCCAAAATCGGCAGGGAATATATGGCTAAAACTCAGTATGATCACTTTGTTTTTTCCTACCATGGTCTTCCTGAGCGTCAAATCCTTAAAGGTTCGTGCAACAATTACTGCCGTTTAGGAGATTGTTGCTCAGTGTATCATTCCAAAAATCCATATTGTTATCGCGCTCAATGTTTTCAAACAACCCGTCTTTTAGCCAAAGCACTAAGAATAGATGAGAAAGACTACACAATATGTTTTCAGTCTCGACTGGGTAAAGAACCATGGATTAAACCTTACACGGACCATAAGATCACGGAATTTATTCAAAAGGGTTATAAAAAAATTCTAGTTTTTTCTCCATCATTTGTTGCTGATTGTTTAGAAACCACTGTAGAAATAGGAATGGAATATAAGAAGCTTTTTATTGATGCCGGTGGTCAAGAGTGGGATTTAGTTGAGAGTTTAAATATCAATTCGGCATGGGTGGAATGTTTAAAGACAATGGTGATGAAGGACCTTTGATAACTGGAGAGTCATTTGAGAAGCAATATGAATCAGAGAAAAGAGATTGTTCGTTTTTTAGGCGCAGGTACTCTTGTGACTTTGACAGATTTTAGTATTTATTATTTATTATTTCACTTTCTCTCCTATGGAGTATCCAAAGGAATCTCTTTTACATGTGCAGGTATCTTGGGTTATTTGGTCAATAAATACTGGACATTTAAACATAAGAAGACTTCTTTCGCAGAAATAGGTCGTTACTGGTTTATTAATATGTTAGCCTTAGGTATTAATGTTTTAATCAATCAAGGTATTTTAAATACATATCCTAAAGGTATTCTTTTAGCTTTAATTCTTGCAACAGTAGCTACGGGGTTGTTTAGTTACATATGTTTTAAATGGTGGGTTTTTAAATCTTAATCTGAAGGTATATATTATTAGGGGGAGAGATGAGAGTTAATCAAAAGCTTTTAAGAAAGATCCTTGTTCTTGTAATATTATCTGTTTGTTTATTTTCTAAGAATGTTTTTGCTGTTGATGCGGCACAAGAAGCTCTAAATACCGCAGCTAAGTTTGGAAATAATGGGCAGTTTGATCAAGCATTGGTATATTTGAATAAAGCAATTGAGCTTAATCCCAAATTTGCTGTGGCTTTTAGTAATCGAGGATTGCTTTATGCTCTTCAGGGTAAATTAGATTTGGCCCTTACTGACCTTGATAAATCTATTCTCTTGGATCCCCAAAACGTAAATTTTTATAGCAGTCGCGGATTTATTTATTTTAAACAGGGTAAAATTGATTTAACAATTTTAGATTTAAATAAAGCTCTTGCAATTAGTCCTAGCAGTGTGCTTTATAACAATCGTGGAATCATGTACTCATTGACCAATCAATATGAGAAGGGAATCGCGGATTTTAATAGTGCTATTGAAATGAACCCTGGCTATGGAGAAGCTTATAGTAATCGCGGTTTGACATACGGAAAAATGGGTAAATATGATCAGGCTTGGTCTGATGTAGAGAAGGGGACTGCTTTGGGTGCTAGGGTTCCTGATAAAGATCTTGAAGAGCTGAAGAATGCTTCCGGGAGAAATAAATAGTTATGATTTTTATACCTGATTTTGTTTATCCTAAAGATGGAGATGGGAATCCGTTATGTCCTAAGTGTAAAAAGATTATCAAAGAATGCCTTTGTCCTACCCCTGAGCCTCCTAAAATAAAAACACCTAAATTAAATCCCAAAGTCACTTTGGATAAATCAGGTCGTAAGGGTAAGATTGTTACTTTAATTAAAGGATTGCCTCGTACTGAATCTTATTTAAAGGATTTGGCTAAACAACTAAAGATGAAAACAGGCAGCGGAGGGACTTTTTATCTATCCGAAGGTCTGGGAGTTGTTGAGATTCAGGGTGACCATAAATTAACGATTGAGAAATTTTTTAAAAATAATTAAGGATTCTGATGGCTGAAGAACCTAAGAAAGAAAAACATCATACTCAGCGAATGGGGTGGCTGCGTGCTTCAGTATTAGGTGCTAATGATGGAATATTATCAACAGCAAGTCTAGTCGTAGGGGTCGCCTCCGCTCATGCTTCTAGAGAATCCATTTTACTTGCTGGTATTGCTGGGATGGTGGCTGGAGCTATGTCAATGGCCGCTGGAGAATATGTATCTGTGAGTTCTCAGTCTGATACAGAGAAGGCAGATTTAGCTCGTGAACGTAAAGAGCTCGCACAAGATAATGAAAAAGAACATAAGGAACTTGCTTCGATCTATGTTGAACGCGGCCTTGATCCTGCTCTTGCTAAAAAAGTCGCTGAGCAATTAATGGCCCATGATGCATTGGCCGCTCATGCCCGCGATGAGCTAGGCATTTCTGTGAAACTACGAGCTCGTCCTGTTCAAGCGGCTTTAGCATCTGCGGCAAGTTTTGGCATCTGATTGCTCCTCAAAGTATTATGATTCCGAGTGTGTTCTTATCATCGATTGTTTTTCTAGCTGGGTTAGGAGTGTTAGCAGCGCTTGGCGGAGGGGCGCCTATTCTTAAAGCAGCGTTTCGAGTAACATTCTGGGGAGCGCTCGCTATGGGAATGACGGCTGCAGTTGGAGCTTTCTTTGGAACAAGTATCACGCAATAAACATTTAGTTCCTATTGTTACTATTACAAAGTGCTTTGGTGTGTAAATCGAAATAAGATATGAAGAAACAGCTCATCAATTCATCCATTTTATTAGCTGCATTAGGATATTTTGTAGATATCTATGATTTAATCTTGTTTAGTATTGTGAGAGTTGAAAGTCTCAAAGATATTGGGGTCGCTGATGTAGATCTGCTTTCTCAAGGTGTGTTGTTATTAAATATGCAGATGGGGGGAATGTTACTAGGGGGCATTCTATGGGGAATATTAGGTGATAAACGTGGGCGCCTTTCTGTATTATTAGGTTCAATTGCTTTATATTCTTTTGCTAACATAGCTAACGGCTTTGTTCATGATGTTGGATCGTATGCGGTTTTACGTTTTATTGCAGGAATAGGCTTAGCTGGAGAGTTGGGGGCAGGAATTACGCTGGTTGCAGAAATTATGCCTAAAGAAACGCGTGCCTATGGGACGATGATTGTTTCAGCCGTAGGCATTTTAGGAGCAATTGTGGCTGCTTTGATTGGTGATTTATTTGATTGGAGAATAGCCTATTTTATTGGTGGGTTTATGGGTATAGGGCTCTTGCTTTTACGTATCAAAGCCAGTGAATCAGGAATGTTTGTTCAAATGAAAAAGAGTGAAGTTCATCGTGGAAATTTAAAAACTATCTTTAAGTCTTGGGCCACCATCCTTAAATATATTCGTTGCATCCTTATTGGAATACCATTATGGTTTGTTGTAGGTATTTTAATCACATTTTCTCCTGAATTCGGTAAAGCTTTGAATATGAATGAAATCCCATCAGCTGGAAAAGCCATTATGTTTACTTATATTGGTTTATCTTTAGGAGGACTAATGAGCGGCTCTCTTTCTCAAATATGGGAAAGTCGTAAAAAAGCAATTGCTGCTTTTATGGGACTCAATGGTTTGTTTATGGGCCTTTATTTGTTTTTTCCTAATCAAAGCTTAGGAGTCTTCTATTTATTGTGTTTTGGATTAGGCCTTGCTAGCGGCTATTGGGCTGTTTTTGTGACAGTTGCAGCGGAACAATTTGGGACTAATATTCGTTCAACGGTCGCAACAACAGTCCCTAATTTTGTCAGAGGCGCTGTGGTTCCTTTAACGTTAAGCTTTCAGTTTTTAAAGGATTCATTTGGTATTATTAATGCAGGAGGTATGTTAGCCTTAGTATGTGTTGGGCTTTCTTTTTGGGCTTTAATGGGCCTAAAAGAAACGCATGGAATAGATTTAAATTACAGCGAATAGAACTAAAAGTTTGTGTAAAAAAGTTTATTGACACATCAATAAAAGATAGGATAATTGATTGTTTTTATTATCCAAAGGAGATGGCTATGAAGATGGAAAACGGTGCTAAGAAACCACGAGCAACAAGCCGAAAATCAGTGGTTAAGGCCATTGTTAAAAACGAGAAAGAAAACAGAACAACATCTCTTCTAGATACTAGTGATATTCAAGAGGCTATCCGTTTTAAAGCTTATGAGTTGTATTTAGAACGTGGATGTGCGCCAGGAGGCGATGTAGAAGATTGGCTTATGGCAGAACGATTAATTTTACAAGGTTGTCAATAACGATTCAAAATTAAAGGAGAGAGTTATGAAGAAATTAGTACTAGGTTTAGCAGCAGTTGTTATGTTGGTTGTTTGTCCTGCATTTGCTCAAGAAGCTCAAACTAATATGATGAATGATAATGAAGAAATGAATAGCGAAATGCTGAACAATGAAACAATGAACGATGAAACAATGAATGATGAAATGATGAATGAAGATGCTCAAGCTCCAATGGATGAAGAAATGAATTCAATGACAAATACAGTTTCAAATAATACTGAAGCTGCACCTGCTGCTGGATCTGCATATTAATATTATTGAAAAAGACTGCATAAGCCCCCGCAATTGTTAAAAAATGCGGGGGCTTTTTTTGGCTAATCTAAGAATATGAAAAGAATTTCTGAATCAATGGTTTATGATGGTAATTGGCTGTCTGTTCATAAGGCTATTTGTCAGGCTAAAGATGGTCGGGAGGTTGTTTGGGAGTTTGTAAGAAGAAAAAAATCTTCTGTAGGCGTTGTTGTCCTGGCCAAATTAATTCCTTCCGGTCGAATTATTTTAATCAAACAATATCGGCCAGCTATTAATGGTTATATATTAGCAGTGCCCGCTGGATTAGGTTTTAATGATCCTTTGCATGCTCTAGTAGAGTTAAAAGAAGAAACGGGCTATACAGGAAAAATTGTCAGCGTTAGTCCCGTTCTTAAAACAGGAGCTTCTTTAATTGATGACAATGCATTTATTGTTTGTGCAGAAGTTGATGAAAATGATCTCAGTAATCAAAATCCCAAACAAGAATTAGAGGCAGGAGAAGATATTGAAGTTGTTTTAGTTGACCCCTCAAAAGCTATGGATTTTATTTTGGAACAACAAAGCAAGGGGGTTCTTATTTCCGCCAATCTTTGGTATCTTTTTGGTCTAGAAAATTGGATTCAAAAAAGTGAAATTTTTAAGAAAGAAAATTGACATTGTTTAAAACAGGGGTAATATAAATTTTGTATAAAGCATTTATAAACATTTTTAATTTATTTGGGGAAATTTTATGAAAAATATTGTTTTAGTTTTGGTTGCTGTTTTTATGGTTACAACATTAATGGGATGCAAGAAAAAACAAACAGAAGAAGCAGCCCTAGATAATATGACTAATGGAGTTGTATCAGACAATGTGATTTCGGTTACTGAAGCAACTATGGGAGGAGCAAATAATGCTATCCCAGTGGTTATTGATAATGCTGAAGCTCTTCCGCAGACAACAGGTGACATGGCAGCAGGAATTGAACCTATTTCTGACAAACCTACCCCGAAACAAATCCAACAAGCCTTGAAGAATGCAGGCGTTTATAAAGGTAAAGTTGATGGAAATATAGGGCCTAGAACTAAAAAGGCTATTGAAGAGTTTCAATCTCAAAATGGTCTTAAAGCTGATGGAAAAGTGGGACCTAGAACTTGGAAGGCCCTTTCTGCTCATCTAACTGAAAACACAGAAGTGGCTAATCCATCAGCTCAGAGTCAAACAGTAGGTCAATAACTCTCTGAAATATTTGACAAAATTTCGAAAGTAGGGCATACTTTCGAATTGTAAGAAGTAAATAGTTATCACAGGTCGCTAACAAGGAGGATGTAGTAATGGCAAAAGGTAAAGTAAAATGGTTCAATAATCAAAAAGGTTATGGTTTTATTACTCCAGAGAATGGTAAAGATGTATTTGTCCATCATACCGCAATCAAAAGTGAAGGTTACAGAACCCTTGAAGAAGGTCAAGCTGTAGAATTTGAAATTCAGCAAGGCCCCAAAGGTGAACAAGCCATTAATGTAATGAAGGTTTAAGAATGACCTCAACAGGCCCGGTTGATAAAACCGGGCCTTTCAATTATAGTTTAGTGAGAAATCCTTGAATAAGCCCAAGGGTTTTTTTATTTATGACAATGACAAATCGACCACTCTTAGAATTACCTGGCAATCATAAGGAGCTTTTGCTTCATTCTTGCTGTGCACCTTGTGCCGCTGAATTAATGGAGGCAATTTTAGCTTCAGGGATTAAATTCAGTATCTTCTTTTATAATCCTAATATTCATCCAAGAAAAGAATATGAGATTCGTAAGGAAGAGAATATCAAGTTTGCTCAAAAGTTGAATATTCCTTTTATTGATGCGGATTATGATACAAGCAATTGGTTTGAGCGCATCAAAGGATTAGAAATGGAGCCTGAAAGAGGTAAACGTTGTACTTCATGTTTCGATATGCGTTTTGAACGAACAGCGCTGTACGCCCAAGAACATGGCTTTAAGGTTATTAGTTCTTCTTTGGGGATTTCTCGTTGGAAAGATATGGATCAAATTAATAATTCGGGTGTGAGAGCGGCAAATCGTTATGATGGCATGGTTTATTGGACTTATAATTGGAGAAAAAATGGCGGCTCCTCAAGAATGTATGAGATTTCAAAGCGAGAAAATTTCTATCAGCAAGAGTATTGCGGTTGTGTTTATTCTTTAAGAGACACAAATTTATATAGAATTTCCAAGGGCAAGGAAAGAATTGAAATTGGACAAAAGTTCTATACTTTAGAAAAGGATGATTGTGCAACAGAATAAAACATATACAGCAGGTGGAGTTGTTTTAAGTAAGAAAAGAAAGGTCTTGGTTGTCAACCAAAGAGGACTTTCTTGGTCTTTACCTAAAGGACATATTGAAGAAGGAGAAGACGCTAAAACTGCTGCTATTCGTGAAATTGAAGAAGAAACAGGTATTCTTAGGCTTAACTTTATCAAAGATCTGGGCTCCTATGTTAGATACAAAATAGGATTAGATGGACGTGATGATACAAGCGAGCTCAAACACATTCAGATGTTCCTTTTTTCAACGGATGAGTTGAAGCTTTCTCCAATAGACAGCAATCATCCGGAGGCTCGCTGGGTGCATCCTGATGAAGTTGAAGCTCTGTTGACCCACCCTAAAGATAAACTTTTTTTTAGAAATATCCGGCCTCAAATCTAATTCTTATGAAATCTACAAAATATTCATATATAACTAAAAAAACCTCAAAAATACATGGTTGTGGAATCTTTGCTAAGGCTTTTATTCCAAAGGGGACAAAGGTTATTGAATATGTGGGGGAAAAGATTACAAAAGCTGAAGCAAATCGACGAGGCCCAAGACTTGTGGAATATGCTAAAAAGCACAAAGAACAAGGAGCCGTTTATCTTTTTGAATTAAACAAACGTTATGATATTGATGGCCATGTGCCCCATAATTTAGCCAAATATATTAACCATTCCTGTGATCCTAATTGCGAGGTCGAAAATATTAGAGGGCATATTTGGATTATAGCCTTAAGGGATATTGCGATTGAGGAAGAACTCTTTTATAATTATGGGTATGATGATATAGAGGAGTTTGGTGAGCATCCTTGTCGCTGTCGATCAGCTCGGTGTGTAGGTTATATTTTAGCGGAAGAACACTGGCCAATGCTCAAAAAGATTTTAAATAAGCAAAGACTTAATAAGAGCTTAACAAAATCTTAATTTCGATCTTCTAATATATAGTATATGGCTAAAAAACGAATTCTCATTATTGAAGACGACAGGGATATTAATGAATTAGTCCGTTATAACCTTGAACGCGAAGGGTTTGAGGTATTATCGCTTTTTGATGGCGGACAAGCTTTTGACATGGTTTTAACAAGAAAGCCTGATTTAGTTTTACTGGATTTAATGCTTCCAGAATGTGATGGATTAGAAATCTGCCGTCAAATCAAAGAAGATCCCAAAACCAAGAAAATCCCTATTTTAATGATTACCGCCAAGGGTACAGAAGCAGATATTGTGATTGGCCTATCCCTAGGTGCAGATGATTATATCCCAAAACCATTTAGTCCAAGCATTCTCTTGGCACGAATCAGGGCAGTTTTTAGAAGGTTAGACGATTCCAAAACAGAAATAGGTGTAGAGCAAACCCGTCAATGGGGGGAGCTTACTATTGATATACCAAAACATAAAGTTGTATTCAAAAGACATTCTATCGAATTAACGAGTATTGAATTTGATATCTTAGAATTCTTATCTCGCGCTCCAGGTCGAGTGTTTAGCAGAGAGCAAATCCTCGATAATGTGTGGCAAGAAGGTAAATATATTGTTGATAGAGCAGTAGACGTTCATATTCGGGGCTTAAGAAAGAAGCTTGGGGTAGCCCAAGATTATATTGAAACGGTGCGCGGGGTAGGCTATCGTTTTAAGGAATCTGAATGAGCGTCCTATTTATTTGTGTTTTAATTTTGATTATAGCTATCCTAAGCTATAAATATTTCCGTCAAACCCTACAAATTAAAGAAATACGTCGTGTGATCAATGCTATGGCCATTGGTGACTACTCAAGGCGTATGGTTTTGTCTCCCTCAGATAATCTGGGTGATGTTGCACGTAATGTGCATGAATTAGCTTACGGCATTCAAAAGCGCCTAGAAGAGCTTACTATTGAGAAAGATAAACTTGAAGCCATTCTATCTAATATGGCAGAGGGTGTTCTCGTTATTTCTTTTGATAATCGACTTTTACATCTTAGTCCAAGCTTTCAATTTATGTTTGATGTCCGCTCTACAGATTGGAAGAATAAATATTATTGGGAAATTATTTCTAATCAAAACATCATTGAGTCCATCACAGAAGGCTTAACGCATAAAAGTATTCTTCGAAAAGAGATTGTGATTCTTCGTTCTAAAGAAATGTATTTTAATATGCAAATCTCTCCGGTTTTTGATTCCCACAATGTTTTAATTAGTCTTATTGTAGTTTTTCATGATGTCACTGAACTTAAAAAATTTGAGCGCTTACGAAGTGAGTTCGTTGCCAATGTGTCCCATGAACTTAAAACACCTCTAACATCCATTCGAGGATTCGTTGAAACGCTTAAAGAAGGGGCTTTAGATGACAAGGCTAATGCTGTGCGTTTCTTAAATATTATTTTAAACCAGACCCAAAGGCTTGAGAATTTAGTCAATGATCTTTTGGTTTTATCCTCTTTGGAGTCTAAAGATGTGAAAATGAATTTAGTTAAAGGTGATATTTCTAACATTATTCATGCTGTCATTCTAATGAAAAAGAAACAAATCGAAGATTTGCAGCATGCTTTAATATTAGACATTCCTACTAATTTACCTTTGGTTAGTTTTGATGCAGCTAGAATGGAGCAGGTTTTTCTAAATATCTTAGATAATGCGGTTAAATTTACTCCTCGAGGTGGAAAAATTCTGATTAAAGCCAGAGTGGAAGGGCGATTTGTGAGGATTGATTTTAGGGATAATGGTCCTGGGATATCTTCAGAGTATTTAAACAGAATTTTTGAACGATTTTTTAGGGTAGATAAATCTCGAAGTCAGGAAACTGGTGGTACAGGCTTAGGACTTTCTATTGCTAAACATATTATGGATGTGCATCAAGGAAAAATCAGTGTGGAAAGCACCCTTGGAAATGGATCTACCTTTAGTGTTTTTTTGAATTTGGATATGTTATAATTTGAGCATGAAAACATTACTCTTTGTTTTAATTTCTGTCCTTGTTTCAGGAACTCTGGTCATGGCTGAACAGGTGGATTTATCTGAACATGGTCCAGACTTGCTGAAAGCTCCTTTTGCTGCAAGATATCGTTTTGAGAACGCTTACCATAAGGATTGGCCAAAATCTTCCTACGTAGAGCGTAAAGAATTTCTAACTAATTGGCATATGCAAATTAGAGAAGATCAAAAAAAGCAAAAAATTGAACAACGTAAAGAAAAATTGCTCGAAAAAGAAAAACAACAAATCAAAAAAGAAGCTTTAATTAAAGAGAGAAACAGAATAAAAAAAAATAATCAAGAAGCTAAAGATGAACATAAAGAATATATAACTAGAGGGAAGTCTCTAGACAAGAAGGTTTCTGAACAAGCCCGTCGAATCCGCCAGATGGAAAAAAGCGGCCGTAATTGATTCATTCCATGAATAAATCCCACACAGTTGTCATTTTTGATATGGATGGTGTCATTACAGATACCATGCCCTATCATTTTAGGGCCTGGAGAACTATTTTTGCCAATCAAGGTATTAAAGTTTCTCATGAGGATGTTTATAAAAGGGAGGGACAAAAAGGTCTAAATAGTGTCCAGGAGATATTTGGAGAGCACAAAAAGCCTTTTGATTTGACCCATGCTCATGGTCTTTTAAAAGCAAAAGAGGAGCTCTTTAAGAAAATTTTCAAAAGACGCTATATTCCAGGAAGCAGATCTTTAATTAAGAGTTTAGTAAAAAAGGGGTATTCATTAGCCCTGGTAACAGGTACTTCTAGACATGAAGCTCAAAGCCTATTACCTGAAGATTTATGGAATTCCTTTAGGGTCACAGTCTGCGGTTGTGATGTTCAAAATGGAAAACCCCACCCTGAACCATATTTAATGGCTTTAAAGAAGCTTAAAGTAAAACCAAGCGAAGCTATCGTTATTGAAAATGCTCCTTTTGGTATTGCATCTGCTAAGGCAGCTGGGTTAAAATGTTTTGCTTTAGAGACATCTTTGCCAAGAAAATACCTAAAACAAGCAGATTTAGTTTTTAGTTCCTACAGAGAGTTAAAACATGAAATCATCCCCTAAAATTCTTTTGCTTTATAAAAATAGTACTTACGCGGGTTATTTCTTAAGTAGCCGTAAACGATCTGTCAAACTTCGAGGCTTATTTAATTCTGATGAAATTAAAAGATTCCATAGGACCCATGAAAACCATTTCTGGGCACTTTCATATATTGAAGCTGTCTTAAAGAGTAAGGGTCTTAAGTACACTAAAATTTGTCGAGGGACTTCCATCAATTACAATAAGTTTGATCTCATTATTACCTTTGGTGGTGATGGGACATTTATGGAAGCTGCTAGAAATATTAAAAAACAGATCATCTGGGGGGTGAATTCTGATCCCAGTTGGAGTGTAGGACGTTTCTGTTCAGGAAATCCTAAGAATTTCGAGTCGACACTAGATACTTTTTTAAAAAATAAGTCATCATTCAAATTTTTCAATCGTATTCAACTGTCTTTTAATAATGAATTTGAAGGAATGCCGGCTGTCAATGATCTGTTGATTTGCCACCAGAATCCCGGGGCAGTAAGTCGATATTATTTAAAAGTAGGAAACTTAAAAGAAGAACAGCGTTCATCTGGGGTTTGGGTGTCAACTGCAGCGGGGTCTTCTGCTGGAATCCATTCTGCTGGAGGAAAGATCCTTCCAGAACAAAGTAAGTTAATCCAGTATCGTCCAAGGGAGCTTTATCGAGGTCATGGGGCTACTTATAAGCTCACAGGATCTATTTTAAAACCTAACCAAAGCTTTTCTCTCACCTCATTAATGCGTGAAGGTGTGATATTTGTCGATGGCTCTCACGTCTGCCTGCCATTTTCTTTTGGAACTAAAGTCCAAATCGGCCGTTCCAAATATCCTTTAAAGGTGATTTGGCCATGAAAGCTGTTCTTTTAGTCAGTCATGGCAGTCGTTCTTCCAAAACTAAGGAAGAAGTTATTGAACTAGTAAAAGTCTTAAAATTTAAGACTGGGGTAGACATTTTTGAGTATGCCTTCTTGGAGATTGAATCCCCAAACATTCCTGAAGGTCTTGATTTATGTGTACAAAAAGGAGCTACGCAAGTCCTTGTTCTACTTAACTTTCTTAATTCGGGCCGCCATGTGAATGATGATATTCCAGCCATTATTCAAGATGCACAAGAACAATACCCTGATGTTGTCTTCTCCATTTCCCAGCCCATTGGTCAGCATCCTCAAATTGCGGATCTTTTTTCTGACTTAATAAACAATGCCTAACACATTCTCGCAAGATCTTCTTAAGTGGTACGACAAGCATAAGCGTGACCTGCCTTGGCGTAAGACTAAGGATCCTTATCATATTTGGGTTTCGGAAATTATGCTGCAGCAGACGACTGTGAATGCGGTGATTCCTTATTTTGAACGATGGCTTAAAACTTATCCAACCATTACCAAACTGGCCCAAACGCCTATCCAAGAGGTTTTAAAGTCCTGGCAGGGATTAGGTTATTACAATCGCGCCCGTAATCTCCATAAGGCTGTAGGTTTGGTTGTAACCAATTATGGGGGAAAGCTTCCTCAAGAACCGGATTTGGTGCGAGCTTTGCCAGGCTTTGGACCATACACAACAGCTTCCGTCTTAAGCATAGCCTTTGATCAGCCATTGGTGATTATTGATGCCAATGTCAGAAGGCTTGTAATGAGGTTATTATCCATTCAAGCTCACGCAGACACGAAGCAAGACAAGACTATTCATGACTATTTAAGTAAAGTCATTCCTTCTCAAAGGGCAGGTGATTTTAACCAGGCTTTGATGGAAATGGGCGCTTTGATATGTCGCACTAAAGAACCTTTATGTAATATTTGTCCTTTAAGAAAATTCTGTAAAGCTTATCTGCAAGGAATTCAAGAGCTTATTCCCACCCCTAAAAAGAAGGTCATTAAGGATGTTGATGCGGTAATAGCAATTATTGAATATAAGGGTAAGTATCTCATCCAACAAAGGCCATCCACAGGCTTGCTGGCGGATTTATGGGAATTTCCAGGGGGGAAGGTTGAGTCGAGGGAAAGCACTCTAAATGCCTTAAAGCGTGAATTACAAGAAGAGTTAGGGGTCAATTTGACTCACCACAAACATTTATTTGATGTGACCCATTCCTACACCCAATTTAGAGTCAAACTCAAAGTTTTTGAAGTTAAGGTTTCTCCTAATCCTAAGGTCACAAAAACTCGCCTCTGGATCTCAAAATCCAATCTTAACCGTTATCCCATGCCTTCAGGAAGTGCAAAAATCCTTGAACGCCTCTAAATTATCAAAAAGGTGTCAGACACCTTTTTGTATTGGCAAAGTCAAATCAATTTATTAATTTTTCTTTGGAAATTCAAAGAATTATACATGAAAACCGTTTTCTGAGAATGGCTGTTTATGCCTTGTAAACACTTGACAATAGGGGCATACTTGAATTAGGAGATAAGGAAATATGATTGAGCGAAAGAAAATATTGATTATAGAAGATGAAAAAGATGTAGCAGAAATATGTGCCAAACACCTCAAGGCTAGCGGGTATGAGGTTGTTATAGCTTTTAATGGCTTAGAAGGGCTTGAAATTTTAGATAAAATGTCTCCCGACCTGATTCTATTAGATTTAGGAATGCCTCAAATGGATGGAATTGAATTTTATCACAGGATTTGCACAGATGGAGGTTATCCTAAGTATCCAGTTCTTGTGCTCACAGGTCAGATGAATTTTGAAAAACTCTTTAGAGAAGTCAGCGTAGATGGGTTTATGACTAAACCTTTTTCTATTGATAGGATGCTTAATGAGGTCGAGATCATCATTAATAATCAATATTGGAGACGACATATCAAAGGGAGTAAAAGGGTCGTTATAGTAGATAAAGATCAGAGGAATATAGGGAAGATTGCTAATGCCTTTAGTAATGCCGGCTACAATGTTGATTTTACGGATAGCGGCATTGTAGGCATTGAAAAGATCATGCGCAATCCTCCTGAATTAGCTCTATTTAATACGGAGCTTAGTGATATTTCTGTAAATCTGGTTATCCAAAGATTGCAGAGAATAGCTAAAACAAAATCTGTCAAATTTGTTTTATACGCTAATGAAGGTTCTGAAAACTTGCTTGAAGCCGTCAACTATCTTCCTAAAGGTGATTTCGTCATTTCCCACAATTAGTTCTTTATGTTTGATACTTTTTTTAAAAAAAACTTGACAATATTATTTTGCATGTTACATTTACTTACATGATTATCTTAGTAATGATTACACACTTCAAATCCCTCGGTTCGTGTCAACCCTGTTGTTAGGGCTTGATTTACTTTTGCTCATCCCCAACTAAATAGTTAAATTTTTAACCATCAAATAGGAGTTTATATGAAGTCTTTTAGTCGTACATTAGGTATTTTAGCTTTAAGTGTATTATTGCCGATATCTTCCATTAGCCCAGTTTTCGCAGATAGTACGGCCTTGGAGCAAAGATTAGCGGAATTGGAACAGCAAATGGCTATATTAAAGCGTCAAATTGAGGTAGATAAGGAAGAAAGTGCGAAAAAGGCACCTGAAACACCAGTCATTACAGCTAGTGCAAAAGACGGCTTTAGCATTAAGAGCCCAGATGAAAGCTTTAAATTAAAGCTTCGAGGATTAGTTCAAGCAGATGCGCGCGTCTTTACAGGTAATAGTAAAGATTTAACAGGAACCACAGATAACTTCCTAGTTAGAAGAGCCCGCCCTATCTTTGAAGGTACGGTAGGTAAGAATTGGGATTTTTATTTGATGCCGGATTTGGCAGTTAATGCAACTACTAGTGCTAATGCTCAGTTGGTGGATGCTTATGTGGATTTCAAGTTATGGCCTTCACTCAAGATCCGCGGTGGTAAATTTAAAGCTCCATTAGGATTAGAACGTTTGCAATCTGATGCTGTCGCTAATTTTATAGAAACTGGCTTACCATCAAATTTAGTACCAAACCGTGATGTTGGTTTCCAGGTTTTTGGTGATTTGTTTGGTGACACAACTAATTATGCGGTTGGTATTTTTAATGGTGGAGCAGATTTAGCAAGTGTGGATGCGGCAGATAATAATAATGATAAAGATGTCATAGGCCGTGTCTTTGTTCAGCCTTTTAAAAATCATGGGCCTGAGGTATTAAAAGGATTAGGTACAGGTATTGCAGGATCCTATGGTCATAAAGAAGGAAGCAGCGTTCCTACCTATAGATCTCCTGGACAAGCAAGTGTCTTTACATATTCAGGAACTGGTCTTGTAGCTGATGGGGCGCATACGCGAGTTAGTCCTCAATTTTATTACTATAACGGGGGTTTTGGACTTCTTGGTGAATACGTAAAATCTTCTCAAGAATTCACACGTGGCACCAATATTCATGATACATTTACTAATCAAGCCTGGCAGCTATCTGGTAATTATGTATTAACTGGAGAATTAGCTTCTTTTAAAGGTATAACACCTCGTAACAATTTTGACTTACAAAAAGGCACATGGGGTGCTTTTGAAGTTGTTGGTCGTTATGGTCAACTACGATTAGATGATAGTATTTTTGATCGTGGCTTTGCCAGCGCAACAACTGCTGTTTCTAAAGAAGAAGCATGGGCAGCTGGTTTGAACTGGTATCCTCATAAAAATGTTCGTCTGAGCGTTGATTATGAGCAAACTCATTTCAAACAAGGGGCAGCAGCAACTGAAAATCGTCCCACTGAAAATATTGTGTTTACACGTTTACAATTGTCTTATTAAATGAACCTGGGGCCTGCCTGCCGGCAGGCAGAAGTGACAATAAAACATTAAGAAAGAGAGAATTATATGAAAAGCAAGAATTGGTTAAGTAGTTTGATTATTTTTACAATTATATTTAGTTTAGCTGGATTAGCTTCAGCCAAACCAATTACGTTATTAAATGTATCCTATGACCCTACACGGGAGCTTTATGAAGAGTATAACAAAGCTTTTGCAGCTCATTGGAAGGAAGTCAGTGGTCAGGATGTGACGATCAATCAATCTCATGGGGGAAGCGGCAAACAAGCTCGTTCTGTAATTGACGGGTTGGATGCTGATGTTGTCACACTCGCCTTAGCATATGATATCGACAATATTGCCGACAAGGGAGGTCTTCTACCTAAAACTTGGCAAGCTCGTTTAGAACATAACAGCACACCCTATACATCCACGATTGTTTTTTTAGTTCGAAAAGGAAATCCTAAGAACATTAAAGATTGGGATGATTTAGTAAAACCAGGCATTTCTGTGATTACTGCTAATCCAAAGACCTCGGGGGGAGCTAGATGGAATTATCTAGCTGCTTGGGGTTATGCTCAGAAGAAATTTGGTGGTGATGAAGTAAAAAGTAAGGAATTTGTTTCTGCTTTATTCAAAAATGTCCCAGTTTTGGATTCCGGAGCTCGGGGATCTACAACAACGTTTGTTGAAAGAAAAATCGGGGATGTTCTTTTGGCATGGGAAAACGAAGCCTATCTGGCGGTCAATCAATTAGGGCCAGATCAATTTGATATTATTGTTCCATCCTTAAGTATTCTAGCTGAACCACCTGTTGCTTTAGTTGATCGTGTTGCTGATAAACATGGCACAAGAAAAATTGCTGAAGAATACCTAAAGTATCTTTACAGTGAGGAAGGACAAGAAATTGCCACGAAGAATTACTATCGGCCTCGCTTGGCATCAGTAGCCAAGAAGTATGAAAGCCAATTTAAATCGTCTAATTTGATTACAATCCAAGAATTTGGTGGATGGCAAGCTGCACAGAAGAAACATTTCGCTGATAAAGGAATTTTTGATCAAATTTATGGGAATTAAAAGAAAATTTGGTTGATCTCTTAAGAGATTATTAGTATTCTAACCCAGCTAATCAACATAGTAAGGACAGCTTTCATAGTTGTCCTTACCTATTTTATAAGAACATTATGTTTTTACTCAAAACTCGTTCAACATTACCAGGATTCAATTTAAGCTTAGGTTATACAATTTTTTACCTAAGTTTAATTGTCTTAATTCCCTTATCTCTTTTGTTTTTTAAGACTTCCACCATGGGATGGTATGATTTTTGGGAAGTTATTTTATCTCCAAGAACATTGGCAGCCTATCGCTTAAGCTTTGGTGCGGCGTTTGTTGCCTCATTAGTAAATGTAGTATTTGGATTTTTGATTGCTTGGGTGTTAGCCCGCTATAAATTTCCAGGTAAAAAGATCATTGATGCTTTAATTGATTTGCCCTTTGCTTTACCAACTGCGGTTGCAGGTATTGCCTTAACATCGCTTTATTCTCAAAACGGATGGATGGGGCAGTATCTTTATAAGATGGGCATTCAAACAGCTTATTCGCCTTTAGGTATTACATTGGCTTTAATTTTTATTGGGTTGCCGTTTATTGTGAGAACAATTGAACCAATTTTAGAAGACTTGGATCCTGAATTAGAAGAAGCAGCGGCAAGTCTTGGTGCAGATCGCTTTCAAACCTTTGTAAAGATTATATTCCCGGTGCTTTTGCCAGCTGTACTTACAGGTTTTAGTCTAGCTTTCGCTCGTTGTATTGGAGAGTACGGCTCAGTTGTCTTTATTGCAGGCAATATGCCGGGTAAAACGGAAATCGCACCACTTTTAATTATAACCAAATTAGAACAATATGATTACACAGGAGCATCCGCCATTGCAGTTGTGATGCTGTTAGTGTCTTTTGTCATTCTTGCATTTACTAATTTCTTACAGTGGTATGCATCGAAAAAAATAGGAATGAATTAAGTATGTCTCAAATACGAAAAGAACCAGCTATTGTCAAATGGACTTTAATTGCGATTGCCCTAATTTTTATAGGGCTGTTCTTGGTGATGCCTTTAGTACTAGTTATATCCACAGGATTAAACAAAGGCTTAGCATTTTATTTTCAATCCATTTCTGAACCCAATGCTGTGGCAGCAATCAAATTAACATTATTAACAGCCGCCATTGCAGTACCTTTAAATTTGATCTTTGGAATTGCAGCATCCTGGGCCATTGCCAAATTTGATTTTTATGGGAAAAATTTTCTATTAACTTTGATTGATTTGCCACTGTCTGTTTCACCTGTAATCTCAGGACTTATCTATGTATTGATGTTTGGGGCGCAAGGTTTGTTAGGTCCATGGCTAATGGATCACGATATTAAGATCATCTTTGCTCCTATAGGTATCATTTTGGCAACCATTTTTGTGACATTTCCTATGGTAGCTCGTGAACTTATTCCTTTGATGAAGTCACAAGGGAATGAAGAGGAGGAAGCCGCTATCACCCTAGGGGCCAGTGGATTTAAAACGTTTTGGCTGGTCACATTACCTAATATCAAATGGGGATTGCTATATGGCGTCATTTTATGTAATGCACGCGCCATGGGAGAGTTTGGAGCAGTTTCAGTAGTTTCTGGTCATATCCGCGGCCTGACAAACACGTTGCCACTTCATATTGAAATTCTTTACAACGAATACCAATTCACAGCCTCATTTGCCGCAGCTTCACTATTGGCTATGTTAGCGGTTGTTACATTAATTCTAAAAAGTCTAGTTGAATACAAGTATCGGCATGAATTGAAGTTTGCCCGACAAGGAGGGCATTAATCCTATGAGTATTGAAATTAAAAATATTACAAAGAGTTTTGGGGCTTTTAAAGCTTTGGATGATGTGAGTTTGAATGTCCAAACAGGGGAATTGATTGCGCTTTTGGGCCCTTCAGGGTCGGGGAAGACGACCATGCTTCGTATTATTGCGGGGCTTGAATATGCACAACAGGGGGAGATCTTGTTTCATGGGGAAGATACCAAGGAGCATAAAATCCAGGATCGTGGGGTTGGATTTGTGTTTCAGCATTATGCTTTGTTTCGCCATATGACCGTATTTGATAATATTGCTTTTGGTTTACGGGTCAAACCTAAGAAAAATAGGCCATCCGAGCAAATAATTAAGGCAAAGGTTAATGAACTTTTGAATTTGGTGCAATTGGATTGGGTGGGGAATCGATATCCTTGGCAGTTATCAGGTGGACAACGTCAACGCATTGCTTTGGCTCGTGCACTAGCTATTGAACCTAAGGTTTTACTTTTAGATGAGCCCTTTGGGGCTTTAGATGCCCAAGTGCGTAAAGAATTACGCACTTGGCTTAGACACTTTCACGATCAACTTCACATTACAACCCTTTTTGTTACTCACGATCAAGAAGAAGCTCTTGAAGTGGCAGATCGTATTGTGGTGATGAATAAGGGTAAGGTTGAACAAGTTGGTACTCCAGATGAGGTTTATCATAAACCAGCCAATAAATTTGTTTTAAATTTTTTAGGGAATGTTAATCTATTCCACGCTCGAGTAGAGGATGGCAAAGCATATGTAGGAAGTTCAGCCATTGATTTGCCCACTGTGGATAAGAATTCCAAAACTGCCAATGTCTTTGTGAGGCCTCATCAGTTTGAGATAACCCGTCAATCAAAAGACAAGTCTTCTCTAAAGGCCGTCATTGAGTATTTGAATCCTGCAGGTTCCGTTGTTAAGGTTGATTTAATAACAAGCGATGGCGATCCCATTCAAGCTGAGATTTCACAAGATGAATTTCGTGCTCTAGCATTAAAGAAAAATGATGAGGTCTATGTTTCTTTACGCAATGTGACCTATTATGAGTTTGAGATTTAAGGAAAGAGGTGGCTTATGAAAGTTTCTGCTAGAATGGATTATGCAGTAAGGGCCCTTTTAGAGCTCGGACTTCATTGGCCTAATACAACTCCTCTTCAAATTAGTCGTCTTAGCCGTAAAGCTGGAGTATCACAGAAATTTTTGATTCATATCTTGATTGCATTAAAAGGTTTGGGGTATATTCACAGTGTTCGAGGGAAATCAGGTGGCTATATATTGGCAGTTTCACCCAAAGAAATTAACTTAGCTGATGTGGTTAAACAATTAGGCGGTCTTGGAACTTTTGATGAAGAGAAGCGTAAAACAATTAAGGGTGATGCGATAAGCCTTTTGTGGCAGAAAATCGATCAAAGTATTATTCAAACCCTAAAAGAAGTCAGTCTTGCTGATCTTTGTGATCGTCAGCGTGAGCAAGTAAAAACAATTAGTTTTGATATTTAAGGAAGATATGAACAAAGACAAGATTCAACAGCTTAATGAAAAAGCTAAGGGATTGGATGCTGCGGGCATTATCAGATTAGCCTACCAAGAGTTTGGTGATAAGGTCAATTTTGCAACGAGCCTGGGTGAAGAAGACCAGGTAATAACAGATATTATTTCCAAGGGGGCTCCTTTTATTGAGATCTTTACTTTAGATACTGGACGATTGTTTCAAGAAACATATGAACTCTTAGATAAGAATCAGAAGAAATATCCTAAAGTTAAATTCAAAGTCTATTATCCAAACAATCAACATCTTGAAACAATGGTTCAAGAAAAAGGGATTAATTTGTTTTATAACAGTGTTGAGAATCGTAAATTATGCTGCCATATCCGCAAGGTTGAACCTTTACAAAGGGCTTTAATCAATGTGGATGCTTGGATTGTAGGATTACGTAAACAACAAGCTTTAACTCGTGCCAATTTGGAGATTTTTGAATGGGATGATGCAAATAGCAAGATTAAGATCAATCCTTTAGCAGATTGGACATTGGAAGATGTGCATAAGTATATTCAAGAACAAAAGATTGATGTGAACCCTTTGCATGCACAAGGCTTTATTTCAATCGGCTGTGCTTGTTGTACCAGAGCGGTTAAACCTGGCGAAGATATCCGTGCAGGCCGCTGGTGGTGGGAACAGCCTGAGCAAAAAGAATGTGGGCTGCATAACAACCCCAAATGGAAGGGAACATCATTAAAAAATCATGACAGAACACATGATAGATAGAGGATCCTGTAAAGAGGATATTGATGAAGGATTTAATTATGGCAAAAACAATGGATAAACTAGATCAACTCGAATCACAAAGCGTTTACATTCTGCGTGAGGCATATAGAGAGTTTAAGTCACTGGTGATGCTTTGGTCGATTGGAAAAGACTCAACTGTGCTTTTGTGGCTTGCCCGCAAGGCATTCTATGGCCATGTGCCATTTCCTTTAGTCCATATTGATACGAGCTATAAAATTCCAGAGATGATTCAATATCGTGACAAGCTTGCCATGGAATTTAATCTCAACATGGTGATTGGTCAAAACACCCAAGCTTTGAAGGAAAAACGCACGTTCCCCGACGGTAATTTGGACAGAATTTCATGCTGCAAAGCGCTTAAAAGCGAGGCTTTAAAGAAGACTTTGTCAGGAGAATGGCAGCGCTGGAGATTGAATCACAAAACAGGCAAATATGACGTGGATACCAACACGGAGCCATATATTGGCGTCATTGTAGGCGCACGCGCTGACGAAGAAGGCAGTCGTTCCAAGGAGCGTTATTTCTCTCCAAGAGATAGAAACAGCGACTGGGATGTAGGTGATCAACCGCCTGAACTTTGGAATCAATTCAAGACGGATTTCGCTCCAGGAACCCATATTCGTATTCATCCACTGCTGGACTGGACTGAACTTAATATTTGGGAATACATTGAACGTGAAAAGATCCCTATCACTGACCTATACTTCGATCAAGGTAAGGGAAAAAGATATCGTTCCTTAGGATGCTACCCTTGCACAACACCTGTTGATTCCACAGCTAAGAATGTGGCCGACATTGTCAAAGAACTCAGAGAAGGCAAGTTTAAGAACATTGCCGAACGCTCCGGCCGCGCCCAGGATAAAGAAGATGGCGGGGGTTTGGAAACGTTACGTAAAGAAGGGTACATGTAATGATCGTATTAATTGCGATAGTTGGCACTATCATTTTTTTATACCTTTATACAGTTTTACATCGGGCTTTTGGTAAAAAATGTCCCGGATGTGATCAAGAAGCTATGGATACTTTACGATATCCAAATGGAAAAGAAAAAGATCTTTGCAGGAAGCATTTAATTAGTGAATTTAAACAAGTGTTTCTTGGCTTTAACAAAAAAATGATTGTGTTATATCCTGATTGGAATATCAGGAACCCAAAAGGTTTTTATTACCAATATTATACCCCCGAGGATATAAAGAAATATCAACTTGCAGATATTGCTGGAGATGTAATTGACAGGGGTTTAAATACTATTCAAGGTTCTTGTCAGAAATGTTCGTCTTTAGCAAGTATTGCCTATTGGGATAAGGGTAGTTATCAATGGGGAAAAGAAGCCCCCAAGTTTACGGAAATTACTAAACCTGCAGAATTATTATGCGCGGAATGTTGTTGGCCTCATATAGAGAGTCCCATTCGCAATTTTCCCGCTTCTTTTTCAGAACCTTTAATTGCTCCTCATAAAGTTGAAGGAATTATGATGCCTTGGAAGGATATGGATTAAATTATGAATATTCAGCGCGAACAAATGAATGTGGTTATTGTAGGGCATGTAGACCATGGGAAAAGCACCTTGGTTGGACGGCTTTTGGCTGATACTGGGTCACTGCCGGATGGTAAACTCGAAGCAGTAAAGGCCAATTGTGCCCGTAATGCTAAGCCTTTTGAGTATGCTTTCTTGCTTGATGCTCTTAAGGACGAACAATCCCAAGGGATTACAATTGATACGGCCCGTAGCTTCTTTAAATCTGCCAAGCGTGATTACATTATTATTGATGCTCCAGGGCATATCGAGTTTTTAAAGAACATGATTTCAGGAGCAGCACGTGCTGAGGCAGCACTTTTGCTCATTGATGCTCATGAGGGAATCAAAGAAAACTCCAAACGCCATGGTTATGTGATGAGATTTCTTGGAATCAAAAATGTGGCTGTGTGTGTGAATAAGATGGACTTAGTTGGTTATGATCAAAAAGTTTTTGAACAAATTAAAACGGATTATACTAAATTTTTAAATGAAATTGATTTAAAGCCCAACTGTTTTATTCCAATTGCCGCATTTCATGGGGACAATATGGTTAGTCCTTCACCAAATATGCCTTGGTATAAAGGTCAGTCTATCCTTGGAGTTTTAGATAACTTTGAAAAGGCAGCTCCTAAGGACCAGCAAGTCTTTCGTATGCCCGTTCAAGATATTTATAAATTCACAGAAGAAGGGGATGATCGCCGCATTGTTGCAGGTCGTGTTGAGACTGGAACGATCAAGCTTGGTGATGAAATTGTATTCCTTCCGTCTGGTAAGAAGAATCGTATTAAAACAATTGAATATTTTAATGGAGCTACACGTACAGAAGCATTTGCTGGTCAAAGCTCCGGCTTTACCATGGAAACAGAGATTTACATTCGTCCAGGTGAGGTTATGGTTAAGCCTTCTGAGAAGAATCCGCAAGTGTCATCCAAGTTCAAGGCTAATATCTTTTGGATGGGTAAGCAGCCTTTAGTTAAGAATAAGACATATAAGTTAAAAATTGCCACTCAACAAGTGCCGGTGGTAGTTTCTGAAGTATTACATGTGCTTAATGCCGCTGAACTTGCCTCCAGTAACAAGCCTCACGTCGACCGGCATGAAGTAGGAGAGGTGGTTTTTGAAACTTTAAAGCCTATTGCTTTTGACCTGATCACGGATGTTGCTGAAACAGGACGTTTTGTCTTAGTTGATAACTATGAAATTGCCGGTGGTGGAATTATTTTAGCTCCAGTTTTTGATAGTGATAGCTTGCTTTCTAACCATATTAAGAATAGAGAGTATGGATGGGAAAGAAGTCATATCACCCCTGATATTCGATCATCTAAGTATCAGCATAAATCTGCTTTTATTGTGATCACAGGAAAGATAGATACGGGTAAGCAGCGTATTGCCAAAGCTCTTGAAGAACAATTATTCAACTTAGAGAAGAAAGTTTATTTTCTTGGAGTGTCTAACCGTTTAGCATTAGCCACTCACGATTCCAAAGACAAGACATTAGGAAAGTATGAAGCCTTAGAACAGTTAGGTGAGTTAGCCCATATTATGACCGATGCAGGTCTGATTATGATTACGAGTATCACAGATATTGATCAATATGAATTAGATATGCTTAAGAAGCTAAATAGTCCCAACCGTACCTTTGTTGTCAATGTTGGAGAGAACCGATTCTTAGAATCAAGCATTGACTTAAATCTTATTGAGAATGAAGAATCAGATGCCGCGGTCAAAAAAATTGTCGATCTTCTGATCAAAGCTGTTGTTTTAGATCCGGAGTATAGTATTTAATGAAAATTCTTTTGACTAATGATGATGGCATTTTTGCTCCTGGCATCCTTGCCATTTATAAAGAGCTTATTAAATTTGCTGATGTAACCGTTGTTGCTCCAGAGAATGAGCAAAGTTCTGTAGGGCATGGAATAACCTTGTACCAGCCGCTCTTCGTTCGTGATGTTAAGCTTAATAATAAATTCTTTGGTCATGCCGTTAGTGGAAAGCCAGCCGATTGTGTAAAAGTTGGGATTGAAGTTATTCTTAAAGGCAAGAAACCTGATCTGGTTGTGTCTGGAATTAATTTTGGCGGTAATGATGGTTGCAGCGTCTTTTATTCCGGAACTGTTGCAGGTGCAAGAGAAGGTGCTTTGATGGGGGTTGACTCAATTGCACTTTCCTTAGATACCCATGAGAACCCGGATTTTACTCAGGCAGCCAAAGTTGGAGCAAAGTTAGCTAAACTAGCATTCAAACATACATTACCAAAAGGCACATTCTTAAACGTTAATGTTCCTCTTGGAAAGATTAAGGGTATTCTTCCGACTAAACAGGGAGCAGAACCCATATTTGGGAAATTTGAAAAACGTTTGAGTCCTCATGAAAAAGTCTATTTCTGGATGACAGGAGCAAATCCCAAACATGTGGATGACAATTCATATGATACGTATGCACTGAAGAATGGATATGTTACAGTAACCGCAGTTCGTTGCGGCTTGACGGATGATATCTTTTTAGATAAACTGCGTTCTTGGAAATTCCAATAAAGGAGATTAAGTGCTTTCAGAAGAGAAAATTCTTGGTGCAAAGATTTTAGCTGTTGACGATAACATCCTTAATCTCCAAATCCTCAAAAAAATACTTTCCTCAGCAGGTTTCATAGATATCACAATTACAACTGATTCCACCAAAGCAAAAGATTTATACTTAGAACTTCAGCCTGATTTACTATTGCTTGATATTAATATGCCGGTAATGTCAGGATTTGATATCATGGCTCAATTAGCTAACGCTATTCCAGGTGATTATTTGCCTATATTGATTCTTTCAGCAGAAGATGAAAGCGCTCGTTTTAAGGCCTTAGCCGCAGGCGCCAAAGATTTCTTACATAAACCGTACCTAGCAAGCGAAGTTGTTTTACGAGCTCGTAATATTATTGAAGTCCGTCTTTTGTATAAACAAATTAAAAATCATAATTTATCTTTAGAAGCTCAGGTTGAGAAGAGAACAACTGAGCTCAAGCAAACTCGAGTGGATGTTATTCGTCGTTTATCTAATGCAGCAGAGCTTCGTGATACAGATACAGGAGATCATATCATCCGCATGAGTTTCTATTGCCAAAAACTAGCTTTAGCCATGGGAAGTACGCCAGCTCAAGCTGAAATGATTCTCAACACATCTCCGCTTCATGATATTGGAAAAATAGCAATTCCAGACTCTATTTTGCTTAAACCAGGAAAGTTAGAACCCGCTGAATTTGATATTATTAAAACTCATACCACAATTGGCGCTAAAATTCTATCAGGAAGCAATTCGCCCTTTCTTAAGATGGCAGAAACGATTGCTTTGACCCATCATGAACGTTTTGATGGTAATGGCTATCCTAATAAAATTGGAGGGGAAGATATTCCTTTGGTTGGACAGATTTGCTCAGTTGCAGATGTGTTTGATGCATTAACTTCAGTGAGACCCTATAAAAAAGCATGGACCGTAGAAGATGCTTTAGCTGAGATTAAGAATTGTAGCGGGAAAAATTTTGCTCCAAAAATAGTAGAGGCATTTTTAGATATACAAAAAGATATCCGTACTATTTATGATCAGAATCAAAAACCCTTTGCATCATAAAGACTTATAATAAATCGTATAAAAATTCCATTAATTTTGTGGAAGATAGTTAATATCATTGCTAGAATGCATAAAAATTAATTAATTGTTAAATTATTAAATGCAAAAAATTTCTTCACTTACTTTTCTTCCTACGATACTTTTATTAAGTATTTTTTGTTCATCTAGTGTCTTTGCTGATGAACAAGCTGCCTCAGTCCCCAATAGTTCAACAACTAATTATGAAGAGACGCTCAAAAGATTGATTGTTGAATCTCAAGAAAATATTAAGTCTTTAAATCAAAAAATTAAAAGTGAATCAAACGCCAAAAAACAAGAAATTCGAGAGACAAACGCAAAAGATTATTATGATAAAGGCCTTCTACTTATGGAAGAAGGCAAATTTGATTCTGCCCGTTATTATTTTAATAAAGCTGTCAAGGTTACTGAACGTGCTGAGTTAATTGCTAATATTAAGATAAGTGAAGAGCGTTTACGCAAACAGGAAATAGCTTTAAGAAAACAAAAAGATCTGCAGCAGAAAGAAATGCTTGATCAGAAAAGAGAATCAGAGCAAAGAACTGAAGATCTCTATCAGCAAGCTTTATCCTATTATCGACAAAAGAATTATGGTGATGCTCAAAGTACTTTTGAGAATCTCGAGAAATCCTTTCCTAATTACAAATCAACCAAAACTTACCTGAAACAAATTAGTGACCGACTAAAAGAAGAAAAAATTTTGGAACAAAAAAGACAGCAAGTTGAGTTGGAACGACAAAAAAAGCAAACAGAAGCAGAGAATATTAAGAAACAAAAAGAACAACAAGCCGAGTTAGACAGACAAAAAAGACAAGCCGATGCAGAAAATATTAAAAAACAAAAAGAACAACAGGCTGAAGATTTGCGCAAGAAAAACGAACAAGCTAAAGAAGAACAAAAGCAAAAAGAGTTAGAACGTCAGCGTTTAAAGAAAGAACAGATTCAGAAAAAAGAAGAAGAAAAACGTTTAAAAGAACAAGAACGTCAAAAACTTTTGGAAGAAAAGAATAATGAACTTAAAAGATTAAAAGAAGAAAATCAAAAGAAGCAAGACGCATTAAAAATTCAACAGGCCATAGACAAAGAAAAACAAGAGAAAGAAAAGTTGAGATTAAAGGCTTTAGAAATAGAGAGACAATCTTTGCTTAATCAAGCCAAACAAAAACAATTGGAAGCGGAAGAAAATAAAAAATTCCTTGAAAAACAAAAAGAGCAGCAAGAAATGATTAAGAAGCTTCAAGATGAAAATCAAAAACAAAGAGCTATCATTGAAAAACAAGCCGAGATAGATAACGCCCGTAAGGAAAAAACACGGCAACAAGAAACAGAACAAGAAAAATTATTTCATACCAATCAAGCTAAACAAGATTTAATCGACCAACAAAAGATAAAAGAACTTGAATTAAAACGTAATCAACAAAAAGAAATTGAAAAAAGAGAAGAAGAGAAAAAGCAAAAAGAAGAACAGAAAAAACGGTTAGAAGAACAATCTAAGCAAAAAATTTTAGACCAACAACGCGAGAAAGAACAGAAAAAGCAGCAAACTTTAGAAGAGAAAAGCAAACAAGAAGAACTAGAAAAACAAAGAAGCTTGAGACAACAGCGTAAAGATGAAGAGAAGGCTAAACGAGAGAAGCAAGCTGAACAAAAACGCCAAGAACTAGAAAAACAAAAACAACTCAAAGTAAAAACAGAAGATAGTTATCAGATAGCCTTGTCTTTATATCGACAGAAAAAATATCAAGAAGCAAAAGAAGGTTTTAAGAATGTTGAACAATTAATAGGTAATTATAAAGCAACTCAAAAGTATTTGGTTTCTATAGATCAAGAAATTGCCAAGAAACAAATCGAAGACCTTTCAAAACAAGCTAAGAAACAAGCTATTCCCCCGCTCCAACAGCAAAATGAAAACAGCAAAGAACTAATGAAAAATGTTGAAGCGATGTATACTGAAGGGATTAGTCTTTATAAAGCTCATAATTACATTGAAGCAAAATCAAAATTTGAGGAAATTGTAAAAGTAGACAAAGAGTATAAGTCTGTAGATTCTTATTTAAGAAAAACTGACAAAGCGCTTGCTGAAGCCAACAGAAGACAAGAAAGAGAAAAAAATTTAGAACAAGAAGCAGCTCAACGTCTAGAAGAAAAAAGAAAGAAGTTCTTAGAGCAAGAAAAACAAAAGAAATCTTTATCTGTAGTTGATAGGGTTGAATTTAATAAGCTTGAGCAGGAAGAAAAGAATCGTGTTGCAAAAAATCAAAAAGCATTCCTTGATAAACATGCCAAAGAGCTTCAAAAGTCCCAACCTAGTGGTCTAGAATCTCAACAAATAGATGAAACAACAAAGATAAATCATCCTGTTTCTTCTACTACTAATAATAATACACAAGTAGATGAAGCCAAGCTTTTAGACGAACTTTCTCAGAGAGCTTCAAGGCTATATGGGCAAATAGTTAATTTATCAGATGATAAGCAAACAAATATTGCAAAATCAAAATTAGCAAAAGTTGATCAAGTTTTACAAAATTTACGTGAAGAAAAAGACAGAACGCTCAGAGAAGCTAGAGAAGAAGAACAACGAAGACTTCAACAGGAATATAAAGAAAAAGCACAGATTAGATTACAGAAAGCACAGGAAAATTATAGTGAAGCCTTAAATTTACTCAAAGAAAAAGATTTTCAAGGGGCAAAAATAAGATTTTTAGAGGTAGAAAATATTCAACCGGGGTATAAAGCGACGCATGATTATTTAATGCATATCGATGAAGATCGAAAACGTGTTGAAGAGCAGGCGGCTGCTGAGCGTGCTATAGAAGAGGAAAAGAGACTTAAAGAGGAAAGAATTAAAAGAAGAATAGAAGAATCTCAACATAGAAAAGAAAAAATTGAAGAATTAAAAGAAAGATTATCTGAAGTTGCCATTAGAGCATCAAAAATTAATGATGAAATTCTAAAATTTGCGAAGAATAAGGATTACGCTGCTGCAAAAACTAGGTTTGAAGATCTTGAACATACAATGATTGAATTAAAAACAATTAAACAAACTTTAGCTCATGAGACAGAGCAAGAAATGTTGGAGAAATCTCAATCAAAAGTAGAACTTATCATTAAAGAAGAAGCTAAAAAAGTTTCTATACAAAAACGTCTTCGTAGTCATAAATTTACTAATATCGCTTCCCTGGAAAAAGAAAGAAAACAAGAACACATTGCTGAAGCAAAAGAGGCTGAATCATATAAAAACAGGGATCTTAGGCGTCAACGTGAGGTGATTTATCGTCAAGGAGTTGAGTTGTATGGTGTAAAGAAATACGCTCAAGCCAGAATCATTTTCGGAGAATTAGCTTCTCAAGGTGATGATCGGGCAACTTCATATTTAAATAAAATTGACCACATCATGAAAAACGATGTTTATAAGACCAAGAACAAAGTTGAGAAAGAAAGATCTGATTATTTAGCTGAAAGACTTCGTCAACAGAGAGTTGCTGATTTAATGGATGTTAAGGAGCAGCAACGCCAGAGACGTTTAACTTATGAGCTAGAAAGACAAAAAAATCTTATGGAAGCTCAGCAGCAAGAAGAGCGTCGACGTTTTGAATCATTAAAAATAGAAGAAAGACAGCAGCAACGTTTAGAGACTCAACGTAGAAATTCTGATCAACAACTTCGTCAAAAAGAGCAGGTTTATCATTTTAGGAAATTGAAACCAGCAAAAAAAGAGTCGCAAAAAGAAATTTCATTACAACGAAATCCGGCAGAAATTAAACATATTCCCGATGTTCCTAAGATAATTGCGGATCCAGTTAAAGTTGTTGAACAACCTAAGATAGAAGTTAAAAAGAATGATGCTCCCTTAGAGGAAAAGAAGGAACAAAATCGCAAAAAAGAAGAAGAGTTAAGGCATAAACAAGAAATTGAACAAAAGCGGATTGAAGATCTAAAAAAAGCGAAAGAAGAAGAATTGAATCGAAAAAAGGAAGAATTGAAGCAAAAACAAGAGAATGAAAGAAAGAAAATTGAAGAAGAAAGAAAACAAAAAGAAGAAGATCGATTGAGAAAAGAACAAGAGATCAAAGATAAAAAAGAAGAAGAACAAAAAAAATTAGAAAGAATTCGTAAACAAAAAGAGGAAGAACAAAAGAAATTAGAAGAAATTCGTAAGCAAAAAGAAGAAGAACAAAAGAAATTAGAAGAAATTCGTAAGCAAAAAGAAGAAGATCAAAAGAAAATTGAAGCTACACGTAAAGAAAAAGAATTAGAGCGTCAAAAAGAGACTGAGCGAAGAAGACAAGCAGCTGAAGAAAAAGAAAGAAAACGCTTAGCACAAATAAAAGAAGAGGAATTAGCTCGTGCTAAAGATAAGGAACGACTTGCTATCGAGAAAGCAGTTAAAGAACGTCAAGATGCTTTAGAATCTCAAAGATCGGTAATTCGCCAGCAATTTAATAGTGGTGTTGAGTCAATGTATTCTGAAGCATTAAAACTATATAAATCTGGAAATTATAGAGAAGCCGCACAAAGATTCTCAGATATTCAGGATTTAATACCTAAATATAAGAAAACTGAAGAACTTTTAAATAAATCTAGAGTTTTAATGAATAAAGTACCTTCTTCTTCAATTATTGTGCCAAAACAATCAAATCCTGTGATTTCTCAAAAGATTCCTAAATCTTCTCGTAAAGATGAGATAGCTAAAACTTTAGATCTTTTTGAGCCCACTGCTAAATAGGATGCCTTCCAACCATCTATTAGGTCAAAAGAGTCCCTACTTAATCCAGCACATTGATAATCCTGTAGATTGGTATCCCTGGGGTGAGGAAGCTTTTAAGCTCTCGGCAACCCAACAGAAGCCTATATTATTGTCAATTGGGTATTCCACATGCCACTGGTGCCATGTTATGGCTCATGAAAGCTTTGAGAATCAAGAAATAGCTAAAATTCTTAATGAACACTTTATTTCTATCAAAGTTGATCGAGAGGAACGTCCTGATATTGATCAGATCTATATGACTGCGGCCTCTATGATGACAGGGCAGGGTGGTTGGCCTTTAACAGTATTTATGACTTCAGAGGGCAAACCTTTTTATGCAGGTACTTACTTTCCACCATATCCCAAATGGGGTGCTCCTGGTTTTATAGATGTTCTTAATTCTGTTACACAAGCTTGGCAAAATCAACGTGAACAGCTCTTAGCCTCAAGTGAAGAAATTACACGCGTCTTATCTGGTCAGAACCAAAATGTTCTAAATTCTGACAGTGAGCTTGAAATAGAAATTCTAGATAAAGCATTTGAACAGATATCAAATCATTTTGATCGTGATAATGGAGGTTTCGGAGGTTCCCCAAAGTTTCCAATGGGCCACCAACTTTCATTCTTATTACGTTATTACCTTAGTAAAAAAAATGAAAATGCCCTATTTATGGTGGAACAAACTTTAAATGCCATTTCTAAGGGGGGGATTTATGACCACTTAGGCGGAGGTTTTCATCGCTATTCAACGGATGCATACTGGCATATTCCTCATTTTGAAAAAATGTTATATGATCAAGCTCTTTTGATCAAAGTTTATTTAGAATGCTATCAAATCACTGGTAAATCAGAATATGCTTTGATTATTAAAGAAACGTTAAATTATGTTTTAAGAGATTTGACTCATCCTGAAGGGGGCTTTTATACAGCTGAAGATGCCGATAGTATAATTTCTGGATCTGACGATAAGGCAGAAGGAGCTTTTTATGTGTGGTCTCAAGAAGAAATAAGTAAATTATTGAACCAGAAACAGGCAGATATATTTAATTACATTTATGGCGTAAGACCTGGCGGAAATGCCCGGGTCGATCCCCATGGAGAATTTATTGCTCTAAATATTCTTTATATTGAACATTCTTTGGAACAAGCTGCAGATCATTTCAAACTCCCCCTTTTAGAAGTTGTTGAAATTGTTAAACAAGCTAAAAATGAATTATTTCAACATAGAACTCAACGAGCAAGGCCGTATTTAGATGACAAAGTTTTAGCTGATTGGAATGGTTTGATGATAGGGGTTTTTGCCCAAGCTGGTTGTATTCTTAACGAACCTTCTTATATTAATTCAGCTAAAAGGGCAGCAGAATTTGTCATAAATAAACATTATTCCAATACAAGACTTTTGCATTCCTGGTGTAAGAATGAATCTTCCGTTGAAGGCATGCTTAATGATTATGCTTTCTTGATTAATGGTTTATTAGATTTATATGAAGCAAATTTTGATGAGAAATATTTCAATAAAGCTAAAGATCTCGGTGAACAAATGATTATTTTATTTAGTGATGATCTAAACGGAGGCTTTTATCTAACTTCCAATAAGGCTACGGATCTTATAGTGAGGCCCAAAGATCATTATGATGGGGCGATCCCTTCAGGAAACTCAGGTGCTGTTTATGGTTTAATAAGACTCTATCATATGACTTCTGAGGCTAAATGGTCTAACTCATTAAAGAATACATTCCATAATTTTGCTCCTTTAATCAATAAATCACCATCTGCCTATACATTTGCACTTTGTGCCCTAGATTTCTATTTTAACGATTCAAGAAGTATTTCTATAGAAGGAAGGCTCACAGATTCGAAACTTGCACATTTGCAAAGAGTCGTGTATAAACATTATATACCGAGTAAAATTATGAAATTTACTCAAAAAGACTCGGAACTGCAAGTGTCGGTATGTTATGGAAATGTTTGTCATCAAGCGACAACAGATTTGGCTTTGATTGAAGAACAATTGCTTAATAAATAAGGAGTTCTTGTGCGCGCAATATTCATAGGAATATTTGTTATAGCTTTATTAGCCGGTATTACTGCAAAAATCTTGTTACATTCACCTTCAGATAAGCCAGTTTTTGGAGAATTTCTTAAATCATCTGGTTATCAATCTGAAATAGAAATTCAAAGAAAGACGATTGATCAATATATTAAACGGACTGCAAAAGATAAAGCTTCTTTGAATGATTACTTGCATGATCAACAAAAGTACTATCAAGAATCTCAACAACAAGTAAGTTCACTCATGCAAATGAATCAAAATTTATCTGATAAAGGAAGAGCCGATATTTTAAGAATCAAAGATCTAATGGAACAGTTTCAAAATAAAAATGTATTGCTTATTGAAAATAGCAAGCAATTGATGCAATACAATGAACAACGTTTAAAAATGAATCAAACTATGCTGGATAAGTCGGAATTTGATTCCATTGAAGAAAGCGGGAATCGTCAAAGATTATTACAGGATATTAAAGATAAAATAAGAGCTCAGGAAGATCTCATGAAACAACAGGTTTTAGATAGCCAAGAATTGAATTCAAAAATCCAGGAAATTAAGGAGAAGGCTCGACAAAGACATGATGATGTTGCCTTCAAAGAAAAGCCTGAATTTCTTGAAAAAGTAGAAGCGTTATCTACGCGTACGCAAGATTTTGTAGATAATGTTAAACAAAAACAGCGCCAAATTAATAATATGCATGAAAAGAATATTTCCGACTTGGAATCAATGAAAGAAAAAATGAGAGATTTAAAAGAAAGAACTGTTAATAATACAAATCAAAACCGCTCTCTTGTCCAAACCCAAGAAATGAATCAGCGTGTCCAGGATCAAATCCAAAGATTAAAAGAACTTCGCAACAGATAAACCCATTTATATAAAGAGTAATCCTATGAGAATATTAAAAACAATTTTTGTAATCTTTTTAACCTTGATTCTAATTCTTTTTATTGGATTTATTGTTTTTATCAAAACTTTTGATATTAATAAATATCTTAATCAAATCACTCAAACTTTAAGCCAATCACTGCACAGAGAAGTTAAAGTGGGACATGGCAATTTGGATTTTAGTTTATTTAAAGGTTTGACTTTGGTTCTTGACAACGTCTCAATCAGCAATGATCCACCGACATCAAATCCAATTTTGACAATCCAGCAAGCTAGTGCAAAGCTTAACCCTATTGCAATCATGACAAATCAAATACAAACCTCAGAGATCTCCCTGAAAAGCAGTATCATTTCTTTAGATAGTCCTATCAAGATTCAAGTTCCAATTGATCATATGAAAGCTATAGTTAATAATTTTTCTTTAAAAAATCCTTTTGATTTTAATTTGAAGGTTAAAGTTCTAAGCACTAGCCAATTTAATATTGAACTCCAAAGTCATTGTGCCCTGGATATGGGTCAATCCACTTTTCATATGACAGACATCAATGTTTCAAGTGATTTGAGCCAGTTAGATATGGCTCGTGTAAAAACAATTACTCCTCTTTTAAAGGATGTCCCTGTTTGGCCTTCCCAAATTAAAGGTAAGCTATTGGTTCAAATACCACAACTTCAAGCCTCAGAGAAAGGCTTAAATGAGAATATTTTAATAACGATTAAATTAAATGATGGATATGTTGGATTTAGAGAGCTTTTAAATCCTATTGATCGAATTACTTTGCTCGCAGAGACTAATTTAAAGAACCTATCTGTAAAGCAATTGGATGGACATATTGGTTCCAATGGCCAGATAGAAGCAACAGGAGATATTCAAGGTCTGACAGCCTTGCCTAAATATACTTTTAAAATTGAAGGTAAAACGATCCTCATTCAAGATTTAATTGATCAGAAAACATTGCCTGTGGAACTTAAAGGGGCGATTAATGCCACATTTGCTGGTTCCGGCGAGAGCTTTGATCCGCAAGCTATGCTTACAAATCTTAAAGGGCAGGGAGATTTCAATTTAATCGATGGAAAGATTGAGAAATTAAATCTACTTAAAGTAATCCTAGAAAAATTGAACTTTATTCCTGGGCTTTCAGGCCAAATTGAAGCAGTTTTATCAACAGATTTAAAGAATCAAATTGGAAGTGACACGACTCTCTTAGATAAAGTTCAAGCTAAATTTGCTATCCAAGACAAGGTGGTTTCTATTAGTAATGGACGAGTCGAATCTCAGATCTTCTTAATTTTGTTACAAGGTAATGTTAACTTTGATTTTTTGGTCAATATGGATGTTACAACATATTTAAGTCGCGAATTTTCACAAGCTTTGATCAAATCTGTTAAGCCATTATCAGGTTTAAAAGATGAACAAGGTCGTATCTATATCCCAGGCCAAGTTTCTGGAAAAATTCCTTCAGTTGCCTATAAACCTCAAATTGATGATATGGCCAAGAAGGTAGCTATTTCTGAGGGTGTTAATCAGTTGGAAAAGGTTCTTGATAAGAACCCTGAGGTAAAAAGTATTCTTAATGCTGTTTTAGGTGGAGACTCAAAAGAAGAAGCTTCAAGTACCTCTGAACCTCAATCTGGTAATGCTGAAACTTCAGGGGAGTCTCAGGAAGATTCCTCAAAGAAGATGATTAATGGATTTTTAAACAAAATTCTAAAGACAAAGGACCAATAGCTAATGCCTTGTTCGGATAGTTCTTCAGGACTTAACCTTCGATTAGATGCGAACGAAAATTTCTTAAGTTTTCAGTTTGCTAAAATTACTTGTTCTAGTGAAATTAGCGCTCAAACAGGTTTATCTGACTTTTGTAAAGGTAAGTCATTGACAGAAATTTTGGACTTGGAGTTTCAAATGCTTGTTTCTGCGTTAGGATTAAATGAGGACCAGGAACGTCAATTCATCTTATATCTCGAATTAGATGCATTAAAAGCAGGGATTGTTCAGTATTTAGGGATTACAGATACGAAATATGATTTAGACAGATGTAAGATTACTTCTATTGAACATACTGAAGAATATATTGAGGTGGCACTTGTGATATTACCACCTCAAGAATTACCGAAAATTATTTCTTGCTCTAAGTCGATTCCTTCCCCTTAGCCATCAAAACCTTACCAGTACGAACCATTTCAATTAAATGAAATTTCTTAAGCAAAGCTTCGAATTCATCTAATTCAGCTGTTGTTCCTGTTTGTTCAATCACCAAAATGCCTTGGGTTGAATCATCCACTTTTGTATGGAATTTACGGGCGTTCTTAGAGAGGAAAGTCTTGGCCGCAGGAGATGTTTTAATCTTAAAGAGAGCTAATTCTTTCTCAATAGACTGAGTAACATCGTGTTCAGAGCAATGAATCACATCGACCAATTTATCAACGTTCTTGATAATTTGTTCTAAGGTCACAGGATCACCTTGAGCTGTAATCGTCATACGTGAGTATTTTGGATTAACAGTAGGGGAGACAACTAGAGAATCTATATTGTATGCGCGACGTGCAAAGACGAGGGCAATACGAACTAAAACGCCTGGTTTGTTGGCTACTAAAACACTAATTGTATGTATATTTGTCTTTATCATAGTTAATCTCTTTAGGTTGATCCCGTTGGTTTTTCTAATTTGTGTGTTGGAGCTTCAATAATCATGTGCATAGCACTTTTACCCGCTGGAACCATGGGGAACACATTATCTTCTTTGATAACTTCAGCATGAATAACACATGGACCTTTATATTCCATGGCTTGCTTCATCACATCAAAGCAATGTTCAACTTTATTAATATGGAAAGCTTTAATTCCATAGGCTTCTGCAAGCTTCACAAAGTCTGGATTACCTTCTAGGTCCACACCAGAAAGACGATTGTCAAAGAATAGCTCCTGCCATTGACGCACCATTCCTAAGTATTTGTTATCTACAATTAAAACCTTCACTGGGAGCTTGTTTACAAAAACGGTTGATAGCTCGCAGAGAGTCATTTGGAAACCGCCGTCACCTACGATTGCGATAACTAAATCTTTAGGACGTCCAAATTGGGCGCCAATCGCAGAAGGGAAGCCGAAGCCCATAGTACCTGCACCCCCAGAAGAGAGCCAATCGTTGCCATGATTTGTAAGATAGAACTGAGCAGCCCACATTTGATGTTGTCCAACGTCAGTTGTCACAATTGCGTTACCTTTGGTTGCCTTATAGCAGCTATCAATAACGTATTGAGCAGTCAAACCTTTGTCATTGGAATACTTCAAAGGAAACTCTCTTTTGTAATAATCTAACTCTTTAAGCCATTCTTTAGTATCTAGCGGTTCGACATGTTTGATTAATTCTTCAACCACTTCTTTAGCATTACCCACAACCCATGCGTCTGGTTTGACAATCTTATTGATTTCAGCAAAGTCTATATCAATATGAAGCTTCTTGGCACCGATACAGAACTCGTTATTGTTTCCATTAATACGATCATCCCAGCGTGAACCAATGGAGAGGATTAAATCGCAGTTGATGAGGGCTTTATTGGCATAGGCTGTTCCATGCATACCAAGCATCCCAAGAGATAGGCGATGAGTTTCAGGAAAAGCACCTTTTCCTAAAAGGGTATTGGTTACAGGAGCGCCCAATTTCTCAGCTAATTTCTTGATAGCATCAGAAGCTCTGGAAATAACAGCTCCATGACCGATGAGAAGTAAAGGTTTTTTGGCGCCTTTAAACATCTTTGCCATCTTAAGGATATCAGCTTGCTTTGGTTTTCCAGGAATCTTATACCCAGGAATATCCATTTCTGGATCTAATGTTGTTCCAGTAAATGGGCCAGATGTTATATCTTTAGGCAAATCTAAGAGCACAGGACCAGGTCGGCCTGTTTGACAAATATGCCAAGCTTCTTTAACAACACGAGGAATAGTATTTGTTTCTTTAACTAAATAGCTATGTTTAACAATTGGCATGGTAATGCCAGAAATATCCGCTTCTTGAAAGGCATCTTTTCCAAGCATTGGAGAGATGGTTTGTCCACAAAGCACCAGCATGGGCACAGAATCCATTAAAGCTGTTAGGATTCCAGTTACTGTATTGGTAGCACCAGGACCAGAGGTTACAAGCACGACGCCAGGTTTTCCGGTGGCACGGGCATAACCATCAGCCATATGGGTGGCACCTTGTTCGTGACGGACTAAAATTAATTTGATTTTTGAGCCTACTAAGGCATCGAAGATAGGGATTGCGGCTCCTCCGGAAAGTCCGAAGATATACTCTACACCAAAGTTTTCTAGACATTTGATAAGGGCTTGAGCACCGTTAATTGCAGATGGGGGTGTTGCTTTTGATATTTTTTTCGTCATAAATCCTCCGTGAAATAAAGGCCATATAATACCATAAAGATTTTGACGTGCAAATGAAAATACATTACAATCAGTTCTTAATTTTAATCAGCAAAAAGAATTTTTTGGGAGGACAAAATGTTTCAAGATAAAAATATTTTTGAAATCATCAATGCTGGTGGTTTCACCATGTACATTTTGATCTTATGTTCCATTTTATCCATTGCCGTTATTATTGAACGTCTTTGGTATTTCAAACGCCGATCCTCCATCTCCCGTAGTCAATTAATTGAAAATATCCGTAAAGAAAGTTCCCGTTCCCAAATTAACACTGCTATTGATTTTTGCCGTAATTCTGACACCCCATCTGCCCGCGTTGCCTTAGCAGGCTTAAATGTTTTAGGTCATGATGAAAAGGTGATTTCTAACTCTATGGAACGTGAGATCACAATCGAAACTCTCAAATTAGAAAGATTTACAAGTATTGTGGGAACAATTGGTGGGACCGCTGTTTATATCGGATTGTTTGGAACCGTTCTTGGTATTATCAGAGCCTTTCATGACGTATCTAAAACTGCTTCCGGGGGAATGGATGTAGTTACAGCAGGTATTTCTGAAGCACTTATTTGCACGGCAGCAGGGCTTATTGTTGCAATCCCAGCTGTTGTTAGCTATAACTACTTTGTTCGTAGAATTGATAATTTTGTTTTAGACATGGAATTAACTGCCTCAGAACTCCAAGATTTATCTTTACTGAAGAAAAATAAATGAAAAAAAGACAGCGAAACAGCCGTTTAATTGCAGACATCAATATAGCGCCATTTACCGACGTGATTTTGGTTCTTTTGATTATTTTCATGGTTACAACACCTTTCATCTATCGTTCCAGTATTAAAATTGCATTACCGCAAGTGTCGCACAATGAAGGAACCGTTGAAAATAAGGACATTAATGTCACCATCACCGCCAGTGGAGATGTTTATCTTGAAAATCAACGATATAATCTGCACTTAGATATGAATCTTTTTAAATTTAAATTAGAATCATTGGCAAAAAAGTATAAAGATCCTGCCATTATCATTAGTGGAGATCGAAGCGTTAAATATGATTTTGTCGTCCAAGTTGTTGATACAGCTTCTCGTTTAGGAATTAAACATTTAGTTTTAGCAACCCAGGTTAAGAAATAAAATTAAGGAAGGAATTTTATGTCTACACTCGGCACATCGGAACGTCCTTTGCGTATTGCTATTATCGGAAGTGGGCCAAGCGCATTTTATGCAGCAGAAGAATTGTTCAAACAAAAAATGAACATCAAAGTGGATATGTTTGAAAAATTACCAGTTCCTTTTGGTTTAGTTCGCTATGGGGTTGCTCCTGACCATTCCAAAATAAAAAATGTAACAAAAGTTTTTGAAAAGACAGCAGAGAACCCTAATTTTACATTCCTAGGGAATGTTACTGTTGGGAAAAATATTAGCGTTTTTGAATTGCAAAAATTTTATGATGCAATTATTTTTGCGTTTGGTGCTGAAGCTGATCGTCACCTTGGAATTAACGGAGAAGATTTAGTTGGAAGCTACACAGCAACAGAATTTGTTGCCTGGTATAATGGTCATCCTGATTTCCAAGATCACCATTTTGATTTTTCTCAAGAAGTAGCTGTCATTATAGGCCAAGGAAATGTGGCTATGGATGTATCAAGAATCTTAAGTAAAACCCCTGATGAGCTTAAGAAAACAGATATTAGTCAACATGCTCTCGAAGTATTAGCGGAAAGCAAAATAAAGGAAATACATGTGTATGGTCGACGTGGACCTATGCAAGCAGCTTTTACGGCTCCTGAAATTAAAGAGATGGGAGAATTGGCTGACTGTTATCCTATTATTAATCCAGAAGATTTAGAGCTTAATGAAGCAAGCCTTAAAGAATTAGAAGATCCTACCTTTGCAGCTAAAAGAAAAAATTATGAAATCATGACTCATTTTAAAACCCTTGAAGCTAACAATCGAAAACGAAAGTTTGTATTACATTTTAAAAGATCTCCAGTAGAGATTATCGGTAAAGGACGAGTTCAAAAAGTTCGTTTTGAAATTAATAAATTAGTTGGTGAAGCTGGCTATCAGAAGGTGCGGGGGACAGGAAAATTTGAAGAGATTGATTGTGGTATTGTGTTTAGAAGCGTTGGTTACTTAGGAATTCCTATTAAAGGGCTACCTTTTTCAAGCCAAACAGGCGTTATTCCTAATCAGGGAGGGAGAGTTACTGATTCCGAACATATTTATACTGGCTGGTATGCTGCGGGTTGGATTAAAAGAGGAGCAACAGGAATTATTGGAACAAATAAACCCGATTCAGAAGAAACAGTCAGACATCTTCTAATGGATCTTGAACATTTAAACCCTTGTGAAAATCCTAGCACCGAAGCTGTTTTGAAATTCCTTAAAGATCGCGAAGTACGTGTGGTTTCTTTTGCAGATTGGAAGAAAATTGATGCTGCAGAAATTGAACGTGGTGTAGCTTTAGGAAAACCCAGAGAGAAATTTGCTCGTATTACTGGCATGCTGTCTGCCATTTCATAAGTGAGTTGAATGACTAAAAGACACCCTTTTCACTCGATATATAAACGCGCATTTTATTCTTTTATTTTAGTTTCAAGTATTATGTTGGTAGGAACTGTAGGTGTGCATTGTATTGAACAAATGTCTTATTTAGATGCTTTTTATTTTATGAGCATGATTGCCACAGGTCAGGGGCCTTTTTATACTCCACATACAACTACAGGAAAGATATTTATTGCATTCATGTCATTTGTATCCGTTGGTGCTGTTGTAACTTCTTTAGGTTTTTTGTTTGGTCCTTTCATGGGTCAGCTTTGGCACATTGGAAGAGTCGCTTTTGAAGAAGAAACCTCTTCCAAAAGCCGCAAATAGATTGTTCAAGTCTAAAATCCTTCTAGAGCTTAAAAATGTTAAGCAAAATTTATTATTTACCTCAGAGGAGTCTTCATCATGCCCAGATTAATTGAAAAACCCACTCAAATTGAAGCTGCAGGAAATAAACCAAAAATTATCAAAGAATTGGTGGGCAATATTAATTCAAAAACATTCGAACTTAGTATTGCTCACATGAATAGTCCTCAAGGATGGGTAGAGCCTGGCCAAACTCCAGAATTTAATGAATATACCTATGTTTTAAAAGGTATTTTGCAAGTTGATTCCCAAAATGGCACCATTATAGTAAAAGAAGGACAAGCTGTCATCACAAATGCAGGCGAATGGGTTCGATACAGCACTCCGGATGTGGGTGCAGAATACATTGCTGTCTGTTTACCAGCTTTTAGCCCCAATACCGTGCATAGAGATTAGTAAAATTTTACTAGAATCCCACCCCAAAATATTACTTGGCAATTTTCTTAAAATCATGTATATTTACACCATATCTAATCCCAAGATAAAGGGTAAAAACCCTATGGGAGCTTTTAAGGAGGTGTTGTTCACATGATCGGTCCACATAATCAAGAATCAGAACAAAAAGGTCAGCAAGAGGATGAATCAACTTTTGCTTGGGATGAGGCTAATGTCCTTATCTAAAAACCTCTCTAGGCGCGCTTAATAAGCGGCCTCTTGTCATTATAAGAATATATACCCTGTGCCGTACGGTACAGGGTTTTTTTATTGTAACTATATATTTATCAATACTTTATACATATTTTTAATCTAAAGTGCTTATTTAAATACCATATGCTATACTTTCAGACATTATGATTACATATATTCCAAACTTCCATCTTGGTCGCTTTATTATAAGCATTCTTATACTCAGTCTTATACTTGTACCTTCTGTCCATGCCCAAACTCCCACTGACTTAGGATTACCCACACCAGGCAGCATGGTCAGTTTAACATCGGCCTATGTACCTGTTATGGTCAAAGGGCTTAAGGTATATCCAGAGAATCCTGTTTTGTTTGATTTTATTGTGGATACGGGGAATACGGGATTATCTGTAGGGGATGGGCTTGCCCGATCCCAAGAAGGGCGAATGCAAGATTCGCCCCTACGCCAGGAATCCGAAAAATTAATCAAATATTTCCTAGCCTCATTAACCTTACCCGAAGAAGACCTATGGGTGAACTTATCTCCCTATGAAAAAGACCGTATTGTGCCAGAGCAATTAGGTCAAACCGAGATGGGAAGGGACATGCTAGCCCAAGATTATGTGCTAAAGCAGTTAACCGCATCATTAATCTATCCTGAGAAGGAATTAGGCAAAGAATTCTGGAACAAAGTCTATACCAAAGCCCAAGCCCTGTATGGTTCAACTGAAATTCCCGTTAATACGTTTAATAAGGTGTGGATTGTAGCAGATAAGGCTAAAGTGTATGTGCATGACAATACAGCGTTCGTTGTGGGAAGTCATTTGAAGGTGATGTTGGAAGAAGACTATCTGGCAAGTCAAAAACACGACAAAAAGGTGTCAGACACCTTTTTGAGTAGTCAAATCATCCGAGACATCGTTCTTCCAGAGTTGGAAAAAGAGGTCAATGAAGGCAAGACATTTGCTAACTTACGCCAAATCTTTCATTCCATGATTCTAGCTGCCTGGTATAAGAAAAACCTCAAGCAATCCTTACTGAATCAAGTCTACAGCAACAAAGCCAAGATTAATGGGGTAGATACCCAAGATAAGACCATCAAAGAACAGATTTATCAGGAATACCTCAAGGCCTATAAGAAGGGTGTGTTTAACTATATTAAAGATAATATCCAAAACGGCCAAAGGATCCCTAGGAGGTATTTCTCAGGGGGATTGAAGATGCGTGCGGATGTTGAGCTGGTCAGCCAAAGAGATCCGGCTATGCTGAATGCTCCTACAGGGGATTTGGTAGCTGTTACAGCGAATATACACTCTCTAAACCATCCAAGTATTGAAGATACTCAACAAAATCGCCTGGAAGTCCTGGATCAGCTCATTCATCAATTAAATACTAGATCTATTCCTACAATAGATGCTTTTACCAAAGACTCGACAACAGTCCAGGCGTTAGTTGTTTTTGAAGGAACCAAGAATTCTCAAGTTCTAGACATCTTTGAGCAGGCTGCTATAGCGATTAATTGCCAGGTTGTACACCATGATTCACCCCAAGGCGGGATGAAGATAGGGTTTATTCTCTCAGGACCTGTGCGAGACAAACGCCAACAGTTACGAGCTTGGCTAAGACATGAATTATACAAAGGTGATATTCAGTCTATTCTTAAGACTCAAGTCAAGCCTAGGTTAGGGGTTTTAAGAAATGGGGATCAAACAGAAAGGGCACTCATTTTATATGAAGGTCCTTTTCACGCGCAGGCACAGCGATGGTATCTCATTATAAGAAAAGCATCCCTGGCCACAGGTACGGAAGAACGTCTAAATTACATTCCGCCAGGAACAGGAAAAGTCAAAATAGGAATTATTTTAAAGCAACCCCTGACAGATATAGAAAGAATCAAGACATGGATGATTGATCAAAGCAAAATACAGCCGACAAACGATGAAGCGATGGTTTCATCACCAGGAGGTATTGACCTTAATTCCAAATCTATGACCCTTGAAGTCACAGGGGACAAGATTAATGTTCATTGGGATCCAGCCATGGTAAAACAATTTCAAAGCCATGATTTTTCTGGTGTGAAGGCCATTATCACCAAAATCACTCCTATTACCAATAGCTCTTTATTATGAGATGGGCGTTGAGTTATCCACAACGCAGTCAGCAGGTAGGGGCTTAGCCATTAAATCCGCGGTTGTGGGATCATTTTTGAAGAGTTCAATAATAGCTGGCATACCAATACGGTTATTAAAGTATCCTAAACCTTCACCAGGTTTGGCATTAGCCTTCCAATGTTTCAAAAGAACATCAATGACCTTAGAAACACGTTCACGGGGGATCGATTTAAGAAAAATGTGGTCTCCATCTGGTAGCATTAAGGGTAAACCTTGATGTCTGCCATCTTCAGTTCCCATAAGCTTTAACTGATAACGATTCATACCAGCTCCTACCAAACCAATGGTTTTGGTAGCGGGTCTAAAGCATTGTCTTTCGCAGCCTGTAATTCCTATCGATTCCTCAATATCACCCCAGCCCATAGCTTCAAGTTCATCTACTAGGAAAGGTTCGAATTTCTCAGAATCAGTATAGGTCAAACGGCATGTGTCACGTCCAACACAAGCCCCAGAGAGAAGACGAAGTTTAGAATAAGCTTTGCCATTACGTTTACCAAAACCAAAAGAAGCCATATCTGCTTCAAACTCAGCCTTAGAGCTTTCTGGAATATTCGTAAAGAGAGCATCTTGATTAGGTGTAATGATAAATTCGATTGGATATTTATTCATTAAATGACGGCACATGCTTTTGAGTTTGCCGTTAGGGCTAATGTCATTAAGACGCCCGTTTTCAATGAAAGCACCATAAGCCCATAAGCCATTAGTGGCTTGTTTAATCCAGCCATGATGCATGTGACGAGCGCCAACATCCAAATTAGGATCCGGATCTCCAATTTTTTTGCCTAGAACTTTCTCAACTTGTTCGCGGTACCAGGCAATTCCCATCTTTCTAACCACAAATTTTACTCGGGCCCACACACGGTTTTGACGATCGCCCCATTCTTGATGCACTTTAACAACAGCATCCAAGGCTTTGAGGACATCATCTTTGTCAACTTGGCCCAAGGCCTTACCTAAAGTTGCCATGGAAGGTTTACCATTACGTTCACCTTGACCACCGCCAACATAAATTTGAAATTTAACGATTTTGTTATCTTTAATGACAGGGACCACAGAAGCATCATTTGTTAATGCTTCGACGCAATTGTCGACGGACAACTTGCCATTTTCATCTTCAAGTACACCAGAGAAGGCAATTTTAAACTTACGATTTAATAGATTCTTGCCATAGGCAAAGGATTCTTCAGGTTTACGGATATATTTAGGGTCAATTTCCCATACCTGAATGAAAGGTTCAACAGGTAGTTGGAAATAAAGCCCAGCTTTTTGAGCCATGGCATTAGCATCATAGATTTTAGAAAAACGAGAAGCCGGGCAGCCCATGACATTACGAGTGTTATCCCCGCAGCCATTAAGGGTATTTAAGCCAGATTCGGCCAGGGTACGGATTAATTCAATGACATTTTCTTTTTTAATCCAGTGAAATTGAATGTTTTGACGGTTAGTTAAACGAATAGAAGGGACGCCATCACTGTCTTTAGTAAATCGTTCTGTAAGTTGGTCTATAATATTCCATTGCTGGCGATTTAAGGGGCCTCCACCTGGGATAGAGATGCGGACCATGTAAATCCATTCTTTTTCTTCACCCGTTTTAGCACGGTTAAACTCAAGATACATACCGTGAGACTTAGCCAAAGCTTCAGACTCCCAAGCCAAATCAGCTCTGGAAAAATCACTAAAGTCGTTCTTTAAATTGCCCACAAAGCCGCTGCTAGCAATCTTATTAAGCTCTTCCTTGCAAAAGGCTTCTGGGGGTGTTTTTAGATTAATGTCTACTGGTTTACGGTTTGCCATAGAAAAGTTATATTACTGACGATAAGAATAAAGTCAATTCAAATTTCCAGAGAATCATTACCAAGATTTTCATATTCAAAAAAATTTTTTGATGATACTATAACAATCCTTATGAGTAACACCATGACATCCATACCATTAAATTCCGCTGAAAGCCTTGAAACTTCAGTCAATATTCCAACAACCAGCAAACCTCGCATTGTGATAGTAGGAGGTGGCTTTGGGGGGTTACAACTGGCTCGTTCTCTTAAGCATCTAGATGCCCATATTATCCTCATTGATAAAAATAATTACCATACTTTCCAGCCACTTTTATATCAGGTGGCAACTGCTGCATTAGAACCAGATTCAATTGCCTATCCATTTCGTGAAATATTTCAAGGTCAAGAAAATTTCATTTTCCGTATGGCTGAAGTCCAAGAAGTTTTAGCTTCCCAGAATAAAATTAAGACCTCAATTGGAGAGGTTGACTATGATTATTTGGTTTTAGCTGCAGGTTCTACAACCAATTACTTTGGGATGAAGGATTTTCAAAAACATGCTCTTCCTATGAAATCTATTCCTGAAGCAGGGCAATTGCGTAATTTGATCCTGGAGAATATGGAAAAGGCGCTTTTGATGGATAGTAATGAAGACCGTCAAAGACTCATGAATATTGTGGTTATTGGAGGAGGTCCAACAGGGGTTGAGATGGCAGGCGCATTAGCTGAATTGAAGCTCCAAATCTTGCCTCATGATTATCCAGAATTAGACCTTAAAATGATGCAGATCCATGTGGTCGATATGGCTGATCGTTTATTGAATGCTATGTCGCAAGAGTCATCTAAGAGCGCTACAAAATTTCTTAAAGAATATAATATCAACTTATGGCTTAAAACAAAGGTTGTTTCCTATGATGGAAGGTTACTCACACTTTCAAACGGAAAACAAATTTTAACTGATAGTGTTATTTGGGCGGCAGGTGTTGCAAGCGTGCTCATTCCAGGATTAAAATCTGAATCTTTGATGGCAGGTGGAAGAATTAAGGTTAATTCTTACAATCAAATAGAAGGGTATGAAAATATCTTTGCCATAGGTGATATGGCCTGTGTGGCTACTGAGAAGAACCCAAAAGGTCAGCCGATGCTTGCACCTGTGGCAATCCAACAAGCCAAACATTTAGCTAAAAACTTTCTTAACATCTTAAACCATAAACCATTGACTGCATTTGAATATAAAGATCCTGGTGTTATGGCTACCGTTGGACGGAATCATGCGGTTGTTGATTTGAAATATTTTAAGACCCAAGGGTTATTGGGATGGCTGATTTGGCTATTTGTTCATTTGATGACCTTAGTTGGCTTTCGAAATAGAATAGTTGTTCTAGTCAATTGGGCTTGGAATTATTTTACTTATGATCGGGGTTTGCGTTTAATCATTAAACCACCAGTACGATGAAAAACTTTTTCTCCCATATTCGAATTTATATCTTCCGTGGCCTTTTAGCTATCATTCCTCTTTTACTAACAGTCATTGCCGTTACCTTACTTTATAAATTAATAGATAAGAAAATTGTAGGTGTTTTAGAACAATTTATAGAAGTGCGTCATATTCCAGGATTAGGAATTCTTCTTTTATTGGTATTTTTATACTTCATTGGGATGATTGTCAGTAACGTTGTTGGTCGTGAAATTTTGCATGCTATGGGAAGGATTACTCAGCGCATTCCAGTCATAAAAATCGTCTATCAATTAGGTAAAGAGCTTTCTGAAAGCTTCTCCATGGCTTCAGATAAGCAGGCTTTTCAAAAGGTTTTGTTAGTTAAAAGTAATACAGTCAATGGTTGGATGATTGGTTTTTTAACAGGAATTATTACAGATAAGGCCACCGAAGAAGTCTTATATAGAATTTTAATTCCTGCAACACACAATCCTTTATTAGGTTATATTATTTTAGTGAAATCCGAAGAAACAAGAGACCCAGGTTGGACCGTTGAAGAAACACTTAAGGCAATGGTTTCGATGGGGATTATTTTTCCAGTAGAAATAAAAAAATGAAAATCATTTCTTTTAATGTGAATGGCATTCGTGCCATTGAGAAAAAAGGGTTTTTCCAATGGGTAGAAAAAGAAAACCCAGATATTTTGGCCCTTCAAGAAACCAAAGCCCATCCCGATCAATTAGCGGAACATATATTGAAACCTAAAGGATATAAATCTTTCTGGTCATCCGCTGAAAAAAAGGGCTATAGCGGGGTTGCTATTTACACAAAGAAAGAACCTTTATCTGTCGTTGAAGGCATTGGCGTTAAAGAGTTTGATTGTGAAGGCAGAACGCTCATGGCGGATTATGGTGATTTTGTTTTCTTTAATATTTACTATCCTAATGGTGGCTCGGGAAATAAACGGGTTCCTTTTAAAATGAAATTCTATGATGCTTTCCATAAAAAAGCTGCAAGTCTGCGCAAACAGGGCAAGTCTCTTATTATTTGTGGAGATGTGAATACTGCCCATACAGAAATTGATTTAGCCCGCCCGAAAGAAAACGTAAAAAATACAGGATTTCTTCCTGAAGAACGGGCTTGGGTGAGTCAATTCATTGATAGTGGCTATGTGGACACATTTAGGCATTTTGTTAAAGATCCTGGCCACTACACATGGTGGGACTATAAAACAGGTGCACGCGCTCGTGATGTTGGCTGGAGAATTGATTATTTCTTTGTGTCTGCGGAATTTTTACCTAAAGTCAAACGAGCTTTTATTCTTAAAGAAGTAATGGGTTCAGACCATTGTCCGGTTGGGATAGAATTAATAACATAACTGAGGCTAAGATTATGAAAAAACTACTCATGACATTATCTATTTTATGTATTCCCGCCATTGCTTTTGCGGCCAAAGGAAAGGCAATCATTAAAGGAACAGCTCCTGATTCTAAAATTTTTGGGGATGTTAGAATCACCGAAGTAGATGGAGGCCTATCGTTGCATGCCCAGTTTCTTAATACCCCTACTGGAAAACATGGTTTTCATATTCACGAGAAAGATAGCTGTGCAGATATGGGAAATGCAGCTGGTGGGCATTTTAATCCTGATCAAGTTGAGCATGGTATGGTTTCCAAAGATGGTCCTATGCATGCTCATGGCGGAGATATGGGAAATATTGAAATTGATGAAAGCGGAGTAGGAACGATTGATGCTTTCTTACCTGGCCTAGCTCTTAATGATGGAAGTACTCATGCCATTATTGGTCGTGCTATTATTCTTCATGAAAAGGTAGATGATTTCAGTCAACCTACTGGTAATGCAGGCGGACGAATTGGGTGCGGTTTGATTGAAGTTGATGAGGAACAATAATGATTAAATTAGAAGATTCGGTGCTTGTTATTATTGATGTTCAAGAAAGATTTGTGAATATTGTTCATGATCATGAGACACTTCTAAAAACTCTTGAAAAAATGATCAAGATTGCTGAAATTTTCCATCTTCCTATCATTTATACTGAACAAGTCCCTGAAAAATTAGGACCAACAGCACCTTCACTTAATAATTTGTTATTTCCCATGATTAAACCTATCGCTAAACAAACTTTTAGTGCCTGGGGATGCGAAGAATTTGTTAAAGCTCTTCAAGCAACAGGTAAGCGTCAGGTGATTTTGATGGGTATTGAAACACATGTGTGCATGTATCAAACTGCTCATCATTTAAGAGAACATGGTTTTGAAGTGTTTGTTCCAGCGGATACAACATCTTCAAGAACTATTCTTAATAAAGAGGTAACATTAGCTCGTATGCGTCATGAAGGTATTCATGTGACTGTTTGTGAATCGGTGATTTGCGAACTTCTAAGGGGAGCTCAACATCCAAGTTTTCGTGATGTGATGGCTCATTTTAAAAAATTATAGGGAGCCTATGGATCCTTTACCCATTCAAAAAACTGAAGTCGATGTCCTGTGGAGCGATACTCGTCTTTTAAAACCTTCTAGCGAATTCAAATCTCAAGCAAACCTTCAAAACATATCCATCTATCAGGAAGCTAAACAAGATCGTCTTAAATATTGGGAAGAGTGTGCCCGGCGCTTAGACTGGTTTAAGCTATGGGATAACGTATTAGAATGGGATAAGCCATTTGCCAAATGGTTTGTGGGTGGCAAACTTAATGCTTGTTACAACTGTTTGGACCGTCATATCAAGGCCAATAAGGGATCTAAGGTTGCAATCTACTGGGAAGGCGAGAATGGGGATGCCCAAGTCTTGACCTATCAGGATGTCTACTCTCAAGTCAATAAAATGGCAAATGTGATTAAGAATCTTGGCGTTAAGAAAGGGGATCGGGTGGCTATTTACCTTCCTATGATTCCTGAGGCAGCTTATGCCATGCTCGCTTGCAGCCGTATAGGAGCCATCCATACTGTTATTTTTGGTGGTTTCTCGTCGGAAGCATTGCGAGACCGTATTAATGATGCGCAGGCTAAGCTATTAATTACTGCGGATGGTGGCTACAGACGTGGAAGCATTGTTGAGCTTAAAACTATGGCAGATGTGGCTGTTGAACAGACTCCAACCATTAAGAATGTCATTGTGGTCAAAAGAACAGCTCAAAGTGTCTCTATGAAACAAGGGCGGGATCAATGGTGGCATGATCTAGTCAAGAGTGCTCAAGACTATTGCGAACCAGAGCCAATGGATTCAGAAGACCTTCTATTTATTCTTTATACCTCCGGAACAACTGGAAAGCCCAAAGGAATCATCCATAGCACAGGTGGGTATCTGACAGGTGTTAACACAACCACATGGTCTGTCTTTGATTTGAAACCAAATGATATTTTTTGGTGTACGGCTGATGTAGGCTGGGTGACAGGCCATAGTTATATGGTTTATGGGCCTATGTCGAATGGTGCAACACAGGTTATGTATGAAGGTGCGCCTGATACCCCGTCGAGAGATCGCTTCTGGAAGATCATTGAGAAGTATAAAGTTACTATCTTTTATACAGCTCCCACAGCGATTCGAGCTTTTATGAAATGGGGAGAACAGTTTCCCCAAGGCTGTAATTTATCATCCTTACGCCTGCTAGGAAGTGTGGGAGAACCAATCAATCCTGAAGCCTGGATGTGGTATTACGAGTTTATTGGCCAGGATAAGTGTCCAATCGTTGATACATGGTGGCAGACAGAAACCGGCTCCATTATGATCACATCTTTACCTGGAATGATTGATATGAAACCAGGATCAGCGACGCAGGCATTGCCTGGAATTGACGCAGAAATTCTCAATGAAGAAGGAGAAATCATCCCAGAAGGCGGTGGTTTTTTAAGCATCACAAGCCCTTGGCCTTCTATGCTTCGCGGCATTTGGGGAGATCCTGAACGTTATAAACACACCTATTGGAGCAAGTGGCAAGGCAAGAACTACTTTGCAGGGGACGGAACCAGACGTGACAAGGATGGCTATTTTTGGTTTATGGGACGTGTGGATGATATTATGCTGGTTGCGGGTCACAATATTTCAACTGCAGAAGTGGAAAGCGCCCTCATTGACCATCACATGGTAGCCGAATCTGCCGTTGTAGGCGTTAAAGATGACATTAAGGGACAGGCCATTGTAGCCTTTGTTATCCTCAAAGAAGGTCATTCCCCGTCGATAGAAGCAGAAGAAACCCTTAAGAACCATGTCTCTGAAAAGATCGGCGGCCTAGCCAAACCCAAACAAATCATCTTCACCCCAGATGTCCCCAAAACCCGCTCAGGCAAAATCATGCGCCGCTTACTTAAAGACGTTGCCGAAGGAAGAGCCTTAGGCGACGTAACAACCCTGGCTGATCCCAATATCATTGCATCATTGAAACAAAGATATGATGAGAATTAATGTTTTTGTTATTGGTTTGTTTCTTTTTTTCTTTCCGTTAAATGCCCAGAGCGACTCTTTCCAAGACCAACAAGAGGCAATGGCTTTTCTAAAAGCCAATATGTCATCTAAAGATCTCAAGACTTTATCAGATAATTTTCTGCTTGAGCATATTCAGATTGCTTTCAAAGCTAAAGATCAAGTTCCTTGGGGAAGTGAAATCCCAAAGGAGATCTTTTTAAATGATGTTGTACCATATTCAAATGTTGATGAAACAAGAGAGTCGTGGCGTAAAGATTTTTATGAACGGTTTATTCAAGTTGCTAAAGATAGTCCCAGCATCTCCCAGGCTGTTAAAACGTTAAATAAAGTTGTGTTTGAAGAGTTAAAGGTTAGCTACAATCCTGAAAAAAGACCTAAGGCTAATCAGTCTCCCTATGAATCGATGAAAGCCCATTATGCTTCCTGTACGGGGCTGTCAATCTTACTGATTGATGCCTTACGTTCCGTCGGAATACCAGCCAGATTAGTTGGAATTCCTATGTGGCCGGATGGAAGCGGGAACCATACATGGGTTGAGATTTGGGACCATGGATGGAAACATATAGGAGCAGGGGAGCAAACAGAATTAAACAATGCCTGGTTTACCCAAAAAGCCTCTTTAATTGATCCTAAAAAAGACAATCATATCTATGCCGTTAGTTTTAAAAAGACCAATGAATACTTCCCCATGCGCTGGGCTAAACGAAACAAACACATTTCTGCAGTTGATGTGACATCGGAATATCTTAAATAAAATTAGTGACAACCTCATTAAGCTGTAGTAATTTGAAGTCCTTCTTAAACCTATCCTTGTTAAGGAATAAATTCATGAATATTTCTTTAATACTCATTGTTTTTCTATTAAATACAATTCCATGCCTTCCTGCTTTTGCTTCCGGAAACATCACCGGAACAATCAAATTTGAAGGTACTGCTCCCAAGGCCAAGGTAATTCGAATGGATGCTGATGCCATGTGTTTGGCTAAACAAAAAGATGCGGTCTATTCTCAAACATTTGTTTTAGGCGAGGGAGGGACGTTGGGGAATGTGTTTGTCTATGTAAAAAGTGGTTTGGGAAACATGCAATATCCCGTTCCCAGCGAACCTGCTGTCTTGGACCAAAAGGGGTGTACTTATCTTCCTCATGTCATGGCAGTTCGAGTAGGCCAAAAGGTTAAATTTCTCAATCCGGATGGGACCTTACACAATGTCCATGCCGTTTGTAAAGTAAATCCTGAATTTAATGCCGCTATGCCAAACTTCCGCACAGAAATGGAAAAAGTGTTCAATAAACCTGAAATGATGTTTCAAATTCGATGCGATGTTCATCCCTGGATGTCTGCTTGGATGGCTGTCATGTCACATCCATATTTTACAATTACTAAAAAAGATGGTCAGTTTGCACTCACAGATCTTCCATCTGGAACTTATGAAATCGAAGCATGGCATGAAAAATTAGGGACCCAAACAGCTAAGGTAACAGTTATAAATGGGGCGAATGAAAAAATAGATTTTACTTTTTCAGCGCCTAAATAAAGTTATAATCCAAAAAGAGGTGAGACCTATGGGCGTCAAGCATATTCATGTGGTTTTAATTGTAGCTTCAATTATTCTTTTTATTTTTAGTGGTCTTTGGGCTTTAAATCATAGTTACACTGGGGCAGGATATTTTTCATTTCTCATCGCGGGTGCTTTAATCATTTATTGCATTCAATTCTTAAAAAAAATAAAGGCTTTATAAAATGATCTTTTGTTCCGTCTGTTTTGGAGACCCTTCTTCACCTTTAACTCACGCATACAATTATGCTGTCGTCGCATTATTAGCAGTCACCTTGCTCGTCTTAGGATCTTTTACAGCTTTGTTTTTAAATATTCGTAAGAGAGTAGGGACGGTTCATGAACCACCCCATGCAAAATAAATATAAAAATATTCGTCTTTTAATTTTTTTTTGTTATAGTCTTATCATCATTCATAAAATTATTGTTTTGAATTATTTGGAGAAGACATTTTCATGAGTAGTTCACACGATTCAGCACACAACGATTCTTTTTGGAATAAATATGTTTTTTCTACGGATCACAAAATTATAGGACTGCAGTACGGTTTTACTTCCTTGTTTTTCCTTCTATTCGGTTTTGGACTAATGTTATTAATGCGATGGCAACTAGCTTATCCTGGTCAACCTATACCTGTTTTAGGCAACTTGTTTGGTGAAGAAAATATGCCAGGGGGAATAATGCTTCCTCAATTTTATAACCAATTGGGTGCAATGCATGGAACTATCATGGTTTTCTTGGGAGTTGTACCTTTAGGATTCGCTGCTTTTGGAAATTATATTGTGCCATTACAAATTGGTGCAAAAGATATGGCTTTCCCAAGATTGAACATGTTAAGTTATTGGCTATTCTTTTTAGGTGGATTTTTGATGTTACTAAGTTTCTTTCTTCCAGGAGGAGCGGCGAGTAGCGGTTGGACAGCTTATCCACCTCTTGCAGATTTTGCTCAAGATGGGCAAACAATCTGGCTTCTTGGAATGGCATGTCTTATCATTTCCTCACTATTAGGTTCGGTTAATTTTATTGTTACAATATTTCACTTACGCGCACCAGGAATGACATTTGATCGCCTGCCTTTTTTTGTCTGGGCACAATTAATCACTGCGTTTCTTCTACTTTTAGCCTTTCCACCATTGGAAGGTGCAGCCTTTATGCAATTATTTGATCGTCTGTTTGGAAGCAGCTTCTTTTTACCTAGCGGATTATTTATCGATGGCAAAGTCCCTGATGTTAGTGGTGGTGGGAATGCTTTATTATGGCAGCATTTATTCTGGTTCTTAGGACACCCTGAAGTTTACATTATTATTTTACCAGCTTTAGGTATAGTCACTGAAGTCCTCGTCAATAATAGCCGTAAAACATTGACCGGATTTGATATGATGAAATATTCTGTTATCTTTTTAGGTTTTATTTCATTCCTAGTTTGGTCTCACCATACATATATGACAGGAATGGGAACCAGTATTACAGCATTTTTCCAAACAACTACTATGATAGTTTCAATTCCTTCGGTGATAATTATTACTGCGCTTTTTATAACCCTTTGGGGCGGTTCAATTCGATTTAATGCTCCTATGTTGTTTGCATTGGCTTTCTTACCTATGTTTGGTATAGGTGGGTTAACAGGTTTACCATTAGGTCTTGCAGCTACGGATGTACCATTACATGATACATACTATGTTATTGGTCATTTTCATTATGTTGTTGCTCCTGGTGTCATTTTTGCTCTTTTTGCAGGTATTTATTACTGGTATCCAAAAGTAACAGGTCGGCAAATGAATGAAACCTTAGCTCAGGTTCACTTTTGGCCTACATTGATTGCTATGAATTTAATATTTATGCCAATGATGATTCAAGGGTTAATGGGAATGAATAGACGATTATATGACGGAGGAGCAACCTATACCTCTATGCATGGAGTATTATATTGGAATGTGGTTATTTCATGGGCCTCTTGGATTATGGGACTGGCTCAAATCCCATTTATCTTTAATTTCTTTTATAGTATTTTTAAAGGCAAAAAAGTCGCATCAGACAATCCATGGGAAGCAACAACTGTGGAATGGGACACTCCGACTCCACCCCCACATGGAAATTTTACAAAACCAATCACTATTTATCGTGGTCCTTACGAATACTCCGTCCCAGGAGCTCCAAAGGATTACAGTCCTCAAACACAAAAGGATATCTAAAATAAATGGATACGCATCAAGAAGCTCATAATGATGAAAATGAATTAGTTCCTTATAAGGTGGTAGCCCGTCAAGATACCGGCCTTTACAATGCAAAATTGGGAATTTGGCTGTTCCTTGCTTCTGAAGTCATGCTGTTCGGATCATTGTTTTCTGCTTATATTCTTCTTCGAGTTGGTTCTTTAAATTGGCCTACTCAATCTGAATTGTTAAACATTCCAATTGGCGCTATCAATAGCGTTATTCTTTTAACTTCTAGTATGTTTATTATTCAAGCTTACACAGGATTGAAAGAAGATAACTTTGCTAAATTCAAGAAATTCATGTGGTTGACAATCGCTTTTGCCTTAATTTTCTTATGTTTTAAAGGTTATGAATATTACGAACATTTTATCCATCATGAATTTCCAAAGAAAAGCGTCTTTATTGCTCTGTATTTCTTGATTACAGGATTACATGCCATGCATATTATTGGTGGGGTTATAGTCAATGTATTCTATGTAACAAAGGGAAGTTATTTATGGAAAGAGAATAAGCAATGGTTTATTAATCGTATTGAGGTTGCTGGCCTTTATTGGCACTTTGTGGATTTAGTCTGGATTTTTGTCTTTTCAACCCTTTATCTATTGTAAAAAACTATGTCAGACATTGAAGAAAAAAGTGATTTTAAAAGAGATATTCTCATCTATTTCAGCATTATTATGATGACAGGTCTCATTATTTTTATTCATCATTTACAGCTTAAATTGGTAGGGATTATGTTAATTGTTGGCTTAGCCGTAACAGAAGCCTCAATTTTGGCCTACTTTTTTATGCATTTGATGACAAAAAGAAAAACCATTCATTTATTACTCCTTTTAACTGTGATTGTGTTTGTGTCATTGATCTTTTGGCCTGCTTGGGACGTCGGATATTCTCCAAGAACTCCAAGCGATTATAGAACGAATTAATTATGGATATTCTAAATAAACTACTTCCTATGCAGCCTTTAGCATCCAATGAGGGTGCTCATTTGGATCTTTTAATGTACTTGATCCATGGAGTGATTCTTATTTTATTTGTAGGATGGGGGTTGTATTTTATTTATGTTTTAATTCGTTTTAGAAAAACCTCAACAAGTAAAACTGAAGGATCTTCACCTGTTGTTCATCATGTTTCTTCTGCGGTCGAATGGGCCGTCGTTGCGGTTGAATTCTTACTGCTTTTTATTTTTTCCATACCTTTTTGGGCTACAAATATTGCGTCTATTCCTGAAGGAAAAAATCTGTTAGAAATTAAAGTGGTTGCTCAACAATTTGCTTGGAATGTTCATTATTCTGGACCTGATGGAAAATTTGGACGTGTGAGTTCTAAGTTTTTAGAAGATAACACTTTGGGTCTTGATCCCGATGATCCAAATGTCAAAGATGATATTACAACAATGAATCAGATTTATGTTCCGGTTGATCAGACAGTTTTGATCCGTTTAACAAGCAAGGATGTGATTCATAGCTTAGGAATTCCTGCCATGCGTGTTAAACAGGATATCATTCCCGGAATGAATACATTTGTTTGGTTTACGCCTAATAAGGTTGGTCAATACGACATTGTTTGTTCTCAGTTATGTGGGATGGGACATTATCGCATGAGAGCAGTCTTAAACGTATTGCCTAAGGCTGAATATGATGAGTGGATACAACAGCAGAAAGGGATTCATGACTAGTCATACACCTACACCACGAACAGACCCAGAAGATATTCAACGACGTAACTTTTGTAAAGGCTTAGTTGCTGCTTTTTCTGGATTTTTGGGCGTATTTATGACTTGGCCTTTTATTCATTTTATTCTCCCAGTTACTTCAGAAAAGACAGGAAAATTTATCAAGGTTCAAAATTTTCCAGCAATTCCGGTTGGTGTCCCCACTAAAATGACTTTTGAAGAAACTCATGAGCAGGCTTTTATTAAAGATACTGAAATTTATGATATTTGGGTGATCAAACAGTCTGAAACTGAAGCCATTGTTTATTCGCCTGTTTGCACTCATTTAAGCTGTAGAGTGGCTTGGTTAGATGAAAAATTTAAATGCCCTTGTCATGGAAGCGTCTTTGATCTTAAGGGCGAATGTGTTGCTGGTCCAGCGCCACGTCCATTAGATACTTTGCCTCATAAAATTGAAGGCGGACAACTTTATGTTCAATGGAAAAATTATAAAGCCGGTATTCATGAGAAAGTAGAGGCTTAAGCTTTATGAAGATTTTGAATAACGTCAAGAATTGGGTCGAAGAACGTACTGGTTTGGTTAGTTTTTTTACTGATTTTCTTCATGAAGAAATCCCAGGAGGCACTCGTTTCTCATATACACTTGGCAGTGCCTGTATGTTTCTTTTAAGTATTCAAATCATCACAGGTATTTGGCAATTATTTTATTATGTTCCTACCGTTGATCACGCGTATGCAAGTTATGCCTACTTACGTCGTGAAGTTCCTTTTGGATGGCTCATGAATGGTTTTCATAAATGGGGGGGGACACTCTTTACCATTGTTGTTGGTTTGCATGCCTTACGAGTCTTTATCTGGGGTTCTTATAAGAAACCTCGTGAATTAGTTTGGTTCATTGGTATTCTTTTGATTATCTTAACTGCTTTGTTTATGTTTAGTGGTCCTGTACTTCCTTGGGATAAAAAAGGATATTGGGCAGGTCAAGTTGGTATTGGAATTGCTGGAAGCGTTCCTGTTGTAGGTCCCATGACTCAAGAATTAATGCAAGGTGGGAATGAAATGGGGCAGATGGCCTTGCTTCGTATGTATGTCATGCACGTAGCCCTTTTGCCTGGAGCCATTGCATTATTTGTCGTTCTTCACTTGATTGCTTTTAGAAGAAATGGGGAAGCAGGCCCCTGGGATGAAAGTAAGCGTAAAAAAGTTGGTTATTTCTGGCCAGAACAAATATTTAAAGATATTGTTATGTCTTTATTACTTTTTCTTTTGTTAGTTTATCTATCTGCATTTTATCCTCCAGAGTTTTCAGGAGCAGCTGACCCTAAGGACACTCTTTTTACTCCTAAGCCTGAATGGAATTTCCTCTTTCTTTATGAATTGCTTAAATATTTACCAGGTCACTTAGAGTATATAGGTACGGCGGGAGTTCCTTTACTGATTGTTTTGATGTTTGGATCCTTACCATTTTTAGATAAGGGACCCGATCGAAATCCATTCAAAAGATGGGTTGTTATTTTAAGTGGTTTCGCTTTTGTTGGTATTGTTTTATTCTTAACTTGGAGAGGTGCCATCTATGTAAGTCCTGCCGCCCAAGCTGAATTAGATAAAACAAAAAACTATGTTGAAGATGGACATGAACATGGTGAAGGAAAAGTATCTCATGTAGAAGCCGAAAAAGCCATTGCAGCTGCTAATGCAGACACTAATATTTCTGGAGAAAAATTATTTAAAACTTTAGGTTGTACCGAATGCCATACAGCTAATGGAACAGCTTCAGGTAAGCAAGGCCCAGATTTATATACAACTAAGGCTAATAATCGCACTAGAGAATGGATGCGCAAGCAGTTGATTGCCCCTCAAGACCATAATCAAAAAACAATTATGCCGCCTTATATTCATTTAAGTGACAAAAATGTTAATTCTTTATTAGATTACTTAGAAGGATTAACTCCAAAAGAAACTCCGCCACCGGCTGTTGCAGTCGCTGCTGTTGATGGCCAAGCACCTCTTCAAGATAGTGCCGCAGGAGAACAAGTCTTTGCAGCTCAGGGTTGTATTCAATGCCATGACATTCGAGGAAGAAAGAGTTTCAAATCAGGTCCTGACCTTATGGCAAGTATGATAAAAGAAAAAAGAGCTAAAGAGTGGCTTAAAACTCAAATCATGTATCCACAACAACATAATCCGGCTACCATCATGCCTTCTTTTGCAACTCGTATTAATGATGGGCAAATGAATGCTTTAGTTGAATTTATTAAATCTTTAGAAACTAGAACACCAGAAGCAGCTCCTGCTGGAGCTTCTGAGGAATCCGGGGAAGGTGTTAATAGAGCAGCTATTGGGAAAGCATCAAGCATTATTGGTAATTTTGAACATGGGAAGATTATTTATAATCAACAATGCTTGCTTTGCCATGGTCCAAATGGAAATACTAATGCAAAAGGATTTAAAGCTGAAAAAGGAGTCCCATCATTAAATCCGATTCCAGAGAACTTTTACAGCAAAGATATTCAAACCTTTATTAATAGAATTGATGTTTATATTCAACATGGATCACCAAATACACATGGTGGACCAGATATGCCAAACTTTGGAGATTCCAATACAATTACCCAAGCACAAATTGCTGATGTGGAAAGCTATATCCTTCATCTTAATGGTGTAGAAAGAGCAAAACTCATAAATCCTGGTATTGATCCAAAAGAATTCTTCTTTATGGTCGCTGGGATTGCTACACTATTAATCTTATTGCCTGGATTAGTTTGGTTTATCCTCAGATTTTTAAATAAATAATTTTTTCGAGACCCCATGATGACATTAAATGGATTAAGAATTTATTCCAAATTTCTTTGTTTTATGGTCTTTGCTCTTATTTTTTTAGGGGGATTGGTCAAAAGTACAGAATCTGGACTTTCTGTCCCCGATTGGCCCACGACATATGGGCATTTCATGTTTTCATTTCCTTTAGACCAAATGGTTGGGGGGATCAAATATGAGCATACCCACCGCATGCTAGCTTCCATTGTTGGTCTTTTAACTCTTATATTGTGTATTTGGCTTTGGAGATCACCAGTTGGCCTTTGGCTTAAACGTTTAGGCCTTATAGCCTTCCTAACGGTGATTATGCAGGGTGTTTTAGGCGGGTTGACGGTCAAATATTTCTTACCCGTTTGGCTATCTATGATGCATGGAATCTTGGCTCAAACATTTTTCTTAATTGTTGTGATGATTGCTTATGGATTGTCTGTGGAACATCAGAAAAGAATATCTCAGCCTGATTCCTTAGATGGAAAATGGTTAAGGTTTATTCTAATTTTTACCGGCATGATTTATATTCAATTGATTTTAGGCAATTGGATGCGTCATACAGAATCAGGATTAGCTATTCCTGACTTCCCAACAATGGGAGGATCTATTGTTCCGACGATGAATAAGGCCATGCTAAGCAATATCAATGCTTGGCGTTTTGAAAATGGGCTAGAGCCTGTAACTATGGGACAGGTGCATATTCACTTTATGCATCGTTTTTGGGCATTGTTGATTCTTTTCAAACTACTTTATATTAATTATTTAGCTTATCAGAAATATTTAAACAAACCTTTAGTGATAAAGACTCTCTTTTTACTAAATTTAGTGATTGTATTACAAATCACTTTAGGTATTTCTACAGTACTATTTAAAAAAGAGATTATTGTGACCACTATGCATGTTGCAACAGGTGCAGTGGCTTTGGCGCTCAGTTTTCTTCTTTTGTTACGTTCTGGTCCATGTGGATGGAGAGCTTTTACTCAACAATTAAAGTCAAAATGAACAAAAAATTATTTGATGCCTATATTGAATTAACTAAACCAAGTATCAATGCTCTGATCCTTGTCACAACAGCCTTGGGTTTTTATTTGGCAGATGGGTTCCATCATCCATTGCGTATGATAATCACTTTGCTAGGTGCTGCATTGACTTGTGCTGGTTCTGGGGTTCTTAACCACTACCTTGAACGTGATGTTGATGCTTTAATGGATAGAACCAAACATAGACCTATTCCTTCTGGCGTCATTTCACCTGCAAATGCTTTGGGTTTCGGTATTTGTTTAATTTTACTTGGACTATCTATCCTTTGTGTTGGAGTCAATCTGTTAACGGCATTCTTAAGCCTTTTAACCTCCTTTTTATACGTCATTGTGTATACCCCTATGAAGAAGCTAACATGGCTTAATACAACAATTGGAGCTATCCCAGGGGCCATTCCAGCCATGGGTGGATGGGCAGCTGCAAGGGGAGAACTAGGAGTGGAAGCATGGATCCTATTTTTGATTCTTTTTACATGGCAGCATCCTCATTTTTATTCGATTGCCTGGATTTTTAGAGAAGATTATAGAAAAGCCGGATTTAAGATGCTTCCTGTGGTCTATCCCGATAGTCGTTTTACTTTAGCTCAAATCATGTTTTTTACATTTGCACTCATTGGCTTTTCAATTATGCCTTCGTTAATTGGAATGACAGGGAAGTTTTATTTTTGGGGGGCTTTGTTATTGGGTATTTCAATGGTTTGGTATGCCTGGGCCTTTAAGAAAGATCCTTCTAAATTAAATGCCCGTAATATTCTTCTTTCAACTGTCGTCTATTTGCCCATGCTCTTTATATTAATCCTCGTTGATAATATCTTCTAAAATGAGTTTGCCTTTACTTCCAACAATTAACGCTTCTTTAAATGCGCTAGCTGGAGTTTTTCTATTGCTAGGGTTTATAGCAATTAAGAATAAAAATCAAAAGTTGCATAGTTTGTTAATGAAATGCGCTTTTTTATCTTCAACATTATTTTTATGTTGTTATCTTTATTATCATTTTACTTCGAGAGGCATTAGCCATTATCAAGGGCAGGGAATTAAAAGGACTCTATACTTCTTAATTTTAGGGACACACACACCTCTTGCCGTCTTAATTGTTCCTTTTATCATTATGGCTATTCGGTATGCTTTAAGAGGCGAATTTACCAAACACACCCGAATCACCCGCTGGCTTTACCCGGCGTGGCTGTATGTTTCAGTAACTGGAGTATTGATTTATTTAATGCTTTACGTTTTTAGTGCGAATTAAACGAAGGCGACGAAGCATATTCTTTTCCCATTCCCAAAAGAACTTAAACTGTCCCAAGAGCGTTCCAAAGAATAGCAATCCGATTTGATACATAAAGAAAGCTGAAGGAATGTAACATAAAACAATCAGCCACGTGGGGGTTGCTTCTGATATTCCAAGAAGGGGAAATAAAAAGATTCTAATCAATGAAATACCCATCCCAGCAAGTGAGAAGGTGAGCATGATCAGCCAAAAATCTCTGTCACTGTCAATATTCCATTTTGTTTTCAGTTTTTGTTTCATATAAAAAATAATCCCTGGATCATTAATGAACCAGGGATTAATAATTTCTTTAAATTTATGCCTTTGGAGGAGCTAAAGGTGTTTTCTTTTGGTTAATCATTGGAAGTTCTTTTGATTTAGAAGCGTTTAATTCAACATAACTCTTCCATTTAGCCGGTGTATCACCATCTGTATAGATGGCCTGAACCGGGCATTCTGGGATACAGGCACCACAATCAATACAAACTTCTGGATCGATAACGAGCATTTCTGCATCTTCGTGGAAACAGTCGACAGGACAGACCGTAACACAGTCGGTGTATTTGCATTTGATACAAGGTTCAGTAACTACGTGAGCCATAAACTTCTCCTTTAATAGTGATTTGTTAAAAATTCTTTAAAAAATTAACACATTATCCAACAGGTGTCAATGACGCATTGGTACCTGAGGTGACATGTAGCGTTCTATGTAAGAACTTGGTCTTGGGTTTTTCATGTAATCCCTGCCCTTTAAGGATTCTAATGAATTTAGTGGCAAAGTATTGAACAAAAGCTTTAAATCCATAGAGTTTTCTTAAAAGATCACCAATAGATGTAATGGTAATAAACATACGCCAGATTTGCTTTGGTCGCATATAAAATTCTTTAAGGCCAATATCAATATGTTCATCGATATCTTTATGAGAAAATTGAGGGTAGGAAAGCAATGTACGTTGTTCCCCAGTTGGGGTCAACCAATCACGCCAATCTTGAGCTAAAATATACTTCTTTTCTTTAGCCCATTTGTAAAGAGATGTTCCTGGATAAGAAGCAACTCCGGTTATTTGTATGGTATCTAGCGGCATTGATTTAGCTAATTCGATCGTTTTTCGAGCACTTTCTTTGGTTTCACCTGGGGCGCCAATCATAAAGCATCCATGGATAGTAAACCCATGTTTATGGGCTTCCTCAGAATACTTACGTGCCATATCAACAGAAACTCCACCTTTTCTAATGACGCGTAGATGTTCATCTGTTCCAAACTCGAAACCTGTCATCAGCATACGACAACCAGCTTTACGCATCAAAGGTAAGAGTTCAAGATCAGTATTAACTCTCATATTACAAGACCAAGTGATTTTCTTGTTGATTCCTTTTTCAATAATCAAATTACAGACATCAATGACATGCTGACGTTCAGCTGCAAAAGTATCAGTTTCAAACATAATTTCACGAATTTGAGGATGAAGCTTTAGATCATGTTCCATTTCGGCAACAACAGAAGCAGCTGTTCGATTACGAAGTTTATAGCCATACATCAATTGAGGATCACGACAGAAGGTACAAGCATTGTTACACCCACGACCAGTCATGAGGGTTAAAAAGGGGAATTTCTTTCCGCCATCAGGATACCATTCAGGCTGAATTAATTGCCAGGCTGGAAAGGGAAGTTCATTGACATCAATATCAGGTCGGGGCATATTCTTTCTTAAAACACCATCTTTTAGCCAACAAAGTCCAAGATTTTTTTCATCTGGTACACCATTCGCTAAGTCGCGCAATGTATAGTCATATTCACGAGGAAGAATATAATCGACAACACCTTTTCCGATTTCAAAAGTATTCTCAATTTCAGCGGTTGCATGCTGCCCAATAAAAACGACCTTACATTTTGTTTGGGTTTTAATTGTTCTTGCTTGCTCTATATCAGAATAAATGGATGGAGTAGTGACATGTAAAACCAAAAGTTCTGGTTTTAAATTGACGGTTGTTTCAATAGATTCTTTTTCTGAAAAATTTCGTGCTGCTGCTTCTACGTAATGAACATTATGACCTGCGTTGATAAGGACTTGAGCTGCCGTTAAAAGATATTCTGGATGACGCTGTACCCGCCCCCTAGACTTAGCTGCCCAACGAGCAACTCGAACAAAATTATCTCCAAAGGAGGGATTTAATATGACGACATTCATAATGTTACTCACCTATATTATGTGGGTTAAAAACTGATGTTATCCTATATCTGGTAGTATTAAGTTGCAATAAGTATTTTAAGATTTATTTGGGTATTTCTTAGTTGCGTTTGTACTGGCAAGTTGTTATAATTTGCGCCTTGTGTTAAGTATCTCTATTAATCTTTCGAGGTGAAAATTGATTTCCGCAAGTAATGTTTCTCTTCAGTTTGGAAAACGAGTCCTCTTTGATGGAGTTTCCATCAATTTTAACCCTGGCAATTGCTATGGGATTATAGGTGCCAATGGAAGCGGGAAATCTACATTCCTAAAGCTTCTTTCAGGGGACATGGATTCAACCGGAGGAACTATTTCAATAGGCTCTGGTAAACGTCTTTCCATGCTTCGACAAGACCAATTTGCTTATGATGAATATGATGTTATTACAACTGTTATTATGGGCCATAAAGAGCTTTATAAGGTCATCAAAGAAAAGGATGAACTTTATGCCAAGCCTGACTTTTCTGATGCGGATGGTCTTAGAGCTTCTGAGCTTGAAGCCCAATTTGGTGAAATGAATGGATGGGATGCCGAGTCTGATGCGGCTAAGCTTTTAAGTGATTTAGGCATTCCTGAAGTTCTTCATCGGGAGCAAATGAAAAATCTAGAAGGTTCACAAAAAGTTCGTGTTCTTTTAGCTCAAGCATTGTTTGGAAATCCTGATGTTTTAATTTTGGATGAGCCTACTAACCATTTAGACGTGGATACTTGTATGTGGTTAGAAGAATTCTTAATCAATTTCCAAAATACCGCTATTGTTGTCTCACATGATCGTCACTTTTTAGATAATGTCTGTACCCATATTTGTGATATTGATTTTGGAAAAATCACTCAATTTACAGGAAATTACAGTTTTTGGTTAGAAGCAAGTCAATTAATTTTAAGACAGCGTTCAGATCAAAATAAGAAAACAGAAGATAAACGTAAAGAACTTCAAGATTTCATTGCTAGATTCTCCGCAAATGCTTCAAAAGCCAAACAAGCAACCTCAAGAAAGAAAATCTTAGAAAAACTTAATTTTGAAGAAATTAAACCTTCCTCACGAAAATATCCATTTATTAGCTTTAAACCAGAACGAGAAGCAGGAAATGACGTGCTTCACGTAGAGAATCTGACTAAATCCATCAATGATCAGCTAATGTTTAAGAATTTCTCTATGCATGTGAATAAATCAGACAAGATTGCCTTTATTGGATCTAATGATCTTATTAAAACAACCCTTTTTCAAATTCTTATGGGAGAGCTGCAGCCAGATAGCGGTTCATTCAAATGGGGTGTATCTACGTCACAAACTTACTTTCCTAAAGATAATACTAAATATTTTAATGTGGATTTAAATGTTGTTGATTGGTTAAGACAATATTCAAAAGAAACTGATGAAAATTTTGTTCGTGGATTCTTAGGACGCATGTTGTTTACCGGAGAAGAAAGTTTAAAGAAGGTTAAGGTGCTCTCTGGAGGTGAAAAGGTTCGATGTATGCTTTCTAAAATGATGTTAACTGGTGCTAATGTCGTTATTATGGATGAGCCAACCAATCACTTAGATCTGGAGTCTATTACTTCTTTAAATAAGGGAATGGAAACATTTCCTGGCGCTATTTTATTTTCATCTCATGATCATACGTTAGTTCAAAGTGTTGCTAATCGCATTATTGAGATTACACCTAAGGGCTATATTGATCAAATGATGAAATATGATGAGTATTTAGCTGACGAACGAATTAAGGCCCAAAGACAAGCTTTGTATTAAGTAATAACATTTGACGGAGAGGTGGCAGAGTGGTCGAATGCGCACGCTTGGAAAGCGTGTGGGCGCGCAAGTGTCTCCAGGGTTCGAATCCCTGCCTCTCCGCCATTGTTGACGCTCAGGCGAACCCTGTTCTACACCGTTATCGGTGTGGGGCAGGGTTTCTTGTTTTTTGGGGTCAATTTGGCAGGAAACCTCGTCAAACGGCTCGCCAACGTACATCCGCATGATAATGTGGTCATCATGGACGTCCATGGCCTTAATAAGGGCTTTCAGCAGGGTTATTTGGGCTTCTGCCGGGGCTTCGTCCAGATGAGCCATGGCAAACCGCAGGTTTGAGTATAAGTATTCGCTGGAGTGGATCGACATGTCAGCGGCCCTGCGGCGTGCGACCGCTTTTGAGAGCTGATCTTCAGCCACCGTGATTTCCTTTTCGTAAGCGGTCATTTTTTCAGAGTAGGTGACGCCTCTCGGGATCACTTTCTCAATGGCTAAGTTTAATAGCTTGGCCGCCGCTTGTTTCGCCTTTTCGAGTTTCTTTTGGAGGGTCTTGATTTCTTTATCGTAGATTTCCAGTTTGGTTGCATTATCCTTGATGGCTTTTCCCATCGCCTTCACGATTATTTCTTGGTCTGTTGACGCTCGCCTAAAGAAGGCAATCACCGCTTCATCAAACGCCGTAGCGGATATCCGCTTGGTGTCACACCCGAGTTTTTGTCTTGCCCGGCTACACTCGTAATAATAAAAAATGTTACCGTTATGGCTGTGAGCTATGGTGCAGACAAAACTACTCCCGCATTTCCCACACTTCAGTAATCCTTTCAAACGCTGGTTATAATCTTTCACTATTTTCTTGAATCTGTGCCCGGGCAAATTTGCCGTGATCACCCGGTTCGCCTTGTCCCAGAGTTCTTCATCAACTATCGCTTCGTGTGTGCCTTTGTGCAGTTCTTTGCAGTAGGAAATCATGCCTTTGTAGAACGGATTCTTGAGAATTTTGGCGACCGTTTGTTTGCGCCAGACCATTTTCTTGGCTGTCGGCACTTCGCTTTGGATGAGACGGTGCCCAATTTCGCTTAGGGTCTTGTTATCAGCGGCCAGCTCAAAGATTCGGCGTATGTGCGGGGCTATGGTTTCATCGATCACGTTTTTATGAGGTTGTCTGCCGTTTGGAAGGGGCTCGCCGTCTTTGATTTGTTTGTAGCCAAACGGTGGTTTGCCCGCTACCCATTTGCCTTGTCTTGCCCGGGCGATCGCTGAGGCTTTGACACGTTCACCGGTCATTTCACGCTCGAAAGCGGAGAGCAGTCCGATGATGCCGATAACAACCCGGCCAATGGCGGTTGAGCTGTCCAGATTTTCACGAACGGATAGGAAGTCGACCTCTTTGGCTTTGAAGATGTCAATCATGCCGTAAAGATCACGGGGGTTTCGGGTCAGACGGTCGAGCCGGAAAAAGATGATCCCATCGAATGATCGTGTTTTTTGGATATCTTTCAGGATCGCTTGAATGCCCGGACGGTTGAGATCCTTACCGGAGTATCCGTCGTCGTTGATGATGCCGTTCTCTCCGAAATTAGCCAGCTCGTAGCCAAAAGCCTCGAGCATGTTTTTGCAGTGGTGCGCTTGGGCGTCCAGTGTCGTGTAGTCGCCTTGCGCCTGATCGTCGGTTGAGCATCTGGTGTAAATTACGAATCGTTTTCGTTTTCTTTCTAGTGCTGGCGCTATCATTTTTCTCCTTTCCTTTACAACAACCCCTATAACAACCCCTCGGACAAGTCAAGCTATATCAAGCCCGCAAGAGTAAATACGGTCTTACTTATACATTCCGGATTTTTGGGTATTTTGTCGGATTTTTTCCGACACTTTTTGAAGTTTTCCGGAATGTACGCCCTGAGGTGATACCAAATGGGCAAACCAATAGTCAGTCAATTTCAAAAACGTTTCGGCGATCGAATCACGGTTGTTTACCCGGACAAGCCCCGCAGTGTGGTTGAGGATCAAACACAGGGGGAAGTGCTGGCGAAGGCCGTCACTCAGGTTATAGCCGGGATTTTAAAGCGTGCCCCCACGCAGGAGGAGTTGCTCGGATTGGTTGATATATCCGGGACGCACTCTCGTCGGAAATCCTAAATCACGGAGCCCTCCGTGATTTTGTTGAGGGGTTATTAAAGCTATCCTTTAGTTGGGCTCATTTGAGACACCGCAAAAAAAGAAAGCGGAGGTGTCTCATGATGAGTCCGAGGTACGAAGGTCTGTTTCAAGATTGGGAAATTGGGGTAGCGAAAAACGTAATTGAGAGGTTCAGGAAGCAGTGGAAATGTTTGGAGCTGGAAGGGTTTGATGATCTTCTTCAGGAGTGCCTTACCGATTGGCACTTCTCGAAAGATGACTTTAACCCTTCGGCTGGGGCAAATGTGCGGACGTTTATGTCCCGGGTTGTGGCGCATAAACTTCAGCACCTTATCGAAAAGCATACAGCGGGAAAACGTAAAGCAGGGATTAATAACGTCTCGCTAAACGAGCCGATTTCTGATGAAGAAGGCTCGCCTACCTATTTAGATCAGCTTTCAGAAGACGAGAATCACGTCTCGGATCTGCATATCACCGCATTACTCAAGATCGACATCCATCGGGCTATTGAGAAGTTAACCCCACAGCAGAGGGAGTTGTGTCGCCTTTTGGGTGAGGAGGGGTTGAGCGTATCGGAAGCCAGTGAGTTGCTTAATACGCCCCGAAGCACTCTCTATGACGACATTAAGCGCATCAAAGCCATATTCCAGCAGGAAAACCTTCATGAGTATCTCGATTAAAAAAAGTTCCGACACTTTTCGAGGTTTTCCGGAATGTACGCCTTGGAGGAAAAAACGATGCAGGTTTGTAGGTTCAAATTCAACAGAAGTTTAAGCCGTGAGCAGATCGAGGAAAAGATCGCCTTCGCTGTCGTGGCGGCTGAATGCACGTTTGGGCAGGCGAAGGTCAGGCTCAATGCGGCGTATCTTGCGGCGGACAACAAGGTCGTTATCGATGTTTCCAGCCCGGTGGGCGAGCACATAGCTGAGGTGTTCACCGGGCTTCTTATTAAGGATTACGGCGAGCAGTCATTCACCGTGGAAAGGGTGCGCAATGAAGGTAGTTCGGGGACTAAAGGAAATTTATAAGCGCTTGAGTTGGTACAACCGGATGCGTTTACGGGAAGCCAACTGCAAGGAGTTAAGGAGAAAGTCGTGAGTCTTTACAGGCACCAAAAAGAGGCTGTTGAGTTCGCTATCCGCAATCATGGATGCGGTGCGTTCTTCCACGATCCCGGGTTAGGTAAGACTCGCACGGGCCTTGAGGTGTTCCGGTATTACAGAGGAAAACACCCCAGCCTCAGGTTATTGGTTGTTTGTCCGCTTTCCTTGGTCAATTCGGCGTGGGGCGAGGATATCAAGAAATTTACCGACTTCACCTACGCTCCGTTCAAGGAGATCAAGGGCGAGGTGCCGGATATTGTGGTCATCAACTACGAGTGCCTTATCTCGAAAAAGAATTTACCGCTTGTCGAGTCGCTTATTTGGAAGCATCGGTTCATGTGTATCCTCGATGAGAGTTCCCGCCTAAAAAATAATAAGAGCGTCACCACAAAGACGCTTCTTGAGTTAACCGGTTGTTTTCCTTATCGGCTGATCGCTTCCGGGACCCCGATGCCGAACAGCGAGTTTGAGCTTTGGGGACAGATGAATTTCGTTCAGCCGGAGTTGCTTCACAAATCGTTCTACGCATTCCGCAATACATATTTCCATTTGGAACGCAATGGCATCATGCGACAGGGAAGCCGGTATATGAGTAAAGACGAGATTCGGGAGATCTTCAGTCAAGGCTGGAAGTACGCCATCACGAACGAGAACAGGGAACTGTTGATGAGCGAGATTAAGCCATTCACGCACTGGGTCAAGAAAGAGGAAGCGTTGGATCTTCCCGAGAAGATTGATGAGACCAGAGAGGTTACGCTCTCGACGCAGGAGCGCAAGGCTTATAAGGAGATGGAGGATTTGCTTATCACCGAGATTGAGGGTGTTGAGGTGACAGCGCAGATCGCTCTCACGAAACTCATGAAATTGCGGCAGGTGACAGCCGGGTTTTTATATTCAGCTACCGGGGCGGCGCTTCAAATCGGGGCTTCCTCAAAAATTAAAGAGCTTGAGGAGGTACTCGAGGAGTTGGGTAATCAGCCGGTGATCATTTGGGTTCAGTTTCATCATGAGGTTCACGCCATCGAGAAACTTATCAGCGATAAGTACGGGGTGAATCAGGTCACGACGCTTTATTCCGACACGCCCGACAGGGACGAGTCGATCAACAAATTCAAAAACAACGAGGTGCGGTATCTCATAGCGCATCCCCGCTCAGCGGCGCACGGGCTTACGTTCGTGAACTGTTCAGCGATGGTGTTTTTCAGCCTCGATTATTCGTATGAGGCGCACGCTCAGGCGAGGGATCGCATTCACAGGATCGGGCAGAACAAGAGTTGTTTGTACGTTTACTTGGTGGCGAAGGATTCGATTGATGAGGAGCTTTTGAAAGTTTTGCAACGCAAACAGTCATTACAGGACGTGGTCTATGGAATTGTCAGAAAAAAGGCTAAAGGAAAAAGTCCTCGCAATGCTTAGGAGGGAGTTTGGCGATGCTTGGGTTTACAAAACATCGGACAGATGGAAGGCGGGAATCCCGGACGTGCTTATCTGCAGAAAAGGACGCTTTTTTGCGGCCGAGCTTAAGGTCGGGAATAACAAGGCTACGAGAATACAGCTTTACGTTCTTGAACAGATTAAACGTGCCGGTGGGCGTGTTGCTGTGTGTCGTAGCGTGGATCAGGTCAGGAATCTACTTACTAACGAAGGAGGTGATTTAAATGGTTAAGGTCGGAGAAAAACTTCTCATCGCCGTCAAGGTTATCAGCATCACTGAGACTGAAAGCGGAATTTTTTACAAGGTCGCTCCGCTGGATAAGGAGCGGCATTACGACACGATGAATATTTACGACAAGGATATTCAGTCGTGCATGACGCAGGAAATAAAGGGAGGTAAATAATGCCGGAGAAAGACACGGAAAGAGAGTTGCTGTATCGGTTCAAATGCGCACGAGAACGCCGAGAAGAAATGAAGGCGGCGTTGGACGAGTCGCAGGAGGAATACGAGAAAGCGGAATCACGGCTCATTGAGTTTTTGGAAGCGAATGGGGCGGTGTCCACAGCGAAGTATGAGGGCATGGGATACGCTCAGATTCAGAAACCGAAACTTTATGCGAGCTGTCGGCAGGAGAACATGGACAGGCTTTTTGATTTCCTTAAAGAGCAGAAGCGTGAGGATCTTATCAAGACAACTGTCATGCCGCAGACCCTTTCGAGTTTCACGAAAGAGTGCATAGAGGGAGGGGTCGAGGTTCCGGAGTTCATCAGTTATTACTTAAAACCAACAATCAGGCTTTACGCCTGAAAAACGAAGGAGGCATGACATGAGTCAGGAAATCGTAAAGACGCAAGAAGGTTCTCTAATGCAGGCGGATAAAGAACAGAGAGGTTTTGAATCCGGAGTTGATCAGCAAGACTTGATCATCCCGAGAGCAAAGCTCATTCAGGCGTTATCGCCTGAGATGCAGGACGGATTGCCCGGCATAAAGATCGGGGCAATCATAAACTCACTCACGAAGGAGTCGTTACCGGAGGAGTTTATCCCGATATTCTCCTTCAAGAATTACATTCGTTTTAACCCGAGAAGCAAGGACGATCCGAATTTCGACTCGGACTTTGAGCCGGGAGCGATTATCTGGCGCTCAGCGGACCCGAGCGACCCGCAGGTTCAGGCGCAGACGAAGTTCGGGCCTAACGGCGAGAAACCGGTGGCAACTACGTTCCTTAACTTCTTCTCGTTCTTCCCGGGCGTTCCCATGCCGGTGATCGTCAGCTTCGCAAAGACGAGCTATCGCACGGGCAAACAGTTGTTGTCGCTTGGCAAGTTCCGGGGCGGGGATATGTTTTCCCGCAAGTACCGTTTAACTTCGCAGATGGAGTCAAACGATATCGGGACGTACGCTGTTTTAAGGGTTGCGCCTGTGGGTGACGCCGCACCGGAGGATTTCGCCGTGTGCGAGCGGTTGTGGAAAGACTTCGCCGCTAAAGCGAAGGATATTCAGGTTCACGTTGAGGATACCACGGAGGAAGAAAGACCATATTAAAGAGGATAAGGGGTGGGGACATTTTGTCCTCACCCCTGTTTTTATAGGAGTGTTTTATGACAATACCGGAGCAGTTACGTGATAACCGGTATGGTTTCCTCAAACTCCGTGGTCAAACGAAAATACCGCTTGAGACAGGATGGCAGAAGAAACCGTACCGTTTTACAGATATCGAGACGTGGTTTAATACCGGCAATAATTACGGCGTGATGGGCGGTGAGGGCGAGCTGATCGTTCTTGACGCTGATCAGAAATGCATTAGCGAGATCGCCGAGTCGGATTTACCCAAGACGTTCACGGTTAAGACGCCGAAGTGCGGGCATCATTATTATTTTTTATGTGCCGAGATCACACGCAAGATCGTCCTCAATAAGGACAAGGATCATTTCGGCGAGATTATATCGAATGGCGCTCAGGTTGTCGGGTGCGGATCGATTCATCCGGACACAAAAACGCCGTATGAGCTTCTTCGTGATTTGGGAATAACACGCATCAGCCGTGAGGAAATATTAGCCCCGCTCGCAGAGTTTTTGGTTGATGACAAGCAGTTGTATGACGGCATTAAGCCGGAAGATTTGGACATTATGTCCGTTCTGCAAAAGAACGGAATTGAGTTAAAGAAATTATCCGGCCAGTACGCCTGCGCTCATCCCATTCATGGATCAAAGACTGGGATGAATCTTGTTGTGCATCCGCAGAAGAACGTCTGGAAATGTTTCCGCTGTAATTCAGGCGGAGGAACGCTTCTTCTTATCGCTGTGCTTGAGGGGATTATCGACTGCCAAGAAGCAAAGCCCGGGGCGTTAAGAGGCGAGCTGTTTAAGCGTGCCGTTAAAGTAGCGGAGGAAAAATACGGTTTTAAGGTCAAGCGGCAGGATCATTCAAGCGTTCCGGCTGGCTTGTGGAACGATGAGTGGAATTCCAAGCGGCTTGTTGAGCGGCATGCCGGGCTTATCAGGAATTGCGATAATCTTGGCGGCTGGCACGTTTGGGACGGCAGGGCGTGGAAGCTCGATGAGATTCACGTTATCACGGCATTGGCTCGGGACACCGTTAGAGCTTTTCATGATTACTTTCAGCAGATGGATGAGGAGGAGCAGAAGTATTTTATCAAGCACATGCGCATTTCAGGCAACGAGGCGAAACTCAGGGCTATGGCGAACGTGGCTCGAAGCTGGCCGGGGATGTCGGTGCGCTCAGATGATTTCGACGCTGATCCGTATTTATTAAATTGTCAGAACGGCGTGCTTGATTTGCGCACGGGCAAGATGTCGGCGCACAGCCCGGATTTTCTTCTCACGAAGATATGTAACACGCATTTCGACTCTAAGGCGCAATGCCCGGAGTGGATGAAGTTTCTCGATACTATCTTTAAAAGCGATAAAGAGTTAATCGATTTTATTCAGAAGGCTGTTGGGTACGGGCTTACTGGCGATGTGTCGCAACAGGTGTTTTTTATCCTTCATGGCGACGGTGCGAATGGTAAGTCAACTTTCGTTGAGACGTTCTATAAGATTCTCGGCAGTTACGCCGCAATAACGCCCACATCGACATTGATCGCTAAGCGGGGCAACGAGATCCCGAACGATGTGGCGAGGCTTAAGGGCGCAAGGTTCATCATCTCATCGGAGCTTGAACGCTCAAAGACCCTTGATGAGGCGTTAGTCAAACGCTTCACGAGCGAGGAGCCTATATCAGCACGATTTTTAAGACAGGAGTTTTTCGAGTTTAAACCTACCGGCAAGATTTACCTTTCCACGAATTATAAACCCACGATCAAGGGGACGGATGACGGAATATGGCGCCGTATCCGGCTTATTCCGTTTGAGCATAAATTTGAGGGTGCGAACAAGATTGAGAAGTTCGCAGAGAAGTTTTTGTATCCGGAACTGCCCGGAATATTGCGCTGGGCTGTTGAGGGTTTCTTAAAGATGCAGAAGGAAGGCATGAAGCCGCCGCAAATCGTGCAGTGCGCAACACAGGATTATAAATCAGATGAGGACGCTATTGGGGCGTTCTTGGATGAGCTTTGTGAGTTTGGGGAGATGGAAGTAGTCGGCGTTTCCGAGCTCTATGATTCGTTTAAGGAAAACTCGGATGCTTTCATGCGTAAGAAGGACTTTAACGATTACATGGAGAAGCATGGGTATCAGAAGCAAAGAGGCACAGTGGGGCGGCTTAAAGGCAGGTATTACTGGCAGGGGCTCAAGCTCAGGGAGATTCCCAAGGGGGAGGATTTCGATGATCGGCCATATTGAGTTTATGCCTCAAAAACTCCACCGCTATAAGTCGTTAATTGACAATAAGTTGTGGCGAGTGGTGGAGAAAGTGGAGTTTTTTATCTATAACTCGTGTGTGAGAAAAATTTTGGTTTTTATATATATGTACAGGAGAAATGCAAAATCTCTCCACTTACTCCACCGGGTTTACGTAAGTGGTTGATTTATAAGGGGAAAACTACGGTGGAGTTTTTTGTATGGATAAGCATGAGGAGTTCAAAAGGCTATACAAACGGTTCATTGACGGCTCACGCTGGCTAAACAAGAAGATGATGGACGGCACAGCCACGCAAAAGGACAAGGACGAGTTTAATGAGCGGGTGGTAGCCCCCATGGACGCAATATGGGCGACGTTCACGGATGAGGAGAAGGACTATTGGGGCAAGGTTCAGTACGCAGTTGATCTGTTTGAGGGAACAATTGTCCTTGAAGATGAAGCCCGTAAAAGAAAACAGATTGAAGAACGAAGCAAGAGGAAGAAGAAGCGATGGAGAAATTATTCCCGATCATATTAATCGTTTTAGATTTCGCCGCAGGTGTTGTGTACGCCTGTGGTGGGGACGTACGGCACGCAATTTACTGGACGGCCGCAGGAGTGCTGACGATATGCGTTACGTTTTAGGCAAGAATTTTTACGGGTCCTTCTGGGGGCGGTTTGGGCGAGGGTCGGGCGAGGCGCATTTTGTGAGTGATATAAAATTTTAAAATGCGTGTCAGTGTCAGTGAGGTCAAAACAAGGCGGTCAAAATGGTCACAAAAGGCTCAAAAAGGCGCATTTCATGGGGGAATACGCTTAGGAATGGGCAAATAAGGAGGAATTTCGATGGCAAACATTAATGTCAATCCTGACATTTGCGATGTCAGTGTGTCAGAGCTTAAACCGGCTCCGTATAACCCAAGAGAGATTTCGGACGAGGCGTTAGCGGGGCTTCGGCAGTCGCTTGAGCGGTTCGGGATGGTGGATCTCTTGGTGGTGAACCGGCGCAACATGAGAATCATCTCAGGACATCAGCGATACAAGATTTTGCAGGAAGCGGGCGTTGAGAAAGTCACGGTCATCATGGTTGACGTGGATGAGATAGCCGAAATGGCTATGAACGTCACGCTCAACTCTCAAGAAATAACCGGGCAGTGGACAGCGGCGATCATTCCGCTTCTTGAGAAATTGCGTACGGAGAATGGGGACGCATATCTCGCTTTGCGTATGCAGGAGCTTAGGGATCAAGTGCGGGAGTTTGAGCAGGAGAATAAAGGCATTGGTAAAACGTTGCCTGATGATCTTCCCGAACCGCCGAAGGATCTTATCACCAAACCCGGGGACTTATGGATTCTCGGGGATCACCGGTTGTTATGCGGTGACAGCACTAAAGAAGAAGATGTCGCCCGGTTAATGGACGGACAGCAGGCGGACTTGCTCGCAACCGACCCGCCGTACTGCGTTGATTACACCGGTAAGGATAGACCTAACGGTGGCAGGGATTGGTCGAACGTTTACCACGAAGTTGATATCCCGGACGCATCGGCATTCATGAAAAGTTTTTATTCTGTCGCACTCAAATTTATCAAACCGCACACAGCGTTGTATCTCTGGCACGCATCGAAGCGCAGAAGCGAGATTGAGGGTGTGTGCAAAGATCTCAACATTCTCATTCATCAGCAAATCATTTGGGTTAAGCCGTGCGTGATTTTGACCTACTCATTTTATTCGTGGCGGCATGAGCCGTGTCTTTTGATGTGGGTCAAAGGGCAGAAGCCGCCGTATCGCCCGAAGGACAAATCTATCGGAAGTGTTTGGTCGATTGATTTCGTGCGCTCAGGTGACCCGACCACGCCGGAGTACCACACCGATCTTTGGGAGCTTGATTGGGAGGGTAAGAAGCGGGGAAGCTCGATCGCTGAGCATCCCACGGTTAAACCAACGGAGGTGTTCGCCATACCAATGCGTGTGCATACGCAGGTTGGGGATATTTGTTTTGAGCCGTTTTGCGGATCGGGTTCTCAGATCATAGCCGCCGAGAGGGTCAATCGCAGGTGCTTTGCCATGGAACTTGAACCGTTCTTTGTGGATGTGGCGGTTAAGCGCTGGGAAGAATTTACCGGCAAGAAAGCGGTGAGAGCGTAATGGAAGAAGTGAAGCCGAAACAGAACTTGGCGGATATCGCCCGGAAGAAACGCTACTTGCACTTGATTGAGAAACTGCATAGCGGCACGCCGTTAACGAAACCGGAGATTAAAGAGCTTGAGGAGTTTGAAAAAGAACCGGAGGCGCCGACTGTCGTTAAGAGCGCAGAGGAAGTGGCGCAGTTCATGGACGTGTCGGAGCGCACAGTTTATCGCTGGCGCAATGAAGGTATGCCGGTCACGAAAGATGGTTACTACGATCTTGAGCGGATCAGGGTTTGGTTTGAGGAAAGAGAAAAGACCGGTGATGGCGAGGGCAAGGCTTACTGGGAAGAAAAGATCAGGAAGTATAAAGCGACGCTTCTTGAGATTGAGTTGAAGAAGGCTCAGGGTGAGCTTGTCTCAAGCGAGGAGGTTGAGCGTGGGCGCATTTCAAGAATCATCGCTGTCAAGCGGTCATTCTTGGCTTTACCGACACGGCTTGCGCCAGTTCTTTCTATGCAAGAGCCGAGGGAAATTGAAGTCATTCTTTATGAGGCGATATCAGAAATTATTGATGAATTCGCAGGGGTTGTAAATGAGAACATTGAAACAGGACAGACAAATTTGGACGCAGGCGGAACTGCAGGCGTGGAAGCGTCCGGCGAAGATAACAGTCAGCCAGTGGGCTGATCAATATCGTTATCTCAATCCGGTCACGTCAGCCGAACCGGGCAGGTGGAAGACTGTGCGCACACCTTATTTGCAGGGTGTGATGGACGCTTTCACGGATCCGTATGTCGAGGAGATCACGGTCATGGCGGCGTCTCAAGTCGGCAAGACCGAGGGCATGTTCAATATGCTGGGATACGTTATTGATCAGGACCCGGGCCCCACGCTGGTGGTGTTACCGAGAGAAAACGACGCAAAGAGCGTTTCATATAACCGTGTACTTCCCATGATTCACGGCTCGCCGGTTCTTCGCAATCGTATGCCGGTTAACGCTGACGATATGACGAAACTCGAATATCGTTTTGACCGGATGATTCTATTCTTCGCAGGGTCGAACAGTCCGGCGGATTTGGCTTCAAGACCGATTCGCTATTTGTTTTTAGATGAGATTGATAAATACCCGAGGTTCTCAGGGCGTGAGGCTGATCCGATTAAGTTGGCGACAGAGCGACAGAAAACATTTTGGAATAAAAAGACGGTTAAGGTATCAACGCCGACAACTCGTGATGGCTACATCTATCGTGAGTTTGAAAAATCCGACCAGCGCAGGTTTTTCGTGCCGTGTCCGCATTGCGGCGGGTATCAGATACTGGTGTTTGGTCAGATCAAATGGCCGGAGCATGAGAGGTCAGCTGAGAGAATCAGGAACGAGAGGCTTGCGTGGTATGAGTGCGAGCATTGCAAGAAGCGCATCGATGATTATCAAAAGCAACAGATATTGGCTCACGGAAAGTGGGTGCCGAGAGATTGCGAGATAAACGAGCAAGGAGAGATTTGGGGTGAGGGGATTAAAAGTAAACACAGGGGATTTTGGATTAATTCACTTTACTCGCCGTGGCTTAATTGGAGCGATATCGCCGCAGAGTTTTTGAAGTCGAAAGATTTCATTGAGCTATTGATGAACTTTGTCAATTCGTGGCTTGCCGAGGTTTGGGAAGAAAAAATTGAGGAGACCACGGTTGATCGGGTCAAAGCGCACGCCTGCGAGTATACGGAAGGGATAGTTCCCGATGATGTGGTTGTCTTAACCGCTGGCGTTGACGTGCAGAAAGATCATTTTTATTACGTTATTCGTGGCTGGGGATATGAGGAACAGTCGTGGCTTGTGCGGTGCGGCTCTCTGGAATATTGGGATGATTTAGTTGAGGTGTTATTCAAGACGGAGTACAGAAAGTTTTCGGGTGGTGAGACACTTCCGGTTTACATTACATGCGTTGATTCGGGGTTCAGGACTGACGAGGTGTATCACTTCTGCAGGCAGTGGCACGATCGGGCGAAGGCGATCAAGGGTCAGGAAGAATTAACGGACGGTAGATTTTACCGGGCGTCAAAGATAGATATTAATTCACGCACGGGAAGCATTATCAAGAACGGGCTGGTGCTGTGGAATCTTAATGTCACGCAGTATAAGGACAAGATCAGCCGCCTTGTTGCGAGCAAGGATCCGGAGAAATGGCATTTGTTTAAAGACCCGTCAGATGATTACCTTTCTCAGTTCACCGCTGAACATAAGGTTTTGGTAAGAAACAGAAACACAGGCAAGGCGAAGGAAGTCTGGCAGAAAAAACGCTCCTCGGTTGCGAATCACTATCTTGATGCGGAGGTTTACGCCATTGCCGCCGCTGACATAATCCGTGCGCTTAATCTTCGCAGAGACGAGCGTACGGTTCATAAAGATATAAGGCAGGAACACAGCCGTTCCAGCTGGATTCGCAAGCGGGAAGGGGCGTGGATTTAATGGGCGGCAGATGGCTGAATAGACATGAAAACTGGCTTGATAAAAAACCCAACATCGAACGTCGCCCTGTTGGCAGACCGGTTAATGACAGCGAGGATTACGGCGTGAGGTATATTCCGTTAAAATGCCCGAAGTGTAAAAGCAAAGACGTGCGGTGTTATTCAAGCTCACCGCCTATTCGATATCATGTTTGCCGGGATTGCGGCTACAATTTCAAATCCGTTGAGGCAAGTGATGAAAAATAATTATTACTATTTTGTAGTAACGACCCAATTGAAAAAGATATGAGATGAGATAAACTTAAATTAGAAAATTAAAAGCGGGACAGCTGATCACTGCCGCCGCACCCAATAAGCAATAAAAACCCGATTCCTTAGCTAAGGGGGAGTCGGGTTTTTTTATTGGGCTGATGGAGAGGTTATGAGCACACCAACAAAACAGGAAATGCTTGAGAACGTTGAGACGGCGATTAACGCCCGAATGACTGGCGGGGCGGTGCAGTCGTATTCGATCGGCGGCCGCAATTTGCAGTACATAACATTGGCGGAACTTATAAAACTGCGGGACACGTTACGGCAGGAAATCGCCGCTGGCAGTTCTCGCACGTCATACGCAAAGTTTGAGAATCCGGTATGAGCATAAAAGAAAAATTAGCGAATGGGTTAGACGGTTTAGTTGGTTTTTTCTCACCGAAGGCTGGCTTAAAGAGGCGGATGTTTCGTGAGGCGATCAAGTTATCCGACAAGTTTGGGGCTTATCGTGGGGCGGAAAAAAACAGAATGCGTTCGTCTTGGATTCCGGGCGGGGGATCCGCTGATCAGGACATTATTCCTGATTTGCCGGACTTGAGAGAACGTAGCCGTGACTTAAACCGTAATGACGCACACGCCTCAGGGATCACGAACACCATGACAACGAACGTCGTTGGCACTGGTATCCGGCCACAGAGCAGGGTTGATAAAGAGGCTCTCGGGATCGCTGAAAGCAAGGCGGATAAGTTTCAAAAGAAAGCCGAGCGCTCATGGAAGTTATGGCTTCCATACGCTGACGCTGGCAATCGCATGGACTTTTACGAAATCCAACAGCTGGTTGACAGGCAGATTTTAGAAAACGGCGAGGCGATTGTTATCCCGGTAATGTTTAAGGACAAAAATCGTCCTTACTCGCTTGCGTTGCAGGTTATTGAGTCAGACAGACTCGCCACGCCGCCTGATAAACGTGGGGACAAAACTGTTAGAGCCGGAGTCAGGATTGGCGAGAACGGAGAGCCGGTTTCTTACTTTATTCAAAAAAGCCACCCCGGTGATTACCGGTTCACGAAAGCGGACGAACGAGATTTTATTGAGATCCCCGCACGTAATGAGTTCGGCAGACCGAATGTTTTTCATTTATATCCGGTTCAGCGATCAGGACAGACTCGTGGGGTTCCGTTCTTTTCTCCAGTGCTCACGTATTTCAAAGACTTGGCGGAGTACGCCGAAGCTGAACTAGTCGCCGCACGAATTGCGGCGTGTTTCTCGATATTTATCACCTCGGAAGCATCGATGGATCTTAACACCGGCTATGACCGCAACTTTCAAGGGCAATTCTTAGAGTCATTAGAGCCGGGCATGATAAGGCATCTTCTTCCGGGTGAGTCTATAACGTCGTTTAATCCGCAACGGCCTTCGGCTACGTTCGAGCCGTTTGTGGAGAAAATGCTCAGGGCGATTTCAGCGGCGCTGGGGTTGCCGTATGAGTTAGTCGCCAAGGATTTCTCAAAGACGAACTACTCAAGCGCACGTGCGGCGCTTCTTGAGGCACGCAGGTATTTCAAGGTTAGGCAGGAATGGCTCGCTCGCAAACTCTGCCAGCCGGTTTGGGAAATGGTTTTAGAGGAAGCGTATCTCAGGGGCGAGTTGGGGGCGATATCGTTTTACGAGAACAAGCAATATTGGGTCAACGCATCGTGGATCACGCCGGGCTGGGAATGGGTTGATCCGTTGAAAGAAGCCCAAGCGGCGGAAGTGGGCATCCGTAACGGGATTATCACTTACTCGGATTTATATTCGGCGCAGGGGAAAGACTGGGAGGAATGTTTTGAGCAAAGAAAAAGAGAACAAGAAAAAATCAAAGAGCTCGGGCTTGAAATCAATAAAAAGCCGGATTCAGGTGATGGTAAGAGCGCAAATGCAGACAGCGCAGACGCTGGTAGTGGAGGTGAGGAATAGATGAAAAAAGACTTATTCAGAGCAGACGTCGTACGTTCCGGCAACGTCAAGATCGATAGAGATTCAGCAGTCATCAATGGCTTCGCTGTAGTCACGAAAGGCGTTACGAAGGACAGCCGAGGCGAGTTTGATGATATCTCGCTTAATTCTGTTGTTGAGCTTGGGAACAAGGTGAAAACGGGAGTCAAATCACGGTTTGGTCATCCCAACATGAGTAGCACGGCACTCGGCACTTTTTTGGGCAGGGTGCGGAATTTCAGGCGTGATGGAGACATAGTCAGAGCGGACTTGCACATCGATAAGACGGCTTTTGAAACACCGGACGGAGATCTCGCCGGGTATGTGCTTAATCTCGCTGAAAGCGATCCGGAGATGTTTGGTGCGTCGATGGTGATTTATTGGGATGAGGAAAAACGAGAGGGCTTGGACGCTAATGGCAACGAACTACCGCCGTTCATTCGTGTCACCAATCTTTTCTCGGTTGATGTGGTGGACGATCCAGCGGCGAACAACGGTCTTTTTGGTATGCCGTTTTTCTCCGAAAGCGTGAGGCCGTCAGCGGAGATGACAGCCTTCTTGGACAAATTCCTTAACAATCCTGATGCGGTAGAGAAAACCATCGGGTTTTTGAATAGATATCGTTTGAATAAAGAAGTGCAATCCAAACCTAAAGAGGAGGTGTTAACGATGCATGATTTAACGCTAGAGAAGTTGAAAGAGGAGAGAAAGGATATTTTTGATGCGGCTCATAAACAAGGCTTTGACGCTGGCGTTCAGGACGAACGTGGCAGGGCGGTTGCGATCTTGAAAAAAGCGGAATCGTTTCAGGGTATGAGCGCTCTCGCATTGGAGTCGGTTGAGCAGGGGCTCACGCTTGATCAATCTGTCGTGAAGTTCCAGCAGAAGCGGCTTGATGATATCGAGAAAGCGTCAGCGCCGGTTGTCGGGCCTGATGGAGAGGAAGTATCCAAAAAGAAGGTGACTCATTTGGAGCGTGCTCGGCAGTACCAGAAAGAACACGGGTGCGGCATGACGGACGCTCTTAAAGCGACAGCGGACAAAAGGCAATAACTATAAAGGAGGAGGTAAACAATGTCTCAATTTAATATCGGATCAAAAGCGTTTGTGGCGGGAGAGGATTTAGAAGCTTACCGCCGGGTGAAGTTAAGCGCAGGAAGCGGCTCGCAGGTTGAGTACGCAGACGCAGGTGAGGCTTGCATTGGGATCACGGCGGCAAAGGCGGCGCAGGGTGAGCATATCAGCGTTGATTTAAAAACCAGCGGCAGGACGTTCAAGATGGTGGCGGCCGGGGTTATCAGCGCAGGTGGTGATGTTTACGGAGCCAATGACGGCAAGATCAGCGCAGTCGTGAGCGGCTCTATTATCGGAAAAGCGCTGGAAGCCTCGACAAGCGATGAGGAAGTCATTGAAGGGCTATTTGCCTAATCAAAAGGAGGAATAAAAAATGCCAGACTATCAGGGAACAAGAGCAGTACCGAGACTTGAGTTAGGGGAAGCGGCGTTGGAGTTTATCCAGTCGCAGAATGAATTTATTGGCACGCAGGTTCTGCCAATTTTTCAGACCAAAAAGAAAGCGAGTATCTTTCCGGCGATCACAAGGGAAAGCATCACTCGTGAGGCGGACACCAAGCGTGCGCCTCGAGGCAACTACAACCGTGATTCGTTTCAGGCGAAAGACAGGCAGTACGCCTGCGAGGAGCATGGTTTGGAAGGGCCTCTTGACGATTCCGAACGGGAAATGTACGCCACGGATTTTGACGCCGAGCTTACAACCGTTCAGATCGTGACACGCAGGGTTCTGCAGGCGCAGGAAAAACGCATTGCCTCAAAAGTTTTTGACACCTCCGTTTTTACGGGGTCAAAACTTTTCACCGACTTTTCGGGCGAGCCTTGGGATAACGCCTCGAGCGATGTTATCGCTCAGGTGCGAGCCGCTCGTGAGCAGGTGAGGCAAAACTGCGGGATGGAACCCGGTTCGCTCATTATGAGCAAAGCGAACATCGACCGACTTCTGAACAATGACAAGATCAAGGGTGCGATTCAGTATGTCGCAAGATTGACTGAGGCGGAACTCTTGAACGCCATGGCGGACATACTCGGCGTTAAGCGGATCATTGTCGGAAGGGCGATATACAACACAGCGAAGGAAGGCAAGGCATTTCAGGGAGCGGATATCTGGAGTGACGACTTCGCTATGGTCGCTGTGATCGGTGAAGGGCAGAGATTGTCCGATCCGACCGTGGGAAGGACGTTTCTGTGGACTGCGGACAGCCCGGAAAACGCCACGGTTGAGCAGTATCGTGATGATGCGGCCAGAAGCGACATCTTCCGTGTGCGTCAGCATGTGGACGAGATGATCGTTGATCCGTACTTCGCCCATCTTTTAAAAGTAGACGCTTAAAACACTGAGGCTCGCCCGGGGGCTTAAACGCTCCCGGGCACTCATTAAGGGTAGGTGTCTATGAGCTTAAAAGAACAGATGCCGAAGGACGCTGTCGGTTGTTTTTTAAAAAGCGGTGAGTTCGCCGAGGATATCACCTACACGACAGGTGCGGGTGTTTCCAAGGTGATCAAAGCCGTTGTTGTGCGATATGAACTCGCCCCGGCGGAAGAAAACATAAACCGCTCGTTAAAGAAGCAGGCGGAAGTTTACATCGCAAACGATGAGACAAATGGCGTGACTTCGGTAAATAAGAAGGATGACCGCATAACACTTAAAGACACGGAAGGCTTCGATCGTGAAGCGAGGATTAATGATGTCATAAACCGTGACGAGGGTATGTGGTACCTCTTGGTGGGGTGGTAGGCATGGTTCAGTTAACCACAGAGATTGATACACGTGCGCTTGACCGGGCGATCAAAATCGCTCCCCGGGTTCTTAAATTTGAACTCGCTGATGGATTAGATCGTATCGGTAAAGGATTTTTGAAGCGGTTCAGACAGCAACAGCTTCAGGGGCCTCCGGGCGTTAGAGGGGCTTCGGGGCATGGGCTTTTTGGCACATTCAAGAGGGTGTTTTTTGTGTCGCCAGAGATTGAGGGCATGGGGATCGAGATATTCTCAGAGTCAAAGATTGCCAAGCTTCATGAAACGGGCGGTACGGTAAAAGACCCGGGTGGCAAGCGCTTGGCTGTGCCTTTATCGGCACGCAGTGAGATGTTCACTCCGGCCGGTAAGTTACGAGTCAGATATAAACGCCCGAAAGAACTGAAAAACATCAGGGCTATGCGTTGGAAGGGTGAGACGTTTCTCGCACGGGTGACGAAACGAGCGCAGAAGATATTGCCGCTTTACGTCTTAAAACGGCAAGTGAGGATAAAGCCTCGGCTTGGTTTTTACCGGACGTGGGACGGACTGGTTAATTACCGCATTGACATTTTGAATAAGTCGATCGCTAACGCATTGAGGAAGATTTAATGGAAACGGTAAGGGAACGAATACTCCAGAACATAAAGACCACTCTTGAGGCGGTGACGATCGCTAACGGCTACAACTTTGATTTCACGCCTCAGACAATTCAGCGTTGGTCAATGCACGGCAACCGCATGGTCGATATGCCGATGGCGGTTATCAGCCCGGGAGATGAGGACGAAACGAGTTCGCCGCATCCGTTTGAGGAATGCGTGTTGACGGTTTATTTAGACGTATTTTTTATCAATGACGAGAACGACGCCGTGCCTACCGACACGTATTTGAACAGATTGCAGGGAGATATAAAGAAAGCTGTTTTACAGGATTCGACCCGGGGAGGCGACGCTATTGATACCGATGTTTTGGGAACGACTCCGTTTGAGACGACAGAGGCGCAACCGTACGCCGGGATCATCATGGAGTTACGGGTTCGTTACCGTCATTTAAGGTCTGATCCAACGGCAAAGAATTAATAAGGAGGAACGACAATGTCAATGCTTATAAGAAAACGCCAGCTTGCGGCGAAGATAGAAGCTGTCGAGGGTATTGCGGAAACCCTGTTGGCGGCTGACGCAGGCATTCTGGTCAACTTCTCGCCCAAAGCGAGTTACGATCCACAGATGTATCAGCGGGACCCTGTGCGGGCTTCTCTGACAAAGATGGGGAAGCTGGCGGGCAAACGTTCCGCTGGAATTGATTTTAGTATCGAGCTTAAAGGCTCGGGTTCAGTGACTGTCGAACCGGAATGGTTGCGGTTAATCAAGGCATGCGGATTTGCGTCGAACATTTTGAAAAAGATAGCGATTGGCGCAATTACCTCAGGGCCTTATTTACACGGTGAGACCATAACCGGCGGGATGTCCGGTGCGACCGGCAGAGTGGTGATTAAAACCGTTGATGGAACGACCACGCTTTATTTTATCGCTTTAAGCGGCACATTTGAGAGCGGGGAAACTATAACGGGTGGAACGTCCGGGGCGACTTCAACAGCGACAGCGGATCCCGAGAGTGCAGGGTTTGAAATTAAGCCGATTAGCAGTTCGGTGGTTTCGTTAACCATGGGACTCTTTGAGGATGGCATCAGAAAGGTTCTCAAAGGATGCCGTGGGACAGTGAAGTTCAATTTCAAGATCGGTGAACCGGCGACTTTGGATTTTAGTTTTAAAGGCGTTGAATCTGGCGTCGCTGATGTGCCTATGCTCACGGGTGTCAGTTTCGACAGTACAGTGCCGCCAGTGCTTTTGAACGCCGTGATGTCCTGTGACGGGGTGTCGCTCAACATAGGTGAGATGGACATTGATGTCGCCAACACGCTTGCCTCAAAAGACAAGATTGACGACGCAAAAGGGATTCTTTCCTTCATGATCACTGGCCGTGACATGCAGGGTTCGTTTAATCCCGAGATGGTTCCGGTCGCCACGCACGACTTCTTCTCGAAGTGGTTTGGCAATACGCCGATGGCGGTTGACTTGGCGTATGGTGAGACCGAAGGGAATAAGTTTCGGTTCTACGCACCCGGGATTATTTATAACAAAGTTGATGACGGCGATCGTGACGGTATTCAACTGGCGCAGACGTCGTTTGATTTAACCGGCTCAATGGAGCCCGGAGACGACGAGCTGGCGATATTACTTTTATAAAACAGGAGGTGTTTCATGTTAACAGGCATTGATATTAACGCTACACGAGAGCATGTGTCCAAGCTGGATCCGGATAAAGAAAATCCCACGGTGTTTCATATTGGGATATTGGATCCGGTATTAAGGGCTGAGGTTGACGATGAAAGCAGTACCTACGAGATGAGTTCAACGAATCCCAATGATAAAGCCAAGGTCAGGCTTAATTGGAATAAGCGGCAGATCACGGCTATTAAGTTCGGGCTCAAGGGTATGGATAACTTTCTTGACCCGCAGACTAAAAAGCCGATCGAGCTTAAATTCGACACGATTCATTACGCAGGCAAGATGAGGAACGCTGTCCCTGACAGGATTATCGCCATGTTGCCGAACGAGCTCAGGCAAGAGCTTGCGGAAGTGATTTTGAACGAGTCAAAACTTACGGAGGGCGAACAAAAAAACTGATCGTGGCGGTTCACTTGGGCGACCTCACCATGAACTGCCGCAATTGTTTATGCGGGAGAAAGATTCAATGCGAGTATGAAGTGCCCGGACAGGAAGTCTGGGAACTATACGGCGAGCAGTACAGAGGATGCCCTTTTAAAATCGTCACGAGACAGTCGGCGAATTTTTTAAGGGCATTTCAGTTTTATAAGCAAGGGTATCTGCCGAATGAAGGCAGTTGGATCGAGCAGTCAGCGAAGATGCTGGATGCTTTTGAGGTCATTGAGAAAGAGCTTCAAGCGATAGAGCTTGAGCGTGAGAAAAGAAGGAATCGGTTTAAGCGATGACGAATAAAGAGCTGTCAATCATATTGCGTTTGCGTGACGAGGCCACAAAACGTCTTGAGGGTGTGCGTGGCAGTCTGCAAAGGTTCGCTAATTCTTGGAAGCAGAATTGGCTGGCTATCACTGCCGCTATTACGGCGAGCATCATGGCGCTTCGCAAGGCATGGGATCTTATGGAGATGGGGGCGAAAGCCCAGCAGATTGAGGAAAGTTTCAAGCGAATGGCTGAGAGTGTCGGCATTAACTCTCGGGAGATGAAAAAAGCGTTAATGGAAGCCTCGAATGAGACGGTTAACTTCTCAAACGTGGCGGATAAAGCCTCGGCTCTCATGGCGCAGGGGTTGAATATGGATCAGGTGACAGCGCTCATGCGTCAGGCTCGGGTTGAGGCGAGGATATTCGGCACGACAACGGAGGAAGCGTTTCAAAACATATCAAGCGCAGTCACTGGCGGGTTAGTCACGACATTGCGCCGGTCATACGGGCTTCAGTTGTCGCTTAAAGATGCGACTGAGGAATACGCCAAGGCTACGGGCAAGACCACGGAAGAAGTGCAAAAGTATCACATGGCGCAGGCGCTTGCCAATCATATTTTAGAGAGAAGCAAATCGCATCTTGAGGCGGTGAACCTTGAGTTGATGACGAGTTACGAAAAGGTTCAGATGCTTAAATCCAAGTGGAACGATTTCATGGAGTCAGCCGGGCAGATGTTGTGGCAGGTGCTTGGTTTTCTGCAGGGATTCGCCAATCAATTGGTGACAGGCGTATTCACGATTCTTGAGTATGGAGCCGGTGCGGTGAAGGCGTTTATTCAGGGGATTGTCAACGCTCTCAATGGTCTTTTAGCGTTTGGGACGGATTTCTTTCAAAAACTCATGGTGCCGCTGATTAAATTCTATGAGCTTTTAGGAAAACTTCCCGGCTCAGTCGGTGAGACGTACAGGCAGGCGGCGGCTGAGGTAGAACGGTTCTCGCAGTCATTAGAGGATAACACGATCCAGTTTAATGTCGAGGGACTTACGCAAGGACTCGAGGAGGCGAAGCAGGCGTTTAATCTTGCGGCTCAGGAAAGTGCAAAAGAGGCGATAGCGCAGTACGACCTTGTTTTCGCCAAGGTTAAGGACACCGGTGATAAGACAGCGGAGATTCTGAAGAACGTTGCGAAAGAGGTCGGCAAGGGAGCTGAGGAAGCGGGAAAACAATTTAACGCCATGGAGGAGTTCGCCAAGCAGTCCGCTCGGAACATGCAGAACGCTTTCTCGGACTTTTTCTTTAAAGCGTTTACCGGTGAGCTTCGCAGTGTCAAAGAAGTGTTCGCAGATTTCGGCAGAGCGGTTTTGCAGATGATCTCAAACATTTTGGCGAAGCTGTTGCTTATCAAGATGTTCACCGCCATGGCCGGGGCTGGCGGCACGATATTCGGCGTGCCTGTTGCGAGTTTGTTTCATCAGGGTGGCACGATTCAAAGACGCAACCGTGCGTTTATTCGTGCGCATTCCGGTCTCGCTCCCGATGAGGTGCCGATTATTGCGCAGACTGGTGAAGGTGTGCTTTCCCGCAGGGGTATGCGAGCTATCGGCGGATCAGACAATTTAAGGTCGCTTAATAACGGCGAATCTATCCAAGGCGAGGGGATAACGATAAACGTCAATCAGGTTATACAGGCGTGGGACGCTCAGGACGTGTGGCGCAACCGCAAGATGTTATCCAACGCCATCGCTGATGATATTTATAACAACGGCAAGATTCGTTCCGTGATCAGGAGTTACGCATGAGCGATTTCACGTATTTGCCAGATTTTGTTTTTGAGGAAACGCTGGAGTATAAGACGCTCATTTCAGAGTTTGAGAGCGGGGCGGAACAACGCAGGCGCAAATGGGCGGCTCCGCTACGTAAGTGGCGATTGAGATTTAACAGCAGGGTTAAAACGGATATGCAGGCGGTGCGGGAATTTTTCAAAAGTAAATACGGGGCGTTCATGGCGTTCACATGGACAAACCCGAATGATTCGGTTGAGTATTCGGTGCGGTTTGTGGAGGACAGTTTTAAATTCACCATGAAGGCGCACGAGGTTTATGACTTTGAGTTTGATTTGCAAGAGGTGAAGTGATGCCCCGAGAAGTTGATCAGACATTTAAACAGGAAAAGGCGAAGCAGGAAAACGCCCCGATATTCCTTTACACGCTTGAGGCGTATGACGGTGTCAACGACTTGCGTTTAGCCAGCTTTGATCAGGATATCACTTATGACGGTGTTCTTTATTCTAAGTTTCCGATAACCCATGAGTTTATATCGGAAAACAATCAGGGGCAGATTGAGCAGGTAAAGGTCAGGCTTGGCAACGTCTCGAGGCTTATTGAGCTTTATCTTGAGCAGTACGATTTCAGAGGCAAGAAGGTCACGATCCGCATGGTTTGGGCGGATCAGTTGTCAGATCCTGACGCTCACATGGATGACGTGTTTTATATCGATAATTATTCCGCTGATCAAAAGAATGTTGAGTTCACTTTGACCGGCAAGTTTGACGTGCTGGGTGTGGACTTGCCAGCACGAAGGTACGCCCGCAATTATTGCGCTTGGAAATTCAAGTCAGTGGAGTGCGGGTATGTGGGAGGAGAGAGCGCATGCAACAAAACGAAACAACGTTGCAAACAGCTGGAGAATTACCAGCGGTTCGGGGCGTTTCCGTCAGTGCCATCAAGACGAATTTACGTGATGTAGAGAAACGCATGGTTGAGAAATATCTCGGCGTTTCTTACCGTCACAGAGGACGCACGATGGACGGGCTTGATTGCTGGGGTTTTCTCAAGCTGGCGTACGCAGATTTAGGCGTTTCTCTCTTTGATGTGGAGGATCTGGAATACAGCAAGATTTGGGGGCTTAAAGGCAAAGACTATTTCAGGGATAACTACGCCCACGATTGGGAGAAGGTAAGCGACCCGCAGATTTTAGACGGCATTTTGTTTGTTAATTCAAAAGGAATCGCTAATCATGCGGGAATAGTTTTAAGCAACAGGCGGTTTATTCATTGTTGCCGTCAAGGCGTGATCGTGTCACGGCTCGATGATGTTTCATGGGTTAAAAAGATAGAAGGATTTTACAGGTTGAGAGCATGGTCATAATTCGTAACATAGCCAATCCGTTTAAGACCGAGGATGCGCAAGTCCGTGAGTTTAAGTATTCCCGGAGCAAATGCGTGCGGGATTATCTTAATGAGTCGGGTTTTGACTATCAGGGCAAGCGGGTGATCGTTACAGGCAAGCGCATTGAGGACTTGTCTGTGAGGATTGATAACGGTGACCAGATTGTCGTTGTGCCGGAGGTAAAAGCCCCTATTGTCGCTGTGGTGTCATGGATTATTTCCGCTGTCTGGGCGGCGGCTGTGGCGCATCCGTTTTTGTTCACGTTCTTCGTGCTTTCCATGGGCTATTCGATTTATCAATACATGAACCAGCCCAAGATGCCGGATTTCAATCTGGGAGCGGGAACGGGAATGGATGAGGGGTCGCCTACATATGGCTGGGACGGCGTGCAGACTATTCAGGAGGTCGGCGTGCCGGTGGGGGTGGTTTACGGCAGGCACCGCATAGGCGGCAATATCGTTAATCAGTATTTATGGGAGGACGGAGATAAACATTATCTCAATATCCTGCTCGCTCTTTGCGAAGGGGAGATCGAGTCGATTGAGGAAATAGAGTTAAACAATAATCCAATCGGTAACTTTGACGGTGTTTCAGTCGAGAAACGTTTCGGCGTGAATTATCAAAGCATGATCTCTAACTTTGAGGATCTGCACAATGTTTATCCGGTTAACGCCAATCTCACGCAGAACAATCCCTATGTCTACACCACAATCGATTCGGATGTCGAGGCGTTTGAGATTCATTTGAGGCTTAGCAACGGGTTGTATCAGCAGAACTCAGGTTCTGGTGATATCCAAAGCTGGAGCGTGACTTACCGTGTTGAATACAAACTTCATTCAGAAAGTGTTTATATCGATTTGGGAGAGACGACGATATCAGGGCAGTCACGCACCAGCGTCCGGCGTGTCTTTAGAAAGACTGGGCTCACGCCCGGGCAATACGATATTCGTATTACCCGCACCAGTGAGGACAGCTCGCTTCAACCGTTAAAGCAAGGCGATCTTACGCTGTTTCAAATCGATGAGATTAAAACCGACGATTTGGTTTATCCAAATACCGCATTGCTCGGGCTTCATTTGTTGGCTACAGACCAATTAAGCGGATCAACGCCGAATATAACAGCGATCGTTGAGGGCAAAAAGGTTTCTATCCCGGACGTGCGAAACGCAGGCGTAGCGGTTGATTGGGAGGACTATTACTGGGACGGGAATGATTATCGGTTGCTTGCGGATGACACGCTTCTTTCGTGGGACGGTTCAACATACGTTCTGAGATATTCGGCGAATCCGGTGTGGTGTCTGCGGGATCTCGTGACAAATAAAAGATACGGTCTGGGTGAGTTTATTCTCACGGACAATTTGGATAACGCCTCACTTCTTGAGATGGCGCAGTATTGCGAGGAGAAAGTTCCAGACGGCCAAGGCGGGTTTGAGAAGCGGTTCAGGATGGATGTGGTTGTGGACAGTAATCATAAGGCGCTGGATATTTTGATTCAGTTATGCGCCACATTTAACGCCATGCCGGTGTATAGCGCAGGAGGACTCGCTTTTAAAATCGACAAGCCCACGATCCCAACGCAGTTATTTGGCATGGGGAATATTGTCAAAGATTCATTCGCTCAGAGCTGGAAAACGATGAAAGAAGTGCCGAACGTGATCGAGGTTCAGTTTACGGATAAAGAGAAAAACTATCAGCAGGAAACAATCGCATACATTGATGAGGAATCGTTAGCGTTGGGCGAGCCAATGCGCAAGAGCCAGATTCGTTTGTTTACCACGGGGGCGAGTTACGCCATTCGTGCGGCACGATACGCTTTGAAAGTCGCCCGGCATATTAACCGTTCAGTCGCTTTTAAGGCGGGCATTGACGCTGTCGCATGTCAGGCGGGTGATGTTATTTCGATCTCGCATGACGTTCCACAATGGGGATTTTCGGGCAGAGTTCAGGACGGCAGTTCATCGACGTTGATTAAGTTAGATCGGGCGATGGTTATTGAGGACGGCAAGTCTTACAAGATACAAATCAGGTTTAGTGATGACACGATTGAGGAACGGCTTATTACTTCGCCCACGGGGACGCATAGCGAGATTGAGTGCGAGGCTTTCCCAGCGGACCCGCAGGCGTTTGATGTTTACGCTATTGGTGAAACGAACAAGGTGAAAAAAGATTTCCGGGTGGTGTCGGTTCAGCGTGAGGGCAAGCATGAGGTTCAAATATCTGCGCTTGAGTATAACGAGGCGGTCTATGACGATTCGGATATTATCCTGCCGCAGAATAATTACTCATCGTTATCGAGCGAGATTCCGACAGTCAATAACCTCAGTTTGACGGAATCACTGGTAAAAAAGACGGACGGAACGATTGAGAACGCTATTGATGTCTGGTTTGATCGCCCGGCCTATATCGATCATTACGTTAAGTCATACGCTAAGGCGAAGATTTATATAAGCGATGATAACGGCCAGAGCTGGCGTGCGAGAGGCGAAACCACCGGCACGCAGTTTCGCATTATTGGCGACATTGTTGACGGGCATACGTATAAGGTCAAGGTGACTTCGCTGGATTCATTAAATGAGGAGAGTTCGCTCGCTACGGCCCCGGAGAGCGAGATCGCTGTTGTTGGTAAATCAGCGCCACCGTCCGATGTTCCATCGTTCTTAGTTAACCGTAACAGGGACATGTTGTATTTCGGCTGGACACCCATTCCTGATGTTGATGTTTGGGGTTATGAGATCAGGCGTGGGCTTGATTGGGAGAGCGCAGAATTTATCACGCTTCAGCAAGGGACGCATTATCTCACCAAGGATGTCAAGCGAGGCATCGGCCAGCGGTACTGGATTAAGGCGATCGACACGTCAGGCAATTATTCCGTGAACGCAAAAGAGGCTGTTGTCACTATCACCGAGATTCCGTTTAGGAACATTATCGCTGAATATCAGGAGCAACCTTTGTGGGAAGGGGCGAAGGTTAATATCGAGAAAGTAGACGAGTCAATCGTGATCACGGACGGCGTGATGTCAGGAACGTATACAACGCCGGTCAGGGATTTTGGATATGTGGCAAGTGTTTATATCGGAATAGATGTGATCGTATCGACTTCATTGGGTAGGCGTTTTAACAGTGATGGAGTCACGAAGTTTAATGACAGTCCATCGTACCGTTTTACTGGCCAAGAAACTTTGCGGGCGGCGAGTTTCCGCATAAGGACTTCAGAAGACGGTATTACGTGGAAAGATTGGGAGGACTACCAGCCCGGCGATTATTTCTGTCGCTACTTTCAGATCGAGTTGACGCTGTACAGGGAGAATATCGGCGACGCTATTACATGCTCAACGTTTCAGTATTTCGGGGATCTCCCGGACGTGGACGACTATGGCAATGATTCGGTGGTTTCAGCGGTTGATGGCAAGCAGGTTTTCTTTGGGAAGACGTATCACGAGGAGCCGAGCGTCCATATTGAGATAAGAAGCGGGAACGGTATTTATTCCCAATTCGTGGCGAAAGATATCACGAGTTTTACGGTGAAGCTATATGACGCCCAAGGCGTGGTGCAAACAGGAACGTTTGACTGGCACAGCCATGGGATTTAGGAGGTTTTTAAATGGCAAAGAATCTTATTCCATGCAAGGTGGTTATCGAGTTTGAGAACGGCGAGTTCTTGAACGGGGTCATTTTGTATAAGGTCAACGATGGTGGCGTCATTGGGCGGTTGAAAAGTATTGGGATCAAGGACGCAAATTTTAATAAAACGACATTGAACGGTTTGTTGCAGAAATTCACCAAGCACGCAAACCAGTCGGAAGGAGTCGAAAATGGACAAGTTGATATGCAGTAAATGCAAGAAGGAGATTCCTGACGATATGGCGTATGTGTCGGTCAGGGGTGACATTATTCTGCGAATGCCTAAAAGAAAACCGATTGTGTTCACCTGCGCTGAGCAGGCTGAGAACTACGCCCGGCAGATGACGTTACATGACGTTTGCTGGATTCAGATGTTGCGTGAGCATGGGGTTGAGCTTTACGACATGAATGATGTCGCTGAGTCTTATAAGAAAAGGGAGGTGGGCGATGGCTTGGGACAAGACTAAACCCGAGAACGATATGCTTTTGATTAACTTCCCGCCCGCTTGCCGTGCGAATTGGGATGCGTTGGAATTGTTGACGGACCCGGCGTTGCAGATCACGAACGATAAGGTTGCCCCGGGTGCGGGAATTGAGGACACAAAACTCGCCCAGATAACCTCAGCCAATAAAGTTCATGGATCGGCGATTACGGGTTTGGGCAGTATTCCTTCTGCGGCGGGTGTTTTGCCGACAGAGAACTCGCCTAATAAGTTGAAGGCGGATGTCAGCGACACGACGCCGGAGTATTTGGACGGCCTTATTGATACGGCTATGTTTCAGGTGTCAGCGAGCGATCAATTGCAGTTGAAGGACAGCGGGGTATCGACAGCGAAACTTGAGAATGGATCGGCGTCACCCGGGAATAATAAGTATTACGGAACGAACGCATCAGGCACAAAAGGATTTTTTGATAAGACGGCGGTTTACGCCTCGTAAGGAGAAGCATGGCTCATAAGATGCCACCAAAACAATGCTCATCAAATACACCGGCATGGACGGATCCGGTTCTTACTGATTTGTCCACAAAGGTGCGCAAGGTTCATATCGATGAGCTCAGGGCGTTCTTGAACGCCGAGTTTGTGAGGCGTGGGCTTACGCAGGCGTCTTTTACGGACCCGACAATCACGGCTTTGGTCACGGAGATTAGAAAGGTTCATGTGGACGAATTAAGATCAGAACTTGCGGCTTGTAAATCAGGCAGGGGCGAGTCTGGCTATTGTCCGCAAGATAGTTCCGGGTGTATGGATTTCACGGATCCTACGATTACGGCTCTTTCAACAGAGGTCAGAGGCATTCACTTTAGGCAGGCAATGCAGAAGGTTCAGGCTTTAATGACGGGTTGTATTTGTGAAACCGAGCAGTGCCAGTATTGCGCAGATTGCGGATATCACTATACGACGTGTTCGCACGCTGGCGTGGCATGTGATGACCATAAATATTCAGAGTGTCAGTATTCAATAAATCATTATTGGAATTGCGCCAGTATCAACTTGCCGTCAGCGGCTGAGCATCCGTATAAATCGGCGAACCCGCCTGTGGCGTGGGACGGATATGTGCCGTGGGATTGGTGCGTGTATACGCCGCCGGGATCAAACTGGGGATCATGTGAGTATCAGGGCGGGCATAACCATACGGCGTGGAATTGTAAATGTAACCCTTATTCATGGTGAGGAATATGTTTCAGGATCAGGAAAAAGCGGATATAGCTTCATTCAAGGCGGCTCTACTGGAGAACGAGAACGCAGTAGATGAGCTTATTCACTACAGCAAAAATAATCTGAATGATTTAACCGTTCAATGTTTCACGCATAAACGATTCATGAGCGTTCAGGACTTCATTGATGCCTTATGTCAGGCGTATCAGGATCTTGGTGTTGAGGGGTCGAATGGCAATATCTCTAATTTCGTTTTGTTCATCGCCGGGACGCACAGGGATAACCTTTACGCTTCGCATATCGTCGATTTAAGCGACGAGCATCGGCAAGTGTTTCGGGAAAGACTTGGACTGGATATTGAGGAAATCGAAACGGGATTAAGCAAATTGATTTGGAGGATAGATGGCGGTATTTGAGCTTAAAAACAGCAAGGCGGTCGGTGACCTGCCATCGCAGTGCCGGGATGTTATCAAGCGGTACAAAGATGAGGGGATGTTTAATATTGCCTCGATAACAAATGGCAAACAGGAATACACCACGGTGTATTTCCTTATGACGCAGGACTGCAATTTGCGGTGCGCCTACTGCTATCAGCCCAAAGAGTTCAGGCAGAAGGATACCGGCATTACACAGGACATTATTGACTCAACGATGGATTGGGTTTCTCGGACGTTTGATGAGCGCAAGATCAAGTTCAGCATCTTTGGCGGTGAGCCGTTTTTGAATTTCCCGATGCTCAAATATCTTTGCGATACCTATTGCATGTACCGGTATGTCGTGACAACAAACGGTTTGATTTTACTTGAGGATCAGGACGTGCGTGATTGGGTGTTGAAGCATAAATATCATTTAAATTTGAGCGTGAGCGTCTCAGCACTGCGGAGTAAGTTCGGGAAATCATATTTAAATAAGGTTAAGCCTTTGCTAGATCTTGTCATGTCGAACGGAGGGGATGTGCATTATGTGGTTGATGATCCCGAGAGAGAGTTTGTTTATGAAGAGATTGTTTGGCTATATGAATACGGAGTGCCGATCGTACGGGTATCGTCAGCCCGGCATTGGGATATGGTCAAAAACAAGAATGAGGCTTTTAAAGATTTATTTCGGCGTATCGCTGACTACGTTTATTTCACTGGCCAGCCAAAGTTTGGCAGGAGTCAGTGGGACATAGCGTTTAAGAATAACATTTACCGCAAGATGAAGGGCATTGCGCTCAAAGACGTGCCCCCGACTTTTTGCGGCTGTGGGTATCTGTATTTGGCGGTGAATAACAAGGGCGAGATTTATCCGTGCGACTTCTTCGCTAATTACCCGGAGTTCAAGATTGGGGACGTTTGGGACGGATTTAATGATACGGCGTTCTTCTTCAAGAAGATGGGAGATTGGATCGGCGAGCTTTACGAGCATTGCCGGGATTGTGAGGTTTGCTTTGACGGCGATATCAGGTGTTGTCCGAGAGCGATGTGCTTGGCGGAGAATTACACAGTAACCGGTAATCCGTTAAAACCAGCGCCGAATCACTGTTGGGCGAATCGTATTGAGACGGCGACGTATGAGTATATAGCGAAGAAGGCGATTGAGACCGGCATAGATGTTTTTTATCACAAGGGGCGGGCATGAGGATTCCGGTTTATAAATCAGTTTATCTATATCTGACGCACGCTTGCAACGCCAATTGCTCGTTTTGCTATCGCCGGGGGCTATTTGAGCGCAACAAGATATCGACGCTGGGCCCTGTGAAGATGTCAAAGCAAACGGCGGATGACATTATCGATTTTTGCTTCGGAAGGCTCAAGTTGGCGCCCAAGTTCACGATTTACTTTTGGGGCGGTGAGCCAACGGTTAATTTTGAGGTTATTCAGCATGTGATGGAGAAATATCCGCAGATGCTCTTTCACATGAACACCAACGGCGCTCTGGTCAATGAGCGAATGTATGGGTTTTTCTCACGGCACCGCAATATCGGGATCACATGGTCGTTTGGCAATTGCTATGAGAAATACGGCGGGCCTCAGGGTAAGGCGCAGGCAGAGCCGTGGATGCTCAAATTGGTAAGGGAGAACCCGAACCACAACGTGAATTTCATGGTCGTGGAATATGACCGGCTCAAAGAGGACTTTGATTTTATCGCCAAGAACATCACTCGTAATATAACGATTGACCTCGCCACACGCCACGATCACAAGAAAGAAGATTTGGAGAGGTTCGCAGAGCAATATTTCGAGTTGCTTGTTGAGCATGAGGGCGACTCAGAGATGTTTCAGACCTTGAACCCGGCGCTTCATAGCAACGCTTACGTGCGGGAGTTTGGGTTAAAGGCGCAGGTCAGGGATTTTCACTTCTGCAGGACGGGCTTGGATCGGCTTTTTATCGATACAGAGGGCGGTATTTGGCAATGCGACAACATGTATATTTGCAGGCATAACCGGCTGGGTTCGGTGTATGACGGCATCGATTACTCAAAGCTGGATTATGTGTGGGAGATTGACGCAAATCGGGAGAGGTATCTCGGCAGGTTCTGCGAGGGTTGCGAGTTGTATAAGCGGTGTCCTCGCAATAAATGTTTGGGGCTGAATCTCGAGCACATGGGCGACATGTTTAAGCCGGAGCCGGGGTATTGCGCCATGAACAAGGTTATGGCGAAGGTCATTGATAAATATATCCAGTTGGAAAAAGAAAAGAAGGAGGCAGTTAATGTCTAACGAGGAAGTGGTCGGCGGTAAAACCAAAGACGAAATTAAAAGCATTGATTTGTTTGTTACCGAGCAGTGCAACATGAACTGCGATTACTGTTTTCATCCTAAGAGCGAGGCGGTGCTTTCGGTGGATCAGGGAAAAAAGATTCTCGCTCGGATGAAGGAGTTGAGTCCTGCCGCTTTGCAGATCACGTTCTTTGGAGGTGAGCCGCTGTTGTATCCGCAGACAGTTTTGGATCTCGCTCAATACGCCCGGGAACTGTGGCCAGCGGATAAAGAAGGACGGCATATATCGACGTTCTCGATCTCAACGAATGGCATGTTTTTCGATGAGGCAGTGTTTAAGAAGTTTGCTGAATTAGGCATGGCGGTTCAAGTCAGCTGTGACGGAGATGAGATCACGCACACCGAATATCGGCATGGCGACTATAAGCGGATTATCGAGAACATGAAGAAGATTTTGGCGATTAAGCCGGACATGAGCGTGCGCATGACGTTTACGCCCAAGACGGTGGGCAGGCTCGCCATAAACGTGCAGTATCTTCATGAGCTTGGTGTCACCAAAATCATGCACCACGCTGTTATGGAGGAGGATTGGACGGATGAGGCGGTTGAGCAATACCGTTACCAGCTTGGTCAGATTTATCATTACCGCAGGTATTGCAAACGTCAGGGTTTGCCGCTTGAGATAGCGTTTATCGATAAGCCGCTCAGGATCGTTAACGATGAGGCACCCCCGGAGAAAGAATATTGTCAGGCGGGCAAAAGTTATATCGCCATTTTGGATAATGGCGACGTTTATCCCTGTCATCGTGCGGCCAGCGCTCGGATATTCAAGCTCGGGAATATCTTTCAGGAGAGACCGTTCATTCGGGGCATCTTCCTGAATATTGATAAGGAATACACTGGCTGTTGGAGAAACTGCCCTCACGCCCGCACGTGCCACAGTTGCGTGATCACGCACTATAAGGTCAATCAGGAACTCACGGTCCCGGTCACGAAGTATTGCCGGATATGCGCAGTTGAGAGTGAGCAGGCTTCGGGGTTCTTGCCGGTCGAGTTGGCGGATCGACGTGAGCGCATGCTTTATAAGGTTGGTCAGGTCTTGGTGGATGTCGCCAAGCAGAACGAGGAAATATTGGAAGCGTTAAAAAAATAAGGAGGTATGGCAATGGGAAAAGTTATGAACCATGAGGAGATAGTCGTTGGGGTTGTTGTTAAGGCGTTAAGTCCCGCTGTTTACAATCCGGTAGGCGGGCAGTCAGCTTCGTTCGCCATGATCACCGCAGAGGGCGGGGATATGCGGTATTTCGTGAACGGACAGAACCCAAACGCATCATCCGGCGTGTTGTTGGAAGAAGGGGACATTGTCGAGCTTCCGTCCATTTATCACATTAAGGATTTTAAGGTGATAAAGGCGGGCGACGATGATGGCAAGCTCGTTGTGACTTATGAAATATAAAAAGGAGGATTTTGCGATGGATCATATTAAACACCAGAAAAAGAACAGGATAATAAATCGAGTCACGGAGATAGTGACCGAGGGCGGATTACCCAAGACCGGTCAGACGATGGTTTATCAAATGGGCGACGATGGTTATTACCAAATGGGGTATCCAATCGGCGGCGCTCAAAGATTTATCGATAACGGCGACGGCACCGTGGTTGATATGGCGACCGGGCTTATGTGGATTAAAGATCCGCAGGCGGCAGGCTTTGGAATGACTATGTATTGGTATGATGCCATCAACGCTTGCGAGAATTTATTTTACGCCGGGCATGATGATTGGCGTTTGCCGAATATTAATGAGCTCATGTCAATCGTGGATCACTCGAGGTACAACCCGGCGTTTGACACGATGTTTTTCGTTCCGGCTCCGGATACTTGGACTCCTTATTGGTCATCAACGATTTGCGCTCCATGGCCGGACGGGGCATGGTGCTTATATCCTTACGATGGTTATAAAACTTCATGGGGTAGACCTTGGGATATGTGTTTCGTGCGTCCAGTTCGTGGTGGCAGATCATAAAAAGGAGGATTCAAAATGGCAAAAGTTATAGTCGAATACAAGGATGGGAAAAAGGTTGTGACGTATCCTTCAGGCGAAAAGAGGGAACACACGAAGGAAAGTTTAACCACCGCAAAAGAGATGTTCTTGCGGCGCAGAGATAAACTCAACGAGCAGATCGCTCTCATTGATGATGACATTAAGAAGATTGGGTAGTCTTATGCAGAATGGCGGGGAATGGTCAAAGTTTATAACGCCGGTGCTTGTAACGATCGCTATCTTCATGCTCGGCACGATCATGTCGCAGGTGAGCCGCATTGATGAGAAGTTGTTTCATCATTTGGCGAACGACGAGATTCACATGCCAAGAAGCCTTTATGTGTCCAAGGCTGAGTTTGAGATGCAAGGGCGGTTTATCGAAAAGGAAAACGACCGGATCATCAAGGCGATCGATGAGCTCAGGCGTGATTTAAAGTCGAAGAAGTGAGGTGTGTATGGCTGAAGATGAGAAATTCAATTTACTGAAATTCTTGGGGAGTTTCTTTCAGTTTTTGCCGTGGGTGAAAACTTTACGCTATGCGGCGGGGATAGCGTTGATTGGTTTTATTGGGCTTACTATTTATCGAGCGTTCTTTATGCCGACGGAAACAACAAAGCAGGAAACGCATATCATCGCCCAGCAGGGCGCCCAAGTCACGATTGACCAAAAGAGAGAGGAAAAGAAGCCCGGGATCGAGGTCAGTCCTTTCGTGGAAGGCTATGGATTCGCTGAATCAGATAACCGCAAGGGTGTGGGCGGTAAGGCTGGTGTGCGGGTAGAGTTTTAGAAGAAACGCCTTGCCAACTATTAAACCGTATGGCCCTATACCCCTCGAAAGGAGGGGATTTTTATGGTTCGGGAGAATATAACGGCCAAAAAAAGCCGGTATATCAGCGTCCGTAACGGTGGCGAGGAGATGTATGTCGAGAATATCCCAACGTCCGGGCGCATGCGTGATCATCTTCCGGCCGCTAAGTTGCGGTTGCGGGAGATTCAGCGGGTCATGCCGCTGGGCAAGTGGTCGATCACGATCGAACAGCAGTGGAAGGAAGGCGGTGTGACGCACTTTCAGATGCTTGATGTCGTGACGGGCAAATTACAGGAATCGGTTCTATAAAAAGGGGAGGCATTTCAATGGCGAAGAAAGCGAAGAAGCAAAAGGTCGTAAAGGTTCAGCCGGAAGTTAAACAGACCCGTAACGCCCTGATGTTGCAGGCGAAGGATCGGGGTGTCAAGAATTTCCGTGTGCTTAATAAGGAAGAACTCACGCAGGTGTTGGCGGACGGCGTAACGCAGGAACGGATCAATGAAGTTGTGTCTGGCGCAGTCGCACGTTGGAAGGCTGGCTGGGGTAAAAGGAAGGCGCAGAATGAAAGTTAAAGCTGAACTTGATTTGAAGATCGAGATGAGTGGCGTGTCTCATATCGGTACCGGGTGTCAGGGTTATTTACCTGAAGGCACCCGATATGAGGAGATTGTCCGGGCCTTTGGTCAGCCGCAACTTGGTCGATCGCTTGATGGTAAGACGAAGGCTGAGTGGGTTGGTCGGATCAATGGGTTAGTGTTCACGATTTACGATTACAAATCATCGCTCGAGCCGGAGAGGAACGCCGACTGGCATATCGGCGGGAAACAGAAGTTTGTGGCGGAGCTGGTGAATATTTATTTTCAGAGTTGTTAAAATTTATTGATTTTTGGTAAGGTTGTGATATAAATATAGTTAACAATTTGGAATGAGTCCCGAGTTCGAAGGAATAAATCCCGGACTTTAAAAAAGCAAAACCTTCGCTGGTTACATTGACCGGCGAAGGTTTTTTTATTTGGGCAAATTGCTTTGAAGAAGTTCTTGCTATATTGCTATAAATATAGTAATATAGCGTAAAAGGAGTTATCCTTATGAGTAAATCCGAGCGAGAAACGAATATGAAAAAAACAACTATCGAAATCTGTGAGGATCAATATTTTTTTCTAAAAGAGAAGGCGCTTGAATTACAGAAGCAAAATAAAAACGCTTCTATCATATCTATAATTCGTGAGCTGATTGATCGAGATATGAAAGAATGGAATAGATCTAAGAAAAAATAATGATCGGAGAATAAATGCGTTTTATTGGCTGTAAGAATAATATATTAGAGCAAATTTATGAATTTATTTTATCTAAAAAGATTTATGGTGGCACTTTTTTTGATATTTTTAGCGGGACAACGAGTGTAGCCTCTTTCTTTAAGCGCAAAGGATATCGGGTTATTTCTAATGACAATTTATATTTCTCGTATGTTCTACAAAAGGCATATATTGAGACGAATGCTCAACCCGATTTTTCACGACTATTAAAAATGGTCAAATTGCCCCCTAATGGGGAAACAGCTCCTTTGAACAAGGTAATTAAGTACTTAAATTCCCTTAATGGCAATAAAGGGTTTGTATACAAAAACTATACTGACAAAGGAACGCAAGGCAGTGAACATATAAGAATGTATTTTCAATCCGATAACGGCGGTCGTATTGATGGCGTAAGGCAAAAGATTGAAGAGTGGAATGGTTCTGGTTTGTTGTTGGAGTCAGAGTATTTTCTTCTTCTTGCTTCATTAATTGAAGCCGTGCCTTCGATTTCAAATATTTCTGGAACATATGGGGCTTTTTTAAAGTTTTGGGAACGGAGAACATTTAATCCATTGATGCTTAAAGTTCCGGAGATTATTATTAATTCGTACAAAGATAACAAGGCCTTTAATGAAGACGGTACTGATCTTTGCAAAAATATTGAATGCGATATTTTATATATTGATCCACCATATAACGCACGCCAATATGCACCCAATTATCATGTGTTAGAGACTGTTGCTCGGTACGACAACCCTGTTGTATCCGGGAAAAGTGGTATGCGGAATTATGAAAAAATGAAGTCGCAGTTTTGTAAGCGACAAACAGCTATCGAAGCCCTTAAGAAAATTGTGACAACGGGTAAATATAAGCATTTAATTTTAAGTTATAACAACGAAGGGCTGATGACGGATCGGGATATTCGACAAGCGCTTGCTTCTGCGGGAGCTACAGTTGAGAAGGAAGTAATAGAGTACAGGAGATATAAAAGTCACAGCCATGGCGATAATGGCAAAAAGAAGGTTAATGAATTGCTTTACTATATAAATAATGGAAGGTAAAAATGGCAAAAGACAAGCACGATCTTAATTTTCAAGGGGATATGTTTTCCACTAACACCTATTTCTTAGAAGAAGAAATCAAAAAATGTATTCTTAAAAACAAATTATCAGCGCACGAGAAGGAAATATTAGAAGAAATTAAAGAGATCAGTTTGGGATATGTAAAAAGCAAAGTCAAAATTGAAAAAAACAAATCAAGGCTTGATGCCATTGATGCACAAAAAGAAAAAGTGCCGCTGAAAGGGCATATTGATAAAAAAGATATGGTCAAACTTCCTGATTGGATCAAGGAGAAGATTGACGATGCTTTTATTGTCGGGAAGTCTGGGAGGGTTGTAAGCGTTGGAGGCAAGAAATACCACTTGGACAACCCTTTAAATGATCTTGATGGTGGTGTTTGGACTTATTTTCTACGATCAGTGATAAACACACGGTATCCAGTATCTGGACCTGAAGGATTTGCGCATCATATCCGTAAAATACACCCCACGCCAAAGCCTCCGCAATTGATGCGTGATATTATCAAGTTTTTTACTAAAAAGAATGAATGGGTGCTTGATTATTTTATGGGTGTCGGCGGGACACTGCTTGGTGCATCTTTGTGTGATCGGAATGCAATAGGTATTGATTTAAATAAAAAATATATTGAGGCATATAAGAAGGCTTCAAAAGAACTTGGGTTGAAAGAGCAGGTTTGTTTGTGCGGTGATTCCTTGGAGATTTTAAGCTCATCTAAAATATCGGAAATTACAAGGAATGACAGAATATCGCTAATCTGTATCGATCCTCCTTATGGGGATATGATGAGCAGAAAGAAGACAGGAGAGGCGGCGAAAAAAAAGCTTTCTACAGAATCAACGCCATTTACCGATCACAGCCAAGACCTTGGGAATGTTAGCAAGGAAACGTTTTTAACGTTACTGAGAAAATCTGTTGAGGGCGCCATTAATTATTTGAAAGATAAGCGCTACGTAATTGTTTTCACAAAAGACTTTCAGCCTTCTGGAAAGGATTTAAATTTATTGCATTACGATATTATCAAAGAACTCAGCGGGATTACAGGATTGAACTATGTAGGAATGAAAATATGGGCGGATGAAAGTATTAATTTATATCCTTATGGTTATCCGTATGCTTTTGTTCCAAACCAATTGCATCAATATATACTTGTTTTTAGAAAAGAAGCTCAAGTGGATCGTAAGGCCGCTAAGGCATCTTGAATTGTCTGTGGGGTATTTTGAGAGGTAAAAATGTCGCCCCTATCAGAAAGGATAAGTGCCACTTGCTGAATGTTGGTGATATTATTATTCCCGCCAAATAGGACGACAAATCTCTTTACTTGATATTCAGGATATTGAGGATTTATCCATTCTTGTTCAAGAGGATCGTAATCATTTAATTCATCGAGTCCGTTCTGGAGATTTGAGATCTTTTTACCCTCGATTAATAGAATTTCTTTGAGTGTATGGTTGCATACAATTAGGTCTGGAATTCGCAGAGGGCTATCATTGGCATCTTTTTTGGGTAGAGCAACAAAAGCACCGTCTGATTTCCTAAAATAGCCACGTTCGCAACCGGCATGATTTTCATAGATGCATTCGGTTCCTTGCAACGATTCGCATATTAAATGGGTGAAGATAGTTGCAATTTTTTCCGAAGAGTTCTCATAATACCAGTACGTTTGCGCAGGGGTGTTATGAGGTATCGTTAGGCCGTCCATTCCTACGTTAAGTAAATTTAGAATGGCTACAAATTTGTTTGCTCGAACACCACGTTGATTTATATTGTGTTGTATAACAGTTATATTATTTGTCCAGCCGAGCTTCCGTATGCTTTTCAGAATTAAAGATAGTGCGCCCATGTTTGGATCATGAATAATAGTGTGCGGCGCTTGCGGTTTGTCAAGCCTCCCAGATACTGTAATATGGGAAGTTGTTTTATTTATTAATATTGGGGTGTTCCCTCTCGGTGGGCGGCGCATGTTGTTCTTAAACGAGATCAGCTCATCGATAGATGAGAAAGGTTTGAATATATTTGGATCAAGACGCCTACCTATAATTTCCACCCCTAATGTCAACAGCATTCGGGTGCCAAATATATTGGTATCTGTAGAATGGTCGGCTGAGTGCGGAACCTGATAGTTGTATAGCATTATTTTCTTAACTTGAGGATAATAAAGATCAATGTAAACAAATTTTGATCCCCGTTGATATACCCCGGTATTTCGTGATTCCTCATCAGTAGTTTTTGTTTCTTCTATTGCGTAAATCGGGGTTGAGGTCTCGTTAGGCTCGGAGTCTTGAGCAAATACTAGAAAGTCAACAAAACTTTGGTTGCCGCTTACTAGCTTTATGGTCAACTCTTGAATAAGGGGGGATGAAAACCCTGAGACCGCATAAGTAAAAGTAAATCTATTACTTACTATTGATGGCTTGATAATGAGGTTAGCAAATGATATCTGAGAGCGATTGTCTGAACAATATTTCTCAAGGATCACTCGCAGGACGTTCTTTTTCGGGCGTTCTTCAGTTAGTATCCATAATTTCATTTAAATACCTTTCATGTCGCCTGTTAAGGAGTTACGCAAGAGGGGGAATATGCATTGCAGGCATCTTTTTATTTTACCAAGAATATTATTGAAAGTCCATAATTTTGCTTGACTTCTGGCTATTTTCTTTATATAAGTATATGTGTAGAGTTAGTGTTATTCCGTCCCGAGTTGGAAGGGATAAATCCCGGACGTTAAAAAAGCAAAACCTTCGGCAGGTGCCATTATGTTCACCTACCGGAGGTTTTTTTGTTTTTAGGCAAATACAGGAGGTGTGGTATGGGGAAAAATCAGCATGTGGTAAAAACGGATGACGGGTGGGGTGTTCGTGGTGAAGGCAATTCTCGATTAACATCGGAACATCACACCAAAAGCGCCGCTGAAAACGCCGCAAGGCAGATTGCGAAAAATCAGCATTCAGAGTTAGTTATTCACGGCCGTGATGGGAAAATTCAGGATAAGGACAGCTTTGGCAATGACCCTTGTCCGCCAAAGGATCGCAAGCATTAATATCAATTTTACGAAGGGTACTGAATGGCAAAACACAGATCATTCAAGATTGAGAAATTTGTCACTGGGGTCAGTAGTGATCTTCTCAAGGCGTATTTTACCCGGAAAAACGTTCCGGTAGCCGATGGCTTTGTCTTTGACCGAAATAATATCCACGACTTCTTAGACGGCATTAGTGATGATGGGAAGCGGTCGTACATCGAGGAGGAGTTGCAGTGCATTAACGATGTCGCTGATCGTGCTAGGGGATATCTTGAACAGGCAAAGCGGCAGTATAACATAGCGGTTCAGGATGATGAACCGTCCGAGACAACCGCTATGCGGGTTTTTCTCCACAGTGAAGAAGCGTTCTCGCTCGCCTTTGATTTCTACTTATATGTTGTCTACTCCGAAAAATTAAGCCACCACAAATTTGATCATAACAACTGCAACTTCGCTGAGGAGCGTGTCGCTCAATTGAAGGCGGCCATCGAACAGCACTTCAAGGATACCGGTAAAAGCGAGCATTGTGATATCCGGTACAGAACCCACAACGGCAAGCATATTGTTTTGATAGCGCATGGCGATTACATGAAAACGCACCTTATATTTAAGGATGGGAAAGTCGATATTCAGTCGTTTCGCCCGGCCAGAGAGGATATGCTTGTTTTTGACACGAGGAATTGCGTATTAAGCGTGAACGCTGGCGGCTGGAGCGAGGCTGATAAAAAGCGGTATATCGAGATATTCGGAAACGCCATCCTCGGCATGGATCAGGTGCCTGAGGCGACGTTCAACAACACATTGGTTGTGCTTGATCCTATTAAGAACGGCACTTTCAGCTATGCCGGGAATGATAATGTTGAGTCTGTCCTTCTGACAGAGGTGAAGGTTAAATGCCGGGGGACAAAGGTTATAAAGGTAACGATTAACTGTGGCGACGTCAGGCAGGCGTTTTCGGATTTAAATATATCCATGCAGGACGCTGAGTATGTGTCGGCTAAATTACGGTTTTACATTAAGCGTAGCGGTAAAAAGGCGAAGTCAATAACGGTCGAAATTAAGCCGCCGGAAAACACGAAATTACCCGAGAAAGCGGAAAAGGGGATTATTGAGGCGTATCTGCATGACAACGGAGTTCTGTTAACGTGATGTTGAACTTCATTTTAAAAAGTATAGAGGTTTTTCCTACCGCATCGTTCACCGAGAGCGAGTTAGTGCGTATTTCAAAGACCGATTTTAATTCCCTGACAAAGCAGAAATATTTAGATCGCCTGAAGTATGACTACATGAAAGAGCCGTATTATTCTTCCGCTTTGGGGGATAATGGGAACGAACGGCAAATTAAGAAGGTTGGTGGCCGACTCTACGCATATTCAGTGGAATCAGCGGACAGTGCGCCTATCGAGGTGACAGAAGCGGATCTGAGGCGGTATCAGCTTTCATTCCCGGCTTTGTTCAATAAAATCCGCACGGTAAACAAGATCGAAGGCAAGTTTCAAGAAATCCCGGAAGGATATTTTTACGTAGGGTATAAGCTATATGACAGTTTTCGTGTCGGCTTTATCTTTATACCAAAGCTCGGGGACGGCAAGTTGGTCAAATTCGCCGGGTTAAAGGACATATGCAAAGATGACAAGGTTCTCGTTGTCCTCACACCATTCACGAAGATCGAGGACATCGTATTAAACTGGACGTTGAGTAAGTGCAAAATAGTCACGGCTCCGCTTGCGTCGTCGCTTGATTTCAAAACATTCAAGCTGTCCGTTGACGATCTCATTAGAGAATTCATGCCTGAGGGCGGGGCAACGGCGCTCACTAAAAAGCAGGCGAAGGATTATAAGGATTTTGATTATAAGTGTTACGATAAAATTCGTATTCCGGGAACCGCCCCTATGAAGCGGAGCAACGACCTTGAGGTAAACGGTCACAAAATCAAAATGCCGGACAATGCGTTCAAGCTATTTCTCGAGATGGTTGTTGAGCTCAAGAAGGGAAAGGGTGGTTGGTTGACCAAGGTTGTGGATGCTGGGAAGTATCAGATATTTGACCGGGTTCGATCGCCGCTTCAGGGTAGCTTGCTTGGTAAGGACGCAAAGAAATTTATTGAGAATAATGCCTCGAAGCAGTATCGAATATCGACACACCCGGATTTTATTACTTATGAACGAAATAATCTATTAAAACATGCGGATTCGAGCGTTCAATCTCTTGCGAAAAAATTAGCTCGTAGAAAAGGGGTCAAAGGTATGGCACAGATTATTCTTATGCTTTTGCTATTGGCGTCGCCTGTATATGCAGACCAAGTTTCGTTTAAAGAAGTGAAGGCATATCTGGAGAATACTGTTCAATTGCACGAGCCGGAGGATAAATCAATTAACAGTGAGGCGTACGACTATCCTGCTGTCAATATCGTTTCTTTGTGGCAGAAGTTGGGGATACAATTTGCGCCTTTACAGGATAAGGATGACACGTATGTATTTGGGTGCAAACCCGGGCAATTGGAGTGCTTCTTGCCTTATCCAAAAGCGGATGTTATTGAGAACGGGAATGCCAAAATAATTCGCATATCGAAGTCTATCCCATGGGATTACCAATATCTGTTTTTTAAGAGAATAGGAGATGGGTATTTCTATTTCGATCATCTGGAATTTGATATGCAGAAATACGAGGAGCCCGAATTTACTTTCCTTGAGCCGGATCTTTTTGCAATAAAAGTTTTGAGCGGATCGGGAACGGACACAATTTCCTATACGACAAAACTGTTTCAGATCTCAGATGGAGGTATTAAAGAATTATTATCTTTCGTGACAATGCATGAGCGACAAGGATGGGGCCTGTGTTTTGATGCGGCAATAAATTCACGCTATAAATATTCAAAGGAAACGCTAGCGATTGATTTCGATGTCAAAGTTAAGATGAACGATAATAATTATGAGTCGAAGATTAAAGGCAAGTTATCGGAGCAACCAGTGATTCATGCCAAGAAAAAAGTAGTTATGATCCGCAAGCCTGAGGGGTTCGTTTTAGATAAAGACAGATCAACCACCACGGTTGAGGACATGGATAAATTGCATTGGGGCGGGTATGTTGATTATTATGATGCGTTTAAGGTTGATTTTGATGCACTCGAGCGAAGTAATCCTAAAACTAAGGAGTGGTTTGAGTTTTTCAAGAAGGAATTATCCGAATCTAAAGATAGCGAGGAGGTAGACGAAATGCCTAACAATAAAAAAGACGAATGGTTGAACTTAAAGGAGAGACTTGGTGTGACAGACGATGTCGTTGAGCGATACGGTGAGGCAGACATTGCGATGCCAGCCAGTGAGAAGGAATATGTCGATTTGGGCGGGAATGCAATTGCCATGATTAGGGCGGTTGCCGCAAATCGCAATGAACTTCCTTTGGCAAAGGCATATTTTCAGAATCCTGATGGGAAACAAGTAATGTTAAGCAAACTGGTGATGAGTAGTGAAGATTCGACGTTTTCAGGAAATGAAATAACGGAAACTAAATTTGCTGATGGCAAAGAAAAGCGCTTTTCAAATCTTTCTTTCTGGCTGGTCCCCATCAATTTGATGTTGGATGATAAGGCCGTGCTTGGTGTTGATTTTAAGGAGAATCGGGAATCATTTATTATACTGCGTGGGCCTTGGAATATTAATGCGCAGAATCGGGAATTTGTTAGAAAGTGCTCTGAGGGGAAGATTACGCTTCCTGAGCGATTGGATAGTAACATCGTAGGAGATTTCATTGTTCGGGAGTTTGTCAATCCAGCAATGGCTACAGAGGATAAATAAGCAATGAATTTTCCGATTTTGACAAACAAAGAAGTAAAGACAAAGGATTTTGTTGATTTCTGGAGTGGTTTCTACAACTATTCATTTGAATCATATTACGTTCCTATTGTCGAAAAAAAGCGGTTCTCAAAAGATGATCTGTCGAAGCTGTTTGAGTGGAAGAACGGCGGGAAGTTAGCGAAAAAGAAGCAGAAGGCGCTGGATAGCATCATCGCAAAAATCGGCAGAATTAATACCCTCAAGGCAAATTTTTGTATTGATACATTTTTGAAAGAATTTAGTTTTGTCAAAGGCATGATATGGAAGATGTTCCTTTTACATGTTATTCAGCCGGATAACTATCCGATTTTTGATCAGCATGTTTACCGTGCGTATTTATTCATTGCTAAGGATCAACGAGCGGAAATCCCAGACAATAAGCACAAGCAAGATGTGTATTTCAAAGAATACGCCCCGTTTTTTAATGATTTGGCGGGCAAGGGTATCTCAAGGAAAAAGTTAGACGAAGCCCTCTGGGCATTTGGAAAATTTCTCAAGACGCCGTACGGGGGCAAAATATGAGAGACCCGCATCAGAACATATTTTTCTATTATCGTGGACCTTCTAAAAACAGGGAAGTGTCGTTATATGATTTTCAGGTTGAAGATAATACGACAAAGAGCTTAATCAATATCTTGGAGTTTTGTTGCCAAGCGGGGTATGAGGATTTATTCAATAGGTTTTTGGGGTTGATTAATGCGCCACGTCGACCAGTTGTTTATTTTAAGCTACAAAAAGGATTGAGCGATAGTCGCCCGGACGCTTTGATTGATCTTGCTGATTACAATATTCATATCGAATCAAAGGTCAGGGCGAGATTGGATATTGGGCAGATCAAGCGTCATTTAAAAGATATCGGGAAGCAAGATGTATTGGTTGTTATAACGAATGACCGGCAGGATAAAAAGCATATAAGCGAGATTGGGGATCAGCGGCTCAGATATTTGGATTGGGCAGAAGTCCATAAACTTTGCTTAAAATCTATTGAGACAATCCGTGGCGATAGACGCATGGTTGCGATTCTGCATTTAATTGAGCAGTTTATTGATTACATGGAGGTTGTGGTTATGACCGAATTTAATGGATTCAAGAACTCGGATTTTGACTTTTGGGTAGATCCGAACCCATATTACGTGCCAATTTTAAGAAAGAAGCTGGAGGCTTTGGCTACCATAATTAAGGAGAAACTTCCACGGGATATTGGGCAAGAATATTCCTTTATTAAGCCCGGCAATATAGCACGGAGCGGTAAGGACGAGCGGTTTGCGTGGGTAGCTATCAAGAGACCGAAGGATGGTAAAGATATTTTCAATCAGTGCAATTTTACGATAGAGGTATCAAAGAGTTGTCTTGATATCAACACCGTTGTGCGTAATGGCCGAACCCATCAAATTAGAACGCCTATCGGAGTTTTTTACAATAAGATAACGAATAATCCTGAGAGATTCTTGCAGGTGATCAAGGGAATAAAACAAGAGGCGAGAATTGTGGTTTCGAGAAGGTTGCCACGGGCTGGAAAGCGCATTATGCCCGGGAACGAAAAATGGGTGAAATTTTTTGATATGAAGCTGAGTGACATCGCAAATAAGCAGGACGTGATTTACTTAGGAGACGTGTTAAAAAAGGCGGATAAGGATCCCGGAGCTCCCGGCATACATTTTAGATACTCGATTGACAGGGGATCGAAAGTGTTAACAGAGCCCATTAAATTGGAAGATGAGATTATAGACACGATTACGGAATTTAAACCGATATTAGATTATTTAGAGGGAAAGAAGGATTAATTATGAAGTTTAAAATTTTTGCATTCTTATTGTTGTCAGCTATCTTTTTGGCCGGATGCGGAAGTGATTATAAAGAAGATCTGAAGCAAGCGGACAAAATATATGAAGCTGGCGACAGAGAATCTGCAAAGAGGCTGTATATCAAGGCCGCTAATAGGGGCAGTGCAGATGCTCATTTTGCGATTGCCTATAAGTATAATGTGACCCCAGAGGAAAGCATTTATCACTTTTCGGAGGCCGCAAAAAAAGGTCACGAAGATGCTTTGGATTATGCGCTCGATGCTCTGTTATTTAGAGCAAACAGCTTAGAAAGAGCGAATCCTAAAAAAGCGCTTGAGGTATATAAACAAGCTAAGAAGGTGAACCCATCAATAAAATTGTATGATGAGGATGTGAAGCTCAAGACGATTCAAATGAGCGTTGAACCGGGCGAGTTTGATTGGAAGGCTTTTTGCAAAAAGTATGACGTTTTGCCCCATGACGATGATGCTATGTACCACGTTTGGAGGATTGCGGAAGATGCTTCAAAAGGGGGACGGTTTGGGAAGCCGGATCCAAAGCTAATCTTGCAATTGGTATCCCGTGGCGGATGGGCTCCCGCTGAATTAGAGTATGCTGTCGAAGCGACTTATAAAGATTGGAAAGCGGGCAAAGTTAAGGAATTCAACATCTGCGATTATATCACGAGTGGCGGTGGCATGGCGTTCTGCGCTTCTAGGGCGGATGATGATGACGAAAAAGAACGGGATACAAAAATGAAATTGATTGGTCAAAAGATTGACAGTCAGTATAGAAAATTGCTTGAATCGGCTTATGCGTCAGCGGTTAAATTCATTGACTCCAAGGCATCAAATGAGGAGGGGCATGGAGGATCCGGGCGGGGTGCTTGGGTTGTCGGGTCTCAAATGGATCAAAAGAACGAATATTTAGATTTGGTTGAGAAAGTTCGTACTGGATTTAAGCCATCTCCTAAAAATACTTTTGTAAAAGCAGATCAGAAACTCAATGAAACCTATAAGAAGGTTATGGGTGATCTTAAAAAGCGGGCTGATGATTACAACGTGCCCCGGGTTGATGATGTGCGTGTTGTTCAGCGTCTTTGGATTCCATATAGAGACGCCTCGGCTAAGCTATTTTCAGCTATTAATCCCTCTGTGAATGAGGACACATGGAAGTGTTGGTTGACCGAGGTTAGGGAAAAACAGCTTAAGGATATTTTTTCTCTGTAAATTATATGCAGGAAACGGGCATTTTGCTGGATTTTTGCCGGTGTTGTGATAAAATACCTTTATTGTAAGGTTGGGAATTGTCGATTGGCTCCCCTAGAGATATCAGCGATCCCATACTACGTCTACGGTAGAGTTTTATAAGTAGAGGTATTTCAAGGGGTTGTAGGGTTCGCCTATCGTCCACGACTACCCGCCAATTTTTTGGTGAACCCTTCGTCGAGGATTCAAGGCGTTTTAGGCTTGAGTAGACGGGGATTCGAACTCAAGTTCGACCGGAGGGTTTTATCCGGTGGATGGCGGCTATACGGCACGATAATGTGGCTTGTAAAGGGATGGTTGGCCTCAGGAGAATAAAAGAACGAGGGAATTAATTCGTGTTTAAAAAATTTTGTTTAATGAACGTGGTCTTCTTGTTGGCTTCCCATGGGGCTTTTGCACAGGAGGAAACACTGCAGGCGAAAATTTCGCGCATTGTTGCGCCGATGAGAGCAGAGGTTGGTGTTTCCATTCTTGGCATAGAGGACAGGAAGGCTTTGGGTGTTAATGAGGAAAGCAAGTTTCCCATGCAAAGCGTTTTTAAATTCCCTCTCGCTTTGACTGTCTTGAGCGAAGTGGATAAAGGCCGCTTGGCATTGGATCAGGAAATAAATATACGCAGGAACGATCTTTTGCCGAATACCTGGAGCCCGATAAGGGATAAGTATCCCGATGGAGATATCAAGATGTCATTGGCCGAGATTTTAAAATATACCGTGGCCCAAAGCGATAATAACGGATGCGACATTTTGCTGAAGCTTATCGGAGGGCCTGCGGTGGTAAATGATTATATACATGGCCTCGGCATCAAGGATTTTTCCGTCCAATTTAACGAACAAGAGATGCATAAAAACTGGAACGTCCAGTTTTCTAATTGGGCTACTCCCGTAGCTATCATCGAGTTGCTTAAAATTTTTTATGAAGAGAAGATTTTATCCCGTAAAAGCTTTGATTTTCTTTGGGGTGTGATGACGGAAACAAAGACAGGGCAGAACAGGATCAAGGGGCAGTTGCCGCAAGGAACTGCGGTTGCTCATAAAACGGGGACCTCTGATACGAATAAGGAAGGAATTACGGCAGCTGTCAATGATGTGGGGATTATCACTTTACCCGACGGTAAACATGTCGCCATTGCTGTATTTATTGCCAACTCGCGCGAGGATGTCGCAACGAATGAAAAGATCATCTCCGACATCTCCAGGGCCGTCTGGGATAATTTTGATGGACGCGTGCGGTGAGGCGAGAAACGTCTGGATTGTGCCGGGCGCTGGCGGCAGATAAAGAGCGTGTTGGGTTAAAGTCTCGAGAGAATTATGAGTCAAAGAATGCTTACTGAGAAACAAGCAAGAGAATTTGCAAGCCATTGGATTGATGGATGGAATTCACACAATCTGGATGCGATTATGGCGCATTATGACGAGAAAGTTGTTTTGACTTCTCCAGTCGCGCAAAAGATTATGAATATCCCATCCGGCACAATCGAGGGCAAAGCAGCATTGCAAGTTTACTTTGCCAAAGGACTGGACTTTTACCCTGATTTAAGATTTGAACTTATTGAGGTAATGTGGGGAATAAAAAGCGTGGTTGTGCATTACAAAAATCAGAAAGGTATAAAAGTTGGGGAATTAATGGAATTTGGTCTGACAGGTAAAGTTATTAGGGTTATTGTAAATTATAATAGTTAGCGCCGTTTTGATAAAATACCTTTACGGTATGGCTGGGTAGTGTCGATGGGTAGGTCAAGAGATATTAGCGACCCCGTACTTCGTTTGCGATAAATTTTTATAAGTAGCGGTATTTCAAGGGGTTGTAGGGTTCGCCTATCGTCAACGACTACCCGCCAGTTATAAAGTGATTATCTCCATCTAGAGATAGGTAATCCCTGCAGTAAGAACATATTGCAGGGATTTTAATTTTTAATCAAAGGACCAAATGCCATTTATTAGAGATGAAAAAAGTTTAGAACGTGTAGCGGGTGAAATGGCTTTTGCAAGAGGTAAGAGTTATCATCGCAAAGGTGCTGTTAAGACAATAGCACGAAAGAATAGTGATTTAGAAGGAGTTGTTCAAGGTTCAGAGCCTGATCCATTTCATGTTAGAATTCATATCAAAGGCTTAGACAATTTTCGATTTGCGGAATGCACATGTCCTTTTAAACTTGGCAACATGTGCAAACATTCGGTTGCAGTTCTTCTGCACTGGATCCATTATGTCGCGATCACAGCCGATGTGGATGTAAGTAAACTGATCTTTCTAGATGAAAAACAATTAAGAATTAATTCACAAATAGCCCCATTACCTCAGAAAACATTACCTCAAGTAGTGAAACCTATCATTATTAAGAAGAAAAAGACGGATTATCTTTTACCCGAATACAAATATAGATCTCCCCAAAAGCCTCTTATTCGAATTGTACTTTCAACCAATGGTTTTATTGGTGGAGTTATCAAAAGCATTCCTTTTAAAGTTTATGTGATAAATGCAGAAGAAAAATTTGCTGTTTTAAATTTTAAAATCCTTTTGAATCAGGCTCGTACCCGCCATATCAATTATCCACAATTTTCAGCGTTCTCTTCCATGCAACAGACCGTACTAAATTTCCTTAATGAACTTTTAACGGTCGATACAAATGCTAGAGGTTTTGTGCAGCCCCAGTTTAGGATGAAACGCATGCAATGGGCTGCTTATTTAGGTACGATTGCTAATTGTCCAGGTGTTGAATTTGTTGACAGTAAGACAAATCAACCGATCCAAATTAAAGTTCAACCAAAGATATCTTTGACCTTAAGTATTCGTTTAATTGAAAAAGGGCAGTGGGGAGTAAAAGCTTCTTTGAAAGATCCCCAGAACCCAGAAAGAAATTTTAAGACAACACATATTCAGGAAGGTCATCCAGTTTGGTTATTTGATGAAGATTCCTTAAGTTTTCAATCTCTAGAGGAAAGCATCACATATTCCTTTTTAAGGGACTTCTTAAATGTTGAACAAATTCTAGATACACCTCAAATTCCTTACTTTATTTCATCTGTGATTAATACTTTAAACAGTTCCTGTGAAATCATTGAAGAAAATGATTGTTTAAAGAATATAAATTTTATTACGCCCACTTTACGATGTCGTTTAGATTTAAGTTACGTTAAAGATTGTGTACTTGGAAAGCTATCTTTTGTTTATGAAAATCAAGAAGCCTATCCTTATCAAGGAAGTGCATGCTTAGAACGTTTCTCACCAAGCAACAATCAAGAAGAATTAAGCTGGGTTGTCCGTGATATTGATCAAGAAAATACAAAAGTTCAATACCTTCTTCGTGACTGCTCCTTTGAGTGGAGAAAGAATTCTAAGGTTTTTATGCTCTCTGGAACCGAGGACATTTTAGGATTTGTTTATCAAAAGCTTCCTTTACTTAAAAGAGATATGGATGTGCATTGCTCTAATGATTTTGAATCCAAACTTCTTAATAATAAATTCTTTGAACCTTCTGTACGTTTGACTGGAAGTGGTATTGATTGGTTTGAATTTGATGCTGTCTATAAAGCTGAGGGAATCGATGAAGAAATCACCCACACTAAGATTAAAAAAGCAATATTAGAAGGCCAGAATTATATTCGATTAAAGAAGGGAGAATTACTACCTATCCCCAGAGAATTCTTTGATCAAATTGAAGCAATGTCACAAGAATTTGATAGTAAAAAATTACATTTAGCCCAAATGCCTTTTGTGATGGAAGAAATTAAGCGTTATGGATTAAAGTCTACGGTTGATTCAAGGGTTATGGCAACGTATGAAGAACTTAAAAGATTTCAATCTATTGAAACGGTTACAGTCCCTACCTCTTTAAATGGTGTTTTAAGAGATTATCAAACAAAAGGGGTAGATTGGCTGGCTTTCCTAAGAAAGTTTAATTTTGGCGGTGTTTTAGCAGATGAAATGGGTCTTGGAAAGACATTACAAGCTTTAACCATAATTCAAATGGAAATTGAACAAGGCAATAAGCTTCCATCTTTAGTTGTTTGTCCAACTACATTAGTTTGGAACTGGCAGGAAGAAATCAAGAAATTTATGCCTAATGTGAAAACATTGGTCTTAAATGGCAATCATCGAAGGGATCTTTTTGATGAAATTAATAAGGCCCAGGTTGTGATCACTTCCTATTCTTTGTTGCGCAGAGATATCGAACTTTATAAGCAAGTAGATTTTAATTATGTTATTTTAGATGAAGCGCAGAATATCAAGAATCGTAATACAAGAAATGCTCAAGTCGCTAAATCCTTAAAGGCCTCCATGCGTCTAGCTATGACAGGAACTCCTGTTGAGAATAGCATTATGGATTTATGGTCTATTTTTGACTTTTTAATGCCAGGATTTCTAGGGGGAGCTGAAAAGTTTAAGAAGCGTTATGAAATTCCTATTACTAAATTTCAAGATAAAGAACAATTAACTAAGCTTTCTTCAAGAATTCTTCCTTTTGTTTTAAGACGTATCAAAAAGGATGTCATTAAAGATTTGCCTGAGAAAATCGAACAGATATCCTATTGTGAATTAGAGCCTACTCAGGCTAAGATTTATGCCAAAATGGCTGAATCAGCTCGGGAGATTGCAAGCAAAAGCGTTGATAAAAATGGTTTTGAAAAGAGTAGAATGGTGATTTTGACATTAATTCTTAGACTACGGCAAATTTGCTGCCATCCTTTGATTGCTGGTGTTGATTTAGGGCATCGAAGTGTATCTGGCAAAATGGAACTTTTAAAGGAAACTTTGGATGAACTATTAGCCGGAGGACATAAAGTTCTTATTTTCAGCCAATTTGTTTCCATGTTAAAGATAATGGAAGAGTATTTGGAACGAGAAAAGATTCCTTATGCATACATGGATGGATCAAGTAAGGATCGACAGGAAGAAGTAGAACGCTTTAATAAAGACTCTTCTTTAAAAGTTTTTTTACTAAGTCTAAAAGTAGGAGGGGTTGGTCTTAATTTAACATCAGCAGACACTGTTATTATTTATGAACCTTGGTGGAACCCTGCCGTTGAAAATCAAGCTATTGATCGAGTCCATCGTATTGGTCAAAGTAATTCTGTACTAGCTTACCGTTTAATTACCAAAGGAACAATTGAAGAAAAAATGCTAGAATTACAAAATCGCAAACGATTTCTCATGGATGCGCTTGTATTATCAGAAGAAAGTATTGGTAAAAAACTTGATTGGGAAGATATCAAATTCTTATTGGATCTGAAATAAAATGAATCCTATCTTTGAACCAAAGCTCTTCACTGCATTGCGAGAAGGATACACATTAAAACTATTTCGCCAAGACCTTCTTGCAGGAATTATCGTTGGAATTGTTGCCCTTCCTTTGTCAATTGCTTTTGCTATCGCTTCGGGCGTAAAGCCTGAACAAGGATTAATCACAGCAGTGATCGCAGGATTCCTTATTTCTGTTTTTAGCGGCAGTCGTGTTCAAATAGGCGGTCCTACAGGGGCCTTCATTGTCATCATTTACGGAATTGTCCAACAATATGGCTATGATGGATTGGCTATTGCAACAGTTATGGCTGGAGTCTTTCTGATCATTATGGGTCTTGCTAGGATGGGGGATGTTATTAAATTTATTCCTTATCCAGTGACAATTGGTTTTACTAGTGGTATTGCATTAATTATCTTCACAAGTCAAGTTAGAGATTTCTTAGGATTGCACATAGAATTTACTCATAAGTCTTTTATTAATCAATGGGGAATTTATTTAACACATTTAGCTACTTTTCATGCAGAAACATTAACAATAGGAGTACTTTCAATTTTTATCGTTGTTTATTGGCGAAAAGTAACCGATAGACTTCCTGGACCCTTAATTGCTATTATAGCTACCACTTTATTAGCACAAATTCTTCACTTAAACGTAGAAACCATCGGATCACGTTTTGGAAGCGTACCAAATACTTTCCCCGCACCTCATTTTCCTAATATCAATCTTGATATTCTGATCAAAATGTCCCATCCAGCCCTAACAATTGCCTTGTTGGCAGGTATTGAATCCTTGCTTTCAGCGGTTGTAGCAGATGGGATGACGGGTAGACGCCACCGTTCTAACATGGAATTGATCGCACAAGGAATTGCTAATATTGTGACACCTATATTTCAAGGTATTCCTGCAACCGGAGCTATTGCTCGAACTGCTACAAACATTAAAAATGGAGGTCAGAGTCCTGTGGCTGGCATTATTCATGCAGTTACAATTCTCTTTATATTCTTATTTTTTGGAAAATGGGCAGCCTTAATACCAATGGCCACACTCTCAGGAATTTTAATGGTAGTTGCATATAATATGAGCGAATGGCATTTATTTGTCAGATTATTTAGAGGGCCTAAAAGTGATATTTTGGTTTTATTGGTGACATTTCTACTAACTGTTCTTATAGATTTGACCGTAGGTATTGAAATGGGCATTATCATGGCTTTGTTCTTATTTATAAGACGAATGATAGAAGTAACAGAGGTAAAATATTTAAATGAATCAGAAGAAAATCCCAATGATCCAGAAGCTATTCGTCGGGAAGATATCCCTGAGGGAGTTGAAATTTTTGAAATTAACGGACCATTCTTTTTTGGAGCAGCAGATAAATTTGAACATACACTTAGACAAATGAAAAGAAGGCCAAAAGTTTTAATTTTACGCTTACGCTTTGTTCCTGCTATTGATGCTACAGGATTACGCGCTTTGGAAGACCTATTAAGAAAAACAAAGAAAGACGGAGTCTCCGTTGTTTTCTCAGGCGTTCATGATCAACCTTTAAAAATTATGAAAGAAGCAGGTATTATGAAAAAGCTTGGTGAAGAACATTTTTACTGGGATATTCAAAAATCGATCGCCTACGCTAAAAGTCTTTTATAAGTTTTCAACCTCCCTTAAGTTTTTCTTCATCTTTCCTTAATCCATCTTTTGTATCATATATTCAAGAAGTTAAAACAATAGGAGGGTGTATGAATCAATTATTTTTTATAGTGATAACTGCAATTGTGATTTTGACAGCTCCTCGAAGCTATGCTGAAAATACGGCCACAACAGTTGGGGGCCCAGGAATGATTTCACCCACAGATAAAAATCCTGCATCATCAGATTCTATAGCTGTAAGAAGCAACATTAATACAGGAACCAATCGAGAATCACAGGACATCAGTACTAACTCCACAACAAATAGCGATGATTCATTGAACAATGATAAAGATAATTTGATAAGTAATACATCTATCGGAGGTTCTGTGAAGATTTCACGAGTAAGTTCTTATAGTTCTAATAAAGCAAACATTATAGCTACAGGCAAGATCGTTAAGGTTGATCGAGAAAATAGCAGAATCTTAGTTCGGGATTCAGCTGGGAAGACTACTGTGTTTCCTATTATTGATGATACAGTCTTTGGAGACATTTCTGAGGGAGAAGATATTGAGATTAGTAAATAAAAGGAGATATCAATGGCTAAAAAGGTTCGATATGCCGTTGTTGGCCTAGGTTGGATCGCTCAAGATATAGTTTTACCTTCTTTTGCTCACGCCAAGATAAATTCTGAGCTTACTGCAATAGTTTCTGATGATCCTGTCAAATTAAAGCAAATTGGCGATCATTATCGTGTGCCTTTTCGCTATTCCTACCAAGAATATGAACAATGCCTAAAAAGCGGACAAATTGATGCTGTTTATATCGCTTTACCAAATTCTTTACATTATAAATTTGTCATTCAAACAGCAAAGGCGGGAATACATATTCTATGTGAAAAGCCAATGGCTATATCTGAGAAGGAGTGTATGGCAATGACTCAAATTGCCCATAATCACAAAGTAAAGTTAATGATTGCTTATCGATTACATTTTGAAGAAGGAAATCTCAAAGCAGCCAAAATTGCAAATTCTGGACGCTTAGGAGATATACGAATCTTTAATTCAACTTTTACGATGATGGTTAAACCCTCTAATATCCGAATGAATTATCAAATGTCTAGAGGAACACTTTATGATACAGGAATTTATTCAATCAATGCTGCTCGTAATGTATTTCGGGATGAACCTACCGAAGTCATAGCTTTATCATCCAAAAATAATAAGCAGGCAAAAAATGTTGAGGAAATGATTGGAGCTATACTCAAATTTCCAAAAGAACGTATAGCGCTACTCATTTCTAGTTTTGGGGCAAGTTCAACTTCCATGTATGAAGTTATTGGTACAAAAGGGACTTTGAGGGTGGATCCAGCCTTTCATCATAAATCGGAAGTTTCTCATTATGTAAAAATCAATGAGAAGACAAAAAAATCGACCTTTCCTATTCGAGATCAATTTGCTCCGGAATTGATTTATTTTTCTAAATGTATTCTTAATAATACTAATCCAGAACCTTCAGGACGTGAAGGCCAAGCGGATGTACGCATTATTGAAGCGATATATAATTCAGCTCGTTTAGGAAAATCTATTAAGTTAAATGAATTTCAAAAACATGCTAGACCCACAATCAAACAAACCATCACACGCAAAGGCGTTCCTAATCCTCGAATAGTACATGCCCAAGCACCAAGTCAAAAATAATCATGCAAAAGTTGATTTCTTTTCTTTTTTTATTCTTCCTCGTTAATCCAGCTTGGGGAATAGAGATCTATTTAAAAAATGGAGACAAAATTACTGGAATCCTCAGTCAAGATGATGAAAGACATATCATTATCACAACAACAGCTGCTGGAGATATTAAAATTGATAAAGCATTTATCGATATGCAAAAGTCATACCCTGAAGAATACTCATTAAACAAAACTAAGGTATCCTCAAAAGATGATCAAAATAAAATTGAGTGGGAAAAAACAGCCTCATTAGGCTATACACAATCATCTGGTAATACAAATAAGAGCCAGGGGATAGGATCTTTTAAACTTAATAGAAAGACAAAATTTAATGAAAGTACAGCTAAACTGGATGTTCTAAACTCAAATTCGAATAAAAAAATTGATGCTAGGAAATTTTATGGAATGCTTAGGTATGCCAATAGTTTTGGGAAGAATTTGAGTTGGTATAATTTCTACAAGATTGAAGGACAACAAGATCGATTAGCAAACATTGATTATAGATTAATACCTTCAATTGGACGTGGTTACTGGTTCTCCGACAATCAAGATTTGAGAGCTATGACAGAATTAGGAATAGGTTATCAATATACTAATTATCGTATAGAACTCAAAAGTAAGAAAGAAGCCGTAGTCGTTCCGCGTTTATTCATTGATAAACGTTTAATCAATGAACTTCACCTATCTGAAGATTTTACACTATATCCCTCAATTACTCATGCTGGCCAATTGAGATATCACTCTGAAACTTCTTTAATCAATCCAATCAATGACCGATGGGCTCTGAGTATTCGATTTATTAACGATTTTGATTCAAAGCCTGCAGCATCCATTAAGAAAAGTGACTACACGTGGATTACATCTCTAGATTATAAATTCTAGCTGAAAATATTCTAAAGAAAGATTAGGGCCTTAACTGTATGAAAAGGCCCTTTGATTTAAAATAAGTTATTTCTGGTTAGTATTTAGTAAAGGCATATTCACCAGATGCTCATATAGGAACCAAGCCTGCATTTCATTTGTGCGAAGAACACTACTGATCAATAAATCAGTGGTTCCGACATCTTCTAAGTCTTCGGCTCTCTTAGCAACAGCCCTTGCTTCTTTAATTATTATCTCGTGAGCATCGAGTAATCTTGATATTTGGACTAGAACTTCTTCTCGTCCTTGGGGAGGACGTTTGATTTTCGTATGTTCAGCTACATCCCCACCCATAGCTATACTAATTCCTCCTAAAAGCTGTACTCGTTCGGCAATACTATCAATCATTTCATTTTGTTCTGAATAATGTTTATCAAAGAGTAAGTGCAATTGATAAAAAGTAGCCCCACTAACTTGCCAATGACTTTTTTTATAAAGATCTTTAATGGTAATTGTATCTGCCAAGACTTGATTGAGTTTTTTAACCACTTCCTGTCTAACTTCCATCGAAAGTCCTAAAGGAAGCTCCCTAATAACCTGATTATATTCCTGAACTTGTTTTGCATGCTGGTGAAAAATTGGTTGTGAAAGACTTGAAGAGGTTCTTGAACCGTTAAGCTTTACATCTTTTCTTATTTTCATAAAAGACCCCCGAAAATTAGTTTAATCATTTTTTTGTAGTTTAATTCAATGCGGATTAATACAAGATGAATATAAGATTAATCAAAAATATTTTATGGCTTAATCTTATTTTAATCTTCGCTTTGTTAAAATTAACACGTTTACATGTCACAAATTAGGGGGGAATTGATGAATGTTTCAAAAAATACAGAAGACCAGAGACTAGGCGTTTGGCCAACCAATCATGGTTCTTATATAAAAGTATGGGCTCCACAAGCTCATCAGGTGGAAGTAATCTTAGACGAAAAAAAGAAATCTTTTAATTTAGACAGTATGTCTAAAGGATACTTTGGAGCATTCATTCCTAAATTAAAACATGGGGATCTTTATAAACTCAAGTTAAATAAAGCTACATCCTATCCTGATCCTTGTTCTCACTATCAACCCCAAGGACCTCATGGTCCTTCTATGGTTATTAATCATAGTAACTATAAATGGCATGACGAAAGATGGCAAAAAGAAGGTATTACACTAAAAAATCAAGTCATATATGAACTTCATGTTGGAAGCTTTACGCAAGAAGGGACTTTTGATGCACTAACAAAAAAACTTCACGAACTTAAGAATTTAGGAATCACCTTAATTGAAATAATGCCAGTAGTAGAATGCCCAGGTCATTGGAATTGGGGATATGATGGAGTCAATCTTTTTGCTCCTTACCATGTGTATGGAACAGTAGATCAGTTTAAAAAACTAATTGATTCAGCCCATCAAATTGGAATGGGTATCATTTTAGATGTTGTTTATAATCATTTTGGACCAGATGGAAATTATTTAGAAAGTTTTAGTAAAGACTATTTTACAAGTAAATATAAGACTGATTGGGGAAAAGCAATCAATTTTGATGGAAAGAATTCTCAAGAAGTTAGGGAATTTTTTATTCAAAATGCGCTTTATTGGATTAATGAGTTCCATTTAGATGGTTTACGCCTTGACGCAACCCAAAATATTTACGATAAAAACTCTAAACATATTTTAGCTGAAATAACAGCAATATTAAGGCAAACAGCTAAACCTAAAAAGATTATTTTAATTGCTGAGAATGAATCTCAAGAAGTTCGTCTTATCAATCCTTTAGAAAAAGGCGGTTATGGAATTGATGCTCTATGGAACGATGATTTTCATCATAGTGCTAAAGTAGCTCTTACAGGGCATCGAGAAGCTTATTACTTGGATTACTTAGGACGCGCTCAAGAATTCATTTCATGTTTAAAAAGAGGATATCTTTATCAGGGTCAGTATTATTCCTGGCAAAAACAAAATAGAGGAACTTTAGTTCATGAAGGGATTGATCCAGAATCATTTATTAACTACATCCAAAACCATGATCAAATCGCAAATAGTTTAACTGGACGACGAATTCATCAACAAACAGACCCTGCTTCTTATAGAACAATGACTGCTCTATTATTGTTAGCACCACAAACCCCAATGATTTTCATGGGCCAAGAATATGCTGCAGATAATCCATTTCTTTTCTTTGTAGATCATAACCAAGAGCTATCTGAAAAAATTTTTATCGGCAGACGAGAATTTCTAAATCAATTTGCAAGCATTGCTTCAGCAATTGATCAAACCCGTGATCCTTCTGATCCAAAAACATTTAAAGACTGTAAATTAAACCTCGATGATGCGAAAAAAGAAAAACATAAATTTATATACCAGCTTCATCTAGATTTACTCAGACTTCGAAAATATGACAATGTTTTTAATGGTGAAGAAAGAATATCTTTAGATGGAGCGGTCTTAGACCATAAAGCATTTGTTATTCGCTATTTTGGCCAAACATCGGATCGGCTGCTCTTAATTAACCTGGGTGACGACTTAAATTTATTTCCGTGTCCCGAACCGCTCCTTGCCGCACGTACAGGTAAATCATGGCAATTTTTATGGTCTAGTGAACATACTGCCTACGGCGGGCTAGGAATTGTCAAAGCATCTTCTAGAAAACAGTGGTATTTACCTGGAAGAAGCGCCCAAGTTTTTACATAACAGAAAGAAGGTCTATGAATGATCCTATTTTGAATATTTCAATACCTAAAGATCAAACTGTAGAGGATTTAATTTCTAAAGAATGGCTCGTGACAAATGGATTAGGTGGTTATGCTTCAGGCACTGTTATTGGAATCAATACCCGAAGACACCATGGACTTTTTATTCCTAATTTATCTTCTCCAAGGGGTCGCACTGTTTTACTTCCACTCTTAGAGGAGCACGTGATTCTTGAGAATCAAACTATTCGCTTAAATGGTGTTGAATTAAGCAATGGTTCTATGGAGGCTCCTGAAGTTCTACACTTAAAAGAATTCCGATTAGATTATCAAACTCCTACTTGGGTATTTGATATTAATGGGGCACTTATAGAAAAGAAAATATTCATGCCTTATGGATTTAACAGTATCTATGTTTCCTATCGTTTACTAGAAGGCAATAACCTTACATTAAAACTAAGACCATTCTGTTCTTGTCGCAGGCATGACGGACAACTGGGGTACCCACAAGAATGGCCATTTAAAGTAACTTTAGAAGGGGAGCGTTATAATATTTTACCTTTTGAAGGAGCTCCCGTTATCAAAATGACTTTAAAACCATTTCGCGGGCAATATGTTGCAGAAAAACATTGGATTAAGAATATTTTTTATAGAACAGAGGCCCAAAGAGGATTGGATTACATTGAAAATCTAGGTAGCCCCGGATTCATAACTTTTGATCTTAAGGATAAAGAAGAAGTCTTTTTAATTGTAAGCACTGAGAGCTGGGAGTCTATCGAAAGAGACCCTCAGCATGTAATTCACGAAGAATTGGATCGTCGTCAGAGATTGCTAGCCCAGTGTGATGAGGGCCATAAGAATAGCGTGATCAGCCAATTAGTATTAGCTGCTGATCAATTCATTATTCTTCCACGTACACGTCACGAAAAAAATTCAATATTATCTTCGGAGGAACAAAAAAGGACAGTTATTGCTGGCTATCATTGGTTTACCGATTGGGGCAGAGATACCATGATTAGCTTAGAAGGATTAACATTATGTACTGGCCGTCATAATGAAGCAAAGGCTATCCTGCAAACATTTTCTCATTATGTTAAAGATGGGCTTTTACCTAATCATTTCTTTGAAGGCGAAAAGAATGCCATTTATAACACTGTTGATGCGACATTCTGGTATTTTCATGCCATTGATAGATATTTTCAATGGACCAGAGATAAGGATTTTTTAATCACCATTTATCCCATCCTTGAATCCATAATCGAACACCATGTTAAAGGAACCCATTATGGCATTCATATGAATCCTCAAGACTGCCTTATTGAAGCTGCCTCAGAAGGATATCAGTTAACCTGGATGGATGCAAAAGTTGATGAATGGGTTGTGACACCTAGACGTGGGAAACCAGTAGAAATTCAAGCTTTGTGGTTTAATGCCATCAAATTAATGGAGACATGGGGGGAGCTACTTAATAAACCAGTTGGTAAATATACTCAACTTGCTCAAAAGGTCTCTGAGTCATTCAATAGCCGTTTTTGGTTTGAAAAGGGTGGATATTTATACGATGTTATTGACTCCAATAAAGGACAAGATGAGTCTTTGCGTCCTAATCAAATCTTAGCTCTTTCACTACGTTTTCCAATTTTAGAAAAACGTTTATGGAAATCAGTTGTAGATACTGTGGAACAAAAATTACTTACCCCATATGGACTAAGAACATTGGATCCAAAAGATAAGGATTATCATCCTAACTATTCAGGTAATCGTTGGGAACGCGATGCTGCCTATCATCAAGGACTGGTATGGACATGGCTTATAGGCCCCTTTATAGATGCTTGGATTAAAGTCTATGAAGATCCTCAAAAAGCCCAAGAATTCTTTAAAGCTATCAAAGATCATCTAAAAGAAGCAGGAGTTGGAACTATCAGCGAAATCTTTGATGCTGAGCCGCCATTTAATGCAAGAGGATGTATTGCCCAAGCTTGGAGTGTTGCAGAAGTGCTTCGTTGTTTTATACATTTAACCAATTTAAAAGAGGGCACAACTAATGTCAGCTGTGTTAGAACAGAAAGCAAATAAAAATACTTCACCAGGAGAGACAACTCCTTTAGGAGCAACATTAAAAGAAAATGGTGTCAATTTTGCCATATTTTCTCAATATTCCAATGAAGTATTTCTTCTACTATTTAATTCTAATCACTCAGAACCTACAGATATTATTAAGCTCAATCGTACAGAAAATACTTGGCATATATTTGTCGAGGGTATCAAAGCTGGTCAGCTTTATGGATACAAAGTAGATGGCGAATTTAATCCCGCTAAAGGATTAAGATTTAACAAATTCAAGCTCTTAAGTGATCCATATGCTAAAGCAATAACAGATAAATTTATAAATAAAGATAATTTAATATTTTCTTATCAAGTTAATTCCCCTGATAAAGATCTGACCTTTGATGATAGAGAAAATAGCCAGATAACTCCAAAATCTATAGTCATTGATGATTCATTCGATTGGCAGGGAGATAGTTCTCCAGGAATTGCGTCAAATCAAATGATTATTTATGAAACTCATATCAAAGGATTCACAGCTCATACATCTTCAGATGTAAAGAATCCCGGAACATATTTAGGATTCATTGAGAAGATTCCTTATTTAAAAAAATTAGGGATTAATACAGTGGAATTGATGCCTACACAAGAATTTTTCATTCGTAATGAATTGATTGAAAAAGGTTTAACTGATTTTTGGGGGTATAATTCTATCTCTTTCTTTGCTCCCGAGTCTTCTTTTAGTACAAAAAGCTATCCAGGTTGTCAGGTCAATGAATTTAAAACTATGGTTAAAGAACTTCATAAAGCTGGCATTGAAGTCATTTTAGATGTTGTTTACAACCATACTGGAGAAGGAAATGAACTTGGACCGACATTAAGTTTCAAAGGAATTGATAATCGAACTTACTATATTTTAACTCCAAATTCCGAAAATCAGGATCAACCCTATCGCTTTTACGCGAACTATGCTGGCTGTGGAAATATCTTTAATGTTGAAAATCCCGTTGTAATGAATCTTATGCTTGATTCATTACGATATTGGGTGGAAAAGATGCATGTCGATGGTTTTCGATTTGATTTAGCCAGTCTTTTAGCTCGTGTAAATGGGGGATATTCTCAGGTATCACCTTTTTTTGAGGCTATTGCAAAAGATCCTATTTTAAATAAAGTCAAAATGATTGCTGAACCTTGGGATTTAACAACATATCAAGTTGGGAACTTTCCTCAAGGATGGTATGAATGGAATGATAAATTCAGAGATACAGCAAGAAAATTTATTAAAGGTGATGAGGGACAAGCAGGTGAAATGGCCCGTCGGTTAACAGGTTCCTCTGATATTTATCAATCCAAAGAAAAAAAACCATATCACACTATAAACTTTATTACTTGTCATGATGGTTTTACATTGCATGATCTATTTTCATATAACGGTAAACATAATGAAAGCAACCATGAAGAGAATCGTGATGGAGTAAACGATAATTATTCTTGGAATTGTGGAGCTGAGGGAGAGACAAATGATCAAAACATTATTAATTTGCGAAAGCAAATGATGAAAAATGCCTTCTGCTGTCTTTTATTTTCTTCAGGAACCCCAATGATTCTCTATGGAGATGAAGTCATGCGGACCCAAAAAGGAAACAATAATGCATATTGTCAGGACAACGAACTTACATGGTTAAATTGGAAAGATATCAAGAATAACGAAGAAATCTTTGATTTCTGTTCTAAAGCAATTAATTTTCGTAAAAACTATGGGGTCTTAAGTAGGAGTGAATTTTTTACAGGACAGAAAAAGGAAGGTGATGATTATCCAGATATCGCATGGTTTAATCGACATCTTCAAGAGCCTAATTGGTCAAGTCATAAAGTAAGAACTCTGTGTTATCAATTGCCCAATAAGGAATTTGTCTCTAAAAATAAACATACATTCCTTTTTCTAGTCTTTAACATGAATTACCGTGGAACTACTATTGATTTGCCGCGACATGAAGGTTTTAGGTGGGCTAGAATAATTGATACATCTCGTAAAAGTGGGGATGATTTTCTTATGCATAAGAAAGAAAAACTTTTACGACAGCAGAAAAAACACTATTGTAGCGCCCGCAGTGTTTCTGTATTTTGGGGAGAACAATGAGGATTCCTCAGGCAACCTATCGGTTACAATTTTCATCTCGATTTACTTTCTCTGATGCTACGAGAATTATAGAGTATTTAGCTACGCTAGGAATTTCGGATATCTATGCTTCTCCCATCTTCAAATGCGTTAAAGATAGTCAACATGGATATGATGTTGTAGATTTCAATCAACTTAATCCACAGCTAGGTGAAGAGAGTCTATTTAATCAATTATTAGATGAGCTAAACAATAAAGGACTCGGATGGATACAAGATATTGTTCCTAATCACATGGCATTTCACTCCCAAAATCGTTGGCTTATGGATGTGCTTGAGAAAGGTCCTTTATCTCGATATTACCAATTCTTTGATATTGATTGGAATCATCCATATGACCATTTAAAAGGAAAAGTTTTAGCTCCTTTCCTAGGTGATATTTATGGATCTTGTTTAGATCAGAATCTCATTAAGCTATCTATTAGTGAAAATGGATTAAGTGTGAATTTTTATGACTTTATGTTTCCCTTAAAAATTTCTTCCTACGAAAAAGTTATGACTAGCAACATATCCAAGTTGGAAGAAAAAATAGCCAGAAATGATCCAGACTATATTCATTTCCTAGAAATTCCTCAAGGCTTAAAAAACATCGCCAATTTAGATAATATTGAAGGTTTTTATAACCAAGTAGCTTTGATGAAGGCGCAACTGTGGAAACTTTACAATTCAAACTCAATTATTAAAGAATATATAGATAACTCGCTTAACTCTTGGAATGGAGTACTAGGCAATCCCTATTCCTTAAAAGATTTAGATGATCTACTATCAGACCAATTCTTTAGACTTTCATTTTGGAAAGTTGGTAATGAAGAACTAAATTACAGAAGATTTTTTACAATTAATGGTCTAATTGGATTATCAGTTGAAAAACAAGAAGTTTTTGAACAAGTCCATAATCTTGTCTTTCGCCTAATTAATGAAAATAAAATAACCGGATTAAGAATCGACCATGTAGATGGTTTGTATAATCCATTAACGTATTTGAATCAAATAAGACAAAGGGCTCCTAACACTTATATTGTTATCGAGAAAATTTTGGATCGTTATGAACAATTACCCACGTTCCTTCCTGTTCAAGGAACGACAGGTTACGATTTTATGAATATTGTTAATGATTTGTTTGTAGATTCAAGCAATGAAAAGAATTTTGATCGAATTTATAGCTCTTTTACAGGTATTAATACTTCTTATCGGAACTTAGTTAGTGAAAAAAAGAAACTTTATATGGGTAAACACATGGCAGGGGATATTGATAATTTAGCACAATTACTTAAGCAAATATTAAACCGTAATCGCTACGGCAGAGACTTTACATTATATGCATTACGTAAAGCCATTGTTGAAATTATGGCAGAATTTCCTGTTTATAGAGCATACATGTCTGAAGAAGAAAATAGCAATGAAGATAAGATTCATATTAAAGAAGCCATGACTCTTGCACGCAATAAAAATCCTGGTTTAGTACATGAATTCTACTTTATTGAAAAAGTATTACTCCTCGAGTTTCTTGCAGATACATCTTCAATAGATAAGCATGAATATTACCACTTTGCTAAACGATTCCAACAATTCTCAGGCGCTCTCATGGCCAAGGGATCAGAAGATACAGCATTTTATATATACAATCGATTGATTTCTCTTAATGAAGTTGGGGGAGATCCTTCCTTGTTTGGTTTAAAGCTTGAAACTTTTCATGATTTTATGGTTAATCGACAGAAATTATGGCCTCATACTTTAAATGCCACTTCAACCCACGACACAAAAAGAGGTGAGGATGTTAGAGCAAGAATTAATGTTCTATCAGAAATGCCAAATGAATGGGAAGATCACCTCCTTCATTGGAGCAAAATCAATAAAGACAAGAAAATAAATATTTCTGGAATTTTATGTCCAGAAAACAATGATGAATATTTTATTTATCAAACCCTGATCGGAACATACCCGATTGATACGCCCAGCATGGAAATTTATCCTCAGCGTTTAAAAGATTATATTATTAAAGCCATTCGTGAAGCAGAAATTCAAAGCTCATGGATTAAACCTAAAGTAGAGTATGAGGATGCCTGTTTAAGATTCATCGATCAATTACTTAATAACAATCAAAATAACGAGTTCTTAACTTCCTTTCTAACACTGCATATGAAAATATCTTACTTGGGAGTTAATAATTCACTTTCACAAACACTTTTAAAATTGACATGTCCTGGTATCCCAGATTTTTATCAAGGAACAGAACTTTGGGACTTTAGTTTTGTCGATCCTGATAATCGTCGGTCAGTGAATTACGCTCAAAGAGTTGAATTACTTAAAGAATCTCTTAATACTCCAAAAAAAGTAAGCCATAATATTTTCAAAGATCAAAACGATCCTAAAATTAAATTCCACCTGATCAGTAAAATTCTAAAATTTAAAAAAACATGCCCGGAATTATTCTCTCAAGGCACCTATATCCCTATAGAGATTAAAGGTAAATTCAATAATCATGTGTTAGCATTTGCTAGACAATTTAATGATCAATGGACCATTAGTATTATCACTAGATTTATCAGCCAACTAGGTAATAATCCTTCTTGGGAAGATACTTATCTTGTACTTCCTGATAATGCTCCATTAAGATGGCAAAATGTTCTAACGGAGCAAATACTAGACTTTGAACAAAACATCCCTATTAGTCAACTAGCCGATGATTTACCTATTGTCTTTATGAAGAATTAAAATAAAGTAAATAAATTAATTAACTCAAAAGAAAAATATGAATAAAAAACGTATTATTATTGTTGATGATGAACATTTAGTTCTATCCTTACTCAAAGAAGTTCTTGAGGAAGACTCTGGCATCGAAGTTTCTGTAACACATAAAAAAGAAGAATTTATGGAGTTAGCAAAGTATCATGAATTCGACGCAGCCGTTATTGATATTCGTATTGGTGGAAAAAACGGAGGGATGGATCTTTTAAAATTTTTAAAAGAAAATGATATCCCATTACCTTGTATCATGTTGTCGGCGCATAGCGAATTAGATTATGCTTTACCGTGTTTAAATGCTGGGGCACAAGGCTATGTTAATAAAGCCCATATATGCAATAATTTAGTAAGGGGACTAAAAGAAATCTTTGAGGGCAATCTTTTTATTTCTGGCCCTTCCGGCGATATTCTTCTGCAAAAATATCAATTTCCCGCCATCGAATCTTTCAAGAAGAGATAAAGATTCTTTATTCATTTTATTTTCATCTTTCTTTAATTTTATATCTGTTACTGTAGTTATATGAATATTGAACAATTTTCTTTTCAATTAATCATAGGTGCATTAATAATTGGATTTTTATTGCAATGGGCAATAGAATTCTTTTTACAAAAAAAATATAAAAATCTTCACTTTAACACTTTAAATTTTAAATTAGATCCCCTTATAGATCCTTTAAGATTACTAATTCCCGCGCTAAGCGTTGCTGCAACATTACCTCTCTTACATTTATCTAATAAAACACACTCAGTATTAGCCCATATAGTTCAATTATGTGTAATGGCATCAATAGGATGGCTTTTAACAAGAATTATTCGAGTAGCCCGTGACACAATTCTTCATAAATATGAAATTACAAGTTCCAGGGGAATTTATACACAGGTACAAATTGTTGAACATATTTTAGATCTCATAATTTGGATATTAACGCTGGCTCTAATGATTATGACATTTTCTCAAATCAAAGAAATTGGCATGAGTATTTTTGCCTCAGCGGGCATTATGGGAATCGTGGTAGGATTTGCCGCTCAAAAAACATTAGGAAATGTCATTGCAGGAATTCAAATTGCTTTAGCTCAGCCAATCAGAATTGAAGATGCTGTTATTGTTGAAGGGGAGTTTGGATTAATTGAAGAAATCACATTAACTTATGTGGTTGTTCGTGTTTGGGATTTAAGAAGAATTGTTCTTCCTATATCATATTTTATTGAAAAACCGTTCCAAAATTGGACTCGTACTTCTTCAAGTATGTTGGGAACAGTTTTTTTATATGTTGATTATTCTGTTCCTGTAGATAAATTAAGAGAAGAATTAAATCGAATACTTCAAGGAAGTACTCGTTGGCAAAAGAAAGTGAATTCTCTTCAAGTAACTGACATGAAAGAAAAAACTGTTGAATTAAGAGCCTTAATGGACGCTCCAGATTCAGGCATGTTATGGGATTTACGTTGTGAAGTGAGAGAAAAATTGTTAGTTTTTATCCAAAAAGAATACCCTCATGCAATTCCTCATCTAAGAATTAATTTGAATAATTCATCCAGAATCTAACATTAATAAGCATTAATAATATCTTCATCTTAATTTAATTTAACTTTTGTTAAGTTAAATTTGTATTAGAGATTAAGTTTATTATTTAAATTGATTGATAAGGAGAATAAATATGGCAAAGCAATCACAAAAAAGCAAAATCAACAACGATGGAAATGCGCTAACATCCATTGGATCAGAATATACAACTGACTCAAATTCAAAACAAAATCAATTCTCTCCATCATTTGAAGAAATACAAATGCGAGCTTATAAAATTTATGAACAAAAAGGAGGAGCTGATTTTGATAATTGGATTGAAGCTGAAAAAATTTTAAAAGAAGAAACTCGTCAAAAAAGCAAATAACACTAACAGTATCATGAAAGGAGCAGGTATGACAGATCAAAACATCAAGGATTACAGCAAACTAACAATTGACCAAGGTGAAGAAAAGATCAGAAATGCTATTTCTGAAGCCGAAAAAAGAATTAAACAAGGTCGTGAACAATTAGCTCGAGTAGCAGGAGATGTAGATAAGCAAGTCCGTGATAATCCATGGCCTTGGATAGCAGGAGCTGCGGTGGGCGGTCTTTTAGTCGGTTTATTAGTTGGAAAATCTAAGGGTTAACCTGCTTATTCTTCCCTAAGGCAATATTGCCTTAGGGAAGAAGTAACCTTCATCCTACAAAGGAAAAACCCTATGAAACAAGATTTAAAAACATTACTCTTCTTATTAGTGACAACCGCGGTGAAAAAACTTAATTCAGCAAGATTTCTTTATAAAGATATGACACACTTAAGAATAAAATTGGCTTATTTGAAATTTGTAAAAACGAGTCGAATGTTATTTGTAAGTTTCTTAGGCATTGGCGTATGTTTAGTCTTCTTAATGAGCAGCTTGCTTATATTTCATGTAGTACTTTTTTGCTATGCCCCATTAAATAATGAAGCCAAAATGTGGATAGGCTTGTTAAGCGCCATTGTCTATTTAGCTATTGCTATAAAAGCTTTTTCGTATGTTTTTGCTGAATCTAAATGGCTAGAAATATTTAACACAGAGAATATTCTTAAGGACTTACAAAACGAATCTCTTGATCCACAGGAAGTCAGAAGAAAACAAGAGGAAGCTTTAAATTCAAATTGAGATTAAGAGGGTATAGGTAAAAAACTTTTTAAGAATACTATTATAAGATTAATAAGGAGTACAAATGAAAAAAGTCTTGTTTTTAATTATTGGGGGCTTATTTCTCATTAATAGTTATGGATGTATTGCCCTATTAGCAGGAACAGCCGGAGGAGCTGGAACCGCAGTCTGGTTATCAGGTAAATACGTTCAAGATGTCAATTCTTCCTATGATAAAACAGTAGATGCAAGTAATTCTGCTTTAAAAACAATGAATTTAGAAATAACAAAAGAAAATCGCTCTAGTCAAGTTACACAAATCAGAAGTCGTTATATGGATGGAAGGAAGATATGGATTGATGTGAAACCACTTACATTAAATTCATCTAGAATTGAAGTAAGGGTTGGAGCTCTGAGCGATAAAGTTGCAAGTGAAACGTTACTTAAGAAAATTATTAGTTTTCTTTAATGCATAAGCTTGCCTATCATATTCATTATCGGTATAATGAAGCACAATTATTTACGGAGGCAAGATTATGCGTGTTTTAGTTGTTGAAGATGAAAAAAGAATAGCCGACTTTATTGCTCGAGGTCTAAAAGAAGAACACTATGCTGTAGATGTAGCTTACGATGGTGAAGAAGGGCTCTACTTAGCTGAAATTAATCCGTATGACGTTATGATTTTTGACATTATGTTACCAAAACATGATGGCATTACCATGTGTCGAAAACTAAGAGCCAAGAAAATTAATACCCCTATTTTAATGCTAACTGCAAGAGCTTCAGTAAAAGATAAAGTTTCCGGTCTTAATTCTGGAGCAGATGACTACCTTACAAAGCCTTTTTCTTTTGAAGAACTTCTAGCGCGTCTAAAAGGATTATTAAGAAGACAAAGCGGCTCCAAAACATCTATATTGAAAGTCGCTGATCTCGAGTTGAATCAACTTAATCATGAAGCTCTAAGAGCAGGAAAAAAAATCGTTTTAACAAGTCGAGAGTACGGCTTATTAGAGTATCTCATGATTAATGAAGGACAGATCGTGAGTCGCTGGATGATTTCCGAGCATGTGTGGAATGAACAATTTGACAGCATGACGAATGTTATTGATGTTCACATTAGGAACTTACGAAGCAAGGTTGATGATGGCTTTAAGAAAAAATTAATTCAGACTATTAGAGGCTCTGGTTACATCCTAAAAGATCCTTCATGAGATTTAATTCAATACGATTTGAGTTAAGTATCCTACATACTGTAATTCTAGGCATTATTCTCGCCGTCTTCAGCGCCATTCTATATATCATTTCAAACATTTCCTTTGGACAAATGGACAAAGAGCTCAAGACAAAAGTCCAAGCTGTCGATACAACAATCAATTTTTATATGAATATATTAGGGGACGAACCTCAAGCTCTTAATAAAGCAGTCCAAAAAACAATTAGCATGAAGAGCGAAGGATATTTTTCTAGCAAACTTAAAAAAGTTTCAGATGGCTGGGTCAAACAATCTCAAAGTTTAAATGTCCATAGCGACTATATAAATTTTTTTAGCAGTGATAAAAAAGTGATTATTAGCTCTCAAAATTTAACTCCCGTATTAAGAAATCTTTTCATAGAAGAAAATTTCTTCCCAAAAACAATTAAAGAAAGATTTAAAAACATTAACTACAACAATAAGACCATCCGAATCATCACCTATCGATTTGATAGTAATTTACCAAACGAATATTTTATACAAATAGGCGTCTCTCAAGACCCCCTATTACAACAATTACGAAATTGGCTATATGCAATAATTCTCAGTCTTCCATTATTTTTATTCTTAATTAATTATTTAGATCGTAAACAAGCCTCAAGAATCATGGATCCTGTCAATGAAATCACCCACATGGCTAACAATATTACTCACCACGATTTAAGCGTGAGAATCAAACCAAAACATTTTGACAAAGAAATGGGTTCTTTAATTGAGTCTTTTAATGACATGATTTCTCGCTTAGAGAAATCCTTCAAACATATTGAAGAATTCAGCCATCATGTTGCCCATGAATTAAAGACCCCTCTAACAATTATAAAAGGGGAAGCTGAGCTTCTTTTACGTAAAGAACGCTCTAAACATGAGTATCAACAAGCCTTAAGGATAGTCTTAGAAGAATCGGAGCGTGTACTTAAAATTATTGAAGATTTATTACTACTTACAAAACTAGATTATCAACCCGAAGTCTTTAAATTTGAACAGTTTGATTTTATTGAATTTTTAAATGAACTTTGTGAACAGGCAAGGATGCTTGCTGTTCAAAAGGGTGTTGGAATAACAGTATCTACTCAAACAGCTAGAGCGCCACTAACAATAAGAGCTGATAAAGTCCATTTGAGACGTCTATTTTTCAATATTCTCGATAATGCTATCAGACTAACTCCCGAAGGAAAACTCATCAGTATTAAAGTTGATACAGAGGACCAAAAAGTAATTACGTCAATTATTGACCAAGGACCAGGCATAACCCCTGAGAATCTAGAAAAAATATTCGATAAATTTTTTCATACAGGAAATAATTCTTTAGGAAATGGTTTAGGCTTAAGCATAGCAGGAACTATTGCTAAAATACATAGTGGCAGCATTCAAGTGGAAAGCCAAATCAACCAAGGAGCAACTTTTAAAATTATTCTTCCTCTAGGGTAATTCGATTCATTCTATTTTCATCTACTCTTCATTTCTAAAATGGTACATTTAATCAAGGCATAAAGAAAGAATTTATATGGTTTCACTGAGACGAAAAATTTTAATTATAGATGATGAGCCTAGAATATTAAGGATGTATGTCTCCATGATAAATGAAGCTAGCCTGGAGGCTCGACCTGCTTCTAATGCTCATGAGGCTCTAAATATTTTAATTAGGGAACCCATACACTTAGTTTTATTAGACATATCAATTCCGGGTATTGATGGAAGAACGATTTTTGAAATTATCAAAGAGTATGATCCAAATCTCAAAATTATTATCGCCAGCGTTTATCCTTTAGATACTCAGAGACAAATGATTCCTCAAGCTTACGATTATTTTGATAAAAGCCATGGGCCTATCCTTTTACTTAGCAAAGTATTGAATGTGCTGCAAGAACAGATAGCGTAGGATTATTAGATGAAACATTATGAAAACTATGCGATCATTGGAAATTGTACTACGGCAGCACTAATTTCAGATGAATGCAGCATTGAATGGCTTTGCTTGCCTTTTTTCGACTCCCCCTCTTTATTCGCTCAAATTCTTGATGAACAAAAGGGAGGATGCTTCAAGATTTCAGCTGTAGATCTTATTAAAAAAACTCAAAGCTATCTTCCTGATACCACCATTTTAAAAACCACCTTTCATACAAAGCAAGGCATATTTGAAGTAAGAGATTATATGCCGCGTTTTCATACTTCTCTAGGAGAGGTCTACTGTCCTCCTGAAATTCATCGTAATATTCAAATTATTTCAGGAAATCCCCAAATTATTATCGATTTTAAACCTAAACCAAATTATGCTCTAGGGGATCCTCTCTACGTTTTTACTGATAATTATGTAGAAATCATTTCGCAAAAAGGTGATTATGACAATTTTTTCTTATATACAAATTTGGATAATCATAAAGTCATAACAGGCGAACCTATCGAATTAAAGGAACCTTCATTCTTTTTACTCTCTTATCATGAGAAATTGGAAAACATTACCCTTAACAAACTCTATGTAGAATATGAAAAAACAAAAAGTTATTGGTTAGATTGGATTTATCGCACCAAATTGCCTGAAAAATATATTTCTATGACAGTTCGCTCTACAATTACTCTTAAACTTATGACATATGAAAAAACTGGCGCTGTAATTGCCGCACCTACAACATCACTTCCAGAGATAATAGGAAAAAATCGTAATTGGGATTATCGATTCTGCTGGGTTAGAGATGCTTCTATGATTATTGATTTATATACTCGTATGGGGCACGTAAAACTAGCTGCTAAATACATTAATTTCATACTAAATCGTATGCTGCTTAAACATGAAAATATCTCTGTTATGTATGGCATTAATGGAGAAAAAGAGTTGGTTGAAAAAGAACTCTCTCATTTATCAGGATATGAATCTTCCCGTCCAGTTAGAATTGGTAATGATGCCTATCGGCAAAAGCAAAATGATGTTTATGGTCAGTTAATGGAAACTATTTATGCATTTTTCTTTATTAACCCTCAAGATGAAACCTACTTTGAAGAAATCTGGACTGTCGTTTGTTCGCTAGTTAAATATGTTGAAGATTCATGGAAAGAACCCGATTGTGGTATCTGGGAACGCAGGGGAGAGAGAAGGCATTATGTTCATTCTAAAATGATGAGTTGGGTAGCATTAGATCGTGCAGCCAAAATTGCTCAATTCCTAGGAAAGACAAAATATTCAGAAAAATGTCGTATTTCAGCCTCAAAAATTAAAGAAGATATTCTGAATCAGGGTTGGAATAGTGACATTAACTCTTTTGTGATGTGCTATGGGTCAAATCAATTAGACGCTTCGGTTTTATTGATGCTCCACTACGGATTTCTTGATCGTCAAGATCCCCGCATCATCAGTACAGTCAAAAAAACATATGAACAACTTGTTCGAAATAATTTCGTCTTCCGTTATCTTGAAGAAGATGATTTTGGGCTGCCAGAAAATGCTTTCATTGTATGCACTTTCTGGATGATCAATGCTCTGTATTTGATCGGTGAAGAAAAGAAAGCTAGAGAGATGTTTGAGAATATTCTTAAGTGTGCTAACCCCCTAGGATTATTTTCAGAAGATATTGAAATAACAACTAAACGCCTTACCGGAAACTTTCCACAAGGGTATTCACATTTAGCACTTATTCAAACTGTCTTGCTTTTAGAAACCGATTATAACTGGAGCGATGTATCCGGCCTTAAAAAGTGGTTGTCTAATCCAGAACACAAACAACCGACAATCAAAGATTAATTTAGTAATAATTTCTTAACTTATTTTAAAAACACAGGCATCTTGGTATTATATTAAAATCATTGTAATTTGTCTGTGTTATGCGACAGGTAGCATATATAGCCATGATAAATATAAAGAAAATATCTTTATTGATTCTTTTAGGGAATCTTCTTCTTGTTTCAACTCTTCCTGCTCAAACCCCACCTATTTTAAATTCACTTTCTAAAAACATTACTCAAGCGTTAATTGTTGAAGGAATTGATGGTTCAATCTTTAAAGCCAAGGTGACTTCTTGGCAAAAAAATATAGATGGATGGAAAGAAATTTTTCCTTCTATGGATGCGGTAATTGGAAGAAATGGATTTGCTCTTATGGATCAAAAGCAAGAAGGGGACGGACTAACCCCTTCAGGTGTTTATAAACTTGGGACGGCTTTCGGATATGCAAAAAATATTTCTACAAAAATGGAATATATTTATATGACAGATCAAGATATTTGGATTGATGACCCCAAATCTAGAAAATACAATCAATTAATAAAAATAATTGAAAAAGGAGAAGCAAAATCTTTTGAACAAATGAAGCGCCCTGATAATCTTTACGAAAGGGGAATTGTCATTGAATATAATACTCAACCTATTATTTCAGGAAAAGGTAGTGCTATTTTTATACATATATGGAGAAATCCTAATAAACCAACAGCAGGATGCATTGCTTTATCAAAAAAGAACATAATAAAATTATTAAATTGGTTAAATCAAAAAGAAAATCCAGTCATAGCTATTAACTCCCAAAAGAATGCTTAACATGAGCTATCAAATCTTAATCGTTGATGATGACAGTGAGTTCCGAGAAGAAATTCATGAATGTCTTAAGGATTACAAAGTCATAGAAGCTTCAAATGGGATGGAAGCTCTAGAAATCCTTAAAAAGCCCCATGCAATCGATTTAGTAATTTTGGATGTAAGCATGCCAGGTCTTCTTGGAACAGAAGTGTTAAAGAAAATTCGCGATAAATCTCGAGATCTTCCTGTTGTAATTCTAACAGGTCATAGCTCTAAAGATGTTGCCATAGAAGCACTTAAAGGTCATGCTACCGATTACATTGAAAAACCCTTTGAAGTAAGAAAATTCTTAAGTATCGTTCAAAGAATATTAGACAAAAAGAATCAAGGCCTGACCATCCCAACAAATAAAATGGAGAGAGTAAAATCTTTTTTAGAGAGAAACTTTGATAAAAAAATCAGCTTAAATCACGTAGCAGATGAAATTTGTCTAAGCCCCAAATACTTAAGCCGTCTTTTTAAAGAAACGACAGGACTGGGTTTTAATGAATATAGACTCAAAATAAAAATCCAAAAAGCTGCAGAATTATTACGTACCACACCTATGACTATTCATGAAATATCCAGTCATTTAGGATATCAAAATCCAGAATCCTTTATACGCATATTCGAAAAAATAATTAACCAAACACCAACTGAGTACAGATCAAATAATAAGAATCTTCCACGAAAGAAAACCACATGATTAAAGATCAAATCAAACTAAGCGAAATTATTTATGGCTTTAGTATTTTGGTAATTGCTGTTGTTTATTTTTATAGCGCCCAACTTGGATTTCTTTTTTCATGGCAACATAGCAATGTGACTACTATTTGGCCACCTTCTGCGATTGGATTTATTTCTATTTTAATTTTTGGTGCACGTATATGGCCTGGCATATGGTTAGGCGCGTTTTTAGCCAATGCTGCATATTTCTTTCCAAACCCTTCATTTAATCTTTTTCAAGTTATTTTGTATTCTACAAGTATTGCAGTAGGAAATACTCTTGAAGCTCTAATTGCATGTTTTTTTCTGAAAAAACTAATAGGCAACAGAAATCCCTTACATAAAGTCCAAGATATTGCACGTTTTATGATAGTGACCGTAGCTGGTTGTGTAGTCAGCGCTTTTATTGGATCTGTGTCTGTTTGTATGGGTAGCCCTATTTTCTGGCATTCCTTTCTGACAGTGTGGTTAACTTGGTGGTTAGGTGATTTTACCGCACTTATAACTATTGTGCCTATCTACTGGGCCTTAAGTCAAAGACCTCTTCCAAAGCTTAACCCTAAACGCCTATTAGAATTTTTCCTTTCTTTTGGAATATTTGTAATGATCAATGGTATCTTCTTTGATGCCAAGTCCATTATCAATCAATCTCATATTCACATTACCTATGTTCCTTTAGCTCTCATTGTATGGTTGACCTACCGTTTTGGATATTGGGGATCAATTGCCTCAACTTTAGCAATTTTATATCAGGACCTCCAAGGCACACATAGTGGTATTGGTCCTTTTATTTCTAATGATATGAATGCCTCATTATTGTCATTACAAATGTTTATAGGTACCGTCTGCGGAACAAGTCTTCTTTTAGCAGCAGCACTTTATGAACGCCGCCGCGCTCAACAGGAAATAATTTTCAGAGAACAGCGTTTCAAAGCTTTGGTTGAAAATAGTTTGGATATGATCGTATTAATCAATCCCTTTGGGATTATTTCTTATAGCAGTCCATCCACAGAAAAGGTCATGGGATATAAAAAAGAGGAGCATGAAGGACATAATATTTTTGAATTTATTCATCCTGAAGATGAACCAAGAATCTCCAAAGAATTTTCTTCTATTCTTGCTGATTCAAAATTAATTATTACAACTGTAACTCGAATTCGTCATAAAAATGCTTCGTGGAGATGGATTGAAGGAACCGGTCAAAATTTATTAGCTGACCCAGCCATTGGAGCAATAGTCATCAATTATCGCGATATTACTGAACGTAAGGCTATGGAAGAAGTGCTAAAAAATGAACTTAAACAAGCCAGTCGTTTAGCAGATTTAGGAACCTTAGCTGCTATTGTGGCCCACGAGCTTAGAACACCCCTTGGGGTGATTCAAATGGCAGCTCATAATTTAATGAATAAAAACAAGGAACTCGTGCAAGATAGGCATCTCGAGAATATCCAAAAAAAAGTTTGGGAAGGAAACCGAATTATCGATAATCTTTTAAGTTATTCCAGAATCAAAATGCCTACCTATAGTAATTGTCAGATTGTTTCTTTACTTGAAGAGTGTCTTTCAAATCTGAAAGACCAATTCCGAGATACTTCAGTTTCTATTGAAAAAGATTATCATATTGATCCAGATTTTATTATTGAAGCTGATAGTGACCAGATTCGAGAAATATTAATTAATGTCATTAGTAATGCATATCAAGCTATGAAAAATAAAACTGGATTAATCAAGATTTCGGTTGAAAAACAAGAAGAATATTTATCTATCCGAATCAAAGATAATGGGACAGGCATTGATCCTGATGATTTAGATAAGATCTCTAATCCTTTCTTTACAACTAAAGCAAAAGGGACTGGGTTAGGGTTAACTATTTGCAATGAGCTAATTAATCTTCATCACGGTCGCCTTGACATACAAAGCGTTAAAGACCAAGGAACTACTGTATCTGTTATTCTACTGATCCAACATAAAATTTTTGAATAAAGTGGATAAAAGTCAATAAAAAGAAGAAGTAGCCAATTACCAATTTGTTATTAAATGGTATCCTTGTAATGGGTTGATAAAAGGAATTTAGAAAGGAGAACCAAATGGTTTCAATGGGGCAAACACAAATGTCAAATGAATTAGAACCTCAATCTTCCAAACTCCAACGTAGACGTAAAATCCTACTGGTAGATGATGATGTTGAGCTTTTAGTGGAATTAAAAGAAATGCTCACTTATAGTAATTATGATGTTGAAATTATGTTTAATAGTGGACTTGCATTTGAAAAGACCTGTGAATTAAAGCCCGATCTTGTTATTCTTGATCTAAAAATGAAACCTAAAAGTGGTTTTCAGTTGGCAGACGAATTACAAAATTCAATTTTAACAAAACAAATTCCAATTATTGCTATCACGGGATTCTTTACAGATCGTGAACATGTATTAATGATGAAAATGTGTGGGATGAAGCATGTGATATTAAAACCTTTTAATCCTACTGATATTTTGGCAAAGATTAAAGCTGTCTTGGATGGAACAGATGACAGCGTTTCACCCTCAGTAAAAACGTAGTATAAGGTTGTTGAAGGTTAGTTATTGTAATTCATTAGGCCTGAGAAGTAGCAAGGTACATTCTCAGGCCTAATGAATTTTATTTTTATCCCACTAGACATCAATTCATTTCTTAAGAATAATAGGTCATGTTCAAATTAATTCTAATTATAGGAATAACTCTTAGCTTGAATGGGTGTGCTTCAACAAACACATTTAATTCCTATCCCTCTCAAATTGTTCCCCTCATTGAAAAAATCCAAGAAAACACGCCTATTGATTTAAACAAAGAGTTTAGGCGTAAGATTCGAACTCGAGACAAAATATTGTATCTATTAGAGCTGGGTCGAATAGCTCAAATTAGAGGTGATATCTTTTTAAGCAGCCAAAGCTTCAGGCTGGCTGAGAGTCACATAAAAAATATGGAAGGCAAAGCTATTATCAGTGCCTCTGGAACAAGCTCTCAATTAAGCTCGATTTTGATCAATGATAATGCTTTACCCTACAAACTAGAGAGTTATGAAAAAATCATGCTTTATCAATATCAAGCCATGAATTATCTTTATAAAAATGACATTGAAGGAGCCGCTGTCGAAGTGAGAAAGGCAAATGCTGAGCAAGAAAAGGCTCTTCAACGTCATCAAAAGGAAGTAGAACAAGTTAAAACAACCGCAGAAAGCCATCATATATCTAAAGAAGTACCAAATTCAGTTACTGAAACATATACAAAAATTGATTCTTTAATAGGACAAATAAAGAATTCATTCCAAAATGCCTATACCTTTTATCTTTCAGGAATCATCTACGAAATTAATGGTCAAAAGAATGATGCTTACATTGATTACAAGAAAGCTCTAGAAATTTATCCCAAAAACGAGTACCTTCAAAAAGATGTTCACCGTTTAGCTGTTGAACTTAATATAGAGGGAAGTTTTGAAAAGATACTTGAACCAAAAAATAATAATGGGGAACTCATTATTTTATTTGAAGATGGCTTTATTCCTCCCAAAGAAGAAGTCAAAATACCCATTCCAACTTCATTACAAAATCTTAATTTGGTTGCTGTTTCTTTTCCTATATACAATGTAGATCGCATTGACTCTTTTCCTTTGACTTTATATGAAAAGGGGCAAATACTCGCAAGCACTCAACCAATATGTGAATTTACAGCCTTAGCTTTGAAAGCATTAAAAGAAAAGATTCCAGCAATTACTACTCATCAAATAATTAGGGTAACATCAAAAGCTGTCTTAACCTATGAAGCCCAAAGACAATTAGGTCAGTTAGGCTCTATCATTGCTTCTTTTTACAATATTCTTTCAGAAAATGCAGATTTACGTAGTTGGTCAACGCTTCCAGCCAATGCCCAAATCCTGCGTATTCCAGTTTCAGCGGGAGACCATGAGTACTCAGTTCTTCAACATGAATCTGGAGCAACTCAATATTTGAAAGTAAATATTAAAGCGAATAGTAAAAAAATTATTCGTATCGTACGGGCAGGCAATAAGATATACTATCAAAACTTAACGTGAGGCTTTAAAGTCAAGGAGAACAACTATGAAAAATTTCTACAATCAAACCATGATTATGTCATTTGGAATTTCTATGTTCTTAATCTCTGGATGCGCTTCTCCAGTTGTAAAATATAAAGATGCCACATCTCCTCAACTAGTATCTGCAGACTTTAGCTCTTCTGATCTTCAACAAATCGCTGCAAGCATGGTAGATTCTCTGTTGGTTTCTCCAACAGTTGCTAAAACAATGGGGCAAAGAGCTCCTGTACTATTAGTTGATCAAATAAAAAATAAATCTATGGAACATATTGATACGGAGTCCATTACGGATTCGATTAGAACCAAATTAATTCAAAGCGGTAAATTCCAATTTGTTGATCGCCAAACTGATCAAGCAGCAATAAACGAAATCAACCTTCAAAAAAATAGCCCCTATATTGATAAGACCAAGACAATTGAAATTGGTAAACAATATGGAGCAGAATACTTACTAACTGGAAGCATTTCTGAGATTAGCCAAAGTAACAATCGATTAACCGATGTTTATTTTAAATTCACACTTAATCTAAAGAACTTAACCACTGGTCTTTTAGAATGGTCGAGTGAAAAAGAAATTCGTAAAACATCTACTCGTCGCATGTTTGGCGGTTAAAATAATTAGCTAGAAGGGGATTAGGGTTTGCATTTTTCCTTATTAGCAGGTATTACTTTTATATCTGCGTTTCTATTATTCCAAATTGAATTAATCATTGCGAAACTTTTTCTTCCAAGCTATGGCGGAAGCTATTTAGTTTGGGGAGCCTGTGTTGTTTTCTTTCAAGGAGTTTTACTAGCAGGATATATATTTGCCCATCATTTTATTGAAAAAAAAGGGATAAGAACTTACCTAAAGATCCATCTCATTCTTTTGATTCTACCTTTTATATTTTTTCCTGGAAGAATGTTAGCAATCCCACCAAGTGATACTTCCTTGCCTTTGGTTATTGAGATATTTATAAAACTCATTCTTACAATTGGCCCAGTTTTCTTTGTTTTATCAACAATAAGCTTGGTAACTCAAAGTTGGCTATCAGTTTCTACTAAAAATAAGACTAGTCCTTATGTCTTATATGCCATCTCTAATTTAGGATCTTTTTTAGGACTATTAACATATCCTTTCATCTTCGAACTTTTTTTGACAAATACTGATCAAATTAATATTTGGCGTTCGTTTTATATTCTTTTAGTCGTTCTTAATGTCCTTGCTTTTAAAATAGTTTCTATAAACCCTCCTGTGGTTAATACTTCAGAAAAAATTAAATATAATTGGCCGCAAGCAGCAAGGTGGTTATGTTTATCCGCCGCAGGTGTCGTACTATTTCTTTCTGTTACTAACATCATCACCTATGAAATCACGCCCGCACCTTTACTTTGGATTATTCCATTAAGCATTTATCTATTTAGTTTCATTCTAAACTTTCAAAATAAACCTTTTAATCCTAAATGGATTAATAAATCGGTTGTAATTATTATTCCTCTAGCCATTATTTATTATTTTGTTAGTAAAATCCTAACGATGCCCGTCATTTTATCTTCAATTATTTTTGACTTGCTTCTTTTTGTTCTATGTATGTTTGCTCAAGGGGAACTAATACGCACAAAACCAGAAAAAGGGAACTTAACATTCTTTTACGTGATGATTTCTTTAGGAGGATTTTTAGGAGGGATCTTAACCAGTTGGATCATTCCTCTTATTTCAATCAACTTGGTTGAATTTTTAGTTGGATTGCTTCTACTTTCTCTAGCAACAAGACGTATGTGGTTAATAACTTTTACAGTTATTGCAATTGCTGTGTCTTCACCACTCGAAAACATGATTCGTCATCACGCTTCAGTTATTAAAAAAAGAAATTATTATGGTATTTATGATATTTTTGACAGCAATGAGATTAGAATCTTTCTTCATGGTACAACCTTGCATGGCGTACAATTTACTGATCCACAAAGAAAGTGGATTCCTCTAGGCTACTATAGTCCAACATCTCCTTTGGGGGAGATACTTACGTCAGATCTCTTTAAAATAAACCGTATCGCAGGAATTGGCCTGGGAGCAGGAACAATTGCCATGTACTCCAGAAGTGATTGTCCGGTTGATTTCTATGAACTTGATCCAGATGTAGTAGATTTAGCCAAGAAATATTTTAGTTACCTCAGTTTAGCTCCAGGCCATATCAATATGTTCTTAGGTGATGCACGTATTTCACTTGAAAAACAAAAAGATGTTCTTTACGATGTGCTCATTGTTGATGCTTTTGGAGGAGATTCAATTCCAACCCATTTAGTCAACAGTGATGTTACGCATCTTTATAAAAAACATCTTAAGGAAGGTGGGATCATATTTTTCCACATTCCCAATCGATATTTTGATCTTAAACCTATTTTAGCCCATATTGCTCATAATGTAGGAGCCTACGCAGCATTTAAAGCAACATCTGATGAAGGTTTTACAATGAGAACGATCTGGGGAATCATTACATGGGATCAACAAAAATATATACGCATGATTACCGAAAAAAACTGGCAACCTCTTGATAGCCGATCATTTAACTCAGTCAAACCTTGGAGCGATAATTATTCTAATGTTTTACCAATTATAGAATGGGCTCAAATAATCAATTCTTTAAAACACTTTAACAATCAAAGGTGAGACATGTTAGGTATTATTCAATCATGGAGGAAAAAAAATTCCTCCAAAAAGAATCTACTTAGTTTTTTATCAGAAATGGAAAAGAACCTTGAAACTTACTATGTCATGGATCAAAGGCAGTTTATTGTTCATGGCTTCCAAATGGATAAATCGAATTCTGTTAAGGATTTAGAAATTATTAGAAATAATAAAGATATTCAACTTTATTTAGAATCATTAAACAATTTTAATAACGCTTATCAAGAGTATAAAAGCTACGAAAAATGGTATACGTCTGATGAAAAGAATAAAAATAATGATAATGCAAGAAAACTACACTCCCTAAAAGATTCTCTCCAAACTCGTATTAAAAACTATGAAGCAATCATTGTTCAAGCTGGACAATCATTAGAACGAGAACTTCTTAAATTAGGATTTATAACCAATTGAGAAACGTAGAAGACTTTCTTACAGTTTCAGAATTAAATAACTACATTCGAGATGTTTTAAATAGCGGCTTTCCTCAAGCAATATGGATTTGCGGTGAAGTGCAAGAATTGAGGGATAAAAAGCATTTATATTTTACTTTAAGCGAAAAAGCCCCCGATTCAAATGCTATTATCGCCAAAATTGGGGTAACGATTTGGGCAAATACTCGTCCAAGAATAGATACAATCCTTCAGAAATCAGAAAATGCATTTGTTTTCAAAGATGACATTGAAGTCAAACTCTTATGCAAGGTTGACTTTTACGCACCTTTTGGACAAATTCGTTTAATTGCTGAATCCATAGATCCGACTTACACTTTAGGAAAAATTGCTCAAGATCGACAACGATTAATTGCTCTTTTAAAACAAAAGGGTATTCTTGAGAAAAATAAGATTTTACAGCTTCCCATACTCCCTTTATCAATCGGATTAATTACATCACATGGATCAGCTGCTTATCATGATTTTATAGATGAGCTTCAAAAAAGCGGGTATGCTTTTAGTGTGAAAGTCATTGATTCCATCATGCAAGGAAAAACCACTGAAATCTCTGTATCAAAAGCTGTGCAAAAGCTTAATCGAATAGAGGGAATTGATGTGATTGTAATCACACGAGGAGGTGGATCAATTACAGAATTAAGCTGCTTTGATAGTCAAATGATTGCTGAAGCAATTGCAGCATCCAGGATTCCTGTGATTAGTGGGATTGGGCATGAGATTAATACAACAATTACTGATCTAGCAGCTCATACTTTTGCTAAAACTCCAACCGCAACAGCTGCGCTCTTAATATCCTTTATCCAAAAATTCTGGCAAAATCTTGAAGAAAAAAAACGATATGTGCTTGAATCTGCTCAACAGAAACTGCGAGACCAGCAACAATATGTGCGGCAAAAAGCGGGGACTTTAAGACATAGAACAACAGAAACAGTCCATAGCCAACATCATCGCATTAACAATATTCTTGGAGCATTCAAACAATTACCATTATCTATCCTTAAAGAAGCACGACGGCAATCACTGCAAAGGAAGGAAGATTTAAAAAGAACAATTCAATTGCGTCTAAGTACATCAAAGACTAAAATACAAACGTATCAAAAATTAATTGACGTCGTTGATCCTAAAAACATGTTAAAGAAGGGTTTTATAATTACCAGAGATTTAAAAGGAAAAATCATTAAATCAACAAAAAATTTGAAAGTAAATTCAGCTTTAAAAATACAATTTAGTGATGGGATGGTTATCAGTGACATTAAAGAAATCAACAAGGGAGTCTATGAACTCTGATCAAATCAAATACAAAGAAGCAGTAGAACGTTTAGATGAAATTATTGCTGAACTTGATAATGATGATGTGGATGTTGATGAATTAGCAGAACAAGTAAAAGAAGCTGTAGAACTTATTCGCTTGTGCAAATCCAGAATAGACAAAGCTGAGATGGAAGTTAAAAAAGTTGTTGAAGATCTGAACAAAGAATCTAAGGAAAATAGCGACAATTAAGCGAGGTTTACATGATTATCTTTTTATATACAGCATTAATTATGTTGGTATGCTTTTTAATTCTTGTGAATATTTATAAAATTCGCTTACTTAATGAAGCTAGAAAAAGAGGCAAACTTCCTCTTAAAGGTAAAGCTACCATGTTTGATGTTCGTCATCTTTTAATGGAAGGTGAAAAAGAATTGGCAACTCAATTATATTGTGAAATTTTTCATGTTACGTTATCTAAAGCAAAAAAAGATGTAGAAGAATTACAACGAAGTTTAAAAGTTTAATCAAATCTGTGCCCTGCGTAATACGTCGATATAACCCTAATCGTCATAAAAAGGAAGCTGCGATGTCCGAATGCATTTTCTGCAAGAACTTGCCAAGAGTTTTAGAAAACAACCTAGCCTATGCCATATACGATATTAAACCCTTTACCAAAGGGCATATGTTATTTATTCCCAAAAGACATTTCGAACACATCTTTCAAGCTACTCTCGATGAAATCAAAGCATTGTATTCTTTAATCAATCAAGGCAAGGGTCTATTGCAAAAGGAACATAATCCTGATGGTTATAATATTTTAAACAATAATGGAGCTGTCGCAGGTCAAGTGGTCATGCATGCCCACATTCATTTAATTCCACGCTATCAAGGTGAAGAGTTTAAGATTCCAATTCATTAATATAGAGAGGTTAAACAATGGCTAAAGGATTTTCTTGGAAAACAGCAGGCAAATATGAAGACATCAAATATGAAAAGATGGATGGTATTGCTAAAATAACTATCAATCGTCCTCATCGAAGAAATGCTTTTACACCGGTTACGGTTAAAGAAATGATGGATGCCTTAAACGATGCCCGTGATGATGAAAAAATCGGAGTAATTATCTTAACAGGAGAAGGTAAAGATGCTTTTTGCTCAGGGGGAGACCAGAAAATCCGTGGAGATGCAGGTTATAAAGACAAAGATGGCACTAATCGCCTAAATGTCTTAGATTTTCAAAAACAAATTCGCGGATGCCCTAAACCTGTTATTGCCATGGTCGCAGGTTATGCAGTGGGAGGCGGACAGATCCTGCAAATGATCTGTGATCTAACCATTGCTGCTGATAATGCCATTTTTGGACAAACTGGACCCAAAGTAGGGTCTTTTGATGGTGGTTTTGGTTCCAGCTATATGGCACGCATTGTAGGGCAAAAGAAGGCTCGTGAAATTTGGTTTCTATGTCGCCAATACTCTGCTAAACAAGCTTTAGACATGGGTTTAGTCAATACAGTCGTCCCCTACAAAGACTTAGAAAAAGAAACCGTTCAATGGTGCAATGAGATTCTCCAACACTCACCTCTAGCTATTCGCTGCCTTAAATCAGCCTTGAACGCTGATTGTGACGGCCAATCGGGCTTACAGGAATTAGCTGGAAATGCAACACTCCTGTTTTACATGACAGAAGAAGGCCAAGAAGGTCGCAATGCATTTGTCCAGAAACGTAAACCAAACTTCGCTAAATTTCCTAAAAGACCATGAGTCCCTGGATCCTTGCCATTCGTCCTAAAACATTACCAGCCTCAATTGCTCCTGTATTAATTGGAGCGGCAATGGCCTTTGGAGATGGGGAATTCCATTTACTTTCTGGAAGCATTTGCTTAATTGCAGCACTTCTTATTCAAATAGGCACAAACCTTGCTAATGATTATTTTGATTTTAAGAAGGGGGCCGATGCAAATAGAATCGGCCCTGTGAGAGTTACACAAGCAGGTCTCATAAAACCACAGGTTGTTCTTCAAGTTACCATATTAGTTTTTCTTTTAGCTGCTATTGCCTGCAGTTACTTGGTTTTTATTGGCGGCCTTGCGATTGGCATCATTGCAACAGCAGCCATTATCTCTGGCTTTCTTTATACTGCTGGAAAAAAACCATTGGGATATTTAGGCTTAGGAGAGCTCTTTGTCTTTATTTTCTTTGGCCCCGTTGCGGTAGGAGGAACATATTATATTCAAACTCTTGATCTTAATTGGGCTGTTGTTCTAGCAGGCTTTGGTCCAGGATTTTTATCTTGCGCCATTCTAGCCATTAATAACTTAAGAGACATCGATGGCGATCAAAAGGCTGGCAAACTAACATTGGCTGTTCGTTATGGAAAGTCTTTTGCAATGAACGAATACCTTTTTTGTATTCTAGCTGCCACACTTTGTCCTTTTTTTGTATTTATAGTTACCCATGATCACAAAGGGATGCTCTTTGCCTCCATAATCGGGTTCATTGCTATAGAAACCATACGAACTGTAATGACAGCTACAAAACCTGAAACTTATAACAAAGCCCTGGCCACAACTGGCTGCTTCTTATTAGTTTATAGTGTTATTTTTTCAGTAGGATGGGTTCTGTGCAGTCATTAATCATTTCCAAATCTTCAATTGCTCCTTTCCAAATACCTTTTAAAGTTCCTTTTTCTTTTGCTGGTAATACGCTTAGCGAACGAACAGGATTTTATTTAAATTTAACTTCCAGGGAAGGATTATTAGTACAGTCAGAAGCAGCTCCTTTGCCAGGAGTGAGTCCAGAAACACTTAAGCATTGCCGCCATGAACTAGAAGAGATCCAAAAACATCTTCAAAATCTAGAAATAGCAACTCAAGCAAAACAATTGATCAACCAAATTCGCCAAGATCTTTTTATTACCAGCCTTTGTCCTTCAGCCAAATGCGCAGTAGAATCTGCCCTATTTTTGCTAGCCGCTAAGAGTCAAAACATAAGTTTGATTGAATTTCTAGGAGGAACTCTCACAAGCACTTCCACAGCCGTCCTTTTACAGGGCACATATGAGCAAGTCCTCAATGATGCAAAGGCATTTGTCGACTTAAAACCAGGCATATTTAAGCTAAAAGTAGGAGATAGAAACATTCCTTTAGATGTTAAAAAAGTCAATGATTTAAGAAAACTTTTGGGTCCAAATGCCACCTTTCGCCTGGATGGAAACCGCGTTTGGAGCCTTAATGAAGCCATTCTTTTCACCGAGCTAGCCGGCCACCAGAACATTGCCTTTCTGGAAGAACCTTTGAATGATATGAGTAGACTGAATACCTTTTACGAAAAAACCCATTTCCCAGTTGCTCTAGATGAAACCCTGGTCATAGTCAAATGCGGCATCAATGCTCCTGGAAGGTGCTCCCCAACATTGGCCCATCATGAAGCTGTCAAAGCCTATATCTTGAAGCCCATGATTCTAGGGGGTATTGTGCCCACATTAGAGTGGATAGAAGAGGCTAGAAGCCTAGGAAAGAAGTCTATTATTAGTTCCACATTCGAATCTTCAGTGGGGCTTAAAATCCTTGCCAATTTGAGCTTACTTACTGGAGAAATTCCAGGATTAGGTACCGATCGCTGGTTAAACCAAACCCATTTGGTCAACCCGCAAGGAATCATCGACGGAGAACTCGTAAGATGAGTCGACATACCTCCATTATATGGGGCACACGAACAATTGATGACCAGAGACTAGAACAGTATATCAATTCTGTAGTCAAACATCTCAAAGGCCGTGGACTTACATCCAAGGATAGAATTGTCTTAATTGAGAATAATAGCATCGAATTTATCATTATCTTGTTGGCTCTATGGAGAATGGGCGTTGTTGCCTGTCCCTTGAATCCTAAATGGCCTTATGAAACTCTCCTGCAATGCACTCTAAGCTTGAACCCCAAGGTCGTTCTATGCTCAGATAAACGTTTTGAATCTTACAAAAAAATCCCTATTCCCATCATTACTCTTAATGAACTTATCTCTTTTGATGCCAGAAACGCACCACCAAGCGTTCCACCGGAACTTCCTTTGGACCAAGAAGCAACCATCATCTGGACATCTGGAAGTAGTAGTCAGCCTAAAGCCGCCGTTCATACATGGGGCAATCACGTATATAGCGCCAAGGGTTCTCAACAAGAGATTCCTTTAGAGAAAGGTGACCGATGGGTGCTGTCCTTACCGCTTCATCATGTTTCTGGAATCAGCATTGTTTGCCGTTGTTTTCTGGCTCAAGCTGCTATTGTTGTCATGGGAGAAGAGGAGCTGATTCAAGTCATTCGTCGTCATAAACCCACACATATTTCTTTGGTTGCAACACAACTTTACCGATTAATTGAACATAAAGACAATCACGAAGCTTTAAAATCTTTGAAATACATTCTACTTGGCGGAAGCTCAATTCCTTATGGATTAATCGAGAAAGCTTTAGCATTAAATTTACCGATTTACTTAAGCTATGGATTAACAGAAATGTCTTCCCAAGTGGCCACAAGCAAGGTGGATGATATCAAACACCTTGGCGCCAAAGTCTTGCCCTACAGACAATTAATGATCGATTCCAATGGCCAAATCTTAGTCAAAGGGGAAGTGTTGTTTAAGGGATACTTGAATCAAAATAAAATCACTTTGCCGCTGAATAATGATGGCTGGTTTGAAACAAGGGATAGGGGCGTGATTAAAAACGAATATTTAACCATACTTGGAAGAATAGACAATATGTTCATTTGCGCGGGAGAAAACATTCAGCCCGAAGAAATCGAATCGGTTTTAATGAAATCTCCACAAGTCAAAGAAGCCATCGTCATTGCTAAAGAGGACCCTGAATATGGAAATCGGCCAGTTGCCTTCGTACGCACGTTTGGCCCCTTTAATGAACATTATTTAAGAGATTACTGCATCCAGTATCTGCCCAAAATCAAAGTCCCCGTGTCATTCCATTCCTGGCCTCAAGACCTAAACCAAGGCCTCAAAATCAGCCGTAAATTTTTTCAAGAGCGGATCGAAAAGCTTTAGGAAGAGGTGTTTTCTTTTTGGTAGCTTTATTGATTGTGACATGAACAGTTTTGGCTGTTCCAACCAAAACTCCTTTATGAGTGATTTCATATTCAAAAGTAATTGAACTTGTTCCAATGTGAGTCAGCTTCACTTTAATAACAATTTCATCACCAACAAATAAAGGTTTTTTATAAGTGCTTTCAGCGTGGACGATAGGAAGGAAATAGCCAGTCTTTTTTAATAGATGTGAAAAACCAAAGCCAATTTTCTCAAGCAATTTTTCATATGCATCATGTACATAAAAGAACTGTTTTCCAAAAAAAAGAAGACCTGCTGCGTCGGTGTCATGCAATTTGATCTGTGCTTTATATGTAAACATGCATAGATTATAGCAAACGATTGACAAATAAAAAGAAGATTGTAATATGTCTTTCCTAACCTTTATTTAAGGAACTTTCATGAATAAAAATCAATCTTTAAAACCTTTCATTGCAGAATTTATCGGAACATTTGGCTTTGTTTTTATTGGAATTGGCTCCATCGCAGCAGATCACCTCACAGGTGGAAAGGTTGGCCTTGTTGGCATTGCCTTAGCACACGGTTTAGGAATCGCTACCATGGCAACAGCAACCGGAGCCGTAAGCGGAGGGCATCTCAATCCAGCTGTCACTATTGGCTTATGGTTTGTCAAAAAAATCGATTCTTCCAAAGCTGTAGGCTATATTTTAGCCCAGTGTCTAGGAGCCATTGTAGCTGCATTTGTCATCAAAGCTGCTGTACCTGCAGATGTTTTAACAGCCGTTAATCTAGGAACACCCTCTCTAGGAACCGGAATCACTACTCAGATGGCCCTAATCACTGAAATTACTTTAACCTTCTTTTTAGTTTTCGTAGTTTATGGAACTGCGGTTGATCCAAGAACTCCTAAGCTAGGTGAATTATTTATTGGTTTAACAGTTGTTATGGATATTTTAATGGGTGGACCCATTTCAGGGGCTGCCATGAACCCCGCCCGTTACATTGGCCCCGCTCTCATAGGAGGCTCTTTACAAAATTGGTGGATTTATTTAGTAGGACCTATTGTTGGAGGCATTTTAGCAGCTGGGATTTATAAAAATCAGATCGAAAAATCATCGTAGAGACGAGGCATGCCTAGTCTGTACAATAACGAAAGGAATTTAAATGGCAGAACGTACAGGTGTGATCACAATGAAGGGCAATCCTTTAACTCTCACTGGCACTGAAGTCAAAGTGGGGGATCATGCACCAGATGTTACATTGGTTGCAAACGATTTATCAGAAGTCAAATTGTCTTCTTTTATTGGAAAAAAAGTTATTTTGTCCGTTGTTCCATCTCTCGATACTCCCGTCTGTGATTTGCAAACAAAACGCTTTAATCAAGAAGCATCAAAACTGTCCGATGTTGTGGTTGTAACGGTCAGCAAAGATCTTCCATTTGCTCAAAAACGCTGGTGTGGTGCAGCTAACGCGAGTGCCGTCAAAACATTGTCTGATTACCGAAGTAATTTTGGTGAACAATATGGTGTTCTGATTAAAGGTTTAAATCTCTTAGCTCGTTCCATTTTTATCATTGATGAGAAAGGAACAGTTCGTGATATTCAGTTAGTCAAGGAAGTTGCCAGCGAACCAAATTACGATGAAACTTTAAATGCAGTGAAATCTCTTTAACGAATATCAAAGGAGTCTCATATGGCCTACACATTACCAACACTCACATACCCACACAACGCTTTAGAACCACACATTGACACAAAAACTATGGAGATTCACCACACAAAACATCATCAGGCTTATATCAATAATGTAAATAAAGTAATCGAAGGAAAAGCAGACTTAGAGTCCAAAAGTGTCGAAGAATTAATTTCAGATTTAAGTAAAGTTCCTGAAGACATCCGTAATGTTGTCCGCAATAACGGCGGTGGACATGCAAATCACACCTTTTTCTGGACAATCATTGGTCCTAAATGTGGTGGGAATCCTACTGGTAAAATAGCTGAAGCTATCAATAAGGAGTTCGGGTCTTTTGATGCTTTCAAAGAAAAATTTTCAGCTGCAGCAACCACTCGTTTTGGAAGCGGATGGGCCTGGTTGTCCGTTGGAAAAGACGGAAAATTAGAAATCTCATCAACCGCCAACCAAGATAGTCCTTTGATGGAAGGTAAGACTCCAATTTTAGGCATTGATGTATGGGAACATGCCTATTATTTGAACTATCAAAACAGACGCCCCGATTACATTTCTGCATTTTGGAACATTGTGAATTGGCAAGAAGTAGAAAAAAGATTTACCAGCGTCAATAAATAAAAAGAATAAAAAATACTTTAAAATTTATTTGACGACTGTTTGTTATAGTACTATATCTAGTAGTTACCGGATTAAAAAATCATATATATAGTGTTTCTTAATTAATTTCATTTGCACAGGGAGGATCCATCGATGTCTTCAGTCACAACCAATAATTTCGACATCAAGGTACAAAAACGTAACGGTCAAGTCATTGAATTTGTGCCTCACCGAATTACCCATGCTGTGGCTAATGCTTTCAAAGAACAATTGGGCCTTCCTCGTGAATCTGAACTTTCTGCAGAAAACATTACAGATGTAAATAAAATTACTACTTGCGTAGTAGCCGTTCTTAAGGAACGAGGCGTACAAAAACCTCACCTAACTGTTGAAGAAATTCAAGACGAAGTCATTCGTCAGCTTTATGAAAACGGTCAAAAAGAAGTAGCTGAACGTTATGCCAGCTACCGTCGTCATCATGCTTCCCGTCGTCAATTATTTGAACTTTTTTCTATCATCAAACGTGATGGTAAAATTGTCTCTTTCAAACAAGAAAAGATCACCCTCGCCATTGCTAAAGCTTTGATTGCTCATAATAAAGGTATTTATAATGAAATCCTCATCGAAAAAGCCCATGAACTCTCTGACAAGGTGACTTCAGAAATTAAAACACGCTGGCCTGATGGCAAATCGATCAGCATTGAAGAAATACAAGATATTGTCGAGAAGATCATTATGGCAGGGGGATATCATGATGTTGCCAAACGTTATATTATTTACAGGGAAGAACGCGCTAAACAAAGAAGAGTCAAACATGTCCAAGTAGAAGAATCTATTGAATGGGTTAAAAATTTAGCTATTAAGAACGAAAAAGGCGAAACACGGCCCATTGATTTAGAAGAAATTCGTTTTAAATTTGAAACATGCTGCAAGTCTTTGGCTAATGTTTCTGTGGACATGCTTTTTAAAGAAGCCGTTAAAAGCTATTTTGATGGAATGACGGAACGTCAAATGGCGCAAGCTAATATTATGGCGGCTCGAAGTTTTATCGAAAAAGAACCTAATTACTCATTTGTGGCAGCTCGATTACTGTTGCTCTTAGAATATGCTGAAGCCTTAGGAACAGATGCTTCTTTCGAACGTATTCGCGTGGAATATCCTGAATATTTTATTAAATTTATTTCTCAAGCCAGTCAGTTAGAACTTTTGGATCCCGCATTAAAATCTTTTGATTTAAAAGAATTATCTAAGGCTTTAGTCCCTGAACGTGATTTCATCTTGCGTTATATGGGTTTACAAACCCTTTATGATCGTTATTTTATTCATTCTCAAGAAAAGAGAATTGAAATTCCTCAAATCTTTTGGATGCGTGTTGCTATGGGATTAGCCATAAAAGAAGGCGAACAAAAAAATAAACGCGCTATCGAGTTTTATAATATCCTCTCTACATTTCGTTTTATGTCATCCACACCAACTCTGTTCAATGCAGGAACCCGCCATCCACAATTGTCATCATGCTTCCTAACTACAATTGAAGATGATTTATGGCACATTTTCAAATGTATCCAAGATGACGCAATGCTTTCCAAATGGAGCGGCGGTTTAGGAAACGATTGGACAAGTGTTCGAGCTATGGGTTCTCGTATCAAAGGAACCAACGGAAAGAGTCAGGGAATTATCCCATTTTTGAAAGTAGCCAATGATACTGCAGTAGCTGTCAATCAAGGCGGTAAACGTAAAGGTGCCATGTGCGCATATTTAGAAGCCTGGCATTTGGACATTGAAGAATTTCTTGAACTTCGCAAAAATACAGGAGATGAACGCCGTCGTACTCATGATATGCATACAGCCAATTGGATTCCTGATCTTTTTATGAAAAGGGTTAAAGCAAACGCCGATTGGACACTTTTTACCCCATCAGAAACCCCTGATTTGCATCACATGTATGGTCAGGCTTTTGAGAAACGCTACCATGAATATGAAGAGATGGCTAAAGAAGGAAAGATTAAACATTTCAGGACTATATCTGCTGTCCAATTATGGCGTAAAATGCTTTCCATGGTGTTTGAAACCGGTCATCCATGGATCACCTGGAAAGATCCTTCCAACATTCGCTCTCCTCAAGACCATGCGGGAGTTGTCCATAGCTCGAATCTTTGTACTGAAATTCTTCTTAATACCTCCAAAGAAGAAAATGCCGTTTGCAATTTAGGCTCTGTTAATTTAACCGCACATGTTACTCAAGATGGTATTGATCACAAAAAGCTTAAAGAAACCATCACAACTGCCGTTCGCATGCTAGATAATGTCATTGACATCAATTTTTATCCCACCGCAGAAACATCAACCGCTAATAGTCGTCATCGTCCCGTCGGTATGGGTATCATGGGCTTTCAAGATGCTTTATATCTACTAGATATCAGTTATGCCTCCCAAGAAGCCATTGAATTTGCTGATCGCAGCATGGAAGCTGTTTCTTATTATGCTTTACTTGGTTCCATTGAATTAGCTAAAGAGCGAGGAACATATTCTAGTTACAAAGGTTCCAAATGGGATCGAGGCTTATTGCCCATTGACACAATTGAATTACTCCACAAAGAACGTGGTGATTATTTAGATATGGATCGCAGCCAAAGTATGGATTGGAATGCTATTCGTCAATCTCTTAAAACACATGGGATTCGAAACAGCCTTGTCATGGCCATTGCCCCAACAGCCACAATTGGTAATATCTGCGGTGTTACCCAAAGTATTGAACCCATGTACAAAAATGTATTCGTAAAAAGCAATCTTTCTGGTGAATTTACCGTTATTAACGAATATTTAGTCGAAGATCTTAAGAAACTTGGACTATGGGATCAAGAAATGATCGATGACCTCAAATACTTCGATGGAAGCGTTCAAGAAATTAAACGTATTCCAGCTAATCTCAAAGCCAAATATGCAACTGCTTTTGAAGTAGATTATGAATGGATCATTGAAGCCGCTAGTCGACGTCAAAAGTGGATTGATATGGGACAAAGTTTGAATCTGTATCAAGCTAAACCAAGTGGAAAAAAGATTAGCGATATGTATATGTTCGCTTGGGAAAAAGGACTAAAAACAACTTATTACTTACGATCTATGGGTGCAACTCGTATTGAAAAAAGTACGCTCGATATTAATAAATATGGAAATGTAGTTGGTCAACGTGAACGCAATGAAAAAGGCCAAGTGGTTGAACAGCCTACTGCAAAGCTTAGCGCTGAACCAGTTCAAGATTGTGAATCATGTCAATAACAGGAGATTTATCAATGTCAGAAAAATTAGAAGGCCAAGAATGCAATGGCGGATTGAGAATGACCAGAGATAGAGTCTCTGCGGATAACAAACGAATCATTCTTAATAATCGTACTGTTGATGTTAATCAGCTTGTTCCCATTAAATACAAATGGGCTTGGCATTCTTATTTAGACGCTTGTGCCAACACATGGATGCCAACCGAAGTTTCCATGCAAAGAGATATTGAACAGTGGAAGAACCCAAAAGCATTTACTGATGATGAACGCCATGTCATTAAAAGAAACCTTGGCTTCTTTTCGACTGCAGAAACACTTGTGGGCAACAATATTGTTTTATCCATCTATAAAATGGTTGATAATCCTGAATGCCGCCAATATTTGCTCCGTCAAGCATTCGAAGAAGCTGTTCACGTTCACACATTTCAATACATTGTTGAATCTTTATCTTTAGATGAAACTGAAATTTTTAATATGTATCGTGAAAATAAAGCGATCTATGAAAAAGATGAATTCTCAATGAGTTGCACAGATGGCATCGTAGATCAAAACGTAGATTTAGCAACCAAAGAAGGCTTGCAGAAATTCTTAGATAACTTGATTGCGTTCTATGTTGTTACAGAAGGAATTTTCTTCTATAGCGGCTTTGTGACTATGCTGTCTTTTGGCCGTCAAAACCGTATGCCTGGAACATGCGAACAAATTCAATATATCTTGCGTGATGAAAGTATTCACATGAATTTTGGAATTGAACTGATCAACACAATCATCGATGAAAATAAATACGGCTGGACTTCCGAATTTGCACAATATATCACCAAAAGAATCAAACGTGCTGTTGAGTTAGAGGTCAATTATGCTCAGGAATGCTTACCACGAGGCGTATTAGGATTGAACGTTCCTATGATGCGCGAATACGTACAATACATTGCTGATCGTCGTTTAGAAAAATTACGCTTAGAAAAAGTCTATAACTCAACCAATCCTTTTCCTTGGATGAGTGAAATCATTGACCTTAAAAAAGAAAAGAACTTCTTCGAAACCCGCGTTACAGAATATCAAACAGGCGGCGCTTTAGAGTGGTAAGGATACTTAGTTAAATGACGATTGCCTATATTTGCATTCTAATTGCCGCAATTCTGCCTTATTTCTTTGTAGGTTACGCTAAATTCTGCACAAAAGGCTACGATAACAGCAAACCCAGGGAATTTTTAGAAACAATAGGGGATAAGGGAAAAAGAGCTAATTTTGCCCATATTAACTCTTTTGAGGCTTTTCCAGCCTTTGCCATAAGCATCATTCTAGCTCAAGTTGCCTCTGTATCTTATGATCTTATTAGTACCCTTGCCATCATATTTATCATCTGCCGTATCCTTTATGGAGTTTTATATATACAAAATCAAGCCACCTTACGCTCACTCGTCTGGTTTGTTGGTTTTTCCTGTGTTGTAAGTCTTTTCATTGCTGCAATTTTGAAATCCTAATCAAAGTAAACGTTTCCTCAAAAACCACCAAACACCATCGTATCACTTACTTTTGTATGCCATACTTGTAGTAAGAAAGAACTCCATAAGGGGGTTCTTAACCGGAGGTGGGATATGAAACGCTTATCAAATCTTTTATTAGCATTAACGGTCATTGTAGCCTTTACAAGCCCGTCTTTTGCCTATCCACGCACTGTTGAAAAACTAAAAGATGGCGCAACTAGTGTTATTACGTCACCTTTACAAGTGAAAGATAGTCTAATGACGGAAACCAAAGATGTACCATTACATGTATTACCATTTGCATTTGTAGGTGGTTTACTCAAAGGGACTTTCTATATGGGTAAACAGATTGTAGATGGAACATGGGGTATTGTTACATCTCCTTTAGAAATGACCAAATAAGGTCAACTAAAGGGTAAGTGTTTCGAGAGTCGTCCTTGCCGTTAGGCGGGGACGACTCTTCTTTTGTACTAAATAATCTGCATAATTTTGAAATCATAGCTATAATAAATCCCACTTATGGTGGACCTAGGAAAAAATTTAATCATTCTTGGATTAATTTTAGCTGGAGCTGGATGTCTTATTTTTATTCTAGCCAAGTTCACAAATATTTCTCGACTTCCAGGCGATATTTTTATTAAAAAAGAAAATTTTAGTTTTTACTTTCCAATTACGACATGTATTCTTGCAAGCGTTGTACTATCATTAATTATGTTTTTTATTTCTAAAAAATGAAAAAATTATCCCTTATATTTTTAAGCATAGCGATTTTCTTAGGTGGTGTTTTTGCAATCGCTGAAGTCACTCACAAAGAAAATCTTCCCCCTAAAATGGTACGAGTTGCCATTGTTCGCGATGCTAGAGAACTTAATATTGATATAGGCGGGGCCTATAGTTTTATGGACATGGATTCAGGAAAAATTATCAACTCTGGGCGTCGATTGCCAAAATCAAGAATTCGTCTATTAGATAAAGGCCTCTTTATCGGTACAAATGTTTTTGACGTCAAACGTCTTCTGATCAAACCCACCAAAGATACATACGTTGTCATTAACAATCATAATTTCAGGGGAGATGTGTTAATTCTTAGAACAGCAAATAATAAGATTACGGTCATTAACAGCATCGATATTGAAGATTACATTAAAGGTGTTTTATATCATGAAGTTTCTCATCACTGGCCGATGGAGGCTTTGAAGGCACAAGCTGTAGCGACTAGAACTTATGCCATCTATAAAATGGAGCAGAGCTACAAAAATGAATACGATGTAACGAATGATATTTATTCTCAGGTGTATGGAGGAAAAGACTCAGAACGCTACCGCACAGGACTTGCAGTTGAGCGTACCCCTGGACAGGTTCTAGCTTTTCAAGATAAAGTTCTACCTGCTTATTTTCATGCAGCATGTTCAGGTATGACAGAAGATGCTAATGAGATTTGGAACCTTAATCTTCAGCCTCTACGAGGAGTTCCTTGCATGTTTTGCCAGACCTCTCCGCACATGCATTGGAAAAGAAACTACCGTCTACATGACATTCAACTCAAACTTAATAAAGAAGGCTACAAAATAGAGTCCATCAAAGAAATTAAAATAATGGATCGGGATCGAAGCGATCGTATCAAAAACTTAAAAATAATAAGCCGCGATGGAACTGAAATCACAATTCCTGGAAAAATTTTCAGAGAAATTATTGGACCAAATGAAATTAAAAGCAATAAATACGAAATCAAGATGCAAGGATATTATGTGGACTTCATTGGCAAAGGCTGGGGACATGGAGTTGGCATGTGCCAATGGGGAGCCAAGGGGATGGCGGAACAACAATTTACCTATAAACAAATCCTCTCTTACTATTATCCCGGTTCAGAAATCATCGATTATCATTACCTTAAGAAATCTACTTCTCCTGCCAAAGCAACAAAATAATTTCCATGAACAAATTTTTTAATCTCAAATCTTATTCTTATGATCTTCCTGAGAATTTAATTGCTCAGTATCCCTTAAAAAAAAGGGATGATGCTAAATTAATGATCCTAAATCGCCAGGATCAGACAATTCGTCATGACTATTTTAAGAATATTAATAACCATTTACCTTCCTCAATAACGTTCGTCATTAATAATAGCAAGGTCATTGCCGCAAGACTTCTGGGAGTTAAATCAGATACTGGAGGACAGGTAGAAGTGTTTCTTCTAAAGGCTCTTGAAGATGGATACTCTTTTGAAGCCCTCCTTAAACCTCTTAAAAAAATTCGATTGGGACAAATACTAGACTTTGGCTCTGGCCTACAAGCTAAATTGATTGATAAAGATAAAAGAATTGTTCAATTCAATCATAAAAATGTTCTTAAAGTATTACAAAAAAATGGCCATATTCCACTTCCACCATATATCCAAAGAGAAGATGAAGCTTCTGATAAAATCGACTATCAAACTGTGTATGCAAAAAAATTAGGATCTGTGGCAGCGCCCACTGCGGGCTTACACTTCACAAAGCCTCTGATTAATAAACTCAAAAAACAACACTCGTTTCTCGAAACAACTCTCCATATTGGTTATGGGACATTTAAACCGATCGAATGCGAAGATGTCCGCAATCATGTCATGCACGAAGAAAACTTTGAAGTATCTGAGGATGTTTATCAGAGAATTCTTCAAACTAAAAAGAGCCATCAAAAAATCTGTGCAGTTGGAACAACTTCCTGCCGCGTCCTCGAATCCCTAGAGCCCAATAAATTGAGCGGTTCAACAAATCTTTTTGTATTCCCAGGCTTTTCCTTTAGAATGACAGACCTTTTAGTTACCAATTTCCATTTACCTCACAGCAGTCTGCTCATGCTAGTCTGCGCTTTTGGAGGATATGATTTTGTCATGAAGGCATACAAAGAAGCAATTGAGAAGAGTTATCGATTTTATAGTTACGGGGATGCAATGTTGATTCTATGAAAATGTACGACCTAATTAATAAAGATTCACAAACAGATGCAAGGCGAGGAACGGTTCATACCGCTCATGGAGATATTCCAACTCCATTTTTTATGCCTGTTGCCACAACCGCAACTGTCAAAACCATGTCGAGTATTGATTTAAATGACATGGCTTCACCCGTAGTCCTATCCAACACATACCATTTATACCTACGTCCTGGCTTAGAAATTATGCAAGAAGCAGGGGGCTTACATAAGTTCATGAACTGGACCAAGCCTATCTTGACTGACAGCGGAGGGTATCAAGCCTTTAGTTTGACTAAATTTCGTAAAATTACGGATGAAGGCGTAAAGTTTCGTTCTCATATTGATGGCAGCATGCATTTTTTTACCCCGGAAAAGGTTATGGAAATTCAAAATGTGTTAGGGTCAGATATGGTTATGCCTTTAGATGAATGCTCTCCATATCCCTGTGATCGAAAAAAGGCTTTACGTGGACTTAAACGTACAACCGCCTGGGCTAAGCGCTCAAAAGAACATTTCCATAAAATTGGCATGCATGAACGTGGCCAAAGACTCTTTGCTATTGTCCAGGGAGCAACCTATGAAGACCTGCGTCGACAAAGCGCCCAAGAATTGATTGATATTGACATGGATGCTTACGCCATTGGAGGGGTAAGCGTTGGGGAAACTGTTACGGAAATGTTCGAAGCCTTAAACTGGGTCATGCCGCTTCTACCAAAGGACAAGCCCCGATATTTCATGGGAATTGGACTCCCAGACCAAATTGTACGTGCCGTTGGCCTTGGAATTGATATGTTTGATACATGCGTCCCAACCCGTTATGGACGTCATGGAAGTGTATTTACAACCAAAGGAAGAATTGTCATCACCAATCATGCATATCTTAAAGATTTTGGACCTCTTGACCCAGAATGCGATTGTCCTGTTTGCAAAACGTATACTCGTGCTTATATCCGCCATTTGCTTAAACTCAATGAGATTACAGGAGTTAGGTTAACCAGTTACCATAACTTATACTTCTATGTTAAGCTTATGGAAAAAATTCGCTTAAGCATAGAGCAAAACAAGTATGCTGAGTTTCAAAAACAATTCTTAACCACTTACGGATCAGAACTTTTATCCACTCTTTAATATGTTACGATTTGATATCATTACTCTTTTTCCTCAAGTTTTTGAAGGCATTTTTAATGATTCCATCCTTAAACGCGCCCAAGAAAAGAAAAAAGTGTCTATTAAAGCACATGATTTAAGGAAGTATTCTTTAGATAAAAAGCATAAAAGGGTAGATGATAGGCCCTTTGGGGGAGGACCAGGCATGCTTCTGATGGCCCAGCCTTTATTTGATGCAGTAAAGACAATCAAAGGCCGCCGAAAAGCACATGTGATCTATGTAACGCCAGCTGGAATACCTTTTTCACAAAAGCATGCAAAACGCTTGACTGCGACAAAGAATTTGATTATTATTTGTGGCCATTACGAAGGTATCGACGAGCGTGTACGTGAACAAATCGTAGATGAAGAGTTTTCGATCGGTGATTATGTATTAACTGGCGGGGAAATCCCAGCGATGGTCATTGTAGATGCAGTCAGTCGACTCATACCAGGGGTTCTTGGAAAAGAGGAGTCCCTAGCTCATGAGAGTTTTGAGGCTAACCTATTAGAAGGACCTCAATACACCCGACCAGCAAATTTTCGTGGCCTAAAGGTACCTGATGTGCTATTATCGGGCCATCATAAAGAGATCGAAAAGTGGCAACAGGAACAAGCTCTAAAGAAAACAACTAAAATCAGACCTGATTTATTAAAATAAGTACAAGGAGAGTTAAGATGGTTAGCAATATTGAGAAGATTCAAGGATTTGATAATAAACAGCTACGCAAAGATCTTCCTACTTTTGATGTAGGAGATACGATCAAAATGAAAATTAAAGTTAAAGAATCAGAGAAAGTACGTATTCACTCTTTTGAAGGTACAGTAATCAAGAAAGTAGGAATGGGAATTGCAGAGACATTCACAGTCCGCAAAATTTCGTTTGGAGAAGGTGTGGAAAGAACATTCCCAATCCATTCACCTGTTATCGAAAAAATCGATGTAGTAGCTAAAGGTGTCGTAAATCGTTCTAAATTGTATTACCTACGTGATCGTTTAGGAAAAAGTGCTCGCGTTAAAGTTGATCAAACCAAAGCCGCATAAATTCAATGCCAAACCCAAATAGGTTAGAGCATTTGTTGAAACATGAAACGGAAGCCATAAATAATGGCTTCCGTTTTATTTTGGGAATTGATGAAGCCGGGCGTGGTCCTTTAGCTGGGCCTGTGGTTGCATCCGCGGTTTGTCTTAAAAACTCTGACTTTACTTGCCGTATTGATGACTCAAAAAAACTAACTCCATTGGCACGTAAGAAAGCCTTCCATGAAATTCAAGAGAGAGCATTCGTTGGGATAGGCTTTATTTCTGAGGTAGGAATCGATCATATTAATATCTTAAATGCAACTTTTTATGCCATGGAAATAGCTGTCATACGTCTGATTAGACAAATTGATAGATACAGGCAAGTAGAAACATCCACTAAAGAAATACGCATTCTTGTTGATGGAAATCAGTTTAAAACAACCCTTCCGTACTCGCATAAGAGCATTGTAGGAGGAGATGCATGCAGTCTTTCCATTGCATGCGCTTCCATTATTGCTAAAACATACAGAGACAGACTCATGGAAAACTACGATCAAATCTATCCCCAATATGGATTTAAAGGTCACAAAGGCTACCCTACAGAATCTCATAGAGAAGCCATCCTCAAACACGGCCTCTCGGTGATTCATCGAAAAACATTTCAAACCTGCCAGCAAGTAGGGGGTCAAAATGATTTTTGATACGATAAATAATTTGCCTACTTATGTTATTCCACAAGTAGATAAAATTCTGAATTTCATTGCTCACAATAATTGTTTATTGCTACCCAACGAACAAATTGATATTGATGGTAAGGAATTATTTGTAAAAGTAATGGAATATGTGCCTAAACCTGCCTCAGAAAATAAATTTGAAACTCACATGGTCCATGCTGATTTGCAATACGTGGTCGCAGGTGTTGAACTCATGCAAATCGTTCCTAAAAAAGCTCTAAAACCCCTAGGAGAATATGATAAACAAGCGGATTATGAATTTTACAAGGCGGACCAATTAATAACAGACCTAGTCGTAGAAGCAGGTCAGTTTACAGTTTTCTATCCAGGTGAAGCGCATAAACCATCATGTTTATATCAAAACAATCAAAACATCGTGAAGAAGCTGGTTTTTAAAATAAGAATGAAATAAATCTTTGATGTAATAAAGAAGTTCTGCTATATTAGCCACTTCTTTCGGGCCATTAGCTCATCTGGTAGAGCGAGTGACTCTTAATCACTAGGTGGCAGGTTCGAGCCCTGCATGGCCCATTTTTTCTCAACAAATAATTAGCTAAATAAATAGATTAATCATATAATTCCTACATTATGTCATCCAAAAATCTAGATTTAGAATCCCTCAAAAAAAAAGCTACTGTTCTTCGTTGTGACATCCTTGAAACATTACAATTAGCAGGTTCTGGTCATCCAGGCGGATCCTTATCAGCAGTAGAAATCATGTTAGCTCTCTATGGTTATGCCATGAACCATAATCCTCAAGATCCAAAGTGGGATGGACGTGACCGTTTGATCGTCTCCAAAGGCCATGTTTCGCCAGTTGTCTATGTCACATTAGCTAATTTCGGCTATTTTCCTAAAGAAGAGTTAAAGACATTTCGTAAGTTTGGCGCTCGTCTTCAAGGGCATGTGCACACAAAGGTTCCTGGAGTTGAATTTAATACAGGATCTTTAGGTCATGGGCTTTCTTATGCTAACGGAATTGGTTTAGCTGCTCGTATGCGTGGAAAAGATTTTAAGACATATTGCTTAATGGGAGACGGCGAAATTCAAGAAGGTTCTGTTTGGGAAGCTGCTATGACCTCCGCTCACCATAAGATTGATAATGTCTGCGCTATTGTTGATTACAATAAAGTCCAAGAAAATGGCCCCACCAAAGAAATCAAAGATTTAGAACCTTTAACTGACAAATGGGTTGCCTTTGGATGGAATGTCCTTACCGTTGATGGTCATAATATCCAAGAATTAGCCCATGCGTTTGATACATTCAAGAGTACAAAAGGCAAGCCTACTGTTGTGATTGCCAATACAGCTAAAGGTAAAGGTGTTTCTTTCATGGAAGGAAAATGTGCCTGGCATGGCAAGGCCCCTAATCAAGAACAATTGACTGCTGCTTTGGGAGAATTGAAATAATGGAACTCAAACCAATGCCCACACGTGATGGTTGGGGCGAAGAAATGGTGGCCCTAGGAAAGATCAATAAAGACATTGTCATCTGTTCAGGTGATCTTGAAGATGCAACCCGCGCTGAATATTTCAAGAAAGAATTCCCAGAACGTTTCTTCAATCTAGGCATTACGGAACAAGATGTCGTCGGAACTGCAGCTGGATTAAGTTCTCAAGGATATGTTGCTTTCGCAACTTCTTTTGCTGTATTTCTCACTAACCGCGCATACGATATGATTCGCTTGGATGTCTGCTATAACAATACTAATGTGAAAGTTGTCTGCTCTCATGGTGGAGTGACCGTAGGGGAAGATGGAGCTTCTGCTCAATGTTTAGAAGATTTCGCTATTATGCGCGTATTGCCTAACATGAAAGTCATTTGTCCCTGCGATTACATTGAAGCTAAAAAAGCTACCCGTGCCATTGTTAAAGAATACGGCCCTTTTTACATGAGAACATCTCGCGCACCGCTACCAATTATTACGAAAGAAGACGATTCTTTCGTCGTGGGTAAAGCAAATACCCTTAGAAAAGGCAAAGATGCAACCATCATTGCCTGTGGTGTCATGGTAGCGGAAGCTTTATCTGCCGCTGAACTTTTAAAAAAAGAGGGGATTGAAATCAAAGTTCTTAATATGCACACGATTAAACCTATTGATAGCCAAGCTATTATTGATTCCGCCAAAGAAACAGGCGCGATTGTGTCTGCCGAAGAACATCAAATCAATGGAGGCTTAGGTTCTGCTATTGCTGAAGTCCTTTCACAACATTGCCCTTGTCCACTGGAAATCGTTGGAGTTAAAGATACCTTTGGGGAATCAGGCACACCCGCTCAATTAATGAATCATTTCGGCCTTAAAGATATCCATCTTGTTCAAGCAGTTAAAAAAGTGATTGGAAGAAAAAATGTCTAAAACTATTCTTTTTGATTTAGCAAAGCTTGGTCAAAGTCTTTGGATTGATAATATTAGTCGCTCTATGATCATAGGCGGACAGCTTAAAGGATTAATTGAGCAAGGACTGCGTGGTCAAACATCCAATCCAACCATTTTCAAGCAAGCTATTTCAACAAGCAATGACTACGACAGCAAAATCCAATCCTTAGTTGAAGCAGGAAAAAACACATTTGAAATTTATGATGAACTTACCATCAAAGATGTGGCTGATGCTGCTGACCTTTTTAAAGGCGTTTATGACAAAACCAATGGCTTAGATGGTTATGTTAGCTTGGAGATTAATCCTAAGCTTGCTAATGAGTACGAAAGCCAGTTAGCAGAAGGTTTACGTCTATGGAAAAAACTTAACCGTCCAAACGTTATGATTAAGGTTCCAGCAACTAAAAACGGTGTCCGTGTCGTTGAAGAATTAATTGCTCAAGGCGTGAATGTGAATACTACACTCATCTTTTCTGCAGAACAATACAGCGATGTGGCCTGGGCTTATCTTAAAGGTTTAAAAAGAATCGAAGAAAAAGGTGGCGACTTAAGCAAGGTCCGATCTGTAGCCAGTATATTTGTCAGTCGTATTGATTCTGCAATCGATAAATGGTTGGAAGATAATAAAATGGCTGACCTTAAAGGACAAGCAGCTGTTGCCAACTGTATGATTATCTATCACAAATTCGAACAATTCTTTTCATCCGATGAATTCAAAGCTTTGAAATCCAAAGGGGCTCATACCCAAAGAGTCCTCTGGGCTTCAACAGGAACCAAAGATCCAAAATACAGCGACATCAAATATGTCACAGAATTAATCACTAAAGATACAGTCAACACGCTTCCTGACAAAACACTGATGGCTGTTTTAGACCACGGGCAATCCCAATTAGTCTCAATTAATCCTGCAGATTCCCAAAAAATCATTACAACCCTACGCGAAAAAGGAATTGATGTTGGGATTGTATGCAACAAACTTCTTGAAGAAGGTTTATTTGCCTTTGACAAATCTTTCGATGAACTCACCATTTCCATTGAAGAAAAATCCAAAAAGCTTTGCTTAAAAAGTTAAACATTCGCTAGCAGGTATTAAGGGTCTATATTAAACTATTACGTATGGACCCTTGGAAAGACATTACGTCATTAAGCAAAGAAGAGATTAAAACGCTTCAAAACAATACCCTTCATCAATTCATCAATACTCACGTTTATCCTTTTAGTCCTCACTATCGCAAGATTTTTGATGACAACAAAATTAATCCCAAAGATATTAAAACTGCTCAAGATTTAAAACTTATCCCATTTTCAACGAAATTAAATTTAGTCGATAAAGATAATCCTCAAAAATTTAAAGATTTTATTCTTCAACCTGATCAAGAAAAAATCCGTAAATTTTGGCCTAAAGGCAAGCTCATTCAGCTTGCTCTGAAATCCATGATTGAAGGCAAAGAAAGAGTTCAGGAAGATTTAGCAAAAGACTATCGTCCAATTTTCATGACATTTACTACAGGAACAACAAATGCTCCTGTTCCTTTTACTTACTCTCGCCATGACATTGATAATCTCAACACATCGGGAAGTCGTATGGTCAGCCTTTTTAGTATCGCACCTGATGAAAAGATTATGAATATTTTTCCATTTGCACCTCACCTGGCATTTTGGCAAACATTCTTTGGAGCTCTTGAGGCTAATGTCTTTGCTCTAAGTACAGGAGGGGGTAAAGTCATGGGGACAGAAGGTAATCTGACAGCCTTAACTCGAACCAAGCCCTCCGTCATTCTAGGGGTACCTAGTTACATCTATCATTTGATCCGTTTTGCCATCGAACGTAAACAAGATTTGTCGTTCATTAAAAAAATTGTGCTTGGGGCAGCTAAAGTTACAACGGGATATAAATTAAAGCTGGCTGAAATGCTAGCTGAATGCGGCGCTAAAGATGTTCTTATTTTTGGGACATACGGCTTTACAGAAGCTAAAACAGCTTGGGCTGAGTGTCCGACGGAGAACCACATCTCTAGCGGCTACCATCTATATCCAGATAAAGAAATCTTTGAAGTTATTGATCCCCAAACAGGTGAAGTCAAAGGTGAAGGTGAAGATGGCGAACTTGTTTACACATCACTCGATGCTAGAGCTTCCGTTGTTCTTCGTTATCGTACAGGTGATTTTGTTAAAGGTGGCATTACCCTAAAACCATGTCCTCATTGCAAGCGAATGACACTGCTTTTGTCGAGCGATATCTCACGCCTATCAGATTCTAAAGAACTAAACCTCTCCAAGATCAAAGGAATGCTTGTTAATCTTAATCATTTTGCGGAAGTTCTAAATAGTATTTCTGAAATCGATGAATGGCAGCTGGAAATCCGTAAACATAACAATGATCCATATGATAGTGATGAAATTGTTGTTTACATAACGCCTAGAGGATCTATTGATGAGAAAGCTTTCTGCGATATGCTTAAAGATAAGTTAATGGGAGCCACAGAACTTTGTCCCAATGAAATTAAATTTATTGGCCTTGTTGAAATGATCAAAAGATTAGAACTAGAAACCGCTAATAAAGAAAAACGAATTTTAGATAGTCGTCCTAAATAGGGGGGTAAATATGGAACGTATTGCAATTGTAGATGGTGTTCGAACACCTTTTTGTAAAATGAATACCGCTTTTAACTATTTAAGCGCACAAGAACTAGGTCGAATTGCAGCCCGAGAGCTCATTGAACGATCAGGCTTTGATGTTAAAAATATTGATGAAGTGATCTTTGGATGTGTCGGTCAGCCTGCCGATGCAGCAAATATTGCCCGTGTGATCGGCCTTACAGCAGGTATTCCCAAAACAGTTCCTGCCTATACCGTTCACCGCAATTGTGCTTCTGGAATTGAATCTGTTGTTTCTGCTGCCATTAAAATCCAAGTAGGAGAAGGTAGATGCATCCTAGCTGGTGGAACAGAATCCATGAGCAATATCCCATTTTTCTACAGTAAAGCAGCCCAAGAAATCTTTATGGAGCTAAGCAAAGCTAAAACATTACCTGATCGCCTCAAAACTTTTACCAAATTTCGTCCAGCTCATTTATTAAGCCCAAAAATTGGCCTAGCCTTAGGGCTGACTGATCCAGCTTGTGGGCTTAACATGGGTCAAACTGCTGAAGTCTTAGCAAAGGAATACGGAATCACCCGTCAGGAACAAGACCAGTTTTCCTTACAGAGCCATCTCAAAGCTCTTAGTACCAAAGCTATTTTGAGGGAAGAAATTGTTCCTGTTATTCCAGGACCAAAATACAAGGAGGCTGTTGTTGATGACAATGGTCCTAGAGAAGGCCAAACCATTGAAGCTTTAGCTAAATTAAGACCGTTCTTTGAAAAAGGAACGGGAACAGTAACTGCTGGAAATTCTTCCCAGGTTACCGACGGAGCAGCAGCCTTATTGGTCATGTCCGAAAGCCGTGCCAAAGAGCTTGGTCTTAAACCATTAGGTTATATTCGTAGTCATGCGTGGGCCGGCGTAGAACCTAATCGAATGGGGATTGGACCTGCTCATGCAATTCCCAAAGCTCTCAAGAAGGCTGGACTTAAATTGTCCGATATGCAAGCAGTAGAAATTAATGAAGCTTTTGCTGCCCAAGTTATTGCCTGTCTTAAAGCTATGTCTTCTGCTAAATTTGCACAAGATTTTGGTTATGATGGGCTGCTTGGAGATATTGATCCAGCCAAACTAAATATTCATGGGGGAGCGATTGCCCTTGGCCATCCAGTGGGAACAACTGGAGCACGTCTTATTTTAACAATGCTTAAACATCTCAACCGCACGAACCAAAACCTTGGTCTAGTATCACTATGTATTGGTGGCGGTCAAGGTGCAGCAGTTATTCTTGAACGATAATATTTTATGAATAGTAAAGCATTTACTCTTATTGAAGTTATTGTCGTTTTAATCATCCTAGGGGTTTTGGCAGCTATAGCTGTACCCAATCTTTATAGATGGATTGAACGCTCAAAGGTAGCTGAAGCATATCTTCAATTAGGAGGGATATCCAAAGACTTCCAGGCTTGTTATAACTCTAAAGCAGACCTTCCCACTTGCTATAATCAAATCGACGACAATAAAAATAATTATAAAACCTCCTATTTTGATTATTCTATTTACCAAATGTTTCCCGAACCTGCGGTAGCTATTATTGCAACAAGAAACGTTGATGTCACAGGTGATCAAGGAGGACAAATAGTATGCAAATCCTCAGGTACCGGAGTTTTTAATCTCTTTGTTCAACGTCCAATGCTAGGGTTAGTTGTAGAAAAAATAGGCAACAACATTCAAGTTACGTATTGCACACCAACCTCTCTATACAGCGGTTTATAACCTACGTCTATAATCGCTTGAAAACTTCCTTGCTTATGACTAGAATGACTTCATAACCCCTATGGAGGAGAACATGGATCTGATCAATGCCATTCGCAAAGCATGTCTAATATTTATTTTTATCCTACTTTGTTTTTCAAACGTTCATGCAGTCTCTCATACAGCAACTCTTGCAAATCCACCATCCGCTAGAATTCCTTCGCTTCCAACCTGTATAGAGGGCTCTCTTCCAGGCAAATTAGATGTTTCTCAAGACGGCGCCGCTAATTATTCTATTCCAATCTCTGTCCCGCCCGGATCAGCAGGCATGCAACCTAAACTCACCATTCAGTACAACAACCGTGGAGGCAACGGAAAATTAGGGATGGGCTTTAATATTGGGGGTTTATCAGCTATCACACGTTGTCCAGCTACCAAAGGTCTTTATATGGACAATTTCAATGGCGGCGTCCATTTCGATCAGAATGACCGTTTTTGTTTAGATGGAAAAAAACTTGTAACCCTTCCCGGACAAACCTATGGCGCCAATGGAACAGAGTATCGCACCCAGCCCGAAACATTCAGCAAAATTATCTCTTATGGAAACGATGGCTACGGTCCAACATACTTTAAAGTTTGGACAAAATCTGGTGAAATTTTAGAGTACGGCGGCAATAGCACCAGCTCGCAAGGACGCATTGAGCGTTTTGTCGCTGATTTTAATTCCCCTGGGTCCTTTTCTTTAGAGGGGGTGAAAGTTTGGGCCATTAGCCGCTCCCAAGACCGCACAGGTAAATATATGGAATACACCTACGTTGAAGATAATGCGTCCCTGGCCGGTACGGGTGAGTATTGGATTGATGAAATTTCCTATACAGGAAATAAAGATCTTTGTTCAGGTAACACGTGCCTTCCACGCCCGCCTTATAATAAAGTCAAATTCATTTACAGTAATAAAACAGCACTAACCCCATCTTTAAAAGATGACGTAATTGCCCGTTATTCTCAAGGAGGGTACGAGCGTAGTCAAAGAGTATTATCAAAAATCGAAACATACACTGATGGCAACGTCGTCCATCAGTACCTTTTTAAATATACGCCGAGTGCTTCATCTAGACGCACATTATTGTCGAGTGTCGAGATGTGCTCCGGCAGCACATGTCTGCCTGCAACGACATTTTCTTGGAAAGTCGATTCTACCGGCCCCAAGATAGAAGATTCACCAAATTTCTATCTCTTCAACAATCCTGTTGGAACGAACCACTTCTTAAATGGACCAGGCCTCAATCAAACAGTCTTTCAAACAACATTTAGCGGTGTAGTGGGAAGTTATTCCATAGGAGGTATTCATAGTGCTTTTCATATGAATATGCCAGAAGGTTATAATGTCTATACAGGGGTCGTCCAAGAAGGGGAGTATGGAGCGAATGTCCGTTTGGGGGCTGATGTCAACAATGATGGCCGAGGGGATGTCCTGATTATTTATAAAGGTGGGCCGGGACCAGACTATTTAAGAAGCAGGGTCAATGTATTTAGTTATAGTGATACAGCCAATAGATTTGAGCCTATCATTGCAGATGCGGACATTGGTCCTTGGAGCGAAGATTATAATCGCTTTATTGAAATGGACGTTAATGGCGACGGGCATACAGACATTGTCAGAATCGATTACAATACAACCCAGAATAAATCTTATGCCAATATTTATCTATACAATAAATCGACTAACAATTTTGCTTTGGCGGGTCAATCCTTCTTGCTCGATGGCGCCCACGGCACTTTAAACGGTGATTTCTATCATTTTCATATGGTTAATCTTAATAATGACGGCAAGGCAGACCTTTTGGGGATTTATCCATCCGCTGGCGGGCGAAAGGCCATTGCCTTTACCTCGACAGGCACCGGCTTTACGCCGTATCCTTCAACTGCTCCCCTTCAATTGAAAACAAGCTTTAATGAGCAGTTTGAACGGGAAGTCGTGGCAGACATCAATGGTGATGGTTTAACAGACGTAGTTTATGTCCGTCCAGACAGTCTGAGTAAAATTGAAGCCTTTGTGGCGACTCCCTTTGGGACGACAAAATTCACTTCAGCGGGTGTATGGAATATCCCAGGATTTGGCTCGGCATCGATTAGTAACTACTATCTCTTTGCTATAGATGTAAACGGCGATGGTAATAATGATATTGTTGATATAGGAAAAGATTTACTGGATACCAGAATTTATATTTATTTATCGGATGGACGAGGAGGTTTTAGAGAAAGACTACCTCATATCAATTCCCAAATCTTAACCGCCTGGGAACCCCAAGGAAACCGGTTTTATCCCTCTGATCTTAATGGGGATGGGAAAATGGACCTGGTCAATTTAAATACAAACAGTGGAACAGTTAATTTATTTATTTCGCTCGGTCAAGATTCCAATGGGGCCATATTTAAAAAGATTTCCAACCCAGCCACCTTGGGAGCGAACAATGGCAACGCCAACTATATTCCTATGGATTACAATGGGGATGGTAGGGCGGATTTGGTGCGTATAGATGGCAATGCAGGGGGAATGACATTCTCATGGCACACCTATACCAGCAGCGAATGGCAATTTGGTTACTTAAAAGATTTTTTCGTCCAAGATGCCCGTATTTGGGATTTACCAACATCAGGTGAAATACCAGATTTATTAACAAAGGTCACCAATGGTTTTGGACATACCACAATCATTACATACCTGCCTTTTACCCACCCCTTTGTTTATAAAGGCCATACATCTTCTAATTCCGATCCAGAGACACGTAATATCCAGTTTCCTGGATATCTTGTGCAAGGTGTGGATTATCCTAGCGGAATTAATGGACGGGCCTATCAATTTGTTTATGACTATGAAGGAGCAAAAACCAATGCTAATGTTGGCTTCTTAGGTTTTGAGAAAAAACGAGTCAATGAAACCCAAATTTTCCGTAAGAAGGAAGAAATTTTCCTGCAAAACTTTCCCTTAACAGGAATGTTGTCTAAATCCTCACAAACTGTCCAAGGCCATCTTGTTGATGAGCTTGAAAATACTTGGACGGCGGCAGCTCATGTTTATAATCAGTTCTTAAAACTAGATTCGGTTCGAGAAAAGGAGTATGAGTTAACAGGGGCTCAAATTCAAGAAATGTATACGACATATATATACAATTTCTATGGAGATCCTGAAACTAAAGAAACGACTTGGCTCTTGTCAGGCCATAAAGATAAAGTAGTAACACAATTCTTGGAGGATCCTACGTCATGGCTGTTAGGACTTCCGGAATATACGCAAATTCAAAAAATGGCTCCTGGTGTCCCAACACGCGTGCGTGATATCGCAACAAACCATAATTTGACCACAGGATTGCTTTTCCAACAGAATATCGATGGGGGATACCCTTTAGCAGAATATTTTTATGATGATTATGGAAACCTTACCGAAACTCGCGTGACAGGTTCCGGAGTACCTATGCATAAAACGCAAACACCTTTTGATTATTTAGGCCGTTTTATGGTATCAAAAACCAATCCTCAGGGACACCAAGAAACATATACATTTGATAAACGTTTTGGAAAAATTTCCGAAAAACAAGATCCCAACGGACTAAAAACAAAATGGGATTATGATAGCTTTGGACGCATCATTAGAGAAACGACGCCAGATGGTGTAAGAAATCAATACGCATATTGTCAGCCATTTTTTGATGATACTACGCCTGCCAATTTTAACCATCTTGAAATTTTAGTTAGAGATGGAGTACCAAGGATAACTACATATTTTGATGTGCTTAGTCGGCCAATTAGAACAGTGACAGGAAGTTTTGACGGCACAAACATTTTTTCAGATAAAACTTATAATCCAGACCTTAGTCTTAAACGTGAGTCCTTGCCGTATTTTCAAGGGGATTCCCAATATTGGATCGATTATGAGTATGATTTATTAGGGCGCAGAACTAAACAAACCTCTCCGCATGGGGGAACCATCACTACAACTTATGATGGCCCCGTCAGTGTTCAGCCAAACAATCTTTTCTCATCCGCTTTTGCTGTTTCATCGACTCAAACTAACTCGCTTAATTACAAAACGAAGATTTTAACTAATCCGTTAGGGAAAATAATTCAAACCCAACGGGACAGTTATTCAGGATTCCCTGTTGTCGTTAATAGTATGCAATACGATGCATTCGGAAACCTTTTAAAGACATCTGATGATTTAGGAAACATCACAACGTTGACCTATGATCATTTAGACCGACAAATATCGATCAATGACCCCGATACGGGACTTACGAAATGGGTATATAACGATCATGGTGAAAATGTGAAGACCACAGATGCCAATGGCAAAGATGTTCAACTCACCTATGATTTATTGTCCCGTGTAACGAGGCGCAAAGAATTTGATCGGGAATCAAATTGGATTTATGACACAGCTCCTCATGGAATAGGACTGGTATCTCAGATGTCTAGTGACAATGGGTTTACCGAAAAGTATGACTATGATACTTTATCTCGATTATCAAAAGTAACAACAACGATTGATGGCAATCCTTATATAACCCAGCAAGATTATGATTCTTTAGGCCGCATTAAAAAGATCTATTATCCGGGGCCCGCATTCTCCGTTGAAAATGTCTATAATAATTTTGGATTTTTGTCCCAGGTCCGTGATGGTTCAACAGGAACATCGTTCTGGAAAGCCGACCAAAGGGATTCGCTTTTGAAGTTAACAAAGCAGACTCTGGGAAATGGAGTTGAAACAAGGTTTAATTACAATCCTGCTCAAAGAACGCTCATTAGCATCAAATCCGGAGCAAATAACCTTATTCAGAATTTAGAATATCGTTATGATCTTTTAGGAAATGTCACTCAGCGTAAAGATGTCAATCAGCAAGTCTATGAAGATTTCATCTATGATCCTTTAAACCGTATGAAGAGTTATTTCAATCAATCTCTAAGCAACAGTTATGGCAAGAGTTTCTTATATGACACAATCGGAAACCTGACTTTTAAAACAGGGGTGGGTAATTATGTTTATGGTGCTGGCACGGCAGGGCCTCATGCGGTAAGCAGCATCACAGGAACTATAAATGCAACATATACATATGACAATAACGGTAACATGTTAACTGGTCGTGGTCGCCATATAACATGGTATTCCTTTAGTAAACCAAAACAAATTGATTCTGGAACAACGACGGTGACATACAAATATGATCCTAATTTCCGGAAATTTAAGATAACAGAAACGACTCCTACCACGACCCAAACAATCAATTACATTAATAAATTCTACGAATTGGCTGGTAATGAGCATCAGCAATATATTTACGCAGGGGACACCCTTGTGGCCAAAAGAGCTTATCAAGCTAATCCCATCTTACATTATTTCCATTATGATAATTTAGGCTCCTTCGATAAAACCACTTCAAACACAGGTAGTGTCCTTGAAAAATTGAGTTTTGATCCGCATGGACTTAGACGGCAATTCAATTGGTCAGAAGGCGTGCCTGGCGGACCATTTTTGACTTCCAAGGGATTCACAGGTCATGATCATCAAGACAAACTTGGCTTTATCGATATGAAAGCCCGCTTGTATGATCCATTGATCGGACGCTTTCTAAGCGCTGATCCTCTTATCCCTGATTTTAGGAATTCAGAAAGCTATAACCGTTACAGCTATGTTCATAACAATCCCATGACATTCACAGATCCATTTGGTTTTTCTCCAAATAATCCTCAAGATAAACCTGATCCTCAGGGCAAGTCTGATGATCAAGAAGAGGAGCCGCTTTTTGATCCTAGTCTCGTAGGTAAGTTATGGTATAACGCGGAGTGTGAATGTTATTTAGTATATTCAAAAGAAGTGGAAATTGTGGCAAAGGCACCAGAGAAAAGTGGGAATGATGGAAAAGATAATAAAGATTTTATTGATAAATTTGGGGGTGCACTAGATAGTTTCTTTGCGCATCATCTTAATGCGCCAGCACCTGGCAAGAATGACAGCGACTTTGACTTAGAGGATTGGAAAGCCGCCGGAAAAGTTTTTGGCGGCTCCTTTGGTGGTCCTCTGGGATTTATATGGGCGGTTAATTCAGCAAGCTCAGCTGGTGTTTCAAAGGTTAATAAAGATGCTACCGGAAACTCAACAGCACTGTCCGTGATTATTAATAAATCGACAGGCCAAAAAGCAGATGGTGCTTTAGGAAAGAATATTATCACAGCAGGAGATTTTATTTCAGGTACAGCAAGCTGGATTATGGGAGTGGGTGGAGCCACAAGCAATTTAGCTTGGTGGGTTGCTCAGGGTAAATACGGCTATGCTATAGGATCTCAATCTAAAGATCTAATTGACAACAATCCCTCACTAAAGCATCCAGTGGACTAAAGTCAATTCCAACTACAAGCTAAACAGGGAAAGATCCCTGTATGGCTATGCCTATAAACGCTTGAAATACCTATCTTTCCAGAGTATAATGCCTTCTTTTTAGAAGCACAAATGACAACATATCAGCTATTCGGGCTTAAGGAGTTTGCTATGGGAAAAACTTTATACGAAAAAATCTGGGAAGATCACTTAGTGCGTGAATCACAAGGGGATACTTCCATTATTTACATTGATTTACACTTAATTCACGAAGTGACCAGTCCACAAGCTTTTTCAGCCTTACGTGAAACCAAAAGAAGCGTGCGTATGCCTCAAAATACGTTTGCTACCATGGATCACAACGTTTCAACCAAAACCAAAGATATCTCTAAAATTGATGTCACATCCCGCACACAAATGGATACATTATCCAAAAATTGCCAAGACTTTGGCGTTAAATTATATGACTTTACAAGCGAAAACCAGGGCATTGTCCATGTGATTGGACCAGAGCAGGGGTTAACCTTGCCTGGAATGACAATTGTCTGTGGAGACTCTCATACAGCCACCCATGGTGCTTTTGGAGCCTTAGCTTTTGGGATTGGAACTTCCGAAGTCGAACACGTTTTAGCGACGCAGACATTGCAACAAAACAAGGCTAAAACCATGTTAATTTCAATCGATGGAGAGCTTAAAAGCGGCGTTACCTCCAAAGACATTATCCTTTATATCATTGGCCAAATTGGAACTGCTGGTGGAACAGGTTATGTTATTGAATACGCTGGTTCAACTATCCGAAGTTTAAGTATGGAAGGGCGCATGACCATTTGCAATATGTCCATCGAAGCAGGTGCAAGAGCGGGAATGATTGCTCCTGATGATGTGACATTTTCCTATATCCAAGGCCGTGATTTTGCTCCCAAAGGAGCAGATTGGGATAAAGCGATTAAATACTGGAAAACCTTGCCAAGTGATAAAGATGCGAAATTTGATAAGGTAATCAAAATTAAAGCTGAAGACATTAAGCCTATGGTCACATGGGGAACAAGTCCTGGACAAGTGACAACGGTAGATGGAGTTGTTCCTGATCCAGATAGCTTCAAGGACCCAGTTGATAGAACAGCCGCCAGAGCTGCCCTAACTTACATGGATTTAACACCTGGCACCAAGATCAATGAAATAAAAATCGATAAAGTTTTTATCGGTTCCTGCACCAATGGTCGTATTGAAGATTTACGTGCCGCTGCCCAGCTTGTCATTGGCAGACGCATTCGTCCAGGTGTTCAAGGAATCGTTGTACCAGGTTCCGGCCGAGTACGCCTTCAAGCAGAAAAAGAAGGTTTAGATAAAATCTTTACCGCAGCTGGATTTGAATGGCGTTTTGCTGGTTGTTCGATGTGTTTAGGAATGAATGATGATCAATTAAAGAAGGGTGAACGTTGCGCTTCTTCAAGCAATAGGAACTTTGAAGGCCGCCAAGGACCAGGGGGAAGAACCCATTTGATGAGCCCTGAAATGGCAGCTATTGCTGCTTTAGAAGGTAAAATAGGCGATCTTAGAGACTACGTGAGGTAATAAGAAATGGAAGCATTTAAAGCACACACAGGAATTGTAGCACCATTAGATAGAGTGAATGTTGATACCGATGCGATCATTCCTAAACAATTTTTAAAAAAAATTGATAAGAAAGGATTCGGTAAACATCTCTTTCATGAATTACGTTATACAGATTATGAAGGGACAAAAGAAAATCCTGATTTCATCTTAAATCAAGATATCTATCGAAAATCAACAGTCTTACTTACTCGTGATAACTTCGGCTGCGGATCTTCAAGAGAACATGCTCCTTGGGCGTTAGAAGATTATGGTTTTCGTGTCATCATTGCTCCAAGCTTTGCAGATATCTTTTTTAATAACTGCGTAAAGAACGGTATTTTACTTGTGCAGTTAAAATCTAAAGAAGTTGATGAACTCTTTGAATATGCTGCCAAAAACCCAGGCGCTCAAATAACTGCTGATCTACCGTCTCAAACCGTAACAGCAGGAAACAAAAAATATTCTTTTAAAATTGATGATTTCAATAAAGAATGCCTGCTAAATGGATTAGACTCCATAGGCTGGAGTTTAAAATTCGCTGATAAATTTACAGCCTACGAAGAAAAAATTAAAACCCAACGTCCCTGGTTAATAAGGAAATAATCCATGCCTGATTTACGTAAATTCTCCCATATTGTCACTGAGGGGGCAGATCGCGCTCCATCTAGAGCTATGCTCAGAGCTGTTGGTTTTAAAAATGAAGATTTTAAAAAACCTCAAATTGGTATTGCCTCGACGTGGGCAGAGGTAACTCCTTGTAATATTCATATCAATGATTTAGCCCGTCATGCTGCAGAAGGTGTCAATACTGCAGGTGGTAAGGCTATCACATTTAATACAATCACTATTTCCGATGGTATTTCTATGGGATCAGAAGGGATGAAGTATTCTCTAGTGTCTCGTGAAGTCATAGCAGATTCGATCGAAACAGTTGTTGGATGCCAGGGTTTTGATGGATTTGTAGCAATCGGCGGCTGCGATAAGAACATGCCTGGATGCTTAATGGCCATGGGTCGTTTGAACCGCCCTTCGGTGTTTGTGTATGGAGGAACAATCCTGCCCGGTTGTTATAAGGGCAAGGATGCTGATATCGTCTCTGTGTTTGAAGCGGTTGGCCAACATGCTGCTCATAAGATTTCTGATGCAGATCTCTTAGAGGTAGAATCCTGTGCAATTCCGGGGCCCGGTTCATGCGGTGGGATGTACACAGCTAACACTATGGCGTCGGCCATTGAAGCTTTAGGGATGAGTTTACCCAACAGTTCCGCTCAAGCCGCTCTTTCCAAAGAAAAAATTGCTGATTGCAAGGAAGCAGGAGCAGCTGTTTTAAATCTTTTAAATAAGAATATTCGTCCTCGTGACATTATGACCAAAAAAGCATTCGAGAATGCCATTGCCGTTCTGACAGCTTTAGGTGGATCAACCAATGCAGTACTTCATTTGCCAGCCATGGCTCATGCAGCTGGCGTGAATCTAACAATTGATGATTTTACACGCATCGGCAAAAAGATACCTGTATTGGCTGACCTTAAACCATCTGGACGTTTTGTCATGATGGAATTAGTCAAAATTGGTGGAACATTGCCTTTAATGAAGATGTTACTTGATAAAGGTCTTTTACATGGCGATTGTATGACGGTCACTGGAAAAACATTGGCTGAAAACTTAAAGAATGTGAAGCCTTACCCAGCAGGACAAGAAGTCATCCGTCCTTTTGATAATCCAATTAAAAAAGAAGGGCATTTAGTCATTCTTTATGGAAATTTAGCTCCCAAAGGCGCTGTTGCCAAAATCTCTGGAAAAGAAGGTTTATCATTTACAGGCAAAGCCAAAGCATTCGATTCTGAAGAATTGGCTCTTAAAGCTATCCTTGCAGGCAAGATTGTTAAAGGAGATGTCATTGTCATTCGCTATGAAGGGCCTCGTGGTGGACCTGGGATGCGTGAAATGCTTTCTCCTACATCTGCCATCATGGGACGCGGTTTAGGTAAAGATGTAGCCTTAATTACCGACGGGAGGTTCTCTGGCGGTAGCCATGGATTTGTGGTGGGCCATATCACCCCAGAAGCTTTCAACGGCGGATTACTTGCCATCATCAAAAATGGCGACACAATCACAATTGATGCCAATAAACGCGAAATCAACCTACATGTGAGCGCTGTAGAAATCAGAAAGCGTCTTAAAGCATGGAAGCAACCAAAACCGAAATACACCCATGGTGTATTGGCTAAATATGCTAAACTTGTAACCAGCGCCTCAGAAGGGGCAGTTACAGATAAAGATCTCGTTTAAATGGATATTAAAGTTTTTAATTCCAAAGTTTCCCAAAAAGAACTTTTAGCCCTAGCCGAATCAAGCTATGGAGATATGGTTAAAGGTGTTGTTGATATCAATAAACGTCTTCTTGCTTTAGGGGGCGAATTACATGCTGATGCTGAACAAATTTTGTTGGATCAAGGAAGCAAACAGATAGATCTTTGGGGTTTTAATATTTATCCTGGAAAAACAAGAGAAGATTATCTGGAATATACTTCGATGATCAATATTAGACCAAAGCAAGGCAATATGCAGCGTGAGATTAAAGATATTAAATTACGAGAGCAGATTAAAAAAATGATCGATACGATGGTCGAGCTATGATCAATCAAGAACGCTGGTTTAAATTTAGCTATTGTGAACAAATGGGACATATTGGAAGTGAGATTACACGTGCTCGTATTTGGGAAGATAAAGGGGATCTTATTTCTCGAGATAAATGCTTAGAACGCGCTCTTGAACTTATTGATGTTACTAAGGATGACTCAAGGCTTTTAAAGAGACGTAAAGAATTGTGCATTTTAAGAGAGCTTGTTGCTGATAAATATATCCATGAAACAACTTATAATGTTTCTTTAACAGAATTAGATCAATATTGTGAAGAGTTTGCTTTAATTAACAGGAAAGATAAATAATTATGGCAGGAAATACATTCGGACAACTTTTTAAGATTACGACCTTTGGTGAAAGCCATGGGCCTGCTATCGGTGTTGTTATTGATGGCGTGCCGCCGCTTTTGGAATTGAATGAAGCTGATATTCAAAAAGACTTAGATCGCAGACGTCCTGGGCAAAGCAAAATTACGACCCAGCGTCAAGAAGCGGACAAGGTGGAGATTCTCTCTGGAGTATTCGAAGGTAAGACTACAGGAGCGCCACTAGCTTTACTCATCCGTAATGAAGATCAACGTTCCAAAGATTATGACAATATCAAAGACGTGTTCCGTCCCGGACATGCTGATTTCTCTTACTTTACCAAATATGGCATCCGTGATTATAGAGGTGGGGGAAGATCTTCTGGCCGTGAAACAGCTTCTCGTGTTGCCGCAGGGGCTGTTGCTAAAAAACTTTTAGCTAAACACAATGTCCAAATCTATGTCTATACACTGGCTGTTGCTGATCTAGCGGCTAAAAACATCGATTTTAATGTCATTGAACAAAATATTGTTCGTACGGCTGATGCTCAAGTGGCAGATGCTATGATTGCCAAGATTGATGAAGCACGAAAAAACGGTGATTCCTTAGGTGCTGTTTTAGAATGTGTCATTAAAAACACCCCGGCAGGATTAGGGGATCCTTGTTTCGATAAATTAAACGCCCGTTTAGCTCAAGCACTCATGTCTATCGCTACCGTCAAAGGCATTGAATTTGGTGATGGGTTTAGCGCTAGCCAATTAAAAGGAACAACCAATAATGATCGCTTTGTTCTTAAAGGGGACCGTATTGGCACTGAAAGCAACCATTCTGGCGGGATTATGGGTGGCATCTCGACGGGGGAAGACATCCTCATTCGTATGGCACTGAAACCTCCATCATCAATTCCAACACCTCAAAAGACGCTCAATGTAAATAAGCAAGAAGTCGAAGTGATTGTCAAAGGCCGTCATGATCCTTGTTTAGCTCCACGCGTTGTTCCTGTGGCTGAAGCCATGATTGCCTTAACACTTGTTGATTGCATGATGATTCAAAAATCGATGCAGATATAATGCCTTGTACCCATCCTCAAAAAATTATTCTCATAACTGGAACATCAAGTGGTTTTGGCTTATTAACAGCCGCACGTTTGGCTGCCCAAGGGCATATTGTCTATGCCACCATGCGTGATGTAAACAAATCCCAAGAACTTCGCCAAGAAATTGCCAACCGAGGCGGACATATCCAAATTCGTGAACTTGATGTTACCATTGTTCAGACTATCAAAAAGGTAGTAGATGAAATCAAACAAACCCATAACCGCATTGATTGCGTTATTAATAATGCTGGATATGGCCTTGGAGGCTTTTTTGAAGACCTAACCCAAGAACAGCTTAAAGATGTCATGGAAGTTAATTTCTTTGGAACACAAAATGTTTGCAGGGAAGTAATTCCCCTTATGAGAGCTAACTTATCAGGAACCATTATTAATGTCTCAAGCATAGCAGGGTTGACTGCTGCACCCTGTTTCGGAGCTTATAATGCAAGCAAGTGGGCAGTGGAGGCCTTCTCAGAAAGCTTATTTTACGAATTGTCTTTATTTGGGATCAAAGTCGTCCTCGTTGAACCAGGCAGCTATCCAACCAAAATATTTTCAGACAATGCGCGCTATGCCAAAAACTTCAATAACCCTCAAAGCCCTTACTATAAAGTAAGCCAGAAACTCAACAGTTTAGTCCAGGCTCAGAAGCTTAAAATGACTCGAGACCCTGAGCATGTGGCTGAATTGATTGAAAAAATTATTTATTCTAAAAACCCTAAATTACGCTATGTGTCTGATTGGCAGTCTTGGCTTGAAGTACAAGCCCGCAGACTCATGCCCAAATGGACATATGGATATGTCTTAAGGAGAATACAAAATGGAAACTAAAAGAACACCTTATCAACGTCAAATTTTTGTTTGCACCAATAATGCCAATGGAGAAAAAGCCTCCTGTGGAGACCATCAAGCAGAATTAGTTTTTCGTCAACTCCGTGAAATCGCCAAAGAGCGCAAACTCCATCCCATGATCCGTGTCGCCCAAGCCAAATGCTTAGGACAATGTAATTCCGGAGTGAACATCATGATCTACCCTGAAAATGTCTGGCATAACCATGTTAAGCTTTCCGATGTTCAGGAAATCGCTGATAAATACATCCATTAAAAACTTCATAGCATCATTGCTTTTTCATTTTCCCTCTCTATACTAAATATATAACCTATTTAATTTTATAGACTTAACTCAATTGAGTGGAGGAAATACCATGAGCATGTTTGATAAGAACATATCCCAAGAAAAACTGAAGTCCTTAGAGTTTGCAGAAGCAGCTCGTGAAATGGAATGGAAGGCTCCTAGTTTTGCTTTAAAACTATTTCATGGTTCCCTCGACTATAATCTTATCTCACCTTTTCCTGAACAAACTGCCGAAGAAAAAAAATTAGGCGATGACTATCTAGTCAAAATTGAAAAATTCCTTAAAGAAAACCTTGATCCTGATGAAGTTGACCGCACTGGTCTTATTCCAGATAAAGTCTACAAAGGACTGGCAGAACTCAAAGCATTTGCTTTAAAAATTCCAACAGAATACGGCGGAATGGGCTTTACTCAATACAATTACAATCGTATCATGCATTTAGTCTCTAGCTACTGCGGATCAACAGCAGTCCTTTTATCCGCTCATCAAAGTATTGGTGTTCCTCAACCTCTGAAATTATTCGGTACTCCTGAACAAAAACAAAAGTATCTTCCCATGTTTGCTAAAGGCGCTATTTCAGCTTTTGCTTTAACAGAACCCTCTGTTGGTTCTGATCCTCGCCAAATGACAACCACTGCAACTCCAACAGAAGATGGAAAATCTTTTCTCATCAATGGAGAAAAACTTTGGTGTACCAATGGTCTGATTGCCGACGTCCTTGTTGTCATGGCTGTCACTCCGCCTAAAATTGTTAAAGGTAAAGAAATTAAACAGATCACAGCTTTTATCGTTGAAACAACAAGTCCTGGAATCGAAAAAATCCACCGCTGTCAATTTATGGGATTACACGGTATTCAAAATGGGCTTATCAAATTTAATAATGTTCGTGTCCCACGAGAAAATATCATCCTTGGAGAAGGGGATGGTTTAAAATTGGCTTTAATGACATTAAATACCGGTCGCTTAACTCTTCCAGCGGCTTCCGTTGGAATTGGTAAATGGTGTTTAAATGTTGCTCGTATATGGTCTACCAAAAGACATCAATGGGGAAGCGCAATCGGTGAGCATGAGGCTGTGGCTCTAAAAATTTCTTATATTGCAAGCCATACATTTGCTATGGATGCAGTCACATGGCTGTGTTCAGCTATGGCTGATGACAAACATAAAGATATTCGTCTTGAAGCGGCCATTGCTAAATTCTTCTGTACGGAAATCTGTTGGAAAATTGCTGATGACACCTTACAAATCCGCGGGGGTTCAGGTTATGAAATTTCCTCCTCATTACGTGCACGCGGCGCAGATTATTGGCCAGTAGAACGTGTCTTACGAGACCTTCGTATCAATCGTATCATTGAAGGAACAACGGACATTATGCACTTATTTATTGCCCGCGAAGCTTTGGATCCTCATTTATCAAAAATCAAACCACTTATCAGCGGAAAAGTTCCCATCGGGACCAAGATTGCTGCAGCTTTAAAAATGGTCTCTTTTTATGCTTTTTGGTATCCTAAACTTTGGCTTCCTTCTTTAGCTCCATCAGAGGTGACCAATCTTCCAGCACCTTTAAGTCAACATATGATGAACGTTCAAGATGCTAGCAAACGTTTAGCAAGATATACTTTTCATCAAATGGCTAAATATGCTCAAAAACTAGAAAGCAAACAAAGCATTCTCAATCGTGTCGTAGACATTGGGACAGAACTCTTTGCCATCTCAGCGACTTGTTCTTATGCAGCCATGTTACATAAAAATGGACAAACCAATGCCTTAGATCTTGCAGACAGCTTTTGTGTGCAAGCATTCAAACGCATTGAAACAACATTCAACGATAGTTCTTCTAACAATGACAAGGCTGATCTAAAAATAGCTAAAAAGATTCTTGCCAAAGAATTTGAGTGGATGGAAAACGAGATTATCAAATGACAGCATTACCATCCTTCTTTAACAAACTTGCAATCATCAAACAAATTCCTATTTTTGAAGGTCTGAATTGGTTTGAATTAAACAGAATTTCCAGAAAAGTTGAATTGATCGAATTCAACAAAGGGGACGTAATCTGCAAACGGGGAGATCCAGCCGATGCTTTTTACACTGTTGTATCTGGAAGAGTCTATTCCTATGCTATTAATGCGGCAGGACAAAAAGAAGATGTAGATTTCATTTTAAGAGGGATGCACTTTGGAATCATATCTACTTTAACAGGGGAGAACCATACCCATACTTATGAAGCTGTCAATGATTCCGTCATCATTAAAATAGATAAAGATGATTTTTCAGCCTTGCTCAAAGGAACCCCTAAACTGGCCGTTGCTTTAAGCCAAAGCCTTTCCCATAAAATAAGAAGCCAATCTACCGGTGTCAAAAATACTCAAGAATGCGCAGTTATTTCTGTCTATGCGCCCGTCAAAGGAACAGGTAGCTCAACGTATGCTGCGAATTTGGCCCTAACTCTCAAAGAGCAAACAGATAAAAAAGTGCTACTTTTAAGCCTTTCTTCTGATTTAAGCTCTCCATTAATCAATCTAGCTGACATTGTTTACGATCATCAAAAAATTCTTAATTCAATTCAAAAAGACAAATTATCTTTAGATGTTTTGGCTGTCAAATTAGATCCTCATGATCAAGGAATATTGTCTCGAATCAGCCAATTAATCAGCGCTCCAGTCAAAGACTACAATTACATTATTTTTGATCTTCCTAACCAAATGGATAATATTGTTTTAAAAGCCTTAGTTCAAAGCGATATTGTGCATATAGTAACGTTAGAAAGAGAATATGACTTAGGTTTAACACGTACCGTTATTGATGAACTTACTCAACAACTCAAGGATAGATTTCATGCTGACAAGGTTCAAGTTATTCTCAGCGGTATTCCAAAGAATGAAAATTTAGATGCTTCTGAAATCAAAAAAATCCTTAATTATGATGTTTTCTTACGATTACCTTCTCTAAAAGAAACCGAATTCAAAAATGAAGATATTTCTGAAGGTTTCTCAATTATAAAAGTTGAAAAAAACACTGAATATTCACATGTTCTGCAACGTTTAAGTCGACAAATCAGTGGTTCTTTGATTGGACTGGTTTTAGGAGGAGGGGCGGCTTTAGGATTGGCCCACGTGGGGATCATTCGAGTCCTTGAAGAAGAAAATATTCCTATAGACATCATCGTAGGAAGCAGTATGGGTGCTTTAATTGGAAGCATGTGGTCGGTTGGTTACAAAGCAGATGATCTTGAAAAATTTGCACGTGAATTTGAAAAAAAATCTGGCATGATCGCACTCTTTGATCCACCTTTTGAACGAGCAGTCATTGTTTTATTAGTCATGCTCGTATTAATTATCTTACATTTTTATGTTTTAGCTTTTCTTTGCATGTTCTTACTTGTGCCTCTGGCTCTTCCAGTTTCTGGTCTTGTGCGCGGCCAGGCCATTAACAGATGGTTAAGAGGAAAATTAGGTGATAAAACATTTCATGACTCCAAAATTCCTTTTAGGGCAGTCGCATACGACCTTCATCGGCGCAATGAAATCGTCATCGAGGCGGGATCTTTAGTAGAAGCAGTCCATCAAAGTATTGCAATACCTGGAGTTCTTCGTCCAATTACAATTGCAGATCAATTAATCATCGATGGAGGGGTCTTAAACCCTTTGCCAACGAATGTTCTTGTAGATATGGGTGTTAAAAAAATCATTGCTGTAAACGTTCTTCAATCACCAGAGGAAGTAGCGTGGAGTCAAGATTTAGAGACAAACCATATTAAACATTTAGAGAAAATCTCATTTAATAAGCATCCCTTTCAATACGTCAACTTTAGGATTGGACGTTTTGTTTCTAAAGCTTTCACACCTAATATTGCTGATATTGTCGTTCGAACACTCCAAGCTTCAGAATATATTTTAGCTGAGGCCAGCGCTAAACAAGCAGATGTGCTCATTCATCCTGATTTAAAAGGTATTAATTGGTTTGAACTTTATGAAGTAGACAAGCTCATCTCTAGAGGTAAAGAAGCCACTTTAGCTCATTTACCCGCAATTAAAGCGCTAGTCAAAAAATAAAATATTTTCTATAATATTACTCATGTCTTTATCCATAAAAATTGGCTCTCGTCCAAGCCCTTTAGCTAAAATTCAAGTTCATGAAGTTTTAACTTCCATTAAAAAACTAAATTTTGAATATGAAATCATCAGATTCTCAACTCAAGGAGATCTTGATAAAACCACATATTTAACAACGAATCCTGCAGATAATTTCTTTACTAATACTCTAGATGAAGCAATTTTAAATAGAGATATTGATATTGCCATTCATAGCGCAAAAGATCTGCCTCAACATTTAACACCTGGTTTAAAAGTATTTGCTTTAACTAAAACTCTAGATAATACCGATAGTTGGGTGTCACATTATTCCTTAGAAAACCTTCCACAAGGCGCAAAAGTCGGAAGCAGCAGCATATTAAGACAACAGATGATTAAAAGCTTGCGCCCTGATGTTGAGATTGTTGAAATTAGAGGAACTATTCAAGAACGCCTGGAGTTACTTGAGCAAAAGAAAATAGATGGCCTTATTGTTGCAACAAGTGCTTTAAAGCGATTGGGATTAGAGAAATCAATCAAAAGTATTTTACCCTGGGAAGCAACCGCCTTGCAGGGGCAACTAGCCATTGTTGGACGTCAGGGAGACTGGGAAGTAGAGAGATTATTTAAAGAAATTGATGTCCGCAATTCTTATGGTCATGTTTATTTGGTTGGAGCTGGCCCTGGAGATCCAGAACTAATTACGTTAAAAGCTATTGAAGTTCTAAAGCAGGCTGATTGCGTGTTTTATGATTACCTTGTGGATCCCTACCTTTTAAAATATGCTCAAAAAGCTGAGCACATTTATGTAGGAAAACGAAAGGGTTATCACACTTTATCCCAAGAAAAACTCTCTGTTTTACTCAGAGAAAAAGCAATGAGTGGAAAAATGGTCGTTCGCTTAAAAGGAGGAGACCCACTCATCTTTGGGCGAGGTGCAGATGAAATCACTTATTTAAGAGCTTATCATATTGAAGTTCATGTTGTCCCAGGAGTAAGTTCAGCCACAAGCATTCCATCAACTCTTGGCGTTCCTTTAACGGCTAGAGGTGTATCTTCCTCCGTAGCATTTGTCAGCGGCTATGGAGAAGCAGAAAGCAATCATAATCAAACAGAAATCAAAATTCCTCAAGCAGACACTCTTGTTTTCTTGATGGGCCTAACAAAATTAAACCAAATCATACAAGCCTTATATAAAGCTGGTTGGAGTAAAAAGAAACCGATAATGATTATCAGCAATGGCACACGGATCAATCAGAAAATAGTCTCTGGAACTTTAGAGAATATTGAAAAGATTGCCTTTGAATCTTCTTTGGAAGCACCAGCTTTAATTATCGCGGGAGATACGATCCAATTTTACCATCCAGAATCACAGAAAATACTCTTACATTGCGGCACACATCCAGAACAATACACGCATTTAGGCCAAATTATATCTTGGCCCATGATTCAAATTGAACCTATCAGTCTTGATATTCAAAGCCAACAAGAGCTCATTAAAGATTTTGATCAAAGTGACTTTGTCATTTTGACTTCTCCCGCTGCTGTAGAGCATTTTACTCGTATTATTTTAGGTTTAAAACCTACCAATGCTGTTCGTCAAAAGGTTTATGCAGCTATTGGACGCGCAACAGCAGGTGTTTTAGATGATTTTGGCCTTGGAGCACAGATCATATCTTCCCAAGAAACTGCAGAGGGTCTTTTTAATCTGATTAAGAAAGTTATCAATCTTAAGAATAAAACCATTCTTTTTCCTCGCTCATCCTTACCTAATCCTTTTTTAAAGAAAGCCTTGGAAGAGGAGGGAGCAATTGTTAAAGAATGGAAAATCTACGAGAACATTAAGAAATCTAAAGGACCTTTACCAAAAGTTCCAATTGAAGGCGTCATTTTTACCAGTCCTTCGACTTTTCATAACTTTATCGAAGATTATGGTACAATACCTGCTTCTTGGCAGATCCTAGTGAAGGGTCCCGTCACAGCAAAAGCTTTACAAGAAGCTGGATATTCAACTCATGTGATTCATCTATGAAACGTTATCTAAATCTAAGAACAGAAAAAATCCGAACATTTGTTCAAGAAAATCATTTAACCCAAAATGATCTGTTACAGCCTTTTTTTGTTCTGGAAGGAAAGAATAAAGAAGAATCTATTGTTTCTATGCCTGGTATTAAAAGATTCTCCGTAGATCTATTGCTCAAAGAAATTGATTCCTATATACGCCTAGGTGGAAAAGGAGGAGTATTCTTTGGAATTAATTCTCATAAAGACCCTTTAGCTAAAAACTCTTATAATCCTAACGGTCCAATACCAAGCGCTATTAAAAGCATTAAGAAGCATTTTCCTGAATTTTTATTAGTTAGTGATGTATGTCTATGTGCTTATACTGATCATGGTCACTGCGGCATATTGACTAAAGATAAGATTGATAATGACAAAACATTACCCATCTTGGCAAAAATGGCCCTTTGTCATGCAGAAGCTGGAGCAGATATTGTAGCTCCTTCTGATATGATGGATTTTAGAGTAGCTTATATTCGTGAAGCCCTCGATAAAGCAGGATTCTCAGGTATTAGCATTCTTTCCTATGCAGTCAAATATGCATCTTCATTTTACGGACCTTTCAGGGAAGCGGCAAACTCCTCAGTAAAGTTAGGAAATCGTAAGACATATCAAATGGATCCTGCTAACTCCCGCGAAGCATTAAAGGAAGCTTTGGAAGATATTCAAGAAGGCGCAGATATGTTGATGGTCAAACCAGCCTTAGCCTACTTAGATATTATTAATTTAATACGTCGTAATTGCAGCGTTCCTCTTGTAGCTTACAATGTTAGCGGTGAATATGCTATGGTCAAAGCAGCTGCACAAAAGGGTTGGATTAATGAAAAAGATGTGGTTTTAGAAAGTCTTTTATCAATGAAAAGAGCTGGAGCAGACATTATTATCAGTTATCATGCAAAGGATGTTTTGAAATGGCTATGAAAACACTAAAAGTAAACAATTCTAAGAAAGAATTTAGTAACGCTAAAAAATTCTTAGTAGGTGGGGTCAACAGTCCTGTAAGGACATTTAAAGGGGTAGGAGGACAGCCTCTCATAATGGATTATGGAAAAGACTCCAAAATAGTAGATATAGATGGTAATTCATTCACAGATTATTGTTTATCTTGGGGTTCATTAATACTTGGTCATGCCCAAAAAGAAATCATAGAAGCTGTTAATAAAGCCATTAAAAAGGGCACAAGTTTTGGAGCAACTACAAAAAGTGAAATAGAATTAGCACAAGTTATTACTGAGCGTGTTCCTTCGATTGATCTGGTTCGTTTCGTTAATTCAGGAACAGAAGCTATCACTAGCGCTGTACGATTAGCTCGTGGATTTACTAATCGCAATAAGATTATCAAGTTTGATGGTTGTTATCATGGCCACTGTGATGATCTTCTTACCACAGCAGGAAGCGGGGTTGCATTTCTATCTTCATCAACCAGCAAGGGCATTCCACCATCACACGTCCAAAATACTTTAAGCATACCCTTTAATGATACCCAGGAATTTATTAATACAATTGAACGAAACCGCAAAGACTTAGCCTGTGTTATCTTAGAACCCGTGGCTGGTAATATGGGAGTTATATTGCCTAAACGTGAATTCTTAAAAGCATTAAGAGAACAAACAAAAAGATATGGCATTATTCTGATTTTTGATGAAATCATGTCTGGATTTCGTTCCAATTATGCAGGCGCTCAAGGTGATTATGGAATCCAACCAGACTTAACGTGTCTCGGAAAAATTATTGGTGGAGGGTTTCCAATAGGGGCATACGGGGGACGAGCTGATATTATGAAACGCTTAGCTCCTTTGGGCGACGTTTATCAGGCGGGGACCTTTTCAGGCAATCCTATTGTCATGGCAGCAGGACTTGCAACGCTCAAAAACTTAACACCTTCTGTATATAAGAATATCAATCAAATCTCAGAAAAGTTTGCCCAAGAAACTAATAGTTATTTCAAAGAATATAGCATCAAAGCTCGACTATCTAGTTACAAAGGAATGATGAGCTTACGTTTTCATCAAAATGAAGTGCACGATTACTCTTCCGCACAAGCTTCTTCATCGGATGTGCTGTATCCAAAACTATTCCATTATTTACTTAAGAATGGGATTTATCTGCCTCCAGCAGATTTAGAAGCATTTTTCATTAGCAGCAAGCATACAACTAAAGATTTAGATTTATTAAAGCAGAAGCTAATAGAATTTTTTCAAACAAAAGACAATCTTTATAAAGGATAAGGAATATTAATGGTTTTAGAAAAATCAACCCGTCCCTGGGGCAATTATGAAAAGTTTTATCAAGAAAATGGAGTTTGGGTTAAACGGGTAGAAGTAAAACCCAATTGCCGCTTGAGTCTCCAACAACACGAACATCGTTCTGAAAAATGGATCTTTGTTCATGGTCAAGGAATTGCAACTGTTAATGATGATAAAATAGAAGTCCTGCCGGGAAGTGTTATTGATATCCCTTTAAAAGCTATTCATAGGATAGCCAATACAGCTCATGAACCCCTAGTGTTTATTGAAGTTGCCACAGGCCAAATACTCACCGAAGAAGATATCATAAGATTAGAAGACGACTATAAACGCATATAGTCCACCTATTATTCTGCCATACCTCAACATTAATTTTTCTTAATTCTCAGTTCACTCTAAGTTCATAAACCATTTGCTATCTTGTGAAAGCTACAAAGAGGCAAATGAACTTTATGAAATAAGGAGTGATGCTATGTTGAAGAAATATGCAAATATTATACGTAGATTATTAATCATTTTTGATGCAAGCATGGTTGCTGCTGTTTTCTTTCTTGCTTATTACGTCTGTAGCCACTACAACGGACTGTTTCTCTATAACAGCTATTTTTATAAGGCGTATGCCTGGGTGTTTATAGCCGGCATCTTAATGATTGTATGTTCTCTGTATATTATGGGGATGTATAACTCATTTCGCCTAAAAACTCTGGGAGAAATTATTTGGATAATAAATAAAAGCATGTTCTTCAGTTTTATGGCCTTATCGGCTGTTTTATACACATTCAAAATAGAACATATTAGCCGTCTATTTAGGGGTAGAACCAACAGTTGTGTTCTGAACCGCCATTTGGACACAAACAATATAATATCAATGACTTACAACACGCAATTTTGAATGTTTTTAAGATTTTAGCCTAAATAAGCGGTATACGCGTATTCATATCAAGTTCAAACCGCCCATAAGGGTTTACATGTTCCCAAATCAGAGGAGTTAAAGCGGCTAAGTCTCTTTGAGTAAGCCGTCTTTCCCAATCAGGTTTTGCTAATATAGTTTGAAGCATTAGTGTATTTATGTAAACCATACAGTTTTGCAATAACTGAAGGGATAGCATGCTTATTTCATGATCTTCTCGTCTATTACTTGCAAGCTCACCACGACGGGCATATAAAACAAAATCAGTAGCTCCATTCCATTGTTCAATAACGTTTAACCCTTCATGAATCTCACGACGCAATGATTCATTATGAAGATAGTTGCAAAGAAAGATTGTTTTAACAGCACGACCAAGCTCCATAAAACCTTTATAAGTTGGATGCTGGACATTGTTACGTGTAAACCGCTGCATAATTGCTTCTGTTTCTGCCGTTCCTAAACGTAATGCAGTTACATATTTAACCATCTGATCATATTGTTGTCGAATCAATTCCCAATCAATTGGTTTTGTTAAAACTAATTGCAAATTTTTATAGGCTCCTGGTTGGCCGCTCTCTGGACGGTATAGCTTTTGTACATTTATTGCTTTAAAACGGGGGAGTAATAAGAAATTCAAAAGTTTACAAACTGCGAAACCAACCGTACTTTGACCATGAGAATCAACATATTGGTTTTCAATTTCCATATCTGTAAGATGATGAAGTACTCCTTCGATCATGGAGGAGACTTCAGACGATGATGGAGACTTTAGTTGAGAGTGAATACAAATAGATTTTTTTTCGACATGCCAGTAAATCATAATACCACGGCCACCGTAGCGTAGATGCCACTTGGTCATTAAATTCTGGTCCCAAGCACTGAAATGTTTGGAATCAGAAGCACAAGAGGTACTACCTTCTCCCCAGATAGCTTCTTTACGGATCCCAAAAGTGCCATTGACTACAATGGCATTAGCTTGGCGTAAAGCATCAACATTAACATACCTTCGACGGACATAAACTAAATCTCTAGATGTCATTCCAGATTCAGGGCTAACAATGCGAGTTAATCCAGTATTTGTGCCAAGACCATGCAGGCACAGAAGTAATCTTGGTTGCAAAATAGAACGATCCATTGTTTCGTAGGAGGTAGGACTTTTAAAAGAATCAGTGAACCCTAAACGCAGATCAGTTTCCTTGATGATATCAAGGAGACTTGTCATTGGCCACGTTGCTGTAACTTCGGCTTTGAGAGAGATTAAGTTCGCTGGCTCGGGTTGCGGTTCATAAGGTGAAATCGAGATTCTGCCCCCGCACTTGTTGATTATTTTTACTTTTAGGTTTTTCTGTAAACCAGAATCAAGTGTACTTAAAGCCTTATGCATCTCAGCTTGTATTCCTTTAATAAACTCAACTGGATCAAGAGGCAGATTCAACGCCTGATAATATTTCTCACGATTAATTTCAAAATCAGCAGGTAAATCTTCATCAGGATTACGATACCTATTAGCTCCAACGACCCAGATTTCTCTGCATCGAAGGCGATCACGCAGAGCCTCAAGAACGCAGATTTCATAAGTGATTCTGTTAATTCGTATTTGTCCGTTGGCATCTTTATCGAAGACGGCATCTTTCCATTGTTTCCTTACAACACCCTCAATTGGGACTTCTTCATTAGAAGGGAAGGTGTGTATTTTTGAATCAGCATAGCGTTTAACAAGTTCTAAAGCTTGGATAAGTGGATGATAAAGTTCGTTGTTAGATCGAAATTCCAAAGCACCAAGAATCAGCGGAATTATCCGCCTATAATGACTTTTATAAGAATTACGAATTCCGTCACGAACAACGTTGTCATGTGAATTTGTAGCTTGGAGTTCATTGACGATATTTCTTATAGTCTTTTCACTCACAATGGGGTAGATGGATTCTCGTATTTTTTCATCTGGGTATTTAAGCAAGGCAATACAAATTTTTAGAAAAATAGCCTGCTTATTGGCCACGTATTTCCAATCATCCAACAATTTACGATCAGCTCTACGTTCTGCCCGTGTTTGAATGTGATGAATGGTTTCAATTAAAAGATCAACTAAGTTATCGGTAATCGTGCGGCTACGCAAATAAATAAAGGCTGCAAGCCATGTTGATCTTGTTTCTGGGGAATGTCTTCGTAGTTCGTAAGGTGCTTCGACCATGACATGTTGCTCATAGCGCTCAAGCTCATGTTCAGTTACACCAACAAATAGATCAAGGGGTAATCCCACACTTCGAGTCATTATTAATTTATTTAATTCGTCTTGTGCGCTAACTAAGCTAACTCGACCAGGGTCGCTACGTAAACGTAAAAGTATCGCTGGGATTTTTTCATCACTTCTGCCGTTAGTATTTTTTAAATCAGGTTGCAACAGGTTATCGAGCTTGTTTCTGACAGTTTGTCCTAATCGGCTATAAGTTTTTGAATACAGATTTTCATCGTGAGTAAAAATAACATTTCGTACAATACGATCTATACGATCCATTGATGGAGATTCAATTAAAAGTTTACGACATTGTTCTTCCAGCATGAAAGTCAGGTGTTGCGGATCGTGATTGACTACTGCTACATTATCTTGAAGCCATTGCGTGAGTAGAAGAGCATCCGCATTAGTCGCTTCACGAGAATTTGTTATTTTACGAATTTCAGCACGATGACGTTCCCATGTTCTAATTGCCTTCTCAAATAATTCACCTTTGGGTACTGAGATATTATTTAGTTGTTGGGCCACCATATCAATGGTTTTAGGATGATATTCAGAAGGGGAGTAGGGGAACCGGCCATGCATCCTATAAAATAAAATCATCCAAGCAAAACTAAGTCTATTGCCACGGCTTTTAGACATAACCAGCGCCAAGTCTTCCGGCGTTAATATCCAATTTTCTAGGATAGTTAGGTTTTTAGGTTTCACTATTCACCGCATATATTTTAAAGATCAAGAGTCTTTTTAATATCTTTAATGAGAAGGTAAAGATGAAGAGAGTCGATAGGAGAAGGTTCAAAGCCCAGCTGTTCATAAAAACGTCTGGCTTGTGTGTCTTTGGCATGAACAAGAACAGCGCGGCCGCCGATAATTTGGGCAGCATCAATGATTCTAATAAGAGCATCACGAACGAGTGCTTTACCTATTCCGTGGCCTTGTTGTGTTTTATCAACAGCAAGGCGGGCGATGATGATGACGCCAACAGGATGAGCTGGCAGACCTTTTCCAACTCGATGGGGAGCTGTGTCCTTGATGACTGATCCGGGCGTTAGAGTATAGTAGCCGACAACCTTGCTGTCTTTGGTTGTGACATAGGTTCTAGCCGATCCATTCTGATTATTGATGAGAGCAAAATTCTTAAGGTAATTATTTAAAGGCTCTGCTTCACAGTCGAAATCATCCACATCGTGGTGTTTATCAAGAAGGGTTGGATTTTTAAGTTTATCCATGAAAAACGTTCCCAGCCTTGAAAAGTTTCTTGAGTTTGGCATTCGCGCGCGCAGGACGATCCAAAGCCGCACTAAAAGCCTTCCATTGAGCCTCTGGCAGGGTAAACTGGGTTTTGTTTGCCACTAACTCTTCCGCCTCCTTAATGGCACTATCTAAGACGAATGCGGATAGTTTCATCTTCTTGAGTGTGGCGGCATAGACCAAAAAATCCTTTTGGGAACCTTCGATCCTCAAATCAATTCGGGTATCTTTTTGTATGATTGACATAAGCGTGTCCTTTCTTTAGATGCTACGTTTCAAAGATACCATATAGTACACACCTTGTCCACACATATTTTCAAAAGAACCAAATTAGCATTATTTAGCGTATTCATCGCAAGCCACGTTCCACGTAAAACTACGTATTAAATTACGCAGTTGCCCTTATTTATTTTTTAGTAAATAATATTTATAATTATTTTTTGAAATAATATATCTTTAGGGAATATACTATGTTCATGCGATTGGATAAACAGGCCCTTTTAAAGGGGATCATTGGAAGTTTAGTTCTGGTAGGGCTTGTTCTTTTAGGCTCTCGAAGATTGCTGTATTTTGATGCGGCGCTCACTCCTTATTTGTACGCGACCATTTTCGCTGTTTTTGGGAGTATCTATCGTTATAACGTTTGGATTAGTCGTCCACCTACTGAAATTCTTTTAAAACGTAGTATGCAGTTTGTTTTTAGTCGGAACTTCTTTAGATATTTTGGCTTGGTTTTTAAGACATTTATAGAGCAAATCGTTCTACAAAAGTTTATTGGTCGACGAAGCCCATATCGTTGGTTTATGCATTTTAATTTAGCTTGGGGATGTCTGCTGGCCTTTGCAGTCACATTTCCACTTGTATTTGGGTGGTTGCATTTTGAAAATCCACTTGGACATAAAGATTTGTATCAGTTAGTGGTCTTTGGTTTTCCTGTCCAGATTTTTAATCCTGAAGGTATTATTGGTTTTCTATTCTTTAACGCACTTAATTTTTGTTCCGTCATGGTTATTATCGGAACAGTGATGGCATTCACACGACGTTTCTTTAATACGGGAGAAATGGCGATTCAGACATTTGCCCATGATTTTTTACCACTATTAATTTTATTTTCTGTTGCGGCAACGGGATTGTTTTTAACTTTTAGTAATCATTTTTTAGGTGGTGCTCATTATCGAGTGCTTACTACGATTCATTGCTGGACAGTGGTCATGCTCTTGGTATATTTACCTTTTGGGAAGTTTTTTCATATATTTCAACGTGCCGCTCAGATGGGGGCAGCGTTATATATTGAAGAAAAAGAATTTGGTAAGCCAGCCTTATGTATACGCTGTCAGCAGCCTTATACGAGTGCTATGCAAAAAGAAGACGTAAAGAAAGTCTTAAGAGATATAGGTTTTCAATTTCAAATGGATGATCAGCCATCTATGCAAGACCTTTGTCCTTTATGCCGGCGACATATGCTAATGGTCACCCAGCATCAGCACTTAAAGGGTAAATTTGATATTGATCATATCTAAAAGGAAGGTTTATGGCTAAGTTACCTATTAGTAAAGAAGAAATTACCAAGCAGTTTGGACCACACTTAAAGCACGAACCTCCTGGTGGATGGGAATTCTCCGTTCAAGAGCCAGATGCTAAAGTCAAAACTCATTGCTGTTTTTGCGGCCAAGGATGTGGAATTATTTTAAAAGTTAAAGACAACCAAGTGATTGGCTTTGACCCATGGGAGGCTTTTCCTTTTAATGAAGGCAAATTATGTCCCAAAGGCGTCAAGCGTTACATGCAAGGTTCTCATCCAGATCGACTGATGTATCCTATGGAAAACCGTCCAGGTGAAGGTTATGTGCGTATCAGCTGGGAAGAAGCCTACACCAAGGTCATTGATGCCATTAACAAGATTCAAAGTGAACATGGCAAAGATTCTTTTGCGCTTCTTTCCGGAGTTTCTTTGTCGAATGAAAAGTCGTATTTGATTGGTAAATTTGCACGAGTGGCTCTGCAGACGGCCAATCTCGATTATAATGGTCGTTTATGCATGGTGTCAGCTGGAGCAGGTAATAAGAAAGCGTTTGGCATTGATCGTGCAGCAAATTCATGGGCAGATATCTTGGAAACAGATTTGATTTTTTGCACAGGGACAAATATTTCAGAATGTTCTCCTATAACTACGGATTATATTTGGAAAGCCAGAGACAGGCGAGGGGCTAAACTTATTGTCGTTGATCCGCGGATGACTCCAATTGCGCGCACAGCAGATTTATATCTCCCTGTTCGTCCAGGAACAGATGTGTATTTGGCTAATACGATTCTTAATTTAATGATTCAAGCAGGTCATATTGATCAGGAATTTATTAATAATCACACAACTGGTTTCGAGGATGTGAAAACTGCTGTTGCCAAATATACACCCGAAGATTGTGAGAAGATCACAGGTGTTCCAAAAGCTAATATTATTAAAGCAGCCCAATGGTGGGGAGAAGCTAAACGCAGTATTCTTTTGCATGCGCGGGGTATCGAGCATCATACCAAGGGTGTCGACAACGTTCTTTCCTATATCAATATGGTTTTAGCATCAGGGCGTATTGGTAGGGTTGGTTGCGGTTATGGCACAATTACCGGACAAGGTAATGGTCAAGGTGGACGTGAGCAGGGACATAAGTGTGATCAACTTCCTGGGAACAGAGATATCACTAATCCTGAACATCGCAAATATATTGCAGGTGTTTGGGGTATTGATGAGAAAGATATGCCAGGTAAAGGGCTTTCTGCTCAGGAAATCATGAATGAAATTCATGCAGGAAAAATTAAAGGATTGTTGAGTATTTGTTTTAATCCTGCTGTTAGTTTACCAGATTCAAAATTTACTGAGGAAGCATTACAGAAATTAGATTTTTATGTCAATATTGATTTCTTTTTAACTGAGACAGGACGTTTTGCTGATATTGTTTTGCCTGGGTCTTTGCATGAAGAAGATGAAGGAACAGCAACAACAGCTGAGGGGCGCGTCATTCGTCTTCAAGCATCGGTAACTCCTCCGGGGGAAGCAAAAATCGATTGGCATATCTTTCAAGATTTGGCCAAACGTTTGAATAAAGAAAAGTATTTTAATTTTAAGAAGTCAGAAGACATATTCAATGAAATGCGTGTTGCATCTCATGGAGGAACAGCTGATTATTTTGGGATTAGCTATGAAATGATCGAGAAGAATATGGGCGTTTTTTGGCCCTGTCCTGAAATTGGTCATCCGGGAACTCCGCGTTTATTTGAAGGAGGGAAATTCTACCTTCCAGATGGCAAGGCTCATTTTAATGCTGTTGAATATCGTCTTTCTGCAGATCTCATTAATGAGGAATATCCGATTTATTTGACGACAGGACGAGTTGTTTTTCATTTTCTTTCTGGCGCCCAGACACGTCGCATTGGGTTTCTCACAGACCAGTGCCCTGAGCCATATGTAGAAATTCATCCACGTTTAGCAGAGAAATACGGTGTTCAAGAAGGCGATTGGGTTAAGATTACCTCTCGGCGTGGAAGCGCACAATTTAAAGCCAAGGTTGTTAAGACTATTCGGCCTGATACTATTTTTGTACCCTATCATTGGGCGGATGATAAATCAATTAACCTTGTCACTCAACGTGCATTAGATCCAATTTCTAAGATTCCTGAGTTTAAGATGAGCGCAGTTCGTATTGAAAAGGTCAGTATAGAATAGGGGATATCATATGGCTCAGGCTTTTCTTGAGGAGAATGATTTTTTTATAGATCCACAACGCTGTATTGGTTGTAAAGCTTGTGAGGCCGCTTGCGCTGAATGTGGAACTCACCGTGGAGTGCCGATGATTCATTTGGACACCTTGGATCGGTATAACACAGTAAAAACCGGACCAACAATATGTATGCACTGCGATGATCCAGCTTGCGCTAGCGTGTGTCCGGCGGATGCTATTAAACGCACGGAAGATGGGGTAGTACAGTCATCTCAAAAGCCCAGATGCATTGGCTGTTCTAATTGTCAAATAGCCTGCCCTTTTGGTGTTCCTAAGGTTTTCAAGCCACAGGCTCAGATGCTTAAGTGTGATATGTGTTATGACCGCACCTCCATTGGTTTAAAGCCTATGTGTGCTACTGTCTGTCCTTCTCAAGCATTATTTTTTGGCCCTCGATCTCAAATTGAGGCATTGCGTAAGAATAAAGCAAATAATGAATTTATATTCGGCAAACAAAAAATTACTACCAAGGTTTATCTTATGACGGATACCTCTGACTCTCCAACTTCGATGGATGTTGCTGATTTTATGAGTGTATTGCATTTAGATGAAGGCGAACCATGGGTTATATAAGCTAAAGGAAAAATATATGAATAAACCCATTGAACGTTTAAAAAAGAAATTTGGTCAACTTCCTAAATGGGCGGAAGATTTCTCTATTGAATCAAATAAAGAGACAGATGTCTCACGACGTGATTTTATTAGATTCTTGGGGTTGATTTCTTTTGGGTTGTTTGCTGGGACAGCTGGCATATTTTTAAAGTCTTTGTTTGAACATGCTCAAGGGCCAACGGCTAGCGCTAAGATTGCAGATCTAAATACAATTGCAGTAGGTGAATCGAGCACATTTATGATTCCTGGAAAAAAAGAACCTGGCATTATGGTGCGGTTAGGACAAGGTCAATATGTAGCCTATGGTCAAAAGTGTACTCATTTGCAATGTCCCGTTTTGTGGAATAAAGAGTCAAGAAAGTTGCTATGTCCATGTCATAACGGAGCCTTTGATGTTGAAAATGGTCATGTTTTATATGGTCCTCCAGAGCGCCCTTTGCCACAACTCGCTTTAGAGGTAAGAGGTGATGGAATTTATTATGTGGGTGTAAAAAGTGGAAAATTAGTATAAATTAGGAAAATAAAATATGAAATTCCGTGATGTCCGTACTGAAACTAAAAAGTCGATTGAAATTGTCTGTTTGCTTTTATCTCTTGGAGCTATATTTTTTCAAATTTGGATTTTAGCTACTAGTATGGAGTCTTTTTTTCAAGGAGAGAATCATCGTTTGCTAGCAGGGGTAGTGCTTAGTTTTATCGCTTTTAGCGTCTGTGCATTGACAGCATGGACTACAGGCATGGAGCAAATGAAGGGGATAGCAGAAGGCCGCACTAAAACCTACCATAAAGATACTCAGTTTAAATCCTGAGCTTATTTTACGATCTTTCAAATTTTATTAAAAGGAGATTTATGAATCAAGAAAATCAAAAGTGTTCGATTGTATTACAAACGGGATTTCGAATATTTTTTCTTGGAGCAGCTTTTTATGCTGTTGTCTCGATGGCCCTCTGGTTTTATTTTTATGTGGCGCAAGGAAAAATTTTTGTAGCGATGCCGGTCACTGTTTGGCATGGTCATGAAATGATTTTTGGATTCACCATGGCTGTTGTTGCTGGATTTTTATTAACGGCGGTTATGAACTGGACAGGTTTGCCAACCTTGCATGGCAGGCCGCTTTTAAGTTTGTTCTTGTATTGGCTGGCGGCACGTATCTTTGCATTTATGCCCTCGTCTTTTTCTTTGTGGCCAATGGCAATCTGTGACACTATGTTTCTTGGTTTTTTAATGCTTGCTGTGATGAAGCCTATTATTGCTGTTAAACAATGGAAGCAATTTGCGGTACTCTCAAAACTGATTCTAGTTTTTTTAAGTGGCATTGTTTTTTATTGGGCGCTTTTTCATGATGATTTGATGAGCGAACGAAAAGCGTTATTATTTGCGGTCTATATGATTATTAGCCTGATCTTAACGATCAGCCGCAGAGTTATGCCATTTTTTATTGAACGTGGCGTTGGTTATCCTGTGACATTGCGCAATAACATGTTTCTGGATATTTCTAGCCTGGTACTGCTAATTATCTTTTCTGTTACAGATGTCTTTTTTAATTTTCCAACTTTTGTGTCTGTACTTTGTGCATTGCTCAGTGTGATTCATATCTTGCGATTGGCGGGGTGGTATACACCTGGTATATGGAGAAAACCGTTATTATGGATTTTGTTTATCGGCTATATCTTTTTAATTATCGGATTTATTTTTAAGGCTTTTGCTGGGATGAATTACCGATTACATGATTGCGCCCTGCATGCATTTACAGCAGGTGGTATTGGGATTTTTACGTTAGGAATGATGTCTCGAGTTTCTTGGGGGCATACGGGACGTAATATTGCCGATGCACCTGTAGGGATTCCATTGATCTTTATTCCAATAGCGCTCGGAGCAGTTATTCGCACGTTCTTGCCAATCATCAATCAAGAATATTTTCTTCTTTGGATTGGTTTAAGTCAGGTTCTATGGTTAATTGCCTTTAGTTTATATCTTGTTTTTTATTATAAAGTTTTAGTATCTCCACGACCAGATGGTAAATTTGGTTAATCTTATGAAGCCAACCACTAAAGTTGCTATGTACAATTTAATCCAAGAAGCACGAAAGAGAATTCCATTTAATCTTTCTTTTGATGGTAATTGTGAAGGTCGCTGCGATGAATGTGCTATGAAAAGGCTTGAGTTTCTTGATATAGAATTAAAAGATTGGGAAGGGCTTCTTAAGAAGGGTAACACACCAAGTTTAACAGAGTTGGAAACAGTAGCTAGAAATTGTAAGGAAGTTTATGCCATCTTGTGTAAAGAAGGATTTATTAAAGAGTCTTAATGTCCCCTAAAGTTCCCGCAACGTTCTTGAAGAAAATCATTTAAAAATCCAAACAATCAACATAATTTGCTCAGAACTAAGTAGAAACACGTACTTAAGCCCGTGTATGTGCGTATTTATCTTTTTATTGAAGTCATTATAATTTAAAACAATAATTTGATTTTATCTTGGTCAAGAGGCTCTAATGAATATTATATTAAAATTTTGCCTTCGAGTATTTAGCCTAGTTGCCATCCTATTTTTTATTAATGAAAATAATATGCCTACTTTTATATTTGCGCAAACAGCATCGAGCAAGGGACAGGAAGTTTTCTCTAAGAATTGTGAAGTTTGTCATACAGTTGGAGGTGGGAATCGAGTTGGCCCAGATTTGATGGGTGTCACAAAACGTCGGGAAGAAGCATGGCTAAAAGGTTTTATTCAACATCCTACACAAATGATTGAAGCAAAAGATCCTCTAGCAACTGAACTTTTAGGGTTATATAAAGTTCCTATGCCTGATAGAGGATTAACAGATGAAGAAGTGGTTGAAATTGTTAAATATTTGGATTCATTCTCTGCAGTTGCTTCTTCTGCAACAGAGATTCCCAAAATCGTTAAAAAAGTTGCATCCAAAGAAAATATTGATAAAGGAATGGCATTATTCCAGGGGCGTCAAAGATTCTCTCGTCAAGGAGTGTCTTGCATGTCTTGCCATGATGTGCGGAAGAAATCCTTTTTTGCTGGAGGAGGATTGGCTAAAGATTTGACAACAGCTTATTCCAGGTTAGGGGAAGAGGGTGTGAATGCGATCATCAAAAGTCCTCCTTTTCCTGTGATGAAGGAAGCTTATATGAATAAAGAACTGACTAAGGAAGAAATTAATTTATTAAATGATTTTTTAGGCAATGTTGATGAGGATCAAAAACCCACAGACTATCAATCAAACATGCTGACTCTAGGTATTATTTCTGGATTAGTTCTTTTTTTATTTATTTATTTTATCATTTGGGCTGTTGGGAAATAAAAGTTGGAGGAGACGCATGAGCTGGATTAAAGATATCATTTCGCCAAAAATAAGAAAATGGGAAGATTTTTATCGCAATCGATTTCAACATGACAAGATTGTTAGAAGTACTCATGGAGTCAATTGCACGGGCGGTTGTTCGTGGCAAATTCATGTTAAAGGCGGAATTGTTGTTTGGGAAACACAACAAATTGATTATCCTCTTTTAGATCCTTCACTACCTCCGTATGAACCTAGAGGTTGTCAGAGAGGGATTTCTTTTTCTTGGTATTTGTACAGCCCTCTTCGTATTAAATATCCACTGATTAGAGGAGTTTTGATTGATGCTTATCGTCAAGCAAAGAAAGAAACAGGAGACCCTTTTAAAGCATGGAACAATATTCAAGAAAATCAAACAATTCGAGAATCTTATCAAAAGGCAAGAGGGAAAGGTGGATTTAGACGTGTTGCTTGGGATGAAGCTTTGGAAATAATGTCTGTAGCTAATCTTTATACAGCCAAAAAATATGGACCAGATCGCGTCGTGGGGTTCTCTCCAATTCCAGCGATGTCGATGTTGTCTTATGCAGCTGGGTCTCGATTTTTACAACTTTTTGGGGGTGTTAATTTAAGTTTTTATGATTGGTATTGCGATTTACCGAACGCATTCCCTGAAGTTTGGGGAGAGCAAACGGATGTATGTGAGAGTGCAGACTGGTATAACGCAAAAATGATTGCAGATATGGGCGCTAATTTAAATATGACAAGGACTCCCGATTGTCATTTTTTTGCAGAGTCCAGACACAATGGAACCAAAACTGTTGTTTTCTCTCCAGATTTTAGTCAGATTTGTAAATTTGCAGATCAATGGGTTCCACTTCATGCAGGAAGTGATGGGGCTTTTTGGATGGCGGTATCTCATATCGTTTTAAAAGAATTTCACTATGAGAAGAAGAATGCATATTTCATCGATTACGTGAAGAAGTACACGGATTGTCCTTTTCTTGTGAAACTTGAGCAAGTTGATGGAACGCTAAGACCTGGTCGATTAATGCGAGCCAATGAATTAAAACGCTTTGAGAATGAGCCGAATGGGAATTGGAAATTTTTGAATATTGATCAAGACAGCAAGGAATTTGTGATTCCTAAAGGAAGCATGGGGCATCGTTGGGATGAAAAACAAGGGAATTGGAATATAAAACTTGAAGATACTCAAAGTAATCAATCGTTTAATCCTTTGTTAACATTTTTAGAAGATCACGACGATGTTCTTGAAGTGGAATTTACGGAATTTGGATTAGATAAGAAAACTTTAAGAGGAGTTCCTGTTAAATATGTAGAAACTCTTCAAGGAAAAGTTGCAACCGTCACCATCTATGATTTGATGATGGCCCAGCATGGAGTCTCGCGTGGTTTAAAGGGTGATTATCCAAAAGACTATGATGATAAAGATGCCGCTTATACCCCCGCATGGCAAGAGGTCTTCACAGGCATTGATTCAAGAACCTTAATACAATTTGCTCGTGAATGGGCAGATACCGCCAGTGCAACACAAGGCAAATGCATGATCATCATTGGTGCGGGGATTAACCATTGGTATCACAATAATTTGATCTACCGAGCTGCCATTACAACCTTGATGATGACTGGATGTGTTGGTAAGAATGGTGGCGGAATGAATCATTATGTGGGACAAGAAAAATTAGCACCTATGGATTCATGGTCAAATATTGCTTTTGCTAAAGATTGGGTAGGATCTACTCGTTTGCAACAAGCACCACTTTGGCATTACATTAATACTAGTCAGTATCGAGTGGATGGACATTTTAAAGATTACAATACTGTTCCGGATAATGATATGACCAAAGGTCATATGGCGGATCATATTTTTAAATCCGTACGCATGGGATGGATGCCTTACTATCCGCAGTTTAAGCAAAATACACTTAATCTCAGCCAGGAAGCTATGGCTCAGGGTATTAATGATGATGAGGGGGTTAAGAAGTATGTGCTTGAACAGTTAAAGGAAAAGAAGCTTGAGTATTCTATCGCTGATCCAGAAGCGCAAGAGAATTTTCCTCGTGTTTGGTATATCTGGAGAGGCAATGCTATTGTCGGAAGTATGAAGGGAATGGAGTATTGTCTCAAACATTATCTTGGAGCAGACCATGGAGTTATCGCACAAGATTCTGAACAGATAACCAAGGAAGTCAAATGGCATGAAGTAGCGCCAACTGGCAAAATGGATCTGGTGGTTGATTTAAATTTCCGAATGGATTCATCAGCACTTTATTCAGACATCGTTCTACCAGCAGCTTCATGGTATGAAAAGACAGATCTGAATTCGACGGATATGCATTCTTTCATACATCCTCTTTCAGCAGCCATCGCCCCCGTATGGGAATCAAAGACGGATTGGGAGATCTTTAGCCAATTAGCTAAAAAAACAAGTGAACTTGCTAAACAGTATTTACCTCACGTGCAAAAAGATATTGTGACCTCTGCAATTAGTCATGATACCCCAGGAGAAATTACCCAACCGACGATTAAAGATTGGTATCTAGGGGAATGTGAAGCAATTCCAGGTAAGACCATGCACAGCATTGCTATTGTGGATCGCGATTATACCAAGCTTTATGAGAAGTTTATTTCTTTGGGGGAGAATGTCAAAACAAAGGGTCTTGGTGCCCATGGGCAGCACTATATGTGTGCTGACGCCTACGATGAAATTGTTCATTCTCCTCATTTTAAAGTAGAAAAAATCGATGGGAAATTTTATCCTTCTCTCAAAGAGGATCTTTCAGCAGCTAATGTGGTCATGAAGCTCTCCACCTTAACTAATGGCATACTCAATGTTCGTGCTTATGAGACTCTTGAAAAGAAAACAGGCCTTACACTTGTAGATATTGCAGAAGGTTCTAAAGATGTAAGTATCAATTATGCAGATATTCAAGCTCAACCTAGAAGATATAACACGTCTGCTTTATGGTCAGGTCTTATGAATAACGGAAGGGCTTATGCAGCTTATACAATTAATGTTGAGCGTTTAGTTCCTTGGCGTACGTTAACAGGCAGACAACATTTTTATTTAGATCATGAAATGTATATTGCTTATGGGGAACATTTACCAACATACAAACCTTCTCCAAAACCAGAAGCTTATGGCGATTTAAAGGAAACAATTAAGAAAGGGCAGGCAAGGATACTTAATGTTTTAACCCCACATGGTAAGTGGCATATTCATTCAACCTATGGGGACACGTTAAGAATGTTGACTCTTTCCAGAGGTTGTGAACCTTGTTGGATGAGTGAGGTTGATGCTCTGGCTATGGATATTAAAGATAACGATTGGGTTGAAGTTCACAATGACCATGGTGTTTTTTGTACTAGAGCAGTTGTCAGTTCAAGAATTCCCAAGGGCGTTTGTATTGTTTATCACGCTACAGATCGAACGGTAGGGATACCTAAGTCAGAGATTCGCAATGGCAAACGCGGTGGCGGTTTAAACAGTTTTACGCGTATTCACCTTAAACCAAATTTGTTGGCTGGAGGATACGGTCAATTTACGTTTCATTTTAACTATTGGGGTCCTACAGCAGTGAATAGAGATACACATGTGATTATTACAAAAATGAAAAACGTTGTTTTTAACTCTGATGAGGGATAAGGAATAATAATGGATATTCGATCTCAAATATCAATGGTTTTTCATCTGGATAAATGTATTGGTTGCCATACGTGCTCTGTCGCCTGTAAAAATATATGGACGGATCGCAAGGGTGCTGAATATATGTGGTGGAACAATGTCGAGACAAAACCTGGAACTGGGTATCCTAAAAAATGGGAAGATCAGCATCAGTATCAAGGTGGATGGGAGCTTAAGAGCAATGGAGACATAGAACTTAAAGGTGCTGGTAAGCGAAAAGGATTATTGAACATTTTTCATAATTCGAAATTGCCTACTATTGATAATTATTACGAACCTTTTACTTATAAATATTCTAATCTGATTAATTCAGAACCAAGCGATACTCAGCCTACTGCAAGACCAATTTCTTTGATTACGGGTAAGCCTATTGATATTAAATCAGGCCCTAATTGGGATGATGATTTAGGTGGCACTCCAGAGTATGCCCGTCAAGACGTCAACTTACAGAATTTGACCCATGCAGAGTCTGAAGCTATGTTTCAGTTGGAAAAAATGGCGCTTTTTTATTTGCCGCGTATTTGTAATCATTGCTTGAATCCTTCCTGTGTCGCTGCCTGTCCTTCAGGAGCAATCTATAAAAGAGGGGAAGATGGGATTGTTCTTATTAATCAAAATGTTTGTCGTGCCTGGCGCATGTGTGTGACGGCATGTCCATATAAGAAAACGTATTACAATTGGAGTACGGGTAAATCTGAAAAATGTATTCTTTGTTATCCTCGCATTGAAGCAGGACTTGCACCTGCCTGTATGCATTCTTGTGTTGGAAGAATTCGATACCTAGGAGTTCTTTTGTATGATGCAGATAAGATCCATCAAATGGCATCCGTCAAAGAAGATGAATTGGTCGATGCTCAGATGGATATTATTGCTGATCCGTACGATCCAGAAATTATTCGTTCAGCTAAAGCTAATGGCATTTCAGATTCAACTTTGAAAGCTGCTCAAAATTCTCCAATCTATAAATTTGTAAAGATTTGGAAATTGGCGCTGCCTTTGCATCCTGAGTATAGAACATTTCCTATGCTTTTTTATGTCCCACCTTTACTCCCTGTAATGGCGTCTGTCACTCCAGCTAACAACGATGAACAGTTAAAGAAACTACATCCGGTATCGAAAGTATGGGATGATAAGTGGTTATATGATACAAGTACGCAAGAGATTTTTGGAACAATCGATCAAGCTCGTTTTCCAGCTAAATATTTAGCTAATCTTTTTAGTGCAGGAGATACGGGGAAGGTCACGCAAAGATTAAAGAAGTTAATGGCGGTTCGGATGTATCGTAGGCATAAAACTGTAGGGGATATTTCTGAGAAAAAAGCGTTCGACGCTTTAAATGAGTTGGGCTTAACTTTTGATGAGGCAGAGGCTATTTATCATTTAACGTCCTTGCCTAAATTTGATGAACGCTTTGTAATCCCAGCATCACACCGGGAACAGGCTTTAGAAATGCTTGAACATACAGGTGACACTAAAGGAAAAATAGGCTTCGGAGCCAATGAGTCAGTGCAAAGGGGGCTATAAACGTATGAATTTAAAACACTATGAACTTTTAGCAGAGTTATTTAAATATCCTGATGAATCTTTCTTCGAGAACATTTCAAAGGTGTTAAGTTTTTTGGACAAAAAATATTCATCTGCTGCTAAAGAGGCACAATTGTTTCGTGATTCTTTAAATCCATACTCTTTTGATAAGGTTCAAGAGCTTTATACGCGCTGTTTCGATGTTCAAGCAGTGACCACGTTAGATATCGGGTATGTTCTTTATGGGGATGATTATAAGCGAGGAGAAATATTAGCTAACTTAAATCGAGAGCATCAAAAGGCTCAAAACGATTGTGGGAGAGACCTAGCTGATCATCTTCCAAATCTTTTAAATTTGATTTCTAAATCACAGGACGCCCAATTCATTACCGATTTAGTCCATGAGATTCTAGCTCCTGCTTTAAGTAAGATGATTAATGAGTTTGATCCACAACGAATGGAAGAAAAGAATAAATTATATAAAAAACATTATAAGACTCTTATAGAGATACCAAATAACAATTCGATGACGTATCAGTACGCTTTAAAAGCTCTGTTTAGTGTTTTGAAAGAAGATTTCTATATACAAGAAGAGGCTTTAAGCGAATACGTGAAAAATGATTTTTTAGCATCTTTAAATAATGAAATGTCTATTGAGAAGCTTGCTAAGGGGTAGGGACATAAAATTAAGGACTTCATATGAGCTCACTGGATAATTTCTTTTTTATCGCATTACCATACGTCGCTGTTTTTGTATTTTTTGTGGGAGTTATTAATATGTTCTTGGTGACACCCTTTAAGGTGTCTTCGTTGTCTTCCCAATTCTTGGAACGTGATGGTCTTTTTTGGGGTTCTGTTCCATTTCATGTTGGGATGGGGGTCGTTTTTTTATTACACTTAACTGCTTTTTTAATTCCAAAAACATTAGTAGCTTGGAATAGTGTTCCAATCAGGTTAATGACGCTTGAAGTGACGGGTTTTGTATTTGCTCTAAGTTTTTTATTTGGCATTGTTGTTTTGCTTCTCAGACGACGTTTAAATGCTCGGGTGAGAGCTGTGACAACATGGATGGATATTGTTATAGAAGTAATGCTTTTATATCAAGTTATTTTAGGCTGTACTATTGCGCTAACTTTACGTTGGGGCTCTTCATGGTTTGCTGCTGATTTGTCACCGTATCTTTGGTCATTAATTAAGTTTAATCCACATACGGATGCGGTTGTTGCTATGCCTTTGATTGTTAAAATACATATCGTCGTAGCCTTTTTGATTCTTTTAATTTTGCCATTTACTCGTCTGATGCATCTTTTAACAGCTCCATTTCATTATCTGTTTCGTCCGTATCAACAAGTGATTTGGAATTGGGATAGGAAGAAGATTAATGATCCTCAAATTCCTTGGGGGAAACGTGAACCAACAAATACCTAAAAGGATGACTATGATAGAACCAAATAAAGAAGAATTAAATTCACAATTTTCTCCACTCAATCCTCCAGATGCTTATCATCCGCCAGGTTCTGATAATATCGCATTACAGGATCTTCATCCTTTTTTGCAGGGTTTAGCAAAAGAACATGAGTCTGTACAATCCGCTTTATTAAAATTTGAAGAAGCAATTATGATGATTAAAGAGAAAGGTGTGACAAAAGAGGTTAATGATACTTTAAGAAGTTTCTTTCAGTTTTTTAATGACGAATTTATTCCCCATGCCAAAATAGAGGAGAAAATATTGTTTCCAATCTTAGCTCAAGCATTAAAAAAGGAAAGAGAGCTAAGTATTGGTTCTGGTGAGACAACTGTGGTTGATCTGATGGAAGATGATCACTTAAAGGCGATTCAGTTAACCGTGGTGATTTTTAATTTTTTTGGCTTAGTGTCTAGGCTTAAGGATCAGGTTTCACGTGATCTTGTCATGGATGCAGCTCTCGAACAGGCTGATCAGCTTATTGAATTGCTTAGGCTTCATATTTTTAGGGAAGATACTATTGTTTTTCCTCTAGCGCACAAGTCTATTGATCCAACAGAACTTGATCGTTTACAATTTAATAAAGATTAAAAAAATAGAAATTAGGATCAATCTTTTAAAATGAAGAATTGACTTGGGATGTTATTGAAGAAAATTTATCATATAATAAAGAATAATTAGCTGAAGAAAGAAACAATGCAAGAACAAGCAACATCACAGTCACATAGGATTCTTTTTTTAAATACTTTAGCTTTTACAATCTGTTTTTCTGCTTGGATGATTAACGGGGTGCTGGTTACTTTTTTATCCTCCAATCAAATATTTAATTGGGGACCAGTTGAGATTGGTTGGCTTTTGGGTATTCCAGTGCTAACAGGTTCTATTTTTCGCTTACCTGCAGGAATGTTAACAGATAAATATGGTGGTAAACCAGTGTTTGGGACATTGCTTGTATTTTGTGCAATTCCGATGTTTTTGTTGTCTTATGCGAATAGCTTTATGAGTTTTGCTTTGTGTAGTTTTGGGTTTGGATTAGTGGGTGTAGGCTTTTCAATTGGCATTGCATATTCTTCCGTATGGTATCCTAAAAGGAATCAAGGAACAGCTTTAGGTGTTTTTGGAGCTGGAAACGCAGGAGCAGCACTAACGACATTATTTGCGCCTAAGCTATTAGATATTTTTACTCAAAATGGAAGCAACCTCGATGGATGGAGAACTCTTCCTAGGTGTTATGCAGCGATACTGCTTAGCATGGGTATTGTTTTCTTTATTTTTGCGATCAATAAAAAACCATTGTCCCATGGTAAAAGTTTGAAGCAAATGCTTGCCCCCTTGAAGAATATTCGGGTTTGGCGATTTGGTCTTTATTATTTCTTAGTGTTTGGTTGTTTTGTTGGTTTTTCGCAGTGGTTGGTTCCGTACTTTGTAAGCGCCTATTATATGCCATTGATTACGGCAGGTATTTTGGCTTCTTGCTTTAGTTTTCCTTCAGGATTGATTCGTGCCTTAGGCGGTTGGATGTCAGATCATTGGGGGGCTCGCAGGGTAATGTACTGGGTCTTGGGATCATCTGTAGTTATTTGTGTATTGCTCATAGTTCCTAAGATGGAAGTGTACTCTCCAGGACAAGGAGTTATGGCCACAAAAGATGGAATTGTTACAGCCATTGACTCAAAACAAATTGTGGTAGGCAATAAAGTCTATGCGCTTATAGAAAAAAATAACTTAAATCAAAATTTTGATGACAAGCTTCTCATTTTTCCAACCAAGGAAGTTTGGCAGGAATCAGTTGTTAAGGTAGGACAGAAGGTTCAAAGAAAAGAACTTTTGGCCAAAGGTGTCACACGAATTTATTTTCAAGCCAATGTCTGGATCTTTACATTTCTGGTATTTGTTTTGGGAATTATCTGGGGAATTGGAAAGGCTGCTGTTTACAAATACATTCCGGACTATTTTCCACATGAAGTGGGTGTGGTTGGCGGGATGGTAGGAGTTTTGGGTGGCTTGGGAGGATTTGTTTGCCCGATTGTTTTTGGGTATTTACTTAAAAATACGGGATTGTGGACGAGTTGTTGGATGTTTATGTTTATATTATCAATTATATGTTTTGGATGGATGTTGAAAGTTGTTAATAGCTTGATCAAGAATAACGATTCTGAATCTGGGGAGATGATTAAATAATAAAAAGTAATTGATTGGAGGAGTTATGTCGAAAATAAATATTGAACATTGGGATGTTGAAAATACAAATTTTTGGGAATCTGAAGGAAAGAAAATTGCTTATCGTAACTTATGGATTTCCATTCCTTCTTTACTGCAATCTTTTGCCATTTGGATTATGTGGGGCATCATTATTGTTCAAATGAAGAAATTAGGTTTTACATTAGGTTTGCCTCATAAAACCCCAGGAGATTTAAAAATTATTAATGAATTGCTATGGACATTGCCAGCCATCGCAGGCCTTTCCGGGGCGACCTTACGCATACCTCATTCGTTTTTAATAGCCATTGGGGGAGGAAGGAATGTGGTCTTCTTATCAACATTGCTCTTAATATTACCAACAGTGGGAGCAGGATTTGCTTTGCAGGATATTAATACATCTTATTATATATTTGCTATTTTGGCTGTTTTATCTGGATTGGGGGGAGGCAATTTTGCTTCTTCCATGTCAAACATCTCTTCCTTTTTTCCAAAACGTTTGCAAGGAATTGCTTTAGGCCTTAATGCTGGTTTGGGGAATTTGGGCGTCAGTGTCATGCAGTTTTTAATTCCGATTGTCATTACCGGATCTTATTTTGGAAGCCCGGCTGGTTCGGGTATTCTTTTAGTTGAAGTAGATGGATCAAAAGCAGCAGGTGCTGTAAGTTTTATTCAAAATGCAGGATGTGTGTGGCCACCTTTTTTATTTCTATCTGCTATGGCAGCTTACTGGGGGATGAATAATTTAAAAATTGCAACCCCGCAACTTGGCAATTATGTAAATGAATTTTTAAGAAGCGGTCTATTAATTATTTTTGGTCTAATAGCTGCAGGATTTGGAGCTTATCTTTTAATTGGTTTAAAGTGGAATATGTGGGGTGTTTTACCCGTGACTATTGTTTTGACTCTTCTTTTGATGAAATTTTTCTCTCCTTCCCAGATCAAAGGGAGTTTGGAACGACAATTCTCAATTTTTAATAATAAACACACCTGGATTATGACCATTCTTTATGTCATGACCTTTGGTTCTTTCATTGGATATTCAGCTTCGTTTCCAAAACTTATTCAAGATGTATTTGGGTATCTTCCTGGTGGGGCTGTTAATCCTCATGCTCCAAACCCTATGACTTGGGCGTTTTTAGGCCCATTGGTCGGGGCAATTATCCGGCCTATTGGAGGTTGGTATGCAGATAAGATTAATAGTGGATCAAAAGTTACTACCTGGAGTACGGTCATTCAAGTGTTTGCAGCTTTAGGGGTGGCATTTTTTATTGTAAAAGCAAAGGCATCTCCTATGCCAGAAACCTATTGGTGGCCATTTTTTGGTTTATTTATGGTTCTGTTTATAGCAACGGGTCTTGGAAATGGATCGACGTTTCGAAGTATTCCGTATATTTTTCCAAAAGAATTAGCTGGTCCAGTTTTAGGATGGACATCTGCCGTTGCCGCTTATGGTGCATTTATTATTCCTATCGTTTTTGGTCAGCAGATCAAGGCAGGACATGCGGAGTATGCTGTTTATGGATTTACGATTTATTATGTTATTTGTCTTGTTTTAAATTGGTACTTTTATGATCGTAAAAATTCAGGAATTCAGTGTTAATTTATGATAAAAGCGCAAATCGTAGCTATTAATGTTTCTTCAGGGGGTATTCCTAAGATATCTCGACCAAGTAGCCGAGTTGATGTGGCTGGCCTGCAAGATGATGGGCATAATCATGAAAAACATCGTACGCCTTTTCAAGCTGTATGCTTGCAGGATATTGAAAAATTAGAAGAATTAAATCGAGAGGGTTACAGTCTTTCCCCTGGTACGACGGGTGAGAATTTAACGGTGGAAGGTTTAAATGTTAATGCCTTGCCGTTAGGAACTATGTTGGAGTTTAGTAATGGCGTTGTCTTAGAATTAACCAAGGTTCGCAAACCTTGTTATGTATTAGATGCCATTAATCCTCGCCTTAAAGAAGATATCATAGGCCGTTGCGGTACTTATGCTAAAGTTTTACGTGAAGGGACATTTACGCAAGGTGAAACGATTGCTGTGATTTTACCTTCCTCTACTCAAAGATCCGCCGAGCATATCCAACATTAGTTTCAATTACGTACTACTACGTATCTTTCTACGTGATTTGCCGCATTTATCTTCAGTTATCTTTGTCCCATAATTAACCATTGTTAATAATGAAATTTCTTAATAATTATAAATATTTATGAATAGATTAAGAAAAATGAAGATCGGAAAGATGTTTCAAATTATTCTAATTTTATTGTTAGGTGTGGGGGCAGTGTTTTTCATTAGTAATAAAAAAGAACATAATTCTTTTCCACATTTGCGTGAGAAAGCCATATTGACTTATGCTCCGCAGGTTCCTCCTCCAATCGTACGACGGCGTCCTGCGGTAGTGGAAGTTTATCTGACTTCTTCACGTGAGATCAAGGAGGTTAAAAGAGGTTTTAATTATGAATTCTGGACGTTCAATAATCATGTGCCTGGTCCTTTTATTCGTTTGCGAGTTGGAGATATTTTAGAAGTACACCATGATAATAAAGATTCTGTGGGGATGCCGCATAATATTGATTTTCATGCTGTGACAGGTCCAGGGGGAGGAGCTCCTGTGACGACGGTTACTCCAGGAGAAAAGTCTGTTAGTTGGTTTAAGATGATGTCCCCAGGAATCTTTCTTTATCATTGTGCGGCGCCACCGGTAATGGATCATATTGCTAATGGGATGTATGGCCTTGTTTTAGTTGAGCCAGCTCAGGGACTTCCTAAAGTTGATAAGGAATTTTACGTGATGCAAAGTGAGCTTTATGCGGAGAATCCTAGAGGCGAATCTAAGCCTGTTCAAGTTGATCATAACCATATGGGGAAAGAAAATAATAATACATGGGAGGATGAGTCAATTGAGGATGATGAACAAACAGTGCTTTTAAAATATTCTCATCAAAAAGGATTGCAAGAGCATCCTATGTTTGTTGTGTTTAATGGTAAGGTAGGGTCAATGAGTAATGAAGGAACTTTGAAGGCTAAGGTTGCAGATAAGGTTAGAATTTTTATGGGCAATGCTGGGCCTAATTTGATTTCTTCTTTTCATGTGATTGGGGAGAATTTTGATAATGTTTATCGTGAAGGAGACTTGATAAGTTCTCCTGCGCATGGCGTGCAGACAACCTTGGTTCCAGCAGGTTCTGCTACAGTGACAGAATTTACCTTAGATGTTCCAGGAAGTTACACCTTGGTTGATCATGCTATCTTTCGTGTAGAAAAAGGAGCAACTGGTTTTTTAGAAGTTGAGGGTAAGCCAAACTATAACGTTTATCGCTCTGAACATGATCCAGTTAAATGCCCAGGTTGCCTGGTGCATCCGTGATAGGAGTAAAATGTATATAATGGCAAGAATATTGACGGCTGTTTGCCGCGAACCATTTCGTCTTTTTTTTCCCTTAGGAGTTATGGCTGGAACCATAGGTATAGGTCAATGGGCTTTGTTTGCTTGGGGGTTGATACCTTCTTATACGGTATTTTTTCATTCTTCTATTCAAACGATGGTGTATATGAATTGTTTTATCATTGGGTTTTTAATGACGGCTTTACCTCGCTTTACACAAACATTTATAGCTCGTTGGTGGGAAATTGTTACGCCATTAGGGTTATTTATTGGAATTGTTCTTTTTTTAGAGAGGGATGAATGGGTATTAGCTGAATGTATTCTTTTGGGATTGTATGGTTTTTTGTTGTATTTTTCTTTATGTCGTGTGTTTGGTCGTTCTCTTTCAGCTTTTAGAGGGAATCTTCCAGTAGAATTGATTTGGGTTCTTATTGCTTTGTTACATGGAATTATAGGAACTTCGGTTTTCATTCTAGGTCAGACACAGATATGGCCTGCTTGGGTCCTTAAGGTTGGGAAGCCCATGATGGATCAGGGATTTTTAGTATGCCTGGTTATGGGAATGGGGGGGTTCTTGATTCCTCGACTGATGGGAACGTATGATCAAATATTAAGACCAGGAAAGCTTCGTTATTATTTAGCATGTGCGTTTTTATTTTCTATAAGTTTTTTTATTGAAGGGTTTGGTTTTGAAAATTTTGCTTATGGATTACGTGCTGCAATCGTTACTGCTGTTTTTTCAAAATCTAATGTATTTGGGAAAATGCCTAAAGACACAGGTTTATATGTATGGTTGGCTTGGGTTTCTGTATGGATGGTCGCGGTTGGATATTGGGGAGCCTCACTGTTTATTAAGTATAGAGTAGAAATGTTACATATTACTTTCATAGGGGGTTTTTCTTTAATGACCTTTGCTATTTCTTCGATGGTGATTATGTCTCATGCAGGAGAAGGACAAAAACTAAACAGGGGTATATGGGTACTGCCGGCAGTTGCAGCAGGTATTTTTTTAACATTAATGAATCGTTTAGCTGTGGGAGTATTCCCAGATTTATATTTTCAAATTTTAGGATGGGCTGCAGTGATTTGGATTTCTTCAGCTTGGATTTGGTTAGCTTTTATGTTACCGCGTATTTTAAGATTGCCCGACGAAGATGAATTTAGGAAAATGCATGAACAAGTAAAGTCACATCATAATTTGAAAGAGGGATGTTGATGCAACAACTTAATGAAAAATGGCTTCCAGTAATTGATTTAGAAATATGTAATGGGTGTAATGCTTGTGTGGAAGCTTGTGGTCCAAGATCGTTATCAATCATTGAGGGTAAAGCAGTGCTGACTAATCCTGAGACCTGCGGGAGTGAGGAGCACTGCATTGCTCCTTGTCCGATTAATGCAATTAGGATGGAATGGCTGCCGCATATTGGCAATATAGATCGTGGGAAATGGTGTAAACCTAAAAGAAAGGGAAATGTATGAAACAGGCATTAATGGTTGTGGGGATCTTAGTTTGTATGGTTTTGCCAGCTCAAGCCGGAGAGCTTATTAATAAATATCTGCCAGCGTATTTAAAGATGGATGTGCAGGTGAGGTATCGTTTAGAGTCCAAGGATGATTTTGATTTCAGCGATGTAAGAGAAGATAAGGATATGTATCATTTGGTGCGTACACGAGTGGGGATTGATTATACGCCGATTAAACAAGTTGAAGTCTATGGTCAATTGCAGGATGCGCGAGTTGAGAATATTGAGGATTACAGTAAGACAACCCTGGCTCATTTTATGGATATTCGTCAGCTATATTTTTCTCTGAAAGATTTGATTGAACCACAAGGACTACTGCCGCACACCAAGTTTACTGTTGGTCGTCAATCTCTGCAGTTTGGTTCAGGGCGTTTAATTGGAGATCCAGATTGGTCGAATATTGGCCAGACTTTTGATGCAGGACGTCTAGGTTTGGTTTGGGATAAACCTAATGTCAAAACGGATTTATTTTTTGGTAGTCTTACAGCCAATAAAACTCCTCGAGAAGGAAATGATTTCTATGATCGAGCAACCAAGGATTCCATGGCAGGGTATTATACCGTTTGGGGTGTGGATAAGAAATTGAGTGTAGAGCAATATTTAATTAACCGAAAAACAAATAAGAATATTTCTTTTGGTCCTTCTGGCAGCGCAGAACTGGATGAATATACGGCAGGTGGTCGTCTTGTAGCTAAAGAGCTGCACGGCTTTGATTATGAATTTGAGATGGCAGGTCAATGGGGTGATTTTAATGATAAAGATATAGCAGCGATGATGGTGGTAGCTTTAGCTGGTTATACATTTGAGGCGCCTTGGAAGCCACGCTTGGGATTTGAATTTGACTATGCCAGCGGAGATACTAATTCTTCTGATGCAACGCGGGGCACCTTTGATAATTTGTATCCTGCTAATCATGCTTTTTATGGGTATATGGATTTTATTGGATTACAGAATTTAAATGATTATCGGTACTCGTTATCAGTTAATCCGACAGATAAATTAAAAGTAACAACAGATCTACATTTCATTTATTTAGATACGGTTAAAGATTCCTTTTATTCTGCTGCACGAGGCGTAACGCGCACCTCATCGGGTTCTGGGATTAATAGTCATGTAGGCAATGAGCTAGATCTCTGGGCCAGTTATAAGATTTGTCCTTACGCTTCTGTGGTTATTGGGTACTCTCGTTTATTTGCAGGTAAATACTTGGCTCAAACCGGTGCCAATGATGATGCTGATTTTGGGTATACTCAGCTGACGTTTAATTTTTAAAAAAGGATAAGAAATGGTTAAGATCGAAGAGCTTAAGAATCTTTTGGAATTGAAAGAATCAGATGCAGCTAAGATGAGCGTTGAGCAATTACGTTTGCTGTTAGGGGTTCTTCGATATTCAACTCGAATTATTCAGCGAGAATTGAATATCCGTGAGGAATCTATTGTTTCAAAAAAAGTAAAATCCTCATCTGCGTAAATCTACGTAGATTTATGCGTAGTTGTGCGCATGTACGAAATCACTAATCTACTTTATGATAACCACAATATATAGTTTCTTTCTTTTCATCATATTCAATATATAGTTTTTTTAATTAAGGAGTCGGAATGAAGGTTTTATTTATCACTCCGCCTATTGGCGCTTGGGCTACACATGGTGACCACAAAGCCCCTAATCAATTTTACGCACAATTAGCTGCGTATCTTCGTCAACAGAAATCAGCTGAAGTTAGCGTGTTAGATTGCCGCGCATTGGACTTAGACTACTCTTCAATGATGCAGCATCTTAAAGTCATTAATCCTGATGTGGTGGTGATGGGAGATTTACTGCATTCAACCGGTGGGCTTGCCATTATCTGGCATTTCAATGAAACCGCACGGTTAATTAAAGAAAGTTTACCGAATACAATAACTGTCATGGGGGGATTGTGGTATTCATCGTATGCGCGTGAGACGATGGATGAGAATCCTCAAATTGATTTTGTTTTAGTAGGAGAAGCTGAATTAACGTTAGAAGAGCTGTTGACATCATTGAAGAAGCAGGTAAGTGATTGGCGGGGCATTGCAGGTTTGGCTTCAAGGGATAGTCAAGGGCGTGTTGTGATGGGGCCTCATCGAAACTTGATTCCTGACTTAAATATTTTACCAATGCCAGCCTACGATTTATTTCCTATGGAGAAATATGTCGGACATACCTATTGGAAGCCATTTGCAGAATTAATGACCTCTCGTGGTTGCCCTGGAGGTTGTCATTTTTGTTATGAGTGGAGTCTGTATGATCCACGTTCCTCAACACAGGACTTTACATCATGGCGTGGTCTTTCAGCTAAACGGATTAATGATGAGCTGGATCTTTTGTATAAAACGTATGGGATTAAGGTGGTCGTGTTTCAGGACGATGCATTTAATGTGAATTCCAACAGCGTTAAAGAGTTTTGTGAAGAGAAAATCCGTCGGGGAAATCCTATTCAATGGGTGTGTTTGGGACGGGCTGATGATTGGAGCAAACAAAAAGCTTTGGTACCTTTGATGGCAAAAGCGGGATTATTCATGGGGCTTGTCGGAGTCGAAGTTGCATCAGACCGTGAACTTGCCCGGATCGGTAAGGGTGTGACCTTAGAGCAAATCAAAGGCACCGTCGATATATTACGTGCTAATAACGTGGCTACCGTCGGTACGGTTCTTATTGGGTTAGAAGAAGATGATGAAGGAAAGATTAAGGAGCGTCTGCGTGTAGCTGAAGAAATTGATCCTGATATTTTAGCGTTGGATTATGTAACACCAGTGCCAGGTTCACCTATTTGGCGCAAATCTCTCAAGAATGGGTTTTTTGATCCTAAGAAAATTAATTTAAAGGAATGGGACTTTCAACATCCAGTGATTCCAACTAAGTATTTATCTATTTCTGATGTGGGTCGCATGGGAGCTTGGTGCATGCGTGAATTCTATTCAAGACCAGAACGGATTCACCGCATCATGGAGAGTAGTTATGATTTATTGGTTAAGTTATGCGTGAAAGATTTTATGAACAATATTAGCAAATTTGAAGAAACATCCAGAAAGGAGAAGTTGTACGTATGATAAATCCTTATCAATATATATATGGACCAGTTTATTCATGGCGGCTTGGTCGTTCATTGGGAGTGGATCCGTTATCTAATAAATCTAAGATATGTAATATGGATTGCATTTATTGTCAACTAGGCAAGACAACGCAAATAACAAATGAACGTAGGGAATATATATCAACTCAAGATATAGTTAAAGAGATTAAGGGAATTCCGTTACATTTTGTTGATTATATTACGTTCTCTGGTCGAGGAGAGCCTACATTAGCTAGGAATTTAGGTGATATGATCCGCGCAGTCAAAGCTGTGCGTTATGAGAAGGTAGCTGTTATTACTAATGGATTATTGCTTGGGGTAGATGATGTTCAAGATGATTTGATGGCAGCTGATTTTGTGTTAGTTAAGCTAGATGCTGGTAATCAGCATGATTTTGAGCTTGTTGATGGGATGTGTGAGAATTTTAATTCTTTCATTGAAGGAATTAAACAGTTTCGCCAAATTTATCATGGGAAAATGGCTTTGCAGGTTATGTTGGTTGAGAAAAATATTGATCAGATTCAGGCTATTGCGCAATTAGCCCGTGAGATTGATCCAGATGAAGTCCAATTAAATACTCCATTAAGACCATCAGGCTCAAAACCCATTAGTCGCAGTCGAATGGAATGGGCTAAAAGATTTTTTCAAGACATGAATGTTGTTTCTGTTTTTGATGCTCCTTCTCAAGAATATATTCCAATTGATGAAACAGCCACGGTTAGTCGTCACGGTAATTTTCGTAAAATACGTTCTCATATTTAATTAAAAAAAGGGGGGATTATGTCTATTGCGTTGTTTACCCAAATTGTTAAACGAAACGGTAGGAAAGAAGAATTTCAACCGCAGAAAATTACCAGCGCCATTCGTAAAGCAGGGGAAGCGACAGGAGAATTTGGGGAGGATATTGCCAAATCTTTGACGCTTAGGGTTATCAATATTGCTCAGCAGATGTTTGTTTATCAAACCCCTACGGTTGAAGCTATCCAAGATATTGTTGAAGATGTTCTTCTTTCTTCTGTGTATCGTAAAACGACCAAGGCCTATATTCTTTATCGTCAAAAGCACGCGGAAATCAGGGAAATCGCTTCTAAATTTAACACGGATTTGATTGATCAATACCTGAGTCAAAATGATTGGCGTATTAATGAAAATAGCAATATGGCTTATTCGCTGCAGGGATTAAATCATTATATTTCTTCAGAAGTTAGTAAGTTGTATTGGCTTAATCGTATTTATTCTACAAACATTAAAGCAGCTCATCACAATGGTGATTTTCATATTCATGATTTAGGACTATTAAGTGTTTATTGTGTTGGTTGGGATTTGCAAGATTTATTGACTTGTGGTTTTAAGGGTGTTTCAGGAAAGATGGAGAGTAAGCCGCCTAAACATTTGCGTAGTGCTTTAGGTCAGATTGTAAATTTCTTTTACACGTTACAAGGGGAGGCTGCAGGTGCTCAGGCATTTTCTAATTTTGATACACTTCTAGCTCCATTTATCCGTTATGACGGATTAACGTATGAAGAGGTCAGACAAGCCTTGCAGGAATTTGTTTTTAACATTAATGTTCCTACCCGTGTTGGTTTCCAGACTCCATTTACTAATATCACTATGGATTTGACAGTGCCGTCATATTATTCAAATCAGGGAGTGATTATTGGTGGTCAAGCGAAGAAAGAAACTTACAGTGAGTTTCAAAAGGAACTTGATATGTTCAATAAAGCGTTCCTAGAAGTTATGCTTGCTGGAGATGCCAAGGGGCGTGTGTTTACGTTTCCGATTCCAACTTACAACATGACTAAAGATTTTAATTGGGATAATCCCAATCTTGAATTGCTTTGGAAGATGACAGCGAAATATGGGATCCCTTATTTTTCTAATTTTATCAATTCTGATATGAATCCTGAGGATGCCCGCAGTATGTGCTGTCGTTTACGTTTGGACAATCGTGAATTAAGAAGCCGCGGCGGAGGGTTATTTGGAGCATCTCCATTAACTGGCTCCATCGGTGTAGTCACCATCAATCTGCCACGGCTTGGATTTTTATCACACAGTGAGCATGAATTCTTCATTAAGCTTGAAGAAAAAATGATTTTGGCTAAGGAGAGTCTTGAAACTAAACGAAAGGTATTAGAAAAGTTTACTGATGAAGGCTTGTATCCTTATATAAAGTTTTATTTACGAAACATTAAAGATCGTTTTGATCAATATTGGAAGAATCATTTTGCCACCATTGGTCTATTAGGCATGAATGAAGCCTGTGTTAATCTTTTAGGAAAGAATATCGCTTCTGTAGAGGGTAAAGAATTTGCAGTGCGTGTATTAGAGTTTATGCGTGACAAATTGTTGGAATTTCAAAAGGAAACAGGAAATATTTATAATCTCGAAGCAACCCCAGCAGAAGGGACTTCTTATAGTTTGGCTAAATTAGATAAAGCTATGTTTCCTGAAATTATCTGTGCCAATGAAGAGGAATTTCAAGATGGGCATGAGCCTTTTTATTCCAATTCTTCACATCTACCTGTTCAGTATACAGACGACATTTTTGAAGCGTTAGATCACCAAGATGATTTACAGACGCTTTATACTGGAGGAACTGTGTTACATGGCTTTGTCGGTGAGCGTATTGATGATGCTCAAGCCTTAAAAGAATTGGTAAAGACTATTTGTTGTCAATACCGTTTGCCATACTTTACCATTACACCGACATTTAGTGTTTGCACCGACTGTGGTTATTTGCCAGGAGAACATTTTCAATGCAAGCGTTGTGGCAATGAATGTGAAGTATATTCACGCGTTGTCGGCTATTTACGTCCAGTGAAACAGTGGAATAAAGGTAAAAAAGAAGAATTTAAGGAACGAACAACATATCATCTATGCGCATAGGTGGATTCCAAAAGTTTTCTTTGATTGATTATCCTAAGAAGATGGCAGCCATTGTTTTTACACAAGGATGCAATTTTCATTGTGGCTATTGCCATAATCCACAATTGGTTTGCCCTGGGCAATTCCAAGTTCCAGTTGAAGAGTCTATTGTCTTAGATTTTTTAAAGTCTCGTCAAGGAAAGCTGCAGGGAGTTGTAGTTACAGGTGGTGAACCTACCATACAAAAAGGGTTGTTGGATTTCCTTAGTAAATTAAAAGCTATGAAATATGCAGTAAAGTTAGATACCAATGGCAGCAATCCTGAAATATTAACAGCCATCATTGAGTTAGGATTGGTTGATTTTATTGCTATGGATATCAAGACATCATTGCCTCGTTATGAAGAAGCTATTGGTGTGAAACCTGATATTGCACGGATCAAGGCCAGTATTGATTTAATCATTAAAAGTGGTTTACATCATCAATTTCGTACGACGCTTGTCAGTTCACATTGTTCAAAAGATGATTTAAATGATATTCAAGGATATATTGGGGCCTCTAGGCATTATGTGCTTCAAGCATTTACTCCTTTATCCAATATCATAGATTCACAATTGTTAATTCAAAAGCAGTATACTTTGGAAGAGATTAGAAACTTACGATTACAGTTTCAGCGTGGTAATTAAGTATTTAAATGTTCTAGGCTATGAAGGGTGATGCTATAATCCCGTTTACGAAAGGAAGTTTATGGGAATTAAGCATAACCAAAATACTTTAGATAAGACTCTCAAAGAATTAGCAGATATCAAATTTGCTCTTGATGCAACTTCGATCGTTGCAATCACCAATCAAAAAGGTGAAATTATTTATGTCAATGATCAGTTCTGTCACATTTCTAAATATTTACGAGAAGAGCTTTTAGGTCAAGACCATAGGATTATTAATTCAAAGCATCATAGCAAAGAATTCTTTCGTGAATTATGGCGAACAATTGCCCAGGGTAAGGTTTGGAAAGGGGAAATTTGTAATAAGGCTAAAGATGGAACCTTTTATTGGGTTGATACAACCATCGTTCCGTTCATAAATGATCAAGGTAAACCGTATCAGTATGTTTCTATTCGTAATGAGATTACTAAAAGAAAATTAATGGAGGAGCAGGTTAGGGCATTGCCGCAACGAATCATACAAACACAGGAAGCAGAGTGTAATCGAATTGCCAGAGACATTCATGATGATTTAGGACAGTCTTTAGCGACATTGAAAATGTTAATTCAATCTGCGGGGCTTGTAGAGTTTCAAAAAAATAAAAAAATTGGTTCTCAGCAGAAAAAAATTATTGAGTATTTAAATACGATTATTGAAAAGTCTCGTTCTCTTGCAACACGTTTAAGGCCTTCTACACTCGAAGTCTTAGGGCTTACTACAGCTTTGAAGATGATGTTTAGTGAAATTAAACAGAGTAATAAATTAAAAATAAATTTCCGACATAGTTCTTTAGAGGGGCTTTGTTTTAAAGCTGAAGCGATCAATGTTTTTAGGATTATTCAAGAGGCGCTCGCTAATGTTCTTAAACATGCTGAGGCTAGTTGTATTCAGGTAAGAATAGTTAAGGCCAAAGGGAATCTTAAAATTTCTATTATAGATAATGGCCGAGGTTTTGTGCGTAACGGTAAGTCTGCTGGTTTAGGTTTAGTGACCATGCAGGAAAGAGCAAGATTATTGGGTGGAACTGTTGAAATTCACTCAAAACGTAATCAAGGGACAACGATTTTGGTAGATATTCCAATTGTCAAAGAGGGGTTATGAGTACTATAAGGATAATCCTTGCAGATGATCATGAAATGTTTCGGGCTGGTCTGAAAGTACTTTTAGAAAAAGAAAAGGATTTCAAGATTGTCGCTCAGGCACAAGATGGCGAGGATTTATTAAAAAAATTGTCGTCTATTCGTGCTGATTGTGTTGTTATTGATCTTTCCATGCCCAACATGGATGGTTTGGTTACTCTCAAAGAAATTCGTAAAAAATTCCCTAAGATTAAGTCCTTGGTATTGACAATGCAAAAAGATATTGAGCATTTCAAACATGCCATGGCTGCAGGTTCTTACGGGTATATTCTAAAAGATAGTGCTTTTGATCAGCTGGTGATGGCGATCAAAGTAATTATGCGGGGGAAAAACTATATATCTCCTGATATTTCTAATCTGATCACAGAACAATATGTAAGATCCATTGAGCAGGTAGATATTCCTTCCTTGGAGATTTTGACTTCACGTGAGAGGCAAGTTCTACGTCTTATAGCCCAAGGACAAGCGAATAAAAATATTGCTTCCAAATTAAAAATAAGCATCCGCACAGTAGAAACTCATCGCAGTCGTTTTATCCACAAGTTAGGTATTAAGACCGCAGCTGGGCTAGTTAACTACGCTATTTCCAAAGGACTTGTTTAAAGATTTACGTACTAGTACGTAGCTTTCTGCGTAGTTTAGCCGATTCTGCTATCTTCATTCTTCTAGCATAATATTGCAATGATGCCACGTATTCTGATCGTAGAAGACCATAGAGATTTTCGTCAAGCGGTTGTTCACTTTTTGGAATTGAGCAACGTCAAGGCTCATATGATGCAAGCATGCTCAGGAGAGGAAGGGGTTTTGATTGCACGTAAGGTTAAACCACGTGTTGTTATTATGGACTTTTGTTTGGGGGGTATCAATGGCATTGAAGCTGCACGTCAAATTAAAAAGCAAGATCCTAAATGTAATATTATTATGTTAACAATGTTTGATGCTAAAGAAATTACGCTTGTTAAGCGTAATAGGGTAATTAAGACTTTTATAGGTAAGAGTGAGCTTTTTGATCAACTGATCCCTGTTATAGATAAAGCATTGTATAATTAAAGTTTATACAGCAAAGCTTCTCTTGGTTTATTCAAAAAAATCCCTTTTAAATTATTTTTTAGGTATGATTAGTCATGTTTATTAAAGACCCCTTTCAACGGCCATTACGCGACCTGCGCATTTCAGTGATTGACCGCTGCAATTTTCGTTGTCCTTATTGTATGCCTGAAGAAGAATTTCATCATTCCTATAAATTCTTGGAAAAACAAGAATGGTTGAGTTTTGATGAGATTATAAGAGCTGTACAGATCTTTGTATCTTTAGGTGTTCAAAAGGTTCGTTTAACAGGAGGAGAGCCGTTAATTCGACCTAATATTGAACAATTAATCGAACAACTTTCTAAAATTCAAGGGATCAAAGATTTAGCCCTAACTACAAATGGTTCGTTATTAGAAGGGATGGCTTTTAAGCTAAAGAAAGCAGGGCTTAAGCGTTTAACAGTGAGTTTAGATTCACTTGATCCTCAGGTATTTAAAACATTAAGTGGTTCTAAAGGAGATATTGGACAGGTTTTATCTGGCATTGATGCAGCAAAAAGAACAGGATTTGAATCAATTAAGATTAATGCTGTGATTCAGCGTGGAGTTAATGATCATACTTATTTAGATTTAGTTCGTTTTGCTCGCCAAGAAGGGCATACTCTTCGATTTATTGAATATATGGATGTTGGAAATCAAAATCGTTGGGATGTCGCACAGGTTGTTCCTTCATCAGAAATTATTGGGAATATTCATAAGGTGTATCCGCTAGAGTCTATTGGTGGAACAGAGGAAGGAGAGACTTCACAGAGATTTCGTTTTTGTGATGGTCAGGGAGATGTTGGATTTATATCCTCTGTGAGTCATCCTTTTTGTAAAACTTGTAATCGTCTTCGTTTGTCAGCAGATGGAAAGATTTATACGTGTCTTTTTGCAACACAAGGGACAGATTTACGAGAATTAATCCGCAGTCAATCTAATGACGAGTCTATAAAAGAATTAATCTCATCTGTATGGCAAAAACGTCAAGATCGTTACTCTGAAACTCGTTTTGAAAATCTGCAAAAAAAATCTCCAATTGCCAAAGTTGAAATGTATCATATTGGCGGATAGAATATTTTTTAACCTCTTTGCTACTCTGTAAACATGATTAATATTCGTTTTAACCGTCAAGAATTAGCCGGAGCTTTTGGTGACATCGGCACGGATTTTCCCTTATTGGTTGGGATGATTTTAGCAGCTCGCTTGGATGCTTGTAGTGTGCTCGTGATGTATGGTCTCATGCAAATTTTTACAGGGCTCATTTACCAAAGACCAATGCCAGTGCAACCCCTTAAAGCAGTTGCAGCTTTAGTCATCACTCAAAAATTAGCAGCAGGGACTCTCTACGGAGGTGGGTTAGCCATTGGGGCTATCATGCTTATTTTGACCTTAAGCGGTCTTTTAGATGTGATTGCCCGCCATATTCCAAAAATGATTGTGCGTGGTATACAGCTAGGCTTAGGGATGAGCCTAGGGCTTCTGGCCTTAAAAGAGTATTTGCCTAAAGATGGAGCTATTGGTTATGTCTTAGGTGTGATCGCATTGATTTTAATTTTTTGGCTTTTGCCTAATAAGCGGTTTCCAGCAGCATTGGCAGTTATTGTTCTTGGCGTGATCTATGCTTTTATGTTTAAATTGAAATGGATGGATTTAAACAATGCTTTTGGTTTTTCTTTGCCGTCGGTACATTTGCCAAACTGGTCGGACATTGTTACAGGTTTTGTTTTATTAGCCTTACCTCAAATCCCTTTATCTTTAGGTAATTCGATTTTAGCTACCCGTCAGGTCAATGAAGATCTTTTCCCACAGAAGCCTTTAACCATCCGTAAAATTGGCGGTACGTATAGTGTCATGAATTTAATCAATCCTTTTTTCGGCGGTGTTCCTGTTTGCCATGGATCCGGGGGAATGATAGGTCATTACACGTTTGGATCACGCACGGGTGGTTCCATTGTTATTTATGGTTTGATGTATTTGATTTTTGGATTATTTTTTAGCCAGGGATTTAGCCAGATGATCAATATTTTTCCCATGCCTATTTTAGGTGTGATTCTTCTTGTAGAAGCACTAGGTCTGATGGTTTTAGTTGGTGATATTTCATCTGATCGCCGTCAATTATGGATTGCCTTTATGGTAGCGATCGCAGCCTGTGCCTTGCCATACGGTTTTATTATCGGGTTGGTAGCAGGTATACTGGCGGCGCGATTTTATCCAAGAATTGATCATTAAGATTGTTGTAACAGTTTGCCCCAAAATCGTCGTTGCCCCAAAATTCTACTCCGGTAGTCAGGGCTTTTCAATATAGACAAGTTATTCTACTAATCCAGCAATTTCTTGGGTTAGAAGCAACTAATCACCAGCCTACTTAATAATTTATTTTGAAGGTGGGGGAGTCTGCCAAAATTTGAGTGCGTTTATCATAAATTTTTGTTGTCTGAATGTTTGCATGTCCAAGATAATCTTGAACCTTGGCCAGATCAGCATGATTGGATAAAGCATTGGTTGCCCAAGTTGCTCTTAAGCTATGCGGATGAAAATTCTCAATCTTAATTCCAACTATTTTCGCGTAATTCATTACAATAATATAGATCATATTGGTTGACATAGCTTTTAGATTTCCGTCGGTATCTTTGCGTTTATGCAGTTGGCAAAAGAGGGGAGATTCTAAAAATCCTGTGCGGCCATCATTTTGCAGATAGGCGTTAATGCGTTCCAAGGTAACAGGATGAAGGGGTAGGTCTCTCGTTTTTGATCCCTTACCTTTGACTCGTAAATGTGGAACACCCTGAACATCATGGATACTGTTAACTTTTAAGTCTTTGACTTCCGAACGTCTTAATCCATGAAACAAAAACACAACCAAAATCGCCCTGTCTCTAAGACCCTTTAAGGTATCAGCAGGAGGGGCGTCTAAGAGTTTTCTGGCCTCGGTATTGCTTATAGCATCTGATTTACCAATGTTTGATTCAACTTTTGGTCGCGTAATATTATTACAAGGATTATTTTTTAAAGCAGATCGTCCACAATAATATTTAAAAAGAGAAGACACTGCCGAAACTTTTCTTGATATCGTTTCATTAGTTAATTTTTGTTTTTTAAGTTTTGTGATCCAGTCAGCAACATGTTTAGAGGTCACTAATCGATAGTCTTCTGGTTTATGGATGTCTATAAAATTTTTAAAATCGTCAATATCAACTTGGTAGGCACGGGCAGTCTTCTCGCTGCGGTTACGTTTTTGTTGGATAAAGTCTGCTTCCGGTGGAACTTCTTTTAGGGAGTGATAACTAGGATCATCTAAAAGACGCTGTGGCTTGCTTTCTTTGGTCATGACTATTACTGTAGCACAATTTCTAATTAGTGATAAGGTGTATTATCACTAATTGTTATTAACACCATTAAAACCCCCAAATCCAACACACAACTCTAAACCCACACACTTTTTGTTTTTAAAAAGACCTTCAAAAAATCAATTTTATGCATTCCGATCGTCCTTTTTGACACAGGATACTTTGGAAATGTCCTGACTTTTCTAAGCAAAGCTTTATAAAAGACATGTACATTTTTATAGTGTAGTAGAAAAAAGTATATACTTTTTTTGAGTACTGTGTAAGTGAAGGAAAAATCCCTATATTTCCAATTTTTGTCATATATACCATTTTAAAATGACAAAATTACTGCTTCTGGGGGAGTCTTCTTGGAGGATTAGTCCTTTAAACATACGATTTTACGATATTCCACGACGACGATTTATGTTAGAAGCTTACTAGGAGTGGCTATTGCAGTGTATCGAAAGTCCGAAAATACTAAATTTAACGATTTGTAACATATTGAAAATAAATGATTTATGTCCAAATGGCGGTTCAGAGCACAACTGTTGGTTCTACCCCAAGTAGCATGCAATGGGTTTTCAATGTTGTCATTGATTCCCAAGGAACTATTTATGCTGGCGGGGACTCAAGTGGGCCAGCACTATATGTCAAAGACTTCTCTAAACCATCTTTTAAAATGCTGCATCAGTTTACTGGAGGAGTTGGTAATGCCATTGATGCTATTGCCATTAATCCTTTAAATCCAAAAATGATTGCTGTAGGAACGGTCAATTGGAACAGCGCAGGTCCATGCAAAATTTATCTAAGCAAAGATAAAGGTGGAACTTGGGAAGAAATTAACGGAGACCTACCAGAAGGCGCAGGAGCGACCGTCATGACATTCGATCCACAGGGAACGTATCTATACTTAGGGCGTTACGCGGGAAATGTATATAGAGTAAAGATATAGACAACTGCTGAAAAGAGGCTAAATTATCCTCCTACACGCAGCCCAAACAACTTCTTATAATATATGTTATGTTAAGTACATATATAGGAAATATGCCTATCAGACGTTTACACACCTCTTATAGCCCTTATGTGACCTACACCTTATTTATCTATTGTTTTATTCTCAAACCGTAACCGAGCATTCTCAATAGTTTCATGAAACTTCTTTTCTAAAACGTTCTTGGGCAACAGCTTTGTCATATACTCTGCTACACGAATACCACTTTTACTTAATTCTAATAACTCTATCCGTTCATCGGATTTTCCTGCACACAAAATCAGCCCTATTGGATGATTTTCTCCAGACTTACGCTCGTGCCTATCAAGCCAACGTAAATACAATTCCATTTGACCCTTATGATCAGGCTTAAATTTCTCCAGTTTCAGCTCTATAGCCACTAGACGCTTAAGATTTCGATGATAAAACAACAAATCTAGATAAAAATCATCCCCATCAACAACCATGCGTTTTTGACGCTCAATAAAGCTAAAACCAACACCAAGCTCCATAATAAATCTTTCCAATTCACGTAAAATCGCTTCTTCAACATCTTTTTCCTGAAAAGCACCTTTTAGACCAAGAAAATCTAAAAAGTATGAGTCACGAAAAACCAAATCAGGAGTTAATTTATCTTCTTCACGCAAGTTCTTTAATTCCGTTTTTATCAAAGAATCTGGCTTTTTAGAAAGCGCTGTGCGCTCAAACAACATTCCATCGATTTTCTTACGAAGCGTTCGAACACTCCAGCGTTCCATGCGACACATTTCAGCATAAAATTCACGCGCTAATGGATCTTTGACAGGGATAATTTCAACAAAATGACTCCAGCTCAATTGTTGCGACAATGTCGCAACAATCTTCTCATCGAAAAAATATTCAGCAAATTGAATCATCCTAGAGAGATTATAACGAGTAAACCCTTGCCCATAATCCTTAGTCAATTGTGCCGACAGTGTCGGCACAATCTCTATCCCATACTCAGCTCGCTGTTCTTTTAATATTTCCTGATGAATCCGAGTACCAACACGCCAATAAAGCATCGTCAATTCTGAATTAACAGTCATAGCAACTCTTGAACGAGCCAACTCAATAAGCTGACGAATATCACCAAGCATTCCATTACTCAAACCATTAATGACAGTTTTCCCCTGAATAGATTTCTTTTTCATTTTTATTCCTTTTTATTTGGGATGATTAAATTAAACTCCTACGCTTCGGGGAAAAAGCGTACTGCTTTATATGAAACGGTTTGGGAAGCCGTTGGACTCTTTTACCACTCACTATGATAGAGTTCCGTAGACATAAGAATAGCTGACCTTCCAAATGCTGGGACAATTGAACCAAAAGCCCCAGGTAAACCACTCTGACTATTCCACCAAGTGGTTTCTCTCACAGCAAAATTATTCAAATTTTTAAAAGTTGCTGGCCCTGCTAACAAGGCTTGCGTTCCTGCTTCCATATAATGATATCCGATATTCCCAGAAGCACTTTCACCAATCAAATCATACAACCATCTAACGTCTCTATTGACGACATAACCAACCGTCCCCTTAGGAAAATTTTCGGTTGCATTAACAGCCATCCACCTGCTTCCTTCAGCTGCTCGAACTTCTGTATTATGAAAAAAATCATTAGCCGTATAAGAAATTGCTGAAACTATAAGGCCGTTTTTGAATCCGGATGCGAATTTACCTCCAGAACCAGTAGAAACTGCACCTCCGACTATTCCTCCTAAAACAGATCTTCTAGCAAGATCCGAAATGTAGGAAGAGGTCATTTTAAAGAAATCAATGTTGGTACCAGCCCATTGAGTTACTCCTGCACCGACTGCGCCAGTAAGCATGGATAATCCAATATCACCATGATTAATCATTCCATTGATAGCGCCTGAAGCTGCCCCACCTGCAAAATGAGCAAGAATATGAAGTCCTCCAGATAAATTTAAATCTCCAATACCTCCAAATATAGCTCCGCCTATAGCGCCAGTGAGCATGCTGCGCCCTATATTTCCTCCAGTTGCAGCAGCAACCGCCCCTCCAATCGTGGCCCCAGCAATCGCCCCAGATAAAACGGGAGTTAATAAACCTCCGCTTATTGCTGTTAAAATAGCGCCACCTAATATTATGCCAATAGCTTTAAAGAATTTCTTAAACCAACTATGGCCAGAGGGATCAATATTATTAACTGGATTATTATTGCAATAAGCATATCGGTTAAGCGTCTGGGGATTACTCGGCGATTGGACAATAGTATCGGGTGTGATAAATCTACCCAGCTTAGGATTGTAATACCTGGCCCCATAAAACATAAGTCCTGACTCATCATCTAAATTCTTGGATGTAAAGGCAGACCATATCGTTGCAAAGTCATTTCCGTAGCGTTCATGACGAACAACTAAACCAAACGGGTCATACTCTGTTAAATCTCTTTTGTTCCCCATATTATCTGTCAGCACATTCGTTCCACCTAAATAGTCATTATGATAGAACAATACGCTGTTATCAGAATTGACTGAAGACACTCGGGTATTGCCTAAATAGACAAAACTGCTATTTCTGGTTGCGCCTGTTGTTCCGGGAGTTTCTGCCTCATAGAGATTACCCACATATCGAGTTGTTACAGCACGAGTATCCTGGTCTGTGGCAGGTAAAGGCGTATTATTTAGGTTATGATACAGACTTGTAACCCCTGTGATGTTGTAAATAGCACGGTCTCTATGATAGACAATCTTCTTGGTCCTCCCTCCATCTCCATCATAGCTATACTTAGCCACAGTAACCTGGGGATAACCTGTTGTTTGAGTATTAATCTGAGTGAGACGGTTCTGCACATCATAGATATAGCTGGTTGTCTCTAAGCCCTTCTTGAGACTTACCATGTTGCCGTTAAGGTCATATTTAAAGACCGTTCCATCACTTAATGATGTCACCGCATGAGGACCAGCTTTATCTCCATCCGTTCTGCTATTAGGCTCTCCGTAAGCATAGGTAAGACCGTCTTTTTGTATGATATTACCGATGGAATCATAGGCATAGGTCTTGATTCCATAGCTTCCCTGAGCATAGGTAAGTCTGTTTAGAGCATCGTATTTGTATTGTTGGGTGGCTGTATTAACTGTATCAGTAATAGAGGTGATCTGACCTAAGGAATCATACGTGTAATTTAAATCTTGAAGAGTAAACCCTTGAGCATTAGAGGTATGAATACGATCTAAATGGGAATTATACGGATTATAAACATAAGCCGTAGTGACACCATTGGCGCATTGCACCTGGGTCATTTGGCCTTGGGCATTATAATTCACATCCACAACATAGCTGTTAGCTACGATACAAGGGTTGACACCAATCGGATTAGGGATTCCACCACCCGTACCACTACCTCCTAAACAGGCTCCTTCCGTATCCTTAACACCAACTATTTGACCTGCTTGATTGTAAGAATAATTAACTTCACGGCCATTAGGGTATTTAATCTGTTTTATTTGGTTGAGAATATTATATTGCCGGCTGACTGTGTAGGTGGCCCCATCTATTTTCTTAAAGGAACCTACCTCTCTTCCTAACTCGTCATAGCTGAACCCAGCTGAATCATTGCCATAATTGACCAATCCTAGTCGACCTTTGGCATAGTTCTGATTGTTCAAGTCATACTGGTAATCTACCTTCATGGTTGGACTAGTTAAGCTGTCATTCTTATTGATCAGACGATTTAAAGCATCATAAGCAAAACGAATCTTCTTTCCTTTTGCATCTGTTTGCTCAATCATGTTCCCATTGGCATCATAACTATACTGCCAATTGCCCATGTCAGGGTCAGTCATCGCAATTTTACGACCTAAATTGTCATATTGGATGTTTGTAATGTTGTTTTGAGCGTCTTTAACGGATATTAAATGACCTAGGACATCATAGACATAGTTTGTCGTAGCATATAAGGCGTATGGAATTGCTGAATAGTGCGGAGATCTCCCATCAGCCCCCAAATACTCTTCTTTTTTAACCAAACGTCCAAAGGCATCCACATAAGATTTCTGCATGTGGCCATTTTCATCAATCGTAGTTGTCATCCAGCGATCATAACTTACACTCGAGTATGTCCCGTCTGGATTATTGACTCGGATGACCCTGCCCATGGCATCGTAGATTTTCTCAACATACGGCACAGGTGTTGCACCTATTCGATCTGGAGTGTTTAAATCATTAGTTGTAAAACGAGATTTATACTGCCTAAAGGGCAATCCTCGATCATCATATTCTGTTTCCCCACTTACAATAACTTGACCAGGACTTGGCCCTAAAGATTTGGTTTCATTTAAAACTCCCAAGCCGTCAAAGTATTGAACGGTATCAATGGTCTCAGGTTTGCCATGATCAATTCTTACCTTGGTTGTTATCTTGGTATAAAAAGGTTTTTGTTCATAAATCTTTTCCGTTGAAGGATAAGCCAAAGAATCTAACGGTAAGATAGAAAGTGTCGAACGGCCAAATCCATCGTATAGAGTCTGAACAGTTTGATTATTGGCATCAGTTTTACTTTTTACCTGGCCCCACCTGCCATTATCTTGAAGGTTTCCATCGACCCCATAATACGTATTTTTGAATGCGTGTCCCAACGCATTGGTTGTAAGCACAGGAAACATATGCACGTCATTATCATAGGTAATACTTGTAATGCGACCTAAGGGATCGATCGTAGTCTTAAGATTACCAAATTCATCATAAGTATAATTTATAGCAGGATCCTCTTGAGAGCCGCCCAGCCAAGAAGTCTTCCGTGTCAAGCGCCCTAGATTTGGCGCGGCATTATAATCACCACTACCATCGTAGTTAAACCACATTTGCCCAAGAGTTGCGTTATTGATATCTTGGACATAAACATGTTTAGGCAAACCTATAAGCCAATTCGATGTGTTAGAAACATATTCACTGTTTGTTCTCAAGAAATCCCCACCAATATCATTACCAGATACAGGATCTACTTCTCCATAATTAATCGTGGACGTTAAATCTCCATATTGAGGATTTTCGCCATACGTAAATACTTGAGCTATACGCTTAGGGATCATCGATCCGTCATAAAGAAATTTATCTTCTCTAGCTAAAAAAACAAATTTAGATATTTGCTGAGTTAAACTATTTTGTGCAATGTCTTGTGATTGCCATTGATTAATCACCTTTGAATATAGAAGCCCTTGAGCATCATAAGTCTCCTGAGATGCAACCCTTCCCCTCAACCAATGATCTTGAAGATACGTTGTTTGAGAATAATTCCCAAACTTATCGGTAACTTTAACCTTTTCAAACCCTTGAAATTCTCTAAAAGCCGCATTCCACAGCCCCCCGGTATAATCATAACGAGTAGTAGTGTAAATTGATCTGCCAATCACATTCTCAGTCGTTGTAGTGACCGTCTTGACTACAGGAATAGTGAAAGGCAAGAAAGTATTGTTGTAATGGGCAGAAGAGTCATAGGCAATCGTTGACTGGGCACCTATTCCATTGTTAATACCAATCAATAGATCCACAGCAGACGAATTAGGATGATTATAAACAGCAAAACTTGAACCCCACGAGGTCAGAATATCTATAAGCCCATCGCCATCAATATCTAATAAATGAGCGCTTCCATTAGCAATATTCACATGTTCAGAAGATTGTGTTTTTGCTGCCCAGCCATATCCCGTGTTGATATAGATATCAAATCCATTAAAGAAATCAGGAAGACCATCAGCGTTAAGATCAACAAATAAGCAGCCCTCCTGAGATTGAAGAATAGTATTACTTCTCCATGGAGAATGTAAATCTTCGACCCATCCATGGCCTGTATTCATAAAAACTTGGGCAATTTTGTTAGCCGTTATTTTTATGATATCACTTAAGCCATCAGCATTAAGATCGACAAGTTTAAATCCTTGGTTAAAACGGACATCGTAGCTCTGTAAAGAAGAAGAGTATTCAGAGCTTAAGATCCACCCCTTGTCGTTTGGATTAATCCCCTTTCGATTTAAGTAAACCACCTGTCTAAGCGGATAACCCACATAAGCTCTCGCTATAATGATATCTAAGAAGCCATCACCATTAACATCTTCAAATAAAGTGTTCCACCAGTATGAAGGACCTAACGTTATAATTGCATCATCAGGAAGCAGCCAATCATCATCTGAAATAAAACTCAAAGCACCATTATTCATCTGTGCCGTTTTATAATTTATTCCATTTCCGGCATTATCAGATTTATAGTTACTACTAGCATCTACATGGCCATCTGAATCAACGTCAATTAAACGATAGCCGCTATTATCTATATTTTCCTCAGGGCAGCCTTTGATAAATGCTCGGTCTTGATTAGCCAAATTTAATGGTAATTCGTTCCATCCTTTATTTTTATTGTTTAAAAAAATCCTTCGAGTGAAATTTCCAGAACAATCAGAATAATTTTGAATAAAATCCCCATAACCATCACTATTAATATCTACTTGTCTAACACCCCAATCTTTAACAAATGAACCTGGATTAGTTTCAACCAAAGGAGTTGGAAGAGCATTCCATTGTGTATCATGCTGCCATGTCAAATTAGCATCATTGTAGGTAAAAATTACAGGAGGCAGTGAGCTTCCATCACTAGCTACTTGAGCAATGGAATGAAGCACATTTCGATCGGTTGCACGACTTTGAAGATATGTGAATTGGTACTTTGATTGATTAATACCATTAACGGAAACTGCAATATCACTAATTTGCCGCTGTGAAACGACTTTAAATCCTGAAATATAGGATACCCCCAATGATCTTGGTTCATAATTGATTGTAATTTGGGCGTAAGGATTTAATGTTAAAGAAGCGGAAGTAAACCCAGTATAGTCAATTGTTTTGGGATAAATATGTCCTTGATCTCTCACATAACTGATCGTCATGTAATTACCAGCTAGATCTTCTACCCTGTTCAACGCCCAGCAAAAAACATGGTCGACATTGGCAGGGTCATATTGGCGTGAATCATCTGTATTTCCAAAGAAATATTTCACACCTTTCTTATCTGTAATCTCCCAATGGTCCCCTACCTTTTGAATCCTATCAAAAGAACCCTCAAGTTCTGTTCGATAAGATCCTGCATTTGAATCATAAATCAAGTCTTCTGAAGATCCGTTTTCTATTAAAGTAATAATGTCACTGCCATCATATTTAGGCACACCTTTTTTAGTGGATAATTGAATACTGCCTAAATCCAGCGTCCAACCCACACCCGCTAAACCTACCCCCCTAAAACTGGACGAATAAGTCAAAGCCAAATTGGGCTGAATCCCTGCCCTGCCTGGCGGCACTTGAATTGGATAAGATAAATTGGCACTTCCTGTAAAAGGCTCAACATTCACTGTAGATGTTTGCACGTTCAAAGGCACAGATCCGCCAGGAGCATTATTGTCATCACGCGTACCATTGCCATTGCGATCTCTAGTAGAATGCACTTGGACAAATTTTTCCGTCTCAGAAGAACTCTCTTTCTTACTTGGAGCCTTGCTTTCTAAAGTTTGCTTATTCTTCTCCAACACCTCTTGGATCTGTTTGGGATCAGTCCTTGGATGAACGAGTTCTGATTTGTATTGTAAGGGTTGATTGTCTGCTGCGTTTGCGGATAGAATTGGAAAAAACATTAAGATAAATACCAATTTACCAACAAAGATATTTTTCATAGACATTAGCTTTCTTTCATTATGGTTACGCCACTTGCCGGTAGGCAGGAGTGTCATCAGAATTTATGAAATTTTAAGGGCCATAGAACTTTTGATAAAAACCAATCATGCCAGGACTATCATTAATAGCTGACCCCACTAAATTTAATCCATAAAATGGCGGCATTGTTTCAATATTTAGAAATAAACTATCAAAAGTCTGCCCGAAAGTATTAACAAAATATTCGCAAGCAATATCATGAACAAGACTTAAACCTTGGGTACCAGGGATATTTTTCCCTATAAAGTTCAAAACAGGACCCGTTTCGCCAAATAAGAAATTCCCCCAACTCGTATCCCCTGGAATTGAAGCCATTCCAACATTACTGACATTTCTGTCCCAGAGTAGGGTTACAGCTGATCCATCTGGCCGCATTTTTGGCCTGGCATTTTCTTCAGCTGTTCTCATCGAAGAGCCTACATTATCTCCTTGTGGTTGAGTACTCACAATTGCTCTATAGATAAAATCAGCACCAGAAATAATTCCAGAAAATAGAGCGCCTTTATTAAATGATCCTCCCGCTAATTTAGAGATACCTCCTCCAGCAAGACTTGACAAAGCGACTCTTCCAAGCCCTACACCCCAAGACCATCCATCTCCACCAATGCTATTAATACCTTTAAAAATGCCTGCGCTCAGCGCTCCAAAACCAGCCCCTACTAGCGCCGATTTAAACACATCCTGACCAGTTAAACTTGCTCCTACAGCACCAGACACAGCTCCCGCGATAGCTCCCGATGTCGCCGCGCTTGCGATTCCAGCAGCAACGGAATTACCAAATAATCCAGTAAAAAAAGGCATCCCAATACCTGATGTTGCTATCCCTAAATAAATACCAATTCCAATCGTAAGTACTTTCTTAAAAAATTTCTTAAACCAGCTGTGCCCGCTAGGATCAATGTTATTGACAGGATTATTATTGCAATAGGTATATCTATTCAAAGTCTGGGGATTTTCATGCGACTGGACAATGGTGTCTGCTGATATAAACCTTCCTAACTTGGGATCATAGTAACGTGCACCATAGAAAATAAGCCCAGTCTCATCATCCAGAGGCTTGTCATTAAAATACTCCCAACCTGTCTTTATCTTAGCCCCATAGCGCTCAAAGCGGCTAATCTGGCCGAAAGGATCATACTCAGTAAGTGAACGAAGCTTACCTTCTTTATCCGTAATCACATTCGCTGAGCCTAAATGGTTCATGTGGTAAAATGCAACTTCATCCCCAGTGACAGATGCCACACGATTATTTCCAAGAAAAATATTCTTTGTTTTTCGCTGAACTTCACCCTGAACAACCGCATCTTCAAGTTCATAGTGATTGCCTATATAGATTGTCTCTTGCTTGATAAAATCATTACTTCCAAAATAAAGAGTACCTAACTGGCTCAACACCAGGCTATAGGTATTCTCATTACGGTAAGCGGGATCGATATAGCGATACACCACCTTGCGCGTGCGCCCTCCATCGCCATCATAGTAATACTCGGAAATTTTCTTGCGCTCCTTACCTATAGGCTCATAGGCAACAACCATAAGACGGTCTTGGACATCATAAACATAGCTCCAAAAGCCTTTGGTCGTTTTCTTGGAAACCATATTGCCATTAGGGTTATAAGCATAAGTCGTCCCATCGCTGGTCGAGGTCACCGCGTGCGGTCCAGCGTTTAAACCGTAGCTATAGCTTATGCCGTCTTTTAAAAGAATATTCCCTATTTTGTCATAAGCATAAGTCTTGGTTTCATAAGCACCAACAGCCTTGACTAGACGATTGAGTTCATCATAAAAAAAGGTCTGGGAAGAGGTATTAATCAGGTCTTTGATTGTTTTGATCTGTCCAGCCGCATCATAAGTGTAATTTAAATCTTGAAATTTTTGAGAACCCTTCACGGTAAGTATTTGCGAGGGTCTACGAGTTAAAGGATGGTAAATATACTTTGTTACAGCACCATTGCCATAATCGACCTGGGTCATTTGTCCTAAAGCGTTATAAGTAATGAAATTGATATACTTAAAGCCTGTTTTTTCATCTTCTATAGATATAATCTGCCCTGCCTGATTGTACACATTGCGTATTTTGCTCCCATCGGGATACTCTAACTCTTTAATACGATTTAAAGCATCATAGTTACGGCTAACATTAAAGTTAGATTGATTGATGGTTTTAACAGCCTTTGTTTCGCGTCCTAGCTCATCATATTTAAATAAAGATGAATCGTTGCCGTATGTAACAGCATTTAAATGACCCAAACCATTAGCATCATCCTTCTTGTCAAAGGTATAATTCACAAAGGACAAAGATGATTTGGATTGGACAAATGTTTTTAAATACAAACGATTTAGCGCATCATAACTAAACTTCCTCTTTTGATTAATTGCGTTTCGCTGCGTGGTAAGATTTCCATTTAAATCATATTCATATTCCCATCTTCCCATATCAGGGTCATTCATACCGATCTTACGACCCAAAGCGTCATAATTGATCTTCGTCACATTATTATGCGCATCGGTTACAGTAATTAAATTACCCACCGCATCATAGGTATATCTGGTTGTGGCATAAAGGGTATAATAGCTCGTCTTTGCATAATCAGAGGAACGGCCATCTGCCCCCGTATACTCTTCCTTTTTGACCAATCGGCCAGAAGCATCCATGTAAGACTTTTGCATATGGCCATTCTCATCTACCATCCTGGCCATCCACGGTTCAAAGCTCACGCTAGCATAACTGCCATCACTATTCGTCATACGAATAGCCCGCCCTAAAGCATCGTAACCAATCTGTGAAAAGGGCGTTTGAAGATCAATGCCATCCATAATATTCAACTGTTGATTGGTAAATCTGGGCTGGTAATTCTTCACCACCAAACCTCTTGCATCGTATTCCACCAAGCCCTGCACTATAAATTGTCCCAGATTGGGGCCGGGTGTTTTGGTTTGAATCAAGCGTCCTAAACCATCATAAAATTCAATAGCATCTCTCGTTTGAGGTTGATCGCTTTCTATACGGGATTTAATAAGAACAGAAACATAGCTAGGAAAAATTTCGTATACTTTTTGAATGGTGGGTAAAGCCACACTGTCAATTGGTGACACAGAACTCGTCATTCGTCCAAATAAATCATAAATGATATAACCTGTCTTATTATTAACATCAGTTACAGAACGTTTCTGGCCCCAACGCCCTCGTAAACCTGTACCTTCATCCAAAAGCTTTCCATCGACCCCGTAATAGGACACAGTTTCACTCTGATTTAAGGCATTAGTCGTCACTAACGGGAATAAGTGATACGTGGAGTCATAGCTAATCTTACTGACATTTCCATTTGGATCCGTAATAGTCAACACATTTCCATACCCATCATAGGTAAAACTCGTCTGAGGATCCGACATCCCTATAATCCCCTGCCAATCAACTTTTTTAGTTAATTTTCCGCTGAGAGGAGCTGCATCCAAGGATGCTGCACCATCATAATAAAACCAATTTTGCGCCACAATTTTGTCCTGAGAATCTTTGATAAAAGTATGTTTAGGGGCACTCACTAACCAAAGGGCCGAATTGTAAACATACTCTGAGAAACTTGAGACTTTATCCTGGGCAATATCCGCTCCTGTTGTGAAATCGACTTCTCCCCAATTAATGGCCTGTGTAATATTGCCGTATTGAGGATTTTCATTGTAGATAAAACTTTGGGCTGCTCGTTTGGGTGTTCCCGTTTTCTCATAGATAAAATTGTCCGAACGAGAAAGATAAACAAATTTGGATGTCTGATAGCTCAAGTCGGTCTGGGCCAAGGTTTGGGTCATCCATTGGTTGACTGTTTTTGCATAAAGGTGTCCACTGGCATCATAATGTTCTTCGCTTACTAATCGGCCTTTGAGCCAATGATCCTGCAGGAAAGTACTTTTGACGTAATTTCCTATTGAGTCAACAGACTTCACTGTTTGAAACCCTAAAAATTCACGATACGCCCCTTCCCATTTGCCGCCAGCATATTCATAGGAAGTGACATAGCTAAACGCTGTGCCTATAGGATTATCAACCGTGACAGTAATAGATTTGACCACAGGAAAGGCATAGGGCAAAAGTGTGTTAGAAAAATGTGTTGAGGCCTCATAAGCAATGTTGCTTCTAGCTCCCATTCCATTGTTGATTCCCACCAAAAGGTCAGCAGGCTCTGCCTGGTTGATGTAAAGCTCACGCGCTTGTGATTCAACGGACTTAAATAAATCCATCATGCCATCTCCGTCAGCATCCATAAGAACTGTACTGTGATCAGTAAAATCAACGCTCGATGGCAAACTAATACCTGCATTAAAAAAGCTGTGTCCAGTGTTATAGTGCACAGTATTGCCTACAATAAGATCATTAAGTCCATCCCCATTGACGTCTGAGAAAAATGTTGAACCATTCCTTAAATCGGCATTGGAGGGCATATTACTTTTCCAGGTACCATACGTATCGGTTTCCCAGCCATGCCCATTATTAATTTTGATCCATACATCGCCAGGTACAATGTGGACAATATCCGAAAGCCCATCTCCGTTTAAGTCCACCATTCCAGAGCCTTGGCTAAAATCCCCTTCCATCGATGGAATAATCCATCGATTGGTGTAACTCCATCCTCTGGCACGCGGATCTGTTCCTTTATTGTTCAAATAAACCAACTTATTAGCGTAGGGATCATTTCGAACAATCATCGCATCAGGCAAACCATCTCCATTAACGTCTTCAAAAAAAGTCGAACCAAAAAATGTTTTGGGATTATCCGTCTGACCAGTTTCATAATAAAGGATAGCCTCATTTGGCAATATCCAGCTTGGGTCTTGATTAAAAGTTTTTTTACCATCATTGATACCAGCACTTTTTAGATAGTAACCACCCCCTCCCCAATAAACATCACGTTTGAAATTCTGCAAGGTATCACTTATTCCATCACCATCAACATCCATAAAATTAACTCCGGTATACTTATCTAGGTCGCTGGAATAAGCCACAAAACCCTCAGGCATATTTGGAATAACTGACATACTTAACTTCCAATCACCGCTTAACTCCCACGATTTTTGTTTAGTATTAATAAAAGCTTGATTGGAGGTCGTTCCATCGATTGGCGCACTGTATCTGACTAAATCCGCATATCCATCTCCATTAAGATCACCCACACGGACTCCCAAATCAGCCCAATGACCATTATGGAGGGTCATGTCCGGCAGATTGCTAATACTAAAAGCAGGATCCATCTGAAATTTAACTTGCTGGGAATCGTTGTAGGAAAAAGTAGTAGCTGGAAGAGATTGAAGACCGTCAGGACTAAAACGCTCGATGGATTGAAGCAGGTCCCGCTTGCTGCTTTGACTGGTGATATATTTAAATTTGTAATATGTTTGCCAATTAACCCCGACTTTAGACACAATGGATTTTAAACGTTTTTCTTGACGTACCCTGAACCCGGAAATATAGGAACGAGCACGACCGTATGTATTTTCATAATAAAACCTGACTTCCACAAAACTAGATTTGTCTAGTTTATTGTGCTTGGTGTAGTAAATATATTCAGGATATAAATACCCGCCATCTTTCAAATAGTCAAATGTCATATAATTGCCATTGAGATCCTCTATTTTTTCCAAGGCCCAATGGAAGATATGGCTGTTGTTATCGCTGTCATATTGGCGTGTACTTTTAGAACTCCCATAGTAATATTTAGTCCCTTTTTTGTCTGTGGCTTCCCAGTAGTCGGTGAATTTCTTCACACGGATAAAATCCCCTTCAATCTCAGCACGATAAAAACCCGCCACAGCATCATAAAGCAGTTCCTGGGATGAATCTCCCATAATGATGGTCACCACATCTGTGCCATCGTAGCGCGGCACCCCGCGCTTGGTCGAAAGTTGAATAGCACCCAATTCTATACTCCAACCAACCCCCGCAATGCCGTATTGACGATTGGTCGAGGAATAACTTAAAGCAAGCTCGGGCTGCATGCCGCCCCGTCCAGGTGGCAATACGATAGGGTAAGAAAAACTGGCACTTCCCACAAATTGATTCACTTGCACCGCAGAGGAGGACACCATTTGACTAATTCCGCTCTTGTCCCCTCCAGATCTTGAAGCACCAGGTGGGGGTGTGCGGGCTATTTCTTGAAGTGATTCAGGACTTGCCAAGCTGGATTTGCCTTCAACTGCAACTGATTTGATCTGTTTATTATCTTTGTTACCTGGAGATTCTGGAGTTTGTTGCTCTTGAAATTTTAATGTGGGCGACGGCTCTGTTGGCTTAGCTGGAATTATATTAACGACTGAGGTTTCTACAGTAGTAATTGATTTGGTGTCTTTAAAAATTTGAGGGTGCCATGTAATGCTGGATCGCTTGGATTTAGATGAAATTTCACTATTGGCTTTAGGGGTGGTTCTTGGTTCAACCATTTCCGAAGGTCGAGGGGCCCCATAGGAAGTACTAACAATAGATAGAATAACAAAAAAAATAAAACAAAAACATACTCTCTTCATACCTATCTCCTAGCTCCCACTAAATATTCATGAATTCGGGTTACGTCGTGTGGAACCGGAATTTATACAAGAAGATTTCGCATGGGCAGCTCTCATTTGTAATAAAGTTTAAAAGTGCTTACGGATTAATTCAATGTGTACCAATTTTTTTAAAAACAATAATTCTTCTTAAAACGAGATCTTTCAAGAATCAACTCCCCTAATGAAGGAAACTTAGAACTTTGATACAATTTATAAAATTCATCCCCGGTCGTATGTTTTATTACAAAATCCTGAAATATTCCTCCCCACTGCTTAAAAACAGCATCAGTATTATTTGTTGGACCATTGAAAAGAAGATCTGCAGACTCTCCAACAATCAAAGAATTAAGTTCAGAAATCTTTGCTCGGATCTCTGGAGAAGAAATAAAACAATCACCTTTATTGTTAACAGTAACATCTCTATATGTACGGTCTGCCCAATCAGGCCACATTTCAACTCCAGGATTTGCTTTTTGAAAAGCTAAATTTTGTGCATACTGCTCTTTACTCATACCGTGAACTTGATTTTGTATTCCGGATAAATAAGTAGTTTCAATAATTCCCCCTATTACAGCTCCAACAGCTCCTGATTGCAGCCCTGTTTTAAATGCTTGCCCTAAACTTGCTCCTGAGGCAAGGCTACCTACAAAAGCAGACCCAAAGCCTGCCGTTCCCATCTCTGCCGCACCTATAGCAAAAAATGTCCCTAATGAAGGAGCAAAATTCCTTGCTATACTTCCTGCTATACTAATCCCCGCACTTGCTCCTATAGCTCCGCCTATCACACTCCCTACGAATCCTGCTATATTTCCTGTCTGAATAGCTGTTATTCCGGAACTTACCATATTGTAGACTTGAAAACCTACCATAAAATTACCTGTAGCAATTCCTGCTACTATTCCAGCAATAACCCCAACAATTTTGCCAAACCACTTTTTAAACCAACTATGTCCAGTAGGATCAATGTTGTTGACTGGGTTATTATTACAATACGTATATCTGTTAAGCGTTTGCGGATTACCTGGCGACTGTACAATAGTATCTGCCGTAATGAATCGTCCTAGCTTTGGATTATAGTATCTAGCTCCATAAAACATGAGTCCTGATTCATCGTCTAAGTTCTTACTCGTAAATCCTGACCATATGGTTGCAAAGTCTTTGCCATAACGCTCATGACGCACAACCAATCCAAACGGATCATATTCAGTCAGGTCTCTTTTTAACCCTGCTTGATCACTTAATACATTGGCGCCGCCTAGATAATCATTGTGGTAGTACAACACATTATCATTGGCTTGAGCGGCTACTCTTGTTCCACCCATATAGATAAAGTTAGTTCTTCGATGAACGCCCGTTGTTCCATGATCTTCATCTTCAACTAAATTTCCTATATAGCGAGTTGTCACTGTGTCTGGCTTTTGATTAGTGGCTGGGAATGGTGTTCCGTCTAGGTTGCGATAAAGAGATCCAGTGATGTTATATATTGCTGTATCCCTATGAGTCACCACCTTCTTCGTTCTTCCACCATCTCCGTCGTAATAATACTTAGCTGCAACTACTGAGGGACCTGTTTTTTGAGTGTCGATCTCGATTAACCGATTTTGCACATCATAAAGATACGTGGTTGTATCTACCCCCTTTTTGATTGTCACCATATTGCCATTAAGGTCATATTTAAAGGTTGTTCCATCGCTTAATGATGTCACTGCATGAGGACCTGCTTTACCTCCATCTGTTCGGCTGTTTGGTTCTCCATAGGAATAGGTAAGCCCATCTTTTTGGATGATGTTTCCTATAGAGTCATAGACATAATTCTTAACCCCGTAACTACCCTGGGCATAGATAAGACGATTTAAAGCATCATATTTGTATTGCTGGGTCGCGGTATGAACTGCATCGGTGATCGATGTGATTTGACCTAGCGCATCGTAAGTGTAATTTAAATCTTGAAGCTTATCACCTTGAGCATTTGATGTGTAAATACGGGTCAATCGTGAGTTCAAAGGATTGTAGGTGTATGCTGTTGTAACTTTATTAGCATATTGAATCTGAGTAATCTGGCCTAAAGCGTTGTAGCTGACATTATTCACATATGGCCCTGGCAATTGCATTGTGGTATCCCCATAGGCGTTACGAATGCCTATGACATCATTTAAGGCTAACAATATTTGATTGGGATCATCTGTAGCAGGCTTTAATGCTGCCATTTCATCTTGCGGTTGTACGGAACCAATAAATATGACCTGTCCTGCTTGGTTATATAAATACTTGATCTGCTGTCCATTTGGATAAGTTAATACTTTAATACGATTTAATAGGTCATATTCTCGATTGACTCGATAAAGCCTTCCATCAATATTCTTAGACGAAGATACTTCTCTTCCCCACTCATCATAAATAAAGCCGGCTGCCCCATTGTTATAATCAACCTTCCCTAAGCGTCCAATTGAGTTGCTTTGACCGACCTGGTCATAAGCATAGTTCACATTAAATGTTGGATTTGCAATAGCCTCTGCTTTATTAATCAGGCGATTTAAAGCATCATACGTAAAACGAATCTTCTTTCCTTTAGCATCTGTTTGTTCAAGCATATTTCCATTAGCATCATAACTATACTGCCAATTGCCCATGTCTAAATCATTCATACTAATCTTACGGCCTAAATAATCGTATTGAATGGTTGTAATATTATTCTGAGCATCCTTAACCGAGATTAATCGACCCAAAGGATCATAGGTATAATTCGTCGTAGCATACAACGTGTAGGGAGTCACAGGATAGTCAGCAGCCCTTCCATCTGCCCCTGTATACTCTTCCTTTTGAATCAATCGTCCATAAGCATCCATATAAGACTTCTGCATGTGTCCGTTTTCATCTATTGTAGTTGTCATCCAATGGTTATATTGGACATTCGAATGGGTTCCATCAGGATTAGTCACAGCAATTGTTCTTCCCATAGCATCATAGGTGACTTGTGAAGATGGAACAGAGCTATCGATGGCATCTAGGGTGTTTAAATCATGGGAAGTGAATCTTGGAAGGTATTTCTTAATTGGTAAGCCTCTGGAATCATATTCAGTTAACCCAGAGACAATATATTGACCCGCATTCCCTGAAGCAGACTTAGCTTCGATTAATCGCCCTAAGCCGTCGTAATATTCCACTGAATCAATCGTCTGATTTGAACCGCTGTCAACTCGAGCTTTGCTGGTGATAGTTGTATAAGTTGGAAAAATTTGATAGATCTTTTGTGTCGTTGGCAAAGCAACGCTGTCTAGTGGAGATACTGATGATATAGGCCGGCCAAAGCTGTCATAGATCGTTAATATTGTTTGATTATTACTATCTGTGGTGGTTTTTTCCTGACCATAAAGGCCTTTGTCTTGGGCCTCATCACCAACTCCATAATAGGTCTTTGAGGCTGTTTGTCCCAAGGCATTGGTCATCTGGATTGGAAACATGTGAACAACATTGTCATAGACAGTTGTTGTCATATTTCCATTTGGATCAACCGTATTCGTCACGTTGCCATATACATCATAGATATACCTCGTCACAGGATCCGCCTGGCTTGAACTTCCTAACCAATTAACCTTATTCGTCACACGCCCACGTACAGGAGGCGCATCAAGATTGCTGCTGCCATCATAATAAAGCCATGCCTGGCTAAGCGTATTGCCATTAAAATCTTGAACATAAACATGTTTAGGCAGACCTATAAGCCAATTGCTGGTGTTAGAAAGGTATTCCGTAAAGGTCACTACTTTGTCACTACCAATATCATTACCTGTGGCGAAATCCACTTCACCAAAATTAAACGCTTGAGTCACGTCTCCATATTGAGGGTTCTCATTATAAAAAAAGATTTGCGTGGTACGCTTGGCTGTCGCTGCACCATCATAAAGATAATTATCTACACGAGACAAATAAGCAAACTTTGACGTTTGATGCGTTGTGGTATTAGTCGTAATATCCTGTGTCTGCCACTGATTGACTACTTTATTCTGGATTAGACCCTGGGCATCATAAGTGCCTTGCTCTAATGGACGACCTTTAAGCCAATGATCTTGCAAGTATGTTGTTTGACTGTAATTACCCTGAGAGTCTGTAACTTTAACAGTTTGAAATCCTTGAAACTCATGATATCCAGCATCCCATTTACCGCCTGAATAGCTATAGTTGGTTGTATAGTTATACGAAGCACCAATTGGATTAAGAATGCCTATAGTCAAAGATTTGACAACAGGTATGGCAAAAGGTAGAAAAGTATTATTAAAATGTGTTGCAGAATCATAAGTAATGGTTGATTTAGCTCCAATGCCATTATCAACACTGATAAGTAAGTCGGCGGCATTCCCTTGATTCAAATATAATTTAGGAGTATTCCCATTGTAATGGATCATAAAATCCATCATCCCATCTGAATTAGCATCCAATAATTGAGTTCCTAAATTTTTAAACTCTCCTTCTGGAAATACCCAAGCGTCATCCTGTTTCCAACCATTGCCAGTATTAATTAGAACTCGAGAACCAGCAGTAAGACTACCCTTGGCAATAATCATATCCATCAAACCATCACTATTAATATCTGCAAATGTCGTTGATCCATCTGTCAAATCACCATATCCAAAAGTATTGTCCCATGGACAACCAGAATACTCCTGCCAGCCACTACCAGTATTCATGTATGTTTTTGATGTACTACCTTTTCGATAAAAGAAATCCGGCAAGCCATCACCATTTAAATCAACCAAAGTCGCACCATCAGTCATATCTGTGTAAGAGCTATTTGGTGGAAAAAAACTACTAGATAAAGCCCAACCTGTTCCTCCTAAAGGAATATTGTTAAAATAAATATTTTTTTGAGTAACTATAGTTGGCGATGGATTATATTGAACTGTTTTAGAGGTAACAATATCGACATAGCCATCACCATTGATATCTGAAAAGATATTTCCTAAATAAAATCCCTGCCCTTCATATGTATCAGTATGATTGAATAAATCTCCATGCCAAATATCATTAATTGTTAAAAACACATCTTCTGTATTAGACGGCTTATGCCAAGAAACCAAATCATCAGAGAAAGAATTACCCTGATTAAGGTATGATTTATTATTCTTAGACGGAGGCCAATTAATCCAAGTATCATTTAAATATATAGCAGGTTCAAAATACTGAATAAAATCCAATCTTCCATCTCCATTGACATCAACAAGTCTGGCTCCCACATCGATATTATTAACAGAATCATATTTACTGATAAAGTTTGTACAAATATAACCTGTGTAACAATTACTATTAGGCGGCAGCCAACCTTGATTTAAATTCCAGGAATTATTTTTAGAATTAATATATATTTCTCTATATTCCTGTGCTGAACCACCAGGCTCCACTCCCCCTACACTATAAAGTCTTAAAATGTCAGAATACCCATCCGAATTAATATCCGCGATCCTAATACCAAGGTCCTTACTATCGGAATTTGAAAACACTACAGAATTAGGTATATTCCACCCACTCGCAAGTCCAAATCCTTTAGTATTTTGGTAACTGAAAGTAATTGCTGGCAAAGCGCTTATACCATCTGCTCCTAACTGAGTTATTGATTGCAATAAATCTCGTCCTGTTCCAGGACTCTGGGTATAAACTAGATTGTACTGAGATTGCATGCGGTCATTTGCAGAGACACTAATACTTTTAATACGTAAAATTGTATTAATTTTATATCCCGACATATAAGAAAAACTTGGGGTAGATGCATTTTCATAATTAATATCTATTCGTGCATACGGGTTAAGCGACATTTGACTATTGCCTGTGTAATAAATCGTGAGCGGATAAAGCTGCCCTTGGTCTTTCGCATAAGTAATTGTCATATAATTGCCGCTTAAGTCTTCCACCTTATTTAAGGCCCAACGAAAAATATGACTAGAATTAGCAGAATCATATTGTCGAGAATCATCTGTATAACCAAAATAATATTTAGTCCCCTTCTTATCACTAATGACCCATCCTGTGGAATCTTTGACGATCTTTGAAAAAGACCCTTCCGATTCTGTACGATAAAACTCCACGTTAGAATCATAAACCAAGTCTTGCGATGAACCATTTTCAATAAGAGTCACTATCTCAGTCCCATCGTATTTTGGTGGACCTTTTTTCGTAGATAGTTGAATCGATCCTAAATCCAAATTCCAACCAACACCCGCTAATCCAAGACCTCTAAAACTTGAAGAATACGTCAAAGCCAGATTCGGCTGAATCCCTGCCCTGCCTGGAGGCACTTGAATTGGATAAGCCATATTGGCACTTCCTGAAAAAGGCTCTACGTTGACTGTTGATGCCTGAATATTTCCAGGCACAGATCCTCCTGGGCCGCCACTTGGAGAATTACCACCATCTTTTTGATTATTTTTGTCTTGGGATACTGCTTCTAATTTCTTTACGGCAGGAGCTTCATCTTTCTTTTCTTTACTGGCGTCTTTACTATCAATATTTTGCTTATTCTTCTCCAACACCTCTTGGATTTGCTTAGGATCAGAGCTAACAGGCACAGTTTCGCCTTTAATTTGAGTCCTAGGATGAACGAGTTCTGATTTAGGTTGTGTTGGTTGATTGTCTGTTGCGTTTGAATGCGGGATTGCGAGAAAGGTTGAAACAAGTGCTAGATTAACTATAAACAAATTTCGCATGGGCAACCCTCTTTATGATGAAGTTTAAGTTAATTCAATGTGTCCCAGTTTTTTTAAGGTTAGAAAGACTAATAATTAAGGTTACGTCTTGTGGCACCGGAATTATAAAGTTAAGAAGTACTTACAGATTATTCAATGTGTCCCAGTTTTCTCTTTCAGGCACCGGAATTCCGTGTGTCTCAGCGGAATTTATTACGAACATCTAGAATGTAATTATCGACAGCATCCTGGCCATATATATTAACAAAAACAGTGTTAACAGTACTTATTGTAGTATTCCCTAAAGTGTACCCTAAGCTGTAAGCCACCCCTGGCGTACCAAAAAGTAGACCAGCAGAAGATGAAGTAAAATTTCCTATATTTACTGCGCTGGGTGAATTACCTAATTCTATGGCATCACTAATTAAAGAATAGGCTCCAAGAGATTTTCCTATTATTCGCGCTGATCCCCATTTCATCAATTTTTCATTTGATAGGTAGTCCGACTCTTTTTTTAAATCATATCCAATAACTGAACCCGCATTTTTTAGAGAAACATCAAGCCAACTAGGTGATTTCTCAAGCGTAGGAAGATTTCTGGCATTAACGCCAATAATTGGTGCCGGATTTGCTTGAGGATTTAAAACAGCTTTATTCTCAATATTTTGTCTATCAGAAAAATGATAACTCTGCTCAGAATTTGGACTCATTTGATTATATGCCATTTTTCCAAGATATGAACCTGTTAAACTACCAGCAAGGCTAGCCCAATTTCCTGTTTTAGCTGTAGATCCAATTCCTCCTACAGCCATTCCACCTAAAACATAATTACCAAAACTGTTTCCGCATAAAGCTTCTATACGAGCCCATCCACCAACACCACCCATCACTCCACCCATAAGACCTCCGATAAGAGCGCCACGGAAACCTCCATCAAGCCCTCCTGAAACTGCTCCTCCAATTGCACCCCCTAAAATACCAGCCTGCATCAGCGTTAATCCCCAAGCAGCTGGTCCCGCAAATATTATAAAAGCTCCAATTGCAGCTCCTGCAAAGCTTCGCCAAAACTTCTTAAACCAACTATGCCCAGATGGATCAATGTTATTAACTGGATTATTATTGCAATAGGTGTATCTGTTTAGCGTCTGCGGGTTGTCTGGAGCTTGGACAATTGTATCTGCCGTAATGAATCTTCCTAACTTGGGATTGTAATACCTAGCCCCATAGAACATAAGACCAGATTCATCATCTAAGTTCTTACTAGTAAACCCTGACCATATGGTTGCAAAGTCTTTGCCATAACGCTCATGACGCACAACCAATCCAAACGGATCATATTCAGTCAGGTCTCTTTTTAACCCTGCTTGATCACTTAATACATTGGCGCCGCCTAGATAATCATTGTGGTAGTACAAGACATTATCATTAGCTTGAGCGGCTACTCTTGTATTGCCCATGTAAATAAAATTGCTTCTTCGATGTACTCCGGTTGTTCCATGATCTTCATCTTCAACTAAGTTTCCTATATATCGAGTTGTAACAGTCTCAGGTTTTTGATTGGTAGCTGGAAAAGGTGTTCCATCGAGATTGCGATATAGAACTCCTGTGATGTTGTAGACCGCGGTGTCTCTGCGATTCACCACCTTCTTTGTTCTTCCTCCATCTCCATCATAATAATATTTTGCTGCAACTAGTAATGGACCATTCGTTTTCTGGGTATCGATCTCAATCAATCGATTCTGTACATCATAGAGATACGTGGTTGTATCTACCCCCTTTTTGATTGTCACCATGTTGCCATTAAGGTCATATTTAAAGGTTGTTCCATCGCTTAATGATGTCACTGCATGAGGACCTGCTTTGCCTCCATCTGTTCTACTATTAGGCTCTCCATAGGCATACGTTAGACCATCTTTTTGTGTGATATTACCGACGGAATCATAGGCATAGTTCTTGATTCCATAACTGCCTTGGGCATAAATGAGACGATTTAAAGCATCATATTTGTATTGCTGGGTCGCGGTATGAACCGCATCGGTGATCGATGTGATTTGACCTAAAGCATCATAGATATAACTTAAGTCTTGGAGCCTCTCCCCGTCGCTATTTGAGGTATAAATACGAGTCAGTCTTTGGTTTTGAGGATTGTAGGTATATGCTGTTGATACTCCATTGGCATATTGAATCTGAGTAATCTGGCCTAAAGCGTTGTAGCTGACATTATTCACATATGGCCCTGGCAATTGCATTGTGGTATCCCCATAGGCATTGCGAACACCTAAGACATCATTTAAGGCTAACAATATTTGATTTGGATCTTCTGTAGCGGGCTTTAATGCTGCCATTTCATCTTGAGGTTGAACGGAGCCAATAGATATGACCTGTCCTGCTTGGTTATATAAATACTTGATCTGCTGTCCACTTGGATAAGTTAGTACCTTAATACGATTTAATAGGTCATATTCTCGATTGACTCGATAAAGCTTTCCATCAATATTCTTAGAAGAAGACACTTCTCTTCCTAGTTGATCATATACAAAACCTGCTGTTCCATTGTTATAATCAACCTTCCCTAAGCGTCCAACTGAGTTGCTTTGACCGACCTGGTCATAAGCATAGTTCACATTAAATGTTGGATTTGCAATAGCCTCTGCTTTATTAATCAGGCGATTTAAAGCATCATATGTAAAGCGAATCTTCTTTCCCTTAGCATCTGTTTGCTCAATCATATTGTTATTAGCATCATAACTGTATTGCCAATTGCCCATATCCAAATCACTCATACTAATCTTACGACCTAAACGATCATATTGAATCGTTGTAACATTATTTTGAGCATCTTTGACTGAGATTAATCGACCTAAAGGATCATAGGTGTAGTTCGTAGTCGCATAAAGCGTGTAAGGACTTGTAGGATAATCTGAAGCCCTTCCGTCTGCTCCCAGGTATTCTTCCTTCTTGATTAAACGCCCAGATGCATCCACATAAGACTTTTGCATGTGACCATTCTCATTAATGGATGTGGTTGTCCAATGGTCATACTGCAGCGTTGAATAACTTCCATCAGGATCGGTTTTCTTGACTACTCGCCCGATCGAATCATAAGTCACCTGTGAGAAAGGCACATTACCATCAATCACATCGAGCGTATTTAAATCATTGGAAGTAAATCTTGGCAGGTATTTCTTGATAGGCAAACCACGGTAATCATACTCTGTCAACCCAGAGACAATGTATTGACCTGGATGAGGTCCTAGAGTCTTGGCTTCAATCAATCTTCCTAGACCATCGTAGTATTCCACTGAATCAATGGTTTGAGTTAAACCACTATCAACTCGGACCTTGCTTGTGATAGATGTATATGTTGGAAATACTTGATAAATTTTCTGAGAGGTTGGCAAAGCTTCAGTATCTAAAGAGGAAATGACTTTGATAGGACGGCCAAAGGTATCGTATCTGGTTAAGACAGTTTGATTGTTGGCATCCACATTCGATTTGACTTGACCAAACAACCCCCCATCCTGAGCTTGACCAGCAACCCCATAATAGGTCTTTGACGCAGTTTGCCCTAAAACATTAGTTGTTTGAACTGGAAACATGTGAAATTCATTGTCATATATAACGCTTGTCACATTCCCATTGGGATCAGTAGTTGTAAGCAAATTACCGTAAACATCGTATGCATATTTAGTCACAGGATTAGACTGACTGGTACTTCCCAGCCAATTGACCTTTTTAGTCATACGTCCTAAACTTGGAATAGCATTATTATCGTCACTTCCGTCGTAATAAAGCCATAATTGTCCTAGTGTGTTGCCATTAGAATCTTGGATAGAAGTATATTTAGGAAGACCTATAAGCCAATTACTTGCATTGGAAGTATATTCATAAGTCGTTATCACTGTGTCATTTCCAACATCATTACCTGTAACAAAATCTACTTCCCCCAAATTGAATGTTTGAGTGACATTGCCATATTGAGGGTTTTCATTATAAGAGGAAGTCTGGGTCGTACGTTTGGCAGTTGTTACACCATCATAAAGATAATTATCAACTCGCCCCAAGTAAATAAACTTAGAAATTTGATCGGTTGCTGTATGAGTTGTTATGTCCTGGGTCTGCCACTGATTAACAACCTTATTTTGGATGACTCCTTGAGCATCATAGGTACTTTGTTCTAAAGGGCGACCTTTAAGCCAGTGGTCTTGTAGATATGTTGTTTGGCTGTAATTCCCTTGAGTATCTATAACCTTGACCGCTTGAAAGCCTTGAAACTCTCGATTTGCCGCATTCCATTTGCCGCCAGCGTAATGATAATTAGTCGTATAAGTACTAGGCGCACCTATTGGATTTGATATAGTCATTGATGTTGTCTTAACAACAGGAATAGAAAATGGTAATAGGAAATTCTCATATTGTGTGGAATATTCATAATCAATGCTATTAACAACACCAATACTATTATTGGTACTTTTAAGCAAATCCGATATCCCCTTATTATTCTCCCAAACATAAAGACCATCTGTTTGCAAACTAATAAAATCTCCCTTTCCATCTCCATTCATATCAGCAATCGAATGCTTTCTATTCCAGTTTTCCATGGACCAACGTTTTTCTCCAAGAAGACTAACTCCTGTCGATAGCCACACATAGAGTCCATCGCTTTGAAAACTTAGTAAATCAAATTTTCCATCACCATTTATATCTGCTACTCCATGCTCTCTTGTATTTGGGTCCCAATTCACCAATGACCAGCGTTCTACACCATCAAATCCCTTACCTGTTGATTTCCACACATAAACACCATCTGTCTGAAAACTGATGAAATCACTTAACCCGTCGCCATTCATATCAGCAATTTCATAAGATCTCCAGCTCCAATCAGCTGATGACCATCGCTGTTCACCCAAAAGACCAGATCCGGTCGAAATCCAGACATACAATCCGTCAGTTTGAAAACTAATCAAATCCGCTTTCCCATCTCCATTAATATCAGTTATCCCATGTCTTCTTGCGCTTGGATCCCAGTTCACCAATGACCAGTGTTCCACACCAGCAAATCCCGTACCTGTTGATTTCCACACATAAACACCATCTGTCTGAAAACTGATAAAATCATGAAAACCATCCCCATTGACATCCGCAATTTCATAGGATCTCCAACTCCAATCAGCTGGTGACCATCGCTGTTCACCCAAAAGACCAGATCCGGTCGAAATCCAGACATACAATCCGTCAGTTTGAAAACTAATTAAATCTGCTTTCCCATCTCCATTAATATCAGCTATCCCATGTCTTCTTGCACTTGGATCCCAATTCACCAATGACCAGTGTTCCACAGCAGCAAATCCCGTACCTGTTGATTTCCACACATAAACACCATCTGTCTGAAAACTAATGAAATCATGAAAACCATCGCCATTGACATCCGCAATTTCATAAGATCTCCAGCTCCAATCAGCCGGTGACCATCGCTGTGCTCCACCAGCTCCAGTGGCTGTTGAACCAACAATTTTCCCTTCAATATCTTGCCAATTGAAAATAACCGGCGGTAAACATACATTCTGAGGGCGACATTCACTTATTTGAGATAGTCTGGAATGACCAGTAATAGTAGAAGTTTGATAAATAAAATTATACGAAACTTGATTTATACCATTAACAAAACTATTAACACTGCTAATTCTCTTGCTCGTTTTAACTAAAAATCCTTCCATGTAAGAATGAAATGGCAGACCCGTATCTTCATAATTGAATAATATCTGCGCATAAGTGTTTAAAGATTTTTGGCTATTTCCTGTATAGGCTAGCGACTGTGGATACAACTGTCCTTGATCTTTAAGATAACTCATTGTCATATAGTCACCATTAAGATCTTCTACTCTATTTAATGCCCAACGGAAGATATGACTTTGATTGGCTGGATCAAAAGAACGAGAATCATCGGTATTACCAAAATAATATTTAACACCCTTCTTGTCTGTTACCTCCCAATGGTCTGCCACCTTTTGGATCTTTGCAAAAGCTCCTTCAACTTCCGTACGATAAAACCCTACTGCTGAGTCATAAACTAAATCTTGTGATGAACCATTTTCAATCAAAGTAACTATGTCCGTCCCATCATATTTAGGCGGACCCTTCTTTGTTGACAGCTGGATTGAACCCAAGTCCATAGTCCAACCAATCCCCGCTAAACCTAAGCTTCTAAAACTGGAAGAATACGTCAAAGCTAAATTCGGTTGAATTCCCCCTCTACCTGGAGGCACCTGAATAGGATAAGCCATATTGGCACTGCCTGAGAAGGGTTCCACATTAACCGTAGAATTCTGAACATTGGTAGGCACAGAGCCTCCCGGACCGCCACTAGGAGAATTACCACCGTCTCTTTGATTATTTTTGTCTGGAGATACAACTTCTGTTTTCTTTTCCGTTGCCCGGGCACTAGATTTATCAGTATCTTTATCCTCAAGATTCTGTTTGTTCTGCGAAATCACATCCTGAATTTGTTTTGGATCAGAGCTAACAGGCACAGTTTCGGCCTCAATTTGAGCCCTAGGATGAACGAGTTCTGATTTGGGTTGTGTTGTTGGATTGTCTGCTGCTGTTGCGAGTGGAATGACGAAGAAAACTGAAATAAAGACTAGCTTAACAGTAAGAAAATTTCGCATAGGCAACTTTCTTTTTTAGATAGGGGTTAAACTAGGAGTTACCTCAAAGGTAACATATTCTCACAGCAAAAGGCAAGATTTATTTTCTGAAGAAGGTTAACAAGCGTTTACGATTTTTCCTGAAGCTTTGCAAGAAACACGGCCGCCTTCATCGCTTGAAAAGACCACTGTATCATCGACATCTAAGCGATTCTTACCAGTGGCTTTAATTGACCAGGCATTACTTTTATCTTTAGGTGGGGATATGAATTCGTAGTTGAAGTTCTCTGTTGGTGCCAATGTTACACTGTCTTTGCATGCAGATTCACTGCCTTGATGATTCATGAGACAACCAAGCAGTGTGGATTTATAAGCTCCCAAAGACTCTACAGCTTCAAGGGCATGACCTTTTTTAATATTGGATAAAACTGAAGTAAAGTAATCTTGAGCATGAGACTTATCAGCATAGCCTATACTTACAAGGATTAATGAAAACATTAATGATGCATTAATATTTTTCATATTTTATTTGGGAACAGACACACTTGAATCTGAGAGAATTTGGTCAGCAAGGACTAGAACATCATGCTTAGCATTGACTTCGACTACACCGCTGTCTATTGTAAAAGAGTTAACATCTTGGCCATTTTTTTTCACCCGGACCAAACCGCCTTTAAGTGCATAAAGAATAGGCGCATGATGAGAATAAACTTCTAAACCGCCTTCAAGACCAGGCAGAACAACACTTTCAACCGAATCTTCAAAGACTTTGCCAGATGGAGTGACAATAGATAACTGAAACATTAGAGTGTTTTCGCTTTCGCTATAACTTCATCAATATTACCAACCATGTAAAAAGCTTGCTCAGGAATACTATCATGCTTACCTTCTAGAATTTCTTTGAAGGAACGGATAGTTTCTTCAACCGGAACATATTTACCTTTAATACCTGTAAATTGTTCAGCCACATGAAATGGTTGAGATAAGAATTTCTGAATTTTACGAGCGCGCTCTACAACTAAGCGATCTTCTTCAGACAATTCATCCATACCTAAGATCGCGATGATATCTTGAAGCTCCTTATACTTTTGCAAAATTTCTTGAACCTGACGAGCAACCTTATAATGTTCATCTCCGACGATTTCAGGAGCCAAAATTGTTGATGAAGAACTTAATGGGTCAACAGCAGGATAAATACCCAGCTCAGCAATAGGACGAGAAAGTTCGGTTGTTGCATCCAAGTGAGCAAATGTGGCAGCTGGTGCTGGATCAGTGTAATCGTCAGCTGGAACGTAAATCGCTTGGATAGATGTTACAGAACCATTCTTGGTCGATGTAATGCGTTCTTGTAATTCCCCCATGTCTGTACCTAAAGTGGGCTGATAACCTACAGCAGACGGAATACGACCTAACAAAGCAGATACTTCAGCACCCGCTTGGGTAAAACGGAAAATGTTATCCACAAATAAAAGCACATCTTGATGCATTTCATCACGGAAATATTCAGCTACAGTCAAAGCAGACAAAGCAACACGTGCGCGCGCGCCTGGAGGCTCATTCATTTGTCCATAAACTAGAGATGTTTTATCGATAACTCCTGCTTCTTTCATTTCCTTATAGAGCGCCGTACCTTCACGAGTACGTTCCCCAACACCAGCAAACACAGAATAACCACCGTGTTCCTTGGCAATATTGTTAATCAATTCCTGGATCAAAACCGTCTTTCCTACCCCTGCCCCACCAAAAAGCCCAATTTTACCACCCTTGCGGTATGGAGCCAAAAGATCGATAACTTTAATTCCTGTAACTAAAATGGATGTGGAGGTCTCTTGCTCTTCTACCGACGGAGCATGACGATGAATGGGCATATATTTGACAGCTTTAACAGGACCTTGTTGATCAATAGGCTCACCTAAAAGATTCATAACACGTCCCAAAGTCCCTTCCCCTACTGGCATTGTTAAACCTTCACCAGTATTAGTCACTGCCTGACCACGAATCAAACCTTCGGTACTATCCAAAGCAATCGTACGCACAATATTATCACCCAAATGCTGAGCAACCTCTAAGGTCAAATTATCTGGTTTATCACTAATTGTTTTATTGGTGGTTTTAAGCGCAGCTCCAATGGATGGCAGACCTTCAAAAGGAAACGTGACGTCGATAACTGCACCTAATACTTGAGTAATTTTGCCTTGTGGTCTCATAAAAAATCCTCTTTCGGTTATTTTAATGCCTCTGCACCTGAGATAATTTCAATTAATTCTGTAGTAATAGCCGCTTGTCTTGCGCGATTACGTAAAAGCGTATAACGATCAATCAAGTCTGCTGTATTGGAAGACGCCTTATCCATAGCTGACATACGAGCCCCATGCTCACCAGCCGCATTTTCTAATAGCGTAAAATAAATTTTAAAATTTAAGAACTTTGGAATTAAGAAGGATATCAATTCTCCTTCTTCAGGCTCATATTCATAGTCTGCACTTGGACCTTTTGAAACTTCCTTTCCTTTAGATAATTCTGATGGATCTAAGGGTAAGAATTTCTCAATTACAGGCTCCTGTGACAGCGGCCCATGAAATCGGTTATATGCAATGTAAACTTCATCAAACTCCGCTTTGGTATAAGACTCTGCTAAATCTTTAGCAACACCTAAAGCATCGGCAAAATTAGGTTTTACTGTAATGTTTTCATAGTACTTTTGAACTGTTTGAGACTTACGAAAAGACATATATCCTCGACGACCACAAAAACTCATACTGACTTGGTCATACTTGGAAGAATTCTCTTTAATCCAATTTCGAACCTTACGAATGAGGTTATTATTAAAACCACCAGCTAAACCCTTATCGGACGTAAAAAGAAGAACTAAAACCTTATTAACTCTTTCTTTAGGCTTCACAAGAGGATGATTTTTTTGTCCACCCGATGAAGATAACCTCGAGATAAGCTCTTGTAGTTTATGGGCATAGTCTAAAGCATTGGCTTGAGCTTTGTATGCCTTTTTAAATTTACTGGCTGAGACCATTTTCATAGTCTTAGTCATCTTGCGGGTATTTTTGAGTGACCCGATTTTTTTATTGTATTCTTTTATGCTGATCATGCAGTAAAGGTACCTTTAACCTCATCGAGTAGTTTTTTAAGCGCTGTCTTAACTTCATCTGTCATCGCTAAATTCTTATTAAAAAGCTCAACATAGCTCGCATATTTGCTATCAATTTGAGAATGTAAATGATCTTCAAAAGCTTTGATTTTATTAACTGGAATGTCATCTAAATAACCATTAACACCAGCAAAAATGATGGCGACTTGTTTGACGACAGGTAATGGGACTTGAATTCCCTGCTTAATAATTTCCATTAAACGCTTACCACGATCCAGCTGCTTTTTGGTAGCTGCATCCAAATCAGAGGCAAACTGAGCGAAAGCTGCAAGTTCACGGTACTGAGCTAATTCCAAACGTAATGACCCAGCGGTTTGTTTCATCGCTTTAACTTGAGCATCACCGCCTACGCGGGAAACAGAAATACCAGGGTTGATCGCAGGACGCTGACCAGCATTAAATGTGTCTGCTTCCAAGAAAATCTGACCATCAGTAATGGAAATAACGTTTGTAGGAATATAAGCAGAAACGTCCCCTGCCTGTGTTTCAATAATCGGAAGAGCGGTCAAACTACCTGCTCCCTTTTCATCGCTAAGTTTGCATGAGCGTTCGAGCAAACGTGAATGAAGATAGAAAATATCTCCAGGATAAGCTTCGCGGCCTGGTGGACGACGGAGCAATAGAGACAATTGACGATAAGCTTGAGCTTGTTTAGTTAAATCGTCATAGATAATCAAGGCATGCTTACCATTATCACGATAATATTCCGCCATCGCTGTTGCTGAGTATGGAGATAAAAATTGCATAGGTGCGGGGTCGGAAGCAGTTGCGGCAATAATCGTTGTATATTCCATTGCCCCATATTTACGAAGTTTTTCATAAATACCAACAACCGTAGAACGCTTTTGACCGATGGCAACATAAAAGCAGTAAACACCCTTGCCTTTTTGATTAATAATGGCATCAATAGCTAAAGTCGTCTTACCTGTCTTACGATCTCCAATAATAAGTTCACGCTGCCCACGGCCAACTGGTGTTAAAGCATCAATAACCTTAATCCCTGTTTGCATGGGTTCATGAACGTTTTTACGATCAATGATTCCAGGTGCTTTAAGTTCAATTTGACGAAATTCTTTGGTAACAATCGGTTCTTTACCATCAATCGCATTTCCTAAACCGTCAAGAATACGACCTAGTAAAGCATCTCCTGCTGGAACGGAAGCAATTTTACCTGTACGCTTAACTTCATCACCTTCTTTAATTTCGCTGTCAGACCCAAAAATAGCAACCCCAACATTGTCTTGTTCTAAGTTAAGAGCAACCCCTTGAATACCATTAGAAAATTCAACCAACTCACCAGACATAACATTGTTAAGCCCGTACACACGAGCAATACCATCTCCAACATTCAAAACAGTTCCTATTTCATAGGTTTGAATTTTGGTTTCAAATGCAGCTAATTCTTTTTTTAAAACTGCTGTGACTTCGTCGGGATTTAAATGCTGTGCCATAGGATGTCGCCTCTTATTGTTTTATACAGATACTTTTTGTCTAAATTGTTCTAATTGGTTTTTAATGGTGCCATCAAATAATGTTCCTGCTGCCAACAAACGAAAACCACCTAATAAATCCGGCTTAACCTGGGTGTTTAAAGTAATTTCTTTGTGATATTTATGACTCAATTCATTTTGAATATTCTTCTTTTGATCATCTTGCAAATTAAATGCCGTTTGTAAGTCGACCCTCATTTGATTATTTTTTTCCAAAAAAAGCTCATCTAAACTTTCAAAAATACCAGCGATCAGATTAAAACGGTTCTTAGCATTCAAAAACATCAAAAATTTAAAAAGAAGTTTAGGAATTTTATTTTCAAAGACATTGCGAAGAATAGTTGCTCTCTCATCAATGGAAAGCAGCGGATTATAAACAAAAGTCTTAAAATCTGGACTTTGTTTTAAAAGAACGCTGATTTCTTGAAAAGAAACATAAACAGGATATAGCCCATTCTCTCCTTCGGCTAAATCAAATAAGGCTTGAGCATACCTGTGAGTAATTTGATTTTGACTCATAATTGCTTAATGGCCTCATCAACCAAACGTCTATTTTTGTCTTGATCCATATTTTCGCCAATAATTTTAGTCGCAAGCGAGATCGCCAAATCCGCACTTTCTTGACGTAAATTTTTTAATAACCTTTGTTTTTCCCCAGCTATTTCTTCATGAGCACTTTGGGTGATATTTTCTGCGTGCTGACGACTTTTTGCTTCAATGTCTGCAGCCAACTCTTTAGCTGCAACACGACCATTCTCTATAATCTGAGTAGCCTGAGTCTTAGCATCATCAATGATCTTCTGCCTCTCTTCTTCAATCTGGGCTAGACGAGCTTTAGCTTTATCGGCATTATCCAACGTATCGCGGATTTCTTTTTCTCGTTTTTGCAAAGCATCCAGAATAGGTTTCCAGGCAAACTTATGAAGGATGACTAATAATGAAAAGAAGGTCACCCAAGTTAAAATGAGCATCGTTACGTCAGGCGTTAAAATATCGCCTTTGGGCGCTGGATGATGCCCTGCTTCAACTTCCATTGTTTGACTTGTAGGTGATGACATAAAATACCTCGATTATTATTTGAGAGCCAAAAAGCACATAACAGCTGCGAATAAAGCAACCCCTTCAATGATAGCAATACCAATAAACATGGTCGTTTGGACCTTGCCTGCTTGTTCTGGCTGACGGGCCATAGCTGTGATAGCTGCAGAAACGATTAAACCGACCCCGATACCTGCACCTACAGCAGCTAGACCAAGACCTGCCCCAGCTGAAATATTTCCTAATTTTGCGATTTCGATTAATTGCGGTGTCATACAAATCCCCTTTCTGTTTAATCCCGCTTCGCTTCAAAATTTTTATTTGGAAGCTTCGCAGGATTAATTCCCCCGACGTACGTCGGGTTAATTAATGTTCTGGATGATACATCTGACCAATAAATATGGCAGACAATAAAATAAATACATACGCCTGTAGGAAAGCCACAAAGACTTCCATACCATAAATACATACTGCGATTGGGAGTGCTGGCGCTGCGAACCACCCAAACATAATAATTAATCCTAGCAATGACAAAATAATCATATGCCCTGCCATCATATTAGCCATAAGACGAATCATTAAAGCACCACTTTTGATAAATAAACTGACGACTTCAATAACAAAAAAGAAAGGTATTAAAGGAATTGGCAAACCTGATGGGACCATCGCTTTCCAAAAACCCTTGATTCCAACACGGAGAAAAGTTCCTATCGTTAAAAGGATAAAGATAAGAAATGCGAGTGCACCAGTAACATTCACATTTGCGGTTGCAGTTGCAAATATTGGAATAAGACCAAGGAGGTTAAGGATCAGAATAAAAAAGAAGATTGTACAAAGCATTGGAGTAAAAAGAATTCCATCTTTTTGACCTAAAGAAGGAATCGCAACTTCATCTCTGACAAAAACAACAAATACTTCCAAGCAATTTGTGATACCCGTAGGAACACGATCTTGCTTACGATAAAGAACCAAAAATAAAATAAGAAGGATTGCCGCTCCTATAAAAATCATCAAACCGTGAAGACTTAAAAAACCCGGCAATGGAATGGGAGCAAAAAATGGCAAATGCCATTCTTGGGAATTTAAGACGTGACTCATTAAATAAGCGTTCAAATCGAAAGAGGAATTCATAAGATTGGCCTAATGATAAATGATAACTCTACATGATGCAAGGGTTTGTGAAACTATTTTTGAGACTTTACGGTCTTATAAATTTCATAAATGGTATATAAAATACCAACACCGAACCCCATTAATACGAAAAATTTTTCTTTATGAAAATGTTGATCCAAAAAATATCCCATCAAGCATAAAAAAACAATTCCACTACCTATGCTCCAGGCTCTGGCAAGCATATAAGCATCTTTAAAATCTTTTGGTGGTTTTTTAGATTCCATCTAACACCCGCTTCCGTTAGTCACACAAATATCATCTCCGATTTTTAATACAACACCTGTATTGCTTATAGATAATCCTCCTTGAACCCCATCTAAACCAACAGAACGAATGAGATAATACTTTCTATTAGCTGATGCAATATATCTGTATTCTGCCTGAGGTGAGGTTTTTAAAGGATCATAAAATACATCACCAATTATCTGGGGAATCGCGGAAATTAAATAATTAGAAATAAGTAGCGTGGTTGATGGTGGATAGGCATTCGGATTAGAGTTCGTATAATAAGATTCCACAGCACCCTGCAGGGTTTGCAATTCTTTTTGGACTTGAGTTAAAGTGCCTTGCTGTTGCATACCCTTAAAAGTCGGTATTGCCATTCCAATCATAATGACTAAAACAGAGATAACAACTAGGAGCTCTAAGAGAGTGAATCCTTTTCGATTACACATAGATTTTATTTATTTCTTGGGATTTCTTTCAAAATTAATCCCTGCAGTTAAGGCCATGATTTGCATAACAAACTGTATGACATACCAAAACCAAGGAGCTTTATAGATGACCGATATGACAAACATCACGAAGAATGGAATACAAATAATCTGGATCCAGCTTGCCGAAAACTTTGGATAATGAGCACAATATCTCCCTGCTAGAAAGGCAATAAAAACCAACGTAGAAATAATGCAAATAATAACAATGGAATTAAAAAGCAACGAATAAACCTTTTTTTAAAATTTATTTTTTATAGAACCGATTTTTGAGAAGCTTGATAGAAATCAGAATCATTTAAAGATTTGAGCTTGTCCCATTTCTGATTAAACTCTAACTTCTTTTGTGAAATGATGGCCTCAACCTGGATAATAGCTTCTTGACGTTTCTTCATATTGGATTGAACAACCCCATCAAGAGCATCAATTGAGCTTAAATGAACACCTTCTAGCTGTCCTACGGCAGGATCAATATTACGAGGCATGGAGATATCAATTAAAATTAATTTACGCCCGTTTCGCAATTTCATGATGTTATTAATCTTCTCGACATCCAAAAGATAATGCGGCGCACCTACGGAACAAAAGCAGACATCTACTTCAGTAAGGATTTCTTTAATATCCCAAAAAGAAGCCGCAATGCCGTCATATTGTTTGGCTAAATCTTCAGCTTTCTCACCCGTGCGATTCATCAAATAAATTTTTGAAACTGAATGATTCTTTAGATTCGTCAGCGCCAACTCCCCCATCTTTCCAGCACCAATCACAAGCACACTTTTGTTTTCCAAAGTTCCCAGGGTTTGCTGGGCCATTTCAATAGCAGCCCAACTGACGGAGGATCCTCCAAGACTAATATCTGTCTCATTCTGAGCTTTCTTTCCAGCGCGAATTGCAATATTAGTGAGAATATTAAAATATCGTGATAATAGACCAACCTCTCTGGCTCGAATAGCTGAAGCTTTCACCTGTCCTAAAATTTGCCTTTCACCCAAAACCAAAGAATCAAGCCCTGTCGATACTCTTAAAATATGTTCAATGGCTGACTGGCCTTCATGTGTATAAAGATACTTCTTAATATCACTATCAAAACCAATCTTCTTGACCTTCGAAATTAAAGAAACAACAAAATCCAGATTTACACTGGGATCAGTTTGTTCAAGATAAACTTCAATACGATTGCATGTAGACAAAACAAATGCTTCACTAATTAAAGGATGATTCTTCAATTCTAAAAGAAGAATGTCCTGCTGAGAGGGGTTCAAAAAGAATTTCTCACGGATTTCGATGGGAGCGGTTTTATGATTTAAACCAATGACGATCATATTATTTCATTTTTGTACAGACGAGGCATTGCCTCTTCTCTATGTTTAATTAATAATCTCAGACTATTTAAAACGACAATTACAGTTGATCCTTCATGCCCAATCACCCCAACCGTTAAAGGAATCGCACTTCCCAGGGCACTAAAAACTAAAACAAGAATAACACCTAAAGAGATCGTTAAATTTTGTTGAATGATTCTACGAGCTTTTTTGCTGAGATTAAAGGCAAAAATGAAATTTTCTAGTTTGTCTTGCACAAGCACAATATCTGCCTGTTCAAGAACTGCTGCAGAACCACGCATTCCCATTCCCACAGCCACATAAGAAGCAGCTAAACTAGGAGCATCATTGACTCCATCTCCCACCATCGCAACCTTCTCTCCTTGAGATTGCCATTGTTGTATTTGACGCACTTTTTGTTCCGGAGTCAAAGCTGCATAAATATCTGTTAAACCTATTTGCTTGGCAATGAGCTCTGCTGCCTCAGGACGATCTCCTGTTAACATGCTTACCTTAATACCCTTGGCCTGCAAATCCTTCAAAAGAGGAGCACTCACGGCTCTGACTTGATCTAATAAAAGGATCTGTCCTTTAATCTGGGCAGACTCCACCATCACCTCAGTTACACCTATTTCAGGCTCACTCATCGACGCAAGCATAGGAAACATGGATCGGCGGCCCAGCCTGACTTTTACGAAAGATCCTTCAGACAATACCACATTGGCTTGTAAACCTAAACCAGATAAGGACTCAAAATCTCTAACTTCAAAGAGCTCCCCACCTTGATCCAAATATGTCTTTGCTATGGCCTTAGAAACGGGATGCGTAGAATGATGGGCAATTGAGGCAGCTAATTTTAATACCTCTTGTTCCTTGCCCTGCGTATATGGATAAATCTTGATGACTTTAAGCTCACCCGTTGTTAAAGTTCCCGTCTTGTCTAAAGCCACTCGTGTGACCTCAGCTAATTTCTCAATGGCAACTCCACCACGGAATAACACGCCTCCCTTAGCGCCAGCTGCAATTCCAGCTAGAATGGCCGAAGGAATGGATAAGACAAGCGCACATGGGGATGCTACAACTAGAAGAGTCATCGCTCGATAAAAAGCAGATGTCTGTGTTTCAGTTCCTATAAAAGCCGGGACATGAAAAACAAAGCACCAAACGAAGAACATCAATATACTACCACCTAAAATTGCATAGGTGTATCCCGTACTGAATTGATCGGTAAATCTTTGCGAAGGGGCCTTGCTTTCCTGGGCCTTTTCAATTAACTCAATAATCTTGGCCAAAACACTGTCACTAGCCAGTTTGGAAATACGGCAATCTACCGATCCCCACAGATTGATCGTACCGCTAAACACATGATCTCCAGGCTTTTTATCGACGGGAAGTGACTCTCCCGTTAAATTAGCCTCATTAGCTGCACTTGAACCCCTCATAACAAGGGAATCAACAGGAAATAATTCTCCAGGACGGACTCTCAAAAGCATCCCCACTTTTAAGTCTTCAACATTTAATGTGAATTCATGGCCTTCGTTATCCAAGATCGTGGCGGTCTTGGGAGCTTCTTTAAATAAACTTTTAATTTCGCGCTCGGTGTTCGCCATCGCCATCTCTTCCAGAGCGCCGCTTAAAGAAAACAGGAACAATAACGTTGCCCCCTCCCACCAATGACCAATAAATGCCGCCCCCAAAGCAACACACATCATTAAGAAATGAACATCCAAAATGCCCTTACGCAATAGTTCAATGGTTTCCCTAAAAGGAAAATAAGCCCCTGCAATATAAGCCATCACATAACAGCCAATTGCAACACCTGGCGGCAATGGAATAACAGTTTTTTCGATTAAAAACCCAATCAGGGTTGCAATAGCACAAATAATCGCGCCTCCTAGCTCTTGCTTCCATTCTGTAAGATTAATTAAATCAGGAGGTAACGTGAATTGACGCGGTTTAAAATGGATCCAGGGGAATTGCTGCCAACGCCACAGACAACGCGGGGTCGAAATATTCAACTTTTCAATCAACAAACCGGAACGAGGAATGGTCACAAGTTTGATATTATCAGGAATGGAATGCTTTGCACTTTTATGACATAAGGCACAATCCATGTCCTGCCAAACATCTTGAATGCATTTCGAATCAACATCCGGCTTATAGTGGGACACTATTTCTTGAAGCCTTTGTCTGCTTTCTTCCGTTTCCATGCCATCTTCAAACGCAAAAGAAACCTTCTTATGGGCCACATCCAGCCAAAGGGCCTTTAGAGAATGGTCCTGTGAAACAATCTTGGCTAATTCGCTAATGATGCACTGATCTTTTTTCATAGATAATTACATTAACAATGCTTCAGAATATCCAAAAGAACATTCTTCAAAATTTTACTTCTCTTTTTTCAATACATTTAAGGCTTGATTAAGATCTGTTAAATCATTCACATTATCCAACCATCTTGGATTCTTTTGATCTAGTAACTTAATATCATTTTTAATCAGCATTTTTCTGGGGCAATGCATGCCTTCTTTAAATAAATCTAAAATTCTTTCATAGGCATGAGATTCCCAAATAGCACATAAAGGTTCGGGAAGTTGATCGTGGGTGCTTTTAAAAGCGGTTGCTAATTTGGATGGGTCACGTTGTTGAATTAATAGTTGTAGCGCCTCTTGTGTGACAAAAGGAAGATCACAAGCCATCACAAGCCAGGAAGCATCAGGATGAGCTTTCATTGCGGACAAAATACCAACAAGAGGTCCCCCGCCTTCAAAGCTTAAATCGTCATTAATATACGAATGGTCCGTCGATGTTTGATCATTTCTTTTGGAGATAAAAACACTGTCACAACACTCTGTGAGCAGGTCAAAGAGGAATTTTATTTGGGGCTTACCGTGGTAGTTAATCAGGGCTTTGTCTTGCCCCATACGCTTACTAAACCCGCCAGCTAAAATAAGGCCATGAAGTTTTTTGGGATTGTTCATATTCGATAAATCCATCGGCTTGCGCCAATGCGGAAAAGTCTCCGGAACCACCTGTCACAATCGCTTGAGCATAACGAATGCCGTTTTTCTCATTCATTTGAACAGGAATAAAAGATGTTAAATCTGTGTCGACTTTAGGGACAGATAACAGTGTGGCGTATTCTTGATGCATTTTAAAACCTGCAGCTTTCTTCAAATGAGGAATTAAATAACGATAGGCACAAATCTGAGTTGAAACGGGGTTCCCCGGTAAAGCAAACACCGCTTTGCCTCCATTAGTTTTTCCAAACCACAATGGCTTGCCGGGTTTTTGGGCAATCTTATGAAAGAGCATTTTGACTTTCAATGTCTTTAAAACCTCTGGAATATAATCAAACTCTCCCATGGAAACCCCACCGCTTAAAACCAAGATATCAAAATCCTTAAGATTTTTGCCAATACCCTTAAGAAGATTGGCTTTATTATCTGAATAATGAAAAATTTGTGAATCAGCCAAATTACTAGAATCTAAAAGGGCTTTTAAAGCATAGCTATTGGAAGTTCTTGTTTGATAATCCTGTGGTTTTTTATGAATGTCAACCAACTCATCTCCATTAGAAATGATCGCAATCTTAGGCTGCATACTGACCTTAACCATAACCTTACCGACTGAAGCCAAAATTCCAATGTGAGGAGCTTCAAGAATACGTCCTGCTTTGATCAAAAGTTGACCTTTTTTGGCATCACTGGCTTTAAAACGAATATTTTGTTTGGGTTTAACGAGCGTCCAATCTTTAAGCGTCACCATGTCTCCATAACGATGGGTTTGCTCAACGGGAATAATGGTATTAACACCGCCTGGGACAACAGCTCCTGTCATGATTTGCGCACAATGGGCTGTTTCTTTTAATTTATAAGGCTTATCGCCGGCTGCAATCACTTTCTCAATCACAAACTCTCGGGTGCCCTTGTCATATGTGGCTGTATTGATCGCAAATCCATCCATCACCGCCTTATCGAATGGCGGTTGATCACGATCACTATAAATATCTTCACGTAAAAAACGGCCAACAGCCTCTTTTAACGGAATTGAAACAGTTGGTAGGAGCTTAGCACTATTTAAAACAATACTTTCGGCTTGAAAAACGGATATCATGGGTTGCTTTCTTAGGAATACTGCGGTTGTTAAGTTGAAACGATTATCTCACAATTAAGTCGAATGGGCAAGAGCCCTGGCAGCCACGGCCTTGGCGTTAAAAATGCAGTCATTAAAAGAAATTCCATCCAAATAATTAGCACACAGATGAATATTAGGGTGGTGTTCCAAGAAATCTTGAATGGTTTTTCGTATGTAAGGGTAGGTAAGTTCATACTGTGGAATGGCTTTAGGCCAAATTTTAAAAGAAATCCCCTTGGGTCTTTCTTTAAGACCATAGGTCAAATCTAACTCTTGGATGGCTTTTTCGACTAATGTTCCGTCGCTGTTTGCAGTAATCTGAGGATTATGCGCCCCTCCCACCATAACTCTAATGACCGTCTCATCGGGACTAGAACTTCGGTTAAACACATTGGTTTCCAAAAGAACCCCTAAAATCTCCTTCTTTTGGGTAGAAGGAATAAGATAGCCAAAACCATTGGGTTGATTCTTAAATGAGTTCTTTTTAAACAGTAAACCAATCACCGCAATAGGAGAATATGGGATTTGGTTAAGAACTTCCAGATTAAGCAATTTAGAGCTCACATAGGCAGGAGTACACAGAATTCTTATGTCTGAGTCAATTTGCTGTAAATCATTCACAACCATTCCCAGTTTAATATTAGCCTCATATTTCTTAAACAAATGCTGAATTAAGCTTCCCATCCCACGTTTAAAAGAACAAAGCTTTGCTTGGCCACCCTTCTTACTACCAAGCTTAGGAAAAGCCCATTGCATATGAAGGCGCTTAATATCTCCAGCTGAAACGCCAGATAAGAAAGGGTCAATGAAACGCTCAGCGACCGCAGTCCCAAATCGTTTAGACATATAGTCATAAATACTTTGATCTTTGGAGATATTTTTCTGAAACAATCCCTGAAGAAGACGGAATTTTTCTTTGGTAGATAAAAGTGGCGTCTGAATAAACGCCCCAAAATTCATAGGAAATTGCTGAAGCTTCCCATCAATTTGAACATAACGGCGCTGTGAAGCCGTATTAGCTTCAATGATTTGATCATCAAATCCTACATCTCTGATAAAATCAAGAGTATTAGGCTGATTGGTCAAGAAAGCATTGGGACCTGTTTCAAAGAAAAACCCCTGATCATCCCAAGTATTGATTAATCCCCCAACCTTAGAATTGGCCTCGTAAAGCGTAATCGCATGTTCCGGGCAGCTTGCCTTAAGATAATGCAATACAGCCAAACCTGATATGCCCCCACCAATAATTGCGATTTTATTTCCAGGCAAATTTGTGAACCTCATCCACAATTAGTTTAAGTTTAAGAGGATCTACATCAGGCATGACGCCGTGGTTCAGATTAAAGACATATTTGCTGTGTTTAGCTTTGGCAGATTTGAGAATTTTTCTAGTTTCAGCAATGATAGTCTTTTCATCAGCATATAGAAAATGATTGAGTAAATTGCCCTGAATACCGCTCTTGACCTTAATTTTTCCTATATCCACCGTCTCACATACAGATAACAGGTCTGCTCCACTTTGATCCATCAAGTCTAAAAGATGAGAACAATTCTTAAGAAAATAAATTGATGGCAGCTTTACAGATTTAAAAATCTTTTGAACATAAGGCATTACAAACTCTTGATATTCTTCGCGTCTTAGAGTTCCTGCCCATGTGTCAAAAAGTTGATAGCACTTAATCCCTGCTTGCTGCTGTTGCTTGAGATACAAAATCGTATTGTCCGTCAAAAGAGACATGAAGCTATGAAATACTTTAGGGTCTGAAAACATTAATCGATTATTCTTATGACATAAATAGGTCATCACAGTATATGGAGAACCTGCAAAACCAATAAGCGGTATAGTTGGCGGAAGAACAGCATTTATGAGTTGAATCGTGCGCGTCACATAATCCAATCCATTAAGTTTTCCCAAACGTTTGAGATCACTAGCACCATAAATCGGATTCTTAACTACAGGCCCCTTCCCATCAATAAAATCAATATCAAAACCCATACCTGAAGGCATTGTCATTATGTCTGCAAAAAGAATCGCCGCATCAACCCCAAGAATTTCTAATGGCTGTAAAGTTATAGCTCCTGCCAACTCAGGGTTTCTAAAAAGATCTTTTAAAGGTACTTTCGCTTTTAATGCTTGGTATTGAGGCAAATACCTGCCCGCCTGCCGCATAAACCATACAGGCACCTTCTTATTCTTACCCTCAAATGCCAATAAAAAATCACTTTGCTCTACTTTTGCTTTAGTTGCCATATCACCTTTCTTTTTAAACTGTCCTTGAAAATCGTTTATGTGCATCCTTTTGTTTTAAATACCAATCAAAACCCATACAGACATTTCGAATAAAAATCTTACCTAAATCTGTCACCAAAATCTGATCTGCAATCACTATGACCAATCCATCTTCAATACAATTTTGAATGTGGATGGATTCATCTTTAAAGTATTCATCAAAACTGGTCTTAAACTGTTTTCTAAAGAGATCTTTATTAATTTCAAACTGACACATTAAAGATCGAATGACCCACTGACGAATAATGTCATCTTGGCTTAAAACCTTACCTCGCTCAATTGGAAGCTGCTCTTTGGAAATCGTTTCATAATATTCTGGAAGAACCTTAATATTCTGAGCAAAGGTGTTCTCAAGGAACCCTATAGCTGATGGTCCAACTCCAATAAATTCATCTGCAGGCTTAACGGTGTAACCCATAAAATTTCGATGCAGTCTTCCCTCATTAAAAGCTTTAGCCATTTCATCAGTCGCTAAGGCAAAATGATCCATGGCAATGGCTTGATAACCATTCTTAAGCAAAGCCTCTCTTGAATTGATAAAAATATCTAATTTGTCATCATGAACTGGAATGGCTTCAAGGTTGAACTTATTTTGGGGCTTAGAAAGCCAAGGAACATAGGCAAAACTATAAAGTGCGATACGATCTGGTCTTAAACCCATGACCAAATCAAGGGTTTGTTTGAATGTTTCTTTGGTTTGATATGGTAAACCGTAGATTAGATCAAAATTAAGTGATTCAAACTTTAATTGTCTGCACCAGTCACTCACTTGTTTGACTTGGGTGAATGGCTGAATCCGATTGATATCATCCATGACCTTTTCATCAAAGTCCTGAACTCCAAGTGAAATTCGATTAAAACCAAGTTCACGAAGAACCTTAAGCTTACTGAGTGTCACAGTTCTAGGATCAACTTCAATTGCAATTTCTTCATTGAAATCAATTTCAAATAAGGAGCTGATCTTGGCAAAGAGTCTTTTAATTTGAGCCTCTGATAAATACGTTGGTGTACCGCCCCCCCAGTGAAGCTGACGAATGACTTTCTTTTTGTCTATATAAGAGGCAATCATATCCAATTCTTTAAACAGATGCGTTAAAAACTCATCACCAACCTTTTCATCGCTTGCCCGAATCACCTTATTACAAGCACAGAAATAGCAGAGATTCTCACAAAATGGCACATGTATATAGAGGGATAAAGTTTTATCGTTTTTTCCAAAACTCTTAAGTTTCTCAATGTAATTTAAAGCAGTGAAACCCTTACTCCATTCTGGAGCGGTAGGATAACTGGTATAACGAGGACCTGCGACGTCATACTTCGCTAGGGTTTGCTTGTCGATGGTTAAAGACATAAAGACGATTGTACTAGCTACTGACGAGATTGTCTAGAAAGATGAAAATATATCAATAAGAATATAAGGAGCAGTTGATTTAATCTACTTACTCATATCGTTATTTTCCACATTAATATGATCACTGTTAGATGCATTGATAATACTATCAAAACCTTTAAGAGTGTTCCCTTTAATATACACATGACTTGCTTTATCAAAATTAAACGCAGTAAGATTTTTGGTAGAAGATTGGGAATTGTTTTCCTTATCAAATAACATTGATTCTCTATTAAAATTAATTGGAGGCTTGTAGATAAAAAAGACATATACAAATAATAAAAGGAATTCAATTAATAGTGTCCGTACTACAAATGGTGATCGAATAATATTTGCAAATGAAATTTTAGAAATATTACAGAATATATATATAAGAGCGGGAATAAAACCTAGAAACATAATGATTTTTAAAAAGAATGGCAGTTTAATATTTATGAAGAAATTAAGAGCATCCATTAAGAAAAATTCTCTTCTCGATGAATCTTATTCATCCGCGCGATATGCTCAACGCTGATTTCTTTTGGGCAGGCAGCTTCGCATTCGTATTCGTTGGAACAGTTGCCGAAGCCTTCTTGGTCCATTTGCTTGACCATGTTTAATGTACGGCTTTTAAGTTCTGGGGAACCTTGGGGAAGAGTATTTAAATGATCAATCTTAGCTGATACAAAAAGCATAGCAGAAGCATTTGGACAAGCAGCCACACAGGCACCGCAGCCAATGCACTCAGCTGCACTCATCGCCCAATCAGCTGCTGGTTTTGGAACAGGAACAGCGTGAGCATCTGGAGCTTGACCTGTTTTAACTGAAATATAACCACCAGCTTGAATGACACGATCAAAGGCTGAACGATTGACCGAAAGATCTTTAACAATTGGAAAAGCTTTAGCTCGAAATGGTTCAATCACAAGTACCTGACCATCTTGAAAATTACGCATATGAAGCTGACACAAGGTTGTTCCCTTCATTGGCCCATGAGCTTGACCATTGACAACAGCTCCACAAGCGCCACAAATCCCTTCCCTGCAGTCATGATCAAAAGCAATTGGATCAATTCCTGATTTGGTTAAATTATCATTGACCACATCTAGCATTTCAAGAAAGGACATATCTGTATCAATATCCTTAGCATCATAGATTTCAAATTTTCCATGAGCTGAAGAACTCTTTTGTCGCCAAACTTTTAATGTGAGATTGATTTTTTTGCTCATAATTTGTCCCTGTACGGGCGATTCATGAATCGCCCCTACTTATATGATCTCTGCGCAATATGCACTTCTTCAAATTTCAATTCTTCCTTATGAAGCGTTGGTTCTTTGCCGACGCCATTAAATTGCCAGGCAGCGACATAGCTGAATTGATCGTCACGACGAAGAGCCTCACCTTCGGGTGTTTGATATTCTTCTCTGAAATGACCGCCGCAGCTTTCTTCACGCTTTAAAGCATCATAGACAAGGAGTTCGCCAAATTCTAAGAAATCAGCGACGCGCCCAGCACGTTCGAGTGCTTGATTAAACTCTTCTGCGGATCCTAATACGTTCACATTCTTCCAAAATTCTTCACGAATCTCTGGAATTCGCTTTAAAGCTTGCTTTAAACCAGCTTCATTACGAGCCATGCCGCATTTATCCCAGACAAGTTTACCTAGCTCACGATGAAAATCATCAACCGTGCGTTTGCCTTTAATAGATAACAATTCTTTGACTAGATTATTAACATCCGATTCGCATTTTTTAAATTCGGCATGCTCATTCAATTTCCTATCAACAGGCTTATTCTGAGCTAAATAGTTTCCAATTGTATAAGGAAGAACAAAGTATCCGTCCGCTAAACCTTGCATCAAAGCACTAGCCCCAAGACGATTAGCTCCATGATCAGAAAAATTAGCTTCTCCAACAACGAACAATCCTGGAAGATTACTCATAAGTGTGTAATCTACCCACAAACCACCCATCGTATAATGGACAGCTGGATAAATCATCATAGGAGTTTGATAAGGATTGAAATCAGTAATCTTTTGATACATATCAAACAAATTACCGTACTTTTCTTTAATGGTGTCGGCACCTAAACGTTTGATCGAATCCGCAAAATCTAAGTAAACAGCTTGACCTGTCGAACCAACCCCAAGACCAGCGTCGCACTGTTCTTTGACATTACGGGAGGCAATATCACGAGGAACAAGGTTTCCAAAGCTTGGATATTTGCGTTCAAGGAAATAATCACGTTCTGCATCTGGAATTTCATGGGCAGGACGTTTATCTCCTTTTGTTTTAGGAACCCACACACGACCGTCATTACGCAAACTTTCGCTCATCAGGGTCAGTTTAGATTGATAGTCTCCGTGAACAGGAATACATGTTGGATGAATCTGGGTATAACAAGGATTCGAAAAGAATGCACCCTTTTTATGGGCACGCCATGTGGCTGTGACATTGCACTGCTTAGCATTGGTTGAAAGATAAAACACATTCCCATAACCGCCAGTTGCAAGAACAACAGCATCCCCAGCGTGAGACTCAATTTGTCCTGTTATCAAATTACGAACAACAATCCCCTTGGCTACCCCATCAATAACTACAATATCCAAAAGTTCAGTTCGCGGATGAAGTTTGACATTACCTATAGAGGCTTCTTTCATCAGCGCCTGATATGCTCCAAGAAGAAGCTGCTGACCAGTTTGCCCACGAGCATAAAATGTACGTGATACCTGTGCCCCTCCAAAGGAACGATTATCCAAATATCCCCCATATTCCCGGGCAAAAGGAACGCCTTGAGCTACGCATTGATCAATGATGGCAGTACTTACTTCAGCTAAACGATAGACATTGGCTTCACGGGAACGAAAATCTCCACCTTTAACCGTATCGTAGAATAATCGTTTAACACTGTCTCCATCATTAGGATAGTTCTTGGCAGCATTAATTCCTCCTTGAGCAGCAATGGAATGCGCACGGCGTGGAGAATCCTGGAAACAGAAGCTTTCCACATTATAACCTAATTCACTCATTGAAGCTGCAGCGGAAGCCCCAGCTAAGCCTGTACCCACGACGAGGACTTTGTATTTACGCTTATTAGCAGGATTAACAAGTTTGGCATTGAACTTAAAGTTCGTCCACTTGTCTTTCATTGCGCCTTCTGGGATTTTAGAATCTAACATAATAATTTTTTTCCGTACGGGCGATTCATGAATTGCCCATACAATTAAATTTTTAATACGTACAACACATACAAAGGAATCGAACTGTATGCAATAACCATCGCCAACGCAAATAGATTACTAAACTTCCTAACTCCTAGAGTAAAACGGCTGTCATTAAAACCAAATGTCTGGATAAAGCTTTGCACACCATGAGCTAAATGAAGTCCCAAGAAACACATAGCTAAAACATACATCCAAGAATGCATGGGATCTTTAAAAGTATTAATAACCAACCCATATAGACCATAGTCTTGGCCATACATCAGGCTGTGATTACCGTGATGATTAGCCCATGTAAAATCAACCAAATGCCAAATCAAATAAACAATTAAATAGGTACCGCTGTAAGGCATCAAACGCGTAGCTAATGAACGAGGTCTTTTTGAATTATCAACAGCGTAGCGGGTCATTCCTCTTGCTTTAATATTTTGTGTGACCAAATATGTAACAGCAACAATATGAATGAGAAATATAAAAAATAATATCCATTCAGCCATCGTCTTGATTGGACCCAAACCACCCAATTTATCTGCATAACCGTTAAAAGCTTGGGGACCTGCAAAAATAAATAAGTTACCAGCTAAATGAACAATGACATACAAAATAAGCAGAAGTCCTGTAATAGCAACAATTTGCTTACTGGTGATGGAACGATTAAGATCAAATGTTTGGTAGGAAGACATAAAAGTATTATAGTAAAGGAAGCCAAGCCGGCAAGATAAAACAAATAATAATCTAATGCTTTAAAACAAATATAGAATCGATATTCTTGACCTCAATTGGAAAATCTGCAAAGGCAGCATCAAAGAAATCTACTGTGACCGGCACTTGTTTCGACTGTTTCCCTAATGTAACCAAAGCTTGATCTTGGGGACGAAGAACACTATACCCCCATTTCCCCCAATCTCCTTTCTGAGCTTGTAATACCGAGACCGCTACGATCAAAACAGCTAAAGACATTAGAACAGCTAGAACTTTTGAAATGTTCTTAAAAGAAACAATGGTTGCCAAGTACATTATAATTAACGGAACAAATAGAAATCTTGTTTGCTGGGACCCCATCCACCAGACGAGCCAGCTGCATATAGCTAATATGGGCAAAATAGCAAACCTTTGTTCTTTTAAAGATTTTAAGAATAATACAAGAAAAGGCCCCACAAAAAGTAAATAGACAAATCCTATAGGGTAATCATACCGGTTATTGACACCCTTCTCTGGGACGGCAACTAACCATAAATGTTGAATAAACTCTTTAATTCCACGTCCCGAGCCATACTGATCACGTGTCCCTAGAATTTGCTCACTTTTTTGTTTAAGCTCTTCTAAGTTATTGATAGGATTCACCTCAAATAAACCTACAGCAAAAGGAAATGCAGGTGTGCCAGCATAATACAAAGACTTTGCAACAAATGGCCCTCCCACTAATACACTGCAGAATAAGAAATAGAGAAATACTTTTAAAATTACTCCTTGAAATTCTCTCCATCTAAGAACTATTACACTTTCCCAAATCTTACTTATTTTTGAAAAACCAAAAATTCTAAAACAAATAAAAACTATCACTAAAAACAAAATGCTTAATGAAAACTGAATAGGCATAAATGATTTTGACCAAAAATAAAAACTTAACTCCAGTGCTGATATAAAATAAGCCCTCGCTAGAAAGCTTTCTAAAGCCGCAAAAAATAAATAACAAATGGTCAAATCTAGCATTCCTGTTCCCAATTGTATCCCTACGTTGTGCGAACCTAAAATAGCTAACCCTGCAAGGATTGAGCAACCTACATTTTTATTGGAAAGTTGATAGGCTAAACGCATAACCACAGCCAATAACCCTAAGAAAATCAAATATTGAGGGAATTTATTTGGCAAAGAAGAAACCAACCAAAAAGGGGCCAAAGCAAAATCAATAGGCAAGTAATATAAATCTGCGGTAGACCAAGGAATATGGCTAAATGAACCTAAAAGAAGGTGCTGACGCGGTAATGTGAGATGGTAATTTAATACATCAAATTCCTGTGTTAAATGCGGGGGCAGCAATGAAGCATATAAACCACACAGTAAAATCAAAACTCCAAAAGCAATCCCTCCTAATAAACTCCAACGAACTACAGGAGAAACAGAAGAAAGGAAACTGCTAAACTTTTTAAAGAAAGACCGTATATCATCTTTGCTACTCTTAATCATCCAAAAAGACAAGGTAGCAAACAAAACACAACCAATCATAGAAACAGTTCTTTGGTCATTTTTAAAAACAAACAACTCTAACCAAAAACAAATATATCCAATGGCCAACATAAATGTTGGCAAGTGGACTATGAGTGAATTCGATCTAGGTAAATTTTGGCCCGCCATAAAATATAAGCAATCGTGATGGTTAAAAAATAGATGTTTTGCCAGGTGAAGGATTTTTTCAAACTAGTCCACATGTTTTAACGAAAGCTCCGTTAATTCTCTTCCCCTAGAGGTACGACGAAGAAAACCTGTTTTTAAAAGATACGGCTCAATAACATCCACCAAAGTATCCACCTCTTCATTAAGAGTTGCGGATAAAGCTTCAATCCCAACAGGACCACCCTTGTACTGGGTTTTAATAATTTTTAAAAGCCTGCGGTCAAGATCATCCAAACCGTACTCATCGATGCGTAAAGATTTCATGCATTCTTGGACAATCGCTAAATCTACGTGGTTTTGATTTTTCTTAACTTGAGCAAAATCTCTGCAGCGGCGAAGCAAACGATTAGCCACTCTTGGCGTTCCTCTGGCGCGGCCAGCAATTTCTTTGGAAGCATCTGGATCAATAGAAACACTTAATTTGATCGCAGAAGTCCTGATAATTGTTGCTAAATCATCGTTATCATAAAACTCCAAATGATGAAAAATACCAAAACGATCCCTCAAAGGAGTTGCAAGAAGGCCGCTTCTGGTCGTGGCCCCAATCAAAGTAAATGGTTTTAAACTAAAATTGATTGTCTTGGCATATGGTCCCTTATCGACAATAAAATCAATCTTAAAATTCTCCATAGCAGGATATAAAAACTCTTCAACAGTCTTAGAAAGCCTGTGGATCTCATCAATAAAAAGAATGTCGCCTTTTTCAAGATTGGTCAGGATACCAATAAAATCTCCAGCTCTTTGAATAGCAGGACCTGATGTGATGGTAATACGGCTATTCATTTCATTAGAGACAATATGGGCAAGTGAAGTCTTTCCCAGACCCGGTGGACCTGAAAATAAGGTATGTTCTAGAGGCTCCCCGCGTTTCTTAGCTGCAGAAATTGCAATATGCAAAGCAGTGACTAAATCTTTCTGACCAATAAATTCATCGAGTTTCTGAGGTCTCAAAGACAGACTGACAAGCTCATCTTCTTGAGTTTGTTCGCTGATGACTAGACGCTTGAGTTCGTCCATAAGTATTTATTGGGATTCTGAATATTCAGGAGCTGATTCATTAGAAAAATTACGAACAATTTCAATATCATCAAAGGCACGGCGTTGATAGGCTAAGATTTCTTTAATTCTAACTAATTCAAGGATAGCGACAAAAGTACAAACAATCTCTAATTTGCAGCTTGCCTTCATAAAAAGATCTTTGAGTGATAACTTAGGAGACTCAACCAAACGGTGAAGGATTGTATGCACCTGTCCCTCCACACTAAATTGGTCTTCATTGATTTGATAGGTAATCTTCTCAGGAACTTTAGCAATCGCGATATTTAAAGCATTAATCAGATCAAAGAGACTTGCTTCAATAAACACTTCTTGAGCATCTTCTTTGATTTGATTCATGGCCTCTTCATCGACCAAACGGCTAAAAAGATTTTGACGGAAAGCTTCTTTTTCTTTTAAATTTTCTGCGACTAATTTGAACTGCTGATACTCCTGCAGACGTCTTACCAGTTCATTTCTAGGATCTTCCTCTGGAACTACTGCAAATGGGTCTGGGGGCAAAAGCATTTTGGATTTGATCTGCATTAATGTTGCTGCCATGACCAAAAAATCTCCCACCACTTCCAAATTCAACAATTTCATAGTATTAATATATTGCATATACTGATCAGTAATTGTTGATATTGGAATATCACATATATCAATATCATCTTTCTTGATCAAATACAAAAGTAGATCGAGAGGGCCTTCAAATTTTTCGAGTTGAATTTTATAGGACATAATTAACCAAAAACTAATTGGCGAACTTCAGCCATGGTGTTTTGAGCGATTTGCTTTGCTCTTTTACTTCCATCATTAAGAATATCTCGAATAGTATCCTTATCCTTCTCTAACTCAGCACGTTTTTCTCTAATTGGCGCCAAGTAGGCAATCATTTTCTCAGCTAAAATCTTTTTACAATCCACACAGCCTTTTTGAGCCTGCGAACACCATTTGTAAGCATCATCAGCTAACTCCGGAGCAAAAACCTGATAATAACTATACACATTACATTCTTCTGGATGACCTGGATCACTTACCTTAATTCGTTTTGGATCAGTAACCATTTTAAGGACTTTTTTACGAATGTCATCAACCGAATCAGATAAATTGATGGCATTCCCATAACTTTTACTCATTTTTCGATTATCTAAACCTAAAAGACGCGGAGTTTCAGTCAAAATTGCTTTACAATCTTGAAAATACTCTTTTTTATACAATGTATTAAAACGTCTGGCAATTTCGCGGGAGAGTTCTAAGTGAGGAAGCTGATCTTCTCCTATGGGAACGCTCGTTGCCTTATAAAGTAAAATATCAGCAGCTTGTAATACAGGATAACCTAAGAATGCATACGTTTGAAGATCTCGGGTCGCTATTTCTCTCAACTGCTCTTTATATGTGGGATTTCTTTCAAGCCATCCAAGTGGAGTTAAACAAGAAAGCACCATTTGAAGCTCAAGGTGTTCTGGGACGCTCGATTGAACATACATGATGGATTTCTTAGGATCAATCCCACAAGCAATCCAATCGATGGCCATATCAACAATGTATTCGTTGAGATTCTGACTGTTTTCATATTCACCCATGAGGGCATGCCAGTCAGCAATGGAGAAGATGCACTGATAATCTTTTTGAAGAGTAACCCAATTTTGAAGAGCGCCTAACCAATGACCTAAATGCAATCTTCCGGTCGGCCGCATAGCACTAAAAACTGTTTTAGTCATAATTCAAGGACGAGTTAAGAACCTTTAAAGTTTTCGAGCAATTGATTCAATATCAAAGGCTTCAATGATGTCGCCGACTTGAATATCAGAAAAGCCATTGATCACAACACCGCATTCAAAATTCTCAGCAACTTCTTTGACGTCATCTTTAAAACGCTTGAGGGATCCAACATTTCCTGTGAAGACGACTTCTCCATTGCGAGAAATATCAATTTGACTCTTGGAACGAATCTTACCTTTTTGGACGTAACATCCTGCCACAATCCCTGACTTGCTTAGCTTCATGACCTGTCGAATCTCGACTTTTCCAACAAAATGTCGTTTTAATTTTGGAGCCAGCATTCCTTCTAAAGCATTCCTAATATCATCAACGGCATCATATATGATTCTGTATTTACGAACATCCACTGGTGTTTTTTCTAATTCTTCCCTAGCTTTACTATCAATTGCCACATTAAAGGCAATAATGATTGCTTCAGAAGCAAAAGCTAGGAGCACATCTGAAGAATTTACTTCTCCTGCTCCCACATGCATGATACGAAGCTTGACTTCATTCGTAGGAATCTTAGCCAACGCTTCTCTGATGGCTTCTAGAGATCCCTGTACATCAGCTTTAATTATAATTTTTAACTCTTTAATATTACCTTCTTGAATTTGTGAATAAAGATCCTCAAGTGAAATCTTAGCAGTTCCAGATAACCGCTCAGCCTTTAATTTTTCTTCACGAACCTTGGTAATTTCACGAGCTTTTCGTTCATCTTCAACGACATAGAAAATTTCACCTGCTGCTGGAACTTCGGATAACCCTAAAATTTCAACAGGTGTCGAAGGACCTGCTTGTTTGATTAATCTTTGATGATCATCAAACATCGCTTTAACTTTTCCAAAGTATGGTCCCACAACTACCATATCACCTTCTTTAAGGGTTCCTTTTTGAACGAGTAAAGAAGCCACAGCACCCTTACCCTTGCTCAAATGAGCCTCAATGACAATCCCTTTAGAAAGCTTATTAGGATTAGCTTTCAATTCCAATAATTCAGACTCTAAAAGTAAGAGTTCTAAAAAATTATCAATACCTTCTCCCGTTGTAGCAGAAACACCGCACACAACAGTCTTTCCACCCCAATCATCCGGAGCCAAATCATATTCCATCAATTGTTTTTTGACACGATCAACATCAGCATTCTTTTTATCAATTTTATTAAGAGCCACAACAATGGGGACGGCTGCTGCCTTAGCATGATCAATGGCTTCAATTGTTTGAGGCATAATTCCTTCATCAGCTGCAATGACTAACACAACAATATCAGTGACATGAGCTCCGCGTGCACGCATCGCTGTAAAAGCTTCATGACCTGGAGTGTCAAGAAAAGTAATACGTCCTTTAGGAATTTCCACAGAATAGGAACCGATATGTTGAGTGATCCCTCCGTGTTCATCATCCGCAACCTTGGCTGAACGAATACGATCAAGAAGTGATGTTTTTCCATGATCAACATGTCCCATAAATGTCACAACAGGAGCACGAGGCTGTAAAAGAGCAGGATCTTCAGCTTCTTCTTTATGAACTTCGACTAACTGTTCCTCTTGGGTCTTTACTTTAATTAGATTAAATCCAAAAGAGGAAGCGAGCTTTAAAACGATTTCCTCAGATAAATTTTGGTTGATATTCGCAAAAATACCCATATCAAGCAATTTCTTAAGAACAATATTAGTCTTTTGATTGATGCGAACGGCAAATCCATTCACAGAAATAGGAAGTTGAATTTCTAAATCTTGCAAAGGCCCTTCTGGAGTTGGTACCACAGCGGCATTAGAAATAGAAGTCGATGGTTTAGCATCAAATCTCGAATGAAATCCACCCCCTTCATCAGGGCGATTTTTACGCTTTTTAGCCAAGGGTTTAACAGATTCAAAAGGCGCATCAAATATCTTCTTTTTTAAAGGATCAAAAGCAACTGGTTCTTTATCTTTAGGAATTTCAATTTTAGAAACATCTATAGTTGGCTTTACTGGCTCAATAGGTTTCTTTTCTGGGACAGTTTGAACCTTAGGCGGCTCTGTCTTTACTACTTTGGGTTGTTCAATAATTGGTTGCGGCTTGACTTCAACTTTAGGAGCAACTGGGGCAACAACTTCTGGTTTTGGAGTTTCAATAACCGCTTTAGGTTGAATATCTTTAGGTTTAACAGCTGGAGGGGCGCCTTCTTCTTTAAACAATGCAGGCACAATTTTCTTAGTTACTTTAGGACTTTTCTTTTCTTTAGTAACCTTTTCAGCCTTAGGAGCTTTAGTTGATTCTGTAACTTTTTTATCAGATGTTTTTTTCTTTACTGCAGTTGCTGATTTAGTTTTTGAAGTCTTCTTTTTAGGCTCTTCATCAACAACACGGGCTCCAATACCATCATCTGCCAATGCATCACGAACAATCATTTCAACACCAGCAGTCAAATCACCCGTATCTTTAGCTTTAAGTTTCAAACTTTTGAGCTTATCAATAATGACCTGTTCTTTAATCTTTAATTCACTTGCTAAATCAGCTATGCGCATAAAAAACTTTCTTTTTGGATTATTACGCTTCTTGATCTTCTTCTTCCTTTGAATCTTCATCGGAAGGAGTCGTATCTTTAGAAGGCGTACTTTCCTTAGCAGTATTATCCGCTTCAGGATTCTTAGACTTTTGTTTTTCTTCCCATTGTTTTGCTGAATAAATGTCCAATTCCCAGCCTACCAATTTACTAGCTAAACGAACATTCTGGCCATATTTTCCAATAGCTAGTGATAATTGATCTTCATCAACAATGATATTAACTCTCTTTTCTTCAGATATTAATTGCATTTGAGAAATTTCTGCGGGGGACAAGGCGGCCTGAATATACTCCTTGATATCTTCTGAATAACGAACTATATCAATTTTCTCTCCATGAAGCTCTGTGACTATATTCTTAACTCGAGAACCTCTCATGCCAACGCAAGCGCCAACACAATCAATCTTCTCGTCCTTTGAATAAACAGCTATTTTGGTTCTTTCACCAGGATCTCTAGAAATCGCTTTAACTTCAATAATACCTTCATATATTTCAGGAACCTCTAACTCAAAAAGCCTTTTAACAAAATTCACATTTGTACGCGACAAAATAATCTGTGGACCACGAATGTCACGACGGACTTCAAGAAGATAAGCTCGGATACGTTCGCCTTGACGAAACTCTTCCTTATTAGACTGTTCACTTCTAGGAATTAAGGCTTCAGCTTTTCCCAAATCAATGACAATATTTCCTCTCTCAAAACGGTAAACAGCTCCGGAAATAATTTGCCCTAAACGAATATTATATTCATTAAAAACAACATCTTTTTCAGCTTCGCGGATTTTCTGGATGACTACTTGCTTTGCTGTTTGAGCTGCAATTCTTCCAAATTCACTGGAATGGATTTCTTCATCGCCTGCCCACGCAGTAATCTTACCGCTCTTTCGATCTAAAACGACCTTAATATCTTCTTCTTTATCAACTGACCAAATTTTTCGGGCAGCCGAAGCTACAGCTGTTTCCACAGCTTCAATAAGGGTTTCTTTACTAATTCCCTTGTCACGTTCCAATTGTTCTAAGATTGTAAGCAACTCATTATCCATAACTTCTTTTCCCTTCTTTACGTAATTAATCTAAAGACTAAATATCCAACAAACCTTTCATTACTTTTTCAATAGGAATAACTATTTCCTTCTTATCTTTTCCAGAAATCAGAACCAAATTCTCTTGATTGACAGATTTAACCAATCCTTGATACTCAGTCTTATCTAAGACCTTCTCTTTTAACCATAGGTGAATTGTATTGTTAATATTTCTAGAAAAGTCTTTATGGGTTAAAAGAGGTCTGTCTAAACCAGGAGATGAGACTTCTAAAGAGTAACCATCTTCACTAAAAAACCCCTCTTTGTCAATAGTTTCGACGATAGATCGATTTAAACGGGTACATTCCTCTAAAGAGATCTTTCCATCTGGTTTATCAGCCAAAACTTGAATAAAAACATCACTTTTATGTCTGCCTATTTTTACTTCAACTAATTCTAATCCTAAATCTTCAGTAACAGCAGAAACGGCATTATAAATCTTTCTTTCTTGCTCCAAGTCTGTCATGAACGAACCCTCTTAAGGATTTCTTCCACCAAACTCTCTTTGCCAACAGCTTCTATCCCACCTGTTTTACGATTCTTAATCTCTACCTGATTCTGAGCTAACATTCTTTTACCAATAATGACCCTGTAGGGAATTCCAATAAGATCGGCGTCATTAAATTTCCGTCCAGCACTTTCATCTCTATCATCGACGAGAACATCGACACCTTTAGCCTTTAATTCTTTATAATATTGATTGGCTAATTCCATTGCTACTGGATCTGATGCTTGAACAGGTAGGATTTGAACATCAAATGGAGAAACTTCCTTGGGCCAAATAATCCCCGCAGGATCTGAATTTAGCTCCACAATAGCTGCTAATAAACGGCTTACCCCAATTCCATAACACCCCATAATCATTGGTTTCTGCTTCCCATCTTCATCCAAAAACAATGCTCCTAAGGCCTCACTATATTTCGTTCCCAGTTGAAAAATGTGTCCAAGTTCAATGGCAACTTTCTTCTCCCATGAACCTGGCTGATTTGGAGCAGTATCGTTTTCATCTTTAAGAACTTGCCCATTCTGAGAATTTACCCAAATTGCATCTTCACCGATCGCAGCTGTCACTAGAAATTCATGTGAAACGCTCCCACCCATAGCCCCACTGTCCGCAGCTACAACAATAGGCTCAAGGCCGCAACGTTTAAAAATCCTTACATAGGCATTTAATTGCAACTCATAGTTTTTTTTAAGTCCCTCTACGTCACGATCAAAACTATAAGCATCCTTCATAATAAATTCACAAGCACGGACTATACCAAAACGGGTTCTTATTTCATCACGAAATTTAGTTTGAATCTGATAAAGAGTGACGGGTAGTTGACGATAACTTTGGATAAAGTCTTTAGCCAGGGTTGTAATGATTTCTTCATGGGTTGGACCCAAACACATCTTTTGGCCCTTTTTATTTTCAAACGTTATCATAACCTCTTTTAAAGTTTGATCACGACCTGTCTTTTTCCATACTTCTAGGGGATGTAGTGAAGGAAGAAGAAGCTCACAACAGCCAATAGCATCCATTTCCTCACGAATAATATTCTCAACCTTACGTAGCACCTTGTAACCCACAGGTAAATAAGAATACACTCCGGAAGTTAACATATGCACTAAAGAAGCCCTCAAGGAAAGCTGATGACTGATAGCCTCTGTTCCAATAGGAGTCTCTTTAAGTGTAGGAATAAAAAATTTTGACCAGTACATTTGAATTCTTTCTATTTGCCAAAAAAACCAGGTAAGGCAATATTACGTTTAATAAATTTCAAATAACAAGAGGGTTCTTTATTACTGATTGTCCAATCTCCTAATACAACACCATTTTCTACACCTTTTTGTTTAAATGTAAAAATATCTTCAATAGAAATTTGTTTCGTTGTTTTATCGAATCGCAAGTCTGAAATATTCACTATACGGCGTACGCCATCTAAAAATAATTCCACATGAACAATCAAATCGATGGATGTTGCAATCTGTTGTTGAATTTGTTCACCTGTTAAGCGGATCCCTGACATCAGCATCATGGTAATCATACGGTTAAAACATTCTTCCGGAGAGTCAGCATGAATAATTGCTAAAGCACCTGAATGGCCGCTAGAAATCGATTGAATTAAGTCAAGAATCTCATGGCCGCGAACTTCACCAATAATAATTCGATCCGGTCTCATTCTTAAAGAATTAATAAAGAGATCACGGATGGTGACTTCTCCCTTACCTTCAATATTAGAAGTCTTGGCCTGAAGCGATACGACATGATCTTGCATCAATCTTAACTCAGAGGTGTCTTCTATCGTGATGATTCGTTCATGCTCAGGAATATGCCTAGAAAGCACATTGAGCAATGTTGTCTTACCACTTCCTGTTGAACCACAAAAAACAATGTTTAATTTTGCCTTAATCGCTGCTGAAAGAAAAACAGCCATTTGTTTATTTAAAGATTTCTTATCGATTAAATCATCAATCGTTGTTAATTCTCTTGAGAACTTTCTGATCGTCATAATAGGTCCGACCAAAGATAAAGGAGGTAGTATAACATTTACACGAGACCCATCAGGCATTGAAAAGTCTACATAAGGAGAAGATTCGTCTACTCTTCGGCTAGATCCTGAAGAAGCTAGTACCTTTTGAATGGTATGGACCAAGGCTGCATTATTAGGAAAAGTTATCTCCGTTTTCTCTATTCTTCCATTTCGCTGAATATAAACCGTATGCGCTCCATTGACCATAATTTCTGTAATTGTAGGATCCTCAACCAACGGACGAATAGGACCAAGACTTGTAATGGCACCTACAAGCTCTCTAATAATATCTCCCCGATCTTCTAACGAAACAATAAGCTTTGTTTCTTCCGAAAGTCTTGTGATTGCTTGATCCACAAAGATCCTCAGCTGATCTTCGTTAAGCTTATCCTTAACTTGAAGAAAATTAGTTTTAGAGATCAAGTAGTGGTGAATTCTAGATTTTATTTCTTTGTGTTCAAATGAGGGCATAAATTTTAACCTTTAAAAATCTTTAAGACATGGTCAATTAAACCAATTCTTTCAAAATCTACATAGAAAATAAAAATGGCTAAAGTAATAATCAATGATACACCCACCTTTGCAATCATTTCATCAATTTTTTGAGATAATGCCTTACCTCTTAACTTTTCAATAGTAAACAATAATAAATGCCCGCCATCTAGAGGTATTATTGGCAGAAGATTAAACAAGGCTAAAGAAGCGCTGATAATTCCCATAATATGCAATAAGAAAGCAAAACCAACTCCCAGTGCAAATTTAATCACAAAGAACATTCCAACAACTCCCATAGCTTCTTTCGGAGATCTTGCTCCAATACACATTTCATACAATGCTGCATATGTTTTAACAGTGATATCCCCTAATTCTAATCCCGCCTGTTTCAATGATTCCAACGGACCATAACGTACTATCACTACCTCATTAGCATTCTGGACTTGTAGAGGCCCAACACCTATACGGCGCAGCTTATGTTCCCGTCCAAAGATATCTTTTTGAACTTGTTCAGTAGGGTTAATTTCCTTAATAATTTCCTGTCCTTGACGCTTAATAAGAACATTTAATTGAGATGCTTGAGATTGAGAAACATACTCTTGAATATCAGGCCAGTGTTGAATTGGTTTATCATTGATTCTGAGGATTTGATCATTTGCTAAAAGCCCTGCTTTCTGGGCTGGTGAGTTTGCCACGACTTGACCTACAATAGCTGGAACTTTCTTAGCAGTCGCTTCTAAATCAACCTTCCCCAACATAAAAACACACCAAAAACAAATATAGGCAAAGACCAGATTCACAACCGGCCCCATCAGTACTATCAAGAATTTATGCCCTACAGGTTGAGATAAAAACTCTTCCCTGCTGCCAGTCCTTCTCGAATGTTCATCACCTGCCATTTTGACATAGCCACCTAAAGGGATACAACATAAACAAAATTCAGTGCCATCCCAAACTTTGCTGAATATTTTTGGCCCAAATCCTAAAGAGAACTGCTCAACCTTTACACCACATTTCTTAGCAGTAATGAAGTGTCCCCATTCATGAACGAGGATTAAAATTGAAAGAATGATTAAAAAAACAATTAGTGTCATAAAATTGACCTTGTCTCCATACGGGCCCAGCAATCTGCCGCGTAGATATCTTTAAGGGTTGGATTATTTTTTATTGTATGTCGACGCAAAACTTTTTCAATCACTTTATAAATTGATGTAAATGCAATCCTTCCATTTAAAAAAGCATCAACAACCTCTTCATCTGCCGCATTAAGAACACTTGGGAGCGTGCCTCCTTTTTTTGCTACTTCTAATGCTAGACCCAAAGCTGGAAATCTTTTCCAATCAGGCTCTTGAAAGGTTAAATTCATAATTTTTGTTAAATCTAAAGCTTTTAAGCCTGTATTCCAACGCTTTGGATATGTTAATGCATATTGAATCGGTAAACGCATATCTGTGATTCCTAGCTGAGCTAACAAAGACCCATCTTCAAACTCAACCATTGAATGAATAATCGCCTCAGGATGAACAATAATTTTAATCTGATCAAAAGATAAACCAAAAAGTTTTTGAGCTTCGATAAATTCAAATCCTTTGTTCAATAATGTTGCAGAATCTACTGTTATTTTTGGCCCCATTTGCCATCTTGGATGACGTAAAATATCATTAACGGTCATCTTAGAAAAATTTTTTAATAATACATTTCTCAATGGACCACCGGAAGCTGTCAAGTGTACTGTTTTGACTTTAGATACTTGTCCATTTATACATTGAAAAATAGCACTTTGTTCACTATCAATTGGGATAATCTCAGCGTTATATTTCCGAGCTTCCTTCATAATAATATCACCCGCTATAACAAGGGCTTCTTTATTTGCGGGAGTTACTCTTTTACCAGATCGTACAGCCTCTAAAAAAGGCGCCAAAGCACCCGCTCCTCGCATAGCTAACACAACTGTGTTTACTGGTTTAAGTGAACCCAAGTACTGCGCTTCACTTTCAACATCAAGAAACTTTATTTTCAAAGAGCTGAAATCTTTTTTTAATTCATTTAGAAAATTCTTTTTTGCTGCGACATGCGTGGGACGATACTTCTTTATTTGAATTCTCAACAAATCTATATTGTTATATGCACTTAATGCTTCCACTTTAAAATGGCTGGGAAAACGATCTACCACCTTTAAAGTATTAACGCCGATTGAACCTGTTGATCCTAGAATAGCTAGACGATTAAACGCCATAAAGTAAGATTATTGAATTGCCTTCAAGGTTGAACTCATATATAAATAAAAAGCTGGAGCCGAGAACAAAAGACTATCTATCATATCTAATACTCCGCCTAATCCTGGGAAAAGTTTACCAGAATCTTTAACGCCACAATCGCGCTTAATCAAAGACTCAGATAAATCCCCCAATTGACCTAGAGCCCCAAAAAACATTCCCATAATTGCAATTTGCCATAAAGGAAAATTAATTTCTGGAGGCAAAAAAGAACGACACATAATAGCTACAATAGAACTAAAAGCTAAACTTCCCAAGGTTCCCTCTATTGATTTCTTGGGACTAACTTGAGGTAGTAAAGGATTTTTACCAATTAGCGAACCAACAACTAAGCCTCCAATATCCCCTGACTTTGTAACCAAAATAATAAAAGCCAGCAACTTAACACCCTCAATTCCAGGTAATAAAAGCCGGATTTTTACAAGAAAACTAAAAAACCAAGAAACATATAAAACTCCAAAAAGAGTGGTTGAGAGACCTAAAATCGCATTACGATTATCTTTCCTTGCAAACTGCATAAACAAAATTAGCAAGAAACCCATAACAGTAAAAAGAAGCTCCCAATTCTTAGTTAAAGCAAAACGAGAAAAGCTAGACAAGGGGATTAAGAGACCAATCAAAATTCCTACATAACTATAAATGGGTATGTCTTTCTTTTTAACCATATAAAAGAATTCATACAAACCACCCGCTGTCAAAAAACAAATAACAAGAATAAATATGTAATTATTAATAACAGCCAACGCTGTTATAACACTCATTAAAAAAGCTGAGACAATTCTTTGGCTGGACATTTTATCTTCCCTTTAAACCGTAGCGTTTAATCCACCAAAACGACGATTTCTTCCCGCAAAATCTTTTAAGGCTTTTTGCAACTCACTCGCAGTAAACTCCGGCCAAAACTTCTCAGTAAAATATAATTCTGCATACGAAATCTGCCAAAGCAAAAAATTACTAATTCTTTTCTCTCCTGAAGTACGGATTAATAAATCTACATCATCTTTAGCACATAGGTATTCGCCAAATTTCTTCTCATCAAAGTCCTGAACACTTAATTTATCGTCAGAAATATCCTTATAAATATTTTTAATTGCGTCGATAATTTCAGATCTTCCTCCATAATTAAACGCAACATTTAGTGTCATCTCTTTATTATCTTTGGTTAAAGACATCGCATGATCAAAAGTTTGAAGAACCTCTTTAGGCACTCCCTGCCTGCGACCTACAAATTGGATTTTTATTCCATTGCCATGTAAAATCTTTGCTCTTTGACTTAAAACTTTAATTAAAGTCTTCATGATCAAAGAAACTTCATCTTCCGGACGATTCCAATTTTCAGTAGAAAAAGCGAAGAGGGTCAATATTTTAATCCCACTTTTGTGGGCTGCAGAAATAATTTCTTCAACTCTTTTAACCCCCTCTAGATGACCTTGAGAGCGAGTTAAGTGATGGGCCTTAGCCCATCTTCCATTTCCATCCATGATTATTGCCACATGCGAGGGCAAACTTGAAGTCACCATAAATAAAATGGGGGATCTACATCCCCCATCCTTGAATACGCTTAAATTTCTTACGTAAAAAACTCAATTATTTAGCTGCTTCAACCTGCGGTACAGCGGTATTGTTTATTTCAACGGCTTGAGGAGATTCACCTTCTATTTTCTGAGTTGTAGTTTTTAATTTATCTTCAAGCTCTGCTTTTATTTTATTTAAAGCTTCGTATTGTTTTTGTAAATCAGAATTAACATTTTTTTCCTGCTTTATTAATGTCTGAATCTTTTCGATTTTTTCATTAGCAGATTTCAATTGTGTCTCTAGGGTCGCCAGCTTACCTGAGCTTCTTTGTAAACTTTCTTCAGCAACCATTCGGCTATAGCGTTCTTCTTCCAAACTTTTGGTGTATTTATTAGCTTTTTGATAAAAACTAACCACCAAAACTAATAGAGCAACGATAATCAATACTAAAATAACAATGAAAATATTTTTCATTTAACTATTGAGTGTCAGCTTGAACTTTTTCAGTCTTCGGTAAAATGACAATTTCTACACGACGATTCTTTTGACGTCCATCTCTGCTATCATTAGAAGCAACAGGGTGATATTCACCATAACCAACAGCTGAAAGACGTGGCTCATTAACGCTTTGCTCACTTAAATAATGCAAGACGCTTAAAGCGCGAGCAGTTGATAATTCCCAGTTGGATTTCCATCCTGATTTTTTGATTGGTTCATTATCGGTATGACCTTCAATCCCGATATTTAGATCTGCAACGGTAGTATTTAAAACACCTGCCACCTTACTTAATTTGGAAAGAGATTCTTGGCGTAATTTTGCTTTGCCAGAATCAAAAAGAACTTCTGCAACGAAGGTAATGACGAGACCCTTATCTTGCATTTCAACTTTAACTTGTTTATTGCCGATTTCATCTTTAAGACGACTCTCCAACTCAGCTTTAGCGCGTTCTAACTCACTTAAATCATTCTTAAGTTTTGAAATCTTTTCAATATCTGTACGACGACCTTTTTGAAAAATAACAGTACAACCTGAAAGCCCAAAAACGGCTATCAAGGCAACAATTAAAGACCCAAACATTAATTTATAAGTACGCATTTCGATCCTCCTTAAAAAATATTAAACAAATTTATGTTTCAAATTAACATAGGGTACATCCAAAGTCAAGCAATCAACAGACTATGATTTCGTCTCTTTTAGAACCAACAGAAATATACTTAACCTTAACCCCTACATGCTTTTCTAAGCGTTCCACATAACGACGAGCATTCACTGGAAGCTCATTATATTTACGTGCTTTTCGAGTATTCTCTGACCATCCTTTCATTGTTTCATAAACAATTTCTGTATTCGAAAGAACTTCTAAATCATGTGGAAAATCTTTATAAATTTTTCCTTTATATTTATAAGCTACAGCGATTTTTAAAGTTTCTAATCCATCTAGAACATCCAATTTCATAATAGCAAGCTCTGAAGCCCCATTGATTGTCGCAGCATAACGAACCAATACGCTATCAAACCATCCGCATCGTCTTGGACGCCCTGTCGTTGATCCAAATTCATGACCTTTGCTTCGAATAATTTCATTCATCTTTGTATCAAATTCTGTAGGAAAAGGGCCTTCACCAACACGGGTCGTATATGCTTTAACAGCTGCAATCACTTTACCTATTTTGGTTGGGGGAACACCTGTTCCAGAACATACCCCCCCTATTGTTGAATTAGAAGAAGTAACAAAGGGATAAGTTCCAAAATCAACATCTAAAAAAGTTCCTTGAGCCCCTTCAAACAAAACTTTTTTCTTCCGATCTATCGCACTATTTAAAAATAAAGAAGTATCGCAGATGTAGGGGGCAAGTCTTTTACCAAAACGTAGATACTCTTGATAAATCTTCTTAAATTCGTAACGTTGATGGCCATAAACTTTAGAAAAAATGTCATTCTTCTCATTAAGATTGTCTTGTAATTTTAGTTTGAGAACCTTGGGATTCATTAAATCAATCATCCGAATTCCCATCCTGCCAATTTTATCAGAATAACATGGTCCAATACCTCGACCTGTTGTTCCAATCTTAGTGGCACATTTCTTCTCTCTAAGCTGATCCATGACCCGATGATAAGGCATGACGACATGGGCATTACTAGAAATTTTAAGTTGACGGTTTGTCATAGGAAGCCCACGCTTAATTAAACCATCAATCTCCCCAATCAAAGCTTCAGGATCAATAACAACACCATTCCCAATGACGCAAGTCTTAGAAGGTCTAAGAATAGCAGAAGGAATTAAATGAAAAATATACTCTTTATCACCTACAATGACTGTGTGACCAGCATTGTTCCCTCCCTGATACCGAACTGTCATATCGACACCTTCGGAGAGAATATCGATCAACTTTCCTTTTCCTTCATCGCCCCATTGGGCGCCGACAACGACTAAATTCATGATTAACCTTTCATAAAAATAAATCTATTACACTAAATGATGCTGATAATAAAACTGCTGCACTAACAATCTTGAATATTCTTAAATTCTTATTCTGAACAAACGATAAACACGATACCAAATAAACAATCCATAAACTCATAAGCGTGTATGAAAAAATAAAAAATATGACGCTTAATTGACTCTGACCTCTCATTTGTAATGAAAAAACAGTTACATAATAATTAATTGGCCAAAGGGCTGCTAAAAAACTTAAAACAAAACCAGAAAGAACAATACTAATACTTAAAAATACAGCGGATATTCTTTTCTTAACGACAACTTCCAAACATTTTTCATTCTTAACTAATTTAAACCAATCCAATAAAAATCCGAAACCTTTCCAGGCAACTATCAAAGCCAAAATCACATAAACCAATCTCGAATATTCAACAAACTTCTTCTGAAGAATAACTTGATCAAGATATCCAAGATTTAAAAAACAACTGCTTAAAAGAATAGTAAGCAAGAACAACAACACCCATTTTTGGGTTAATCCACTTCTTTTAAGCCACAACATTCCCAATAAAGTCAATGCTGCTGTCATCAAGATACAAGGATTAACCCCATCTTGAAAGCCAGCTGCCAAAGGAATCCACCATAAAAATTTAAACATATCTTTAGACTTTGATAGTCTTAACAAAAAGAATATTTTTTGTCTGACGCAATTGAGATATGACTTTCTCTGGAATCTCACTATCTACGTTTACAACACTAACCGCAACACCTTGTTGATTTTCTCGTCCTAACGTAATTCCTGCAATATTAATATGCGCCTCAGACAAAATTGTTCCAATTGCCCCAATAATTCCAGGCTTATCATTATTGTTGATAAACAACATGTGACCAGAAGGAACAGCTTCAACATAGACATTGTTAATCTTTACAATCCTTGGTTGTTTATTGCTAGACAGTGTCCCTAATATAGACAGAGGATCTTTATCAGTGACAATATCCAAAGCAATAGCATTCACATATTCACCTTCTTGCGTCGAGACAATTTCTTGAACATTAATGCCTCGTTCTTTCATCATATTCATGGCATTAATACTATTAACCGTCTCTCCTAAGATCGGAGTCAACAATCCTTTAGCCAAAGCCATCGTGACTGCAGAAATTTTTTCTTTAGCAATAGCCCCACTGTATGTGACCTTAATTTCTTGTATTCTTCCCTGAACAAGCTGGCCTGAGAACTTTCCAATACGATCAGCCAAATCTAAATACGGCTCAATTGCCTTATAAGCTTCTGCTGACAAAGATGGAAAATTGGCAGCATTACGAATCCCATTTCCTAAAAGAGCATCTCTGACTGCATGGGCAATTTCAACAGCCACATTCACCTGAGCTTCCGACGTAGAGGCACCAAGATGGGGGGTTGTAACGCAATTTTCGAATTTAAAAAGAGGTGAATTAAAATCTGGAGGCTCAACATCGTACACATCCATAGCTGCTCCTGCAATACGTTTATCTTGCAGAGCTTTAATAAGAGCTGCTTCATCGATGATTCCACCTCTGGCACAATTGATCAATCGAACTGTCTTTTTCATGAGAGCAATTTGTTTCTCGCCAATCATATTGGTTGTTTCATCTGTTTTAGGGATATGGACTGTAATGTAATCTGCTGTTTTATAAATCTCTTCGAGCTCAACAAGCTTGATACCGTTCTTAGCTGCGATATCAGCAGAAAGATAGGGATCATAACCGACTGTAACCATGCCAAAAGCTTGTGCCATTTTAGCAACAGTTGTTCCTATTCGGCCTAAGCCAACTACACCTAAAGTCTTACCATAAAGTTCAACACCGGTAAATTTAGCACGCTCCCATTTACCGCCTCTCAACGAAGCAACCGCTTGGGGAATATTTCGCGATAAAGCCATAATCATGCTCATGGTATGCTCAGCAGTCGAAGTGGTATTTCCTGCTGGTGTATTCATCGCAACAACACCTTTTTTAGTAGCAGCATGTAAATCCACATTATCCAAACCAACTCCTGCACGACCAATGACTTTGAGTTTATTAGCGGACTCAAGAATTTCAGCTGTAACCTGTGTGCCTGATCGAACAATTAAAGCATCATAATCTTTAACAATACTTTTAAGTTCTGCAGCAGGAATACCAAATTTACAATCAACTTGAAAATCTTTGACTGCAGTTAAGATATCAAGACCTTCTTTTTCAAGTTTGTCACTAATTAAAATCTTAAACATGCTGACGTCCTTTTCTATTTCTGATTTAAAACTTTTTGCGCTGCAGCTAAAGCTGCCCCTAATTCAAATTTATGACCCATTTGATGTAATACTTTTTCTAAACAAGCTAAGCCTGTTAAAATATCATATTCATCTAATGCGCCCATATGAGCCATCCGAATAACTTTCCCTTTGATCTGATCTTGACCGCCAGCGAATGTAATGCCATATGTATCACGCATTGTTTTAGTTAATTTTTCTCCATCAATTCCTGCGGGAACATTAACAGCAGTTAAAACATTAGTGGCACAGTTAGGATCTGGAAATAATGTTAAACCAATAGCCTGGCATCCAGCTCGCGTTGCTTTAGCTAAATGAATATAACGGGCAAACATATTCTGCAAGCCTTCTTTTTTAATCATTTCAAGACTATCAACTAAAGCTATTAAAACACCAATGGCTGGAGTAAATGGAGTATCGGTACTTTCCATGGCTTTTTTACATGCTTTCAAATCTAAATAATACCTAGGAGTCGTTGACTTATTAATCAAATCAATCGCCTTTGGACTTGCACTAACAAACGCCAATCCTGGAGGCAGCATCAATCCTTTATGAGAACCAGAAACAACCACATCACAGTGCCATTCATCTGTCTTAATTTCTTGAACAGCAAGACCAGAAACAGCATCCACGACTAGGACAGCAGGAGTATTTTTAACAACATCCCCAATTGCTTTAATATCAGGAGTAACCCCTGTTGAAGTTTCAGCTAAAGTAACAAACACAGCCTTGGTTTGAGGGTTTGCTGTCAAAAGCTTCTTAATCTCATCAGCAGTTGGAACCTTCCCCCACTGCACTTTATGAACCACAGTATTAACTTTATATGTTTGACATAACTCTACCCAGCGTTCGCCAAATTTCCCTGCATCAACCGCGATTGCCGTATCCCCTGGAGAAAGCAAGTTAACAACAGCAGCTTCCATAGCCCCAGAACCTGAAGAAGTTAGAATATAGATATCATTCTTAGTTTGAAAAACTTCCTTTAAGCCTTCTACCACCTGTTTGATATTATGTTGAAACTGAGGTGTTCGGTGATGAATAATTGGTTTGCCTAATGTAGCACACAATTGAGGAGGCACTTGGGTAGGCCCCGGTGTTAACAACAAATTGCGTTTCATTCTATTCCCTTTCTAATTCTAAGCTATTATGAAACCAGTTGACCAACTTGAGCAATTACCCCATCCACTAAACCATAATCTTTTGACTCCTGAGCAGACATAAAGAAATCACGATCTGTGTCTTTGGTAATTTTCTCTAAAGTCTGACCACTATGTTTTGCTAAGATTTTGTTTAATTCACTTTTCATACGAAGAATTTCTTCAGCTTGGATTGAAATATCAGAAGCGGTACCTTGAGCTCCACCCCATGGTTGATGGATCATGATGCGAGCATTTGGAAGAGCATACCTCTTACCTTTAGCTCCAGCTGTTAACAACACAGCCCCCATACTTGCAGCTTGCCCAATGCAAATAGTTGAGACATCAGGTTTGATATATTGCATGGTGTCATAAATAGCTAAACCTGCAGTTACAGATCCACCAGGAGAATTAATATAAAGATAAATATCTTTTTCTCTATCTTCAGATTGCAAATGAAGAAGTTGAGCAATAATTAAATTAGCAACATGATCATCGACTCCAGTTCCTAGAAACACAATACGTTCTTTGAGCAAACGAGAATAAATATCATATGCGCGTTCTCCAAAACTACTTTTCTCAACGACCATCGGAACTAAAAGTTGTGATTTTTCCATTACTTAGCCTCCTCCCATTTCGCTTCTTTTAATAAAAGCTCCATTACCTTATGTGACATATGTTCATTCTCTTTAAGCTCAATCTTCTCAAGCTTTGCGATTTCTTCCAAAATTAAATACACCTTCACTTCACGCTCAACAATTGTTTCTAATTCTTTACGAATTTCTTCTTCTTTATTCTTAAGTTCAGCTTCAGATAAACCATGATTCTTAAAACGCTTGAGTGTTTCTGATGTGCGGTATGCCAATTGCCGCTTCACTAGAGATTGCGGGACATCCAATTTAGCATTTTTTAACAACTCTTCAACAATTTGATTCTCTATTTCAGCTCGGTTCTTGCGATCTTTATCCATTTGCATTTGGCGAGTCATAGCTTCTTTAAAATCTTTCAATGAAGGAAAACCCATTCCTTTAGCAAAAGCATCATCAATTGTTACTTCTTTATCACCTTGACCTTTCTTAAAAAACTCGAGAGTTTTATTAAGTTCTTCGTCAGTCACTTTATTGTCTTGAGGTTTTACTTTGATAGCCTTATATTTTTCAATCTTAACTTCAGGACGAACATCTAAAGTGGCTGTGAATGTTAAAATACCATCTTTAAGATTAACTTCAGAAATTTCAGGGAGATCTACAGGGTTTAAATCGTGTTGACCAATTCCCGCATGATAAGCTTCAGGAATCAACTTCTTAATAGTTTCATCTTGTGCAAGCTTGCCATGAGAAGTCGTTAAAATATGACGAGGCACTTTCCCAGGACGAAATCCTTTAATCTTAGCATGCTTACTAATTTCATTATAAACCTCATCCATGGCCTTAGAAACTTGTTCACGGGGTAATTCAAATTTTAATTCACGTTTTAAATTATCAACTTTTTTGACATCAACTTTCATTATTGCTTCCCTTTCATTTTATAAGTTTGTCATCCCCAAATGTTTCTATCGGGGATCCAGGCACTAGATTCCCGACAAAAACATTCGGGAATGACATATGAATGCCTTACATTGAGAATTTCTCACCTAAATAAATCTTCCTAGCCTTCTGATCATTAATCAAATCCTGCGCAGTTCCAGATATTAAAAGGCGGCCATCAGCAACCAAATATGCACGATCAGTGATTGCCAGCGTTTCTCTAACGTTATGATCCGTCAAAAGGATCCCTAACCCTCTTCTTTTAAGATCTCTGATGATTTCCTGCGCTTCAGCAACAACGATAGGATCAATGCCTGAGAATGGTTCGTCCAACAATAAAAATGAAGGATTCGTGACCAAAGCACGGGTGATTTCCAAACGTCTACGCTCGCCACCCGATAGAGTATACGCTTTTGATTTTGCCAAATGTGAAATCTTTAATTCTTCCAACAATGATTCCAAACGACGTTTGCGTTCCGCGGGTCCGATAGGTAATGTTTCCAAAATTGCCATGATATTTTCTTGAACAGTAAGCTTTCTGAATATAGAAGATTCCTGAGCTAAATATCCCATTCCTAGACGACATCTTTCATGGATAGGTTTCTTTGTAATATCCTCTTGATCAAAAATAACCTGCCCTTCATCAGGGGCAACAATCCCAACTGCCATATAAAAAGATGTAGTTTTCCCAGCACCATTAGGACCTAATAATCCAACAATCTCAGATCTTCCAACAGAAATAGATAAACCATCAACGACTTTGCGGCCATTATAAATTTTAACTAGATTTTTTGCCTCTAATAAACGCATGTCATTGTCCTAACTTTTGAAATATACCGCTACCCTTTGTTTCTGCAGTATCAAAAATAATCTTGGGTCGCCCCTTCATAACCAAAAGCTGATCTGAGCCAGTATAAATCATTTCATCAGCAAAACTTGCACTATTTCCTTGAACAACCTTCACGTGCCCCTTACAAATCATTTTCTTAATAGTTTTAGTTTTATCATCAAACCAAACATCCATTTTATCTGCATACAATTGACGATTGGTCGACTCTTCAATCGCAACAACATTATCTGTAAAAGTAATATGCATCTTCAATTGATCCATTTCCATAGGGCCATCACTTGTAATTGTCACTTTTTGACCATCAGGATTTTCTTGCGGCTTTGAAGAAGTATTCATAACCGCCTTAACATCTTTATTAATCGAAGCGTTTTTAAGATTAGGATGAGCAGTCATACCCTGTCCAGTCACAACTCCTTGTTCGTCGGTAATCTCAACAGAATCATTAGTTTTTACTAAATCTTTATTTCGATCCCAATCAAGACTGTCCGTTGTCATCTTAGTTCCACGATCAGAAGTAATAACAACATCATCTTGAAGATGAACTTCTCCGCTTGTTTTATTGATCGTACCATTTTTTGATGTCAAATTAGCGTTCTCTTTGCCATAAAAATTTGCATCCACATTAGTGACCTTAATCTTATCCTCAGAAATATCCGCTTTATCACCATTAACTTCCCAGGTTTTTTTGCCTCGATCATCGTAGCCATTCAGATTAAAGCCTTGCAGTTGTTGTTGAACTCCGCTGCCGGATTCTGAATTGGTATTTTGTGCTCTAAGCAAATCAATACCACCAAATAATAATCCTACAATAATTAAAAATATTTTAATGCGCATATAAAGAGGGGATCCATTTACCATGAGCTTTGAGAATCAATTCAATGATTTCTCTAACAGCCCCCTCGCCTCCTTTTTTATGACTTACATAATGAACGATCGATTTAACTTCAAACACTGCATTTGAAACTGAGGCTGCGAAACCGACTCTTTTAAGAATTTGTAAATCCGCCACATCATCACCAATAAAACAAACTTCTTCGTCCTTTACATTCCATTCCTTAATCAATTCTTCGTAAGAATTAATTTTAGGATATACACCTACGAAAACTTTATCTATTTGCAAATCCTTGGCTCTATGAGCAACAACTCCTGAGAAACGAGAAGAAATAATAGCACTTTTAAAACCACATTTTCTCCAAAAAACCAAACCAAAACCATCTTGCACATCAAAGCGTTTCGTTTCAACTCCATTGGAATCAATAATGATTCCGCCATCTGTTAATACGCCATCTACATCGAGGATCAAAACTTTAATATTTTTTAAGCGCTCTTGCATTAAACTAATCCTACCTTCAATAAATCTTGAACATCGACTAATCCCACTAATTTTCCATTTTTATCTACGACAGGAAGTTCATCGATTCTTTTTGACTTTAAAACTTGAAAAGCCTCAGCTGCCAACTTATCTTTACTGATAGCTAAGGGGTTTTTAGTCATTACTTTACTGACTGCTAATGATAGAACTTCTGAATCATCTTCCAAGTGACGACGTAAATCTCCATCAGTAAAAATACCTTCTAAATTGCCTTTGCTATCAACAACACAAGCACATCCACATCTTGCTTTTGTAATTGTTAAAAGCACATCTTTGACCTTCATCGAAAATTTAACTTTAGCCAAATGTCCATCTTTACGCATGATGTCTTCAACTTTAAGCAAAAGTTTTCGACCTAAACTGCCGCCCGGATGAAATAATGCAAAGTCTTCTTTTTTAAAACCCTTACGATCAATCAAACACGCTGCCAAGGCATCTCCCATCGCTAGAGTAGCTGTGGTTGAAGCCATTGGAGCTAGACCCAAAGGACAACCTTCTTTCTTTACAGCGACATTCAAAACCACATCACTAAACCTAGCCAATGAAGATTGAGGATTTCCAGTTAAAGCAATTGTCTTAGCTCCCATTTTTTTAACTAATGGTAGAAGACGAACAGTTTCTTCAGTTTCACCGCTTTGAGAAATGATGATTAAAACATCTTTGGAGGTAACTTGACCCAGATCCCCATGAACAGCTTCAGCACTATGCATGAACACGCTTGGCGTTCCAGTTGAAGATAATGTGGCTGAAATTTTTCTGCCAATGACGCCAGTCTTTCCCATGCCAGTAATAATCACACGTCCCTGACATTGAGCCATGATATTGACTGCTTTCTCAAAATTGCTATTCAAATGTTTCAACAATCCTTTGATAGCTTCAGCCTCGATATTGATAACTTCCCTAGCGCGTTTCATCATTTCTTCACAACCTTATCAATGGCAGTTAAATTTTTAAGTAGTTTTTCAATTTGATTTAAAGGAAGCATATTGGGTCCATCTGATAAGGCCTTCGATGGATTAGGATGTGTTTCTAAGAAAACACCATCCACTCCAGCAGCAACTGCACAACGAGCTAGCAAAGGAATGTATTCACTATTTCCTCCAGATGCATGGCCTAATCCACCTGGCTGTTGAACACTATGAGTTGCATCAAAAATAACTGGATAACCTGTCTTTCGCATAACATCTAGACTTCTGAAATCACTGACCAAATTATTGTATCCAAATGAGACACCACGCTCGGTTAAAAGCAAACGGCGGTTTCCAGCTTCTTCCATTTTTTTAACAATACCTTTCACGTCCCATGGAGCTAAAAATTGACCTTTCTTGATATTAACAAGACGTCCAGTTTTGGCAGCAGCTGTGATTAAATCTGTCTGACGACACAAGAATGCAGGAATTTGGATGATATCTAGAACTTCAGCAGCGAGTTCCACTTCATGAGAGCAGTGAACATCAGATAAAACAGGAACATTAAGCTTATTCTTAACATCAGCTAAGACCTTTAATCCATCAAAAATTCCTGGCCCGCGAAAGGAATTATAAGATGTACGGTTCGCCTTATCGTAACTGGCCTTAAAGACAAAAGGAACATTTAGTTTGGTTGTAATTCTTTTAAGCTCTTTAGCAATTTTAAATGTGTTCTCTGGAGATTCAATGACACAGGGTCCTGCAATCAACACAAAAGGAAGATTGCCTCCAAAAGAAACTTTTCCTACCTTAATCGTTCGAACCATTGTTCTGCCTTTATTAGATCCTCAGGCGTATCCACAGCAATGGATTCCGATTGAGTGACCACTGTTTTAATTCGATACCCTTTTTCCAATACCCTTAACTGTTCTAATTGTTCTGTGCTTTCTAAAATTGATTTAGGCCAATCTTTATATTGCAAAAGAAAATTCTTACGATAAGCGTAAAGACCTAAATGCTTGTACTGTTTGAGACCTGCTGGTTTACTATTATTTCGATTATATGGAATAGCCGCACGAGAAAAATATAAGGCATATCCTTGAGAATCAATGACACATTTAACTATATTGGGATTGTGAAAATCTGACTCATCTTGAATCTCTTTGATGACTGTCCCCATCTGACACTGCGAATCATTTTTTAAAAGATCAACCAAACTATCTACAGTTTTAGGGTCAATAAAAGGCTCATCCCCTTGAATATTCACCACAAGTTCAAATTCTAATTCTCCAACAGCTTGGGCAATTCGATCTGTTCCTGAAGGATGATTGGAATCTGTCAAAAAAACTTTGGCCCCAAATCTTTCTGCGACTTTGAATACATCCTTATGATCACACGCTATTAGCACATCATCCAAATTTTTACATTCTTGAGCCCTTAACCAAACATGTTCAATCATGGGCTTTCCACCAATCTGCGCTAAAACCTTTGCAGGAAACCGAGTGGAAGCAAAACGAGCGGGAATAATACCAATTGTCCTCATCTCTTTTTAATCGCCTCCCTTAATTCCTCCATCTCAATTGCAACAGCACCCATCTTCCCAACAACTACCCCTGCAGCATAATTTGAAATATCTGCGGCTTGCTGGCCGGTTGCCCCTGAGGCTAAACTTAAAGCAAATACAGATATTGCCGTATCGCCCGCACCGGAAACATCAAAAACTTCTTGAGCACGCGTAGGAATTGGAAAAGGCCTCTTATTTTGTTCAAATAAATACATTCCATGCTCTCCTAAGGTAATTAAGAGAGAATCAATGCCAAGATAATTCAATAATCCTTGGCCATTGTTTTCGATTTCTTCCTTTTTATCTAATTTCGTAGATACAATTCCAAAGGCTTTCCTAGCTTCTTCAGAAATATTTTTAAGAGCAGTTTCTGCTTCTTTTTTATTGGGAGTAATACTTGTAACTTGACCATAAAATCTCAGATCTTCAACTTTCGGATCAACAATCACTGGAATATCTTTCTTTCCTATATATTCATGAACTTGATTTAAAAGCACCTGATTAATTAATCCTTTGCCATAATCAGAAATGATTACACAATGAAAACTTTGAATATTCTTCTTTAGAAATGGAAAAAGCTTATTTTTTCTAAGCTTTTCATCATCTCCCTCATGGAAAATACCTTCACGATCCACTCGAACTACCTGCTGATGTTGTGCGATAATACGAGTCTTAAAGATAGTATCCATTCCGGGATCAATAAATATGCCGTTGGTATGAATATGTCGTTTGGTGAGTTCTTTTTTAAGAATGCCGCCTTCTAAATCATCCCCAATCTTCCCTAAAAGAGTGACATTAGCACCTAGGCTAGCTAGGTTATTAGCCACATTGGCAGCGCCTCCGGGAGTATAAAAGGCCTCCTTTTGAAGGACTATGGGAACAGGTGCCTCTGGAGAAATACGGGTTACTGAGCCTTTAATGTATTGGTCTAAGACCAAATCTCCTATTACAAGCACAGAGCGGTTCTTAAATTTTGATATAATTGGGTCGTATTTAGACATAAGTTAATGAAAATCTAAGGTTTAGATAACTTAGAAGGTGGGAATTCTAGCATATTTTGGAAATGGCGTCAAAAGGTTAAAACAAACTTGAAGAATTATCCATTTACATCTGCTTCAAAGGTAAGGGTAAATACAGCACCATTCTTAAAGATGGCAGGAGTATACCAGGTCATAGACTTTACATTTCCAGGGAATATATTCTGATCTCCATTATTATCATTACTTACATTAATTTTGTAAAGATGATAGCCAGGATCAGTCGTTATGTTCAGAATTAACTGAGAACCTTCGAGCACATCTGTAACCGTAGGCCCTATTGCCATAGTTCCAGTGGAATCAGGATGAAGAGCAACAGATCCCCCTGAGTTCAACATAATACTTACATTATGTTTCTTTTGAGGATAATCTCGACACTCTTGAGTCAGTGTTGGCGCAGGGCAACCCATGGCTTGACCATATTTCTGCCACTTGACTAATTGGTTATCGTAAGATTCCTTCATCAAATTACAAAGCCTGGACGTCAACTGGGAAGGAAGTGCTTGCATAGGGACAGCTTGAAAACCCCTGTTCATAATGTCATCAAACTCTTTGTCCGTTAAAGGTTGATTAAAACCGCCACCATAATATGTGGCATAAGGAGAAAAGAGTGACAATAACTTCATACTATTCCAGTCGTAAGCAGGTGGCAAATTACCATAAGGAGATAATTTAATAATTGGAATTTGTGGCGTTAGCAAAGAGTTTTTATCAACAACTCCCTCTTGTGCTATAAATATATCGACATTGTCCTGTTTTTTAAATTCTTCAATCATGTATTTCATAAACTGATAGTCGCCACCACATCCTAGCTCATCTAGATAAAAACCTTTCACTCCCTGCCTTACAAAATCTTGCATTTCTCCAAAATAACGATCTCGGTTAGAAGGATCAGTTAAATCTACACTAGCATTAAATATTCCTGTCGTAAAAGTAGGGGAACTTCCATATGTGACATTAGCTCCTTCAATATAACGACATGGCCTGGCAAACATAAATAAATCCGCATTAGCTTCAGTAGAAAACTTCGTACTCAATTCTTTAAATTTAGTACGATCTGTTGCGGCATCAAGATTTGGATCAATAAGTTTAATATTTGGACTAAACTCATTTCCTCCAAGCAATAGGGCATCTGTTGCCGATTTCCACATCCCGAAACGTTTGATTCCCGCTTCTTTCATTGGTGTTAAGTCTTTATAAAAAACACTCTGTAATGTCGTGTTTGGCTTATACATCTTTGTAGAAGTATCGTAAACTTTAGGATCATTTGAACCCACTCTGTAAACAAAAGGCTCTGTAGGACAATATTGAGGTATTGGTTCATAGCTCATTGTTTGTGGATTGACCTTACCATATTGAAAACTAAACCATTCTTTATAAGCTTGTAAAGTCTGTTTCCAAATCTCTTCTCTCCCTCCATCAAGCTCATCTCCTTTTCCCTCAGCCATAGTATAAACAATGGTAAAAGTACGAGAGACTCCTGGATGCAATTTCTTCATAATGATCTTTGCTTTAATCTTAGGCGAATACTGATCATACGTACTTCCAACAAAACCAATTTTATTTGGTAAATCCACATCTGTTAAGAATTGAGCACCAATTGTAATATCTTCACAATTAACAGGATCAGCACATGTAACGTCCCCGGTAGTAGTAAATTTGGCTGCTCCCCACATTGCTACAACTGGAGAGAAAACACCTATATGAGGATACAAATCCTCAATATTTTGAGTAGGATTTTCATATCTTGGCTCAAGGGTTCCCCCCTTAGTGGGACGAAGCCTTCCAAGACCAGGACCTTTGTTGATATCATTACAAAAGAATCCACTAACATCAAAATTATTAGAAGCGCATTTATTAATCTCCCTTGTGGAATTATTGTAATTACCTATCATTAAAGGTCCTAAATGGATAGGTAGTTCAACATCTACATCTACAGCAAGTTGATTGGTCACGGTAACAGTTAAATAAACAGAATCTCCAACAAATCTAAATGTATCTTTAACATTTAGTTCTGTCGCATTAGCATTAATCGAAACTACATTAGAATTTGGATTTGGAGGCGAAATGAAGGTGTAGACAATATTAGAAGAATGCATTTCATAAGTAGGATTACTACTTAAAGCATATGTCCATCCATTGGCACCACATACACTCTTATCTCCTCCATATGCGCAGTGAAGAAGGTTTCTTACAAAAGAAGTCGAATGGGATCCACCAGGAGCCCAGAATCTGGTCAATTCATCCCAAATAATACGTTTAGTAACACCACTGGGGCTCGTCCAATTTAACTCTTTTAACAGAGTTAATTCAGGTGAACTTGTATCTGTATTAAATACAAATTGAAAATTATGGACTGGTTTTGAAGATGAAACAAAAGTTACATCAATGGCATGATTGGCTGTAACATTCGTAAATGTATAGGAACCAGAGGATGCATCCACAGGGATTTGATCCACAAGAACATTTTGGATTTGATACCCCGAGTCAGGTGTTATGGTAAATACTTGATTTGAACCTTGAGTGACTTTAACGCTTCCTGATGGCGAAATAGTACCATGGTTATCTGATGAAGCTAAAATTGTCATTTGAGGCAAATCTTTCTCAAAGCTCACTGTAATTGTAGTGTCTTGGACAATATTAGTAATTTGGTAGCTGCTAACAGCTCCTACAGAAACTCCATTAACTAAAACATCTGCCACATGATAACCACTATTAGCTGTCATAATAAATGTTTTACTGTCTCCGTAGTTAACTGTGATGCTTCCAGAGGGAGAAATTGAACCATTTGAGCCTGCTGTCGCTGTCACAGTATACGTATCAATTGCAAACGTGGCAGAGATCGTATGATTAGACGTGACATTAGAAAAGTTATAACTGGCTATTGATCCAAATGAAATACCATCTACAAGAACATTGTTCACATGATAATGTGAAGCTGGAGTTATCGTAAACAATTGATTACTGCCATGATTCACTCCTATAGTTCCTGAAGGTGAAATAGATCCGTTTGAACCGGCTGTTGCAGTGATCGTGTAGGCATCAATGCCAAAAGTCACTGAAATAGTATGATTAGCCACTACATTAACAAATGTATAATTAGAGACAGCCCCTACCGATACCCCATCAACCAAAACATCTAAAACGTGGTAGTTACTGGCAGGTGTCATTGTAAATAATTGATTGGCACGACCATTGACTGTCACAGTTCCTAATGGTGTAATCGTCCCATTTGGACCTTTTGAAGATGTGATTGTATATGTATCGATTGCAAACGAAGCTGAAATTGTGTGATTAGTTGTCACATTACTAAATGTATAGCTAGTCACTGCTCCAACTGACACTCCATCCACCAAAACATCAAGTACATGATAGTTACTTGATGGAGTTATAGTAAATATTTGATTAGCCCCTCCATTGACTATGACACTTCCCGACGGAGATATAGACCCATTAGGCCCTGCACTAGCTGTGATTGTATGCGTATCAATGGCAAATGTAGCTGAAATCGTATGGTTAGCTGTCACATTACTGAATGTATAGTTTGTCTTTGCACCAACCGAAACCCCATCCACTAAAACATCCAGGACATGATAATTAACATCAGGAGTGATAGTAAATAATTGACTTGAACCTAAATTAACCGTGACATCGCCTAGTGGCGACATTGTTCCATGAGAACCTGCACTGGAGCTTAAGGTAAATGTTGAAACAGTATCCATGACAAAGCTTGCAACAATGGTATGATTTGCTCCTATGTCACTGAAGGTATAACTGGAGACAGCCCCCGCAGAAACGCCATCCACTAAAACATCTAAAACGTGATAATTAACATTTGGAGTTATCGTAAATGTTTTGTTGTCTCCCCCATAGACAGAGATAGTCCCTGATGGAGAAATGGCCCCATTCGACCCTGCACTAGCCGTGATTGTATGGGTATCAATGTCAAATGTGGCTGAAATGGTGTGGTTAGCAGAAATGCTATTAAATGTATAACTTGTTAAAGCACCTACAGAAGCACCATCCACTAAAACATCTGTAATGTGATAATGCATTGCTGGCGTAATTGTAAATGCTTGGCTAGCCCCGTAATTAACAGTCACACTTCCCGACGGAGTTATAGAACCATTAGACCCTGCAGTAGAGGTGACCGTATATGTATCAATCGCAAATGTGGCAGAAATCGTATGATTTGTTGTCACATTACTAAATGTATAGCTTGTAAGTGCTCCTACTGAAACCCCGTCTACCAAAACGTCTATGACATGGTAGTGAGAAGAAGGCGTAATTGTAAACGCTTGATTTGCTCCATAGTTAACCGTCACACTTCCCGTCGGGGATATAGACCCATTAGCTCCTGCACTAGCCGTGATGATATGGGTATCAATTGCAAAAGTCGCAGAAATTGTATGGGATGTTGTGACATTATTAAAGCTATATGTCGTTACAGCTCCTACTGAAGCCCCATCCACCAAAACATCACTGACATGGTAATTGAGCGCTGGGGTAATTGTGAACAATTGACTATTACCATGATCTACTATCACACTCCCCGACGGAGATATAGAACCATTGGATCCTGCACTCGCCGTTATCGTATATGTATCAACCGCAAATGTAGCTGAAATTGTGTGATTAGCTGTAACATTGTTAAAAGTATAACTCGTTATTGCTCCTGCCGACACTCCATCTACTAAAACATCCGCAACGTGATAATTAGCTGCAGGTGTTATGGTAAATAATTGACTGTCTCCACTATTAATATTGATGCTTCCGGATGGAGAAATTGATCCATGTGATCCTGAGCTTGCAGTAATGATATGAGTATCAATTGAAAAGATTGCTGCAATCGTATGATTAGAAGTTACATTGGTAAAATCATACGTCGCAACCGCACCCACAGACACACCATCTACTAAGACATCAACTATATGGTAACTCGGATCAGGAGTCATCGTAAATGTTTGATTATCTCCCCCATTGACTGCCACATCTCCCGATGGAGAGATTGATCCATGTGCCCCTGAAGTTGCAGTAATTTTATGAACGTCAATAGCAAATGTTGCTGAGATTGTATGATTAGCTAAAATATTACTAAATGTGTAGCTTGTCGTAGCTCCAACTGATGCTCCATCTACTAATACATCAACCACGTGATAATTTATAAGAGGAATAATTGTATAAATTTGACTAGAGCCGGCATTAACAGTTATATCTCCTGCCGGAGAAATCGTTCCATGAGAACCTGCTGTAGCACTTACAGTGTAGGTATCTATGGTAAATGTTGCCGAAATAGAATGGTTAGTTGTGATATTACTAAAGACATAGCTTGTGACTGGACCTACAGAAGCTCCATCGACTAAGACATCTACAATGTGATAATTAGCTACAGGAGTAATAGTAAACGATTGGCTGTCCCCGCTATTAACAACTATACTTCCTGCCGGTGAAATTGTTCCATGTGCACCTGCAGTAGCTGTAATGACATGTGTATCTACAGAAAAAAGAGCAGCAATGGTATGGTTAGCAGTAACATTGCTAAATGTATAGCTTGTGACTGCGCCCACGGAAACACCATCAACTAATACATCAACCACATGAAAATTAATATCTGGGACAATCGAAAATACTTGATTTTGACCACCTGTAACTTCCACACTTCCCTGTGGAGATATACTTCCATGCGCTCCTGCTGTTGCTGTAATAGTATGAATATCAATAGCAAATGTGGCCGCAAGAGTATGATTTGCAATCACATTATTAAAGGTATAACTCGTAACAGGTCCCACAGAGACCCCATCAACCAAAACATCACTGACATGGTAATTTAATTCCGGGATGATTGTAAATGTTTGACTGTCATCATAAGACACATTTACACTTCCTGATGGAGATATAGAACCATGGGGACCAGCACTCGTACTAATTGTCTGCGTGACATTCGTAGTAAAATGGCCTTCTATAGTATGATTTGCTGTGATATTACTAAATGTGTAGTTGGATACAGCTCCTACAGAAGATCCGTCCACTAAAACATCGGAAATAGTGTAATTTACTGCAGGTGTAATCGTAAAAGTTTGATCATCGCCTTGTTCAAAAATCATTGTTCCAAATGGACTAACACTTCCGTGTCCTGAAGAGGTAGAAACTATTGTGTATTCATGAGTATCAGACTCCGTATAGGCTGTAATTGCATGATCAGATACAATATTCGTGAATTCATATTGATGAACAGCACCTACAGAAACATTATCAACCAGAACATCTTTAATATGATAATCACTAGCAGGTTCAATATTAAATGTCAGAGTGTCTCCTTCATTGACAGTAATAACACCCTCAGGATCAATTGTTCCTTTATTTTGAATAGCAGCTGTAATTGTATGTGTCTTTGAATTACTTTGATTGTCCCCTCCAGAGGAAGAATTATTTGTTGGGTCACCTGCTTGAGGACTATTTTGGTTATAAGCCCATCCTAATATGGAAGGATCTGCCTCAAATCTTGCAGAAATAGAACTATCTGATTGAACATTGGTAAAGAAATATGTGTTTGGCGTTCCTACTGAAGAATTATTAACTAGCACATCGCTAATACGATATCCTCGTTCGGGTAAAATCGTAAACTGTAAATCCTCTCCATCTTTGATTCCTACCGATCCTGAAGGATAAATGCTGCCATGCTGTCCAGAAGTCGCGTTAATAACATGCATCACATTCTCTTCTAGAGGATCAGCTTCAAATGTTACGGAAATGGTTCCATCCGCATTGATATCATTCATTTGATAGGTATCCACCGCCCCTACAGATACACCATTGACAATGACTGTACTGACATGATATCCAAGCTCTGGAGTCATTTTAAATGTTTGATCGCTGCCTTTGGATACACCCACAGTCCCCGAAGGAACAATAGTTCCATTCTTACTAGCGGAAGAAATTATATTAAATCTTGAAGCTTGAGTAATGGAAGAATCTTCTTCTTCAAAATCTTCGGAAGGTTCTTGGGAAGCTGTTTCTGAAGCTACAGGAGTTAAGTCTTCATGAAGGGTTGGTTTTTCAAATTTTTGTGAAGAATCTTGTGTTTCTTGGGCTAAAACTGATCCAATATTATAAGAAGCAAAAAAACAAAAAAACAAGCATAGAAGGCTTAAAACAGCCTTACAGTGAACTTGTTTCTTATCTAACAATTTAACTCTCATAAAGACCTTTATAATGTGTATATAATAGTCCTTGGTTAAACTATACCATATAACCCACTCTAAAACCAAATGGGCAACCCAAATTAATAACGCACCTGAACTAGGTAGAGACCATCTGGATGGGCTGTTGGAGGGGCCAATTTACGATTTTTAGCTTTAAGCAATTTGGGTACGCTATCCTTAGGAATTCTTCCAGCTCCAATAGCCAATAATGTTCCAACAATGTTTCTAACCATTCTATAGAGAAATCCATTAGAAGTAATAGAAATGTGAATAAAATCTTTTTCTTTGGTAATAGTCAATTTGCTGATCGTTCTCACCGTATTCTTCACCTTCGAAACTTCTGATGCAGCTTGAAAAGACTTAAAATCATGCTTACCTTTAAATTTTGTAGCGGCTTGACGCATCCAAGAAAGGTTTAACTTTTGAGGATAAAATGATGCTTTTTTATGCCACAAAGCAGAACGATACGGCCGATTAAGGATGGTGTAACGATAGGTCTTGTTCTTAACGCTATACTGGGCATGAAAATTCAGAGGAACTTCTTGAGCTTTAATAACGACCACATCTTTATCTAAAAAAGCATTCAATGCCTTTTTGATTTGAGCCGGCTTCATATGCGTGTCTACTTTAAAATGAATGACCTGACCCAATGCATGAACACCGCTGTCTGTTCTGCCGGAAGCAATGCAATTTATCTTTTTTTTAAATAGGATGGGGAGTTTTTCTTGAATGTGACCTTGGACAGTACGAAAGCCGGGTTGAAACTGCCAACCGCAAAAGTTAGCTCCATCGTACTCCAAGGTCAATTTGAAGTTGCGCATAGGTACAGGGATTATCTGCCCTTAATCAAAACTTCAGCAATTTGAACCGCATTTAAAGCAGCACCCTTACGAAGGTTGTCAGAAACAACCCACATATTTAAGCCATTCTTAAGTGAAATGTCTTCGCGAATGCGCCCAACAAATGTCGCATCTTTTCCATCAGCGTTGATAGGTAGCGGATAAACAGAATTCTTAGGATCATCAACAACCTTGACCCCTGGAGCCTTCTTTAAAAGAGCAATTGCTTTTTCACGGGTGATCTTCTTCTTGGTCTCAATATTTATCGACTCAGAATGAGAATTTTTTACAGGCACACGCACACATGTCGGACAGACTTGAATTTTGTTATCATGAAACATCTTGCGAGTTTCATTGACCATTTTCATTTCTTCCTTGGTGTAATGATTATCGATAAAGACATCAATTTGAGGAATCAAATTATGAGCAATTTGATGTGGAAATTTGTTTTTGCTCATTTTACCTTTGAATTGATCTTCCATCTCAGCGATGGCTTCTGCACCAGCTCCTGAAACAGCTTGATAAGTAGAAACAACAATGCGTTTGATCGTTCCATAATCATGCAGAGGCTTTAGAGCCACAAGCATTTGAATGGTTGAGCAATTAGGATTAGCAATGATTCCCTTATGCTTCTTGATATCTTCTGGATTAACTTCAGGTACAACCAAAGGCACATCCTTGTCCATACGAAAATACGATGTATTATCAATGACAACTGCACCAGCTTTAGCAGCAATGGGAGCCCATTCTTTAGAAATATCAGCTCCGGGAGATGACAAAACAATATCAATTCCATCAAAAACATTTTTAGTTAATGGAACATATTTAATACCATCCAACTCTCCGCCTGCTCCAGATGGTGAAATTAATACCAATTTATCAATGGGAAATTTGCGTTCTTTGACAATTTTGTACATGCATTGTCCTACAGCCCCGCGTATTCCTAAAATAGCTACGTTATACTTTTTCATTTTAAAGCCTCCACAACCATGTCTCCGATTTCTTTGGTTGAATAACCCATTTGACCTATAAGCATGGATTTCATTTTTAACATGACAGCCTGAACTGCACGATCAATCGATTGGGCTGCTTGTTCTTCTTTCAAATGCTCTAACATCAATTTCACCGTTAATATAGCAGCCAATGGATTTGCAACGGACTTACCAGTAAACTGAGGGGCACTTCCATGAACAGGCTCAAACATACTTACACTATTAGGATTAATATTCCCCGACGGGGCTACACCCATACCACCCTGAGTGACAGCTGCTAAATCTGTGATAATGTCCCCAAACATATTAGTTGTAACAATCACATCAAATCGCTCTGGCGCTTCAATCAAAAAGATGCACATAGCATCCACATGATAATAATCTAATTTCACTTTGGGATATTGCGCTGAGAGTTCCTTCATAACACGGTCCCAAAGATCAAAAACATTGGTTAAAACATTGTTCTTACCGCACAAGGTAAGTTTTCCTATATAACCTGCCTTTTTATCTTCTTCGCTTAAGCCTTTCCAAGGAGAACTTTCATGACGCTTCATCACGTATTCAAAGGCATATTTCAAGCAGCGTTCTACTTGTTTGCGAGAATAAACCATGATCTGGGTTGCAACTTCATCAGCTGTTCCCTTATTTTTAATTTCGCCCTCACCCGTATAGACATCTCCCGTATTTTCACGAACAACGACATAATCAATATGCTCTGGACCTTTGTTCTTAATTGGGGTTGGAACATTTTGATACAAACGCACAGGACGTAAATTGATATATTGCTCAAGGCCAAAACGTAATTTTAATAAAATACCTCGTTCCAAAATGCCTGGTTTTACATCGGGGTGACCGACAGCTCCAAGATAAATGGCATCAAATTTTTTTAAAGAATTTAATTCGTCATCAGACAAAACTTGTCCATTTTTTAGATATCGTGCTCCTCCAAAATCAAAGGATTGACGCTCTGTTTTAAAACCAAATTTAGAGCTGGCTGCATCTAAAACTTTCAAGCCTTCGGCAACTACCTCTGGACCAATACCGTCCCCTGGGATTAATGCAATTTTATACGTTTTCATATTTTTTAACAATCAAAGTAGCGTTATGTCCTCCAAAGCCTAAGGAATTAGATAAGCACGCATCTACCTTTGCCTTACGGGCTACGTTTGGAACATAATCCAAATCACAGGCTGGATCTGGAGTTTCTTGATTAATGGTTGGATGAATCATTTGATCACGCATAGACATTACACACGCAACCAATTCAACGCCCCCGGCTGCTCCAAGCAAATGTCCAGTCATAGATTTCGTTGATGAAACAGGGATTTTCTTAGCATAATCACCAAAAACCTTCTTAATGGCGAGTGTCTCAATCTGATCATTAAGCTTGGTTGATGTTCCATGAGCATTAATATAAGAGATTTGTTCCGGCTTAAGTCCTGCATCAGCAAGAGCAAATTCCATCGCTTTAATAGCACCTAAACCTTCTTCATGGGGAGCTGTAATATGATATGCGTCTGCAGTACGGCCATAACCTGCCAATTCAGCTAAAATGGTTGCACCACGTTTTTTTGCAAATTCTTCGCTTTCTATAACAACAACCCCCGCACCCTCTCCCATGACAAACCCATCACGATTAAGATCAAAAGGACGAGAAGCTTTTTGTGGGTTATCGTTATGTTGTTTCGATAAGGCTTTAAGAGCACAGAAACCACCTAATCCAAGCTTTGAGGTTGCACTTTCAGTACCACCAGCGATAGCAACATCCACCTCTCCCGCCTGAATCATACGCATAGCCTCCCCAATGGAGTTATTGGCTGTCGCACACGCAGTTGCAATAGCAAAACATGGGCCCATTGCTCCACTATTGATGGAAATTTGACCAGCTGCTTCATTAATAATCATACGGGTAATAAAAAATGGGGAGATACGTCCAGGGCCTTTTTCTAAGTATTTGTCATATTCCTCTTCTGCAGAGTAAATACTTCCAATACCAGAACCAACAACCACGGCCGCACGATAAGGATTCATTTGACGAATATCTAATTTGGCTTGAGCTAATGCTTCATTTGCAGCGATAACACCAAATTGAATAAATTTGGATAGATTACGGGCATCTTTGGAATTGAAATATTGCAGTGGGTCGTAGTTTAAAATGTCCCCATTGATACGGGAATCAAAAGCACTGGCATCAAAATGTGTGACTGGACGAATACCGCTTTGGCCTGCTACTAAAGACTTCCAGAATGATTCAACCGTTGAACCAACAGGAGAAATGACACCCATACCAGTAATAACGATTCTTTTTTTCTGCATAGTAAAAAGTCCCTATCAAAGGTTTGCCCCCACGTTTTATTTACCTTAAAAGTAAACTCGTGAGGGCAAAATTTAAACTCTAAATAAATTTAAGCAGCAACTTTTTCTTCAATATATTTTACAACATCCCCAACAGTTTTCATTTTTTCTGCATCTTCGTCAGGAATCTCAATATTAAATTCTTCTTCTAAAGCCATAATTAATTCAACTGTATCTAAAGAATCTGCGCCTAAATCATCCACGAACGACGCTTTCGCAGTTACTTCTTCAGGTTTTACACCTAACTGTTCTGCGATGATAGATTTAATTTTCTCTTCTGCTGCCATTTTGATGCCTCCTTGAATTTTATGTTACTTTTCAGATCGCTAAACCACCATCCACTACTATCGTTTGACCTGTAATATAATTAGCCTCTTGCGATGCTAAAAACAGACATACACCAGCTACATCTGAGACTTCTCCAAATCTTTGTAAAGGTATATTTTCTAAAACTTTGGATTGAACGGCTTCTGATAACTTTCCAGTCATTTCTGTGCGTATATAGCCAGGAGCAACCACATTGACTGTTATATTGCGGGATGCTAGTTCTTTAGCTACAGACTTTGACATTCCAATGATACCAGCCTTACTTGCCGCATAATTGGACTGACCTGCATTTCCCGTAATACCAATGACTGAAGCAATGCTGATAATCTTACCATTTTTAGCCTTAAGCATGGGCCTGGCTACAACCTTGGTTACATTAAAAGCACCTTTGAGATTAACTTTTAGAACCTCATCCCAATCATTATCTTCGATTCGAAAGAGCAAATTGTCTCGAGTTATCCCTGCGTTGTTGATTAATATATCAATGGCCTTATGTTTGTCAAGAATTTTATTGACTGTTTCTTGGACCATTTTTAGCTCAGTCACGTCACAACCATAGCCATCTGCCAAACCACCTTTAGAGGTGATTTCAAAGGCTACATGGGATGCCTGCTCTTGGCTACGACCAATAATAATGACTGTAGCCCCTTGGCTTGCAAAGGCTTCGGCAACCCCTTTTCCGATCCCACGGGTGCTTCCAGTGACTAAAACGACTTTACCTTGAAATTTCATGGGGGCTATCATATGTATCCTCTAGCTATCCTGCAAGCAAAAAATTCAGATTATGAACTTACAGTATAGGAAACACTCCTGGCTTGAGGAATAGCTTGGGGTTTATCTATCCGTAGGGTTATTTTTTGAAGACTTTTGAATGTTTTGAGATTCTCAATAATCGAATTAGCAAGCTTTTCTATTAATTGACAACGTGATTTTTCTACAGTTTTAATGACCATTTTAGTGATTTTTTCATAATCTATGGCATCTTCCAGGCGATCCGAATGACTGGCCTTCTTTGAATCATAATCTAAAGTCAGGTGGATGATAATTTCTTGCTTATTCTTGCGCTCCCAAGCATATGTTCCAATAATTGCCATTAATTTTAAATCTACAATATCAATTGTTGCCATAAGACTCCCCTAAACTAATTGTTCCCCCCCATCAACCGCAATGATTTGGCCAGTCAAATAGGTGTTTTCGATTAAAAATTGCAATGTTTGAAGAATATATTGAGGATCTCCCACCCGTTTTAAAGGTATTTTTTGAGCTCTAGCTAAACGATCATCTTTTTGATGATTTACAGGAGGTAAAATCATTCCTGGAGCTATCCCATTGACCCTAATAGCTGGACCCCAGGAAACAGCTGCCATTTTAGTAAATTCCCCTAAAGCTTTCTTGGTTAAAAGATAATCTTCATAGCGGCTGGTATATTTGACTGCATTGGTATCAATTAAATTAATAATCTGGCCCTTTTTGACCAATCGAGCAAACTCACAAGAAAGAATATAAGGAGCTTTAAAATTAATCGCCCAATGAGATTCAAAAAGACTCAAATTAATTGCCCCAAATGTATTAGGCTTAAAGATAGAAGCGCTATTAATCAAAAGATTAAAGTTTGACAGAGCCTTGTTGACCTGAGCTACCAGGCGCTGGACGCCATTGGTATCAGCCAAATCACAACTAAAAAGCTCGCAACGGACACCTTTTTTGGAAATCAAATGAGCCGTCTTAATGGCCTCTGCTTTTGAATCATTATAGTGAAGGGCGATGTTGTAACCTTGAGCCGCTAAATGCAAAGCCATAGCTTTACCTAAACGCTTGGCCCCTCCTGTCACTAAAGCTGTTCCTTGTTTCTTTTTCATATTATCTACTTGTTGGGCAAACTAAACTTAAAAATTCCTTACGCGTTCCTTCTGCTTGGCGAAAAGATCCTAATAGACAAGAGGTCTTCATCAGAGAGTTTTGCTTTTCAACACCTCTCATCATCATACATAAATGCTTAGCTTCAATGAGAACCCCCACCCCTAAAGCCCCTGTTACTTCCATCATCGTTTCTGCAATTTGTTTGGTTAGATTCTCTTGAACCTGCAGACGACGTGCATACATGTCTACAATCCTAGCTATTTTGGAAAGACCTATGATCTTTCCATTAGGAATATAACCTACATGAGCTTTACCAAAGAAAGGTAATAAATGGTGCTCACACATAGAGTACATTTCAATATCTTTAACAACAATCATCTCTTCGTTATCAGACTTAAAAATCGCTCCATTAACGATTTCTTTGACATCTTTTTTATAGCCTTGCATGATAAATTCAAAAGCTTTTGCAGCTCTTTGTGGCGTCTTAACTAATCCTTCACGGCTAGGATCTTCCCCAATTCCTTCTATGATCTTACGGAAATTTTGTTCCATGTGTTTTTCCTTTCTTACTTACCAACATATCTTTTAACTCACTGATCATCACGCCAAACATGATCAAATATAATGGATCAACCAAAAATCGATACCTATTTTGCTCTCTATTGATAAACAATGTTGCTGCAACCAAGAAAACAATTGTGACTATCATAAAAAGAGCGGACTGAGAAATCAAAGGATTTATCTGTTTGTTCCATAATAACCTAAAACTAAGAATAAGCCCATAAGCAAAAATTAAAGGCAAACCAATAATCAAGTATACGCATTGTCCATTATTAAGTTCACCCAAAGAGACTGATCTCCAAAAATAAATCCATGACGTCCATTGCTCTTTATTTTGATCATTCTTGATATAAAAAGGAAAGACGTTGTCCGTCGATAAAAAATACCTCTGAGAAAACTCCACAAGCCTTTGATTAAGAATAACTAAAGGATAGTGTTGAAAGACATACGAGCTATCCTTAATCCCCTGCTTTCCAATCCTCAAAAACATCAAATGATGCATATTTACAAACCCTGTACTCTTTTCTTTTTGATCCAATACAGAAATCCCAATTTTAAGATTGGGATCATGAGGAAAATCTGAAGAAAGAAATCTTTCTCTATATAAAGGACTAATCCTGTGTTCTTTAACTAAAGGTTCAAGTACACTTTCAGGCATCGCTCGAACAACAGAAAGCAATAAAGACTGCCCTATTCCTGCCTCATTGATTGAAAATGATTTAAAAATAATGAAATTCTTAACATACAGACACAAAACAAGCAAAAATGGGATTAAAAAAGCTTTAAAAATCTTTGTTCTATGCTTGGAATTACAAAGAATGAGAATTACCGCAATTAAAACCAACCAATAAATATTAAATAAGCCTCTTAAATAAATGATAGTGGCTAAGGCTAGAAAGAACTTAAAACAATCTTTCTGCCTACCAAATAAAACGAATCGATTTAAGAAATATAGTCCTAAAAGCAAGATTAAAGCGGTTGGGTACTCATAAAAAAGCCAAAGTTCGTAGCTTAAAACAATTGGACTAATCATAAAAAAACTTGTCAAAAGAGCACTAATCCAAGGAATGACTCTTATTTGAATCATAATCACATATAAAATGACTGAAAAAGCCAGCCCCATCATCATATAGATCCAATAAAAAGCAAATAGATAGTGTTCTGGAAAGATTTTAAGAACCAAGCCCAAAAACAAATTAAACAAAGGGGGCTGACTGTGCATGTACCACAGACTTTGTAATAGATTATTTTGTAATAATTGAGGATCAATGTATTGCCAAAACCAAAACAAAGGCGTCACATCAAATTGAACATCGAAGAATATATGATAGAAGATGCGAGATATGAAGAATACCCCAACAACTAACCATAAACCAAAAGAGGGATTGAATGACATAAGTTCGAAATATAGCATATTGACAAATCAGTGTCTATGTTATAATCCCGCCTATGAAGATTTACTCTGATTATCACATGCATACCCCTCTTTGCGGACACGCCGTCGGGGAACCAGAAGAATATGTCAAAACTGCCATTGCGGTTGGTTTAAAAGAAATTGGCTTCTCTGATCATGCTCCTATGGTTCATCAAAGAATGTCTGGAATTACAATGGATTTTGATGAACTGCCTAAGTATCACGCCATGATTGAGGATGTTCAAAAGCGCTTTGGATCCCAACTCAATATTAAAATGTCTCTGGAGGCTGACTTTATTCCGGGATATGAATCTAAAACCAAAGACATCATTTCCTCCTACCCTTATGATTACATCATTGGCTCCGTCCATTTTATCGATAACTGGGCATTTGATGACCCAGATCCTAAAGTTAAAGAATATTGGAAGATTTATGACGTTAATGATGTTTATCGTAAATACTACGATCTTTTAAGAAAATCAGCTAAGACTGGCTTTTTTAACATTATTGGCCACTGCGATCTTCCCAAGAAATTTGGAGCACGACCAACAGTTGATTTAACAGATGAAATTACAGCAACAGCCAAAGTTTTCAAAGAAACAGGTGTTGCGATCGAAATTAATACCGCTGGTTTACGTAAACCCATTGGTGAAATGTATCCAGCTCCTAATTGTTTGAAAATTTACCATGATCATGGCGTGCCTTTGACCTTTGGATCCGATGCGCATGATCCTAAGGATGTTGGAAAGAATTTTGCACAGGCGCTCGATCTTGCTAAATCTGTTGGGTACACCGAACATCTTGTTTTTAAACAACGCAAAATAGAAAAGAGAATTCCACTATGATTAAAATCCTAGGAATCGACCACGTCGCATTTAATGTGCGGGATTTAGATAAATCCGTTAAATTTTATACAGAAGTTATTGGTTTAAAAGTTACTGCCAGGGAACCATCTAAGCCAGGAATTGAATATTTTCTGGATTGCGGCCCTTCTCTGTTAGGAATTATCCAGGCCCAAAATTTAGATACCAATCATCCATTTGCTCATGAAGGATTAGGAGCAAATCACTTCTCCTTTCGAATCCATTCCAATGACTTTGAAGCTATGATTCAAAATCTTGAGAAACATAAGGTCAATATTGAGTATGCTAAGAAACGTCCTAAATCATGGTCACTTTACTTCTATGATTTAGATGGCAACAAACTTGAAGCAACCGCTTGGCCGCTGGAAGACGGCATCCCAGAAGAACGACGTCTAAAAGAAATTTATGATGGTAAAATTAGGACATGGAAATCATATGCTTAAAGAAAACACCAAAGCCCCCGACTTTAATTTAACTGCCAATACTGGGCAAATCATTTCCCTTAAAGACCTTAAGGGCAAGAATGTTGTTATCTACTTCTACCCTAAAGACGATACTCCAGGCTGTACCGTTCAAGCTTGTGGGTTCAGAGACAGTTTTAAAGACATTGAGAAATTAGGTGCTATAATTCTTGGAGTGAGCCCTGACAACGTTGCTTCACACGAAAAGTTCATCAAGAAATTCGGTCTACCCTTTATCCTTCTTTCTGATACCGACAAAAGGATGTGCCAGGATTATGGTGTCTGGGTTGAAAAATCCATGTATGGCAAGAAATACATGGGCGTTGCCAGAACAACCTTTATCATTAACAAAGAAGGTAAAATTGCAAAAATATTTGAGAAGGTTAAACCTGAGGGACACAACAAAGAAATCATCGAAGCTCTGAAAGTCTTAAAATAGGGTGATATCTCCTATTTCTGCACATATCGATTTTTAATATAATTCTCTAAAATCTCAATAAACTCTTCTTTGATTCGTTCACCTTTCAGAATCATCAACTCTTCTCCATCAACATAGACGGGAGCAACAGGTCTTTCGGAGGCTCCTGGAAGACTAATTCCAATGTTTGCGTGTCTGCTTTCCCCCGGACCATTTACCACGCAACCCATCACAGCGATCTTGAGTTGTTCCACACCAGGATACTCATTTTTCCATAAAGGCATTTTTAATTTGATATGAGCATTGATGTCTTGAGCTAAATATTGGAAATAATTACTGCTAGTGCGTCCACAGCCAGGGCAGCTTGTGACCGAGGGTGCAAAATAACGAAAGCCCATGCATTGAAGGATCTCTTTACAGACATCCACTTCTTTAGCACGGCTCACATTGGGTTCTGGAGTTAAAGATACGCGTATTGTATCTCCAATTCCCTGCTGTAAAAGAATGGCTAATGCAGAGGCAGAAGAAACAGCACCCTTCATGTCTGCTCCAGCTTCTGTTAGACCCAAATGTAAAGCAAGGTCAGTTTCTTTGGATAAACGCTCATAGGCACTCACCATGTCTTGTAAAACAGACATTTTAACGCTCAGAATAATCTTTTCTTTAGGAAGTCCAAGCTTAAGGGCATATTCGGAAGAACGAACGGCACTTTGAATCATGGCATCGATTGTCACATCACGGAAATCTTTGGGTGTTTGAAGCTTGGCATTCGCATCCATCATCTCAGTCAGTAATTCCTGATCTAATGAACCCCAGTTCACACCAATACGGACAGCTTTATTATGCTCAATTGCAATCTTCACAATTTGAGCAAAATTGTCATCGTGGAATTGACCTTTTCCTACATTTCCAGGGTTAATACGGTATTTGTCTAGTACTTGAGCAGTTTGAGGATTGTTTCTAAGGAGAATATGGCCATTGAAATGAAAATCTCCAATAATTGGAGTTTGAATTCCTTCGGCACGTAATCTATGAATGACTTCAACCGCACCCTTAGCTGCTTTGTCATCATTGATTGTCCATCGGACCAATTCAGACCCAGCGGCAATCAATTCCTTGGTTTGAGCTAAAGTCTTTTCAACATCAGCGGTTGGTGTGTCTGTCATCGATTGGATACGGATAGGATATTCACTGCCTAAAAGAAGATTTCCGATTGTGACTGTTGGAGTTATTCGTCGTAGGGTTTTCATTTTACAGCCTCTTAATTCATGATATAATTTGCCCCAATTGAAGGAAACGCATTATAGCCTATGGAAATATTTCTAGCAAGAACTCAAGGATTTTGTGCCGGTGTTGCAAGTGCCATTGATATTGTAGAATTGGCTCTTAAAACCTATGGAACACCTCTATACGTTTATCATGACATTGTCCACAACACTTCTGTTGTCAATGATATGAAGAATCGTGGCGTCATCTTTGTAGAAGATATTAATGAAGTGCCTGAAGGTTCCCGAATCATCTTTAGTGCGCATGGCGTCCCTCCTGAACTAATCCCTCAAGCCAGAGAACGTCGTTTAAAATTTGTCGATGCCACATGTCCGCTAGTTACAAAAGTTCATAAAGAAGCGGTCAAATATTCCACAAGTAATATTGAAACCGTACTCATTGGCCATGTTGGACACCAAGAATTAGTCGGAACTTCTGGATATGTGAAACCAGAATTATTACATATTGTTGAAAATGAAGCCGATGTAGATGATTTGAATTTAGACCCAAAAAAAGATGTCGCTTATATTACCCAGACGACCCTTTCGGTGGATGAAACTAAAGGTATCATTGAAAAACTTAAAATAAAATATCCTAAACTTATAGCTCCTTTACGTTCAGATATCTGTTATGCCACCCAAAACCGCCAAGATTCTGTCAAAGAACTTGCTAAGACATGTGATGTTATTATTATTTGCGGCTCTCCTCATAGTTCGAATAGCAATCGCTTACGAGAAACAGGTGAACAACAAGGGGTCCCAAGTTATATTGTAGATACTGCTGAAGAATTAGACACTTCCATTCTTGAAGGCAAAACAAGAATTGGACTGAGTTCAGGAGCTTCTGTGCCGCGCTACTTAGTTGATGAAATTATTGCTAGAATTAAAAATACATATTCAGAAGCTGTCGTCCATGAATTTGATAATCCGGAGAAGAACATTGTGTTCCCGGTGTTACAATTTAAGGAGTAAAGACACAACATTGCTGTGTCTGTACACAATTAGAAATGGCAAAATTATACATTGATAACATTGAATATGAAATCCCAGACGGTCAATTAATTGCAGAAGCTTGTGAGACCGCTGGAATTCCATTTAGCTGTAATTCAGGTGTATGCGGCACATGCCAAATCACCATCCAAGAAGGCGCAGAAAATCTCGATGAATTAAATAGAGAAGAAACGGATTTAGCCATGGACCGCACTCATCGTCTTGGATGCCAATGTAAAATTCTGAGTGGCGTTGTTAAAGTGACATACTAATGTTTATTCTCCAGTCCTCTCCTATTGATCCTTTAAAACTTAAGAACTCATATACAAACCCTTCTAACGGGGCTTTTGTCAATTTTGAAGGTATAGTCCGAAATGATAAAAATCATCAAAAAGAAGTTGATTCACTTTTATATATTGCAGACGAATCTTCTTGCAAAGATAATGGTCAAAAGATTGTTAGTGAAGCCATGCAGCAATTCAATCTCATGAATGCACTTTGCATTCAAAGAATCGGTCAGGTGGATGTTAGCCAAAGCGCCATTTGGATTGGAGTATGGTCTAGCCATCGAGATGAGGCATTTAAAGGTTGCAGGTATATCATCGAAGAAACCAAACATCGTTTATTAATCTGGAAGAAAGAACTTTATAAGGACGGTACTTCTACCTGGATTCAAGGGAAAGAAAAACCGCTAATCGTATGAAACCAAACGAAATCGATATTGATATTCACAGCATTGCTCCAGAAGATTTAAAGAAGTATGAACTTATAGATATTCGTGAGTCCGAAGAAATTGATGAATGGCCACCCTTACAGAACTGCCGCCATATTCCATTTTCTCAGTTTCCTTTAAATAAAGATGAGTTTAATAAAAACACCTCCTACCTACTTTTCTGTGCTAAAGGCGGACGAAGTCATTTTATGGCTGAAGTCCTTATTCTTGAAGGATATAAGGCACTATCTGTTAACAATGGAATTGCTTCAGTAAATTCCTATTTGAAAAAATTAAACTCATGAACGTAATCCCTGAAGCTCTTTTGAGTCAATACACTACATTCCAATTAGGCGGCCCTTGCCAAGCCCTAGTTATCTGTGAAACTCCTCAACAATTAATTGATGCTGTACAGTCCTTGGCCCGCTCCAAGACTTCTTTTATTTTAATCGGCGGCGGCTCTAATCTCGTAGTTTCTGATCAAGGACTTGAATGTATTGTGATTCGCTATGCAACTACAGACCCCTTCATCAAAAGAAATGGTTACGAGATAACTGTTTCAGGAAGTACGCTGTTAGATGACCTGGCTAAATTTTGTGTACAAGAAGGATTAGAAGGGCTTAACTATACTACCGGTATTCCAGGAACTGTAGGTGGGGCTGTTGTTGGAAACGCTGGCGCTTGGGGAAAACAAGTGGGCGATGTATTGCTTTCTGCGGTCCTCATAGATAAAAAAGGAAAAACAAAAGAAGTCGGTAGTAAATACTTCGATTTTCAATATCGTCACTCTCGTTTAAAAGAAACTGATGAGATGATCGTCAGTGTTAACTTTCTATTAAAACCTGGAGATCTTTTCGAACTAGCTAAAGAGCGCCTGGAAATCCTTAAGAAACGCGCCGAAAAACATCCCAACCTCTCTACTCATCCTTGCGCAGGCTCTTTCTTTCGTAATATTGAACCTACTTCTAAAGCAGATCGCAGGCAAGCAACAGGAGGAATTTTGGAAGATGCTGGAGGAAAATCATTGAGCGTTGGTGGGGCACAAATTTTTGATAAGCATGCCAATATTATTGTCAAAGGTCCCAACTGTACTGCCCAAGATGTTTACGATCTTCATTTAAAGATGATCGAAATTGTTAAGCTTAAATTTAATCTGCAATTAAACCGCGAAGTCAGATTTGTGGGGTCTTTCAAAGACATGAAACACGAAGGATTCTGGTAAGTGATTAAGAACATTGCCTTCTATCAATTTTTTAAGCCCAATTACTATCTTAAAACAGTCCAAAAAGCTTTCATAGAACGTATGCATGAATTAGGGCTTAAAGGAACCATTCTTCTGGCCACAGAAGGCATTAATGGGATGCTGGCAGGCCCTACAGAAAAAATTGATTCCTTCGTAGCTTTTCTCCAAGAAAAAACAGGAATAACAATTACTAATATGAAAGTTAGCTATAGCCAAGAAATACCTTTCTTGAGAGCTGTAGTAAAGATTAAGCCTGTCATAGTAGCTCAACCTGGCAATACACCCATTGATCTTTCAAAAGATTCCGCTCCCTCTATTTCCCCTGAAGAATTAAATCGCTGGATTGAAGAAGGTAAGAAGATGATTATTTTGGATACTCGTAACGATTATGAATATGAGGCCGGAAAATTTAAAAACTCCACTCACCTTGGTACAAAGCATTTTCGTGACTTTGAAGATGATCTTAAGAAAGTTCCTGAAGATTGGAAAAACACTCCTATTATTACGTTCTGTACTGGTGGAATTCGCTGTGAAAAAGCCGCTCCTTTGATGCTCAAAAAGGGCTTTAAGGAAGTTTACCAATTGGATGGGGGAATTCTAAACTACTTTAAAAAGGTTGGACGAGGGTATTTTGAAGGAAATTGTTTTGTTTTTGATGAGCGAGTTACAGTAAATGAAGAATTAAATCCTAATAAATAACCCTGTACCATACGGCACAGGGTTATTTAACACACGCATCATCATGAGGCATACTTAGTTTAACCCTCCTTTTCAGCCGAAGGCTGATCCGCCTTAGGCGGAAATGCCTGTAATCGGCTCTGTATGTTTGCCTCCTTTGGATTCCTTGGCTTACGACCTTCCACGTAATCCGTGATCACTTCATTGATTTCATCTTGCGTTGCTCCGAACTTCCTAGCGAAACTTAAGAGTTCTTCGCATTCTTCGTAAGTCTGCTTAAGCAAAGCATCGTTGAAATACAATAAAGCCGTTTCCTTTAACACTTCATTGTTTTCCATCTTGTACCCCCTTTCTGTCTATTTAAAAACCTTTAAAAAAGAAAAACCACCGATCTTTTGGAGAATCGGTGGTTTTGAATTTTGAACCTACTAAAAGTCTATTTAATTAACAATTCAAAACACACCACCCTCCGCCGCATTTCTCCATACTAGAGAATGCATTGTGCAAGGGCAGTAATGTTTTTGAATCATTAAGTTTTTCATATAAAGTAAGTCTACCACTTGATATTGCGAATGTCAAACTTACGGCCTAACTTCATCATATAATCCCATGAAAGGTTGAATGTTTATAATAGGAGTTATAGCTTTAATAATGGGTTTAACTCCAGAAAAATTAGAATCCTGGAATTTTTTAAGCATTGCTTTATCAAATGCTGTATCTATTTTATTTCCAACAACTTCTATCTGCATAGATTGACTGTTAAAATCAATACCGCCCGGTGTCATATAAGGTGGGATCTTCGAAATCTCAGCAGGGTCTTGTTCAAAATGGATTACTCCTTTTAATTGATCCACAATACCTTTATTCTTCAAATAATTCATTCCTTGTGTATTAACATTAATTGTTATTTGTCGATCAAGAACAGAAATAGACGTTAATCTTATTTCTGAAGCTTCATCTAGGCGGCCTTTATCATCAAATGAAAAAAAGGTTTCTGACAAAGCTGAATGAACGTATAAAACATAAGTCTTTTCTTCTTCTTTAAAAAGAATCTCAATAGTCTGGGGGACACCTTTTCTTGACTGCATTCTTATTATCGTAAGAACTTCTTCTAAGCCTTCAAATGGTAGATAATACCACTTATTGAGCCTAAATTTTTGATGAGGAAATATTTGAAAATATTTTTTGAATCCTTGCAATATCCTTGCAGTTTGATTCGGATACCATACATGCCTCCTTTCAGATCTTTTTAAATCTTTCTTCTTTATAATAATTTTATTTTTTGATGTCTTTTGGGGCATCTTCTTCGGTATCACTTTTGGTGATTGTTTTAATTTCTTTTCTTTCTTAGGATCTAATTTAACTTTGGTTTCTTTCTCTTTTTTTAATTTAATTGGAGGATTTTTTATTAATTGGGTCCTTATTCTGGGAGTAATTTTGATTGGGATTAATTCAAGCTCTAGTTTGGATGCGAATAAATTATATAATTGATATGCTGCTACAGGATCTTCTAAGAAAATTACTCTAATTAAATTCCCAATTTCTTTCTTTAGAAAAGAACTTTGTAATGAAGAATAGGAAATAACTACTTCATTCAGATTAATTATATCCAACTTTCTTTTTGATCTATAAACGAACCTATTAAAGACATTAAAATATTTAATCTCCTTTATATTAATCAATACACCTGATAATTGACTCACAATAACCTGTTCAAGAGTACTTATGTAAGAATCAAACTCCTCAGGAATAGCTCCTGATTTCGAATCTAAACCATTAAGGGACTCAACGTAAGGACTTAAACTAGTAGTTACTGCCAAAGTTGTCCCTATAGAGATAGTATTATCTCCTTGGGTAAGCTTATCATCTACTCGCATCGCTCTATCTAGCCCTAGGTTAGGAGCAACACCACCTGAGAAATATTTTCTAGAGACTGTCTGGCCAGCTTGAACATCATCTTTGATATAGTTAAATACACCCTTTTTATAAGCTTTTAAGTATTCCTGGTAAATTTGGTCTTTAATGGTCTTATCTGGGGTGTCTACCCCATTAATCTTGGCTTTATTGCTGTAGACTTGATTCAGCAAGCTATCTCGGAGGCTTTTTTTATACCATGTTGCTAGAATCATAGAATGGAAGATTTGTCTTAAATTAGCAAATGTCTTGCCTTCATTGACTTCTTTTTCCAACTCTGGAAGGACGATCTCACGGATGATTTGACTACTCAAAAAGGTGTCTGACACCTTTTTGTCGTGTTTTTGACTTGCCAGATAGTCTTCTTCCAACATCACCTTCAAATGACTTCCCACAACGAACGCTGTATTGTCATGCACATACACTTTAGCCTTATCTGCTACAATCCACACCTTATTAAACGTATTAACGGGAATTTCAGTTGAACCATACAGGGCTTGGGCTTTGGTATAGACTTTGTTCCAGAATTCTTTGCCTAATTCCTTCTCAGGATAGATCAAGGATGCGGTTAACTGCTTTAGCACATAATCTTGAGCTAGCATGTCTCTTCCCATCTCGGTTTGACCTAATTGCTCTGGCACAATACGGTCTTTTTCATAAGGAGATAGGTTCACCCATAGGTCCTCTTCAGGTAAGGTTAATGAGGCTAGAAAGTACTTAATTAGCTTCTCAGATTCACTTTTTAACATCGAGTCTTCCGTCGACAAACCACTGTTTCCTGTGTCTACAATAAAGTCAAAAAGGATTGGGTTTTCTGGGTGTACGCGTAGGCCTTTAACCATTAAGGGTACATAGGCGGGAGTCAAATTAACCATTGTTCCAGGTTTAGGCAGCTCCAGAACATCTTGAGCTTGGGCTTCCCAAGGAATCGCTGTTGAGCTTATAAAGAAACTGATAATCAGTAAGATGCTAAAGAATTTTCTAATCATATATCTTAGTAAAGGTTTCGAAGAATGATGTAAAAGAATACCATGTAGGAGGAAGTTGTCAAACCAGCAGAATATCGTAAGGTGTTGATAATTAATGATTTATGTATTTTATTAACAATTTATGGGAATAAATCTCCCACAGAGATATGAGATGCCCTTATTCAAGGGCACGAGCTAAAGCAGGATTTTCTTGAAAATTGCTGTAATGAAAAATTGCACACCCTTTTGCACCAGACTTCTTACAATACTCATACTGCTGTCTAAATATATCTGTATCTTTATGGACAAATTTATAAGCACCTACGGCCACGTTAATCTTCTTTAAATCCCCCAGCTTTTCTTTGATTTCACGGACATTCTTCTCAAAATCAGGATAATCTGGCGGATAATTCATGACTGTCACAAATTCTATAAGCCCTTGATTAATCCAAGATGGCCAGTCCTGCAAAGCTTCATGGTATGCCCTAGCATAAGACAAACATCCAGTTGTTGAAATATGAATCTTTGGTCTTAGACTTCTCGTTTTTTTCACTAAAACTTGAAGAAGACTAGTTACTTGATCTCTCTTAAATTGCTTCCATTTAGGAGAATCTTCAACAATCTCCTTCAAACCAGAAATCTTCTTAAATCTTTCAATATTATAAGAACTATAGCCATAAAATGGATGAACATCCGGATAGCGAATATAATCAAACTGTATGCCATCTAACTTTGGATAACCTTTCAAAAGGTCTCCTACAATAGATGTCATTTCCCGCCTTACCCTTGGATCTGAAGGTTCAAGAAAATACTGATTATCGATCTTGTAATCTTCTAGATTTTTCTTGTCCTGTTTGTTTCGAGTAAGTATTCCTGTACCGTATTTTTTAAGCAAAGGAGCATCTGTATTAGCACTCAAACTCAATACATTTAACCAAGCATGTACTTCAATATTATTTTCATGGGCCTTCTTTATTAAAAACTCAAAAGGATCACGCCCCAATCTTATTTTATATTCTTGATAAAGACTATCGTCGGCATGTTTGGTTGCAAACCATGCTTTATTGGCCCGATAAACTTGGACAAATAAGGTTTTAATCTTCATTTGATGAGCACGTCTAATTAACTGCTCAATTTTCTCTGTACTAGACAAGACAGGATCTTTATCCAAAGCCCAAACAAATAGATCAAGATCAACTTTTTCTTGTGCATAAACTCTATAAGGACAAATAATACTTAAAGAAAGAAATAAAAAAATAATTAAACAATTCGTAATTTTCATTTAACTCCCTTTGAAAATCCCAATTCTTTTGCCATACGAAGATCTTCAGATATACTCTTTTCATTTCCTAATATTTGATTAAGAACAGAACGATTATAATAGTACGCACCATTCTTAGGAGAATATTTGATTAAATTATTATAGGCTTCTAGTGCTGAAGAATAATCTTTAGACTTAAAATGAATATTAGCTTTTTCACTCAAGACTTGCAGATCTTCTGGATGATATTTTAACCACACCTTAAAGTCCTCTAACGCTCTTAAGTCTTGATGTATCTTTAAATACGCCATTCCCCTCATTTTATATACTTCATTTACCCGGGTTTTAAGTTTTAAAGCTAAAGAGAAACTAGCGATTGCTTCTTGATCTAAATTTTGTCGGGCAAAAAGTATTCCTTGTTGAATATAACTCAGATCAAAATCCGGAGCTGAATCAACCGCCTTCTGAGCAAGAATAATAGCCTGTGGTACCTTGTTCTGACGATACAAAATCTCAGAACTGTATATATAAGCTTGTGGGACTTTCGGGTCAATAACGATAGTTTTTTGAAAATTCTCCAAAGCTTCAGATAAATTCCCTTGATCAAACAAGCTTTTTCCTAGATTTAAATATGGCCTGGCTTTGTGAGGCGACTTGGTAACTGTATCTTTCCAGATAAGCACAGGATCAGACCATAAAATATTGCGGTAAAGAGTCAAAAAACCAAAGACAGCTAATATAATTCCGACCAATAAAACAAAAGCCCGATTAGAAATCATTTGATACACGCCAAATATCACTACAGGAAAGAATAAAACAAAAGTTAAATAAAGTTTGTGTTCTGCAATAACATTTAATCGAGGAGGAATAATATGTGGTAAAAGACTTATAAAAAACCAGAAAATCCCAAAGGATATAAACCAATAAGATTTTCTTAAAATAAAAGCCAGATATATGAGTGACGCTAAGAATAAAGTAGCAAAAATTACTGCAGGATCAAAAAAACTTTGCGATACACGAAAGTCATAATCTAGGTTAAGTCCAAAAGGAAAAATGATTAATTTAAGAAACACAATCAATACTTGAGTCTGTGTCAGCAAATATGTCCAGAAGTTTAAATGATCATACGGGTGTGATTGAGAGAATAATTCTGCAAAAAGAATATTTCTCCACTTGAAATCAAAAAACATAACAACAAGAAAGCCCATTATTCCAACTATTGCCCAAAGCCAGCGTGGAGATTTACGTTTAAGAAGTAGTTTATCAGTAAGTATCCAAGCTAAAGGCAAAGTAACAGCAGTTTCTTTGCTCAAAATAGCTAAAAAAGCAAAAAACACGGCCAAGAAGAAACTACTAGCCTTCTGATAATGCATTGACACTCTAGCTTGAACATAAAAACAAACAGACCATACATAAAACATAGAGACAAGCTCACTTGATCGCTGATTAATATAGCTGACCGATTCAGTATTCACGGGATGAACTAGGAAGATTACGGCTGTCCAAAAAGGCACATCAATCTTTAATGAACTCTGATAATGAATATTAAAAATTAATTTGGATAGACGCCAAACTCCTAAGGCAGCTAATATGTGAATTAATAAACTTCCAAGATGATAGCCAAAAGTATTTAGCTTATGAAAATAAAAATTAATAGCAAATGTAAGGTTTGTTAAAAATCTGGAATGTTGAAAGCTCCAAACATCATAGATCCCCTGATAGCCTTGCGATAATCCTTGAATAAGATGATTTTGAACAATAACATTGTCATCATCAAAAGTGAACGAAGCCTTTAAAGAAGGGAAATATAATAAAAAAGCAACCGCAGAAAGAAGAAAGAGTGTTTTTAACATCGTTTAAAATAACTAATTTAAAACCTTAAAATCTAATTGCTCTATTTTTTGATGATTTAAATTATTTTTATTTAGAATTTCATATAAAACATTGCGATTCTTTGAAAAAATCTCATTTGGATGTAGCTGCATAAGTTTATTGTAATCTTCCAAAGCTTTATCGTATTGTTTTTGTCTAAAATAAATTTCTGCCCTTAATGTTAAGATCTCAATATCTAAAGGAGACTTGCTCAACCATATATTCATATCATTTAATGATTTTCTATCTTCATTAACCGAAAAATAGACCTTTCCTCTCATTCGGTAACTCTCCCAATAATCAGAATTCAACTCTAGAACTTTAGAAAAGTCAGCAATTGCCTCAAAATATCTTCCGCTTGAAGCCAACAAAGAACCTCTTTTAAAATAAGACAAATAGAATTGAGGATCTTTTTCGATAGCTTTATTTATATAAGAAAATGCGCGTTCAGGCATTTTTTGTCTTTGATAAATAGTTGCAATATTAATATAAGTTTCTGTTTCTACAGGTTTAATAGCCAGGGCCTCTAAATAAACTTTAAGAGCAGAAGAAAAATCACCTTTATGCGCATAGCTCCAAGCTAGATTCAAATATGGCCTTGCTTTATGGGGTGATTTTGAAATAGTGTCCTTCCATATTAAAACAGGATCAGCCCATAATAAATTTCTTTGAATCGTAAGAGCAGAGAAAAATATAATAAAGAAAATGGTCAGGAAGAAAAAAGATTTAGGAGATAACGCTTTATACAAGCCATAACATAAAACAGGCATCAAAAGAATATATGTTAAATATAGCTTATGTTCCGCAATAACATTTGCTCTAAGAGGAAGAACATGGGTTAGAAGACTAATAAAGAACCAAAATATAGCAAAGGAAAAATACCAATTACTCTTTCTATAAATATAACCAAGCCATATAAGAATACTTAAGAATGCTAAGGATAAAAATTCAGCCAAATCAAAAATACTGCGCGACATTGGAAAATCGTAGTCGAGATTCAAAGGAAACGGAATGAATGTCAACTTCAACAACAAGACCAATACTTTTAACTGAGACATTAAATATGTCGAAAACGAAAGTATTTCACCATAATGAGACTGAGATGATGCTCCTCCAAAAAGGACAGCTAACCATTTAAAATCAAAAAATGCACCAACGATTAAAATTAATAAGATTAAAAAAAGCATTAACCATCGGGGAGGTTTCTTATTTAGAATAAGATAATCAACGAGTAGATATGCTAAAGGTATCGTTAAAGCTGTTTCTTTACTAAAAATAGATAAGAACGCAAACATTCCTGCGAAACTAAATCCCAGAATTTTATCTTTGATTAATAACGATCTTCTGGCTTTTGCATAAAAGAATACAGACCAAACATAAAAAAGTGCGACCAAAGAACTAGCTCTTTGAGCAATATAACTGACAGACTCTGTATTGACTGGATGAACAATAAACAATAATGCTGCTAATAGCGGAATATCAAATTTTGACTGAATATCTTCTTTTGCATCAATAATAAACTTGGTGAAACAAAGCACTCCCATTGCTGTCAATATATGGATTAATAAACTTAAGAAATGGTAACCAAGGACATCAAATTTATGAAAATAAAAATTGATAGCATAGGAAAGATGGTTCAGGAACCTTGTATGTTTATAATCCCATATTTCCTGAAGCCCTTTAAACCCTTGGTTTAGGTGTTGGATTGAAATATTTGCAAGAATGACTGGCTGATCATCAAAAGTAAAAGGAGCTTTAAGGGTAGGAAAATACAAAATAAAAGCAACAGCACAGAGAAATAAAAATCTTTTAGCCATTAAAAATATAATTATCCACCTATTTGATACATTTCGACTTTATGAATAGAACGCTGCTCTTGGTAAAGAGATGAGCGTAATTCCGAATAACGATCTTCGCGTTTATTCCAAAGAGACTTAATCAAATCTATTAATTGATCATCACTTGAACCATTTCTTAAAATATCTCGTAAATCAGTGCCATGAGTTGCAAAAAGACAGGTATACATCTTTCCTTCTGTAGACAAACGAAGACGATTGCATGTGCCACAAAAAGGTTGGCTGACAGAAGAAATAAATCCAATCTCTCCTTTTCCATCAATAAAACGAAAACGTTCTGACGTTTCTCCTCCTTGAGTTCCGCCAATGGATTCCAGTGGATAGACTGCTTTAATTCGTTCAATAATTTCTTTGGATGGAACAACTTGAGTTAAATCCCAGCGATTCTGATTACCAACATCCATATACTCAATCAAACGTAAAGTAAGACCTTGATCACGAGTAAATTTGACTAAATCTAATACTGTATGATCATTGTATCCCCTTTGAACGACAGAATTAATCTTGATCGATTCAAAGCCAGCCTGTTTTGCCGCCTCTATTCCTGATAGCACACTTTGTAAATCGCCTTTAGTTCCACTTAAAGTCTTAAAAACTTCCTCGTCTATTGCGTCTAAACTTACAGTTAAACGCTTGAGCCCTGCCTTCTTAAGATGAACAGCCTTATCCTTCAAAAATGAACCATTCGTTGTTAAAGCCAAGTCTTTAATGCCCTTTATCGTAGAAAGCTTGTGGATCAAATTTTCGATATTAGGCCTTAATAGCGGTTCTCCTCCTGTTAAACGAATTTTTTCAACTCCAAGCACCACAAAGATGCCAACGACTCTAAAAATCTCGTCAAATGTAAGCCATTTATCCTTTTCTAAGAATCGATAGGAATGATCAAACTGCTCATTAGGCATACAATAAGGACATCGAAAATTGCAACGATCTATGACGGAAATGCGTAAGTCGTGGAGGGGTCTTTGAAACTTGTCTAGAAGAGGCATATTACTCGGTGGAAATGGTCTTTTTGTTTTCAATTGCACCATTCATGGTGTGCCATGAAAGAATTGCACATTTAACTCGCGAAGGGTATTGCCAAATCCCAGAGAATACGCTTAATTTTTCCAGATGATTAGGCTGCGCGTCTGGTTTTAATTCGCCGATGACTAATTTATGAAACTCATTAAATAAAACTTTCGCTTCCTCAATTGTCTTTCCTTTTAAAGAAACTGTCATCATGGAAGCTGAGGCCTTAGAAATCGCACACCCCGTACCTTCGAAAGCAACTTCTTCAATGATGTTCTTATCATTGACCTTCATATAGATCCAAAGATGATCTCCGCATAAAGGATTGTAGCCTTCAGCCACATGGTTAGCACCTTCAAGCTTTTTAAAATTTCTAGGTGAACGGTTATGTTCTAGTATTGTTTGCTGATAAAGCTCGTCACGCATAGTAATCCTATTTAAAAATAGCCTGAGCTTTAATAATAGCCTCAGCTAATGTATCAATTTCTTCAGTAGTATTATAGAAAGCAAGTGAAGCTCTGGCTGTTGCTGGAACGCAAAAGAATTCCATTAAAGGTTGAGTACAATGATGACCCGTACGCACCGCTACACCTTCTTGATCAACCAGTGTCCCTAAATCATGGGGGTGAATACCCTCCACGACAAAAGAAACAATAGATGTCTTCTCTTTGGCGGTACCAATAAGTCGAACACCTTTAATCGCAGAAAGCTTTTTTGTGGCATATTCTAAGAGACTTTGTTTGTGCTTCTTCATATCATCCCAATTAATTTTTAAAACATAATCTAAAGCCGCTTTTAGCCCTATGACTTCACCAATCGCAGGAGTACCCGCTTCAAATTTATAAGGCAAGCTATTGAATGTCGTCCCAGCAAAAGTGACACTCTTAATCATATCTCCTCCACCTTGATAAGGAGGCATTGCATTAAGCAATGTTTCTTTACCATATAAAACTCCGACACCTGTGGGGCCAAATATTTTATGCCCAGAAAACACTAAGAAATCGCAATCCAGCTCTTGGACATCAATACGTGCATGTGATATAGCCTGAGCTGCATCCACAATAAAGATAGCACCCTTTTGATGAGCAGCTTTGATCATGGAAGCTATAGGATTTACCGTACCTAATGAGTTAGAAACCCAAACAATCGAGACCATCTTGGTCTTATCTGACAAAAGTTTAAGATACTCTTCTTGAACAATCTCGCCTTCTTGATTAATAGGAATAACCTTAAGAATACATCCAACTTGCTCGCAAAGCATTTGCCAAGGAACAATATTCGAATGATGTTCCATATGAGAAATGATAATCTCATCACCCTTCTTTAAAAAATGTCTGCCGTAAGAGGAAGCCAAAAGATTTAAAGCATCTGTAGCACCTTTAGTAAAAATAATTTCTTCAATCTTTCTAGCATTAAGGAATTCTTTGACTGTTTGACGGGATGCTTCAAAGGCCGCTGTGGCCTGTTCGCTTAGGTAATGAACACCGCGATGCACATTGGATGCTCCGACGGAATAGTAAGCATTCATGGCATCAATAACAATTTGAGGTTTAAGCGTTGTTGCAGCATTATCCATATAGACTAAAGGTTTGCCATGGACATTAACCTTTAGATTAGGAAAATCAGCCCTATATCGCTTCACATCAAAAGACATATTGACCTCTAAAATTTAATGTCAGGGAATTTCTCAGCTAAAAGTTTTTTAAGCTTTCGGCGAATAGATTCTGAGGGAATGGTATTTAAAATATCATCAATAAATCCATTAGCCATTAATTGACGAGCTAAATCTTTATTGATGCAACGGCTTTGAAGATAAAAGATTTCTTCATCATTCAATTGTCCGATCGTAGCACCATGAGTACATTTCACATCATCTGCAAAAATCTCCAATTGGGGTTTAGTATCAAGTCTTACATCCTTGCCTAACATCAAATGTTTATTTAATTGATAACCATTGGTTTTTTGCGCAATGGGATGAACATAAATCTTACCGTTAAAAACTACATGAGAAGCGTCATTTAAAATACCTTTATAAAGCTGGTAGCTGGTACAGTTAGGCTGTTGAATATCTAGTAATGTATGATTATCCACTTGTTGCTGGCCATCAACTGCGTAAAAACCATTCATAATGGTGTTAGCACCTTCACCTTTAAGCAAAATAGCTAAATTATTTCTAACTAATTTTGCACCATGGGCAAATGTAAATGAATCTAAATGACTTGCTTGTTCTTGCCAAATACGAGTATTCCCTGTATGAATGGCTCCAGCAGATTCCCCTTCAGCTTTGCAATATTGCACATTACTATCAGTACTAACCTTGATATCAGTAATTGGATTATTCCAATAGTTTTCAGAGGTCAAACCTAAATAGCTTTCTAAAAATGCAGCTTTTGAACCACTACCCACATAAATCATGGAACGAGGAAATAAAACCGTATCTTTTTGAATATCGCTTGTGACGTGAATAATATGAATTAAAGAATTAATGACTGCTTCATGATCGACCTTAATAAAAATACCATCTTTAAATAGAGCCTGATTCAAATAGAATAAAGCTTTAGAATCGTTGGATGTCAGTTTATTGAATGATTCTTGAATCTCATTTGAAAAACTCGACATTGCCTCAGATAAAGGGAGAACCACAAGTCCGTGTGGAAGACTTTGACTTGAAAGTTCTCTAGAATAAATCCCATTAACTAACACGATATTAAGATCATTTTGATCAATATAGTTATTAAGAGCCTCTTGTTGTGTGAACTTGGTAGGGGAAGCTAGTTGCAGACGTTTTGAAGAAAGTTCTGCTAAAGAAAGATACTTCCACTCTTCATCTTTGATTGTTGGAAGCCCCAGCTGTGCAAATTGAGCCACAGCTCTTTGACGGGAATCTTTGAGCCATGCAGGTGAATCACCAATCAACTTTGTTTGATATTCATCAATATTTTGAATTTTTAAAGGCAACTGTTCTTGTGTCATCATATTTATTTTATTAACCAATCATATCCTTTATTTTCAACTTCTAATGCCAATTCTTTGCCTTCGCTCTTAATGATTTTTCCATCATATAAAACATGAACAAAGTCAGGCTTAATATAATTTAAAAGGCGTTGATAATGTGTAATTAAAATGATCGCATTGTTTTTACTTTTTAATTTATTAACCCCATCTGAGACAATTTTCATGGAATCAATATCAAGACCAGAGTCTGTCTCATCTAAAACAGCCAGACGAGGGTTCAGAACTGCCATTTGCAAAATCTCATTACGCTTCTTTTCCCCACCTGAGAAATCTACATTGACTGGACGATCAATGTATTTATCATCCATGTGAAGCAATGCCATCTTAGAACGTAAGTACTTATCGAAATCAATAGGATCCATTTCTTCAGCACCTTGATGACGGCATATAGCATTGAAAGCAGCGCGTAAGAATACCGACGTAGGTACACCTGGAATTTCAACAGGATATTGAAATGCCAAGAATACCCCTTCTTTAGCACGATCATCTGGTTCCATACCAACTAATTCTATTTTCTTGAAGTTGACTTCATATTCAATTGACCCTTCGGTTACTTGGTATTGAGGGTGCCCTGCAATTACCTTTGAAAGAGTACTTTTACCAGAACCATTTGGTCCCATGATGGCATGTACTTCTCCAGGATTCACAGTTAAGTTGATTCCTTTTAAAATCTCTTTGCCTTCAATCCCTGCTTTTAAATTCTTAATTTCTAACATTATCCAACACTCCCCTCTAATTTCATTTGTAAAAGCTTAACTGCTTCCACTGAGAATTCCAGAGGAAGCTCCTTAAAAACGTCCTTGCAAAAACCATTGATGATGAGTGAAATTGATTCTTCCAAATCAAGACCGCGAGAACGCAAATAAAACATTTGTTCCGCATTGATCTTGGAAGTCGATGCTTCATGCTCAACAACAGCTGTATTATTTTTAACTTCAATGTATGGAAAAGTATTAGCGGAACACTTATTTCCCACAAGCATAGAATCGCATTGAGAAAAATTTCTAGCGCCCGTTGCTGTTGGCATAATCTTAACCAAACCACGATAACTGTTGTGTGAATAATCTGAAGAAATACCCTTAGAGACAATCGTACTCTTAGTATTCTTACCAATGTGGATCATCTTAGTTCCAGTATCAGCAGTCATATGATTATTAGTTAGGGCAACGGAATAGAACTTACCATTGGAGTTATCTCCTTGAAGAATAACCGAAGGATACTTCCATGTGATCGCACTTCCTGCTTCAACTTGGGTCCAGGAAATCTTAGAATTAATTCCCTGACATTTTCCACGTTTGGTTACAAAGTTATAAATTCCACCCTTACCTTCTTTATCCCCTGCATACCAATTTTGAACTGTGGAATACTTAATCTCAGCATTGTTCAAAGCAACGAGTTCTACGACGGCTGCATGCAATTGATTAGTGTCACGCATTGGCGCGGTACAACCTTCAAGATAACTCACATAGCTATCATCTTCAGCTACAATCAAAGTACGTTCAAATTGCCCAGTATCTGCGGCGTTGATACGAAAATATGTGGAAAGCTCTAAAGGACAACGAACGCCTTTGGGAATATAGCAGAATGAACCATCGCTAAATACAGCGGAATTGAGCGCTGCATAAAAATTATCCGCAGCTGGAACAACTGAACCTAAATATTTTTGAACAAGCTCTGGATGATGTTGGATGGCTTCTGACATAGAACAGAAAATAACCCCAACTTTAGCAAGCTCAGCTTGATGTGTAGTTCCGACGGAGATACTATCAAAAACAGCATCAACAGCAACACCAGTTAATCGTTTCTGTTCTGATAAAGGAATACCTAATTTCTCAAAAGTCTTTAAAAGCTCCTGGTCTACTTCTTCTAAACTTTTAGGACTTTCATTTTTCTGTTTAGGAGCAGAATAATAACTCAAAGCCTGATAATCAATTGGACCATATTCGAAATTAGGCCATGTAGGCTCATGAAGCTTTTGCCAATGACGAAATGCTTTCAGACGCCATTGAAGCATCCAGTCAGGTTCGTTTTTCTTCTTTGAAAGAATATGAATAATTTCTTCATTGAGACCTTTAGCAATGGTATCAGTCGCAATATCAGTATAAAACCCATAGCGATACTCGCTGGTTAATTTGTTTTCTTCAAGCTGTTTTTGATTACTGTCATCACTCATAAAATTTACTTTCAATTAGTAACAAAAGGTTTATTACGGATTTGTTTCTCACCTTGGTTTCGTGATCGTATCAGGTCTAGTACATTAATCGTTTTAAAAAATGAAGAAATTTTCTCATTTAAATTCAACATTGGAGAAATTACATTACAGCTGGCGGTAATATCACAATGAGAATAGTTTCCATGAAAACAGCTGACAATTTCAATAGGTCCTTCAATCATTTGAGTTAAGTCATGAAGGGTAACCTTTGAAAGATCTTTAACAATCTGATATCCCCCATGAGCACCTTGTGCGGCATGCACAATTTCGTGCTGGGCCATCACCTGCAGCACTCTTGCAGTCGGATCAAAAGGAGTATGATAAATATCACAAATCTCCTTAGCAGATGTCAAAACCCCAGGCTGCTTAGCACTCATATGCCGTAGAGAAATCAAAGCATATTCTAATTTCTTGTTAACCTTAAACATAATGTCCTTTATAAGGAGTGTTTTGATCAATTCTAAGGAGATGAAAGTTGGGATTAACCTAACTTATCGATCTTTGCAGCAAGAATAAAATCATTTTCTGTCAGTCCATCAACCGCATGGGTATAAGAAATAACCCTTAAATTCTTATATTCTGTTAAATGTAAATCAGGGTGATGACCCTCCCCTTCAGCTATATCCTTGATTTTATTAATCATCTCCACACATTGAACAAAATTCTTGAGATTAAAAACACGAAAAATCTTCTTATGATCCTTAGCCATTTGCCATTTAGGCAATGTCTTCAATAAATCCAAGACTTTTTTCTTACCTAAAGACTTACTCATACCTTCACAGGGGATACATTTCTTCTTTAATAACTCCTGAGACATATTTAATCCTTAAGCAGCGATTTCAACAACAATTTCCGGATTGAATTCATCTTTTAAAATGCCTTCAATAGCCTTTAAAGTGCCCATGGTTGAACTTGGACAAGATCCACAAGCTCCCTGATATGTTACATACAATTGAGTTCCAACCAAAGACACAACATGCAAATCTCCGCCATCCATCTGAAGAGCTGGTCGAATTGTACGATCTAAAATTTCATTGATTTTTTGGATGTCGGGATCATCAGAAACAGGAGCTGGCTGTTTTGATTCTTCAACAAGAAAGTTAGGATTATGGTTAGGAGCATATTCTAAGATGATCTTTTTGATCTGATCTTCAATGGCATCCCAATCAACTGTCCCGTCTTGGGTTACGGTAATATAATTGTCATAAAAATAAACTTCTGTGATGTTTGATATGGTAAATAAAGCGGCTGCCAAAGGATTATCTTTACACTCATCTACACTTTTATAAGTCACCTTACCCTCTGCTTTGACAGGCACATTGAGCACAAACTTCAATGCATTTGGGTTTGGCGTGCTTTGAATTAACATCTTAATTTCCATATATCCTCCATTTGCCTCTATATACTTCGAATTTAGACGTAAATCTTAACATTTTTTAACCACCTGCGCAAGGTTTTAGATCGACTGAAGAGTTAGTTATTCTTACGATATTCAACAAACTGATACTGGAGAGTTCCTTCGCTAAACCATTGAGATTCTTCATGTTTCTTAAAGAAAGAAGGTATATTGGGGAAAAAAGTGTCGCAATGGAAATCACCTTTAAGGTGTGTGAGATAGAGTTTTTGACAATGAGGATCCTTTAAAGCTTCAGTAAAAATCTGGCCCCCACCAATCACAAAAATATTCTCAATACTTTCTTCAAGTTCCAAAAATTCAAAAGTTTGGTCAAGATTAGAAAACACGGGTACTCCCATAGGCACTTGAATATCACTAGCTCGACTTAATATCACATTAGCACGACCAGGAAGAGGTTTGAATTTCTCTGGAAGAGAATCCCAGGTCTTACGCCCCATAATCACAGCATTTATTTTTCCAGCTTGTCCTACGGAAGTTGTAATTTCTTTAAAATGTTTTAAATCTGCAGGTAAACGCCAGGCTAAATCGCCATTTTTACCAATGCCGTTTTTTTCATCCATGGCTACAACAATTGAGAAGGGTTTCATGCTCTAGACCGCAATTGGGAATTTAATGAATGCTGCAGGTTGATAACCAACAAGTTTTATGTCTTCAAAGCGATAATCTAAGACATTCTTTTTAGCAATTTCGAGACGAGGCAAAGGGCCTGGAGTGCGTTCCAATTGAGTTTTAAGGCCATCTAAATGATTCAAATACAAATGAGCGTCCCCCAAAGTATGAGTGAATATCCCAGGAGTTAAATCGCACTCTTGGGCAATCATCGTCATTAATAATGCATAGCTGGCAATATTAAATGGAACCCCAAGAGCCACATCAGCAGAACGTTGATAAAGCTGGCAATCTAATCGACCGTTAACAACGTAGAATTGAAAAAATGCGTGACACGGAGGCAAAGCCATTCGCTCAATATCAGCTACATTCCAAGCGCTCACAATAATTCGTCTTGAATTAGGATTTTTCTTTATCAAATCAATGGCCTGAGCAATTTGATCGATATGTTCCTTGCGATAAGCCTTTGAACCTTCATCCCAACTAAACTTCTCCCACTTCCGCCATTGATAGCCATAAATAGGACCTAGTTCTCCGTCGGGCTTAGCCCAGGCATTCCAAATAGGACTATGCTGGGTTAAGTCATCGTTAATATTCGTTGATCCACGCAAAAACCATAACAACTCCCACACAACTGCATCAAAAAGCACTTTCTTGGTTGTCAGAATAGGAAAACCTTCTCGAAGATCATACTTGCTTTGATAACCAAAGACAGAGATTGTACCTGTTCCAGTTCGGTCTTCTTTCTTCTCACCATGTTCTAAAATGTATTTAACTAGGTCTAAATATTGTTTCATGCTTTCCACATCTTCTGTTTGTATTCCTCAACCATTCGTTGAGTATTAAAAAACGCAGCACGTCTGATGCAATGGATCATTTTATCAATCCAAGGAGACTTAAGATCAATCGTTCCCCCTTTATTAGTTTTATAATAAAGAGTCATCACATCTTTTAATGTTTTACATAAAGCTGCAGAATCTTCATCCAAACGCAGTTGATTCTCACTGCCGATTTCTTTTCCATGATGCTCATATCCAAAGATCCAGCCAATATCATCCTTCTCAGCCTCAACCACCCACCCGTCTAGGGTAGACACCTGCAAGACACCATTAAGAATAGCCTTCATCCCACTTGTGCCGGAAGCTTCAAAAGGCGGCAAAGGATTGTTCAGCCAGATATCAACGGAATTAGTCAAAAGCTTTCCAAAATAAGTATCATAATTCTCCAAAATCAGAACTTTAATGATCTTATGATGACTATTGAGTTTATCAATATGATTCAAAATATCTTGAATATGAGCCGCCCCTATATTGTCATTGGGATGGGACTTACCCCCGAAAATGATTTGTAAAGGACCAACCTTATGAGCTAAATCCAGGACCTCATCAATGCGATGGAATAATAGTGAAGGACGTTTATATCCTGTAATACGACGGGCCCATGAAATTGTTAAAACATTTTCATCCAGCTTCCAGGGTTTGAGAATACTTAGCAAATTCCTTTTGTTGACTTGATGAGCATCAAAAAGATCTTTTCTGAATATTTCATTAGAGGCCAGTTCTACGACCTTCTCTAAATTTTGAGGATTAGCTCTCCAATCACCAAAAGTCTTAGGATATTTATCAAACAGTGAAGAAAAGGTAAGAGAAATCCAGGTATGAATATGAATCCCATTTGTGATCGCATCAATATGATCAGCAAAGTCAGGAAACTGAAGACGCATGATTTCCCCGTGTTTCTGGGCCACAGCATTCGTACGCCTACAATTATCTAAACAAATGTGAGTTAAGTTCACCGTATCTGATTTGGCCGTTTCTTTTCCAAAATCTTCCATGGCCTTTACATAATCAGGATTAAAGACATTCTTGATATCTGGAATCCAAAAACGATCATGGCCAGCGGCTACAGGCGTATGGCAAGTATAAACAAATTTCTTTTTCTCTTGGGCCATTTGAGATTTATTTTTCAAACTCAAGTACTTTTCAACCAAGGCAAATGCAGCATGACCTTCATTGAGATGATAACAATCAATGTTGAGTTTCAATTCAGTAAGCGCCTTCATTCCTCCGATTCCAAGAATCGAACGCTGTAAAATTCGCCATGACACATGATCAGAACGATACAGCTGATCAGTTAAAGCTTTAAAATGTTCACTATTCTCAGGAAGATTTGAATCTAAAAGGACAAGAGGACAAACATGCTTTTTATCATAACTATAGACGTAGTATTTCCACAGACGTAAGACGAGATTCCCCTCTTTGGTAGGCATAATCACACGATTCTTCAGAGGAATAAGCCCAGGATAAGTGGTTGGGTCCCAAGAAAGTTCTTCTGGAACCTGCCCATGCTTATACCAAAAGTTCTGCTTAAAATATCCCTTATTCCACAAAATCCCAAGAGCCACAACCGAAAGCCCCATGTCTGCGATGCTTTTAACCGTATCGCCCGCTAAAACACCTAATCCCCCGCTGTAAATAGGGATATCAAGCATTTTATCGATCTTGATCTTAAATACGTAGTCGGAGAGCCAATAGTTGGAGAAGACTTCATGAGTAAAAAATTTGTTTTGATCACTGACAGGTTTGCTTGGATTAAACGAATTGTAGATACTTGGAGCCAGCCCATATTCCATGGAGAAATAAGCCGTTGATTTCTCCTTGGCATCAGCTAAGCGGCGTTCAGCTTCAAGAATTGGAGCAATTGGAAAACCAAAATAACTGGTGGGAGTTACATCACTAGCGTAACGTTCATTAAAATTTTCAATATTCGAAACAAACTGCTCAAATGTCATATGATTTTCCTAGGAATTGACCTTCAAAGATAAACGCATTATAGCAAAACATTAAAAATATCATTGTTTAGTTTTACTTTATTTCTTAATCTTCTTAACACTTAAAGCTATCTTTTTTTGGTCGCTACTAACCCTGCGTTGAAATTTCTGAACATCCTCTTCAGGAGGAAGATTTTCGGGTTGAATTCCACTTTTAGCCAATAAACCTCGCACATCTTTATTGTTTTTAACATGCTCCTGAGCAATGGGTGGTTCACCATTTTGGGCAATGAGATAACAGGCATAGCGAGTTAGCATGATATCGTCAATTTGACACTCACTATCTGACCCTAACTTGACCATTTTGCTGACGTCAGCAAAATGGTCTGAAACAATCTGCCTTGAATTTAAACATGCTAACTTAGCCTTATCAATGACCTGTAAAAAATTACGCCACTGTGTATAGTCTAGAAGGGCTTGAATGTCACGCGCCATCCAATACTCTAGTCCATCTCTTGGTAAGCAGCGTCTTCAAATTTTTGAGGCCCTTTTATCACCTTTCTCTAAATCAAAAAGCACGATATGATCTTCAGTGCGCACGCCAACCACTTTATATCGTTGGCCATCATCCTTCAAAACAACCTTGTCACCTACGTTGTATTCCGCCATATTAATGCCTTTCTTATATTCTGCTTACCCCAAACCTCTGTAATAACCCATATAAAAGGCGGCTGCCACCAAGAGGCAAAGTATTCCCGCTATTATTAGCATTACTTTATCGGCTTCTTTTCCATCAATAGTGACTTTTTTCTCAAAAGTATGACCTCTTAATTCAAATGTAATTGTTTGATTATATAAATCTTCAAGAAGTGTCTTTGCTTTTTCACTAGTAGTTGGATCGTCATTAAAATTAATTGGAAAACTTAAATAATCGTTTTTTGATTTAAAGTCAGTAAATTTAGGTTTATTTTTTATTTTAATACGAATAATCATTGCTTGATTTCCTCTTACCGATCTGTAGTTAAGGATTTCAATATCTCTCCCCTTATACTTAAAAGATAAAAGAAAACTAAACGGATTAAAGGGATTAAACTTCTTAATTTCTAATCCTAAAGAACTAAAAGAAGATGAATACTTATTAAACAAATATAAATTTAAAAAATAAATCGGGATTGAACAAAAAAGATAAAGTATTTCTACCAAAATAATAAAATACCCAGAGCAAAAAAGATAAATATAATCCCATTGCCCGCTCATAATTTTCTCTAAAAGCTCTGAATAGGATGTAAAAAACCAAATGTTTAAAAAAAGTAGAACAATTCCTAGGATAAAATAGATCATATAGCTCCCTAGAATTCTGGGTACACACAACTTAATTATTACCTAACCTTTAGCCTAACTTGAATTACGTTGTGTGTCCCCTGATCCCCCTGATCTTTATAGCAAAACATCTAAAATATCTTGGTTTAGTTTATATTATTTCTTTACGATCTTCTGGTTTCAAATACATATAAAGATTTTCTACCTTCTCTCTGGCCCACGGTGTTTTGCGCAGAAAGGTTAGACTTGATTTAATGCTAGGGTTCTTACCAAAGCAATTGATTTTGATACGATCGTAAAGACCATCCCATCCATGTTTCCTATGTAAACGTATCAAAATGGTCTCAAGCTTAACCCCATGTAAGATATCTTTATGTTGTTGCGCATCCATCTGAACTATCCTTTTCTTAACGTTTAAATTGACGAATACTAATGTCTATGGGCCTTCCCATGAATGATTGACCAGTAAGAGATTCAATCGCCTTATGCCCTTGATTGGCATCCGGCATAACCACAAACGCGTGCCCCCGAGCCTTCTTCTTCATATTAACCGACTCAACCACACCAAATTGTTCAAAAAGAATTTTGACATCTTCTTCCTTGGCTGCAAATGATAAGTTTCCAATGAATATATGCATAATTTAATATCTCTTTTTTATTTTTCCTCTTCTGCTTTCAGTGCCTGTTGTTTTAACATCACTAAGCATTGACCAATATCATAAATCTTAATCTGGCCATAATTAAACCGTTGAGAGACATTTAAAAATTGAATGGACAAACCTAGAGTTTGGTTGTGATCTAGGACAAAACGTTTAAGCATAACAGGGTTTAGGTGGTCTAAAGTCACAATGGGTTTGGCATTCTGTTGAATGAACTCCAAGAAATCAATCAAGGGTGGATTAAATCTCTGAGTGTCCTTGGTCCAGGAAATATAAACCTGGGGATCCATAACTAAATAACGATAGCCTTCAGTGTACAATTGAATAAATTCAGCAAGATTCTTAGGACATTCTTTAATAATGGTTTCATCCTGAACATACAGCTGCTCAACCAAAGATTGAGTAGAAAGAATTCTGGCTTGAGGATCATTCTTACGAACAACATGCACAGCTTTCTCATAAGATGTTCTTGAAAGCATAATAATGAGCGATTCTATGGCCATGAACAAACAAGCTAGAACTCCAAGGGCTAAAACATACTTCTTAATTTTGGCATGATTAAGAAAATAGTTAAATGATACGGCTGCAGCAATGGCCATCAATGGTAAAACCACACATAAATACCTAGCTCCCTTTTCTGCCGCCAACGAAAAGATCCCCATTTGAAGAAGAACTAATGCAAAAGGTAAAAGCTTAGACCATTCTTTCTTAAAGACTAAATAACTATTTGCCCAAAAGATTAATGCGAAAAAAATTCCTTCCAGCGCAATCGTGTAATAAGGATAGGATAGAAAATTTAAGATGCCCCCCTGAACGGCTTTTGTCTCCTGGGCTTGATGGGACATCCATCCAAATGTGACATAGCGATTAATCCCTCCGTACAAAGATCCCACAATAAAGACAATCAGACCAAAGACCCCAATACAAATCAATAGCCTTGGCCAATTAATCTTCTGACGATTTTGAAAGGCCTCATAAACTTCAATTGCCCCAATAAACATAGGAGCAATAATCATTCTGTAATTGGTAAAATAAACACAAGACAAAAGGATCGCAGAAACATAAGGGCTCCATTTGGAAGTTCTATAGAACAAATACACATATAAAGCCGATAGAAATAATAAGGTACTTAATGATTCCTGCATCCCTAATCGGGAATAAAACACATGACTAGGAAGAAGACTTAGAAATACAACGCTTAAAACAGCAATTAGTTTGGATTTAAAGTATTTGTTGGCAAAAAAGTAAGTCAAAACAATGGTCCCAATTCCAGCTAAAGCCGAAATTTCTCTGGCAAAGGCCCAATTTTGAGGATTGGAAAAGAACACTCTTAAATTGAGCACAAAAAACCAAAGCGCTTTGGCGGTTCCAAGTGCTTGCTTGAACATAAGCCCAAGAATAGTCAAAAACTCATTAATGTCTTTAGGGGGATTAGCTGCAACCAAATCTAAAAAATTACGGTTATAACCTAAATACATTCCTTCGTCATAAAAAAGGAATTGATTATCCGTAATATTCCACAAACGCAATAAGAGACCAAAGCCCAAAATCGCATAGAACAATGGCATCCATTTCTGAATGAATTCTTTATGCATGGTTATTTTTTAATCCAAGCGCCATCTTGAGTTTGAATTTTATCTCCAGCTTCTGCTTTATCCCTTTGAACTTGAGCAAAGGCAGATTCGATGGTTGAAAGGGCACCTTCTAAACCATTTTGCTTAGCAATTGCCTGATAAATGAGTTTACGGTCTTCGTTTTCTTGAGATGCAATACCAGAAGCACTCGCATCTGAACTAAGGACTTCTACATAGCCCTGGTTATTTTCTCCAATAATTCCTGCAGCTTTTAAAGATCTCAATTGGCTAAAACGATCTCTTCGTCCATCCAATGCTTGTTTAACAGCTGGCGTCATTTCCTTGATGGAATATTTGCCTTGAGCCCAGGCTCCATTTGATATCACCACAATCATAACTACGAGAAGAATTGTTCTTAACATATATACCTCCATTAATTTTTAGTTTTATTTTTTAACAGGAATTTTATCGTCTTTACCGCTGACATAGTCTTCAATATTTGAAGCCGTGTCCTTTAATCCCTTAATATCAATTGTGACATGAGCATTAATTGTAATGGGCCGATTTGGATCTCCCACTGCTTTAACTGTGCAACCACACAGCATGACGATCGTAGAACATAATAGGTATCTCACTAACATGCTTTATCCTCCTTGATCAATACAACTCTAGCTGCCCGTCGGCAGTGATTTTAATAAACTCTCCAAACTTCCATCCATATGAATATCGAATTTCACATTCATATTCAAATTAATTGAAGGACTCGTTAAAATTACCTCCGAAGAAAGATCATTGTAGCTGATACTTAAAAGTTTAAATTGAGCTTTTTCTAAAATAATCTGTTCATTATGTTCAATCAAACTCTCAATCTGCTGTTTTTGAGGAATATATTGAGCCAGAAACTTAAGCAAAGATGCTTTCATACTTCCGCCAGAAGGCGCGTAGAGATCCGCTTCAATTAACAAACCTGATCTTTCATGACTCTTGACTTTCACATGACCATCTACGACTGCAGTCAATTGAGAAAAATTTGCATTAACTTGGGCCAATAAAAAAGAGCTGACCTTCTTTAACTTCAGTTCTAAATTATAAGATATGGGTGCTACATATTGAATAGATCCTTGAGCATAAAAATCTCCGCCATAAAGATCACCTGTTACACTCTTTAGAAAGATCAGCTTGTTATTATTATAAAGATTTCCCTTAATATGACCCATTACATATTGACCATATTTAACCTCATCAGCCAAGAAATCAGTCTGTGAATATTGATACTTTAGATGTTCAAAGAATATTTGGGTTTTGCCTTGAAGATCTGAAATGGTGATCAAGCTTGATGTAATATCTGCATGGTTAACACTCAAAATGACTGGCGCTTTCGTTAATAGATTTTCTAGTTCACTGAGTCTTATTTGATAACAATTAACAACATATTGAATGCCTTTAAACTTTACCTTAAGATCAATCTCCTTTAAATCCAATTTACTCCAAGACATCCAAACAACCTTCTTAATTGTCATCTCATCAATATGAATATCATTTGAATATCGATTAACAAAGAACGAAAGGAACGCTGATAAATACCTGGGCTGAGTTAATGCGAAACAAAAAATTGAATAAAAACAAATCAGATATAGAAATAGTTTAAAAATTACTCTTTTTCTTTGGGCCATATAATGGAAGCAAACACTGTGAGTGTTAATGTCAGAATGACAAATCCCAAAGTTGCAATAACAGGAATATGAATATGGTGTTCAACAACCATTTTAAAACCGACAAAAATTAAAATAACGCCTAAGCCCCAATGCAAATAGTGGAACATTTTCATAAACGAAGCCAAAGCAAAATACATTGCCCTTAAACCTAATACAGCAAAAATGTTTGAGGTATAGGCAATAAAAGGGTCTTTCGTGATGGCTAAAACTGCAGGGATAGAATCCACAGCAAAAATAAAATCTGTAATCTGAACAAAAAAGAAGACAACCCAGAATATTGGCAATTTTCCTTTTAAGAATTTAAATACGGGACTATCTTCAAAATTCTCATCTTCATCTTTTTTAAAGAACAGCTTAAACCCCGTAAAAATTAAAATTCCACCAAAGATATACATCATCCATGAGAAATGCTGTAGTAAAGCAACACCGCTGATAATAAAGACGGCTCTTAAAACCTGAGCAGAGATGATTCCCCAGAATAAAATATCTCTTTGTTCAGGGGCAGGAGTTCTAAAATGAGCAAAAATTAATAAAAAAACAAAAAGATTATCTACACTTAAAGATTGTTCTATAACATACGCAGCTGTGAATTCTAGGGCCCGGTCTTGCCCCATCCAGAAATAGACACCCACATTAAATAGTAAAGCTAATAAAATCCAGAATGCCGTCATTACAATAGCTCGACGTAAAGTCATTTCACGACCTTTAGGATTTAAAACAAATGCATCAAGAAATATAAGTCCAACAACTCCAATATTGAATAAAATCCAAACCATAGGTGAGACACTTAGCATCGTTTATATTCTCCTGATTTTCCGCCACTTTTGTTAAGTAAACATATGTTAGAAATTGTCATGTCCTGCCCCATCCATTTGCTCATATCATAGATGGTTAAACAAGCAACTGAGACTGCAGTTAAAGCTTCGATTTCAACACCTGTCTTTCCTGAACACAAAACTTCTGCTGTAACCTTAATAGCTTTCTTAGAGTTCAACTTTTCGAAGCTAACCAGCACTTTTTCTAATCCTAATGGATGACACAAAGGAATAATTGATGGGACAGCTTTAGCAGCCATAATTCCTGCAATTTTAGCTGTTTCAAAAATATCGCCTTTTGGAGAACCTTCTTTTGTAATTACTTTATAGGCCTTTGAAGTAAAGAAAATCGTCCCTTCTGCAACAGCTCTTCGTGTTGTAATAATCTTCTGACTAATATCAACCATCCCTAAACATTGCTTATTCTTCATACGAATGCTTCTTTCGATTTTCTTTTTTGATCGATATTTTTCTTTTGCTTTCCAAAATCTTCTCTTTAGCTGATTTTGTACGAAGTCTGTTTTGACGCTTAATCTTCTCTCTACGCGCTTTAAGAGCCTTTAGTTCTTCATCAAACTTCTTCTCAATGGCTTGTTCTAAAAGAAACCAGGCTTCTTCACGATTATCGAATTGTCGACGATGTTTCTGACATTTAATTCTAATGCCGGTTGGCCTATGCCAAAGCTCAACACACGTTGATACCTTGTTCACATTCTGCCCCCCTGGCCCTGAAGAGCGAACAAATGATTCAACTACGTCTTCTTTTCGTAACAGATAGCGGCCCATTCTTTTCCCAGTCTGATTTGACTTAAGATTAAATTAGAATCCACAAAACCTTTTTTGAGTCTACTAAGATTACTCAAGGAAATCCCACTTACAATTAATAAGCCACCCGGATTGACTAAATTCAAAATTTTCTTCTTAAACTTTAAAAGATCATCTGTAATTAGATTAGCTGCAACCATATCAAACTTTTGTTTTGACGGCAGGTGATCAATGTCACTTAAAATGATCTTCGCCTTAAGTTTATTTACCTTAAAATTGCTTTGAGCAGCCTCTACACTTAAAGGACTTATGTCCATCGCTGTCACATCTGTTGCTCCCAGCTTAAGTGCAGCAATGGCTAAAATTCCTGTTCCTGTACCAATATCCAAAAAAGATCCAATTCGAGTACGATTACTTTCAATGAACTGAGCTACTAAACGAGTCGTCTCATGCATTCCTGTACCGAAAGACATAAGAGTATCCAAAACAATAACCTGTTTCTTTGTTTTATACCGATCTTTGTACCAGGCAGGAATAACATCAATTTTCTTTGTCAGCGACAATGGCTTCCAATTTGTTTTCCATTTTGTGAGCCATTGATTAGGTTTTAAAGTTTTTCCTGATACCTTGATTTTAGAAAGCTTTAAAAGCTTAATCTTTCTTTTTAAAGCCTCAATCAACTTTTTATCTTCACTAAATACTTTCAAAGACCAAAGCTTCTTCTCAAATGATTCAGAAATGTCATTCTGATTAAAACCAAAATCTTCTAAAATTAAACGAGGCTGAATAAGATTCTGTTCGTCAGACGCATTGATGGAACATTCAAATAAAATAGGAGGTATTTTCTCGTAAATCATTTTTGTGCAAAGCAAATATGATTGCCGCCTTTTTGCTTTGACTCATACAAACCTTTATCAGCCAAAGCAATGATATCCTTGACTGTTTCTATTCCCTTTAAAGGAAAGCCGCTAATTCCAACGCTTAAAGTGCTTTTAATTTCTACATTCTTACTTGTGATTAAAACATTTTGAAAACTAGCATGAATTCTTTTAGCAGGAATCCAAGCATCTGCGACTGGAGTTTCTGGCATAATAATTAAAAACTCATCCCCGCCATAACGACCTACAATATCTGACTCACGAATATTACCTTTTAGAATTTGTCCGACTTTCTTGAGGACTGCATCCCCCTTTAAATGCCCATACTTGTCATTGATCATCTTAAAATCATCAAGATCAAATAAAAAACAAGATATAGGAAGATGGTATTTCTTGGCTCTCGCTAACTCTTCTTTAAAGCGTTGATTTAAAGTTTTGTGATTAAAAAGACCTGTGAGACCATCTCTTTGCGCTAACTTCAATAACTGTTTTTCCTTCTTTCTAAAAAGAGTAATGTCTTCAAAGGTTACAATAACTTGATTCCCGTCAAACTTACGAGCCTTTGCCATTAAATTCACAGTTGATTTACGACCTCTGATTCTAAGTTCTGTTTGAAAAAACTCACCTTTATCGAAGATTTCCTCAGTAAAATTCAAAAAGATCTTAGGGTGCAACTTAAATATGTCGTTCAGATTTTTCACTTTTAAAAGATGTAATGCAGCACTGTTAGCTCTTATGATTCTCTTCTCAGGCCATGACAATAAAATAATCGACACCGGAGTCTTATCAAAAATAGTACCGAAGATGTCATCTGTGTCACTGACAAGCTTATACTCAAATGCTGGACGACGTTTTATAATCTTCATTTTTTGATCTCAATTAAGGAAGGCGCATACTCCTTAGGCGCTTCATATCCCAAGAGGTTTAAAAGGGTTGCAGCCACATTAGCCAAACCCGGAGTATTCACTTTAGCCATCTCGTATTCACCGTTATAGGAAGGATCGACAATGGCACAAGGAACAGGATTAAGTGAATGAGCAGTTGAAACTTGTTTCTTACCATTCTTGACTGTGTACATTTCATCAGCATTTCCATGGTCGGCCAGAACAACAGCAATACCATTCAACTCTTTGATGACATCTAAAATCTTTCCTAGACATTCATCTACCGCTTCTACAGATTCGATAATGGCAGCTGGAACACCTGTATGGCCAACCATATCGCCATTAGGAAAATTCAAACGGCCAAATTTATATTTTCCACTTCTTAAAAGCTCAATAGTTGTTGAAGTAATTTCGTAAGCCTTCATTTTAGGAGCTTGATCAAAACGAATTTTATCGGAAGGAATTTCAACATAATTTTCTAAAGATTGGTCAATAAAGCCGCTTTTATTTCCATTCCAGAAATATGTTACATGACCATATTTTTGAGTCTCAGAAATAGCAAATGAAGAAATACCATTGGCACACATATACGCACCAACTGGCCCATCAATTTGTGGTGGGGTTACCAAAAAATGATGAGGAACATGTAAATCTCCATCATATTGCATCATTCCAGCGAATAGCACGTCAGGAGTGCGCACACGATCAAACTTATCAAAATCTTTGTTTTCAAAGGCCATAGATAATTCAATAGCTCTATCTCCACGGAAGTTAAAGAATACAACTGAATCCCCATCTTCAATCGTACCAACTGGAGAGCCATCATCTTCAATGACAAAAGAATCTAAATACTGATCTGTCGCCTTAGGATCCTCTTTATAATAAGTTTCAACAGCTTCTTTAGCGGAAGTAAAACGTCTACCACGGCCTAATACATGCGCTTTCCATCCTCTTTCAACAATACTCCAATCCGCATTGTATCGATCCATAGTGACAACCATGCGTCCGCCGCCGGAAGCAATGCAATAATCATAATATTTATGGGAAGAATTGATTTCTTTAAGTACACCTTCAGTTTTTTCAATGTAGGTCAAAGCAGATTTTTCATAAACATCACGTCCATCTAGAAGAACATGGAGACGAACACGTTTAACCCCTTCTTCGGCCAATTGTTTGACCATCGCTAAGAGTTGATCAATATGGGAATGGACATTACCATCAGAAAGCAAACCAATGAAATGAAAAATTTTATTGTCCGCCTTAACTCTCTCGACTAACTTCTTCCATGTTTCAGAGTTGTAAATATCTCCACTATCAATGGCTTTCTGCACAAGCTTGGCTCCTTGATCAAAGACTCTCCCTGCACCCAAAGCATTATGGCCAACTTCACTGTTACCCATATCTTCGTCGGAAGGCATTCCAACAGCCGTTCCATGAGCTTTCAGTTGAGTATATAGCTTAGACTTCATCAACTCATCTAAATGAGGAGTTTTAGCCAGATATACACCATCACTGTCATCTTGTTTTCCAATACCCACACCATCCATAATGATTAATAAAACAGGACCTTTTCGTCCGTGAAAATTAGTCAATTGTTTTAATTCGTATGACATTGTGAATCCTTTCTTATCGTAGAGACGTAGCATTGCTGCGTCTCTACATAATCTACATTAAAATTGCACCTTCGGTACATCTTGAGCCTGAGGCGTTGTGACTTTGAAATAAACAGCCTCTTGATTAAGTCCTGTCTGACCGGCAAAGAATTTGCCAAATAATGACTTTTGATAGGAATTAAAAGCTTGTACCGACTCATTGTAACGCATGCGTTCAACAGAAATACGATTCTCAGTTCCCTCCAGCTGGCTTTGGAGCGCTAGAAAGTTCTGATCTGCCTTTAAATTGGGATAATTTTCACTGACTAATAGGAGGCGGGAAAGAGCACTCCCCAGTTGGTTGGCAGTAGCTACTTTATCTTGAATGTTAGCAGATTGACCCCATTGGCTTCTTAAACGTGTCACTTCTTCTAAAATATCTTTTTCATGGGCTGCATAACCTTTAACTGTATTAACTAAATTAGGAATCAAATCATATCTTCTTTGTAATTGATTTTCTACCTGAGCCCAGGAAGATTTGACTTGCTGATCCAAAGAAACGATTTGGTTATAACCACCTTGATACCATCCAAAAAATGCAACCCCAAGAAATATGATTACTGCTAGAAAAACCCATATGCCTTTCATAAAATTCCTTTCTTTTGTACGGTCGATTCATGAATCGCCCCTACCATTTACCACTAGATCCACCACCACCACTTCCGCCCCCACCAAAACCGCCAAAACCTCCAAAACCGCCTCCTGAACCGCCGCCAAAACCCCCTCCAAGACCATCTCTACCGCCTGAATAACCATACCAGCCTATACCAGATCGGCGAAATGAGGAAGCATAAAATATGAAAATAAGAATAAATACAAGAATAATAAGCCATAATCCACCCAAATCTTGATGGAATGTTTCATAGACTTGCGCTTCTTGGCCTGTAATCGCCACTCCATGCTCTTTAGCAATAAGACTTATGATTGCTTTAGAACCTTCAAGAATACCTTTAGAAATTTGTCCTTGTTTAAATTGGGGCACCACAATTTGATTAATAATTCCAGAACAAATGGCATCGGTCAAAACACCTTCTAAACCATAGCCTACTTCAATGCGCAAAGTATGATCTTTTGTGGCAATTAAAAATAAAACGCCATTATCCTTACCCTTTTGTCCAATACCCCATTTCTTAAATAATCGGACAGAATACTCTTCAATGGTCTCAGGTTCAGTTGTCTCAACGATTGCAACAGCAACTTGTGCTGCTGTATTAGCCTCTAACTCCTTTGAAAAACGATTAATTTCTTCTTGATCAGAAGGACTTACAACATTAACAAAATCATTAATATATCCTAAAGCAGAAGGCAATTGGGCGTCTTTGGCCCAAACAGATAAAGATGATAGTGCACTCAAGATGAGAATAAGAAAAACGAGCAATGATCTTTTCATGATATTAAGACCGTTTTTTCTTTTTAACTGTGGGGACTTTCGAAGTTGTTGATGCTGATTTCTTTGCAGGTATTTTTCCATGATACTTTATCCATGCTGTTGCATGTTTTCTAAGCCAATCCTCCGCAGCCGCTTCAAAACCAATGTCATAACCAGCAATTTCACTTTCCAACCACTTATGACGATTGATTTCTGCAATGACTTTGCGGTCACGTAATAATTTTCTAGGATCCATGTTCATGTTTTATATATTAACTTCGCTCACATCTTTTCGCAAGACATTACATGGACTAATTTAAGCTCAAAAAAGTATTTAAATCAGAAAGAGGAGCAATATTGATAATCACCGGATAAAAGCCAGGAGCATTTTGCAGGCGATTCAATATGGCGGGATCCATATTAAATTTAATACCATCACCAATTCTCTGGACACCCAAAGATATTTTATCATCTGTAAAGTCTATTCCCCCTTTTCTGGATTTCATTGCTTCATCTGCTGAATCTGCATCTTTTATGGAATGAAAGTCTTGCTGTAATTGTTTTGATCCTTGTAAAATAATTTTTGCATCATCAACGATGCTTCTAATCTGGCGTATTGAAATCTTCAAATCATGCGCTATCTTTTTAGGAACGATTTGTTCAGTCATTGCCATAAAATACGCTTGAATCTCTTGATCTCTGTATCCATTTGCCTCTAAAATCTTAGTTATAGCTATTGCTATAGAAGATTCCGGATTAAGACTCATAGGAGAAAGATATTCATCAGATTTTACATTTTCAGCACGAATGAATGATCTACCCTTCCTTGGCTCAACCGTAACATCTAAAGTTTTCTTTTCCTTATCTACTAAACGAATTTGACGGTAAAATTCTGCAATTATTGCTTTTAAAAATTTTGGTCTTACATAATTTCGGAAATTGATAGTTTTTGATTCAATGTAATAAGAGCTGGAAAGCTCATATAAGACATTCTGACCTAGAGCATAAAGATCTTCATATAAAGTCTTTCTATCTAATTTAAAAAACGAGGAAGATATAAGCGCTCTTTCCTTAAGTTGTCTTTGAATAATCCTATAGGTTGTATCCACAATATAATAATAATGAGCTTCAACTAAAGCTACCCGGGCGGCCAAATTACCTTTACCAGCCTCCCTTCCTAACCGTATTTCTTCTTCTCTTGTCAAAAATCGATACCTTCGAGCTAAATTTTGAAAAGAACGATTAGGATCAGTTTTGAGCTTAGGTTCACGGTATCTATCAGGAGCAATCGCATTAACGATCTTTTCATCCGTATACACAAGATTTCCGTTAGTAATGCCGAGTTTTAAGGGAGATGCGTAGGAAAGCAACTCTCCATCAAAATAATATTGTTGATCAAGAACTCCGAGCAAAGAAAATAGCTTAAATATATTACGCTCATCCAAGAAATATAAAGCTTTCGATAAGCTTAATTGATCATTAACAGATCCAAGTAAATCCTCATACTTAAGGCTCGGGTTTTGTAAAAGTAGACTGATAACAATGCGTCCAATTTCCAAATTACGTTCAATGGAATAGTTCGTATCAACCTTTGTCAATTGTGGCATAAGAACATTTAATAACGACCATAAGACAGATTGCTTAATTGGAACTTTGAGGTTAATTTCTTCGGTTAGGCGTTTCTCAAGAAAATTTCTTAAGAATTTCTTAGATGGATCTGTTAAATCTTTAGCGATAGATACTAATTGGGATGTTGTTTTAGGTTCAACAAATCCTTGATTAGTTGAAAATCGTCCTGATATATTTCCATCAGTGAAACGCATACTTATACCAGAACTCTGGTCAATAAATTCATTGGTGACCGTGTCAGGAGGCTGATTATTCACCTTAGCACCTAAACCTTCGTGTATCTTAAGAAAATGGTCAATGATTTCGTCGGGATATTTTAATTCCCTTAATAATTCCTTAATAATTTCCTGATTAAAGTTTGGCAATGGCTCACCAACTTCAAAAAGCAAACGAAATAACGCTTCTGATCGTGTAAGCTGGAATTCAAAATATTCATCAATCGTATCAATGCCCGTTAAACGATAAATATTTACTATTTTATCCTGTCCCCAACGATGAGGACGGTCATTAGCTTGGATACGCACAAGAGGATATGTGGGCTTATCAACTTCAATAACATTATTAGCAGCAGTTAAGGATATTGCTTCTGATCCAGAACCATAAGTAGCAATGAATATTTTCTGATCTGGATTTTCTTGAAAAGCTTCAATTTCACTATCAACTTGGGAGCTTGTCATATCACCAAATGCATAATTCACCCCATAATGTTTATACCGAGCCGCTAATTGAAAAACAACTTCCCGATAATTCGTATTTAGAATAACCTTTTCCCCTTTAGCTATTTTCTCCTCTATAATTTTATCAATAGCTAAATACCGGCTTGGATTTAAATTATCCTTAACCTGAACTTCATAAACTTTCTTATCAATAGTAACTTGAGTACCTGACTTCCCTTTTTCAAAACGAAATTCATGCCCCTCTTCATCCTTCAAACCAACAATAACTTCCTTTTCTTTAGTAAATCTATACTTACGATTGCCCAGAGTGAAGCTTCCTCCAGTATAAGCAAAAATCTTTTCTCCATTATTTTGAAGGCGAATAATCAATCCCGTATTGAGGGCTGCTAAGCGTAGTCGAGAAAGTTGAGAAAGAATCTTCAAATAATATTTTGGATCATTTTGTCTAATAGAACTTTTTATCCAGATTGAGAAGTAATTTGCAACCTCTAAATAAAATTGTCTTTCTTCATCAGTAAGGCTTACGGGAACGTTAACATAATTCTTTAAAGGCATGTCTGTAACATCCACTTTTGTTCGTCTTAACAAAAATGGCCGCAACTCTTGTCTTAATAAAAATGCCTTCTCTCTGCCAGCATATTTAACTGAAAAGTTCCATTTATCTTTATACCGTTCTGGATATAGCCATTGAAGTAAATTAAATAATTTTGCAACTGTTTGTCCAACCAAAGGAGTCGCAGTCAAAGCGAATTTATATTCAGCATCAAATTCACGGACAGCATCAGTCAATGTACTTTCATTACGAATATTATGAGCTTCATCCAATATGATGACCTTATATTTAAACTGCTTAAGATGTTCTCTTAAAAGCAATCCGTTACCATCTTCTCCTGCAATTGCATAAGGATTAACAATAAGAACTTGGGCCTGCTTGATTCTATCAAATCTTCTTTTTAGATTTAATTCGGGGTTTTTATCTACTGTTGAACGGCTACGAATTTTTGATCGGTTAACTACTTCAACCTTTAAACGACCCGTTGTATATGCTTGGATTTCTCTTTTCCATACACGATCAGCTGCTCTTTTAGGTGCAATAATTAAAATCTTCTCTTTTGGCTCTATCATTTCACCTTCTCGATAACCCGCATCTCTTACATCTTTGTCAAATTCCGGCACATTCACAACTGCCATGATCGCTTCTAGTGTTTTTCCTAAACCAGGTTCATCAGCTAGAATGGCATGCTTTCTATCAATTAAAAACTGCGCGCCAATCCTCTGGTATAGTTTCGGTAAAATAGCTGTTTCATCAATGCCTCCCATTTCGATTTTTAATTGATGGTCATAATAATCAGCTACTTGTTTATAAGCTTTTTGCAGCATGTCTCCATTGGAAGGATTTTCACTTTGCTCTCTTAAAACATTAAGAAAATGATTATCTTCAACAACATCCTTATACATGCTTCTTATCAATGTCTCGACAACTACATCCAGCTTATCAGGCTCAATTTTACTAAAAACGTTGGATTGTCGCGCTTGAACAAATGAAAAACTACGATTTGAAGCATACCCAAACTGATTACCTTCACTTTGTATTTTCTCGGCATAACCCGTTAGTGTTTGAGCAAGGAATGTTGGGGTGAAGCCATGTGCCCGTGAAAGAAGTCCAAATGTGGCCTCCAGCCCTAATGTTTCTAGTAATTTTTGAGCTTCTTCGGCCCCAATCATTACGTTAAATCTTTTTCTTTCTACACTATAAGGATCTCTTTTTCCAGTAGGGTAGATTAAATTACCTTGATTATCATAGGCATCAATTAATTCATAACCTTTTTCTGGACTCTTTTTAAAATGTATCAAAACCTCTGCATCTTCATGACCTTTCTTGCCTCCCCACCAATGTCTTCCAAGAAAATATAGCTTACCCTGTCCATCCAAACGCATTTTTACAAAAAAGTCTGTCAATCCCATTGATTGTATAGTCAATGACGCTTGAATCTTGTCACTAAATGTTTCAATAGGTTGACCTTTAATTTTCCCTTCCTCAATTACAGCCCCTGTATGTGCGCTATAAATACTGATCTTATCCTGTTCGTTCTCTTCTTTCGGATAAATTTTCTGACCAGCCTCATAGGCAGCAACCAACACATATCTCATATCTTGTTTTTTAAAATGCGAATGCACTTCTTTATTGGCAGAATTAGACCTGCTTGCCCAATGCCCCATAAAACTAATTTTGCCCATTTCTCCTATACGCATTTTTACAAAAACATCGGAGTGACTCATTGCTGATACAATCTGCTGTGCGGCAAGTTTACTAGAAGATATCTCGATTGGTTCTCCTACAATAAACCCATTTTCTATTTTTGATCCACCTTCGGAAGTGTGAATTTCAATAATCTCATCAGATTTAACTTTTATTAAGTTCAACCGCCTACCATCTTGATCATAGCTCGCTACAAGTTCATATTGGGAGCCTTCATTTAAACGAAAATGGAGAGTAGCAAGTGAGTTCTGGTGTTTTCTTATATTATCTGATTGCCAAAAATCTCTGCCTAAGTAAATACCTGCCTGTGATGTGAGTGGAGTAGTTAAATAAAATTCCTTAATTTTTCTTGCAGTAACAAATTTAATAGCATCCCTTTGAGTAGTAAATGTTTCTGCCGGTTGACCAACAACCTTTCCTTCATTTAATTTTACTTCATTGTCTGCGATATAAACTCTTGTTTTACTATCGTAAATTTCTCCCCAGATAACATTGCCTTGGCTGTCATATACATTGATAAGGTTCTTTTTTGAATTTTTATTTTGAAAATGAAGTAATACTTTTGTATTTTCATAGCCTGGCAAAGCTAATTTACGATAAGAACTAATAAGAAAACCACCATCATTACTAAGAGTGACTTCTAGATAAATATCTTCACTATCCAACTGCTTCAATAAGCGTAACGCTTGCGTCTTCTTAGGAAATTGACTAACAGGTTGTCCTGATATTTTCCCTTGAACAATTGTTGCTCCATTTCTAGAGGCATAGATCTTTATTGGTTCTTTTTCAACGGTTAAATCTTGACCTTTTTGGTCATAAGCAGCTTCCAACTCATATTGTCCTTCTTCATTTTTCTTAAAGTGGACGACCACCTCTACATTTTCAGAACCACTTTTACTCGTCCACCAATGCTCTCCCATTAGATAAAAACCACCCTTATCATCCAAATGTGTTCTTACAAAAAATTCTTCAAGAGGGTGATCTTCAAGATAGGTTGGTACAGATCTTGCATGATACAAAACAGTTTCAGGTTGACCGGCTTGAAGCAATCCATCTTTGATATGCGAACCATTTTGAGGGGTAAAAATTTCTATCTTCCCTTCTTGTTGTTTATTTTGGCTATAGATTTCTTGACCATTAGAATCATATACAGCGACCAGATCATACTCATTCTTAACTTTTCGAAAGTGAGCTGTAATTTTTGCCTTTTCGTAACCTTTTTTTGATGCCCACCATTTACTAAAGAAAGAAAAGCCGCCCTTATCGGTTAAAGTCAATTCAGTGTAAAATTCTTCTGGTGAATTTGCGATATCAGTCATTAATTCACGGGCCGCCCAAATTCTACTGTCATATGTACGTGAAGCTTTACCAACAATCTTTCCGTTCTCTAACCTTGTCCCTTCTTTGGGAATATAAATAACGACTTGTTCAGGGGCTTCCTGTTCGATTTGTTCTCCATTTGCGTCATAAATAGCTATGGCGGTATATGTATCTTCAAATTTTTTGAAATGAACGAGAACTTCAGCATTTTCATAGCCTTTTCGGGGAGCCATTTGTTGTCCCCACATATTAAGCCCACCGTATTGATTAAGACGGAGTTTTATATAAAACTCCGGAAGATCAATAGATTTAATGGCGGTATGTTTATTAGAATATGTTTGACTAGGCGTACCGATAACTTTTCCATTTTCAATACGAGTTTTATCAGAAGGAATAAATAATTGGATTTGTTCATCTTCAGAAATAGGATAAATGAGATTTCCGTCTTTGTCATAAGCAGCTACTAGTTGGTACGCTCCTTTTTCTTTCTTAAAATGAACACTTACTCTTTGGTCTGCATACTCTGTCTTCTTGCCCCACCAATTCTCTTGAAAAAGATTTAGTTGTCCTCCACTATTGAGTTTGACATCTAAATAAAACTCTTCTAAATTTAGCTCTAATAGTCTTCGCGTGGCTGCGTTTTGAGGAAATTTATCAGTGGGTTTTCCTACAATTTTTCCATTTTCAATCTTTGCTCCTGACCCAGGAGTATAAACTTTTGCTTCTTTGTTTTGTTCAATCTTTGAATCAATATCTTTTTCGTAAATTACTTCTCCTGCTTCATTGTAAGCAGTTATTAAAACATAATTTCCGTCCTCTTTTCTAAACTGCGCTACTATTCTTTCTCCTTCAGATCCTCCTCTTAAATTCCAATCCACTCCTAAAAGACGAAATTTTTTATCCTTGGTTAATGGAATATCTACAAGAAATTCATTACCTTGTACAAGTTGAGATATATTTCTTGTTGCCCAGATCGCGTTGGGAAAAATTTCAACTGGCTTAGCTCCAGTTATTCTACCCTTTTTTACAGTGGCTCCATTTTCAGGTGTATAAACCAATATATCAGACGGAGATTTGAGTTTAGTACTAGCCATAGCAAAATCTTTTATGCCAACCTGAACAATAACTGAATTATCAATTGCCATCTTAATAATTTTTGTACCATCTTGGGTAGTATGAAATACTGCATTCATGGCTTGATCGTTAAATGTAGTGCCTCCGCTAAAATATTTTCTTGTGACACGTTTCTGGGAAATTGGATCGGATTCTTCCTTGATATAATTGTAAACACCTTTCTTGAAGGCATTCAGGTAGCGTTGGTAGATTTGTTGTGGCTCACCTCCCATATACCCAAGACCCACAACCTTATTCCGATCCACATAAACCTTCGTAAAGATTGAATCTTTAATTTTCTTCTTGTACCAGGTGGCCAGGATCAGACTGTTATAGACCTGACGCAATTGGGCGAAATTCGATCCTTCATTGATTTCCTTGGTTAATTCGGGGATGACGATTTCGCGGATGATTTGATTACCTATATTAACATCCTTGTCATTCCCGAATGCTTTTGTCGGGAATCTAGCACCCTCGTGTCCTAGGTCCCCGACTAAAACATTCGGGGACGACAATGTTTTTGAATGTTTCTGCACAGATACATAATCCTCCTCCAACATCACCTTCAACCTGGATTCCACCACATACGCCGTCCCTGCCTTGGCATTCTCATACACTACTGCCTTCTCAGGGACTATCCATACTTTATTGAAGGTATTGACCGGAATATTGGTTGTTCCATACCTTTTGGCCGATTCTTCATAGATTCTCTTCCAAAACCTCTTTCCTACCCCATCTTCTGGGTACATTAAACTGGCTGTGATTTGTTTGAGCATGTAGTCCTGGGCTAGGAGGTCTCGGCCCATCTCGGTTTGGCCAAAGCTTTCGGGAACTATACGATTCTTCTCATAGGGGCTTAGGTTCACCCATAGGTCGGCTTCTGGGGTGGTTAAAGAGGCTAAAAAGTACTTGATTAGACGGCTGGATTCTTGCCTTAAATTATCTGTATCCTCGACGGAGACATACCCTGTATCCAGGATAAAATCGAACCTAAAAGGGTTATCTGGATGGACTTTGATTCCTTTGAGCAAAGGGGGATTTACAGGGGCGCTTAGATGGACCATGACCCCAGGCTTAGGCAAACCTTGCGGAACCTGGCCTTCGGAACCTACGAGGTTCCGGAGGCGAGGTTCGTGAGCATAAGCTGGCAATGGGCCAATGGTATTAAGCAAAAAAGCAAAAATTAGTCCCAGGCACAGAGTCCTTCGGAAGCAATAAATCTTAAGCATACTGAGAGTTTACTATATATATAATACAGATGCCAATTTAGAGAGGTTTATGTGACTTTAAAGGTAGAACGAATTTGGTAGGCCATTACTCCAAAGGCGACAGCTACATTGAGGGAATTCTTGATGCCAGCCATGTCGATTTCAACGGCTTGATCACAGAGATTTAGCCATTCTTCTGAGACACCTGTAACTTCATTTCCTATGACTAAACACACGGGGGATTTAGGAATAAATTGCTCGTGAGAGATGGCACCTTGCATCTGTTCAAGAAAGACAATTTGATAGCCTTTGGATTTCAGCTCTTTAAGAAGTTTAAGGCCATCTTGCCTGTAATCCCAAGGAACATGATCCTCTGCTCCTAAAGAAGCTTTTGTAATCCCACCTTGGGGTGGATAACCAGTAATTCCACAGAGCCAAATTTTCTCAACTCCCACTCCATCAGCTGTTCGAAAAATAGAGCCGACATTGTGCAGACTGCGGATATTGTTGAGAACGACACAAAATGGCAGGCGTGGGCTTGCCAATTTAGCACTTTGACGAGTCACAATTTCTTCATGACTTAACTTCTTCATCTACTCACCTGCTAAATTCTTCCACTCTTGATAAACTTCATCCACCAATGGCTTAATAATACCTTCTGAGAAATCAAACTTGATTCCAGCGGCTTGATAAATTTTGGGTAAAGGACGTGACCCCCCGACGGAAAGGCCTTGATGATAGTACTCTAACGCCTTACTGGGATCCACCTTCCCCTTCACCCACAATTGCAATGCTCCTAATTGAGCAATGCCGTATTCGATGTAATAAAAGGGGACTTCAAAAATATGAAGCTGTCGATGCCACAGATAGGCCATTTCTTGTTCCAGACCTTGCCAATTGACGAACTTTCCACCAAAACGCTGATAAAGCTCAACCCAAGCTTGTGTGCGTTCTTCTGGCGTATGATTGGGGTGTTCATACATCCAATGCTGAAACGCATCAATATTCGCGACCCAGGCCAATACATGAACAATGCCTTCTAAATGCTCACGGTTAGAACGATTAGTGTCTTCCTTGGAATAAAATTCACTCAAATACTGTCCTCCTAAAAGCTCCATAGCCATCGATGCTACTTCACAAAATTCCATAGGCGCATGACGATAATCCACCAAAGGATCATCCGCACTGGCTAAGGCATGAAAGGCATGCCCTGCCTCATGCAGTAAGGTCCGAACATCATCATCCACACCAACAGCATTCATAAAAATAAACGGCTTACGAGCTTCACTCAGAGTATTTTGATAACCTCCGGGAGCTTTCCCCTTACGGCTTTCTAAATCCAGAAGATTTAAAGTTTTCATTTCACTAAACTGATCTCCAAGCTTTCCATCCAACTTATAAAAGATTTTCTGGGTCTTATCAATTAATTCATTAGCTTTATCAAAGGGCTTTAAAGGACTTCTGCCTAAAGGATCTACAGCCAAATCCCACGGCCTTAAACTATCCAAACCCATTTCTTTTTGACGTTTTTTAAGGATTTCTCCATAGATGGGAACAATGAGACGTTCAATTGTTTCGTGATATTTCTTGCAATCAGCTGATGTGTAGTCAAATCTATGGTAGGAACGGAACTGATATTCAATAAAACTGTTAAACTTAGCATTGGAAGCAATCTGACAACGCAGATCAAACATCTTCTTAAAAATATCTTGAAGCTTATCTTTATCCGCCAAACGTCTCTTAGCTACCGCTCTCCAAGCATCTTCTCTTTTTTTACGATCTGTTTCTAAAAGATATTTGCCCATTTGGGGCAATGTTTGTTCTTTTCCCTCAAAATTGACACTCATGGCCCCACAAACGGTTTGGTATTCCTGAGATAACATATCTACCTGGGTCTGTAAGGGAACATTAGCTTCCACAAAAAGCTCAATATCCACTTGAGTAGAATGGTTATAAACCTCATAGCGATTCTGGTCTAATGGATAATCCTTGAGTAACTTTAGGTATCTTTTGTTCAATTCATCATTAATAGGCTTGATGGCAGGGGGAATATTTTGAATAAATTCGCTATAAAGAGAAGCTGTTTTAGCATCATCCGTATGACAAGTCATATTGATGTACAAAATAGATCCTGCTTGGCTTAGAGCTGCATCTAACTCCGACCGATTCATCAGCCAATTCTCCAAATCTTCAGAAGAATTGATAGGCGCCTTAAGCAATTGCTCATAAAGCCCTTTAACCGTGGCCGCATCTGTTAAATTGGCCTCTTTTGGAACAAATTTACGGTTCACATAAGGTATGAGTTTGGTTAAATCCATGTTTCCTCCCTAATTACAAAATTTGGGTTGACATTCGTTTTCTTTACAGTATATTTATGTCTTCAGTTTTAAGTTAAACCATTCAAATTTGAGGTCATTCACATGAGAGCTTGTATTGTTTGCGACAAAAGCGCCACATCTGGCAGAAAATATAAAAGACGCGGTATGGAAAAGAAAAAGGGTGGTGCTGGTTCCAAGGTTGTTGGTAAATCTTTCCGAGTCGTTATGCCAAACTTACAGCGCATCAAAATTCTTCACAATGGTACAGTTCAAAGATCTTTAGTCTGCACCAGCTGTATTCAAGCCAATAAAGTTACTCGCGCGGCTTAATATCCTTAATCAATAATTGAACGACTGGAGCTTTGTTCCAGTCATCGATACCCAAAGTAAAAGCTAGGTCCACTTGTTGACCTAGCTTTACTTTTTCTCTCATACTTCCTTGCCCAAAACCTACTGCAGAATAAGATTTAACCCCATCACTGACCCAAAATTTAAGAGTGTCTTTGCCTAAAACAGTCGGCGTACTTTTAACGATTAAATTACGGCAGCAAAATATTGGTGAAGGATTTCCCTCACCATGAGGTTCCATAGACTCAATAATTTCAACTAGCGGCAAATCCAAGCTTGAAAAAGGCACTTCACAGTCAATGTGAAGAGTGGGCTCTAAAGGCTGATCTTTAAATGTTTCCTTAGCAAAATCATTAATGGCTTGCCTAAAATCTTCGATATTTTCCTCACGTAAACGTAAACCAGCCGCTCTCTTATGCCCCCCAAATGTCTCAAGAGATTTAGCACAACTTGCAAAAGCCTCATGAAGTGCAAAGCCATCAATAGAACGAGCTGAACCCGTTCCTATTCCATCAATCACTGAGATGACTACGGTTGGTTTATAGTATTGCTCCACGATCCGAGAGGCAACTATCCCAAGAACACCTTTATGCCAACCTTCTTTATAAACCACAATGATTTGTTGATCCTTAAAATCTACGGTATTCTCAATAATTTCTAAAGCTTCTTGAACTACCTCACTTTGCATTTTCTGGCGACTTTTATTGTGTTCTTCCAAACTTTCTGCCAGCGCTAATGATTCAACAGCATTCTCAGATAATAATAAATCCAAGGCAATGGTGGCAGAATCCATACGTCCTGCTGCATTCAAGCGAGGCCCTAAAATAAAACCAATATAATAAGGCTTCATTTTCTTACCTAAAATTTTAGCGATTTGAAGAAGGGCTTTTAAACCTGGCTTTTGGGTTTTTTCAAGTAAAGGCAATCCTCTTTTGACAAAAATACGATTTTCACTATGAAGAGGAACCACATCAGCAACCGTACCAAGCGCAACCAAATCCAAATCTTCTTCTGGAATATATCCTAGAATTGCTTGGGCCAATTTAGCAACTAAACCTACAGCAGATAAATTCTTAAAAGGATAAAGGCAATCTTGACGCTTAGGATCAATAACAGCCAAGGCTTCAGGAATGCGATCTCCCTCTGGTTCATGATGGTCAATGACAATCACATCAATCCCCTCTTGATTGATTGCCTTGATTTGTTCAAAAGCAGTAATTCCACAATCCACTGTAATAAGAAGATGAATTCCAACGCTTTTGGCAAATTCAGCAATCGTATGATTGAGTCCATAGCCTTCATCCATGCGATGAGGAATATAATTAACAGCTTCAATTCCCAAACGCTTTAAGAGGCGTCTAAGTAAGGCGCTGGAAGTGACCCCATCCACGTCATAATCTCCAAAAATAAGGATCTTTTCTTTATTCTCTTGAGCCTTGTGAATGCGCGCAACTGCCCGATCCATATCTGTCAGTAAAAAAGGATTATAAAGCGATGACAGCTCTGCATTAAGAAAAAGTCGGGCTTGATCTACATTGATAATCTGACGATTGATGAGAAGCTGAGCAATGATCGGATGAATATTTAAAGCATCACTGAATTCTTTTTGAAGCTGAGGATCAGAAGGTTTGAGAATCCAGCGTTTGTTCACATTTTCTCCGGAGTAGTAACACCTAGTAATTTCAAGCCACTTCCTAATATAATTCGGACAGACTCAATTAAACCTAAACGTTCACTGGAAAGTTCTTTATTCTCATCTAAAACACGGTGAGAATCATAAAATTTATGAAAACAACCTGATAATTCTTGCAGATATCGAACCAAAGCAAATGGATCTAATTGTTTAGCGCAAGCAATCAAGACCTCAGGATACAAAGCAATTTTACGCATAATATCCATTTCTTCTGTTTCCTTAAGAAGAGCAAAATCTTTATGCTGTGGAATTAATTTGGATTCTTCTTGAGCTTTACGAATAATACTATGAATACGTGCGTGGGCATATTGGATGTAATAAACAGGATTTTCAGAACTTGTTTTCTTAGCTAGTTCTAAATCAAAATCTAAATGGGCATTGGTTTGACGCATCAAAAAGAAAAATCGGCCTGCATCCCTTCCCACTTCATCAATCACTTCTCTAAGAGTAATAAATTCTCCTCGTCTTGTAGACATGGATACCGGCTTACCATCCCGATAAATAGTCGCCAACTGCACAATCACTACATCTAAATCATCCACAGAATGCCCAAGGGCTGCAGCTGCTGCCTTAATACGAGGAATATAGCCATGATGATCAGGCCCTAGAATATTAACAATACGTTTAAAACCACGGGCAAATTTGTCCTTGTGATAAACAATGTCTGGAGTTAAATATGTGTATTCACCAGAAGTTTTCTTAACAACTCGATCTTTATCATCTTTCCAGTTTGTGGATCTAAACCATAAAGCACCTTCATTTTCGTAAACATAATCTTTACTCTTAAAATCTTTAATCAAGTCTTCAATAGCGCTATTGGTTGCAATCTTACTTTGGTAAGACCATGTATCAAAATTGACCCCAAAATCTTCCAGATCGTTCTTGATCATAGCCATTAAATAATCTACACCAAACTGGCGAAAATCTTGGGGCTCAACCTTCTCAAGATCCGCTAAAGATGAAATATGTCTCTTTTTCAAAAGTTCAGCTGCCATTGTTCGAACATATTCACCTTGATAATGATCTTCTGGAAATTCAACTTTAGCCCCTAAAAGTTCCTGAGCTCTATAATGAATACTTCTTCCAAGAATATTAATCTGATTGCCTTCATCATTAACGTAATACTCTTTCTGAGCTTGGAACCCAACTGCACTTAAAATGTTAACTAAACTATCTCCCACCGCAGCCTGACGTCCATGGGCTACTGTCAATGGACCAGTCGGGTTGGCAGAGACAAACTCCAAACAAAAAGGCGTTTGATTTCCGTAATTAGATTGCCCATAGTCATCTTTTTTCTCTAACACAGATTCTAAAATGCCATAAAAACCCTGTGGTGAAAGATAAAAGTTAATAAAGCCAGGTTGCTTGACTTCAATTTTTGAAAAAGATCCCCTTAAAGGATGCTTTTGAAGATTTTCTTGGATTTTAGAAAGAATCTCAGGGGCAGTGATCATTGGATTCTTCTTTAAAACTCTACTCAATTGAAGTGCTATGTTACATGTGAACTCGCCATGGGCTATATCGGCTGGAATATCAATTAAAATGGGTGGAATACTCCCTATTTCTAAAAGCCCCGCTGGTAGGACAGGGAGAGAATTCTGAATTAAATCTTGAAGTTGTTGTCTTAGAAGAGAAAACATAAGAAAACCCCCACCGCTTTGCTTCGCAAAGCGAAGCAGTGGGGGCTAATCCTTAAAGGTTATTTGGATTTTTTTCGTTCTTTATATTCGACCGATGGAGCATCCTGCCAGAGATGTTCTAAACCATAAAAATCTCTAGCACTTGACTCAAAAATGTGGGCAACTACATCTCCCATATCCAAAAGAACCCAAGCACCCACACCATCATTAAGCTCAGTTGGCGTTAAACCTTTAGAACTTCGCCCAAAATTGGCTTTAATTCCAAGAGTACTTAAACCCTCATCAATACTTTGCCCTATAGCCTTGACTTGACGATCGGAAGTTCCAGTCGATATGACAAAATAATCACAGAAATTGACCAGTCCTCGCATATCAAGAATCACGATATTCTGGGCCTTCTTTTCGCTAGCCAGTTGAGCAATTTTGTTAGCTAATTGTTTGGAAGTCAATGCTTTACTTCGGATAGAAACCACTCCCGCTTATTTCTTCTTCATTTTGGCAGCTTGGTCTTTGCTTAATACGCGCCAGCACTCATGTGTGCCTTTTGGAGATTTTGCAACAGCGAAAAAGCGTCCACTTTTTTCTTTAACAGAATAATCATCTGTTTCAAATTTTCCTTTGGTTTTTACATCGTAGAAAGATAATTTCTCCATCCAATCCTCCTTAAAAAATCTAGGTTTATAAATATGTTGCGAGTTTACTGGATAAAATTTGCTTTGTCAATGACTTAAATAGCTTAAATCAAAGGCGTTGACGAGATGGTTCAGAATAGGCTCTTCTTGTTTAAAATGAATAGAAATTACATCAAATCGTGATAAAACTTCTGTGCTACGGAATTTATATTTGAGATAACTTAAGGCTAATTGAACCATTTTATGCTGTTTTGTCGAATTTACAGCCAAAAAAGGCTCTCCATATTCAGAAGATCTTCTCGTTTTAATCTCAATAAAACAGATAGTTTTTCCATCTTTGGCCACTAAATCTATTTCTCCAAGCTTATTGCGAAAATTTTTGTCCAAAATCATATATCCTTTGCCTAAAAGATATTGACAAGCAAGAACCTCTCCCATCTGACCTAATGATTGATTCCTCATGGATTTAACCTAAACAATCCTTTCTCTTGAGAATCTTGAGATTTATCTCTAATAGACTTAATGGTCTTGATCCTTAATTGGTCCGCCTGATCTAGAATAGTACGCATTGCATCTGCATAGTCATTCAAACGATTCTTTTCTTCTCTCAAAACAATAATTTCTGTGGAAATGTAATCCAGACTACTTTTTAACAATAATTTATATCCTGGTTGAATAGCAGGGTGAGACATCACACGACCTAACATTTCTGAAGCTAAAAGAAACTGATCAATAGTCTTTAGATAGGCGAGATTGAAAGAAACCTTGTTTACCGCTAAATATGCAGCAGTTTCATCAAGTATGGCCATATTCTTGATTTGACCTTCTGTTAAAGGTACCCCAAAAACTGAGAGTGAAGCTGCTTCCTGAGCTTTAAAAGTCTTCGTTTTTCTATATTCCTCAACTATTCCTTTAAGCTTGCCCATAAACTCATCTCTATATTGATTGATCAATTCTCTACTTCTAAATTGAGGAGCCTTCACAAACACAGAATTCTTATCTATAAATACCCTTGGGGTAATCTTCTTAACAGCTCCTACATCCTGATGATCTAAATTAACCCGATCTAACACCCTTTCTGTGATATTAATCTTACCCTTAATAAAGTCTTCACCATCACCTGGTTCATTTAATTCTTTAAAAGGTTCTACTCCTTTATTATGTAAATTGTCAAAGCAATCACTTAAAGAAACCTCAATATCATCATTAGAGTCCCGCCTGATACAGTCTAAAACAGCTTGTTTTCTAAGCTTAACTAAGGGATCATTGACGGCTTTTTCCATATCTTCATATTGTTGATATCGGAGTGCCAGTCTTAGATGTCCAATTGTATTCAAATTCTTGTATAAATCAGCGACGGAAGGTGAGCTATACTGCCAAAATAATAGCCTGGAAGATGGCGCTGAAAGCTTATTCATAAGCTCATCAATATCCTCATCGGGTTTAGCAATAAAGTTTTTCAAACTTCGATGAAAATCATAGTAACTATACCCTAGAGTATTTTGTCTTTCAAACTCATACGCATGACTAGTCGTTTCATAAGGACTATATTCATACCCATTTCGATAATAAGAATTATTGACATCTTGGGTTAAAAAATGATCTAAATCAGGACTTTCGGAGGGTTTAGAAAAAATATCTCCCCAAGACAACTTCGGAAGAAATAAACAAATCATAAGAATATAGATCATCTCTTTGTCATTTCTAAGCTTACTTTCTCAATCATTTCTTGAGCTTTAATAATCCTTTGCACTTTTTGTTTCTGCCAATTTATATAAGCCCTGGCATTTTCAGATGTAGGATTGGCAAGCAAATTGGAAACAGCTGATGGTGGAGTATAGTAAGAAATTTGTCCCTCTGCAGTCACAGAAGGTTCTCTGAAATCAAAGGAAGACTTTTGATTCATTTGTGAAGAATCTGAAGAGTTGTGCTGTTGAAAATAATCCACCTCACCCATTTTGTAAGGATTTGCAGCATAGGAGATTGAAATCATCAACCCAAACACCACAATTCTAAATACAACACAGACGCCAATTCCAATAAAACCAGACATACTGACCATCCTTTGATGTTTTGCCTTTTTCCCAACTTGAAGGGTTTTGTCCAATAGAGATACAAGAAACCGAGGTTACAGGCTGAATCATTTGTAACTTATCTTCTTTGATATTAAAAGAATACTGCAACCTTGATTCAACAATATGGGCTGGAGCTGGATCTTTAGCAATACTGACCGCTCGGACTGCGCTAACGGCTGAAGCCATCGGCTCACTTGAAGAGACTATAAAACCTGTCCGTGGATAAAGTGTCCCCCAAGTTTTCATACATTGGTCTTGAGCCCCCAAAGGCAATCGAAAGCATTGAGAGGCTATTTGAGAGGCAACCCTACTCTGGGGAAGATTTCTTTCAAAGCTCCCTTCTTTCCAACCAAGAGCATCTGGCTCTGAAATATAATAAATTTCGGGCGAAGTATCCGGAAGATCCGAACAAATAGCTTGATGAAAGCTTCTGGCTAAAGGATTATTAAGCACACGAACCTCATTAAATTGTAAATTCCCATCGTTTAAGCCTCCGGAAGAAGCCCCGCTTTTCTTAATTGTTTGAATGATTAAACTTGGTTCCCTTAATAATACTAAAGCACCAACCACATGTTTCGCCTTTGGACAAACTCCCAAGGGCACTATTCCAATACAACTTTCATCGGCTAACTTTGATAACGTAGATCTCTGTTCATCAAAATCTCCCTGAGACCAAGCATTGGATGAAAGAATCAGAACGAATATAAGGATAAATACCATACGATTTCTCTAAAAATCGTTTATGTTTTAATGACAAAATGCACTGTTACATAGGGAGATAGATTCTTTTGAGAATCACTTTGGATCCTCACGTGATGATTATGAGGATCAATAACATTGTAATCACTCCCACCTGAGTTATCGTCTATTCTCCAATTCCCCCCATTTCGAATCTGAACAGAGTCCGTATTTCCGTCAGTGATATGAGAGTGAGATTTAGCACCTCCCGCTTGACCAAGCGTACCAAAATCTTCATCCAGATGATTAAATCCAACTATTGTTCTTCCTCTTAAATCAGGAACTTTAAAAGTCGAGGTATCATCGCTGCCATATGTAGTACCTATAACTGAATAAAGATCAGAGAAATTCTCACGACTAATACTTTGGCCATCGCACAAAAGATACCCTTCCTGGATCTTATCTACCGGTGCTGACCAAGGAATAATTGTTCCAGTAGGAACACTATTGTGTCTATCTGAGACGGATATACTGCTTGAAACCGTGCTATAACCATTGTCCAAAGAAATAATAGTAATGCCGGGCAAATGACTGGCTACCAGATTAGACCATTGCTGAGGAACATCTGTTGATACTGTCAAAAGTGAATTCGTAGCAGAAAGTACGTACAAATTATTATGATTAGAATTATGCCACGGATTATGAGGTATCCAGTCAGGGTTCAAATAACCTTTCGCCTGCAATTCTGCTATATCAGAAGGCCATAAATGATTATCAATCAAATAATTTTGACTAGCCTCTTGAATCATAGCCATTTCTAATGCCGTTTTTTCCCCAGCCCTCACCTCCACAGATCGAATCGCAATCGGAACAACCGAAGAAGCTAAAACCGCCATAACTGCCATGACAATGGACATTTCAATTAAAGAAAAAGCTTTTTGAAACTTAAAATAGTATTTCATATTTGCAAACCTCCTTGACCTAACATGAAATATTCATGCAGTTTCTTTGTTTTTGAAAGAATGAGCAAATGGTTTGTCCAACTCAATTGTGTCAGCACTACGGACACAATTTGATTATTTTGATATGTTTCATAAAATTCTAAAACTTTTGGAGATTTCATTAAACGTTGTTGCTTTGGGGAGATTATTTGAATAACTTCTTTATTCGATGGGGAATCGAATTATTGATTTATCATCAATATGAGTTATATATTACAAATAAAAAGGAAATTGTCAATACAAAATATTGAACAAATTTGATTTAAAATCAATATTTAATATGAATTTCTGTGTTAAAAAAACTGGTAATTAACATCGATGTCGCTTTTCCGGGATGGCTATTAAGGTATGAATTGGAATAAGAATTAATCCACTCTCTTGCAGCTCTTTCAAAACCAATATCTGATCCTTCTTTTTCACTTTGGATCCATTTATAACGATTAATTTCTTTTAAAACATCTTGGTCTCTTAGCATTTCTCTACTGCTAACGATTTTCATTGATCTTCCTTTTTTAAATATATTAATAATTACTGATAATAAGCATTTTAATATCATTGTAAATAATTAATAAATTTTTATTAATCACGCCCTTGGATGAGCCTTGTCATAGACTTTCTTAAGTTTATCGGTAGTCAGGTGGGTATAAATTTGCGTTGTAGAAAGATTTACATGGCCCAATAGCTCTTGAACTGATCGTAAATCTGCTCCGCGGTTGAGAAGATGGGTTGCAAATGAGTGGCGGAACATGTGTGGAGTGATATGTTGAGCCATAGCTTCTTGGAGAACATATTTATTAATGATATTGGAGACACTGCGGCTTGTTAAACGTGTGGAATTTTTATTTAGAAAAAGGATATTACCTTTTTGAGTTCGCTTGTCTATATAAAACTGCAGTGCTTCCAAGGCCTTATCCCCTATAGGAACTAAACGTTCTTTTCTTCCTTTTCCCATAACCCTGATAATATTACTAATGAAATCCACATCATCAATATCTAGACCCACAAGCTCACTTACACGTATTCCCGTAGAGTATAAAGTCTCAAAGATAGCTTTATCTCTTAAAAAGGTGTCTGACACCTTTTTTGAGTCTTTTTTTCCTGGGGATTCGATGATTTGAGTGGCTTCTTGTTCGCTTAAAAAATGTGGTAGGGGCTTATCTAACTTTGGCGTAACCAATAAAGAAGCTGGATTCGTAGAGACAATTTTCTCTCTTTGTAGGTATTTAAAAAAACTTCGAAGCGATGAAAGCTTACGAGCAACACTGCGAGGCTTCAAATTCTGAGTTCTCATTTGAGCTAGAAAGCGACGTAACGTAGTGTAGTCAGATTGCTCGACTGGAGTTGTACCTAGGAATGTAGCAAATTCTTGCAAATCAAGTTTGTAATTAAGCAAGGTGTGAGACGAGTAATTTTTTTCAACTTCTAGATAAGAGAGGAATTTCTCTAGATGTTGTTTCATGGGCCTGCCTGTCCGGTAGGCAGGCTGGCAACTGGAGCAACAGGTAGTTTATTAGCAATGAATTTACATTCGGGGAAACGACTACATCCATAGAACGTGTTTCCACGCATGGCACGGCGTTCAACCAACTTTCCTGTACAACCCTCTTGTGGACAAGGAACATCTGTAGTGAAAGGTTCTGCATGTTTGCAATCAGGAAATCCAGTACAACTGATAAATCTTCCACGCCGTCCCCATTTGACTGCTAAAGGTTTTCCACATTCAGGACAATTTCTATTGATTGTGACATGGGTCTTTTGGATATTGGCATCCGCATGATCCAATTCTTCTTTAAAAGGACCATAAAAGTCTTTAAGCAATACAGCATAGGTTGTCTGACCCTCTTCAATTGAATCAAGACCTTCTTCCATGTGAGCTGTAAAACCAATATCCATAATCTTCTTAAAGTATTCCATCAAAAGCAGACAAATTTTAATCCCCAAATCTGTGGCATCAAAATAACCCCTTTCGCGCACAACATAATTACGGGCAACCAAGGTCCCAATGATTGATGCGTATGTACTAGGTCTTCCAATACCATTTTCTTCCAATGCCTTAACAAGACTAGCTTCAGAATATCTGGCTGGAGGTTTTGTGAAATGCTGGGTGGATTTAAGGTCAATTAATTCTAGAATGTCATCTTTAGCATAATTAGAGGGATCAAGCTTGCCTTCTTCCTGCTCATCTCCATCTTTATACACAGATAAATATCCCGCAAAGCTCAAAGACGATCCTGAAGCTCCAAAAGTAAAACGGCCAGCTCCAATTTCGATCTTAGTTTGATCAAAAACAGCTGGCGTCATCTGACAGGCAATAAAACGTTTATGAATAAGATTATAGAGACGAAATTGATCTTCATCTAGGAAGTCTCTCAGATCTTCAGGTTTACGAAGAATATCTGTTGGACGAATGGCTTCATGAGCTTCTTGAGCACTCTTCTTTGTCTTAAATTTATTGGGTATTTCAGGCAGATATTCTGAACCATACTGCTTCTTAATGTAAGCACGGACATTCTCGAGGGCTTCATTAGCAATATTAAATGAATCCGTACGCATGTAAGTAATCAAACCAACAGGTTCTTCCTCTCCAATCTCAACCCCTTCGTAAAGCCCTTGGGCGATAGACATGGTACGAGAAGTATTAAAACCTAATTTTCCAAAAGCTTCTTGTTGAAGAGAACTCGTAATAAAAGGTGCAGGGGCATTGCGCTTAACTTGTTTTTTATTAATTGCCGCAATCTTAAAAGTCTGCTCTTTGATCTCTTTAACAGTACTCTTAGTTTGGCCTTCTGCCTTTAGATCAACCTTAATTCCATCAATCTTTTCAAGAGCTGCTGTTAAAAGATCCTTTACTCCTTTTTTCTGAAGATCCACAGCAATTTGCCAGTACTCCACTGGAATAAATTTTTTGATATCACTATCACGATCTACAATCAAACGCAATGCTACCGACTGAACCCTACCTGCACTTAATCTTGAACCAACCTTTTTCCAAAGAATTGGAGAAATCGCATATCCCACGATACGATCTAATACCCGACGAGCATTTTGAGCATCAACTTTCTTCATATCGAATTCACGAGGATTCTCAAAAGCTTTCTTTACCGCATCCTTTGTGATTTCATGAAAGACAACTCGCAGAACCTTCTTACCCTTAGCAATATGTTCAATTAAGTTCCAACCAATAGCTTCCCCTTCACGATCCGGATCAGTTGCAATATAGATTTCATCCACATCTTTAGCTTCTTCTTTCAATTTCTTCAAAGTTTTCATCTTGGCTCTGACAGCAATAAAACCAGGAGCAAAATCATGCTCAATATCTACACCCATCTTAGAGCGAGGTAAATCAATCAAATGCCCCATAGAAGCCGTGACCTTAAACTTCTTTCCCAGTATCTTATTGATTGTCTTAACCTTGGCGGGAGATTCAACGATAACTAATGCTTTAGCCATATAATCCTTTTTATCGTAAGGGAGAGGGTTAACCCACCCCTACATTAAATTCGTACATAATACTGTCCAGGCAATTGTTTAATAACGCCTTTAAGTTCTAAGTTTAACATTTGCCCCATCAAAACTCCAATCTCTTGACCAGAATTTACGGAGATCACATCAATATGACGAGGTTCATTGCTAACTAACTCATAGATTGTATATTCTTCAACTGATAAGGGAACATGAATTTTCTCTTTTTGCTCCTCTTGTTTTAACTCTTCATTGATAGTTATTCCAAGTTCTAACATGACCTCTGGAGCAGATAAAGCTATCTTTGCCCCTTCCTTTATCAGACGATTAGTTCCTTGAGAGTATGTGCTGTCAATGTTCCCTGGAACAACAAAAATTTCTTTATTCTGGGCTAAAGCAAAGTCAACTGTGATTAAAGCGCCACTTCTTTGAGCTGCTTCCACTATAACTGTAGCTAGACTCAATCCGCTAATGATGCGATTCCTTCGAGGGAAATTATAGCTTAATGGAGCAGTATCCATAGGGAACTCAGAGATCAATAATCCATGTTCTGCAATTTCTTCAAATAAACCCATGTTTTCTTTAGGATAAATATGATTTAGACCGCAGCCCATAACGGCAATGGTTTTTCCTCCAATTTTTAAAACACCTTTATGCGTGGCTGTATCGATACCTAAGGCCATCCCTGATACCACAGTTAATCCAGCCTTACTAAAACTACAACCAAATTCTTCAGCTACTTTTAATCCATACTGAGTTGCTTTTCTAGCCCCCACCAAAGCTATGGCTGGCGACATTAAAAGACCTAAGTCCCCTTTTAAATAAAGAACAAGCGGAGCATGATCGATTGATTTTAAAGAATCAGGATATTCTTCATCAAAAATTGTGACTGTTCTAATGCCTTTTTTCAGGATTAAATTAAATTCTTCCTGCAAAAATTTATCTTTAGGAAAATGAACAATATTTGTTGCAAGATTAGAAGAAATTCCAAGATTCAAGAGATCCTGGTGCTGCTGCATAAAAATCTCTCTAGGTCCTCCAAAAATCTTTATCAATTTTTGAATAACCTCTCCTTTCATGCCAGGAATGGCATTTAATACCAACAGCGATTCTTGTGATGTCATGTTCTAGATTTTCTTTAGTATTTGTCCAACCGGCACTGAAATTGATGGAGAAGAAGAATCAATGGTAAAATCAGCTTGGTTGTACAGGGGAAGTCGTTCTTTTAAAATAGCTTTGATGCGAGCCAGGGGATTTGGTCCACTAATCAAAGGACGAGTTAAATCATTCTTGAGGCGATTATAAATGATTTTAGGATCTGTTTTCAAATAAAAAATCAAACCATTCTTCTTAAGAAAGGCAATGTTCTTAGGGTTTAAAACTACACCCCCACCACAATCAATAATCACACCTTTTTTTAAAGAAAGTTTCTTAATAATTGAGTGCTCAATTTTGCGAAAATATGGCCAATCTTTCTTCGCTATAAGTTCAGCAATGGTGCATTTTTCTTTTTTCTCGATCATCTCATCGGAAGAAAATCGTTTAATCTTAAGAATCTCAGCAAGAGCACAAGCTGTCATAGATTTTCCAGACCCCATAAATCCAATCAAGACAATATTCTTCTCTAATTTCTTTTTCTTCTTCATAGTACTTTAGATTTAACAGGAACAATGATCCATAACAGGATATATAACAAAATGCCAAATCCTCCTAGCAAACAAAATAAAGCAAAAGCAACCCTAACCAAAGAAGGATCTAAATCAAAATACTCAGCAATCCCGCCACAAACTCCTGCTATCTTTCGATCATTTTCAGTTCTATATAGTCTTTTTCTCATAGTTATTTCTTTTCAGTAGGTTGAGCGACAGTTAAAGTCTCCGTTGCAAGACCACCTTCGCTTGAATACAGTTGAACTTCCATTCGATCTCCAGGCTTAGCTGCAACAGCGAAATCTTCTTCAAATCGTACTGGAAGTTTTTGACGAGTAAAATAAAAATCGCTGCTTTCCGTAGATCCGTTTAAAAAAATTGAAACTTTACGAATAAATTTACGATTCACACGATCTGTTTGATGGTCTGCCTCTACATGGAGGGTTTTAGTATCCAAAGAATATTTTAATTCAATATTGGTAGCTGCAGTGGCCCCAGCTGAAGTAATCCAGAGAATTAAAAGAATCCCTAGGCATAGACTTCTGAAACTTCTCATAGGCGATAGAACCCTCCAGCTATGATCCATTGAATAATCCATTCTCCCCAAAACAAACTTACTAATGATCCTAACACTAAAAAAGGTCCATAGGCAATAGTACTGTCTTTGGTACGAATTTTCTCAATGATTCCAACAACTCCTCCAAAAAATGGAGCGATGAAAAAAGCCAATATAGCTAATTTCCACCCAAGAAATGCGCCAATCATAGCCATTAGCTTGACATCTCCCCCACCCATACTTTCTTTCTTAAAAATGACATCCCCCAAGAGTCCCATGGCATAAATAGAACCACCGCCAATAATAAATCCAACCAGGCCGCAAGCTAAACTGTACAAGTGACCTTCTAAGAATACTGGAACGTGAATCAAATGATAATTAACAAGATTAACAATAATCAGTGAAATCAAAACAAGTAGTTTAAGCGGCTTATCATCATACTTTTCTTCTTCTGTCATTAAATGTTTACAAAATATAGGATAAATCCCTTCAAGAAATAAACATAGAAGAACTATAAAACCCGCAAAAAAACCACCTAATTGCAAATTCTCTGTATTTGTATGAAGCTGTGGTATAAAAGCACTCAAAATAAGTCCTAACCACATTCCTCCAATAGAAATCTCATCTGGAATAATTCTATGCTCAATATCCACAAAGGTTGCCACTATAAAACAACTCATCATAACTAAATAAGCTGGTAAAACTGGACTTGGACCAAAATACATATAAAAACTCAAAAAGACAACACCAGTGAGAAATTCGACCGACCAATATCTAAAGGCTATTTTTTGTTTACAATAGCGACATCTTCCTAAAAGAAAAATCCAACTAATAAGAGGAATATTGTCATACCATTCAATTGGTTTTTGACAATTGGGACAATGAGATGAAGGAAAAACAATAGATTTTTCCTTAGGCATTCTGACTATACAAACATTTAAGAAACTTCCCACCATTGAACCTAATGCAAAAATAATAAATTTATCCATTGTTCTCTTTCATGAATGTTATTAAATAGTTCATATAGTTTCTTTTTGCCCTTTGATTGCATCTTCCAAAGCCTTACGCATAATTTTCTTGTATTTTTCTTCAATATCAACTCCCGCCCAATGATTAAACGCCAGGACTCCTTGATAATACAACATTCCAAGACCATTGGCAGTTTGAGAACCTTTTTTCTTGGCTGCTTTCAAAAGAGGAGTTTCTGCAGGATTGTAAATAACATCATAAACCAACATATCTTTATGCAAAGCTTCAGGATCTACTATTAGCCCATCTTGGGGCTTCAATCCTACTGAAGTTGTATTAATTAAACAATCTGCTAACTCTAAATTCAGATCATCCGTGTTATCAACAACCTCAATAAGACTAGTGTCCATTCTTTGAGCAAGATCTTTAATTAGGTCATGTGCTTTTTGGGTTGTTCGGTTATAAAGCTTAATACTAGCTGCCCTTGGATTCACCATGCTTAAGACACTCAACAGCGAGCGAGTTGTTCCTCCAGCTCCTAAAATAGCAATGCGTTTATCTTTAAGATCAAAATTAAGTTCATTAAGATGACTTAAAAACCCTGGACCATCTGTATTAAACCCAAAAATCTTACGCTGATGGGTAATTAAAAGAGTATTAACGGCACCAACTTTAATAGCAAAAGGATCTAAGCTATCAATGTATTGCATTGCTTTTTCTTTATAAGGAACAGTGATATTAAGTCCAAAAATGGGGTTATTAGCTTCTTTTAAATCTTCAAAGAATAGCTTTAATTCTTCATCATCTTGAAGTTCAAAAGTCCTATATTCCGCATTGACCTTTAAAGCTTTAAAGGCGGAATTATGCATAGTAGGAGACAAACTATGTTTCAGTGGAAAACCAATAATCCCATAAATTGCTGGCGGCTCTTGAATCATATTAAACTTTCAATTTTTCTAAAGTTAAGGCTTTATTAATGGCATTAATATAGGCTTTGACAGAGGCTTCAATTACATCTGTGCTAGCTCCATGACCAATGACACTGTGGGTATTAGCAACAATTTTAACAGTAACCTGTCCCAAGGCATCTTTACCGCTTGTCACTGATTGGATGCTGTAGTCCAATAATTGGATTTTCATCTTTGTAATGGCATCTACGGCCTTATAACTGGCATCTACTGGGCCATCTCCGGTTGATTCTTGCTTTAAGATCTTACCTTTAAACTTTAAAGCCATCTTAACCTTTGGTTTCACATGAGAACCGCTTGTATAAACCAAATCCTCCAATACATAAAAATCCTTGAATGTATGATGAGCCTCACCCACTAAGGTAATTAAATCTTCATCATAAATTTCTTTCTTTTTATCGGCCAAATCTTTGAACTGATCAAAAGCTTCATCAATCTGGGATTCAGTTAATTCAATACCTAAGGCTTTTAAACGATCTTTGAATGCATGGCGTCCAGAGTGTTTACCTAAAACCAGTCCTTCATTAGCAGGAACGCCCACATCTTCCGGATTCATAATTTCATATGTCTTCTTTTCCTTTAAAACCCCATCTTGATGAATTCCTGATTCATGACGAAAGGCGTTTGCCCCAACAATTGCTTTATTTGGAGGAACAATAAATCCAGTGGCTTTTGAGACCATTCTAGAGGTTCGATATAATTCTTTTGTCTTAATATTAGTCGTTAAATTATAAAAATCAGAACGAGTTCTAATGGCCATGACAATCTCTTCCATCGACGCATTACCAGCCCTTTCACCTATCCCATTAATGGTACACTCGACTTGTCTAGCCCCATTGATAATACCAGCCAAAGAGTTTGCTACACCTAAACCTAAATCGTCATGGCAATGAGTTGAAACAATGGCTTTATTAATATTAGGGACATTCTTGCAGATACCAGCTATAACTGCACCATACTCATGTGGAGTTGAATAGCCTACGGTGTCAGGAATATTAACAGTCTTAGCTCCTGCTTTAATGACAGCCTCTAAAACACGATACAAAAATTCTTTGTCTGTACGAGAAGCATCTTCTGGCGAAAATTCAATGTCACCAATCTTGTTTCTGGCATATTTGACCGCTTTAACAGCCATTTCCAATATTTCATCCTGACTTTTCTTAAACTTATGTTCCAAGTGAATCTTCGAGGTTGCTAAAAATACATGGATACGGGGATGTTTAGCACCTTTAACAGCTTCTGCAGCTGCATCAATATCCTTAGTTAAGCTTCGGGCTAAACCACAAATGGTGGAATTCTTAATATGCTTAGCTACCTCCTTAACTGATTCAAAGTCGCCCTTAGATGCAATGGGAAACCCTGCCTCTATAATATCTACTCCTAAACGTTCCAATGCATAAGCAATTTCTAACTTCTCCTGACGATTCATACTAGCTCCAGGAGCCTGCTCGCCATCTCGCAACGTTGTATCAAAAATGAGTACTTTATTATCTTTTTTCATATTTTGTCCTTATAAAAGAAAAGGGCGAGATAAACTCGCCCTTAAATATTAACATGCATGCCCGCCGGCAGGCAGGGTTTTTTAAGAATTTATCTGAACTTCACATTATTTTTTCATCCAGCTCATCATACCACGTAGTCGGGTACCCACTTTTTCAACTAGGTGAGAATCGCCAGCTTTGCGCATTTTTAGAAAATTCTTACGACCATTCTTATTCTCAGCCATCCATTCCTTAGCAAATTTGCCAGTTTGGATTTCTTTTAAGATCTTTTGCATTTCAGCACGGGTACGAGCATTGACAATGCGTGGTCCACGTGTCATGTCACCGTATTCAGCGGTGTCAGAAACCTTTTTACGCATACCTTGAATACCTTCTTCATACATAATGTCTACAATTAACTTTAATTCATGCAAGCATTCAAAATAGGCAATTTCTGGTTGGTAGCCTGCTTTAACCAAGGTTTCAAACCCAGCTTTAACTAACTCACTGGCTCCCCCACATAACACGGATTGTTCACCAAATAAATCGGTTTCAGTTTCTTCTTTAAAAGTTGTTTGAATGATCCCTGCCCTTGACCCGCCAATACCCTTAGCATAAGCCAAAGCCAACTTCAAAGCCTTACCTGTGGCATTTTGATGGATTGCGACCAAGCAAGGAACACCTTTACCCTCTTCATATTGACGACGGACCAATGCACCTGGTCCTTTAGGAGCGATCATGAAAACGTCCACATCTTTGGGTGGAACAATAAATTTGAAATGAATATTAAAACCATGAGAAAAGGCAATCGCTTGACCCTTCTTTAAATGAGGAGCTATCGATTCATTATAAATTTGAGCCTGTAAATGATCTTGAGTCAAAATGATTATTACATCTGCTTGTTGAGTGGCCTCAGCAACAGACATTGGTTTGAATCCATCTTTGATCGCCTTATCATAATTAGGCCCGCCTGGACGCTGAGCAATAATGACCTTCAAACCGCTATCACGTAAATTCAAAGCCTGCCCGCGACCTTGAATTCCGTAACCCACAACTGCAATTGTCTTAGATTTGATATCATTGATATTACAATCTTTATCATAAAAAATTTTAGCCATTTTATTTATCCTTAGATTTTAGAAATTATTTTTAACTAATCGTCGCCTTCACCGTCTAAATGAGCCTGTGTTTCACGTAGACCAATCTTAACATCTACAGGTTTGACAATTCCTACAACGAAATCTTTAGTATCATTAACGTTAAGTTGTGTGAAAAGAAATTCGAAATTCTTCTCAATTTCAGCAGCAATGCCTTCTTTAACGTTCAAAGGCAGATTCATAATATCTTTTTTAAATTGACCTAGGGCACGCTTACGAGCTTTATACACATATTGCTCATCAGTATCTGTAGCTTTACGTTCACTTAAGCAATTAGCCTTGGTCCATTCAACCATTTTTGCATAAAGATCTTTTGGAAATAACTTGCTGTCCAAAGTCTTGTTTTGGAAGTTAGTTGCTAAATGAATTTCAATCGTGTCCACTTCTGGAAATTTGTTGAAAGCATTATCAGGCAATGTTGAAGCACCATGCTGAACAGCTCCACCCATTCCATATTTCTTTGCAGCTGCATTAGACAAGGCTTTCAATGTATCAAAATCAACCGTAACATTTGCCATTGTTCCATCAGGAAGAACAACTCCACCATGGGAAGTTCCTGTTTGAACAGAGATCTTACTTAAACCTTGCAAGCCTTTAGGCAAAGCCTGATTATATCCATCTGTAAAAGCAACTAATTCTTCGACGGTAGAATTCTTATGGCCTACTTCACCAATTTCACCACCGATTGAAACCTCAATACCCTTTGGCTGGATCTTACGAATGAATGCTGACATATCAGCACAAACTTCAAAATTATCTCTTTGTTGTTCCGTTAAGGTGGGACGATCTAATTTGACGGTTGTAGAAGAATCAACGTCAATATTATAGAAACCAGCTGCAACACAATCTGCAACCATGTCTTTTAATGCGGAAACTTCCTTCTTTTTATCTTTAAAATACTCGGTTGCTTTGATTTGACAATGGTCACCTTGGATGAACACTGGACCACTGTATCCTTCTTTCAAAGCTGCCCCTAAAATAACTCCAACGTACTCAATTGGAGGTTGACCTGTATAACCCATTTCGGATTTGGCAATTTCGAAAATAAAAGCACCTGCATTTAATTTCTTAGCTGTACGGAAGATAGCACGAGCTAAGTAATAGGTGAGAGATCTTAAGTTCATGGCAGGAACGGTGAAATTCTTTCCCTGTCCTTTGCCACGAGCCATATAAACATCATGAATAGACGCAACAAAGGCACCCTTCGCTTTGGCCTGGGCTTGGATTTCTTGCGCTAATACTTCTTTTTCTTTGATATTATCAGTTAAGACTAACTTTTGGACTGCTGCATCTACATCGAATGCGGTATTGACTGGCATTTCTAACTCCTTATTAAATGGTTCTTAAGTGCGTAAAAATGAAATGATAATATAGCAAACTTATGCCTCCATGTAAAGAGGAGTCATAGGATTCTCAATTCAAGGCTGTGGACTATTCTGGGATTGGTTCCGAAGGATTGATTTCCTGCCAATGGACAATATTTGCGAAAGAAGGCAATAAAGGAATTTGAGGATTATCTCGTAATTGGGTATTATATTTATAATCTCGTGTTTGATACACATTTAAATCTGCAGCTGTGCGCTCATATGAAGCACGCAAGGCCATCGCTCCATTAAAAGTCAATTTACCTTTCGAGAACTTATCTCCCAAAGCTTGAAAAATTCCTCCATGATACTCTTCATCACTTGGGACTTCTCCCCCATCAGCCATGATAAAAGCATTGATTTCAATGTCTGATGGAGCATTTTCAGTAATAAAAACATTTTTCTTAGCCAACAAGCCTAATTGTGATGAGTTGGTACTGTCTGAAGAAAGTATGCTTTTATTTATATAAATATTACCTGAAGCTACAAAAAGCATAGAATCTTTAATGTTCCCCGCTATAGTTAGATCACCCTCAACAAAAACCACTCCATTAAGGGCGCTTAACTCCTCCAAACCTATGTTGTCATTATAGGTAAAATTCCCATTGATATATCGACCATCCGACTGTTTAGCAATGGTTCTATAACGGTCTAAATCAATTCCAGTAAAAGTTATTGATGGGAAATGAATTTTTCCACTTTTGGACCCCATTTTAACTGCAGGATTATCATCCCCATAGATCTTACTCAAATAAAATATCTTTCCATTGATATTTATATTCTTTTGGTCACCTGTTAAAGAGTCATTAACATCAAAATAAATATCTTTTCCTAGAAGATCGCTGTCAAATGTAGAACCGCTGCCAATTCTTATATCTCCTGAACTTGAAAGAAAAAACTTAGTGGGGCTGTCTACAATGATCCTTGCTAAAATAGACCGAACGATCTTTTGACTGGAATCTTTCCCTGTGGCCTTTACCCATACCGATGGAAAAGAATTGTAATCTTGGGCGGCACTCTTTGCTTCAATCGTATAATACCCCAACACCACAGGTGGATTATCGCCATAACTCAAAGGAACATCAATAAAATCTGGCTGTCCTTCCATTCCCGAACGCCACTTTGAATTACGCCTCAACTCATAAATAGCCCTTTGAACACCTGCCTCTGCGGCGTTAAAAGCCTGTTGGGACAAAAGGCGTTGATTATTATAGCCTAATTGAATTTGCGTTCTCATAAAAGCAGCAGACGCAACAATGCTTAAAAATAATACCAGAACAACGCTGGAAAGAAGGGAAAACCCTATTCGATTTTGTCTTTTCATATTAATTATTACGTGGATAGATTTGTGTTCCGGAACTTAGAGTAACATTATGACCAAAAATCGAATCCTGCAAAGTTAATACCACTTTAATAGAACTGCCGTTCTTTAAAAAAGTTGAGTTTGCAAAATCAAGTTTATTAGTCAGTGCAGATTGCACATCGCCATGCTTACTCAAAAATTGTCCATCATTTTGCATTGTATAAATGGCAATAAGATCACCCTCAGATCCTGTAAAAACAACTTTCTTGTCATTATCCGTGACAGTAACATCTATTTGTTTAGAGAAACGTGCGTCCGAAGCCATGCGATCCATGATGTCTGTCATTTCTCCGCCTAAATCAGCATTAGCAATAGTTTGATCAAAAGCCTGTAAATTCATAAAAAAAACAGCATATAAAATTCCCATCGTGATACCAATAATCACAAGAACTACTAGTAATTCTACCAGAGTTACGCCTTTTTTGTTTCTCATTAAACAGCCCCTCGGGGAACTAATTGTATTTCAACTTTTATGTCATCTCCCGCCTTCAAGGTAAATTCATCTCCTTGATATCCCTCATAAAGCGCTGTTTCAGCTGCAGTAAAATAATGATTTCTGATCGTCTCAACATAATGTTTGTTTGCAGTGCCAGAAGGAGGCCAAGTTTCTTCGACAGAATCCAGAGTAAATTCTCCCTTTGAGTCCGTTATAACTGTCATAACAGATGTTGCTGCCGAGAGCATCAATTTTATCTCTATATTCGGAATTGGAGTATCAGTTTTCGCATTAAGAACGATCCCGTGAATTCTACCTTTCCCAATTGGCCAAACACCAATATCTGGAACAGTTAAATTCTGATCTTTTTCAATCTTAACGGCAGGTTGAGATTTATAGTATTTGTTTCCAGCACTGGTGTATGGATAAAAATTATTTGATTCAACCACCACATTCGTCAATCCTACAGGCAATCGAAAAGCTACCTCCTTAGAAGCACAAGAATAAACATATTTTCCATTAGAATCCGTCGTGTTTGCCTGTAAAGACATCTGTATGTTAGCATTAGGAACCCCCGCTGAAGAATCTCGATCATTGATGACCCTTCCCTGCGCATTTCCACACTCTTGCTGTTGAGCTGATGTATCAATGATAAAGTCTTTTGAAGAGATATCTCCCGAATAGAGGGGGCCAACTGACAAAGTACCACTTTTCCGTACTGATGTAGTTGCTTCTTCACAACATTGAATAAAGGAACCTTTAGCCTGTGCCCAAACACGAACATAAAAATCTGTGCTATTTTGAAATAAAGACTGCTCTGCAGGCACCACAACAGAATAAAAACCAGTTCCATCTGTCTTTCCCTGGGGTTTATTCTGCCAAACATTTCCATTATGCCAATTGACATATATCTCTGCCCCCGCGATTGCCTGCTCATTTTGATCACGGACATAACCCTGCAAAGTGGCGGTAGGAGTTTTGACTAAAGGAATATTAACAACAATATTTTCCCCAGGACTAACTTTTATCCGATCAGTGGATGAGTTACCTACCCATGGATTCGCACACTCAACGCTATCGGTTCGAACAATAGAGGAAGACCATCCATCAGCCGCCCATGGATAAACACATGAAAAATTTCCAACCAACCCCGAATTAAACGCACCCATAGTTGCCAACGTAAATTGACGAGGTTTATTTTCCGGAAAATTGATTACGAAATCAAAATCACCAACATTTTTAGTTGTTTTAGATAAAACCCCACCCTCATACAAATTGATTTGTGAATTATTGTTAAATTTTGCAGGAGTAGTGCCATCAAAGATCTGACCCTTGATATGCGCATTTTCAGGTGCTGGTTCCATTTTAAAATCTACGACCACCTCGAGATTAGAATCAATGTTAATATCCGGTGGAACCGTAGGTTTAAAACCCTCTTTTGTTGCTGTTAATCGCCATGTACCTGTTTTTAAAACAAATCGTCTTGTGTCAGGTTCAGCAAAGGAGTAATTAACTTTCTTGTCATCAGGACGATCTAAATATGCAGCAGAGGATGTTGCAGTAGCCTCTTCTGAAGTACCAAGATTCTTCAATGCAATTGTTACACCTTCTACCAATGCATTAGTTGTGGCATTTGTTATTTCTCCTATAACATTTCCAGGAAGGCTTTGCTTGGGGCTAGTTAATAATACTAAAGCATCTAAGGTTTGCGGGGAATTAAGTTCATTCCAAAAAATACTTATACGCGCCGTTTTTAATTGAGCACTGTTTTGAGAGATAAAAGAAAGCGTCCTCGTAAAATCAGGAAACTGTAAGGAAATGTCTTCAAATCCACAAATATTATCAGAAGCAAAACTACATTGTTCTATTGTATCAAATTGAGTCTGTGCTGCTTGATAGACTTCCTCTTGACTCTTTGTTAATAAATTCTCGGCTTTTATACGGTTAGAAGAGACTTGGGCGGTAGGATTCAAAACACTTACAGCCATCCAGCTAGCAGCGCTTATGATGCTAATAAGTAAGACGCTCACTATGACTTCAACTAAAGTGAAGGCTCTGGGGACACTATGTAACTTCATGGTATTGAAATCAGTTATTAATAATTACGGGAACAACAGTAATGATCAATTCTGAGTCGGTGATTGTGTGTTTCTGATAACTAAATAAATTTCCTAAGAGCGGAACGTCACCTAAAAAAGGAACTTTAAACAAATTCTTTTTATCTTCTTGATTCAACAAACCACCTAATACAAAGGGTTGATCATTCTTAATACGAACATAGGCTGTGGCATTACGAGTCTTCACCCAGGGATATTGATCTTGCGGGCCTCGAAAGGTATAGATAAAACTGACTTCTGGTTCAATTTTAATCACCACAAAATCTTTTTCAATAATTGAAGGTGTGATTCGAAGCCTGATACCAGGTTCAACAAAACGAACCTCAGTTGTCGCAACCCCACCGGTCACTGTGGTAATCGTGTAAGGAATACGATCCCCAACAAAAATCTCTGCTTGTTGATTGTTAAGGGTAACAATTCGAGGATTAGAAAGGACCTTGGCTTTATTATCATTCTCCAGCATTCTAATGACCATATCAAACTGAGCAGGATTTCGAGAAAAAGAGAACACTTTTAATGGAGAACTTCCACTCGAGGATTCGGTGTTTGCAAAGGTCACAGGACGGTTGTTCTCTTGAAAACTAGTTGCAATGGAATCAGACCAATCAATCCCTAAATCCTTAAGCGCATCTTTATTAATTTCAATAATCCTTGCTTCTAAAACCACTTGAGGTTTAGCCATGTCAATTCTTTTAACTAAATCTTCCACCCTTTTAATTTCTTCAGATGTTCCAACAACCACAATAGAATTACTGTCCTCACTAATATTGATTGTTTCTAACACACCCTTAGCCATGTCTTTAATTTCAGCAGCTTTGACATGGCGCAGCTTAATTAATCTTGTCGACAAATTCTCATTACGGAAACGAGCTTGGGTGGAGACGAATAAGGAATCACCTATTTGCTTAAAGGCCAAATGGTAAGATTCTGCCATGATATTTAAAGCGTCTTTGATTCTGACCTTCTTTAAATGAACAGACATGGTGCTGCCCTTTAAGGCTGGATCAAGAATAATATTCACTTGAGAAATACTTCCAATACTTCTTAAAATCCCTTCTAGAGTAGTTTCTTCAAACTCCAAATCCATAATTTTATTTTGCTTTTCCCCTTTGAATAAATTATCCAGGGCCTGATCGGAGCTTACTCCAGAAATATTTTCAGGATCAGACGTCACAGTATTTACGCCTGATGAGACAGGCGGAAGTTCAATATTTTTGGCTTCCATAAAAGATTTTTCAATACCAAGCGTTCTTTTATGCAGAACTTCAATAGTATCTGGCTTACCGTTCTCTGTTTCTTTTTGAGCCAAAATCGGGCTCATAGGAGGAAAAATTAAAATGCCTGTCAGGATCAATATTAAATATTTTTTCATAGTTTGCCTCTATTCTTGACTACCCTTTGCGTATCACCTATTTGTAACACCATCTGATCAATATTAATGCTCAAGACAGTATAGGGACCAATTTTATCTTGGACTTTGTAAACGTCCAATTTACTGCCTGTTTTTACATAGGCTCTAAACTCATCTTCCATTTTGACTACTCCGATAAGTATAACATCTTGGGCCTCTGTTTGGCCACTCTCACTCGGCGCCTGGGTGTTTTCCTGGCCTGGCATAAAGGTTGGAGTTTTGGATAAAATAGGCTTAAAAGGATCTTTAATAATTTGCAATGGTTTCTTTTCAGATCTTAAAATCACCTTAGCCAGTTGTGGATTGTCGACGATCTCAACCATTGCTTTCTTTTCTTCCCTCGGCAAAGCCTTTGCCTTAGGTTTAGAGCAGCTCGAGCTCATAGCTACTAAAAGAACTACTAAATATGTTAATGAAACCCTTCTCATAACTTAATGTCCTTAAGAGTCTTTAAACTATAAATTCTCAAATTAAACTCACATGTCAGTTGAGGGTAATTTTGTGTGATGCTGATTTCCACATTGCTGACTGTTAATAACTGGCGGTAATTCTCAATCGAGCTTAAAAAACTAACAATAGCTTCAAATGTACCATTAATTTTGATCCTGATTGGCATAGAAGCCAAGGTCAGTCTCTCACTTAAATATATTTCTGGTTTTGCGGAATTCTGTTTATTATCATCAACAAATTTGACCTTTGATACTTGTTGATTAATATCAATCATTTCCTTAGGAACAATGACGGCAGAAAATTGCTGAGTTTTCATTTCCATCACATGAACGGAAGATTTTGCTGCTGAATTAGAAATTCCATCCAAAAATGCTGGAACATCCCTTTCGTCAAATAATGTCTTTTTAAACTCTTCCTGTTCCTTTTTCAGCTTCTCTAAAGAAAGCTGTGTTTGCTCAATTTCCTTCTTAAGGTTTTTCAAATGTTCCTTCTGCTCATCAAAGTCATTTAAAACTGCTATGGAAGATTGATAGCGATTCATGGCAATAATGCCCAGAATCAAAGCAATCATGGCACAGATCACAATAGCTGCAATTCGTATCTTTTTAATGGTTAAATATTGGTTCATAGCTCATCGCTCAATTTCATATTGGCCAAAATACCAAATTTAAAAATCTTCTTTTTGTTTACTTCTTCTTGGGTCAAATAACTGAATTTACCCTGTTTTAAAATTGCTGAAGTCTCCACTTTTCTAAGCATTTGGGCCACGGATTCCATACGAAAAGCTTCGCCGGCAAACGTCACTCCCCCTGAATCACTCACCTTAAAAGAAGTCAACGATAGCTCTTCTGGGAGTTCAGAAGCCACCACAGATAAAGTCTCCGACCAGGACATACGATTTAACAATTTCACATACGTCGCTTGAAATAAAAGCTGCTCACGCGTATTAGCATATTCATCTCGCAACTTAAAAACTTCGGGAGACTTCTTTTCTAAATCATTAATTTGATCGGTCATTTTCTGAACATCCACCGCAGCTTTTCTCTGTATTTGGTAAAAATGATTAACAACTCCTGCAAAAATACCACCTGCACAAACAATAAAAATTAATGAACAAATAGCAATTTGACGAACTTGTTTCTCAAAATGAAATGTCTTTAAGAAATGGCTTAAAGAAAATTGGGGTTTGCTACGATTTAAGGTGTAAAGCGCAGGGACACTGGGTAACAAGTATATTGGATTTACATCTTGTCCTATCCATTCTTGGATATTTAATGGATTAATTTCAAAGCTGTATTGCTTGCTTAACTTCTCAATCAATTGGGGAAATTTTTCTTGATCCCAAATCAACCATGTTTTATCAATCGATTCTTTCTTAGTATCTATTGTATACGACTTAAGAGCACGTTTCAGCTCTTCTGCCCAATTGGAACAAATAGTCTCTGTCAAAAGAGCTTCTTGCCCAATATTAGTGGTGTAAAGATATTTGACTTGCTGATTTTTATAAACAATTAAATGCGTAGTATTTTCGGAAACAACAATCAAAGCTTGGAGGGAATCCTTAAATTTAGCAGAAGAAAAAAGCCCGACAACGTTAAGAGGAGCAATTTCAAGCTCATGACAAGGAAGATTTGTCGCTTTAATTTCATTAACAATAAAATTAAGTACTTGATTAGAAATTGCTGCAAAAACAATCTTTTTTCTATCTTCCTCCTCAGAAGGGTATTCATGATAAATAAAATCAAATTCTTGATCTACGAAAGTGGATAGTTTTTCAATCTCACCAGCAATCACAACGTCTAACTCTTCTTGAGACATATTTGCCAGATTTAACTGATGAACAACAGTGTCACGACGATTAACGGTAAGAAAAATGCGGGAAATCTTAATACCTTGAGCTGCGACAAGATCATTGATAAAAGAAGTGAGCGTCCCGACAGCAGACGTATCCACCTTAAAAGTGGATACGCCTCTGTTTCGAAACACAAGGCCTTTGCCTTTTTTCTCTATGACTGTGTATCTAATTTTTTGATCAGATATCTCAAGATTCAAAAAAATTTCCATAATTTTCTTATGATGGCTTTATGTGTGGACCAACAGGTGGCCATACACTAAAGTGTTTAGATTTATCAGTACGCTGACCATTTTGAAAAACTTCTGTACTATAATCCACACTAAGTGGACACACAGGTATCGTTTCCAAAAAGCCACCCTTTTTTAACTTATCGGTGTCATCGCATTTAGTCCAATCTTTTGTTTCGGAATAGCACATTTGTATAGCAGTATCAATGGAACGTAAATTTGAAGCACATTCTTTGTCATGAGCCTGATCAATGGCTTTGAGAGTATTGGGTAAAATTAGCCCAATTAAAATACCTATAATAACTAAAACAACCAACAATTCGATTAAAGTAAAACCTTTTTTCACGTTTTCCTCCTTATTTTCTGGTCTTTTGAGTAATGCCCCCTGGCTCTACCCATTAACCTTAATTAATATTTCTACAACAATAAAGTGAGAGTATACCATCCCTTTTCTGCTTTCGCAAGGCAACCAAAATTACATTGCTCGTAAAGTGTTCTGAATAGAAAAGATAGGTAAATAAATCCCTAGAAGTACTGTTAATACTATGGCGCCCACCGTAATAATAAGCATGGGTTCTAAAAAGGTCAGAAATTTAACTAAAGCGTGATCCGCTTCTTCTTCAAAATAAAAAGAAATTTTTTCCAACATTTCATGCAATTTACCGCTGCTTTCTCCGATGCCCATGATATCTACCAAAATCACTGGAAATGCCTTGGTTGATTTAAAAGCATCAAATAACGATCCTCCTTCAGCAATTTGCCTTTTAATTTGGTCTATTGCTGTTTCAATACGTTTGTTTCCAATTGTCTTTTTGGATACTTCTAAAGCGACCAATAAAGGCACCCCGCTTGCAATTAACAAACCTAAAGAGCGTGTCAAACGTCCAACAACCAAAGGAAAAAGGACTTTCTTTAAAAAAGGAGCCTTAAGCTTCCATGAATCCAACCAATAAACAAATTTGTCAAACTTTTTGAAATATACCCATAAAAAGGAACCAATAATCGCTGATAGAACTACAAATCCAATAAAGAATGGATTTCGTAAAAGAGTAGAAAAACCAAAAAGTACTTTCGTAATAATGGGTAATTCACCGTGCAATTTAACAATAACTTTTTCAAATGTGGGGACTACAAAAACAAATAAACCAATTACAACTAATAGGGCAAATCCTAAAACAAAGCTCGGATAAATGGTTGCTTTTTGAACACGTTGATCAAATGCTTTTTGACTTTCAAGATATTCATTCAATTTTCTTAATATTCTCACTAATCCAGCTCCAATTTCAGCAACACCAATTAAAGCTAAATACATAGGAGGAAAGACATTAGGGAAATAATTCAAAGCTTCCTGTAAAGTGGCGCCTTCTTCCAATTTCTTTCTCACATAGCTCACAACAATCTGAAGATCTTTTTGTTCTGATTGTTTCCATATAATGTTCAAAGATTGAATAATTGGGACCCCTGCTTCAATCAAATAAGATAATCGATGAGTAAACATCAAAAGATCATCTAACTTAAACTTAATCTTACTTAAATTTCGACTATCAAAAACAGTTGCTGAAATAAAAAAATAATCATTACTTCTTAATTGTTTCTTAAGCTCTTTAATATTCTTGGCTTCTGCAATACCCCAAAAAACTCCGCCATCCGCATCTTTTACTTTATACAAGTATGTTGTCATATTTACATATCTTCCGTGAGAGTCACTCGAAGAACTTCTTCGTAGGAGGTAACTTTCTCAATCACTTTTTGATAACCAGCCATGCGTAATGTTTTCATACCTTGAGCAATAAGAGCTTGAGTGATTTCTTTTTCGCTGGCTTTCTTTAATATTAAAGCACGTATATCTGGAGTCACTCTTAGAATCTCAAATAATCCAACTCTCCCTGAATATCCCGTATGAAAACATTGCTCACACCCAACGGGATGAGCCACTCTGACTGGACCTGTTAAAGATAATTCTCTCGTAATAATTTCTCTAATATCTTCAGAAGCATCTTCTTGTCGTTTGCAGTGCGGACAAAGTTTACGGACTAATCGTTGCGCTACAACTCCAACTACGGTTGAACTTAATAGAAAAGATTCAACCCCCATATCCATCAAACGAGTCACAGCTCCGGCCGCAGAATTGGTATGCAAAGTCGCTAACACCAAATGCCCCGTTAAAGCGGCCCTCACGGAAACTTCAGCTGTCTCCCCATCACGGATTTCTCCTACCATGATAATATCTGGATCATGTCTTAAAATATATCGTATGGCACTTGCAAATGTATAACCCGTATAAGGATTAATGCTCGTCTGTGTTATACCTTCCATTTGATACTCAACAGGGTCTTCGACAGTAATAATATTAGTGGAGATTTGATTAAGACTATTAAGAATAGAATACAAAGTAGTTGTTTTCCCAGCCCCGGTTGGCCCTGTGACTAATAACATCCCATAAGGACGCTTGATCAACTCTTTAATTTGATTAATTTCATGATTATTCATTCCCAATGAATCAAAAGTATGAGAAATTTCTTTTTTATTCAATATTCGCAACGTCATCTTTTCGCCATGCATATCTAACAATGTCGAAACACGAATATCAAAACCATAATCTCCTTCTTTCCAAGAAATACGTCCTTCTTGTGGTTTACGATTCTCGGCCACATCTAAACCACCCATGATTTTGATACCTGAAATAACTTTACGAAAAAGGTCTTTAGGAATGGTCAATTTTTGAAACAGAATCCCGTCAATTCTAAAACGTACACGCAACTGGTCTTTTTGAGGTTCCAAATGAATGTCAGAAGCACCTTCTTTGATGGCACGACTAATAATAGAATTAACTAACTTAATGATGGGGGTTCCTTGAGCATCTACATTCTGGGCGTTACGGATGGCTTGAGCAGTTTCCATAGATTGATGAGATTTTCTAAGATACCTAAGAATATCTTTAAGACTAGCCAACATAGGCTTAACTTGCTGACCGCTGATGTATCTAAGTTCTTGCAAAATAAGCACATCCAAAGGGTCATTAATCGCTACGATGAGTGTCTGATCTTTAATTTCGATAGGTAGGACTTTATGTTTCTCAAGTAAGGCAAAAGGGAAACTAGATAAGAGTTTTTCATCTATAACAACATCATCAAGCTCTATCGTTTCTAATTGATATGTGTCAGCCAAGACCTTCAAGAATTTCTTCTCTGTAATCATCCCATTTTCAATTAGAATTTCTCCTAGCTTCTTTTTGGAAATTTTCTGCATAGCAAGGGCCTGCGTCAATTGAGCTTCAAGAATCAAACTCTCTTGAATAAGAATATCTCCTATTTTTAGGCTTTTTTGAAGTCCCATAATTTACAAATATAGCAGGAAAGCTTGGATTTTGCCAATAAGGCCAACAATTATAATATTATCAAGATTAAGATAAGATTAAGAAACAGACAGGATACCTAAGAAATAAATCTTTAGGTAAGAATTTTGAGAAGCTCATAGGAATGGTCCATATTAGTATGGTCACAACGAGTAGCATCTTTTAAATCAATAACATTAATCTTATTTTGCAAAACACCTACGGCTTTACCAAAATGACCATTTAAGATTTGATCAACAGCTGCAGCGCCTAACCTTGTTGATAGGATTCTGTCCTGACCGCTAGGAGTCCCTCCACGCTGAACATGTCCTAAAACAGCATAACGAGTTTCTAACCCCGTGTAGCGGGTAATATTATCAGAAACAACATCAGCCATGGCAGCACCTTCCGCAACAACGATAATATAGCTAATCTTTCCTCGCTTGTTTCCTTCAAGGATTTCCTGATGCATGGCTTGATAATCAAATTGTTTCTCAGGAATAATAACGTCCTCTGCACCGGCTCCTAAAGCAACCTGCATAGCAATATAGCCACTTTTATTACCCATAACTTCAACAACAAAAATACGTTCCATACTTTGGATGGTATCTCGTATTTTATCGATCGCATCTAATGCTGTATTGATAGCCGTTGAGCAGCCAATAGTTTGATCGGTCCCATTTAAATCATTATCAATCGTTCCAGGAAGGCCTATAGTTGGAATCCCGTGTTTTTCATATAATTGAGAGGCTCCTCGATAGGAACCATCACCACCAATGACAATTAATGCATCAATACCATGTTTACGAATAATCTGAGCAGCCTTAGCTTTTCCTTCATCTGTACCAAACTCTTTCGATCGAGCAGTTTTTAAAATCGTTCCACCTCTATTGATAATATTGGAGACTGAACGGTGGTTCATGGGCATAATATCTTCATCCAAAATACCTTGATAGCCTCGCATAATTCCAGATACTTCAAGGTTATAATGCAACGCATACCGCACAACAGAACGAATAGCCGCATTCATCCCTGGACCGTCCCCACCAGAAGTCAAAATTCCAATTTTTTTTACTTTGTCTGCCATATTAATCCTTATTTTTTATAAAACTAATACCCATACCGAATACGAATTTGATAAGTAACTTTAGTTTCTCCATCTTTAGGAACACTTGCTTTGAATTTAACAGTCGAAACATCCTGCTTTTCATAAGGAATCGATGAATTAAGAACTTGCCATTCCCCAAACGAAGCTAATGTTTCAATTAAAGAAACATTAATATCTTCTTTTTTATGATTACGCAAAGTAATTTCCCAGGAAGTTTCATAAACATTTTTTGAAATAATTTTAAAATCAGTTTGTTTGCGTTCTACCACAACATCGAAAGCTTCGCCTATTTTAAGACGGATAATTTCATCTTTTGGAGTGTGTGAAATTTGATCTTCACCAATGAACTGTAAACTTTCTTTACCATCTTCCTTATAAAGACGCATAATACCTGCAGGCAAAGGCATACCTAAATTATTCTCTTTTGAATTTTTAAAAGAAACAGAAACAGCCACAGGCAATTTGTAATCGTTACCGTTTCTGTAATCTTGATAGAAATAATTAGGATTTCCATTTACTGTAAATTCTTTAGTTGTTTTAATGTTACTACCTTCTAATAAAAGCACCTGTTTAGTTTGATTCTCTTTGATTGTCGTAAGACGTTGAAGATCATAGATGTGATATTCAAAGAAAGATTGTTCCACAAATGCCGAATCTGAAACCCCTTCCATTGCCGCAGCTTTCATCGCATAACTCCGATTATTATACGTAGGCTGAATACGGTTGACTTGTCCTGCAATCAACTTCAATTTAGCATTTTTGTAGGTTGCTCCACTTTTATTATCTAGAGTTACCCATCCCGAAAGTGCCGATTGCTGATCTGCATTATCAAGAACTAAGACATAGTCAGCTTTCCAGTTTAGATTATTAGTCAGATAGGAAACTTCGACTTGCTGCTTTCCATCCGTCGGGGCATCATATAACCATGTTAAAGTTGGTTTAGCAATGAGGTTCTCAGGAATCTCAGGCAAAATCTTTTGCCCATTAAATCCAAGATAAATTTCATTGCCTACTTGATAAACTTGACCACTGTTATTACTAATCAGAGTCGCTTCTACAGTTTCTTTTTGGCCGCTGTATGGATTTTCTTTTAATATTTTGATTTTCTTCCCAACGTACTTATCAAGGAGCTTATTTTCATTAATAAGATCATATTCAAAATTTTGTTCCAGAACTGATAAAGGAGAGGCAGTGCTAAGAGGCTTGATATGAACAGTTTCTGGTATGATGCTAGCTGCAACATCCATAAAACGCAACTGTCCCTTACCTTTGGAAAGAGTGATATTACGAGTATCTTTAACTAAGCCCAAATTACTATTATAAACGGTCACTTCAACAGCACTTTGATCTTCAATTGTACTTTTGAGTGACTCATCTGCAAGAGCAATATTGTGACTTATAGCTAAAAATACGAATGTAATAATAAATTGAAGTATCAATCAATTCTCCAGTTTATTAATAACGATAGTGATCCGGCTTAAAGGGCCCCTCGACTTTAACTCCTAAATACTTTGCTTGAGCGGGAGACAAAGAATCTAACTTCGCTCCAACTTTCTCTAAATGTAGACGAGCAACTTTTTCATCTAAATGTTTAGGAAGTGTATAAACTTTATTCTCATATTTGCTACCATTTTGCCACAATTCAATTTGAGCTAAAACTTGATTAGTAAAAGAATTACTCATAACAAAAGATGGATGCCCCATTGCACATCCTAAATTAACCAATCTTCCCTCAGCTAAAACAATGATCTTTTTGCCGTTAGGATAATTGTACTCATCAACTTGGGGCTTAATTTGGATACGCTTAACATCCTTTCGATTATTCAAGTATGCAATATTGATCTCAGCATCAAAATGTCCAATATTACAGACAATAGCTCCACTTTTCATAGCATCTAAATGTTTTCCTGTGATGACATCCACACACCCTGTCGCTGTTACAAAAATATCGCCTATTTTAGCAGCTTCATCCATAGGCATAACTTGGTAGCCCTCCATGGATGCTTGTAAAGCACAAATAGGATCAATTTCAGTAACAATCACTCGCCCACCCAAGCCTTTAAAAGACTGAACAGAACCCTTGCCAACATCCCCATAACCAGCGACGACACAAACCTTACCAGCAATCATACGGTCAGTGGCGCGTTTGATACCATCCACCAAAGATTCACGACAACCATAAAGATTATCAAATTTGGATTTGGTTACAGAATCATTGATGTTGATTGCAGGAACTTTCAATGTACCATTTTTAACCATTTCATAAAGGCGATGCACACCTGTGGTTGTTTCTTCTGAAAGACCTTTGATGCCTTTTAAGAAATGAGCAAACTTTTCGTGGACCATGACTGTTAGATCTCCACCATCATCTAAAAGCATATTAGGTCCCTGGCCGTTGCCCCAATCGATCGTTTGTTCGATACACCAATCGGCTTCAGCTAAAGTTTCTCCCTTCCAGGCAAATACAGGAATTCCAGCAGCAGCAATTGCAGCGGCAGCATGATCCTGAGTCGAGAAAATGTTACAAGAAGACCAACGAACTTGAGCCCCTAAATGAACGAGGGTCTCAATTAATACAGCAGTCTCGATTGTCATATGGATACATCCAGCAATACGCGCACCCTTTAATGGTTTCTGAGATCCAAACTCTCTACGGATCGCCATGAGACCAGGCATTTCAGTCTCAGCAATCGTAATTTCCTTACGACCCCAAGCTGCCAATGACATATCTTTAACCTTATAATCCCCGCCAGAGGCGGATCCGTCTTTGGCGGATGCTGTTTTAGCAGGACTTTTCTTAATAGTTTTATTTGAATTCTTTACCATAGTTGCACTAGCCATATTAAGCTTCCTTTTTCAACGCTTGCGCTTTATCCGTTTTTTCCCATGAAAAGCCAGGACGACCAAAATGACCATAACTAGCTGTTTTCAAATAAATAGGTTTGCGCAAGTCTAAAGTTTTAATAATTCCACGTGGTGAAAGATCAAAATGTTTACGAACCAATTCCACCAAACGCTGCTCACTTACCCTTCCGGTATCATAGGTATCGACCATTACAGATACAGGCTGTGGATAACCAATGGCATAACCCACCTGCAATAAACATTTATCAGCTAAGCCTGCTGCAACGATATTCTTTGCAATATAACGTGCCATATAAGCTGCTGAACGGTCTACTTTAGTGGGATCCTTACCTGAAAAAGCTCCACCGCCATGAGGAACAGCACCTCCATAAGTATCAACAATGATTTTACGTCCAGTAACCCCTGTATCTGATTGAGGCCCACCAACGACGAATTTTCCCGTCTCATTAATAAAAAACTTGGTGTTCTTATCAATCAACTTGCCAACAATAGGCATGGCAATTTCTTTTATCATTTGTTTTTTAGATTTTTCCGTGATGCGTTTACCTGTTTTATCAAGGATTTCTTCCGTATGCTGGCAAGCTAAAACAACAGCATCAACACGTAAAGGAGTATTACCGTCATATTCGACGGTTACCTGAGATTTACAATCAGGCCCTAAATACTTGCCAATACCTAATTTCTTTTTACGAATTTCTTCCACACGTTCAACTAAACGATGGGATAAAACAATTGGAAGGGGCATTAATTCTGGAGTTTCGTTACAAGCATACCCAAACATAATCCCTTGATCACCAGCGCCTCCAGTATCAACACCTTGAGCAATATCAGGAGATTGTTTATTAATAGCATTTAAAATAGCGCAGACATTAGCATCAAAACCATATTTAGGATGATTATAACCAATATCTAAAAGGACTTTACGGACCACTTGATGAACATCAACATACGTGGTGGTGGTAATTTCCCCACCAACAATGACTTGCCCCATCGAACAGAAAGTTTCACAAGCCACACGTCCCATAGGATCATCTTTAAGCACCGCATCTAAGATAGAATCAGAAATCTGATCGCATACCTTATCTGGATGACCGTTTCCTACTGATTCTGAAGTAAATAAATAACGTCCTTTCACCGCAACCACCTTTCTAATTATTCCCGAAGGAAATGATCATGAGGGATTATTAATGTTTCTTATTTAAAATGTTCGCGAGCTTCATTGAGAGATTCAACACTGCCGATATCATACCATTTGCCTGAGAATTGAAAACCATAAACATTTTTCTTTTGTGAGAGCCATTGAATGTAGCTACCGGCTGCATCTAACGCTTTAGATACACTTAAATATTCTGATAAATAAATCAAAGTCTCTTTTGGAAAGTAATATAAACACATCGTAATTAAGCTAGATTTTGGTTCTGCAGGTTTTTCTTCAAAAGATGTTACTTTGTTTTGAGAATCTAGACCAATCACCCCAAACTTAGTTGCTGCTTTCTTATCATGAATATCGTATACCCCAATACTGATTGCAGGAGAATGTTTCAAAGCAAAATCCATGAAAGCCTTTACGCTTTGATCGAATAAATTGTCCCCTCCAATAATCAACCAATCGTCTAGTTCTTTTTCTTTCTTCCAAACATAATTAATGTCTCCAACAGAACCTAAACGCTCCTCTGGCGTATTCGTTCCATCATTAATCACACGAATCTTAAGATCTTGATGGGTTTTAGCCCAATTCTCAAAATGATTTGCAAATTTATTATTTGTTACAACAACAATTTCAGTTAAAGAAGGAATATTCTTTAAGCTAACAACAATATGATCAATCAAAGGACGATCATTGACGGGAATTAATGGCTTTGGAAGATCTTTAACAACAGCTGCTAAACGTGTGCCATAACCACCTGCTAAGACTAAAGCTTTCATAGGACTCCTAGTTTACGCATTTGTAATGAAACGAATTCTTCTACTTCAGCTCCCGTATTAAGCTGCATAGCTTCAACTGTGATTCGCTTGATATCATTTAATCTTAAAGAACGTATCATTTTCTTTATTGTTAATATACTTGAAGAAGACATACTTAATTCATCTAAGCCTATTCCCACAAGAAGTAAGGCTAAAACTGGATCAGAAGCCATTTCTCCGCAAATACCAACATGAATACCTTCACTATGACCTGCATCTACGGTTCTTTGAATCATACGAAGGATACCTGGATGTGTCGGTTCATACAGATGGGCAGTTTTCTCATTGACACGATCTACAGCTAAAGAATATTGAATTAAATCATTTGTTCCTATACTAAAAAAACTTGCCTCTTTAGCTAAAATATCTGCAACCATCACAGCTGACGGGACTTCAATCATAATACCTATTTTAATATCACGATCAAATGGTATATGTTCATCCACCAAATCACGTTTAATACTGCTGACAATAGCATTAGCTTGACGCAATTCTCCAAGGCCAGAAATCATCGGATACATGAATTGTATTTTTCCATGCACAGAAGCCCTCAATATAGCTCTTAGTTGCGTCTTAAAAATATCTGGCCGTTCAAGACAAAATCGTATTGCACGAACCCCCAAAAAAGGCGCCATATCTTTAGGAATCTGTACACTCGAAATAAACTTATCTCCACCTATGTCTAATGTGCGTATTGTCAGAACATGAGGACTAATTGCTTCAGCAACCTGTTTATACGCTTGATACTGCTCTTCTTCAGTAGGTAAATCTAATCTATTCATATAGAGAAATTCTGTACGATATAGCCCAATTCCTTCAGCTCCGAACTTTCTTGCCGTGGGTATCTCATTAGATAATTCAAGATTAGCTAACAAAGAAATATTTTTACCATCTATAGTCTGGGCCGGAAGATTTTTTATATCGTCTAATTTTTCTCTTTTAGCAGTAATCTGGCTCTGCTCTTTAGCATAGAGTTCTCTTGTAGCTCGATCAGGATTTATAATCAATAATCCTTTCTCACCATCAATAATTAAGAAATCTCTATTATTAATCCTTAAAGTAGCATCTTTAAGACCAACAACAGCTGGAACGCCCAAAGATTTTGCAATAATAGCCGTATGAGAAGTTCGTCCGCCAATATCGGTAACAAAAGCAATGATTTTTTTATTATAAAGACTTACAGCATCGGATGGAGACAAATCATGCGCTACAATAACCAAATCATCCTTAAGAATATCCAGGTCATGCACTTTCGTTTCATCCATTAAATATCTCAAAACTCTTTTAGAAATATCATTAATGTCTGCCGCTCTTTCTTTTAGATATTCATCAGGAATTTTAGAAAAAGTTTGAATGTATTTCTTTATGACTAATGAAAAAGCATACTCAGCAGCGTGTTTCTTTTCACGAATTTCAGCACTTACCTGTTCAAACAAAGTTTCATCTTCTAAAACTAATAAATGAGAATCAAAAATTTGAGCTTTATTTAAGCCTATATCTAAAATAATTTTTTCTTTTAACACATGGATCTCTTTACGAGCAAATCCCAAAGCTTCCTGGAAACGCGCAATCTCAGAATTGACTTCCTGAGCCAAAACAATTCTTTCAGGAACAACGAATTCCCCTTTATCCAAAATAAAAGCAGTTCCACTTGCAATACCGCTCGCAGCAGGAATCCCCTTTAAAACAACTTCTTTCATGGCATCAATTCTTCCTCTTGTTTACTCAAGAAATCTTCAATCTTTAACATTGCTGACTCAGCCTCGTCTCCATCTACAATAACTTTCAAAATAGTTCCACAAGGTGCTCCTAAAGTTAAAAGACCCATAATAGATTTTCCATTAATCTTTTCATTATCTTTTTGAACAGTCACCGATACCCCCAGCTTATCAACAAGCTGGACAAACATGGCAGCTGGCCTAGCATGAATACCTTTTTTATTTGCAACAACTATATTTTTAACAAGATGTGCCATATTAACGTTTGATTACCCTCTTAGATTCAATAAGTTTAATAAGAGCTTGTGTCAACTTTTTAGAATCATGGCGAACATAATCATTAACTCCCAAAAGATCTGTTGCCACAACCTTATAGCCCATTTCTTTGATCTTTTCCATGTCTGCAATTACTGGAAATGAGTTCTCACTTCTATAACGATTTAAAGCTGAATCTGGAACACTTGCATTATTAATAACACAGGCATTAATTACTTTTGGCAAAGCATGTTCAGTCAAAACACGCACATGATCACTAGCAGAAAATCCATCTGTTTCTCCCACCTGCGTCATGACATTGCAAACATAAATCTTGTAAGCTGGTGATTGAACAATCGCTTCCGACATTCCTTTAATAATCAAATTTGGAATAATACTCGTATAAAGACTCCCTGGCCCCATAACAATAATATCAGCTTCAGCAATCGCAGCAATCGCTTCTGGCGTTGGCTTAGCGTCTTTATCGGTTAAATATAACCTTTTAATTGCCATATTGGATTTAGGAATTTTGGCTTCTCCTTGAGTACTTGTTCCATCCATATAGTCAGCAACCAAATGAATATTATGAATGGTTGAGGGAATAACCTTACCTCTAATCGCTAAAACCTTACTGCTTTCTTCAACGGCCTTTTGAAAATCACCTTTGGTGATCTGCACCATCGCCGTTAAGAATAAATTTCCAAAATTATGCCCTTTCAATTGAGAATTTTCCTCGAAACGATATTGAAACAATTCCCCCATCAAAGCCGGAGCATCAGCCAATGCAACCAAACAATTTCGTATATCTCCTGGTGCTACAATATTAAATTCTTCACGCAAACGACCAGATGAACCCCCGCTGTCAGCAACCGTAACAATTGCTGTTAGATTAGCTGTATATTCTTTCAAACCCAAAAGCAAATGGGAAAGCCCATGACCTCCACCAATCGCCACAATTTTAGGACCACGTTCTAAATATCGTCGCTGATATAAAATATTAACAATGTCTCGCTCACGCTGAGGTAAAAAAAGAGTAAGAAAAGAAACAATAATCTTTCCCATTCCAAGTACAACAAAAACAATTCCACAAATAATGATGATTGCTGAAAAAATACGAACAAAAGGATAAGGAGAAACGAAAAAACCAGCGCCTACCCCAACAACGAGAACGCCAAAAAAAGACATGAGCATCCAACGTTTGATTTTAATACCGGGATAAAGCCATTTTAAAAGATTATTGGACATAATCTTCGATTAATTTTTGGCAAGCTATTAGCCAACTCGCACATCTTCGCGTGAAATCAACTCAAGCATTTCCTTGGTTGTTTTGGTATTCTTGAGACTATCACGGAAGAATTTATCTTTTAATAGACGGGAAACTCTGGCAAGAGCTTTTAAATGTGGACCAGCAGAATCAATTGGAGCAACCAACAAAAAGAATATATGAGCAGGCTCCCCATCAAGGGAATCAAAATTAATCCCCTTTTTACTTATAGCTAAAGTTGCGACCAACTTATCAGTACAGTCTGATTTACCATGAGGAATAGCTATTCCCTGCCCAATAGCTGTAGAACCTAACGCTTCACGGGCCATCAAAATATCAATAACTTTATTCTTATATTTTTTTTCAATAGCTCCCGCTTCAATAAGAGCTTGAACCATTTCTGTAATTACATCGGTTTTTGTTGTTGCTTTCAAATCACTTGCTAGCGCATCTTTACAAAGAAATTCAATAATTTTCATATACTCCTCCAAAAACTTTCGCAACAAGGCGGTTTCAATTCAAAGCGGCGAATGGGATTCGAACCCATGGCATCCACCTTGGCAAGGTGGCATTCTACCAACTGAATTATCGCCGCAAAATTATTAAAGATCAATGGGCGGAAGAGGACTTGAACCTCCACGAGTTTCCCCACTAGTTCCTAAGACTAGCGCGTCTACCAATTCCGCCATCCGCCCGATATATCAGCTATAGGCTACTAATAACCTTTGGCTGAAGTGTACAATGCTCAGTGATAAGTGTCAGTCATACCTCTGAACACTGGCCACTAAGGGCTTTAATTATATATGGTGACCCACCCGCGACTCGAACGCGGCACAACTACATTAAAAGTGTAGTGCTCTACCTGATGAGCTAGTGGGTCACAAGCGCTGACAAGTCAGCACTAAACTTCGCGAAGTTCCTTGCTCTTTTTATCAAGCACGGAATCAACTTCTTTAATAAAACGATCGGTCATTTTCTGAACTTCTTCTTCAGATTTGAACTTATCATCTTCACTCATATGACCTTCACTTTGAATCTTCTTAATTTTTTCATTCGCATCACGACGTATAGTTCTTAAAGTTACCCTTCCACGTTCCGCCATATCTTTAATAACCTTAATAAACTCTTCTCTTCGCTCTGCCGATAAATGAGGAAAGCTCAAGCGCATTGTTTTTCCATCATTGGAAGGAGTAATTCCTAACTTAGAATTTAAAATAGTTTTTTCAATCTCTTCTAGCGCTGTAGCATCCCAAGGTTGAATCAAAATTAAACGAGGATCTGGCGATGAAACAGCCGCAATTTGCTTGATAGGTGTGGATGTACCATAATAATCAATATGCATATCTTCTATTAAAGACGGCTGAGCACGACCTGTACGAACTTCCCCAAATTCACGCATAAGGGTTTCCATACATTTCTTCATTTTTCCTTCAGTATCTTTAAGAATTTCTTTAGCATTCATATTGACCTCCCATAAATCTTAATCTCAAATTAGCGAACTAACGTACCGATTTTCTCACCATAGATAGCTTTTTTAATGTTACCTTTTTGAAGTAAACTAAATACGATGATTGGTAGGTTATTTTCCATACACATGCTAATTGCTGTCGCATCCATAACTTTCAAGTTCTTCTTTAGAACATCAATAAATCTGACTTCTGTAAATTTCTTGGCTTTTTTATCTTTGACAGGATCTGCTGTATAAACCCCATCTACTTTAGTAGCCTTCATAATAACATCACAGTTAATTTCGGTCGCACGCAAAGATGCTGCAGTATCAGTTGTAAAATAAGGATTACCCGTTCCTGCCACAAAAATAATCACTCGACCTTTTTCCAAGTGACGAATAGCTCGACGTAGAATATAAGGCTCAGCAACAGCTTGGATCTGGATTGCCGTCATAACTCGAGTTGGTATACCAACCTGTTCCAGGGCATTTTGAAGAGCCAAACCATTCATAACAGTCGCCAGCATACCCATATAATCTGCAACTGCTCGATCTAGCCCAAAACGCTTTCCCTCTACCTGCCCGCGGAAAATATTACCGCCACCCACAACCAAAGCCATTTGAACACCTGCATCATGAATTTCTTTAATTTCTTCTGCTAAAGATGCACACATTTCAGCATCAATACCATGTGCTAAGCGACCTAAAAGAGCTTCTCCGCTTATTTTCAGAAGCACTCTTTTATAAATGGGCTTTTTATGCATTATTCTCCGACTTTGAATCTAGCAAAACGACTAATTTGAATGTTTTCACCAATCTTAGCCACTAACTCATTTAAATAATCACCAATCGTCTTACTTGGTTCTTTAACATAATTTTGCTGCATAAGACAGTTAGCTTTAACAAAAGCTTCTTTATCTAACTCTTTGCTAAGAATATCTTCAGGAATGTCTTCTTTTTTAATGTATTTAGGAGATAATGCTGCGATATGCATTGCTAAGTCTTTACTAAAAGCAATGAAATCATCATTACGGGCCACAAAATCCGTCTCACAATTAACTTCAACTACAACACCGATTTTATTACCGTTATGAATATAGGATTCAACGCGTCCTTCTTTTGCTATACGATCAGACTTTTTAGCTGCCATTTCAAGGCCACGTTTTCTTAAGATGTCTTTTGCTTTTTGAAAATCACCTTTTGATTCTTCTAAGGCTTTCTTGCATTCAATAACTCCACAAGATGTTTCTTCTCTTAACTGTCTAATATCTTCAACTAAATTCGCCATATCAATTTCCTTTATATTTATTTTAAACAGCTACGACTTCTTTAGCTGCAGATTGTTCTTGAGCTTTTTTTCCTGCTAAAAACTCTTTACGACCTTCAATAATGCTGTCAGTAATCAAACCAGCAATGAATTTAATTGATTTAACAGCATCATCATTTCCTGGAATTGGGTATTGAATTAAATCAGGATCAGAGTTGGTATCAATAAGACCAACAACAGGGATACCTAAACGATTGGCTTCAGCAACACCAATTTCTTCTTTTTTAGTATCCACCATAAAAACCACTTGAGGAAGAACACCCATATTACGAATACCACCAAGATCACGTAACAAACGGTCTTTTTCTTTCATCAAAAGAGAATTCTCTTTCTTAGTTAAACGGCCGGTTATACCGCTAGCTTCCATTTTTTCTATATCTTCTAATTTTCGAATTGATTTTTTAACTGTTTCTAGGTTGGTCATCAGTCCACCCATCCAACGGTAGCGGACATAAGGCATTTCAGCACGGGTTGCTTCTTCTTGAATAACATCTTGGGCTTGTTTCTTTGTTCCTACGAAAAGAACTTTACCACCTTTTGCTGCAATATCACGAATAAAATCACGCGCAGCATTCAATCTGTCAACTGTCTTTTCTAAGTCAATAATATAAATACCACCACGTTCACCAAAAATAAACTTCTTCATCTTAGGATTCCAACGACGGCTTTGGTGACCGAAGTGGACCCCTGCTTCTAATAATTGCTTAATTAATTCTGTTGCCATTTTCTTTGATTCTCCTTTGACGTTGGTTTTGTCGGTCGTCGCTACACAATTAGGTTGGGACAAAACGTTTATGTTTTAAGCCCTATTTCATCCAATCCTCATACCCTGAAGATAAGGCTTTCTTCACAAATGAACGGCTAGTATATCCAAAGACCCTAAAATTTGCAATAAGTTTTTATTTAAATAACAACACGAAAATGCTCGGATCCGACTAGGGATTTGATCTCTTCCATGAGAACTTCTGAAGGGGTGACAAAGAGGTCTTCACCTACTAAAATTTGAACACTTTTGTAGTTCTTGGTGTCGAGTTCTAAGTAGACTGGGACCTTGCCCGGGAAACGCTTGAGCCTTTCTTTGAGTTTCTCGAATCCAGCTTTACCAGCTTTTGAGACATTGACATGAATATTCTTAATAAGACTATAGACTTCCTCGATACCTGCCATTTCATTGGCAATCATCTTAGGCATGCCATCTCGGAAGCTTACTTTTCCTTTGACAACAACAATAGTTCCTTCCTTCAAATAATTTGCCATATTCTGATAACTGGAAGGAAAAATTACAATCTCCATAGCTCCTTCCATATCTTCCAAACCAACAATCGCCATACGTTCATTAGTTTTCTTAGTAGTAGTTAATTTCACCGACTGAATAAGACCTATCATTCTTGCATCTTTACCATCTTGAGCATTTTTAAGAGAGGCTGTTGTAAAATCAGCAAATTCTTCAATTTCGACTCGATATCGCTGCAAAGGATGACCGCTTAAATAAAACCCTAACAACGTTTTTTCTTGGGCCAAAACCTGGGCTGTGGGCCATTCAGGAATATCTGGAAGATTTTCCTCTTGAGTCCCAAAGCCGCTTTGCTCTTCTTGCATTTTAAAGAAAGAAAATTGCCCTGTTTGCTCTTCTTTTTGATTTTTAATACCTGTATCCAAAGCTCGATCTAAAACAGCCATCAACTGCGCTCTTTTTGCAAAGAAACTATCCATTGATCCTGATTTAATTAAACTTTCTAAAACTTTGCGATTATTTAAACGCAAATCAACACGTTGACAAAAATCAAATATAGATTTAAATCCACCCTGTTTTTCTCTCTCTTTGACCATAGATTCAATAGCCGAAGAACCAATATTCTTGACAGCCAAAAGGCCATAGCGAATGGTATGATCATCAATAACTGAAAACTGAGCCTGAGAAGCATTCACATCCGGTGGTAAAACATTAATCCCCATCACCCCTGTTTCTTTTACATATTCAACAACTTTATCTGTATTATCACGTTCTGCCGTAAGCAAAGCGCTCATAAATTCAACAGGATAATTAGCTTTTAGATAAGCTGTTCGATACGTAATTAAGGCATAGGCCGCTGAATGACTTCGATTAAAACCATATCCAGCAAAATAATCAATCAAATCAAAAAGTCGATTAGCTTCTGTTTCACTAATCCCACTTTCCTTGTCACAACCATCGATAAAGAACTGTCTCATTTTTTGCATTTCAGCAGGAATTTTTTTTCCCATAGCCTTACGCAAATCATCAGCCATCGTCATATTAAAGCCCGCCAAAACAGATGCTATCTGCATAACCTGTTCTTGATAGACAATGATTCCATAAGTAGGCTTCAAAACATCTTCTAACTTTGGATGCGGATAACTTACTCGATTCTCTCCACGCTTTCTTTTGATAAAATCTTCAAGCATTCCACTACCCATAGGACCTGGCCTATATAAAGCAAGAATGGCAATCAAATCTTCAAATTCAGAAGGTTTTGATTTCTTAAGCAAGTCTCTCATCCCCGCACTTTCCAACTGAAACACCCCAGAAGCATTGGCTTGAGAGAGCATGGCATATGTTTTACCATCATCAAGGGGAAGATTATCAATATCGATTTTAACACTTTTATGTTTTTGAATTAATCTGATGGCATCCTCAATAACCGTCAAGGTACGCAATCCTAAAAAATCCATCTTTAAAAGACCGATTTTGGAAATTCCATCCATATCATAGGCTGTCGTCACCTGGCCATCTGAACTTTTAAACAGAGGCACGTGTTCCGTCAGAGGCTTATCAGAAATCACAACTCCAGCTGCATGAATGGATGCATGTCTATTTAATCCTTCCAGGACCTTGGCAGTATTAAGTAAATCACGAGCGCTTTTATCAGCCTCCATTAGTTCTTTTAATTGAGGTTCCACATGAATCGCTTCATCAATCGTAATCCCAATTTCATTAGGAATTAACTTGGCAATTTTATCTGCATCAGCATAATTCATAGCCATGGCCCGCCCCACATCACGAATTGCAGCTTTGGCTTGCATACTCCCAAAAGTAATAATTTGAGCCACATTATCCCGCCCATATTTCCGAGTCACATAATCAATAATTTCTCCTCGTCGCTCATAACAAAAATCGATATCAATATCAGGCATACTTTTTCGACCTGGATTTAGAAACCTTTCAAAAAGAAGGCCGTATTTAATTGGATCCAGATCAGTAATTCCTAAAATATAACTAACCAAACTTCCAGCTGCAGAACCTCGACCCGGCCCAACGGGCACTCCACTTTTCTTCGCATATTGAATAAAGTCCCATACAATTAAAAAATAACTTACAAACCCCATGCTTTCGATTGTTTTTAATTCATGCTCCAAACGCTCACGAAGTTGGCTATTTATTGCACTGCCATAACGAAACTTAAGACCATCATCACACAATTGCCGCAAGTAAAGTTGTACATCCATGCCTGAAGGAGTTTCATAGCGAGGAAGATGATATTTATCAAAATCCAACTTAAGATTCACTCGTTCTGCGATTTCAACTGTATTGCTCAATGCATCTGGAACCCAGGAAAAAATATCTCCCATTTCTTGAGGAGTTTTAAAATAAAACTCAGGAGTTCCAAAACACATATGATTGGGATCGGTAAGCGTTGTTTGAGTTTGAATGCAAAGAAGAGTTTCGTGCGCACGAGCTTGATCATGATTCAAGTAATGTACGTCATTGGTCGCAATCATCTTAAGATTCAATTCATTGGCGATCTTTAAAAGCCCCTCATTAACTTTCTTTTGTTCGGTTAAGCCATGATCCATAAGTTCAATATAAAAGTTGTCTTTACCAAAAATGTGAGATAAATCATCAGCTGCTTTAAGAGCTGATCTATAGTCCCCTTTCATAAGAAAGTTAGAAACTTCCCCTTTAAGACAGGCAGATGTACAAATAAGACCTTTCGCATAGCGAGACAGAAGCTCCTTATCCATACGAGGCTTATAATAAAATCCTTCCAGGTATCCTGCAGAAACTAGCTTAATTAAATTGGAATAACCTTCATTATCTTTGGCAAGCAAAAGAAGATGAGCAGTACTTTTTTGATCAGAGTTTCTTTCAGCCCTGCCACCGGGAGCCACATAAGCTTCACAACCAATAATGGGCTTAATTCCAGCTTTCTTGGCAGCTTGATAGAAATGAATAGCTCCAAACATGTTGCCATGATCGGTCATTCCTAAGGCTTTCATGCCTAAATCGGCAGCCTTATTGACTAATCCTTCGACGCGGCAGGCACCATCTAAAAGACTGTATTGTGTGTGAACATGAAGATGAACAAATTCGGAAGATGACATAAACCTTCAACAAACCATTTCAAATAATTATAAGTGGGATAATTTTAACACTGCCGACAAAAAAACCGCAACCTATTTTTCATAAGTTGCGGTTTTTTAGAAAAATGAGAATCAATTATTCCCATTCAATTGTAGCCGGTGGCTTTGAAGAAATATCATACACGACGCGATTAACACCTTTAACTTCATTGATAATACGATTAGAAATCTTTCCTAATAGATCTGGAGCTAAAGGAGCCCAATCAGCAGTCATACCATCAACACTATTAACACAACGAATCGCAATTACATTTTCATAAGTACGATTGTCACCCATAACACCAACCGTTTTGATTGGAAGCAAAACAGCAAAAGCCTGCCACAATTCATTATAAAGACCTGCTTTTTTGATTTCATCCAACACTCGTTCATCAGCTTCACGAACAATGTCTACACGTTCCTTAGTTACCTCTCCGATCACTCGGATTGCTAAACCAGGACCTGGAAAAGGCTGTCTTTTAAGAATTGATTCTGGCATTAAGAGGTTCTTACCAATTAATCGAACTTCATCTTTGAATAATTCACGCAAAGGTTCGACTAACTTTAATTTCATATCTTTAGGCAAACCACCAACATTATGATGGCTCTTGATAACAGCCGTTGGTCCACCATGAGCAGCCACAGACTCAATCACATCTGGGTATAATGTACCCTGACCTAAGAATTCTACATTCTTAATACGTTTTGCAGCTTCCTGGAAGACTCTCACAAACTCATCACCAATAATTTTACGTTTTTGTTCAGGATCTTCCACACCTTTAAGGCGTTCCATGAATCGTTTTTGAGCATCAACCATGGTTAAGTTAATCTTAAAGTTACCTTTAAAAGTTCTCACAACAGATGTAGATTCGTTATGACGCAATAGTCCATTATCTACAAAGATACAATATAGCTTGTTTCCAATGGCCTTATGGAGCAACAGAGCTGCAACGGAAGAATCGACACCTCCACTTAAACCTAAAACAACTTTTTTATTTCCAACCAACTCTTTAATCTGCTTGACCGAAAGATCAATAAAACGATCCATAGTCCAGCGAGGTAAACATCCACAAATTGTGTAAGCAAAGTTCTGGATAATCTGTAAGCCTCGTTGAGTATGAACTACTTCAGGATGGAATTGAACACCCCAAATCTTTTTAGCACGATTTCCGATTGCAGCATTGGCAGCATTCAAAGTATGAGCAATACGTGTAAATCCTGGAGGTGGACTTAAAATCTCATCTCCATGACTCATCCAGCATGTCAAATTGTTTGAGAGATTAGAAAAAAGATCCTTATTGTTATCAATAAAAAGTTCGGCTTTTCCATATTCTCGATCTTTAGCTTTCCCAACCTTCCCACCTAACATTTGTGTAATCACTTGCATACCATAACAAATCCCAAGAACAGGAATTCCTAACTTAAATATTTCTTCGGAAGGTTTAGGAGCATCCTTATCATAAACACTTTGAGGTCCACCCGAAAGAATGATTCCTTTAGGATAGATCGCTTTAATTTCTTCGGGGGTTATATTATAAGGAACAATCTGACTGAACACCTTGCTCTCACGAATGCGGCGAGCAATTAATTGAGTATACTGAGAACCTAAGTCCAGAATTAAAATAATATCTCTAGCTCTTTGTTTTTTAATTTCTATTGGAATGATTTTAGAAGAGGAACGAAGCTTAATTGGCTTCATTAGCCCATGGACTGCTTTTTTCTTATTAGGCTTCTTATTATTAAATTTAGTATATTTGTGCTGCGCTGCGCTTTTTATTTTGTTAACAACTTTTTTGACGGCTTTTTTAGCCATGAGTATCACCCCTTCTTATTTGCCCATCCCAACTCGTTGGCCGATTTGGAAAACTTTTCCCTCTGTTTGTATAGAAGGAGCAAGGATTATTTCCACATCGTGCATTTCGCTAATATTACGGGCTCCCAAAGAACCCATCGATGTTTTTAAAGCTCCCACAAAGTTTTGAGACCCATCATCAACTTTAGCAGGCCCAACTAGAATTTCTTTAAGTGTTCCACTGATTCCAACCTTAATTCTTGTTCCACGAGGCAAATTAGCATGAGATGTAGCCATACCCCAGTGATACCCACGTCCCGGAGCTTCTTCTGCTTTAGCGAAAGCAGAACCAACCATGACCGCATCAGAACCTGCAGCAAAAGCTTTACAAATTTCCCCACCAATACGCATACCGCCATCTGTGATAATGGAAACATATTTTCCACGACGTTTAAAATAATAGTCACGAGCTGCAGCACAATCAACGGTCGCTGTAATTTGAGGAACTCCTATACCTAAAACTCCTCGTGATGTACAAGCTGCTCCTGGACCTATACCAACCAAAATACCTGAAGCTCCAATTTCCATAAGCTCAAGGGCCATATCATATGTCACGACATTTCCGACAATGATAGGAGTCTTAGCTTTCTTACAAAATTTCTCAACATCCAAGATTTTATATTCTGTGGCAATATGACGAACAGTTGCAACTGTAGATTGGACAATAAAAATATCTACGCCCGCATCTACCGCAACTTTATAAAAATGTTCAGCGTTTTGTGGAATACAACTAACAATGGCAGGAACTTTACCTTTTTTGATTGCTTCAATACGTTTTGCAATCAATTTATCTTTAACTGGGAATTTTTTACCGTCATACAAACTTTGGACAAGTTTGGTTGCTTCTTCTGGTGAAGCATTGGCAATTTGGTCTAAAATCTTATCAGGATCATCATAACGGGTTTGAATACCATCCAAATTAAGAACAGCCATACCGCCTAATTTCCCCATAGCAATCGCAAAATCGACATCTACAACTCCATCCATAGAAGCCGCTAAGATGGGAACAGAAAATTTATGCTTACCTATTTCAAATGTTGTATCTACTTCATTAGGATTCACTGTAACAGAGCCAGGAACCAGGGCAACTTCATCAAAACCGTAACATCTGCGAGCTCTACGGTTAATTCCAATCCAATCCGCCATGACGTAACCTCCGTAATTTCAATAAGATAGAAATCAAAAAAGCTATAATAGAAACAAATTTGAAGCGGGATTATACCAACGGAAACAGCGTCTGTCAATACAAAATATTTGACCTATCAGGGAGCCTTATTTAGATAATTCCATGAATAATTTGAGATTGGCAGGAATAATTTGAAGGATAATTGGAGAAAAACCATCAAAAGAATCATTTGGAAAATCTCGCAAACTTTTAAAATTCGGAGAATTCATTCCCTGTCCTTGAGATTGTAAATTCAACTTATTAGGATTAAGGTCTATACCACCAGGAGACTTGAAACTCCTTAACATAGCTTTATCAACCTGCCCTCCTCTAGACAACATTGCCTCATCAGTTTTAAGACTATTACTTTTAGAAATGTCGTTAATAATCCATCCTACTCTCTTGAAATGACCCCCTAGCTTGCTAAATGCATCGCTATAAGGTTTAAGCAATTCTTCATCTGAGATCTTATCTATTCTATTATAGGGAGAAGTCCCTCCATTATATGTTGTCCTTGGAAAAATCATCCCTCGATAGAGATAATCCTTCCTATCAAGCTCTGGACCAAATAAATTATCATAAGGAAGCATAATAAAGAATAGCTCCGATACAGGAAGAGACGGATGTTTGAAACGAGGATCACCATGGAGCTTTAAGTAGGAAAATATTTCTTTCCAATCTTTTGTATATACCCTAAAGGGCGAACGCAAATGTTGGAAGACCGGCTTATTTCTCACATGCAATACAGCATTAATAATAATATTTGCTGCTGCTTCTTCACTTACCCCCTCCCTCTCTAAACCTTTAAACATTCTTGCCATGACGCCATCAATACTCCATGTGCCTTGATTTATAAATTGCTCTGTAGCCTTCATAGCCCCCAGAATTCTCTGATCTTTAGCCATATACTGAGGATCATGAATAATTGTATCAATCATGACATCCAGCCCCCAATCTATAAAATCTTCATATGTGATATTCAAACGTTTACCCTTATAATGCTCGGGAACAGGTAATTTCTTTTTCCATGTACTTCTGTGCTCGCTCTTCCAACGATGAATAAGAGGAATAAGCTCTCGAACTACTTGAATTATATCTTCATTATCAAATAACTCTGGAATTCCATCTTTGGTAAATTCTGGGTGATTAACTCCTGTAGACCGCAAATGCATCACTTGCTGAATCCCTCTTAAAAGAATAGACAAAACTCTATCTTCCAAAGGTGCTCCTAGACTCAAAGCATCTACTCTGTCTCTAAAATCATAGAAAGTCTTAGGAATTAATATAAAATTATCGATCAACATTGCAAAGTAGGGAAAAATTGACTCAGAAAAATGCCTTTGCCACTCCTCATTAAGACGAACTCCGATATAGCTATAATCATCCAGCGTCAAAGAATGCGAAGGCGATTTTTGAAAAGGTCGTAAGCCATCTAAAACAAGATCATCTAATTTCTGAGCTAAACGAATCCAAACCTCCAGCTTTAAATTAAAGAACTTGTCGGTAGATTGAGCTTCAATAAGTTGATTAATATATTCAATTAAAGTATTTACCACTGCCTCTGCTTTTGAATGGTCACTTTCTACTTGAGTCTGTAAATCTGCAGAAACAATCATTAAATCTCCCACAGAAGAATCTTGCGCATACTCAACAATACCTTCTGATGTTAAAGGAATTGTTGTCATAGCTATATCCATAGCATTGCCAAACTTAAATCCTCCTGAAAAATATTTCTTTGGAAGAACTTGATGTGTTATGGGATTAATATCTTCTTTAATGTAATTGTAAGCACCAACTTTAAAAGCCTTGAGATACTGCTGATAGATCTTCTGTTTAATTTGCTTGTCTTCAACTTGAACACCATTTACCTTGTTCTTTCCAACATAGACCTTGCCTAACAGACTCTGTTTTAAATTACGCTTGAACCATGTGGCTAAAATCATGGAATGATACACTTGGCGAAGTGAAGCAAAGTTTTGACCTTGATTAACCTCTTTTTCAATTTCAGGAAGAATGATATTGCGAATAATATTCGTCCCCAATGATGAACGATCATCCCCCTTATGTTTCTCAGATGATAAATAATCTTCCTCCAGCATCACCTTCAAATGACTTTCTTTGATATAGGCAATATTACCGTTTTCGTAGACAACAGCTTTATCAGGAACAACCCAAACCTTATTAAAGGTATTAACGGGGATGTTAGTATTCCCATAAAGCTCTCGAGCCTTTGAATAGACTTGGTCCCAAAACTTTTTACCCAACTCATTCTCAGGATAAATTAAAGACGCCGTTAGTTGTTTCAAAATATAGTCTTGGGCTAATAAATCTCTCCCCATTTCAGTGACACCAAATTGATCAGGAATAATCCGATCCTTCTCATAAGGAGAAAGATTCACCCACATATCATTATCTGGGACAGTTAAAGAGGTAAGGAAATATTTGATCAATCTTTGAGATTCATGACGTAGAGACGCAAGATCTTGCGTCTCTACAGATAAACGAGAATTTCCCGTATCCAAAATAAAATCAAACTTAAGAGGATTGTCAGGAAAGACTTTAATTCCTTTAAGAATAGAAGGAATAAAAGTAGGACTTAAATAAACCATTGTTCCAGGCTTAGGTAAACCTAAAAGCTGAGGCGTTTCTTGCGCAAAAGAATTACGTGCAGGAATGATGGAAGTTATCACAAACACAGAAAGAACCGTGGCTGCAATAACCCGAAATTTAAAACCTTTACTTATACTCATATACAGTAAGTATAAGATATTTAAATAAATAGCGCCAATTGAGATTTAATAAGCCTTAAGAATCCACAATAAAACCTATTTTAGTTCTTTTATAGGTGATCACTATTTCATTAAGTCTAAAAGTTGGCACACCATATAGTTGTGCAAGTTTTAAAAAAATTTTACCTGTTGGGGAAATTTATGATTGATTATCCGATTGGGGAAATCGGGTTAGATATAACATGTAGAGACGAGGCATTGCCTCGTCTCTACATTGAATCTTTAATACATTCCCTGCATTCCACCACCGCCTGGCATTGCTGGCATGGCTGGTTTGTCTTTTTCTGGGACATCAGTAATTAAGCATTCTGTGGTTAAGAGTAATCCAGAGATACTGGCTGCGTTTTGAAGGGCAGTTCTGGTTACTTTAGCTGGATCGATGACACCGGATTTGAACATATCAACATAAGAATCTGAGTTGAAATCATATCCGATATTGTTGTCTTTTTCGTTCTTCAAGCGTTCAACGATGACAGAACCTTCTAAGCCAGCATTGAAGGCTAATTGACGAATTGGAGCTTCTAGAGAACGACGGACGATATCAACACCTGTTTGTTCATCGCCTTTGGTTTCAACATTGTCCAAATCCTTGATGCAGCGAAGTAATGCTACACCACCACCTGGAACAATACCTTCTTCTACAGCAGCACGGGTGGCATGCAAAGCATCTTCCACGCGGGCTTTCTTTTCCTTCATTTCGCTTTCTGTTGCAGCGCCTACATTGATGATAGCAACCCCACCAGCAAGTTTAGCTAAGCGCTCTTGAAGCTTTTCTTTATCGTAAGAAGAATCGGTAGATTCAATCTGATTCTTGATCTGAGCAATACGACCTTTGATATCAGCTGGTTTACCAGCACCTTCGACGATGGTTGTATTATCTTTATCAATCTTGACCTTCTTAGCTTTACCTAAATCAGTCAATTCAAGATTTTCCAGCTTATTACCAAGATCTTCGGTAACAGCCTTACCACCTGTTAAGATGGCGATATCTTTAAGCATTTCCTTACGACGATCACCATAACCTGGAGCTTTAACAGCGATGCATTGCAAAGTCTTTCTCATGCTGTTGACAACTAAAGTAGCTAAAGCTTCACCTTCAACATCTTCGCAGATGATTAAAAGTGGACGGCCAGATTTAGCGACTTTTTCGAGTAATGGAAGAATTTCTTTGATAGAAGAGATTTTCTTTTCGTAAAGAAGGATCAAAATATCTTCATATTCAGCAACCATCTTTTCCATATCGGTTGAGAAGTATGGAGATAAATATCCTTGATCAAATTGCATACCTTCGACAATTTTAAGTTCAGTGTTGATTGTCTTTGATTCTTCAACGGTGATAACCCCATCTTTACCTACAGCTTCAAAAGCTTCGGCAATTTTCTTACCTATGATTCCGTCGCTGTTAGCTGCAATAGAGGCTACCTGTTCTACTTCTTTGGAATTCTTTAAATCGATTTTTTTGGAGATTTTTTCAATTTTGGCAACGATTCTTTCAACTGCTAAATCGATACCACGCTTTAAGGCCATTGGATTTGCCCCTGCGGTGACATTCTTTAAACCTTCTTTGTAGATGGCTTCTGCTAGAACTGTTGCAGTTGTTGTACCATCTCCTGCAATGTCGGATGTTTTTTCAGCAACTTCTTTAACCATTTGAGCACCCATATTTTCATATGGATCTTCTAATTCGATTTCTTTAGCTACTGAAACACCGTCTTTGGTAACGGTTGGACTTCCGAATTTCTTATCTAAAACAACATTACGACCTTTTGGACCTAATGTAACTTTAACTGCACGAGCTAATTGTGAAACACCGCTTAAAATCTTACGGCGTCCTTCATCATCAAATAATAATTGTTTTGCTCCCATATCTATATCTCCTTATTTTTGTCATTCCCGAATGTTTTAATCGGGAATCTAGTTCCTGGATCCCCGACAACAACATTCGGGGATGACATTGTTAATTATTTCACAATCGCTAAAATGTCTTCTTCCTTCATGATCAAAAGTTCTTCACCTTCTTTGCTGGTGATCTCTGTGCCGGAATATTTACCGTATAAAACGCGATCGCCAACTTTGACTTCTGGAGCAATCACAGAACCTGAATCAGAAATTTTGCCCTTACCTACAGCAATAACTTTACCTTCTTGAGGCTTTTCTTTAACTGAATCTGGTAAAACGATCCCACCTTTGGTTACTTCTTGGGCTTCAAGCGCTTTGACCACAATACGGTCACCTAATGGTTGAATTGCCATATTTGCTCCTCCTGTTTATGTAAGTTTGTTAAATGAAAGTTAGCAGTTAAAAATCTAGAGTGCTAAATTTACACAAATAAAAAAAATTGTCAAGAGAAAATTAGCGGTCTTAATCTTAGAGTGCTAATGGTTCGGCAAGCTCACCACAAGTAGATATAAACCCTTAAAGATAAGGTCTTCGTCGATGATACGGATTGCAGGAGAGACAAATTTCTTCATTAACTGGGTATGCCCCCCAGTCATTACAACCTTAGGTTTAGCCTTAATTTGATGCCCTAATAGTTCAATAAACCCTTGGCATAGGACTCCATAACCATAAAAGATGCCGCTTAAAATGCTTTCCTGGGTAGTTGTTCCAATAGGATTTCGAGGCGCACGAATATCAATTTTGGGAAGCAAAGCTGTCTTTAAGAATAATGATTCGGCAGATAAGCGAATCCCTGGGACAATAGCACCCCCCAAATACTCACCCTGCTTGGAGATCACATCAAAGGTAATTGCAGTACCCAAATCTACCACAATTAATGGTTTCCCATAAAGCTTAAGAGCTGCATAAGCCCCCACCAATCTGTCTTGACCTACCTGAGAAGGATTCTTATAGCGATTCTTAATAGGGACCTTAACATCTCTTCCCACAATCAATGCCTTCACATTGAGAACTTTCTTAATATAGCGCTCAACCAAAATGGTGGTCTTAGGAACAACAGAGCAAATAATCGCTCTTTTACAATCATATCCCTTATTAAGAAAAATATTTAAGCATTTGGTCAGCGCTGGCTTTAAGACAGAAGGTTTATCACCCGTGTCAATATGAAGGGTTTCAAGCACTTTCCCTTTTTTGACAATGGCTAAAGCAATGGTTGTATTTCCAATATCAATGGCTAGTATCATGGTGTCCTTTTAACTCTGTAATCTTGTCCCTAATTTTTGCTGCTTTTTCGAATTCTAAGTTTCTGGCAGCTAAATCCATTTGACGCTCCAACTCATCAATGTAATTAGAATGACCGTATTCTTCTTCCGACTGTCCTGTCACAGATCGACTTAACTCTTCAGCATCCGCAAATTCTTCAATGCCCTTGTGGATCGCCCTTTGAATGGTAGTTGGAGTAATTCCATGTTTCTGATTAAATTCTCTTTGAATCTTGCGACGGCGTTCACTTTCAGCAATCGTAATCTTCATAGCCGCAGAGATGGTATCTGCATACATAATAACGATCCCATTTACGTTACGCGCGGCACGACCGGCTGTCTGAATCAGCGATGTTTCTGAACGCAAGAATCCTTGCTTGTCTGCATCAAAGATGACAACCAAACTCACCTCTGGTAAATCCAGACCTTCACGCAAAAGATTGACTCCAACTAGACAATCAAATTTCTTAAGGCGTAAATCCTGCAGGATCTTAGTTCTATCGAATGTTTCGATGTCAGAATGCAAATATTTAACTGATAAGCCTGCATTCTGCAAATATTCCGTCAAATCTTCTGACATACGCTTAGTCAAAGTAGTTACTAACACTCGCTCATTGATAGCGGCCCTTTTCTTAGCTTCCTTGATTAAATCTTCCACCTGACCAGCGGTTGGACGTACTTCAATAGGAGGATCTATAATTCCTGTAGGTCGAATAATCTGTTCCACAATTCGATTTCCCGCTTCTTTACGCTCATAGGCTGAGGGGGTCGCCGAAACATAAATCTTCTGCCCTAAAAGAGGTTTAAGCTCACTAAACTTAAGAGGCCGATTATCTAAGCATGAGGGTAAACGAAATCCATGGCGCACAAGCATCTCTTTACGCGAACGGTCCCCTTCATACATTCCATTGAGTTGAGGAACGGTGACATGGCTTTCATCAATGATCGTCACAAAATCCTTAGGAAAATAATCAACCAAAGTAAAAGGCCTAGCTCCAGGAGGACGGTTAGAAAGGATACGAGAATAGTTTTCAATCCCCTTACACATACCCATTTCTCTAAGCATTTCCATGTCATAGTTGGTACGAGACTTCAGACGCTGGGCTTCCAAAAGCTTACCCTCGCTTTCCAGCTGCGCCAATCGTTCGGTCAACTCTCTTTGAATTTCAATCAATGCCTGCTCCAAATGGGGCCTGGAGACAAGGAAATGCTTGGCAGGATAAACCGCAGCCTTTTCCAACTCAGAAATCACTTCGCCTGAGATAGGGTCAATTTGACGAATACGCTCTATTTCCTCGTCGAAGAACTCGATACGAAGGGCGTCCTGCCGATAGGCTGGAAACACTTCCAAAACGTCTCCTCGCACCCGGATTTTCCCTCTGGCAAATTCATAATCATTACGCTCATATTGAATGCCTATAAGCTGGGCCAAAACCTCATCACGATCAATCTTCTGGCCTTTATGAATTTGGACCATATAGTTCTGATAATCTTCCGGAGAACCCAAGTTATAAATACAAGACACACTGGCCACGATAATCACATCGCGCCGTGACATCAAAGAAGTTGTGGAGGCCAAACGTAAACGATCCAAACGGTCATTAATGGAAGAGTCTTTTTCAATATAAACATCGGTTGATGGAATATATGCTTCAGGTTGGTAATAATCGTAGTAACTGACAAAGTATTCAACAGCGTTATGGGGAAAGAACTCTTTGAGTTCACTGTAAAGCTGGGCAGCCAGCGTCTTATTATGAGATATAACTAATGCTGGGCGATTGACATTCTGAATAACATTAGCAATAGTGAAGGTCTTACCGCTTCCAGTGACTCCCAAAAGGACTTGAGCTTCCTGGTTCTCATTAAGTCCTTTCGTCAACGCAGCAATGGCCTTTTCTTGGTCAGAAACAGGTGTGAAATCACTTTTTAAAATAAACTTATCCATAAAAACTACCTTGAATAGGTTGATTCACTTCTTTTGCGTAAAGTAAGGATCCAAACAGTTTTTGTTTGATCATCCACATCATAAAGAATGCGATAATCTCCTACCCGCAAACGATACTGGGCCGTCAAAGAAAAAACCTCTACAGGAGGGTTCAAACGCTTGAAAGAACCAGAGTCAATAGGTTTAGGATTCGCCGATAAACTCTCCAGAACATCTAAGACTCTTTCCCTTATAAGACGAGGAACTTTCGCAAGATTTTTATCAAAACTTTTTTGTGCAGCATTTGTGGGAAAAAAAACTTTATACAGAGCCATCGGTCTTGCGCCATTTTTGAATAGTCTTGGAAATCGGAATACCTTTTTTACCAGCGGAAACAGCATTACGACCTTGCAGCACAGCCTGAACAGTATGCGGATCAGTCAATTCATCCAACATATCAAGCATATCCATCATGTCTTGATAATCAATAACCACCTTCATAGGGCGACTATGCTCTGTCACGATGATAGGTTTATGAGTCTTTAAACGCTTAGAAAGGTTACTTTTAAAATCACGAACACCCACATGGTCAGCCTTTAATAAGTTCATAGCAATATGCATCGTTCCTCCTTTTAAAAGTAGCCTCATTTGTAGCTACAATAGAAGTATAGCTTTTGCGACTTGCAGAGTCAAGACTAACCACGATTCTATTTGAGAGTTACACCTTCGCCAAAACTTCATCTTCCCTTCTCAAGGCAACGCCAAGCAGTGGCAGCAAACTTTGGATAGGGGCGATGTTGATGATGACAGTAGTAAATCCTTCGAATCCACCCTCAAGTAGTTGATTCAATTGGGCTGGATCAAAGTCCATCTGAATTGTCTTTCCGACACGATTAACATTAATTTGATTGAAATCAACCCCACCTTTTTTTCTAATTATAGCTGCAGATGTTTCATCAGCGCCTCCATTTTTTTCTTCTGCACCTGCTATATTTAACATAGCTAAGTCCACTTTTCCTAAAATAATATCCAGGGCTCTAGACATAAATTTACTAACCATTTCTTTAGTTTTCCATGAAGGATCGTACCTCATTGAAGGACGAACATAACTCAATATTACTACCGAAGGATCATCCTTTAGGCCTTGTTCAACTAAATCTTTAAAAATTACGGGTCTTCTAGGGGAAGGATCTAAATTAAATTTCTCTATTAATTTTCTTCTTACTTCATCAGATAAATTATTAACTACGTCAGAAATTCCTAGTGAACTTTGAAATACTTCCATAAAAAATCCTGCATTATGTAAGAAACAAACCACTTCCATATATTCTTGGCTATCAATATTACCAGAAAATAAAATTCTATCTAAACGTTCAACGAGCTGATCTTCTGATAAGATTTCTCCAAACATCAAAAAAGAGAAAATTTTTAATCTATCCTCCCAAGGAATTGCCAAAACCTCTCTTATTTGCTTTTCAAACAACATCTTTTCACCTTCACCAAGATAATATTCGTATTTTTGCCATTCTTCCCTTGCTTCATCCAAAATCTCTCTAAATGAAGATACATTTATTAATCTCTTTGCAATCGTAGGCATTGTGCTAATAAAATGTTGTGCAACTGCCGTAAGCATATTTATTGAAGGTTCATTCCAATCTAAATTGATAACCTGATTATCATCATATGTTCCCATTGCTGCATCAATTGTCCTGTCAGCCAGCTCATTTTGGGATACCTTAGTCTGGCTGGACACCTTCCCCTGGTCAACAGTCATAGCGGAGTCTAACTTCACTTGAATTTTTAACATTGCCCCATCACTTGTAATTGCGGACATTGCGCCATCCGTTGTAAGAGGAACCTTCATGATTGTTCCGCCAGAAAAATACTTTCTTGGGCTCTTTTGACCTATAGGTGTCACATCGTCCTTGATGTAGTTAAATACACCCTTCTTATAAGCCTGAAGGTAGCGTTCATAGATCTTTTGCTTAATGGAGGGGTCTGAGAGATTAATTCCTGATGTCTTGCTCTTGTTGGTATAAAGTGTGTCTAAAAGACCGTTTTGCATGGTTTCTTTGTACCACTTGGCTAATATCAGAGAACTATAGATCTGGCGCAAAGGGGCAAAATTCTTGCCTGTGTTGATCTCCTTGGTGATCTCTGGAATAACGATTTGGCGGATGATTTGGCTTGTAATTTGATTGGAATCTGTGGAAACATGATGTTTCTGCCTTGCCATATAATCCTCATCTAACATCACCTTCAATGTGGACTTGGTTACATACACTGCCCCACCATTCTCAAAGACTTGAGCCTCATCAGGAACTATCCAGACCTTGTTAAACGTATTAACTGGCACGTTCGTCGCCCCATACTTCTCTTGGGCTTGCTTATAGATCCTGGCCCAGAACTCTTTGCCTAGATCACGCTCTGGATAAATCAGGGATGCTGTAAGTTGTTTAAGGATATAGTCTTGCGCCAAAAGATCTCGCCCTAGCTCCGTTTTACCCAAGGCTCCAGGAGCTATACGCTCCTTCTCATAAGGCGATAGATTTACCCATAGATCTCCTTCTGGGATAGTTAATCCAGCTAGGAAATATTTGATTAATTTCGTGGATTCGGATTCGATATCCCCAGGCGTTCGCGTTCCTGTATCGACTATAAATTGGAATTCCAAAGGCTTCTTTGGATTAATAACCAGTCCTTTTATAGTTAATGGGCTTAAGGGTGTGGAAGGGCCCACCATTGTTCCTGGTTCTGGCAATCGTAAAGACGCAAGATCCCCGCCTGCCGGCGAGGCAGGTTGCGTCTCTACACGCGCGTAAGATACATGCATGGTCGAACATATAAAACAGATGCAGACTATAGAAGAAATCAGGCGTTTGAACATTATTTTTTCATGATTAAACGTAGAGACAGAACACTGTTCTACCCCTACAAACTATAGGTTTTAGGTTGTTGCAAGTATGCCATTTATATAGATATACGGCAAATTTTAGTTGTTTTGTAATTCTTTTTGGATCGAATCTAAAATTCGATCGGCAAGCTTGTCATTACGTAGGTTGGAAATGGGAGACATAGCTTCGTAACGGACCTCAACCTCAGCTCCATCAGAAAATTGATGAACAAAGATGTTTAAATGAGAATAGGTTGAATAAACAACCCACCAGGTGTTGCGTTTGGGTTTAGAAATAAACAGAATATCCCTACTCTGATCCTCCCCACCAGAGCGACGCTCATAAATGGAAGGGTTGATTTCGTCTTGAATTTCAAAACCTTGTTGAGGAACAACTCTTCTGATAGCCGCAACTATTCCATCATAATCCCCTGCTATCTTTCGTACATAGGGATGACCAGCCCTGATGTAATCTGGAATATGAGGCGCACAACTAGTTACCAAGACTAGAATCAAAAAAAAGGATAATGATTTAAATACGATTCTTAACATATTTTGCCATGCATGTGAGGACGGGTTTTATTCTTCTCAGCTTTTTTAGCAATTTCTGCCTCAATATCAATTCCCATACCACCACATAAATCAAAAAGACGAATAAAGGTATCTGCCAACTCTTCTCTAAAGTTTGCATCATCTTTATGACGATACCCTTCCATAGCTTCCGCTAGTTCAGTTACAACAAGCATCAAAGCTTCTCCGACATTACGTTCCTTGTCCCAAAAGCCTTTTTCTTTAGCGATACTATGACATAATTCGCACCATTGTTTGATTGTTAAATCTTTGTTCATTTTATCTCCTGTTGTAAATTGTAGAGACGCAAAATTTTGCGTCTCTACCTATTGATAATTGAATCAGAAACCAAAACCACATCTTTCATCGCCCCAACATCATGCACACGAACAATGTGCGCTCCTTGTGCAATTGCTAAGCTAACCGCAGCCGCCGTTCCCATCAATCGTCCGTTAACTTCTTTTCCTAATATCTTTCCAATAAAAGATTTGCGCGAAGGCCCAATAAGAATAGGACAGCCTAATGATTGAAGCTTAGAAATACTTCTTAAAATCTCTAAATTTTGTTCTGTCGTCTTGGCAAATCCAATTCCAGGATCGATCAAGATTCTATTCTTTTTTATTCCCACTTCCAAACATTTTTCTACAGAAACTTTAAGCTCTTGAACAATCTCCTTCATCAGGTTCTTATAAGATGTTTTCTTTTGCATGGTTTGGGGAGTACCCCTCATATGCATTAAAACAATAGCAGCCTTATAATCTCTGACCATCTTCAAAACAGAGGGCTCAAGCTTTGTTCCTTGAATATTATTCACAATACTCGCCCCAGCATCTAGAGCTGATTGAATGACTTGAGACTTATAAGAATCAACGGATAGTGGAACTTTGACAGTTTTAGCCAATCTACGAAGCGTTGGAATCAAACGATTGATCTCGTCTTGGACAGAAATCTGAGACGCGCCTGGACGTGAAGACTCTGCCCCCAAATCAATAATATCAGCTCCCTGTGCAATTAATTGTTGAGCGAAACGAACATTCCTGGAAGGATCATTAGACTTAGACAAACGACCGTCCTGACTAAAAGAATCAGGAGTTAAATTCACAATCCCCATTAAAAGCGTCTTTTCTCCAAGGATCAGAGTGTGTTGACAAGCTTTAAGAAGATGCTGGGGGCGTTGGCGCAATGACAGTGCCGTTAGGGGCCGGCTCATCATGATGTAAATTAAGTTTGTGTTCAGGAATATTCAAGAAAGCACGTGCTTCTTCAATATCCAAGGTTTCTTTTTCAATCAAACGTTTAGCTAAAGCTTCCAGCTTGTCCCTGTGTTCTAACAAAAGACTTTTAGCTCTTTCGTAAGCTTCGTGAACAATATTGTGAATTTCTTCATCAATCTTGCGAGCGGTTTCTTCGCTGTAATCTTTCTCATCAAATAAGTCGCGACCCAAAAACATCTGTTGACCTTGCTTTCCAAAAGCCAATTTATCAAGCTTATCACTCATTCCATAAGAACAAACCATGCTGCGGGCAATTTGGGAAACTTTCTGCAGATCATTGGAAACACCTGTTGTCGTGTCTCCCATATAAATCTCTTCTCCCACCATGCCTCCTAAGAGAACAACCATGATCCCTTTTAACTCTTTTTTAGCCATATAATGCTTATCTTCTTTTGGAGGGGTCAATGTATAACCTCCTGCCATCCCCCGAGGAATTATAGAAACTTTTGAAAATGTATCAACTTCATCAATCAGAACAGATAATAAAGCATGCCCAGCTTCATGATAAGCGGTCATTTCCTTTTCTTTCTTGGAAGTCACACGATTCTTCTTTTCAGGTCCCATAGTCACACGTTCAACTGCAGCTAGCATTTCTTCCATGCCAACCGTCTCTTTGTTACGCCTAGCAGCTAAAAGAGCCGCTTCATTGCAAACATTGGCCAGATCAGCTCCAGAGAAATACACCGTTTGTTGAGCAACTTTACGCAAGTTGACTTCAGGAGAAATTTTAATCTTTTTAGTATGAACCTTTAAGATTCCTTCACGGCCATTCAGATCAGGAAGCCCTACAATGATTTGACGATCAAAACGTCCAGGACGCAATAATGCAGGATCAAGAGTATCAGGACGATTGGTTGCCGCAATTAAAATCAAACCACTAACTGTATTAAAACCGTCCATCTCAACTAAAAGAGCATTCAGTGTCTGTTCACGTTCGTCGTTGCCTCCACCTATTCCAGCAAAACGCTGACGACCAACAGCGTCAATTTCATCAATAAAAATAATACATCCCTTTCCCGAAGTCTTTGCAGCTTTACGACCTTGCTCAAACAAATCACGCACACGGGAAGCGCCAACCCCAACGAACATTTCGACAAAATCTGAACCACTTAATGAATAAAAAGGAACTCCTGCTTCTCCAGCCACAGCCTTGGCCAAAAGAGTTTTTCCTGTTCCCGGAGGGCCTACTAACAATACACCTTTAGGAATTTTTCCTCCCAAGCGTTCAAATTTCTTAGGATCTTTAAGAAACTCAATGACTTCCTGAAGCTCTTCTTTAGCTTCATCAACCCCAGCTACGTCTGCAAAAGTCACCGGCCCCCCATTACCTAACTGGGCCCGTGATTTACCAAATGAAAAAACCTTGTTTCCCATCTGGCTTCCTCGATAGGAGAAATACCAAATAAGTCCAGCAAACAATAAGAACGGAACAATCTGAATAAATAACTGACTCCAAAATAGTTCCGGTGGAACAATTTTAAAATCATCAACATTCTCACGAATAATTTTGACAAGATCTTCATCACGTTGGGGAATATTTAAGCGAAACTCAGTCTGGTCAGCAAAAACACCTTTAATGACTGTTTCTGGACCTTCTGTTAGTTCAACTTTTTTAATTTGGCGGGTTTGTGGATTATCTTTTAAATCACGATAAAATTCGCTGTAGGTAATTTCTTTTTGGTTTTTTAAATTATAGTTATTGTTATTAACGGCTAGGATCATAAAAATTACGCCAAAAATGATCCATATCCAAAAATTGCCCTGTGGCTTTACTGGCGGGCGCTGAGGTTTTTTACTTGTTAAATTTGGCTGTGACATTTATTTAATCTCCTTGAAAGGATGCTCAATTGAAATTCAAATTATAACCAATCTAAAAATTAAAGCAAGATCACTTTTGTTTTATGAAAGACTTTTAACCCTTAAAACCAATTCTTTGTTGCTTTTCTCTACAACGACAGCCTTAGGCCAATGGACTACAGAACCAACAGGACGATTTAATAGCATATCTTCCACTTCTTCAATATGATTAAAGCTCAATTCATTAAATGAATTAACCAAATGATCAAATGATAGTCTCAGCAACATACGCTGCATACTTGTGTGCTCTTTATTAAAGATGCTCATCTTAATACTAACCTTCTTTTGGGAAACTAATACCTTGTTCTGAAACAACCTCATGGCTTGTTTATAGATATAGTCGTAATCAATCCCAGCGGTTTCTGCTAAATCAATAAGCACTTCTGGAAAATTAGAATTATATTCTTTGATTAACATAGGAAGAAGTTTCAATCGGACTTTATTTCTTAAATAAAATGTTTTTAGATTAGTTTCATCAATACAAAATTTGATCTTTTCTGATTTTAAATATTCTTCAATATCTTTTCTTGAAATAGATAAAAAAGGACGAATGATCTTCATTGAACCAAGCTTACTGTCAGGCCTAATTCCTCTTAGTCCTAAGAGACCTGTTCCTCTTAATATCTTCATCAAGACTGTTTCAGCTAAATCGTTCTGAGTATGGGCCAAGGCAATGGAATTAGCTCCGATCTTTTGTGACAAAGAATAAAAGAACTCTAATCTCCACTGGCGTGCAGTATCTTCAGATACAGTTTTCGACTTCATCTTGGATTTACTTCGAAGCACATGGAAAGGGAGCCCCAGCTGCTCTGACACGCTTTTTACGAACCTTTCATCACAATCTGAGGTTGCTCTCAGACGATGATTAAAATGGGCCACATGCAAGGTAATGCCCAACTTGTAGCGAAGTTGAAACAAAATATGGATTAAAGCAACTGAATCAGCTCCGCCCGAAACACCAACAATAACAATGTCACCTTTCTGAGTGAGATTATGTGCTTGAAAAGAATTTAAGATTTTCTGAGCAATGTTCATATACTGGTAGGATTAATAACTTTGAAACCCACGCTGTTCTTTTCGGGCTTCTTGATATGCTTTTCTAAGCAAATCCTCATATTTAATGTTTGGAGGACGGATTTTTAGACGAACGAAGCCTTGGCGCAAAAGCTCTACATTAGCCATTTCATTATCTAAATACACATACGCAGTTTTGTTACCTTTCTCATCCCGCGACTCAACATCATATTCTAATCGGACTTTTTTGTTTTCCATTAAATTTTGAGCATAAGCGATGGCTTGTTCTTCCAGAGGAATTGAGGGCTCGATTTCTTTATTTTCAATAGGCCTTCCTTTTTCATCAAAAACAGCTTTCTCATGAGGAGGAGGCCCGAAAGAATCAATACCCAACAGTTTAATCCTCTGCCCATCCTCTAAAACAATAGTATCGCTAGAAATCACCTTCAATACTAAGGCTTCTTCTTGAGATGCCTTTGTATGAAAAAGTTCTGCAACCGACTCTTTATCAAAAACAAAAGAGAAAACTAAAAATAAAAAGATAAAAGAAAACACTCTTAAGATTCTCATGCTCATGTATTTTAGGAAGATTTTAACTTCTCCAATTTAAGAACATAGTTAGGGCCAACCACTTTTAATATATCAATATGCAACTCTTTTGAGAAGTACTCATTAAGATCAAGAAATTGTGATTTTCTAAGAATAGCAAATGTCGGATTCTGATTCTCTACGAACTCTAAAATTTTTTCCTTAGTGTTCAGGATAGGTATCGGATGTGGACTAAAATAGTTCTCACCATTTATATCCATAACTGCAACATTTTGGCCTGTATAATATCTCACTCCTCTGGCATAAGGCTTACTAACTAGAATAGAAGAATGATTCAAAGCTTTCCAAGGCAAATAGGTTGTAGCTTCACACATGGAAATGTGTGGTTCGATATAAGAAGTCATCATTAGAACCGTCAAAAAAAATGGCATAAGACAAAAACCCAACAAAACAACTCCCTCCCTAACCCGCTCTTTAAAGAACAATGTCAAACTTATTCCACCAATTGTCAATAAACCAGCGGAAAGGAAATAGATAGGAGACATTGTGGGAATATACATTTGATAAAATTTATAGGCTAACAACGAAGCAATTCCTAAAAACGCAATAAATGCAAGTATAATGTAACTCAATCTTTTAATAATCACATACTGCATATGTTCAATAGCTTCATCGATAAAATTTGCTGTTAATAAAGCTAAAGCTGGAAACATGGGCAAGATATAGCTAGCTAATTTTGAATGAGCTGACTGGAAGATAATAAAAACTACAATAATCCAACTCAAGAGAAAATATTCAAACGGTTTCAAAGAAAATTTTATTCTTTTATAAATATCATAAAAAGAAGCAACTAAAAACAAACTCCATGGGAAAAGCCCTCCCACCATGGTTATAAGATAAAAATACCAGCTGTCTGCCCCTTTATGCTCTGCTTCAATAAACCTTCTCCAATGATCATTATAAAAAAATTCATGAACAAATTGATTTCCATATAGTGAGATTTCATATACATACCACGGAAGAGTCAAAACAAGATACGCTAAGAATCCAAAGTACATCCAAATAGAATTAAGAAATGAAATTCTTCGACAGTACAGTAAAAATATAACGACAGTCAATTCAGGAATCAAAAGTCCCAAAGGCCCTTTGGTCAAAGTTGCAAGTGCAGCGAAAATATAAAAACCCAGCATTCCCCATCTTTTTGACGTGTTATTAACATAGGCAGAAAAAAAGAATAACAAAGAGTACAATATAAAAACACTAAAAATCATGTCAGTAAAAGTTGTCTTAGCCATCCCAATATAAAAAGCAGATGTCCCCAAGACCAGAGCAGCCAAGAATGATCTTTTCTCATTCATAAAACCTAAAAGCCCCAACAAATAAACCCCAAAGACTCCAAATGTAGCGAACACAGCAGGAAAGAATCTCGCAGCAAAAGGCGTGTCACCAAAGGTCAAAAAAGACACTTTTAGGAGCCAATAAGTCAAAATTGGTTTTTCAAATTGCGGGTGATCAAATATATACGGAGTAAGCCATTCATTTCTTTGGTTCATTTCCTTGGCAGTCAAAGAATAAAAAACTTCATCAGGATCAGATAATTGAATCAAATTATTTCCAAAGAAAAAAACAAAAGAGCAAAACAAAAGGAGGGTCAAAAAACGTCTGAGGAAAAAGGAATTCATAAAGTCATTCTAAAGAAGACTGCCGTGGTTCAGAAAATGAGACAAGTAGAGTGGCGGGGAGAGGATTTAAACCTCCGACCTGTCGGGTATGAACCGAATGCTCTATCAGCTGAGCTACCCCGCCAAAAGAAAAACGATTTTAAGCATAAATAAGAGGAAATTCAAGCGATTTCTGAAACCTAGAAGGAACTTAGGATAGCGTATTTATTTACTAGATTCTTTAATCATGCGTTCACGGTCTAACCCAATCTTACGCATAGCTTCGACGGGATTCTCCGTATAATAGCGACAAAAAGTACTCACTTCTTTAATTGTAGTAATTTTACGTTCATGCAAATTCTTTAAAACATTAGCTCGAATCCATGTTTCAACAATAATATCCCTAGGAGCTATTCCAGCCTCTTGCGCCAAACGATCACGGTAGATCGTACTCGGAGAAGCTGCCATAACACGATTTTGTTCATAATTATATTTAAATGTTTGAGATAACAATACTTTAGTGTTCTCCATACCGCTTGTTTCGGAAACCTCATCTACAACTCTATATAATTTTCCCTCAACGTGATATCGTTTAAGAATAATAAATACATCAATCAAATTAATGATCATATCTGGAACGTTCATAGGCTCATTGCTTAAACGAATAATAGCTTCACGGGCAGATAAAGCGTGGATGGTGCACATACAGTATTTACCAATATTAACAGCTGTCATCATATCTCTAGCTTCTTCACCCCGGACCTCTCCTACTATCACCCTTTCAGGACGCATACGTAAACTATTCTTAACTAAATCAGAAAGACTTAAATGCTCATCTGTTTCCAATCTAGAACAACTGTCTTCCAAGAACGTATTAAGCTCCATCGTATCTTCAATGACAACTAAACGGTCTTTGGCAGGAATCAAACCTAACAAAGCATTGAGAAGGGTTGTTTTCCCTGTCCCTGGACCTCCAGCTATAATAATATTTGCAGGTCTAATCGACAATCCTTCCATGTATAACCATAATTGAGCCGCAACTTCATAGCTCATAGTTTTTCGATGAATGAGATCAATAATACTTAAAGGATCAACTTTGGCTTTGGTAATGGTAAGCTGAGGACCAAGCGGAGTATCAATGATATTGACACGCCCGCACAGATTGGAAAGTTCAATATTAGCTATTTTGTTATATCCACTTCGACCAGAGAAAACAATTAATTTAAGAACAAAATTGTCTAATTCTTGCCTGGTTGAGAATTTTTTATTAGTGCAGATAAAACCTTTTTGAGAATGATGAACATAAATAGGCTTTAAAGCATTGATGACAATATCTTCAACTTCAATATCGCATAAAAGCTCTTCTACAACTCCGTACGATAGAACAGCTTCAATAAAATGAGCTCGATGAAAATCATAAGAGATTTCTGTCGCGTATTGTCCTGAAACATCTTCTTTTAGCACTTCTTCTAAAGCAGCAAATACCAGCACCTTCTTCTCAGAGTCTGGTAAAAGCAAGGTCATCTTGCCTTTTAATTTTAATAAAACCAACATCTCCAAATCTAGTAATTTACTTTTATTCATAAAAGTCAGTATAAACTAAGCGCCCTTATTACGCCATTGTTCCAATATCTTTTTAATGTCCCCGGAAGAATTTCTGGCTATCTGACTACAAATAAAAATCATCAAAGAAAAAGGCCACAAATCTTCTGGAGCAACAACTAATCCTGTTGAAGTATTCTCTTGAGACTGAAGCTGATTGCCATAAAATTTGATAGCCTCATCTAACTTACCTTCATAAATATCTAAAGAAGCTGTTTTGTTATTATATTTCATGGAAGGTAGAGCGACGCCTCTGATTAAAAGAAGATTAATCATTGTATCACTTCCGAGGTCCGGATGATTTTGAGCGTCGAACCCTTCAAATTGAGGAATATTAGGAGGTAAAATTAAGGAAGGCTTTTGTACTAACACCTCTCCTTGACGAACAACTGTGTCTCCAGGATTAATGGAAGAAGCAGATAAAAGGATGTATGGAACGGGTGTATCAGAGAACGTCTGTAAAGACATGATCCTACTGCGGATAATTTCTGTTTCTTTTAAAGCCTTGTCAAAGGCATCATGGATATCCATATTGATCTTTCAGAAAAAAGAAACGGAGAGGCAGGGATTCGAACCCTGGGTGGACTGACGCCCACAACGGTTTTCAAGACCGCCGCTTTCAACCACTCAGCCACCTCTCCATATTTATATCTTGTTTAATTCCAAATACTTGTGAAATAATTTATTTTAAACAATTTTTATACTTTCCTTTGGTGTCGAAATCGTGACGGTTTAAGGAAACTATCTTACGGCTTGTAGCTCGTAATGCACGCCTTCTTTTTCTTGTAAAATGTGGATCACTTCAAAGAGGTTTGTTGCTGTTGGGTTTCCTACAGAGCTAAACATTCGCATCAAACTTTTGGAGTCTTTTTTGGTTAATTTTGACAAACGATCAAAACCAAGTGTCGCATTGATATAGTCTCTAAGAAGAGCTTTGCCTGTTTTAATATCTCCCGAAAGCATACATTCAATGCTTTCACGAAGAATACCTTCTCTAAATTTTGAATCATGCAAAGCACGAGTTTGCACCGTTTCTTTAAAATTTCTTGTTATAGTCATATGCTTACCCTCTCTTTCGCTGCTTATATTCTTCCCAGATTTCTGCAGCCCTATCGATATCTTTTTGTTGCCGGCTTTTGGTTCCTCCACCCAAGAGAATTATTAGCTTATCTCCATCTTTACCGACATATACCCGATAACCAGGGCCCCAATTTATAATCACTTCTTGTAGAGAGCCTTTGATAGGTTTAAGATTTGAAAGATTGCCCTGCCCAATACGAGTTAAATATGTATTAACCTTATTAGCTGCATGAGCATCTAAATCATCAAACCATTCCGCAAAAGGATTTTGACCTTCCGCTGTTATGTACTCTTCTACTCTAATCATATGGTAACATATATGTTACTAATTTGCAAGTTTTTATTAATTTAAGATTTCTACCGCTTTACGTTTATGTTCTGGTGATAAATGTGCATATCTTAAAGTCATGGTTAACGACTTATGCCCCAATAGTTCACGTACCGTATTTAAATCAATCCCCGCCATGACCAAATGAGAAGCGAACGTATGCCTTAGGTCATGAAAACGGAAGTTTTCAATTTTACATGTTTCCATAGCATTAGCAAACCCTGTTTTTACTTCTTGATATGGGGCTCCATTATAATTCTTACAAAAAATATACGGCCCCTTAGGATTTTGCTTAATACCATTTAATGTTTCCTTTAATTTACGATTAACAGGTATTTCTCGCTTTTCACCATTTTTACTATTTAATATGTGAATAATATCACGATTTAGATCAACATCCTCCCATTTTAAGCTTAAAATTTCACCTTTACGCATACCAGTATTTAAGGCCATAACCACAATAGGTTTTATGTGATCAGCACAAGCCTTAATTAAACGTTCACATTCTTCCTTTTCAAGATATCGCAAACGTTTATTATTCTCTTTAAGCAACTTAACTTTCTTAACTGGATTCTCTTTTACTTTACCCCATTCAATCGCACGATTAAACATACATTTTAAACAGGCTAAATTACGATTAACCCGTGCAGGAGATACTTTTTTCATCCGCTCGGATTTAAATTTCTCAATCATCTGAGGATTTATCTCATAAAGATACCTCCCCCCAAAAGACTCCTTAAGCATATTGACATTATGTAAATCTGACTTCATCCAAGATTTATTATTTGGTTTTGAATACAACTCTAAAAACTCTTCAGCAAATACTTCAAATTTTATTTTTACATTTCTTTGAATATCAAGATGTTTATTCTCAGCTATCTCAACTATGCGTTTTTTCAAAACATTTTCAGCCAAAGTTCGACTAGGGCCTATCTTTTCTCTTTTACGCCTGCCATCAGGATAGTATTCGATAAAGAAATTATTCTGATCCTTAATCTGTATGATATGTTTACAACGTGAGCAAGTGAGTTCCTTTAAATTCTCATCATGAACATTATATTCTTTCTTACAATCCTTGCAGTATATCCGGTTATAAACGCCCATTTAATCTCTCAATAATTGTTTAATCTTCTCAATATCGTCCTTTGACCAGTAACGATAATTACCCATCGGTGTTCGTTTGGCTTTAGAAATTTTTCCAGTTTTCTCCCAATAAATAATATTTAACCTGGAAACGCCTAACATTTTTTCTAAGTCTTTCATAAAATATTTCTTTTCCATTAATCACCTTGATATAGTTTATAGTGTTAATATAGTTATGTCAATAAATTTCTTTAAATCTTCTATCCTTAAGCCATTGTTCGATTTCTCGTAAGTCGAATTTTAACAGTTTTCCAATCTTAAGGTAAGGAATTTTCTTTTGACATACCCATACATATAAGGTGCCTTTAGGAACCCCTATATAATCAGCAAATTCATCAATACCTAAGTATCTTTTTTCAATTACACCAACACTCATACCACCTCTCCATCTAATCTATTTACTCCGCTGGATTTCTTTTTCTTCTTTAATCCATTGCGTAACGGGATATAGCCTTGTGCATTACAGTACGTTTTTCGATACAAATTTAAGCCTTCTTGTTTATGATTCTTGATTGTCTTTTCATACGGAAGCTCTTCAGTATTATTAAAACACCCTAAATTAACGCATGTATGGCTATTATCGCCGTGATAGACCAAATACCCTTGTCCAAAAGGATGTAAATTCTTTATTCTGTCTGGTGGAAAATAAAACTCATTAACTATTTTGTTTGATGATTCTCCACTGTGTATCTGGTTACCAAAACGTCCACCCTTCATTCGATAGGTTTTTTCTTCTTTAATATATGTACCTATACTTTTAGCGATTAACTCGCAAAGTATCGGATCAGTTTGCTTTAAATAAAGCTTATTCATAGTGCTTTCATCAATTCGTCTCATAAAAGCCTCTGATATGGCGCTTAAATCACTCAAGCTTTGATGAGCTATTGTTACCATCATTCCACTACTGCGAGCTTTGTTTAATACCTCAACGAATGACTCCTCTGCAAAAGAGCCGTACTCATCAATAATGACACTTACTAAAGTATCTTTGGGTAATTGACCAAATTGAATCATGGATGATATGTAACGTAAATTAGCCTGCACCATGCGAGCGATATTCACAGCTTGTATGGGATAGGCGTTTGTGGGAAGTTGAAAATACACGATTTTCTTTTGTCTTATTACATTCGTTAAAATGATATCACTATCAGGGTCGTTAAGAATCTCCTCTCTGTGAGCTGACAAGTAATTGTTAAATCCTACAATGACATACTCCCATCCTCTATTTGGTTCGGTTAAACTTTCCAGCAAGGTTTCCAATTCCTTCAAACGATTAATGGCGAGCGTATTGTCCTTTGTTATTTGTCTATTGATTTCTTGCTGGCAAACTGCATCGTTTAAATATGTATAAACATCCATGACCGTAAAAGGCTTACCCAATGAGTACAGAATATAAAAAGCATGTTCAAAAATGGTTTTGGCTGATTCTCGGTAAAAAGTATTTTCGTCTTTAAAATTGTTTAAGAAGGTATCAATGATAATCTGCGGATCACATTCCCCTACATACAACGGATTGTAGGTACAAGAATTCTTCTTATCCACCAAAGAGAACAGCATAAAGTCCTTATCTCTGCCTATTGACTTCAATAAACCATTAAGCTGATTAATGGTTGATGATTCTCCTTTAGCATCAATAATGATAACTGGTCTATTTTTTAAAGCGTCTTGATAAATAAGAGGCAAAAATACCCCTGAAGTTTTGCCTGTTCCTGTTTTACCCAAGACTTGCAGGTGATGACATCTTTGTAAATCAGTAAAGGTGATAGTTTCTTTATTGTTCTTCTCGGCATTTAAACCAATGAAGGTTTTGTTTTTATTATCAGGATTCTTAACGAAGATATCTATCTGTCTTTGAAAATCAAACGGGATGTAAGCATAGGCAGTCTCTTTTTGATAAGGGTCTTTTTTGATTCCTAGTCGCCACATATTGAGCTTATTAAAAAACTTCTCAAGATGATGCCCTACAGTGTAATAAAGTAGGCATAGCGCAACAAAAGAAGACACCAGAAAGATAATAAAAAAAGGATTCTGCAATCTTTCTGTAAAATCTAACCAGTAATCCTGAATAACCAGTCGATATTTGTAATAGAAAGAACCCACAAGAAGCAATATAACTATCGTAGTGTCTAAACTATGATTTTCATTATTGGTGTTGTTTGCTGTGTCGTTCATGATTTACCTTTCACATCCTCCCAATGTCCTGGGATAATGACTGTGTATTTATAATGACCTTCGACCATATCTCCACTTTCATCCAAATGAGGGTTAACCCATATTTTGTTGGTCTTAGCTTCAACCCAAACCATGTCTGACTTTTTGGCAGAAATAACGGGACAATGAGTTTTTTCTTTGACTAAGGTGACACATCCTGAACAAACAACACAAAACGCTAAAAGAATAAATAAACCTTCACGCATAGAATTTTCTCCTTTAAATAGCTTGAACATCGCTTTCTTTCTCAAAATAAATGACCAACTCGTTGCCCGCTAAAATAATGGCGTAGCCTTTAGAAGCTTCTACTTCATTTTGGATTTGATCAGCTTGCTTTTGAAAGGTATTAGATACTCCATTAAGCAAGGCATTACGGGAATTAGCTTCTACTTGATTCATTCCTGTTAAAGCATTAGTTGTTGTTTGCTGGAATCCCAAAGCCATCCCGCTTAATAGATTTAAGGCCATGCCGATGATTGTTTTCTTAGTGCTATCATTAATGACCAGACCAGTTAAACCGCCTGATCCATCCTTACTTAAGCCAATGGCGTTAATTTTGATGGTTTTACCATCTTGAAAGACAATGTCATGGAATTTGACAGTTACTCTGTCTCTTTCCCTTCCAGAGGACGCCGTACCATAAATTCTTGTTCCAAAGGGTAATAAAAGTTCTCCGTCAAAATAAAAATCCTCCCAAACTTGAGCGATAACAGGCGCTTCAAAATTATTGGTTACAATATTATGAATTAAAAGACATTTGACCATACTGCCTAAGGGGACAACCCTCTTTGATTTGTAGTCTTTAGTATCATCAAAGACGATCATTTTTGAGTTGTTTATGGGAGTGGCTGGTTTTGGATTGTTTCTTACGGTAGGCTCTATAGGCAATGCAGCTTTCTCTTTGGAAGGTTGGACAGTATAGTCAAAAGTAAAGCTACTACCTTGATCTTTTAAAGATGTATTGGCAGCTTCGATAACGTCTTTTTCTTTAAGGATTATTTGTTTAGGTTCATTTTTATGCTGGGTCTTTTTTTGTTGAGAAAATAGAGAGGAACAAAGAATAACAATACATATCAAGCCCCAAGTCAAAAGAGTTGGTTGACGTTTACCTCTATTATCCGTTTTAAGAAATATCTGTGTATAAGACATTCTCTTGCTCCTCGTATACGATTTGACATTCAAATTTATTATCCGTTGAGATATTACTGTCTTCTAACACCAACCATCCATCCGTTTTGCCATTAATACTTAGAGCAGGGTTATCAAAAAGAATGTATTGCGGAGTAAACACCTGCTCATGAACAAGCAAGCTAGTATTTTTCTCAATTAGTTTAAGCGGATGATTGGTTGTGTTTTGAATGGCAATATGCAAAATTAAATAATTAGGATTCTTTCTTGTAAAGGCTTCGATCAAATCGACTTTAAATTTTGGATAGGAATAAGAATAAAATAAATCTTTTTGAGCTAATTTTCGATCATTGACGGCTTTGACGCCTTTTAAGAAAGAATAATTCTTGGCTAAATTTAAAAGTTCATCAATACTAACTTCCTTCTCACCTTTGCTGGTATCTGTAGCTGAATCTTTTGTATCAACCACATAATCGACATTTGCTGAGTCAGCAATAACAACCTTGTAGTTAAATCTTTGACTTGGCGTAAAGACAAAAAGATTAGTTTCCCCTGATTGTTGGAGCGGTTTAATAACAACACTTTTTGAATTCTGGGGGATTTCAACTTGGATGAGAGAATTATCCCCTACGGTGACTAGCATAGGTTTTTCTTTAAATTCCAAAACCGTACAAAAGCCCATTGAGGTATTGACCTTTAAAACATCCGCTTCTTGAGGGGTTTCATAAAAAACCTTACTGCTATCTAAATATCTTTCTTCTGCCAGCACCCAAGATGGAAAAAATAAAATAAGTAAGATTAGGAAGTATTTCATGAGGTTTTATCCTTCTTTTGGATAACATCATTAACCAACAATCCGTAAGGATTAGATTCACTTGTTTTGACTTTCTTGATTTCAAGAATATACGTTACTGGTATTGTTTTATTATTGCCGTTAACATAAAGAGTACGTGAACCATTAACCTCAACCCAAAATGGATTGCTCTTTCTTGTAATGTCCATCTTATTAATTGCAAATTGCTGACTGATTCCCTCTTTCTGAATCACAGATTGACTATGTTTATAAGCATCCATGATTTCTTGTTTGGCTTTAACTGATAGGTATTGAGAAATACCTTCAATTTGTTGGGACAGTGAAGTAGCTGTAAAGTTAAAATATTGACTCACAATCATTTTTGTAAAATCTTGCAACATTGCTTCATCCATTTTTAAATTTGTAACCTTTAAAACTTTTAACTCGCCTTCATTTGAATAAACCAGCATCGGAGGCCTGTTGATTACACCCAAGACAGTAATTACAAGAAGCAAATTCACAATTACACTAACAATGATAAGGATGGACAAAATCTGGTTATACTTTTCTAAAATAGTTCTATTAAAAATAAGCTCACTCATAATTTATTCCTCTCCTGTCATGTAATCTTTGAACTTTCCATTACTTGTTGTTGGTGTTGAAATACCTGTTCGTACTCCTGCATTTTTAAAAGTTTTTATAGTGTCTTTGTATAAGCCGGTGGTTGTATTTGCTAATTGATTAGTGGACAGAATCCCCCCTGCTCCAACGGAAGAACTTCCCCCTGTTCCTGCTATTAGTCCACTGACAATAAAAGGCGAGATAATAACGACAAAGCACACTGCAAAATTAAGACAAGCAAACTGCTCAATACCACCTCCTGTTGAACCTATCTGATTACTTAAAGCAACCGCAATAGAAAGGGCAATGTGCCAAAGAATAGGCCAGCAAAGTACCGCCACATAGCTGGTATACCAGCCTTTAAGTACACTTGCCGTAGATCGAAACAAAATGAGCGGTATTAAAATAGGCCCAAGCTTATACCAAATCCCTGTAAAAGAATAACGTATCGCTTCCATAATCTTGGAAATCACCGCATAAAAAATAAACGAAAGATTAATAATTAAATTATGTAACGAGAATCTTCCAAATAGTGCATTACCTATTTGGGAAGCGATATTCTGTTGAGTATTTTGTTGAAACTGATTTTGCATGTTATTGCTCATAGTTGCGTATTGATCTACATAGTTTTGATTTGGATTAATGGTTTGGTCAACGCCAGAGACAATGTTATAAGTGGTGTCCATAATCCAAATGTAGTTTTGCAAAAGGATAAAGCCAATGACCAGCCTTATAATGACATCTGCCCAATTAGCGCCTTGATTTAGAACTCCTATGTAATTGATAAATACAGCCAAAATAAATAATGACACCAACATATATCTGCCAGTATTTAAGACCGTTGCTAAATCATTTCTGACGACTGAAAGGACGATATCCATAAGTTTTAAATGCCAAATGTTTGATGATCGACTACACCCATAAAATCCCTAACACCTTGATTTTCCTGTTCAAACTGTACTGCTTCTTCTTTTCGCTTTAGATTATTGTTAGAAGCTTCTATGCTTTGGCTTTTAAGCAATTGAGATAAAAGATAAACAACATTATTTTCCATCTGAATTAATTGGGCAGTTTCTTCAGCGATTTGCTTTAAGGCTCCTTTTTCATTCACTTGACGGGCATTGGCAATAAAATCAGATACTGTTTGGGCATTTTGTTCATAAAGGCGCTGATAACTATCCCCTATTAAATAAGCAGAAGTATTGGTCTTATCAGATATATCAATATTTTTAAAAGTGCTTTGAGCATTTTGTACCCAAGGGTCTAGAGATCCGAAAAGATTTCTAAACTGCGGAGGTAAGTCTTGATTCGTATTGATACTTGATTCAACACTACGAATGACATCATTGGCAGATAAAATAACATTACGAAAATCTGTAGCAGTCTGCAAACCATCCACTCCTTGAGCATTTTGCTCAGCGAGGTGCAATAAATTTTGTGCATTTGATAATTGAGATTGAAGAAGCTCTACTTGTTGGAGGGCTTGGGCTAATTGCCTTAAATGCTCGGCTGTTTGTGTAGCGGTCTGTTGCAGGATAGCCGCTAAAACAGCAGGATCAGTAAAAGCAACGGCTTTAGCATTGTTAGTAAAAATAAGAAGGCCAAATATAGTTAGGATAAATATTCTTTTCATTTGTATTCCTCCAAGGTGATGTAATGTTCATCATAAACCACACCGTTTTCTTCTCTTTTGGGTACTTTGTATCGAGCTAGACGTTTGGATAAATCAGAGTTGTTTTTAGAATCTTTTCCTGTGCCTGCTTGCCAATTTTCATTAGCTATATCTACTTGAGCCTTGGCATAACCTTCCTCGTAATCTTTTTTATGTTTCTTTTTGTCACTCGAATCTTGTATTTGGGCACCAATGTTCCCAACCAGAGCCCCTCCTAAAGCTCCGATAGTGGCTTCCTTCTTATCGTGATGAATAGAATAACCAATCGCTCCACCTGCACCAGCGCCAGCAACCGTGTAACCTGCTTGTCTTAAACTACAACCACTGGCTAGTGTTACTGAAATCAACAACAATAAAATTTTTTTAAACATATCTAACCTCACTTTGAATAACCTACTCCATGTGGATATTGTTTGGCACACTCAACTAAGACTTCGTACATATCTAAAGATTGATTTTCTTTTTTAACCTTTTCGTAAAAATTCAAATCCATCGCATCAGTGGTTGCAACCCAATATTCAATAGATGTAGGACAAATCACCATCTTTGAGCTTATGTGGGACAATTCCTTAGACTGTGAGAAGAACACTTCTGAAAACTCCCCTTTTTTAATCTGCAAACTTTCAATGAGACGTTTTTCTTGCTCATTAAAGTTAAAGTAATCCACGATTGTTTTAACTGCAGGCATGGAATTTTGTCTTAAAATAAAACGTGTATTGGAATTGCCTAAAATGGCATGTTCCAAACCACCTCCTAAAAAGTCATTTAATGACTGTGTGATGGATATTGCTCCTGCTCCGTATTTACGAAACGTCCTATAACATTCCGCTATAAATTTGGCTGCTTCTGGTGTTGAGAGAAGTTTCCAACATTCATCAAAGATGACAAATTTACGTCGACCTGGTTCACTCATGATCTTGCCCCATACGAAATTTGTAACAATTGTTAGCATGACGGCTTGTAAACGCTCAAATTTCTCAAGACCTTTAAGGTCAAAACAAATGACACTTTTGTCTAAGGATATGGTTGATTTTCCGTCGGTATAATTACCGTACTGACCACCTTTAAACCAATTGCCTAGCAACCCCACAACTGGCTCATAAAACTGTTCTAATGGTTTGTATTTCTCAGAGACGGCTTTTAAAGCTTCTTTTAAATCACTTAATACTGGATATTCAGTCATTTGGTACAAATACTGAATAGAACGAAAAATAAAATCTTCGACAATTTGATCAGAGCCGTTAAAACGCGCTACCCCTCCCATCATTTGCTCTATTGTTTTGGTTTTGATGATGAGAATTTCGTTTTGTTCTTCTTCGCTAAAGTCAGAGAGTTTGCGATTTAAAGATAGATCAAAAAGGTTTATGGTAAATTTCTCCTTGAGACCAAGGTCGATGTATTCACCACTTTTAAGTAAAACTTGTCGCTTGTAAGAGCCTCCAATATCAATAAAAATTTCTACAGGGTCATTTTTGCTGTATTGATTGATAATCTGATTGATGGTAAAGCTTTTACCACTTCCCGAAGCACCAACCACTACAGTATTAAAAGCAGAAAGGTTATCGCAAAATGGATCATAGGAAGCCAAACCGTGAGTAGTATTATAGAAAAGACACTCGGCTTTCCCGCTTCCTCTAAATTCTGAAAAGAACGGCAAGAAATCTGCCAGATGCAGACTTTTAAGTAACGTCCATCTTGATGATTCTTTTGTCCAGCCGGGCAAACAACTGACAAAAATTGGTTTAACTGATCCCCAGCGCTCATCGTGCATTTCCGTGCCGTTCATAGCTGAAAATAAACGTAAGACCTCAGCAGTACGTTTCTTAACGTCTTCAAATTCCTCTGCATACACATGCACAGTTAATTGCATGCGAAAGAGCTTTTGATTACTTTGCTGGATTTCCTCTAAGAGATATTCGTATTGGGACACTTTGGTTTGGGCATCTTTATTAACAATTCCAAACATTCCCTGAATGTTGCCGTATTCACGCTTTCGCATGGATTCAATCTTTGCCCTGCCCCACTCCTTAGTAGGAGCTTCAAAATTGACAATCACATCAAATTCAGAGAATGAAAGATTGTTTAATCCTGTAAGCATGGCTGGGTATGTTGCTTCAGGTAGGACTTTAAGAGATATATACTTATGATGAACACCGCCAAAGTGAATATACTCGCCTTTTTTATCGTCAATATTCACATCACAACAACAAACTTGTTTGACAAAAATTTCTGAATCTTTAGGCTTAGGACATTCAAGGCCTTGTTTTTGACGATCAGGATTAAGGTATTTATAAATTAATTGCATCCAACCGTATTCATCGAGTGCTTTAAAACCAAAACCTGCGCCGTTTAGGCCTTCTTCTATATTATTAAGGATTAAACGAAACTCCCTTTTGTTAAGCTCTACCTCCCCTTCGGTTAATTTCTTCACATTGCGAAAGAAATTTAACCTATTAGCTGTTCTATTGGATTGAGAGGCAAAGTTCACAAATAAATAACAACGTCTGCGTCTAAAGAGTTTCTCATTGGCTATCTTTTCAAAACGTTCAACTCTCTGGGAATGCATGGCTTTAATTAAAGGATGGCTGGCTTTAATTGCCTTATGTTCGTTGATTTCGTTTTGGTAATTGCTATCAAGGGTGAAAAATACTTGGTAGGTTGCTCTGTCAGTCAAGTTAGTAAGTAAGGTTTCTATTTTCTGGGAATGGGCTATTAATTCTTCACTGGATAGATTCTCAATAGCCAAACAGGAAAGCTCAAAGCCACCAGACATCGAGTCATCTTTAAAGATCAAAATGTCATCTTCAAAGTGACTATAAGGAAGAATCTCCTGTAAACTATTGAGTTTGATGTCGATGTTTCGGCCAATAAGGGTATGAGCAAAATCTTGTGGAAAGGCGGTGAATTTCTTATCTTTAAAAAACCAATCAATATAATGTTCAGTCGCATTGGCCGGTTTACCACGTTTGACTAAAATAAGGAAGCCGCTTAACATCCCTACCGTCCCCCATATCACAAGGTTATTAACCTTGACGGTTTGCAGGATTAAAGCAGCTCCTAGGACAATGAATATGTCCCAGCCTTCAAATCCAAAGACAATCATCCTATCTTGTAAATTCCTTAAACATTTTTCCATGTAAAGGCGCATGAGTCTTACCCTCCAAAGGCAGCGCTAATAAAAGAAACAATTTGTGGGGCCCCAAACATGATGATTGTTCCAACCAAAGCCAGAACAAAAATCTGGTTATTCCCCATTGCCTTTTGCATACCTGCAATGACAAGAAAGATTATTGCTAAAGGTGTGCAAATACTCCTTACCCTGCTTTGCAAGTCTTCCATACTGCTAGTTAAATCAGCAAAAGCAGGTGTATTAAAAAGAATAAAGAACAAAAATGTCATTAATAAACAATTAAACAGATACGTTTGCGTATACTTTTTGAGTTTGTTCATGGTTTACTTCCTCCTTTAAATTGTGGTTTGAATGTGTTTTATAAAAGCCTTCGAGGGTAATGAATTGAAAATAGAGAGCAACATCAGCTAATCGACCTGCTTTGACTAAGCGTTCTTCTATGTCTTGAAGCTCTTCTTTAATACGCAGAGTCTGGCAAATGTAGATGACATTGCGGTCTTTGACATCTTTACACTTGGCATAAGAGCGAAAAATCTCTTCGTAACGCTCTTTACTCTTTAAAGTGCGTTCATATTCAAGAAAATATTTTTGTCGGCTACCATCCTTACGTCTACGCCAAAAAATAGCATCAGGGACTTTATCGCTACAAAAATCTTCACGATGGGAAACAGGCAATGCCCAGATCAACCTTTCTGACCACCATTCATCAATTGTAATAAGATGGGATTGAGTAAATGTACTGCGGATACGGTTTATTTCTAAACTATGTGGGATTTTATGTAGGGTAAAGGGTTTGACTTCTAATTGCGGAAAATCAGGAAAATAAAGACTCAATAGCTCATAAAGTTTTGGATTATCAATAAACCAAACACCATTAGCTACATCTGGGTATTTTTTGTGAGCTATACCTAGCTCATACATAGTAACCCGTACATAAGAAAGCTTATCTTCACTAAATAAATGGCGGGATACATCAGAGAGAGTAACAATTCCCTGTTCCCCTATGAACTTCAAGATTTGAATTTTTTGCGGAATCGCACGCATAAACAAGCGTCCTTTTTACAAAAAATGCACCTTGTGAGTTCAACTTCTTTGATTTGGGGTAAAAGAAATTGAGCATTGAATTAAACTATAAAAACAAACTTCGGGGAATTTCTACTACTTAAACCGATCGGGGAAATCGGTAGCAATCAACTATTCCTAATTGCTGAAAACAATATTACCAGATCAAAAATATTTGTCAACAAATATTTTATTAAATGTCAAGAAGTATTTGATATTTTTTCAAATACTATATTTTTAACAAATATCTATCTTGAGATCAAAAACTCAACCGCTTTAACCTTAAAGCATTACCAATAACAGATACTGAACCGAAACTCATCGCAGCGCCAGCGATAATGGGACTTAAAAGAATGCCAAAAATAGGATACAAAATACCTGCGGCTACAGGAATCCCCAACACATTATAAATAAATGCAAAAAATAAGTTCTGACGAATATTTTTCATAACAGCTCTACTTAATCGTAAAGTTTTAACAATACCGTTAAGATCGCCTTTAACCAAGGTTACTCCTGCACTTTCAATAGCAACATCTGTTCCTGTCCCCATCGCAACACCAACCTCTGCTTGCGCCAAAGCTGGAGCATCATTAATACCATCTCCTGCCATCATGACTACAGCACCTTTGGATTTGAATTCTTTAACTATCTCTTGTTTACTCTTTGGCTCTAACTGCCCTCGAACATCATCAATTTTAAGTTCCTTAGCAATAACTTCCGCTGTCTTTTGATTATCTCCTGTTAACATCACAACCTTAATCCCCATTTTATGAAGAGCTTCGATTGCCTCTGGAGTTGATTTTTTAATAGGATCAGAAATTCCAAGCATTCCCATCACTTTTTGATCAGCAGCTAACCAAACCACAGTCTGCGCCTTCTCTTGTAATTGTTCAGCTTTATTTTTTAAATCATCAGGTATTGTAATCTTTTGATCTTCAATAAATTTTTGCTTTCCCAAAATAATCACTTGTCCATTGATCTTGCCCTTAATACCACCACCTGTAATCGATTCAAAATCCTGCACAGCTTGCAAATTGACTTTTCTTTCTTTTGCATAATCAATCACAGCACGAGCTAACGGATGTTCGCTACTTTGTTCTATAGATGCAGCCATGCCTATAAGTTGCTGTTCATCTATGCCCCGACTCGGGACACAAGTTGTAACCCTTGGTTTACCTTCGGTCAGTGTTCCTGTTTTATCGGTTAGAACATGGGTAATTCTCTCAGATTTTTCAATAGCCTCAGCATTCTTAATTAAAATTCCTGCTTGTGCGCCACGACCAACACCAACCATAATAGACATAGGTGTAGCTAAGCCAAGAGCACACGGGCAAGCAATAATCAATACTGCGATAGCATTAACAATCGCATATGCTAACTTTGGCTCTACCCCCCAATTCAACCAAATAATAAAAGTTAAAGCGGAAATCAAAATAACAACAGGAACAAAATAACCAGATATAGTGTCAGCAAGTTTTTGAATAGGAGCACGACTGCGTTGAGCATCAGCAACCATGTGAACAATTTGAGACAGCAATGTTTCTGCCCCCACCCTTTCTGTCTTCATGACAAAACTGCCAGTTTGGTTAACAGTTGCACCAATCACTCGATCACCAATATTCTTCTCAACTGGAATTGGCTCACCTGAAATCATCGATTCATCAATACTACTATGACCTTCAGTAATAACACCATCTAAAGGAACTTTTTCTCCAGGACGGACTCTAAGCAAATCTCCTTTTTGAACAGAATCAATAGCTACTTCTTGCTCAACTCCATTTTGAATGCGATGAGCATTCTTAGCAGCTAACCCCAAAAGTGCTTTGATAGCTTGACCTGTTTGACTACGAGCCTTAGCTTCTAATAATTGTCCTAAAATAATTAAAACTGTGATGACGGCTGCTGCTTCAAAATAGAGATCAACCTTGCCCATTTTTTTAAGCGATTCAGGAAAAATTTGAGGAAACAAAGTTGCGATGGTACTGTACCCATAAGCTGCACCAACACCAATAGCAATCAGTGTAAACATATTAAGACTTTTATTAATTACAGATTGCCAGCCTTTAACAAAAAACATCCACCCTGTCCATAAAACTACAGGAGTAGCTAAAGCTAATTGTAAAAATGGTAATAAATGTTGAGGCAGGAATGCTTGAAGATTGACAGCTGGAATCATATCCCCCAACACTAACAATACCAAAGGTATTGTTAGTGTAAGGCCAATCCAAAACTTTTGAGATAATGAATGAATCTCTTTTTGATCTTCATTTCCTCCACCTGTGGGGTTGAGTGGCTCCAAATGCATACCGCATTTTGGACAATCGCCTGGATGATCTTGCTTAATTTCAGGGTGCATGGGACAAGTGTAAATGGCTTTCCCATTAAATTTAGCTTCAGGCACAGGCACTTGAATCTTGCTTAGAAACTTCTCTTTACAGTGTGTACTACAGAAATAGTGATCCATGCCCCCAACAGAGGCATGGATCGCTTTTGATGGATCAACCATCATTCCACATACGGGGTCCTTAACCATAAATAAGCCCTCTTTGACTATTTTTGTTCTGGATGATGTGATGCATGTTTAGCCGCCTCTTCTGCTGATTCTTTATCATCAGCATCCATCTTACCTTTGCCCATCATATCCCCACCCATCATTCCCATCTCTTCCACCTTAACATCAGCTTCTTTAATTAAATTGAGATTGGCATCATATTTATAGAGTTTTTTACCTGATAAAACAACCACTCCATCACCAACCGCAACCACAGACGGTTTGTTCATCATGGACTGACACATTCCCATCATACCCATCATCCCTTTACCACCCATCATTCCCATCATGCCGCCTTTACCCTCCATCATTCCTGTTTTGTCCCCCATCATTTCTTTGCCCTTATCATTCATTTGGGCTAAGGCCAATCCTGAAACGGTTAAAACTACAATTGCTGTGAATACTGCGATACTGTTTTTCATAAACTTTACCTTTCTCTAGTTAACAACAGCTTCATTTGTTGTCTATTATACATTATCATTTTCTTATTACTGAGCGTGATGCAGACTACAGGTATGATGAGCACCACCGCAACAACCGCCACCCATTCCCATCGTATGAGCAAAGGCTAATCCTGAGACTATTAAAATAGCAAATACTATGATACCTATAATATTGTTTTTCATATGCAACACCCTTTCTTTTTATTAAAACTAAAGTTATAAATACTAGCTATTGTTGCTCCTGTTAACCACCCTAAAATAAATATCTGAATCAGTCCAAATACCATCTCTAAGACAGACATTTCAGTCTTTAATATCGAACTAACATCGATCCCATGCAAAAGAGTATTAAAAAAAACTACTGCCTGTTCCCTAGTTGTCATTAAAAACACAATGATGCACCCCAGACGTAAAAAAACCAGAGTTAAACCAACCGCTAGTCCGAATCTTTTAATATTAATGACACCCATGATGACCCCCTTCCTTGTGTTCTTTATTTTTATCTTCTTCATTCTCTGTCTTATTGTCAGTATTCTCTTCACCATGCTGATGACCACCCATCATCATAAAATGACAAGCAAACATCATAATGACAAAGAATAGAATTGAAGAATTACCCCTAGCTCCAAAGCCCGGCAACAGAAAAATTGCCAATAAAGGCAAAATGCAACAGAGCATCATCCATAAACCATGATTATGATTTTTCATTTCAATCCTCCTTTCCAAGTTTTACAATCTTTAGATAATTCCCGTTAATGACACCCGTGCTTCCTATCATCCTCTTTTTTATCTGTTTCAGATTTTTCATCATGATGACCACCGCAACAACCTCCACCGCCTTTTCTCATCATCATGAAAGCAATTAGAACTATAAACACAATAAGAATAAACATTGTATTTGTCATTTTGTACCTCCCCATTTAGGAATAAATGCAGGAACTGTCTTCCTGTATTCCTCATATTGTTTCCCGAATATTTTCTGAACGTCTTTTTCTTCCTTCATAGCCAGACGATAATAGGCGAACATCAAAATAGGCCACATCACCAGACTTAATATCGAAGGCCATTGCAAAAGAAAACCTAAGGTTATCAAAAACATCCCACTATATTGAGGATGTCGTATATGAGCATAAATACCTTCTGTTACCAAACGTTTGCCGGCTGCGGCATGGATAAGCACCCAGCCCTTCTGAATTATATAAAAACCGATAAGAATCATGCCATTGCTCACTATATGTAGAAGAGTCATCGCCCATGCAGAATCAGCCAACCCCAACAAAACCAGCCATAAATGACCATGATTATGAGAAAATGGATTTAAAACTGGATATGATTTCCCCATCCAGGTTGACAAGAGATAAATCGTCAACGGAAAGCCGTACATTTCTGTAAATAAAGCGACGATAAATCCTATGAAAGCACCCATAGAAGCCCATTCGACTTTGCCTTGAGGCTTAACAAAACTAATGATAAAAAAAGAAAAAATAAGTATGTTAAAAATTACCACAGGCCACATACCATAGGCATAACTCCCTAATTCATCTCCATGCATAAAACCACCTCCTTATAAAAGATTACCCTTAAATTTTTATTTAACTAAAATAACACTACAGACAAAAAAATACTGTACGGAAACATACTCGCAAATCTAAGTAAAACTACTTAATTTTAAATACTGTTAGCCTCATTTGAACCATCTTACTTATCAATTTGAGGACAAATTGTAAATTTTAATTTCTTAGCTTCACTGGTTGTTATCCAATGGTGAAGCCGTTCGCTTAAGCGCTTCTTAGTTTCTTTTAATTCTTTGATTCTTTGTTCACAATCAGCTATTTTTTCTTCAAAAACTTCATGGACTAAACAACACGTTGCCTCAACTCCACTACTGCTACGTTTGATGATTTTTTTTATTTCAGCTAAGGTTAGCCCCAAATCTTTAGACTTCTTGATAAATAAAAGTTTTTCAAGGTCTTTATGATTATAAATACGGTATTGAGACACTGATCTTTTCGGCTTATGTAAAAGCCCAAACTCTTCGTAATACCGTATTGTCTTAACTGGAATACCTGTCTCTTTACTGAGTTCACCGATAAACATTTTTATCTCCCTTGTTATCTAATAAAACTATACACCTTCCAGTATGGTGGAGAGTCAAGAGAATAATTTCAGTCTATCTTAATTCTGTACTCCTGCTCCATATTCATAAACCATACGTCCACCAAAATGCCCTGTAACTGTAACCAGTATTGCCAAACTTAAAAGCAGCAATGTAAATATTATTCTAAAATTTCTAGAAAAAAACTTTTTCAAAAACCATAAAACAGGTAATGAAGCTAAAGAAATCCACATCGTCCCAAAAGCGTATAATTTATGTTGATTAAGGACAGGATGATTCAAATGAAGTCTCTGTTGCTCAAACAACCCTGTCCAGACAACTAGAGGAGTGAATAACGCCGCAAATACATAAATAACTATTGCTGTGTTATGTAAATGTTCCTTACGAAAAATCCAGCTTAAACTATCCAAAGCAAATGCAGTCATAAATAAAGCAATAGGAAAATGCACAAGCTTGGGATGTATGGGAAACAGTTGTTCCAACATAAATTCTCCTTTAGATAGCGAGTGGGAATCAAATTTTCCCACCCGCTAATCAACTAACAATTATTTCTGGACAGTTTTAGCTTGATCTTCTGCAATTTTGCTATATTTCTCAGGATCTTTTTTAAAATCCTTTACACACATCTTGCAGCATAGATTATAAATCTTACCATTGTATTCATATTTAATAGCCCCGCCCATTGGGCCTTCTTTACCCGGTGCAGGAATCTCTTCTTTACTTACAGGACAAATTGTATTGCCAACTTCTACAGCCTTCTTTGCAGCAATATCTTCCATAGCCTGCTTATCACTGATAACCTGGCCATGATCTGCTTCTTGAGCAAAAGAATAGCCTCCTAACATCAAAATACTACCTGCAACTAATATTGTTATGGTTCTATTTTTCATACGTATTTCCTTTCTTTGATGATTGTTATTTTTTATCTTCGATTACACTTGCAACTGTTCCCGCTGGATGAGGATATTCTCCAGGGTTATCATAATCTTTAAGATTATCCCTAACTTTAAAGACTGTGAACATGCCTCCCATGCCTGTGGGGCCAAATTGACCTTGACCACCCATCATAGGCAGAGTATTTGCTGGGCCTTTCATTTGCATGTAGTTCATCTCATCCATACCGTTTTCTCCCATCGGCATATACCCAGGAACAAGTTTACGGATAGTATCTTTAACGCTATCTTGATTAACCCCTAGTACATTGGCTGCATCATGCCCCATGGCATTCATCGGATGATGTCTACGATGACAATGCAGTGCCCAATCACCAGGAGCATTGGCGACAAATTCAACTGTGCGTGTCTGACCAGGAAAGGTTACAACCGTTGTTTCTGGATATTGGGCTGATTGTGGAATATCTCCCCCATCAGTTGCGACTACTTTAAAAGCATACCCATGCAAATGAATAGGGTGAGATTCTTGACCAACATTACCTATACGAATTCTTATCCTATCTCCAGTTTTAGCGACCAAAGGAGCTGTTCCAGGAAATGCTCGGCTATTGAAAGTAAAAATATTAAAGTCCGTCATAATATTCGGATTGGGTGTTTTTGTGCCTGGCTCAACAAACCATTCATTTAAGAAAATTGCAAAATCACGATCAACCTTGGGTTCATCTTTAGCATGAACAATAAAGAAGCCCATAGTACCTAAGCCCATTTGTGTCATTTCATCGCCGTGGGAATGATACATAAACGTTCCGTGCTGTTTTAAGGTAAATTCATATTTGAACGTCTGTCCTGGTTCTATGGATTTTTGTGTCAAACCTGAAACACCATCCATACCGTTGGGCAAGAATACTCCATGCCAATGAACAGCCGTACCTTCTTGTAGTTCATTCTTAACAAAAATTCTTACTCTATCTCCTTCAACGACTTCAATCGTTGGCCCTGGCGTTTGACCGTTATAACACCAGGCATTGATAGTCATACCAGGTGCTATTTCATGTTGACATGCTCCAACGGTGATATGAAACTCTTTAACTCCATCCTTGGCCAATGTCCACGGCATTGTACTGCCATTAGGCGTGATGACAGGAGTATAGGACAATGGCTGCGCCCATGATGTACTACTTGATGAAACTATAAGCATTAAAAACATTATTAAACACTTAAACATATTAGCCTCCATGATGATGTTCAGCTTCGTTAGTCTTTTGTTCTTCAACTGTTTTTTGAACTAAGGGTGTATATGACAAAGTATGCCCCACCGCATGTTCTAATTCAGTCCGTGCCTGCCAATATTCACTCATAGCTTTAGCAAATTCTGACTTTGCTTTTAACTGTACACTTTTGGCTTCTAACACAGAAAAAACATCTTTTAACATAAAATTGTAATGATACAGCGTCTCTCTAGTCATTTGCTGATAGAGCGGTAAGACTTCTTGAAGATTTTCAACTTTAGCCCTTGCTGTAATTAACTCCTGATAAGCCACATTAACTTCTTTAGTTACCAAGGCTTCTACTGCTGGTACGTTAATCTTTGATTCGCTTAAAAGTGATTCATACCGTAACATTCCTGCTTGATTAAAATTAAAAATTGGTACGTCCGTTTCCAACACCATGCCTTTGAGTTTATTGCCACTAGCTTCACGTTCTTGATCATAACCGACTTCGAATGACGGCAAAAGTCCAGCCCGAGCCATGGTCAGCTTATTGCTTAAAATACCAATCTGGGCTTTAGCAATAATAATTTCCAGACGGTTCTCTTGTGCCATCTGATTAAGTTTTGTTAATTCAGGTTCACTAAAAGCAATATCTTTAAATTGGCTATTTATTTTCCAATCATCTTCCCCCTTAGGTAAACCTAAGAGCAAGTTTAAATTTTCTCTAGCTATAGCTAAATCACGTTTCGCATCTAAGTAGCCTAATTTTGATTCATGAAATACGACCTGTGCTTTTTGCCATTGAAGAATATTGCTGTTTCCTGCTCCATACATTCCTTTGGCTAAATCTAAGATGGTCTGCTGGGCTTGCATATCATCTTCATAAGAATCCATTACTGCCTGCGCTTCTTGTAGATGATAAAAATTTACTTTTACCTCTTTGATAAAATCCAAAACCTTGGAAGCCACCATAAATTCAGCGGATTTAATCTGACGATGTTGTGCTTGTTTCTTTAAAGGCCACAATAATAAATCCAAAGCATCAACTTTAATTTGCCATTCCGTATCCCTTTTGGTGTCTGGCTCATTGGATTTTCTAGATGAATAAGAAAATTTAGGATTTTTTAATAAACTTTCTCCTATGATATCAGCCCTATCTACTGCGTATCTCTCAAATAATGCTTTAAGCACTAAATTATTGTTTAAAGATAAACTAATGGCCTGCTCTTCATCTAGGGGCCCCTTCACGCTTAAAGGTTGTTCTTTAATAGAGTAGGCACTTCTATCTTTAACGATGTGCTGCACTTCAGATAAATTCTTCATATTCCCTGAAGATACCGACTCCTTGTCTCCTGCCCATACCAATCCTGGCGCTAATAACCAGATGGCAATCAAAACTTTATTTCGCATAATGATTTCTCCTTTTAACCGCTAACATTAATGTCACATTTTGTTATTTCTTGATGATCCTTTATCCTTGTATAAAAATTTGCCGTTGTTCTTCCACGCAGAAAACTTGAACTTCCGCTTATACGTGTGCTGTCTTTATCAATAATTTTATCGTTCTGATCAACACAAACAGTCTTAATGGAGTAATTACTAAAAGGCACTCCCAGCCTTTTAGATATTATTCCGCTTAAATGAATAAATTGGCCGTCATCTTCCATATGAAATGATTTAATGCGATCAGATTTAGAATTAAATTGAATTTTATGTATGGCCATGTGTTCTTTAACTTTACTAGAAGCATTAACAGAAACAGTGCCAATCAAAAATATGTAAATAACAGTAAATAATAATTTCATAATTTCCTCCTTAAAAATAAAAAAAGACACTGCGTCCCTTTATAGAAAAGGACACTATTTTAAGAAGAAAAGATTAAATACGAAGGCTGTGGAATTGGATATACAGAGGAACTAGACTTACAGACCCTGGAGGGCCATGGGCATAAGAAAGATTTTGCTTTAGATCAATATTTCTATTCAAAAAAGTACTACTAAAAATAAACGATTGTTGAGAAAGACTGCCAGGCACTGCCAAAACATTTTTAGCAGTAATATCGGCATTGATTATTTTAGTCGCACAGCAATCACAATCTTTTTTAGATGAATGATCGCTTTTATCTTGATGGGAATGACAGTCTGATTCATCATGATGAACATCTGAATCTAAAAAAGTCTCTGCACTACCTACGCAAGAACAAAGAAAAGAAGTCGCAAGAAAGGATGTAACAAGAAAAGATGTAAAAATCTTATTCATGTTTTAAGTATACTCTTTTATATGTTGCTGTCAAATTTTTTACTACCACTTCTAATTCAATAAAAAATAGACAGTTTTACGACATGTCTAGGTCGTATAGCTTAAAGCCTTCTAAATACATGAACCTTATGGCTACTTCCTTCCGCAGAAAAATAATCGTTAATGAAAAGATCATAGGCTAGTTTCCCGTAATCTATGTAAAATTCTAAATGCTTCGGAATTTCCATAGTCTCACTAGCCAAATTTTCAGCAAAATCTTCTTCTGAATCCCACTCACCTTCATACGCTTCTTCAAATCTCTCTTCTGTGGCGTATTCTATGCCATCATGTTCCGTAAACAATGCCCAAGCTTCTCCATGCTTTTCTAACATAACCGCTATGCTTGCTACAGTAACAATATCCTCAGACTCTGATAACTGTAAACCCATGAAGCCTTCATAATCATGGATAGCCCATTCTTCTGCACCAGCTATAGGACTTTTGGCTAACATTTCTTGTATCTCTTTATAGATAGCTTCTGCTTCCTGATTGGCTTCAATCCATTTACCATGTAAGAAACCATTATTGTAAGCTGCCAGACAAGCTACATAGATTTTTGGTGTTGTTTGTGTGTTTTGCATAGTGAGTTTCCTTTCGATTTTTTTAATTATCTAAAGGCATACGTGTCAAGGATGCGAAGCGGAGCGGAGCACTTGCAAGCCTCACAGGCTTTATGTGGGGCGTAGTCCTTGATACGTATGACAGAATCGAAAAAACAATCGAAAGGATGCGGGAGCGTACGAATACGAACTCTTGAACTAATGAATGTGCCTAACCTGTCTGCACCAGAGACAAACCACCTGCGGATTTGATTAAAACGGTTGGTAAAGATTTAAAACTAATCCTCTTTCAATTCATTTAATATTTTATTGAGACCTACCTTAAGAGAATTTATGGTTTCTTCAATATTGAACGTTGCTTGAGTAACATTATTTAATACTTCCATACAAACCACCTGATCGCTACCTTTTTCTTTTTGGTATAACAAATTCTGCTGTTGACCCCAATAAATATTTATCTTCCCAGCCAGCTTTTCCGCCAAATCATTTAGTTGGGGAAAGTATGTAGCTATTATGGCCATAAATCGATTGAGATCAGTCCATTTATCTAGGTATCGATTATTGTATTGGTCTCTGCTCATTTTTGATGAAAAAAAGATATAAGTAGTGTCCTGAGAGAACTCCTTAGACAGATCAAACAAAATATTATGAGCCTCTTTTAATTCCTTAATACGTGTTTCTTTTTTATCTGCAATCAACCTCATCTTTTCTAAATCAATATCAGCTTTAATTCCTATTCTTTGCCTTACTGTTTTAAATACATCACCTAATACACCGTTAAAAAATCCTACTGTTTCCATAATAATTCCTCCCTTTTAAATTCTTCCTTAACCACCTTCTCAAGTATACAACATCTTCTCACCCTTCTACTCTCTCCCATTTGCAATTGGTAGTTCCCGACCCCAGTCCCTCCGCTTAACCTATGGTTGAGGGAGTGGGGTCGGGAACAGTTTTGGGTGCTTTTCCCCAAAAACCCCTTGCAAATGGGAGAGTTAGGAAAGACATTTACTACAAAACAACTACACGGATGTAGTTCTTTTTGTAGTTTGTTTGTAGTAAAAAATAAAGTTCGCTTCGTTTACTAATGGTACATTGACCTTTGAAGTCTTGCGCAGTATATTATCAAAAATGAAAAGCAGCGTAACCTTATCTTATATTGGATTTTCCCCCGAAATTCTAACCTCAGATCAACTATTTGAAATTTTTGATCAAACTTGGGGTAAAGAGTTTCAAGGCTTCCCTGGTTACCCACATGTTATTGGTGGGATCACTGCTTATTGGCACAGCGCAGATGGCATTAAACACACCGTAAGTAGCCTGGCTGAACTTATTCAAGCATACAAACAAGAATTAACTTATGATATTTGCATAAGTGGAACAACGAATAATAGCCCAAGATGCACCTTCATTTATACACCCTTTAAGAAAGAGGGCCTAATACGTGTAACCTCACAAACAAAAGAAATTGCAGAAGAAAAAATTAGATATATAAAAGAGAGGTGCCCCATTCAACAACTCCCTATAATCTTTATCAGTTATGCCAGTGAAGAACTCGCTTTAGCTGATTTCATAAAAAAAATACTTAGAAAATTTACTCAAGATAAGGCAGAGATATTTATCGCAAGACGTAGTATACAACCTGGCGATGACCCTCTAAAAATTATGTTAGAAACCAATTTAAAAAATGCAGAGGCTATAATTCCTATTTGCTCTCGATTGGCTCAGGAGTCTTCTTGGGTATGGTGGGAATCCGCTGCCGTTTGGGGTCGAGGTTTTAAAATCTATCCTATGTATACCAATATATCACCAACTGAATTTGGATCACCTTTAAATTTAGTTACACAAGGGATAACACTATTCGATTCAACCGATCTTTTAAGTAGTTGTAAGAAAATATGTGAACAATTTGGAATTCCAAATAATACCTACACTATGCAACCAGACGAATTAACAGAACTCCTCAAATTAAAAGAAGGATATTCTCCAATCGCATCATCTGCCAACGTAGAAGTAACCTATAAAACCTTGAAACAAACCTCAGAGTTACACGAATATTCTTTCCTTCTTGAAATCGAAAATAAGACAAAAGAAGAATTTAAAAATATTGTTATTGAACTTCAATTTCCTAGTGAATATATGGAAAAGAAAAAATGGGAATACCCTCATTTAACGTCGAGTGAATCACGGGATAACCCTGGCTATTTAAATCTTATATTTGACTATTCCGCTCTACCAGATAGCGGTAAAAAAGAATTTAATAAATTCCTTTTACCAGGCAAGAAAATACGAATATTTGGAGAAAACGGAATATCCAACCTCATTTACTCTTTAAATTTTGATAAATGGCAGAATAGGGCTCAATACGTGGTTTTGTGGAAAGTTTATATAAACGGAAATGCCCCTCGAGAAGGAAGCACTCCTTTTAGTTCATTGCAGCATTTTTAATTCTCAAAATTGCTTATTTTCTATAAAATTCTTGTATTCCTTAAAGTCATTAGTCGGCCCCTGTTGTTCTCTTTAACCATTCAGCCATAAAAGGAGGAGCTGCATCATCCTTTACTATACCCGTGCTTGTAGGACGAAACAAAGCCTGAAGAATCAATTCTCGTGATTGGTCAGGCATTTTGCCTTCATTATGTAAGGCCAAGTATGTTTGAATCATTGTCCTTCGCTCATTGGCATCATTCCATAAATGAACATTACTTAACAACAATCTTATTAAAACCCGTGTTATCCAAACACCTATTGTCGCTGCAATTAACAGCAACCCTATTTTCCATACTTCTAGGTCTTTGATTGTTGCATTTCCTATCACTGATCTCATAATGTTATATAACCAATTCCCTGCAATATAAAACCCCCCGAGAGTAGCTATAGTAAACCCTATCGACCATCTAAAATGACTTTTCGCTTTCTCTCCCCAATATTTAATTGAAGCATGAAGCGCTAATTTTTTCTCATAGAGGTCTTCAATTTCTTTAAAGCGTTGTTTCACTTTTTCAATACGTTGCTCATGTTCTTTTTCTGCTTTACCTAATAATTCTTCAAATTTTTTCTTCTCTTCATTCTTTTGATCTTGAAGCTTTATTAGAGTGTTCGCATAATCGTTTGTTATATTTGTTAAATCTGTCTTAGAATTATTTAGATGTATTTGCCACAAATCACGAAGTTCTTCCAGGGCTTTTGTTTCTCCTTTATTACTATCCTTAACATTATGTTCAAACAATAGTGCAGAGAAAGAACCTTCAATTTCTCCTGGTGTATCTTGATTAAATCTACGATCAATAAAAAATTTCAAAGTATAAACAGCGTGGGCTGGATCTTTTTCAAATATTTCTTTGAGAAACTTTGCTCGGGGTTGTGAGGAGTGAATTAATTGATTTTTTTGATAATAATTCTGTAGAACCTGAATTAATTGACCCCGATGATGAGGAATATTTGTATTATTAAGAGTAGCTTCTAAATGAGCCTGTATTTGATTTAACCTCTGATAGTAGCTATTAATGTAGTGGTGAGCATTAGGATTCTTCTGTCTCAGAACTTCCATCCAGTTCCAAAATTCTCGTTCGACATTTAGCCATATTTGAAAATCATTCAAATTCTCAAACAATTCCTCTTTCCCACCAGGTCTTAAATCTGCACTAAAAGCAATGTCTTGATTCTCACTCATATAATCCTCATTTAAGTCAATTGTGTTGAATACTATTTTCTACTTCAAACAAGAACCCTCCTGTGATTTATTAAATCACATAGGGTATAAAAAATTGAGTCCCATGATTAATTCAAATTCTGCCTACCCCAATAATTATCTTGTCGCCACTCTCTAATATTATTAGAAGTGAAAAAATTAAAATTATCCAAAGACTCTTTTAACTCACGGAAATGTACTCTTACTCCTTTATAAAAAACTATCGCTCCTAAACCAAGACCCCACACCCATCCACCAGCACTATAACAAATACAGAAAACAATAAATCCCCACAGAAAACTTAACGTGAGAATCGCATAGAGCGTCCCTTTCCACTTATTCATAAGCCATGTTAAGCCTACGAACATCAAAACAGATACCAGCAAAGAATGAAACCCTATTCCAAAAAGTACAGAAAATAATAATGACTCTAACCATAGAGTAGCAAAAGTTTTGTCATTAAATTGGGTGATGAATCTTTTGATGGGTTGGAAAGTCATTTTTTGACCTCCTTTTTTGGTGTCGAAATCGTGACGGTTTTAGATTAAAAATACTTAAAAAATCCAAAAGTATCCAAAGGCCTAAAAATCAATTTTGTCGACGACAACTGCGGTCTTTTTAGCAATTTCAAGAGGTTGAGAAAATGGGCTTTTTCGGATTTCAAGACCGCCGCATTCGACCACTCTGCCACCTCTCCCAAAATTGCGTTACAAGCCGTTAATTATACACATCTTCCCTTTTCAGGGGAATAAAATTTGACCAAAACATGACCTGAGCCACATCTTTCAATTTTAGAACTTGATAAATTTTTCCTAATATTACTCCGTTAGTTAATAATTCTTTTGCTATCTGGGAACGGGCACCCTTTCTTAAAGGTGATGGTGTCATTTTCAACAATGTGACATGTAAGGATGGATTGTCGTTTAAAAACCCAATCTTAATACCGTACTCAAAAATTTCCCTTAACAAAAGCAGAGTGAAATTGACAATCTTAGGCGTTTCTAATGGAATTAAATAGGCTTTATACGACTCAATTAAAAATGGCGTGATTTGAGACAACTGATAAACTTCCGGATAATTTTTGTTTAGAAAATTCAATAGACTTCTCCAGGCCGAAGAAAAACGCTCAATACTTTTTGAAGAAAATTGATCATGAACATCTTCTAGATACCTCTCAAAAAAAACATCTAAATTAATTTGCCTGACAATCGTTAAAGCTTCCCCTGCTGAGATCTTACTCTCAATCTTTTCAAGCATCTCTCGGGCTCCTTCTTCAGTTAGACCTGCAACCTGAGAATACATCAATCCTCTAGCAAAAAATTCAATATAATACACTTCCCCAATTTTTCGTATATGTCCCATATGTCTTTCAACGGAGAGGCAGGGATTTGAACCCTGGATCCGACTTACGCCGGACAACGGTTTTCGAGACCGCCGCATTCGACCACTCTGCCACCTCTCCAAATACCAAGAAGTTTGGTCGATGCTCCAAAAGAATTTTATTTATATTTTGTAATAATATCCAAACCACCCATATAAGGGCGAAGAACTTCAGGAATGATTACATTGCCTTCTTTAGTTTGATAGTTCTCTAGGATAGCAATCATTGTACGAGGAAGGGCAACACCAGATCCGTTTAGGGTATGGACAAAACCTTTTTTCTTTCCATCCTTACCTTTGTAGGCAATGTTAGCTCTACGAGCTTGAAAATCTTCAAAATTTGAACAACTTGAAGCTTCTAACCATTTTTCAAGACCAGCCGCATAAACCTCAATATCGTAACACTTGGCAGCTGCAAAACTCATATCTCCGCTAGCTAGCATAAGAACACGATAAGGAATTCCCAAAAGCTCAAAAACAACAGTGGCATTTTGTAACAATTTCTCTAATTCATCATAAGAATTTTCAGGCTTGACAAATTTAACCAACTCTACCTTATCAAACTGATGTATCCTCACCAATCCTCTAGTATCTTTTCCATAAGAACCTGCTTCTCTACGAAAACAAGGAGTGTAAGCAGTATAATAAATTGGCAAATCTTCCTCATTTAAACTTTCATCACGATGAATATTGGTGACAGGCACTTCTGCTGTTGGAATCAAATACAAATCATCTGTTTGGACATGATACATATCTTCTTTCATTTTAGGTAATTGACCAGTTCCTGTCATTGATGCTGTATTAACTAAAACAGGTGGCGACATTTCTCGATAACCATGCTTGGAAGTATGTAAATCAAGCATAAAATTATATAAAGCCCTCTCTAGTCGAGCCCCTAGATCTTTGTAAAGAATAAAATTAGAACCACTTAACTTTGTTCCTCGCTTAAAATCGATAATATCTAAATCTTCAGCTAGTTCAATGTGCGTCTTTGGCTTAAAATTAAATTGAGGAGTTTCTCCCCACTTTCTTATTTCTTTGTTAAGGCCTGGCCCACCAACTGGAACAGAAATATGAGCAATGTTAGGAATTGTTAACAGAATCTGATTAATTTCTTCTTCAATTTTTTTAATGGCGGGATCCATAGTATCAATTTGAGTAGCTATGGTCTTCATGGAAGCAATTTTCATTTTGGCATCTAGTTTCTCTCTTACCATGCGGCCAATCTCTTCATTGGCTATATTTTTTTGGGCTTTCAAATCATCTAATTCAATGATAAGAGCACGTCGGTCCCCATCTAATTTCATAAGACGGTTGAGATCAACTTGAACCCTTTTGGCTTCCAAACTAGATTTAACTTTATCTATATTTTCACGAATAAATTTGAGATCTAACATAAGGCGATATAGTAGCTTAACCGACGAGGACTGTCAAATTAAAAGGCTTAACCTCCCACATGACCTGACGGAGAAATTGTTCCTGTTTTTTGAACATACGGATTATTTGAACCGCCTGCCACGCATTGGCCAAATACATTACCATTGGGGTCAAGGCAATTATCAATAGTTACCTGAAATTCTACCTTTTGAGAACTTCCAGCGGCATTAATCGATAAAGAAGTAGAAATATTTGTCGCCGTTCCCAATAAATTATCTGTTGTAGAACAGGGAGCCCCCCCTGTATGATTTATATTAGCAGGTTGACTAGAAAGATACCCAGCTGTTCCAGGAGGATTATTAACATCATAAGCTCTAGCACACCAATAAATATTCTTTGTTGCTGTATCTAACGTATAACATAGCCATCGATGGTATGCATTTGAATTTAGAATATTATAACTTCCATTTAGAGATAGGTTTTGATGGATACAAAAAGTGGATGGCTTTCCAGAACCAACAAGGTCTGACAAAGGTGGATTTCCTTCCAAAACAGTTCCATCAGGAGCTTTTATAGGATTGCCTAAGTCATCTTTATCCCACAAAGTATTCATTCCTACAAAACCAGGATTAGATGGCGTACCAATGGCTAACGCTGCGTTTTTGAGTATATGATTTAAAGTACTTTGAGTACTTTGAGTGACAAAATAATTTCCAGAAGAAAACCTGGCACTATTACTTAACGAAATACTCGTCGTAATAACTCCTAGTAAAATAATACTCACTACAATACTTGCGACTAAAATTTCTATAATGGTAAAAGATCGAATTTGATTAATTTTCATATTAAAGGGTATCATTCCAGAATATACTGGCATCGACTTTTCTAGCCCCTGACCCAGAAGGGTCTGCAGTTACGTTATAGGCTATCTTGTATTGAGTCCCCAGACTTATTTTATGAGGATTATCCTCTGGTCTTATAGAAAGCTTTCCAGTATCGTAATCACGGCTATCTACCTTTGAACGTAAATCTTCTAGAATATTACTTAATGTCAAAGCAGCCGCTACGGCTTGTTCATTATTCACTGCAGGCTTACGTAAATTTGTCATCGTAACAAAAATTGCAGAGACAGAAATAATAAAAATAAAAGCAGCTAAAAATGCTTCTAAAAGAGTGATGCCTTTATTGTTTTTCTTAATCATAGATTAAAATGCTGGACAGAGAGCGTCTTTTGCATATCCTTTTGTATTTAAACAACATGGATTATTATTAGGACTAGGACCACCAGGTGCAATTGCAGGATCACAATAAATTAAAGGCCTTCCTACACTGACAATTGGCATTCTTAAATTTAATTGAATATCAAAAGCCCCCGTATCTGTACGAACAGCATGGCAAGCAGGAGTAGAATCACAATAATATTTAGTCCCACCATTGGGCGTAATGTTTAAATTTAATCTACTGTTTAGAGTAGGAGAATCATCAACAGCAGGATTATTGGATTGATAACTAGACTCATAATAAGAGCCATTAGCTTGAATATAAATTAATTGAGCAGATTGAATAGATACTAAGTTATCTACTGCATTTCGAGCATATGTTCGACTTAAACCTAAAATATAATTGGGAACTGCAAAACAAGCTAAGACTCCTAATATTACAATTACGAGAAAAATTTCAATAATAGTAAATGCTGCTTTATTTTTCATAATTATGGACAAGCATCCCCTGGGACATGGCCAGCTGTTAGAGGACAACAAGGATTGTAGGTACTGTTAGGAAGATCGTTAAAACAATAAACGGGGTTTGAATTAACTGATATTGATAGATTAGAAACGGATACTAATTTAAAAGCAGCGGGGGTATTACTCAACGTACAGGTAACTACTTCTGCTGCGTTACTACAGTCATATAAATTGGAACCGCTTTGAACAATATTTAAACTTAAGCCTCCATTCATACAATTTAAATCACAATGGGCCGTTCCAACAGCAGGAAAATGTTTCCCATCATTATTTTGTGCATAATTTTGTTCCGCTGCATAAATCGCCATTAAGTTTCGAAGGCCATCTTGAGCATATCCACGATTAACGCCTTTGATCATATTGGGTATGCCAACTAAAACCAAAATTCCTACTATAATAGCTACAATACCTAACTCTATTAAAGTAAATCCACTTTTTTTATTCATTCTATACCTCTCTAACATAACTCACGATATGCCCCAACGCCTGCACAAGTAGCAATACCAGTATCAGGCCTATCTATAGTTATAGTATCGCCTGAAGTTATTCTAATTGCTTGGAGTTTATACACATTAGTTCCAAAGTTAGCTTTAATATTTATCGAATTCCCAGTACTATCGGATGGATCTGAATATTTGAAATTGGTTCCTGATGGATTAGTCATACCAATTTCATCCCAAGTATCACATTTGGTATAATCCCCACTATTTTGTAAACCACAAGATTCAACTAAACTTTTAATAAGATTGAGAGACTGAAGAGCCTCCTGTCCTCGGTGTCTTTCAATTTGAGCAAAAAGACCAGGAAATGCCAATACAGCAATTGCACCTAAAATGATTAAAACAATACTGATTTCAATCAATGTAAAACCATGATTTTTTGATTTCATAAATAGTCTCCTAATTCAAATATAACATTATGCTATAACGCTGTCAAACAAGGAAAGAAATAAAAAAGCCCTGTAACCTTATGGGTTACAGGGCTTTAAAGAAAAGCGGTAACGTTCTACTCTCCCATAGCCTTGCGACTACAGTACCATCGACCTCTGTGGACTTAACTTCCGTATTCGGAAAGGGAACGGGTGTTGCCCCACAAGTAATGTTACCGCAATAGATAACGACAATTATGAAATATAGGATAATTCAACCCAAGCAAATTTTAATATATTGATCAAGCGTTTGGCAGATTAGTACAGCTCAGCTTAAACCCTTACGGGCCTTACACCTGCTGCCTATCAACGTCGTAGTCTACAACGTGCCTTCATTTCCTTGCGGAAAATCGATGATTCATCTTGAGAAGGGTTTCGTACTTATATGCATTCAGCGCTTATCCCTTCCGAACTTGGCTACCCAGCCATTGCCCTTGGCAGGACAACTGGAACACCAGAGGTTCGTATCTCCCGGTCCTCTCGTACTAAGGAGATGTTCCCTTCAATCATCGTGCGCCCACACCAGATAGAGACCGAACTGTCTCACGACGTTCTAAACCCAGCTCACGTACCCTTTTAACCGGCGAACAGCCGGACCCTTGGGACCTTATACAGCCCCAGGATAGGATGAGCCGACATCGAGGTGCCAATCCGCGCTGTCGATATGAACTCTCGAGCGCGATCAGCCTGTTATCCCCAGAGTACCTATTGTTCGTTGAGCGATGGCAATCCCACATTCAACCACCGGATCACTAACCCCTACTTTCGTACCTGCTCGTCCTGTCGGACTCGCAGTTAGGCCAACTTATGCGTTTGCACTCTACAGTAGATTGCCGACCTACTTGAGTTGACCTTTGGACCCCTTCGTTATTCTTTAGAAGGGAACCGCCCCAGTCAAACTGCCCATCTGGCACTGTTCCCTGCCTGGATTCACAGGACAAAGTTAGAATCTAGACATCGACAGGCTAGTATTTCACCGTTGCCTCCACGATGGCTAACGCCACCGCTTCAAAGGCTCCTAGCTATCCTACACAATCAAAATCCAAATCCAATACCAGAATGCAGTAAAGGTTCTGGGGTCTTTTCGTCTTGGTGCGGGTAGACGGCATCTTCACCGCCGCTACAATTTCGCCGAGTTCCTCCTTGAGACAGCGCCCAAGTTGTTACACCATTCGTGCGCGTGGGAACTTACCCCACAAGGAATTTCGCTACCTTAGGACCGTTATAGTTACGGCCGCCGTTTACTGGGGCTTCAGTTCGTAGCTTCGTCTTACGACTAACCACTCCCCTTAACCTTCCAGCACCGGGCAGGTGTCACACCCTATACATCGTCTTGCGACTTAGCAGAGTGATGTGTTTTTACTAAACAGTCACCCGGGCCTCTTTACTGTGGCCATCATTGCTTCAGACGCGGAGTCTTACACAAATCAGGCACCCCTTCTCCCGAAGTTACGGGGTGATTTTGCCTAGTTCCTTAAGGAGGATTCTCTCGAGCGCCTTAGCATTTTCAGCTTATCTACCTGTGTTGGGTTCCGGTACGATCGACTACGATACTGGTTTAATGGTTTTTCTTGGCAGCCTGGCATCAGTTACTTCGCTTGACTTTCATCAAACTCCCCGTCAGCTCTCGGTCTATCTTTCGATAGACCTACGACTTTGGACAGGGACAACCAACACCCTGCATAACTTAGCCTCCTGCGTCACATCAAACTCATAACGTTCGTAATCGGTTCAGGAATATTAACCTGACCTCCATCGCTTACGCCTTTCGGCCTCAGCTTAGGATCGACTAACCCTGGGCGGATTAACCTTCCCCAGGAAACCTTAGATTTTCGGCGCTACAGTTTCTCGCTGTAGTTTTCGCTACTCATACCAACAGTATCACTAGTGTCTGCTCCACCACTCCTTACGGTATGGCTTCAACGCTTAACACTACGCTCCCCTACCCCTTATTAAACCGCAGTTTAATAAAGCTATGATTTCGGTTATAGACTTGAGCCCCGATCATTTTCGGCGCAAAATCACTCGACCGGTGAGCTGTTACGCACTCTTTAAATGATGGCTGCCTCTAAGCCAACATCCCGGCTGTCTGTGTGATCTCACTTCCTTTACCACTTAGTCTATATTAGGGACCTTAGTCGATAGTCTGGGCTGTTTCCCTCTCGAGCGAGAAGCTTAGCCCTCTCGCTCTGACTTCCGAGATAAGACAAACAATATTTGGAGTTTGGTTAGGTTTGGCAGCCCGGTGGGGCCCCTAGCCTATTCAGTAACTCTACCCTTGTTTGTTATTTCCTCGAAGCTAGTCCTAGAACTATTTCGGGGAGAACCAGCAATTGCCACGTTTGACTAGCCTTTCACTCCGATCCACAGCTCATCCCGAATCTTTTCAACGATAATGGGTTCGGTCCTCCATTTCGATTTCTCGAAATTTCAACCTGGCCATGGATAGATCACGTGGTTTCGGGTCTATTATGTGCTACTTATTGACGCCCTATTCAGACTCGGTTTCCCTGCGCCTTCGATCCAGAAGGATCTTAAGCTTGCAACACATAATAACTCGTTGGTCCATTATGCAAAAGGTACGCCGTCAGCCATTCATACCCGAAGATATGCATAGGCCTCCGACAGCTTGTAGGTTTATAATTTCAGGTTCTATTTCACTCCCCTCCCGGGGTTCTTTTCAACTTTCCCTCACGGTACTTGTGCACTTTCGGTCAGATTGAGTATTTAGGCTTAGCCCATGGTCGGGCCAGATTCCTGCCAGATTTCCCGTGCCCGGCAGTACTTGGGATACCTCTAGGTTGTCATTGGAATTTTGCATACAAGACTCTCACTCTCTATGGTGTGTTTTTCCAAACACTTCTGCTATACCATGACAATACCACATTAAGGTCCCACAACCCCAATAAGCAAGCTTATTGGTTTAGCCTCATCTCTCTTCGCTCGCCGCTACTAAGAGAATCACATTCGTTTTCTTTTCCTCAGGGTACTTAGATGTTTCAGTTCCCCTGGTTTCGCTTCTTCTACCTATGTATTTAGTAAAAGATCCTTAGGTATGAGCCTAAGGGGGTTCCCCCATTCGGACATCTACGGGTCGAAGCTTATTTGCAGCTCACCGTAGCTTATCGCAGCTTACCACGTCCTTCTTCGCCTTTAATCTGCCAAGTCATTCATTATAAACCCTTTGTAGCTTGATCAACACGAAAACTACTCGAAATTGTATTACCCTATATTTCATAATTGTCAAAGAGCATGTCGATCTCGTCAGTAACGAGATCCAAATCTATGCTTAACATCTATTGTTCATTCATTTAGTCCGTATAAAAAATGGTGGAGCCGAAGAGGATCGAACTCTTGACTTCCTGCTTGCAAAGCAGGCGCTCTACCAAACTGAGCTACGGCCCCTCGAAATAAATGGGCCCGAGGGGGATCGAACCACTGACCTCGTCCTTATCAGGGACGCGCTCTAACCATCTGAGCTACGGGCCCGTTATACGGCTTAGCCAGTGGATTGACCACTTGGAAAACAAACCCGTTGAAACAATGATCGCTCATTGTTTCAACGAGCAGTTCTAAAATTTTTGAAAGCCAAGAACTTCAAAGAGAAGATCTTGATTTACTTATTATGCTTAAACATTTCGTTGACGATGAAATTTTCGTTTCTATCCTGTAATAGAATAGAAAGGAGGTGATCCAGCCGCACGTTCCCGTACGGCTACCTTGTTACGACTTAGCGCCAGTCACGAGTTTTACCTTAGGGCTAACTACATAGCACTTCGGGTACTCCTCGCTCCCATCGCTTGACGGGCGGTGTGTACAAGGCCCGGGAACGTATTCACGGGAGCGTGCTGATCTCCCATTACTAGCGATTCCGGCTTCACGGAGTCGAATTGCAGACTCCGATCTGAACTGAGGGTAGGTTTTTGAGATTAGCTCCCCCTCGCGGGTTGGCAACCCTCTGTCCTACCCATTGTAACACGTGTGTCGCCCAGGGCATAAAGGCCGTACTGACTTGACGTCATCTCCACCTTCCTCCTGGTTATCCCAGGCAGTCTCCTTAGAGTGCTTCTTAATGAGCAAGCTCATCAAGAGTGGCAACAAAGGATAATGGTTGCGCTCGTTGCGGGACTTAACCCAACATCTCACGACACGAGCTGACGACAGCCATGCAGCACCTGTTCAGGCTCCCGACTTAACGGGTCGTTCCACTTTCATTTCACTACTTCCTGTATGTCAAGCCCTGGTGAGGTTTTTCGCGTAGCTTCGAATTAAACCACATGTTCCACCGCTTGTGCGGGCCCCCGTCAATTCCTTTGAGTTTTAGCCTTGCGACCGTAGTCCCCAGGTGGAGCACTTAATGCGTTAGCTGCGGCACCGACTCCTTAAGGAGCCGACACCTAGTGCTCATCGTTTACGGCTAGGACTACCAGAGTATCTAATTCTGTTTGCTCCCCTAGCTTTCGCAATTTAGCGTCAGTTGTGACCTAGAAAATCGCCTTCGCAGCTGGTGTTCTTCTAGATATCTACAGATTTCACCCTTACACCTAGAATTCCATTTTCCTCTATCACACTCAAGCTTAACAGTTTGGAAGGCTGTTCTCCGATTGAGCCGAAGTATTTCACCCCCCACTTATTAAGCCGCCTACTTGCCCTTTACACCCAATAATTCCGAGTAACGCTTGCCACCTCCGTATTACCGCGGCTGCTGGCACGGAGTTAGCCGTGGCTGATTCTGCAGGTACCGTCAGTTCTAAACTTATTAAGTCTAGAATGTTCTTCCCTGCCAAAAGAGGTTTACGAACCGAAATCCTTCATCCCTCACGCGGCGTCGCATAGTCAGACTTTCGTCCATTGCTAAATATCCTCGACTGCAGCCTCCCGTAGGAGTCTGGGCAGTGTCTCAGTCCCAGTGTTGCTGATCGTCCTCTCAGACCAGCTAAGCGTCTTAGCCTTGGTAGGCCATTACCCTACCAACTAGCTGATGCTACGCAAGCTCATCTTTTATCGACAGGCCTTGCGGTCCCCATCTTTAACGAAAAAATTATGCAACTTCATCGTACCATCAGACATTACCCCTACTCTCGTAGGGCTATTCCTGAATAAAAGGAAGATTACTTACGTGTTCCTAACCCGTTTGCCGCTATCTCTTGCGAGATCGCTCGACTTGCATGCCTAATCCACGCCGCCAGCGTTCACTCTGAGCCAGGATCAAACTCTCCGATAATTCTTGGCTTCAAAAAAATCTTTGGCTTGTTTAAATTTGAATCGAACAATAGATTGTCAAAGAACGTCTAAAAAAGGTTTCATAAAGATACCAGATAAATTTTTAATGTCAACAATTTTTTTTGACTATTTTTTATTTATCTTATTTTTCCATGAGGCGTGCAAAATTATAGCCAAATAATGAGTTACGTTCTTGCACAGAAAGCACGGTATTACTGATTACACCGAGGGAATCTTTGAAATTTTGATTCGCTGGAAAATCAGACCCCCACAATATATGGTGGCAGTCCGTTAACTCTAATGCAGCCAATAATGAGGCCTTGGATTTTGAACCACTGGTATCAAAATATAAATTCGAAAAAAATTCGCTTGGAAATTTAGTAATGTCTTTTACAAAGTTTCGTCGTCTGAGCATTGCGTACGTAGCATCGAAGCGCTCCTTTACAATTGGAAGCACTCCTCCATAATGAGCAAAAATGAAATTAACGTCATGGTATTTTAAAAAGACACCTGACATCATCATCTTTCCAATACACATAGAAACATCGAATACATACTCTAAAACAGGACTTAATAATGGGTCTTGCACGCGTTCAAACCCAATAGGGTTCATGATTTGAGGATGTACATGGATGGGCATTTTCTTTGACTTGGCGAACTCATAAATCTGAAAGAATTTTGGATCATCCAAATAAATTCCATCATAACTGGATGCCAATGAAATTACTTTTAATCCCAAGTCTTCAATGCGTTTTAATTCTTTGAGAATGTCATCAGGAGAATCAATAGGTAAAATTCCAGCTCCAATAAAACGATTGGGATATTTATGAACAATTTGAGAAAGCTCACGATTATAAACATCGCAAAGATTCTTCCATCCCCCCATATTGATATGCGCGTCGCTGGTTGGATATAAAAGCAGCGATTGATTAACATGATGATCATCCATCAACTTAAGATGTTTATCAACATCTGACCAATGCTCTTTAAAGAACGCGGTCTTTTGAGCAACAGCTGGTGGCATAAAATGACTGTGTGAATCAATGGTCATAACATTTTCTCTTCTCTTAACAGACGATCTACTTCTTCCAAAGCTTTTCTTAATTCTGGCACCAGATGGACATTAATACTAATTCCTTTAGCTGTGGCCACCATATGATTCGATCCCTGCAGCTGTGTAAACACTCGAATATCCACCAAATCATTTCCTTTAAACTCTCTAATCCCTACATGAACTTGTTGAAACTTGTTTTTTTGAAATGTAGCAACGGTTTTATCCATGCATCACTCCTTTACAAGATCAAGTTGTTCTGCCCTACTTTGCTTGGGTTTGCTTATAATCAATAATCGGCTTAGTCCAAGTCGTCAACTGATTGATTACAGCCAATTCAAGCGGGCAAGCATTAGCTGGAACTGACAAAGCAAAGCTGACCATATCTGCAACCGCAACTGGATCCATAAGACGGTCACGCTGAGTCACCGCCACATCCTTAAGATGGTCAGTCAAATCGGAGGCTACAACTCCAGGAAGCAAAGATGTTACTTTAATATTGTGTTCACGCATTTCCCAAAAGAGACCTTTAAGAAATGCACGCAAACCCATCTTCAAGGAACTATAGGTTAAAAATCCACGAGGAATTGGGTCGACTAAGGTTGAACCAGAAACCACATTGATCAAATGACCATCACGACGAGCCACCATATCAGGAATAATCAAGCGAATCAAACGCACATAACCCAAATAGTTGATATGAGCTAACATTTCAAAGTCTTCGATCGGTTGTTCATGAAAAGGATATTGACTAGATACACCAGCAACATTCACTAAGATGTCAATTTGTTTAAATTGCGCTTTAGCTTTAGCAACCAAATTCTGAAGTTGATCTAATTTAGCCACATCACAAGAAACACCAATCGCTTGAACCCCATACTTATCCTTTAACTCATTCACCGTCGCATCCAAAGGCCCCTGTGAACGCGCCGCTAAGACCAGGCTAGCTCCATGCTCAGCCAAACGCGTTGCGATGGCCTTACCTATCCCACGGCTTGCACCAGTGATCACAGCAACCTTACCCTTCAAATCAACAGATACATGTGACATTAACTTTCCTTTCGTTGTGAAACAATTTTCGAAATAAACAACATTTGGGTCAACATCAATATTCCAATCATTAAAAATGTAAGACCAAAATTACGCTGTACAAAATTTCCGCTCAGCCAAAACCCCAAACCTCCACTAAAAAATCTAACCGCTGAATTAAGCGCTGCAAGTTCCATGCGAAACTTATCTGAGAAATCCGTAAGCACTGTTGATATACCGTTATGTGCTATCGTCCAACCAACTGAAATTAAACAAAACACAATACTTAAAATCAAAAAAGAATATTGCCAATACAACGCCACAACACACAAACCTAATAATCCAGTTCCTATATAACAAGAGTACAAACGACCAAGCTTATCTGTAATGATCCCTCCAATTAATTGACCCAACATTGAAGCAAAAGCTGTCAGAATTATCAAACCACTAATAGTTACTTGGCTGTAACTATAGATCTTATCCAAATAAACCCCATACCACTTAACCACACCATGAAAGAACAAACTCATAAAGAATATGAGAACCAGCAATCTACGTAATCCTGGGATACGAAAAGCATCAAAATAATCAACTTTAACCGAATGCGCCTCCATTCCATCCTTGGGACAAAAAAATAAACCAATAGCTAAGATCAGCCCCAGCCAAAAGGGAATAATAAATTGCCAATGCCAATGAGCAACGGCACTAAGAATTAAGCCAAAGATCGAACCAAAGAATGCTGAACTAAAGAATATTCCAATGACTCTCCCCCGCAAATGCGTTGGAAAAATCTTACCTAAGGTAATTAAACCTAAAGGAGTAACGGCAGCTGCCGCAATTCCCGATAGAATTCGCCCCGCCATGATCACTGTTAAAGAATCTGACCATAAGCATATCCAATTGCCTAAGGAAAAAAGACTAGCAGAAAAGATCAACAGCGATTTAATCGAAAACCTGCAAGCTAAAGGTACAAATCCCAGCGCACATAATCCATAAGGAATCATGTAGTAAGTTACAATACCTGCCACATCTCCTGCATCCACATCCAAAGAGCGCGCGATGGCCGGAACAGTTGCAATCAGAGCTGAAATGTTAAACGAGATTAAAATATTGGCACAACAAAAATAAAACAGAATCAAACGTCGATTGTTATTTAACAGCATGGGCTTCTGCTTCAATCACCTTCTTAAAAATTTTCATGTTATGCTGTGAATGTTCATTCACAAACCCTTCAATTTGCTCGGCCGTAAATTTTGTAAACTTAGGATCCATTTCAAAATCTTGGATCCATGTCATCTTGATTCCTTCTGGCGTTTCTTGATACAACCAAACAATCTTCATATAAATAAAAGGAAACAAAGGATCATGACGCTGCGCATAAGCAAACTTCAAATCTTTGTATAACCAACGCTTAGATACCCAAGATTTCTTATCTTCATCAGTTAAACGAAATGTGATCTCATTTCCTTTACGCTCTAAAACATCTGCACTTGCGTATTCCTTACCAAACAACTCAGTCCAACGTTCAATATGATTAGAAACATCAAAAACCAACTCGTATGGCGCATTAATGACTATTGAATTAACAGTATGACCCATAACTCCTCCTTTAATATTACTTCACATCTTTTCTGGTAGCTTTCATATCATTATGCATTTGCTGACGCTTGGCTTTCATTTCTAACATGGCGTTTTGGCGAAAGGTTTTATTTTCCGACTTTTGTTCCTCCATATGAGCCTTCCAAGCATCCTTGCGTTCTTGAGAATTCATGTCTTCAGCAGATATTTTCTCTGCAAAAGCTTTATTCTCAGAGAATTGCTGTTGATGATGTTGTAACTTTTCTTGAAATTGAGCTTCACGCTTGTTAAGAATTTCATCTTTTTGTGCTTGAGTGAGATTTTCTTTCTTAGCTAATTCTTCTTTTAATCTAGCCATCTGTTGTTCATGCATAATTTTATGCTTTTCAATATTTTCTGTATGTTGGTTCAAACGATGAGAATGAACAGCCTCCATTCGCTCTTCTTTGCTTTTATCTTTAAGAGTGGAACGAAAGTCTTTGTTCTCAGCTTTTTGTTCAAGACGGTGCGCCTTAACTTTTTCTATTCGATCTACTCTATAACCTTTAAATTCGTTATTCTCAGCCCAGACATTCCCTGAAACCAAAACGACTGCCAAAATTAAAATCAGATGTCTCATAATTTTCTCCCTTAGTTGATTAAAGCCACCACTCGACTCCAACCTGCACCAGCATTACGAACCTTCACAGGCAAACATGAAACTGTAAATCCAAAAGGCTTAGGAATCGCACCTAAATTTCCTAAACGTTCCATATGACAATATTCACGTCTGCGACCTAAGAAATGGCACGGCCAAATCTTACTCTTGTCTTTAGTACTTAAAAATTCTTTGAACATTAAAAAACATGGACGATCTAAACCGATTGTATCTACGCCAATCATCTTAATTCCTTGATCAAGCAAAAACTCAATCGCATCAGGCGTACAGCCGACATATTTATTTACGTAATCATCTGTACCAAGAAGCTTGTCACCTCCTGTATAGAGAAGAACTATGTCCATTGGCTTAAGCTTATAATTAATTTTGGTGAGAGCCCCTTCAACTTCTTTGCGGCCGATTGCATCAGGAAATTTTAAATGAGTGAAATCTAAAACAACACCTGGACCATAACACCATTCGAGCGGAACATCCATGATTTGCTTGGCAGGTTTCCCCTCACATGTGCTTCCATAATGAAAAGGAGCATCCACATGAGAACCCATGTGGACAGAAGAATTCACAATTTCTAATGACAACATCTCGCCATCAGGAATCTCTTGCGCAGTGGCCACACGTTCACCCTTATCAAAACGCTCCTGCCCACCCGGCTGATTTTTCATGACTACCCAATTAAAATGTTCAACCCCAGCCTTATGAGTGATACGCTCAATTGTAGCCGCATGCGTTTCAATCAAGCTATCATCAATAGGAAGACTTAAATCAATTATTGTCATATTTAAACTCCTGACGGCGCACTATCATCACCAAAGGCTTTATAATGATCTAAATTCATAAATTCAAAATCGGGAGCAGAAACTTTTAAAGAGTTCTTATTACTAAAACCGAAATAAAACGTTTCTAACACTTTACTCAATTTGATAAATTGGCTACCCACCACTTCTTTCAACTTAAATTCTTTTCTGAACTTAGAGCTTAACTGCCTATCGATCACTTGTTCTTTTTCATCCACATATTCCCAATATTCTTCAATGACAAGAGAGTGATCACCTTCGAAAACAATCTCAATATTAAATTCATTAAGAACAACATCTTTAATCTTGATGTCTTTGAGTTCAACTAAATTGAGATCTTGGATTCGACCCTTCATAGCTCACTCGTGTTTGCTTTAAAAAGTTTAATCGCATGAGAGGTGTGCTGAAAGAAACCTTCATAATCCTTTGGATTCTCTTCTGCTATTTTTTGTGCTTTTTCAATAATAGAATTAAGCATAGGAACGTAGCCATTCAAATCACCTGCCCAAAACTTTTTCTCAATCGTTAATACTGCATTTGTCAAATCGCCTGCGTATTGATCTCCTTTGAGCATTGAATCATCTAGCAAACGTTCAATTGCAAGTGGAACCAAAAATCTCAAACTTCTATTTTGCACAATCATCAGACGTAATTCTTCCGTAGTTAATTTCTTTACAGGTATTTGTCTAAGCTTGGTAGATCGGGACATCATAGACCCCCGTCTTTCTATTCCCCCCGCTAACTCCAACTCGTCTAAATTCCTGTTTTTATCAAAATTAATTAAGTCCACTTAATACTCCCTTAGCCCTTAGACTTTAAAATACTAACGATTTCATTCAAAGAATGAGTCTTCTTTAGCTCATTATCTTTTAAAGCAACTCCCAATTCCTTCTTTATAGAAACAGAAATCTCAACCATTTCTGTAGAATCAATTCCGAGCGACTCATCTAGTTTGGCGCCTGGAATAATTTCACTGTCCTTGACATCCAAGACCTTCTTTAAAATCCCCTTAACTTTATTTTCTAAATCTGTTTGTGTTTCCATAATTAACCTTTCTGTAAAATTAAAACGCAATTAATCCCACCACGACCACGATTAATGATCATGGCATTTTTGATAGTCTTCTCTTGAGCTTTATTAGGCACGTAATCCAAATCACATTCTGGATCTGGTGTTTGATAATTAATTGTTGGCGGCACCATACTGTGTTCCATAGCCAAGAGGGTTGTAATCACATCTAACGCTCCACAGGCTCCAAGCATATTTCCAAAGATAGACTTAGGTGCTGACACAGGAATCTTATAAGCAACGGGACCAAACGCCTCTTTGATTGCCTTGGTCTCTGTAATATCTCCAAGGATTGTTCCTGCGCCATCAGCACAAATGTAATCAATGTCTGATGGAGCAAGCTTTGCGTCATCCAAAGCTATTTTAATTGCACGCGCTAATTGATGACCATCGCCAGATGGATCAATGCGATTGGTTGCATCTGTCGTTGTTCCATAACCAATAATATTGGCATACACATGAGCGCCACGTTTAGCAACACGTGATTGAGGTTCTAATGTCAAAACACCAGCACCTTCAGCAATGGCCAATCCATCACGATTCTTATCAAAAGGTCGGTAAGCACTGTGTGGATTATTGTTATTCAAAGACAATGTCCCCGACGTGACACAACATAGTAATGCATAAGGGGTAACAGGCGCTTCCATACCACCTGCCAAGATAAAATCACATTTACCACGATTAATTGTCTTAGCTGCATAGGCAATGGCCATCAAAGAGCTCGCTCGATCAGCAACAATAGTCTTACTGTACCCTTTGATTCCATAATGAATAGAAATCTGTCCTTGAGGAGCTGCTGGAAACCAGGCGGAAGCCATGAAAGGACTAACACCTTCTCTTCCTTCAAGATACATATCCCGAAGCTCCGTTTCAGCATACAACCATCCACCCAAAGCATTGCCCATAAAGATTCCCACACGTTTCAAATCTTCTTCTGAAAGATTGATCTTGGCATCCGCTAAACACATTTCGGAAGCAACAAGTGCCATATGAGAAAACAAATCAATCTTTTTAAGTAACCGAGATGAAACATTGCTGTATGCATCCAACTCTTTGACGTGACCAGCAATGCGTGAAGGATATAAAGATGCATCAAAACGCTCAATCTTCTCAACCGTTGAACGTCCTGCTTTGATATTAGCCCAAAACTGACGCTTATCTATCCCTGAAGGAGAAATGACTCCTAAACCTGTAATTGCAATTTTTTCCATTAATTAAGCCCCTAAATTAAATGTATAAGTCCAATAACAATCAAATTTAAAAAAAACAAAACACATAAATCTCTATACCAAATCTTATATGCCTTTTCACTAAAGGTAATATGCGCCTCAAAGCCCTGGTATTTTAAAAGCTTATTAAGCCAGTTCAACTGAGTTGCAAAGAAGATTTTTGGAAAAACCAAGTTTGAAACAATAAGAATTTGAAACAACCAAAACAAAGGTTCAACAGATTTAAAAAATGAAACTGTTTGTTGAGTTGTAGGACAACACATAGTTTTACCCCTTATATCGTTGCAGCACCATAGCTGAATGAATTCCGGAGAACCCGCTGGATGTTTTTAAAATACAATCCACCTTCTTTTCCATCGCCTTATTAGGAATGTAATTCAAATCGCATGTAGGATCTTTTTCTTCCTGATTGATCGTTGGCGGTAAAATATTACGCTCAAACATTAATGAACTGAGAGCTAATTCGATCCCATTTGCACCTGCTAGGGGATGTCCAATCATGGATTTAACAGAAGAGATCGGAATCTTATACGCTTGGGGCCCTAATGCCATTTTGTAAGCACTTGTTTCAAAGGTATCATTCTGTCGAGTTGAAGAACCATGAGCTGAGATGTAATCAATCTGCTCTGCCTTAATTCCAGCATCATCCATTGCAAGTGTAATGCTATCTGCCATAGCATCACCTTCTGGAGGAAGATCTGTCATGTGATAGGCATTGCATGTTGTCCCAAAGCCTGTGATCTCACAATAAATACGAGCACCGCGTTTAAGGGCATGTTCTAATTCTTCAGCAACTAAAACCCCCGCACCTTCTGAAATCACAAAGCCATTTCTCTTATTATCAAATGGACGAGAAGCCTTTGCTGGCTCATCGTTATGGACAGATAAAACGTTCACCGTATCAAAGGCACCAAATGTGATCGGAGTAATGGGCGCTTCTGCTGCTCCACAGAGCATAATGTCTGCATCTCCATCTAGAATCGTCTCCATTGCAAATCCAACAGAATCTGTTCCAGCTGTACAGCCCGTCGAAATCGTATTGCAAACACCTCTTAAACCATACTTAGCAGAAAGTTCACTTGATGGAGTATTAAACATCGCTGCATCATAAAGATCAGGACGAACAATGGCAGGATTAATAGGCTTTGTCCCGCTATCAGTCACAAGCGCAAACTCTTCTTCCATATACTTGGTTCCACAAATCGCATTCGCCAAAGAAACACCAATGCGATCTTTATTCACAGCATTCAAGCTTAACTTCGAATCTTCCAGCGCCATTCGTGCTGCCACGCAGGCAAACTGAACATAGCGATCCATACGAATTGCTTCTTCGAAAGATAGACCTAAAGCAATTGGGTCAAAGTCCAAAACTTGTGCCGCAATCTTTGTATTGAAGATGGAGACGTCAAATTCGGTGACACGACGAATCGCAGATACACCTTTAATCATGGCTGAAAAACAGGCGTCATTGCCGATTCCATTGGGAGCCACAATTCCAACTCCAGTAATTACTACACGACGTTTTTTATTCATACTATACTCCATATATTTTTCCCCCACCTTCGCCAAAATGTTTTCACGTTTGGCTTCGGCGGGCTTCGACCCTTTTTAACCTTTTAGGGTCTCGTCCATCAAATTATTATGACTTCCAATGACTTGCCAAGCAGGATATCCTGGTTGATTGGTTTTCTTCCATGTCATGGTATAGCGACGGATGACACGTTTGCCACCCTCGGCATTAACCTCTACCGTGAAAATTAGATATTGAACGATCGCAATATCTCCGTGCAAAACAATCTGTGTTGGACGAAGCTCAGCGATTGCAATATTGGTACTCTTCGTCCAAAACCCAACCCATTTATTTAACCAGCCATAATCAACCGGGACAGGACTTTCATGACCATATCCAATCATCGAAGGATGAATGTACTTGATAAACTCATCAACCTTCTTGTTGATTAAAAGATCCCAATGCTCATCAATGCCTTTAAAAATTTCAATTTGTGTGTCATTCCAATAATCAGGAATCCAAGAGGTACGTTTAAATCCTAATTGTTCAGCGGTTTTGGCCATTTTATTTCCCCCATATCGTAGGGGCAGGTTCTAAACCTGCCCCTATGTTAGGGCGGGTTTAGAACCCGCCCCTACGTTAAATGCATTTTTAACCTGATCAATCGTAAAATATTTCCCTGTTCGCTCAACCTCATGCACCATATCCACAATCTTTTCATTCAATGGTGCTTTCAAATGCAAATGTTTAGCTAATTGAACCACTTCCCCATTAATAAAATCGATCTCGCTCGTTTTTCCACGCATAATACTTTGCAAGATCGAACCGTAGAGCGGTTCCTTGCTTAATGTAGTTAATGTTTTATTCATAATGGCAGCTGATTGCTCGATTGGTAATGCCGCTAAACCAAAGAGTTTTTCTTTTTCAAAGTTAGGCATAGAGGTAAGCTCTATCTTTGCATCTTTAATAATACTTAATCCTTCTTGAAGAAGCAAAATGCTCAATCGACACAAATCCATATCAGCAAAGGTTTCTTGCATGCTTTTGCCAACTAAAGCTGGGATACAATTATTGAAATTCACAAAGAGTTTTAAATACTTCATCCCTGTAATATCAGTACTGAGTATAACTTTAAAAGCTCTGTTTAAAACTTCAATGACCTTATGAGTTGTTGGATCAACTGGTGAAAAAGGTTTTCCAACTATCCAGTCTCCTTCAAAATTAAAGACTATCTCACCTGGCTTAATGTATGTTGCACCAAACATGACGATGCTTGATAATTGACGCGTTTGATCAAAATGAGAGCTCAAAAGATTATCCGCTTGAACACCATTTTGACTTGTTAACACTAAGCCATTATCAAGAAAATCGGCATTAGCCGCATAAGCTTCTTCCATATCTTGGGTCTTAACCGCAAAAATAACCAAGTCTGCATATTCCATCATTTTCAAAGCTGCAGGAATACGAATCGTTTCTGTGCCACGAACACCTGTGATTGTAAGCCCCTTTCGATTAATCACCTCCACCTGATCCTCATGACCAATCAAAAGAACGTCTTCGCCCGCTTTTTTTAAATAAGCGGCGACACAACCACCAATTGCACCAGCTCCAATAACAACGATTTTCATTTTTTATAATCCAATCCCACTTCATCCATAATTCGAATCATCAAGCTATAAAATGCCTTTGGAACTTCTGAGGTGAAAGCTTCCACAATATCCTTCTCCTCAACCTGAGAACTCTTTCTCTCTCTAGCATTTTGCTCAGCTTTGATGTTGACGACTTCCTTTGCAATACCTCTATGGAAAATAGGAATCAAATTCAGCATTTTATTAAATTTTGCTAATGCTGTTGGTTCCCACGCCATTGTTGTTTGTACACTAACCATGTTCTACCTTCCTTGATTAACTAGCTGAAGCTTCTACTCTTGAATTAGCTTCCCATTTGGAAATATTATTCATGAAATCTTTTACGCACAATTTGACGCGAATATCATAATCGCTTTCCATGATGCGATGAATTCTCTCTGGCTTGGAATAATACTCACGCATACACCATGCCCCTAAACGACCCACATCTTCAACAGATAAATGATCCGTTGGAATAACTGGATGTTGAAAATCCCAGTCTTTCAAATTGATTGTTTCAGGATCAAACCATTTCTTTTGAATTCCATAACGCCAATCTGGTGAGTTAGGAACTGGGGTCAAATAATCCAAAGCAAATACGTCTGGATCAATTTCATCAGCGGTTTGTAAACGCTTCTTGATCTTTTCTTCGGTATCATCTTTCAAACCAATTAGAACCGTACCTACTGTTCCAATATTTTGAGCACGCAATAATTGAATAGTTTTCTTAATTTGATCAACAGTCACACCCTTACCTGTCTTTGATAAAGTTTTATCATCTTCCACTTCAACACCAGTTAAGGCCATAAATAAACCTGCTTTTCTCATCAAAGGAAGAATCTCTTGTTGAGAAATCCATTGATCCGCACGACCTAGACACACCCAGCCGATTTTGTTTCCGCGCTTGATTTTTTCTTCACAGAATTCGATCATCGCCTTAGTATCACTATTAAATGCATCGTCTTGCATAACAACAGTCACGACGCCATATTTTTGTTCCAAGATATCTAATTCATCAACAATACGTTTTCCTGATAAACCTCTCCAGGATGTGAAGTCTTGAGTTGCAGAACGACTATCATACAAAGCCCATTCATAACAAAAATGGCATTTGCCTGGACAACCACGAGATGTCATCAATTCTGCGAAAGGTTTCCAATAGGTATGTCCTACATATTTATCCATTGGGAATAATTCATAGGCTGGCATTGGAAGCTTATTCAAATCTGGAATTAATCCACGATGAGGACCGACGACAATTGTATTGGCATCAGGACGGTGTACAAGTCCTGGAATCTCACGCATATCTTTTGTTTTGTTATTGAGATTGTTAATCAACTCTTCTAATGTAAGTTCACCTTCACCGATTAAGATGTAATCGATTGCAGGATTCAATCTCATTTGACGATCATAATCAGCAGAATACCAAAGACCGCTAGCAACAGTTGTAATTTGCGGATATTTAGCCTTAATCAAACGCAATGCTTCGTTGAAATACCAGATAACAGCAGCTCCAAGGGTTGAAAACAGTTGATCGCCTACAAAGACGATATCAGGTTTGCTCTCACCAATCTTGGCAATCATCGCATCCCAGTCCATATCAAGCGCACGGCAATCAAGAGCTTCAACTTCAACCTTATTTTGCTGACGTACATAGGCAGCAACTTGAGCATGCATTTGATTTGCTGCTCTATGGAATCCATGAGAATCCCAAGCTTTCAATGGTGGGGTTAGAAATAATACTTTTTTAATCATACTGTTCTCCTTTTGATCCATTTAATAAATGTCGTTACTATGTAAATCGTTACTGCTTCAAACTTGCTTAGTCAAAACCATGAAGTCACAAGAGACTTCCCTCCAGGCGTCTGATCAATGGCAATATGTTTCACTTGTGTAAACTCGAGCAATCCATCCTTACCTAAATCGCGACCGAAACCGCTTTGTTTGCATCCACCAAAAGGAGCTTCATTAGGGAAAGCCCCATAAGTATTAATCCACACTGTTCCACAACGAAGCTTACGGGCAACAGCATTGGCTTTGTCCAAATCTTTAGTCCAAATCATGGCGGCTAAGCCATACTTAGAATCGTTAGCTAGATGAATAGCTTCATCCGAACTAGTAAAAGGCATAACACATAGTACCGGGCCAAAAACCTCTTCCTGGGCAATAGCAGCATTGTTTTTGACGTCAACAAATATCGTCGGCTCCAGATAAGCTCCTACCATGTTCCCCGTCGGTATTTGACCCCCACAGGCTAGCTTATTTCCTGCTTTAATGGCAGCCTCTATCATCTTTAACACGCCATCTCTATGCGCCACACTCACCAAAGGACCAAATTCAGTCTCGAATTGATCCGCTGGACCAATCTTCAAGGACTTTGCACGTTCAACCAACTTCTCTACAAAAGCTTTGTAAATCTTATCTTCAACTAGAAGCCTGGAACCAGCCGTACACATCTGTCCTTGATTCATAAAGATACCTGATAAAGCTCCCCCAATTGCGACATCCATATCACAGTCTGCAAAGACAATATTGGCTGACTTGCCGCCTAATTCAAGCCCCAGTTTCTTAACGCTCTTGGCTGCTTGGGCCATAATCTTACTTCCCGTGTCTGTCCCGCCTGTAAAAGAAACCATATCCACCGACGGGGCACTTGATATCATGTCCTTCACAGAAGCAGATGTGGAAGAAATAATGTTGATGACTCCCTTTGGTAATCCCACCTGAGCAATCAACTTGGCAAGCGCCATGATTGCCACACAGGCTGTGGAAGAAGGTTTAAGAATGATTGTGTTTCCAGCCAAAAGCGCGGGAGCCATTTTCCAGGCTGCCATAATCAAAGGATAGTTCCAAGGAATAATCAAAGACACCACACCCATGGGCTCCCGTTCAATCACAGAGTCTAAAGGAGCACTCAGCTTAAGTGTTTCCTTGCCTAAATGGGCATCTTTCAAAGAACCAAAATATTCAAATGTTTCCGCTGCAGTAGGCACATCAATGAATGTTGCATGTTTAATCGTTTTTCCCGTAGAGGCACATTCCAAATCAGCCAATTCTTTGGCATGCTCACGAATCGCTTGTCCTATCTTGACTAAAAAAGCCCCACGTTCTTGCAAAGACAACTTGGGCCAATTTCCGTGGTCAAAAGCCAAACGAGCCGCTTGAATAGCAATTTCAGCATCCAACTCTCCTGCATCAGCCAAACGCGCAAACACCTCTCCATTGGAGGGATTCACACAGTCAAAATACTTCCCCGACATAGGCGCACTGATTTTGCCTTCGAGTAATAATTCAAATTGTTGTACAGTTGTTGTGCTCATTTTTCTTTAAAATTATTATTGTTCAAAATAAAAAGCCTTGTTCGACTTTGAATCCCAAATTAAAAACTCTCTTGTCGGCCCGCCTTTATCGGAAATATAAAAGATATCTTCTAATCCTCTTATCTGCTTCTTAAACTCCATTTGATCACCATGATAATAAATTTATTAAACATACTCTATTCCACCGGGACGTTAGTCCATAATTGAAAGATGCGGCTGCATGGCGCATACCATTTAGAGATACGGGCAAAATCTCCTCGTAGACTCATTTTCTTTTGAGTCGTTGCGACAAATGGATCGATCTCACGATTAAACACGGCACGCCAAATTGATTCATTGGCTGTAATTAAAAATTCGGCATTGGCATCATGAGCTGTCTCGATGATCTTGCCATTTTGAAATTTAAAACTATGCGTGTCTCCTGTTTCCTGAAGACATACGGCTAAGTCCATATTCATGGCTGTCTTGGTTCCAAGTTCTTGCATTTGAGGATCAGAGTTGACTAATTTGACGATCTCGGCGATCTGTTCATTAGAGAATAATTTGTATTTCTTCGTAGACGCTGAAGCTCCCTTATTGATTAAGTCCTCAGCCATTCCGCAGTGCACGCTGCTTTGTAGAGGTTTTGATGATTCTCCTCTATAATGAACATCAACCAAATCCATCTTAACTTGCTCTTCTAATTCCTGAATCAAAACAAAAGCATTAAAAAGATTGTCCCCGACGCTAACTACACCATGGTTCTTAAGAACAACGATGTTGTTTGCTTTCAACGCCTCCACAACAGGAGCAGGCTCTGTCACAGAAGGTGTTGACTGAGCAATTGCCTTAACTTCTCCTAAATAAAACTGGGCTTCAAATGTTTTAGGTGTGAAGCGATCATTGCTTAAGAAAAAACCATTGGTATATGTCGTATGCGTGTGAAGCGCGCATTGGATATTAGGCAAGGATTTGTAAATCGCTGTATGCATCAATCTTTCACTGGATGCTTTCCCTTCGCCAATAACCTTTCCATCAAGATCCATTGTGATGATATCTTTTTCAGTCAAATATCCTAAGCAAGTCCCTGTCGCTGTAATGAGTACAGTATTTACATCGATGCGCTGAGAAATGTTTCCATTAAACCCAAAAACCAGCCCCTTATCCCAGAGCAATTTACCGATACGAATGATTTCTTGTTTGAGTTGTTCTTTCATAATCCCCACTATTTAAAATACTTAATCGGAACCCATTCCACTAACGGTGCATAAGCATGCGTGTTAGCTGATGCCGTAGGAGAACCTTTGAGCGATAACAAATCTTTTGGATTACCTAAGAAATGCTTCTTATGTTCACCTTCAAGTAGACGGATTGCAACCTTATGTTTCTTAGCAAGTACAGCTAAAATAAGTGCACCCATATCACATAATGCCCCCGTTTTGTCAGCATACTGGCAGGCTAAAACTACTTCTTTAACATAGCCGTTAAAAAATAAAGATCCTGCCATATTGTCGCAGATAATAATAGGCTTAAGCTTCTTTGATAAGAAATATCGGCTATTGTGCTCGCCCGCACGAAGAGTTGGTCGCCCTTCTGATATGACTAAACGAGCTCCACCTTTATGTTTAATTTTGGCTAATGCTCCTTCGGTAAAAACACCATGAAGAAGCACAATTGAGTTATCTTTAAATTCCAGCATTGATCGAGATCGCTTTCTTGATTAATTCATGAGGGACGATGTCAAATCCAGGATAATATCCTTCTGCCCCTGCAGGAAACAAACGTTTACGTTCAAAGTTCACAACTTCATGACCTGAACGTTGTTCAATAGGAATGCTTTTTCCATTTGGAACTTTGTTAGATGGTTGAGTTAATGCAATGAGTGGAATACCAAACTCTTTAGCTAATAATGCAATTTGGTATGATCCAATTTTGTTTGCAATATCTCCATTTGCAGCAGAACGATCAGAACCAATTACAACCTTATTGACCATTCCCTCCGACATCAAAGACCCAACCACATTATCAGCAACTAGCGTGACTCCTATTTTAGCTTCTTGTAATTCCCATACAGTTAACTTTGCTCCTTGCAAATAAGGACGAGTCTCCGTCGCAAAAACATGAACTTTTTTGCCTTCTGCTTTAGCTATAGCACATGCCATAGCAAGTTCGCCCGAGACATTGCAATGCGTCAAAATGTGATCACCATCTTGAATACTTGCTGCCAATTGTCGAACACGCTCCATACGGCGATGACGAATGCCTTGTAAAAATCCTTCAATCGTCTTTTGAACAGCTGTCTTCACATCCGCACCATGTGTGGAAGCTTTTTGTGCTGACCCCACAATAATTGCAGTTACTTCCGAAAATGGAAATGTGGGCCGCGAATTGTTTAAAGCATCTGCAATTTCTTGAACATGCTTTAGATCAAATTTCGACTTAGTACCCGCTCGATGGATTTCTAAAGAAAAGGCATTTAAGACGACTAAGAATTGACCAAAAGCTCTAGTCTTCATAGTCTTAATAACTTCCACCGCATCCTTAAGATTCTTGACCGGAATGTATTTCAATTTTCCTGGAATTAAAGTTTCATCCAAAACCATTAAAGTTTTATCTTGCCAGTGTGCTGGCCAGAACAACGGAGATTCAAACATTATTTACCTTCCATTTGCTTGACTAATTCTAATGCCATTTGGATAAGCATTCCCTCAGCCATGTAATAGTCAGGATTAATAAAGCCCATTTGACCTGTGATTAAATTATCTGAAACTGCCAAGATGGATACGGCAGGAATCTTATATGTTTGAGCGATTGTTAAAAATGTAGAGCTGACCATGTCTACACCAATTGCACCTTGATCAATGACACCGTTTACAATTTCTTTGGTTTCTTTGAGAATTGCATCCGTTGACCAAACTTTTCCTTCATGAACACTCATCCCAGCTGTTGCAGCTGAAGCTTTAGCAATAGCTGTTAACTTTGCAGTTAACCCTGGATCAGGTAAAGTGACAAAATCTTTTTCAACATAATAAGGAGAAACACCGTCTCCACGAACGCATCCGGTTGCAACAATGAAATCGCCAATTTTAATATCTTTACGAAGAGCACCACAGCTACCAATACGGATTAAAGCTTTGGTTTGAGCACTACACAAAATTTCTGTTGTGATCGCGGTATCAGCACCAAAACGCCCACCATTAATTGCAGTAATCTTTGTTCCATTAATCAAGCCGGTATACATGCTGTATTCCATGAAGGTGAAATTCTTCACAGGATTTTCCATCTTCTTTACGACGCTATCTAGCCTTTCTTTTGGCCCAGGAACAATCGCATAAGTTCCAACATCTTGCGGTCTTAATTGCACCATAGCCATTAAATCTTTTCCGCTTAAATGAACATCTCTTGTCATGCGATCGACTGTTGTAGTTGACATATCAAACCCTTTCTAAACTGTGACTTCTTGTTTTAACGATTCTTTATCAATCTTGCCTGTTCTATTCTTTGGTAAACTGGAACGAATTTCTATAGTGTGGGGAACCTTAAAATTAGCTAAATGTTCTTTAGCAAAATATTTGATTTCTAATGGATCTAAAGAAAATCCTTCCTTAAGCACTACAAATGCTTTAACCGCTTCACCTCGCATCTTGTCTGGCACCCCAATGACTGCCACTTCAAGAACTGCTTCATGTTTACAAAGGGCTGCTTCAACTTCAGGAGCAAAAACAATTTGTCCAGCCACCTTAATCATTTCTTTCTTACGTCCTACAATATAAAGCAGTCCATCCTCATCAAATCGTCCCAAATCTCCCGTATGAAAAAATCCGTTTCGTTTAGCTAAAGCTGTAGCCTCTGGATCTTTGTAATATTCCTGCATCACAACCCAGCCGCGAATGACGATTTCTCCAACCCCTCCTTGAGCAAGTTCTCCGTCGCTGTCATCAACAATTTTAATCTCACAATTTGGAGCAGGTTTTCCAACACTTTCAATCTTTGGATTATCCAAAGGTGTGACTGTGTTTGGCGGACATGTTTCTGTCATACCCCAGCCATTGAGCAGCTTAGCATTAGGACAATATTTATGAAAACGCTCCAAGATATCTGGAGAACTTGGCGCACCAAAGACAACCACCCATCTAAGAGAAGTTAAATCAAATTGATCAATATTTTTAAGGGTCAGTAAAGCGGTGTACATGGGGGGAACAATATGAAAGCAAGTGACTTTGTATTGCACAACATTCTTGAGGAACTCTAGCGGATGAAACCTGTCCATCACAACCAAAGTGATCCCAAATAAAATGCAATTTTGAATATAGACAAAGCCACCAATATGGCTAAAAGGAATGGCACAAAGCTTCGTATCTCGTTCACTTAAATCTACAAAGTGATGCATGGCTTCCGGAGATCCATCGAGATGCCTGTAGTTGAGAAGAATGCCTTTAGGTTTTCCCGTCGTACCAGAAGTATACATAATCATACAAGGGTCTGTTGGGCTAACCTGTGCTTTAGTGAAGCCCTCACTTGTCATTAAAGCATAAAACGGCACTTGCCAATTGACCGCTTCTGTTTCTCCTAAAACAATGATCTTCTGTAGTGTGGGAATATTTTCTTTGAGTTGAGCAAAATCTACGGAAGGGTTCTTACAGGCAATCAGAATTTCAGTTTCAGAATGAGACAGGCAAGAAATAAGCTCATCAGCTTTAAGCATAAAATCTAATGGAATAACCGTTGCCCCTAAACAAAAGGAAGCTAAATAACTATAAATGTATTCTGGGGAATTGGGTAAAAATAAGCCTATTTTGGTGGATTTTTGAACATTTAAACCAGCCAACCCATGGGACAGCTGAAAAACCTTGGATTTAAGGTCAGCAAAGGATAGGGTCTGATCCTTAAATATTACCGCAGGTTTGCCGGCAAAACGATTGGCCGATTGTTGTAGAATTGAGTAAATGTCCATAATTGTAGGGGTTTGATTCATCAAACCCAATCAGGGCATGATGAATCATGCCCTACTAGTAAAATTTTAATAGTGTGATTTTAGTACAGGATTGGGATTTATCAAGGAAAACTTTGGAGAGATAAACACTTCAGAAATTGAAGGTTACAAACTTACTTAGAGCTCAAAAAACCCAAATAAGCAGGTAAATCATCCACTGGGGTAATTTTTATAATAACAGGAAAAAACCCCTCAATATGAATACTTTCCAAGGGTTTCTGGGAAATCGGAAGCGGAATGCCCTTATCATCGCGTTTGATCTGAAGGTCCAAATGTTTGACATTAAGGTCAATACCACCAGGACTTCTAGTTGATATAGCTTCCCCTTCCTTTAACTTTTCCCTATATTGGTCAACTGTGGATTCTCTCATAGCTTGATCAGTTTTTTCACTAGAAGAAAAACCCTTATTGGTCTGGAATTTTGTATTTAGATCCTCCATTCTAATTACTATGGATTTCATTTGCTGTTGATATTCATAGCTATTGGCAAAAATAGAATCAGGAAAGTCTTCAATATCTTTGTGCATCCGTTCATAAGCTTCTTCAAAAGTAGGAATGTCATTTGAGCGAATAATTTGATGGGAAATATTATCTAACAAGACGTGCATAATACGACTATAATCATTATGAAATTTATCCCAGACTTCCTCCTTAGATGAAATTTCTTTAAGAATCTCTGATAAGACAACTGCTTTTCTTGAATAATAAATAAACTCTATCACTAAGTCTACGCCTTTTAATGGCTGCTTGACATACCAGTTTTCCAAAATATTCAACATATCTACAGGACTTGCCTCTTTCAAATGCTCATGGAATTCTTGATCTAATCGATCAGGACTCAAACCAGATTGAAATAATTTCACTAAATTGAATTCATTAAATGCTTTTCGCTTTAGTTTCTGAATTTTTAAATTGACACTTCGGTCGCTATGTTTGAGAGCTTCAATAACACTATTTCTAGGCATTTCTTCTTCCTGAACAATTTCTCCAGTCCTGCCTAGATAATATGGAGAAGTAAAAATAGTTTTCATTTCATCCCAAAATATAGCTCTACCCTTTAATAAAACTCTTTTATTCGAACCGAGCATTTTTATTTTAGTGAATACTTGGTCAATCAATGTCAGGTGCGCCAAAATCTCTGATTGGTCTTTGCCTTGCCAACGAAGAAGTTTTTCGACTGCCCATGTCAGGCGTTGAGCATATTTAATTTCATCACCCTGCCAACCATGCAAAATAAAATCCTTAACAACTAGTATAGGCTTAGATTCGCTAAGCAGATTGTTAAATAAATTTGTTAAATCTTTTACATCAATATTCATTTTCCAAGTCAATAAATGAGATTCATTTTCCCCATAGAGCCTTAAATCCCAATGTAATTCATTATTCGACTTCCACTCTCCTGAAAAATATAGACCATTTTTACTTAAATATGCTTCAAACTCATCCGATTGAAGGTCAAAGATATCTCCGGTAGAGCGCACCTTTACTTTCAAGTCATTGTTATTCATAAAAATATCAATCTTCCCATCAAATTCAAGATCATATGAAGTCTCTGGTGGATCCTCTTTCTTATCAAGCTTCTCTTGTTTAATAGTTTTTCTTAGTTCTGAATTTGCACGCAAACGAGACATTGAAGAAAATACTCTCTTTCGATACTTTAATAAATCTTCCCTCTCTTCAGTGGTAAGAATCAAGCTGTTTTTATATAATTGCAATGAAAGATCACCTTTATTTCCATATAAATCTCGGCCCAAGAGTTCATGGATAAAACCGAGAGCGTACATATCATTCATGTCCTGCAACTTATAAAGATCTCTATTAATCTCGCGCTTTAAAGATTCAACAACTTGAAGTAAATGTGACATGTCATCATGTGAGGTCCTTTTGAAAATATGATATAGAAAGATCTTTCTAATATTAAAAATAATCTGCTCCACTGTATCTTGTTGTCTATCTGCAACCCATTGTGAAATCACACGATCGATCCCCTGAAATGATTCTATATTTTGTAATGATTTGATGAATCTCTCTTCATTAGCAATACTAATTCCTAAATATAACCGTCTGACTTCTTGACGGATTCTTAACAATTTCTTATTGTGTTCTTTGTTAACAAATTCAGATTCCTCTAGCATATTTTGAATATCTAAAGCAAAGACCCTTTCATACAATTGATGGGCCCAATAAAAAACATCTCCTCTTCTTTGAGGATCCTCTTTCATAGATAAAATTTTTTTAAGCATGGATTCCATGATATCTACATCAATCAATTCTATAAAATCAGGACTCAATGCTTCATACCCAAGTAATATCCATTGCTTCACAGTAATATTGTCAAATCCATTGGCAGCAAACTGTTGAAATCTTAAATTGATTAACGCGGGCGAAATAATTCTTGAGAATTCCAAACCCACTTTCTCAGCCGGCTCATTTATTCCATACTTAATAATTCTTTCTTTTCCCTGATAGCTAAGCCGAAAATATTTTTCTACATCATTACTCTCATAGCTAAGGACATCCACACCAATTTCTTTCAAAAACCTTCTAAATGATCCCTCCGCCAAATTAAATTTATTTCCCCAAGGTAGTTTAATAAACCAAGAGTCATTATCGTTATAAACCTCAAACCTTGCATGTATTTCCCTATTCGCCATGGCTGCATCCTGCCACTTGCCATCAAAATTAGAGTCAACACTTAAATATTTCTCCCAATTTTCAGATGGTTCAAAGAAAAAATGAGTCTCGATCAATACAGGAACCGGAAATTCTCCTCTCTTTTCTGGAGGAAGCCACATCAGATCAAAATTTCCTCTCACGTTCATATTTAAATGAATTCCCACAGCATTTAAACGAGAAACTATTAATTTAAAATCATGTTCAATGAGTTCATAGACATAAGCTTGAAACTCTTCCCAACGACTGGGGTCTATGTCATATTTTTGTAATACGGCTTCATACCTGTTTGAGCCAACTAATGCCTCTGATCGTGGGCGCCCCCGGTTATTAGAAAAAAACTCAGAACTTCCTATACGAGTGTCTTGGATCCAGGATGCATCTTGATCAGGATCATTGGGCGTTGGGATGAATTGACCTGTTTGAAAATTACCCCTAAATATAAATCGGCTTTCATAAGACATTCCTTTCAATTTAAATGCATCAATATAGGACTCCATTCCTCCTAAATCATATCGGGATTCAACAGAAGAATTGAGTCTCCATAATCCACATAAAACATCTACCGCGTTTGCATTTGCTGCATCTATGACAAATTGCATAATATTTTGATTGTCCTTATCAAGGATAGGAAGAATTCCATATCCTTCAAAATACCCTATAACCTGTCTTTGGGTTCCTGGAGAAACTCCTGTAGAATCCGTATAAGCAAAAGTAATAATTAAATCAGATCCTTCGCCTTTATGAATGTAAAAAATCCGTCTACCTAAAGAGCCAAAATGTGGTTTATAAACAACGGGTAAATTAATATTTCCAGAGACAATCTGTTGGGCTATTTCTCTAAAATCCCTAACATCTCTATCATCTAATAATGGACCAAAAGTAGAAGCTGCGATCATTCTCTCCCTTAGCTCTTCTTGATCCTCTTTAAAAACAATAAACCAATCAGGATGCTTAATTTTTCCCCCTTTAAGTATTTGACGAATCCCCCATTTGGATAATAAAAAACCCATTACTTGAGCGGTTTCAATTTGTTTTACTTTTGTTATTGGGTGAGGCTGTTCTAATCTTGCCTGAACAATCGAGACATTCCCCTGATGATTTTCTGCCACTTCATTTAAACTGGCCTTATCTGCCCTAGACAATGAAGCAAAATCTATAGATGGCACAACCCTAGAATTATTTTTAATCAACATGGCTAAATTCTTTCCTGCCTCAAATCCTCCTGAAAAATATTTTCTAGGAATAGATTGGTGGGTAATAGGGTCATGATCCTCCTTGATATAGTTATAAACACCTTTCTTAAAAGTTTCTAAATACTGGTCATAAATCTTCTGTTTTGCACTTTTATCTCCTAGATCAATTCCCTTAATTTTATTTTGATTCACATAAAATTTTCCTAAAAGACTTTCTTTGAGTCTCACCTTAAACCATGTCGCTAAAATCATAGCGCTGTAGATCTGGCGGAGATTGGCGAAATTCTTGCCTTCATTGACTTCTTTTTCGATTTCAGGGAGGATGATTTGGCGGATGATTTCATTTCCTATTGAATTCGCCCCATTCTTATCAGAATTATGTTTCTCCACTGCTAAATAATCCTCCTCCAACATCACCTTCAAATGTCTTTCTTGAATCAATATTGTGCCTTTGTATTCAACAACAGAGGCTTTATCTGGAATTATCCAGACTTTATTAAATGTATTTATAGGGACTTGGGTTGTGCCGTATTGGGCTTGGGCTTTTTTATAAACTTTTTCCCAAAACTTTTTACCTAGATCTTTCTCGGGATAAATCAAAGAAGCTGTTAATTGTTTTAAAATATAGTCCTGGGCCAATAAATCTCTTCCCATTTGCGTTTGGCCAAAGTTCTCAGGAACTATACGGTTCTTCTCATAAGGGGATAAATTCACCCATAGATCATCTTCAGGGGTCGTTAAAGAGGCGAGGAAATATTTGATTAATTTCTTTGATTCGTCTTGTAGAGACGCAAAATCTTGCGTCTCTACGGATAATCCAGAATCACCCGAATCCACAATGAAATCAAAAGCAAATGGATTCTTGGGATCAATAGTCAATCCCTTGAGCAAGACAGGAGAAAAATTGGGACTGGATTCTAATATTTGACCTGGACTAGGTAAATGGAGTCCATCGTCTGCATATGCCTCTAAAGGACACAAAAAATTGCCCATAAAGGCACAGAGAACCACCAGGGCTATATAAGGGATATCCTTTATACTATTTAACATTTAAGAAAGGATACAATATAAATTAAATAAATGCTACTTTAGGTTGGTCACTTTTAAATTTGAACAATCACCTTGTTAATTGAAGATATTTCAGCTTCAACAAGATCAATATCATGGGATAAAATCAGACCTAAGGGCTTTGTTTGGGAAGAGTTTTTCTGAAGAGTGAGTAAATCTTTGCGGATACGTTTTAAAATAGCTAGTCGTGTTCTAAGACGTTTTTTAGCTAAAGCTGGATCAATCAATGGTAAGAAATACAAAGACAAATCAATTTGAAAATAGGGCCTTTCCACAGCAACAAAACTCTTACTGATCAAATCTTCAAATTTCTTCTTTCCTTTAGGAGTGATGCGATAAATATTTTTCTGAGGAAAACGTCCTTGGCGCCCTACTTCATTTTCAATCAAACCTTCTTCTTCCATTTTTTGAAGAGGATAATAAATTGATTTGATCTGTAAACCAATGGCAGGGACTAATTCTTGTTCGATTTGGCGTTTAATCTCATAGCCATGTTTGGGACCTTCAGCGAGTAATCCTAAGAATAAGAACTCATTCTCAATCATAACTTAGTGTCTATTGTTTTAACCTCTGTTTTTACTGGATATTTGGCATTCTCAAAAACAGACAAAATCTTATCTAAATCTTCCGAGAATTTCTCACGCAAATCTTCTTTGATAAATTTAGCATCCTTTTTAATACGGGCTTCTGTGGTTGAAACTTCCACCAAACACCCCTTTTCGATTAAATATTTATAAATATCTTCTCCTCGAGGACCCAAATCTAAGAACTTCGTTTTAGCAACCATCATATCTGCATCAGGAGGAGCTAAACCAAAAGCAATGTCCATGGCATGAAAGAATGGTCTCGATAAAAGCCTTTTGGCATTAGTGCTCAAAGAAGCAAGTTCAATTCTTGTCTGATGATCATTGATTTCAACAAAAAATATTCCAACCTCCGTCGTATCCACAGCACCAGGAATTCCCATCACAATAAAAACACCCCTGACTTCATCTTTCTTAAAAACAATATAACCCTTCTCATTTAAAACATTGACGGCTGATCTAATACAATCCCAATATCCCTTATCATATGTTTTAGAAATAGCATTGTTTCGAGCTTCTTCCAAGACACGCGTCGAAGAACCCCATAGAGTTTTAGGAAGATCTACCAATCCAGCACAGCCACAAAACCCAAGAACCAAAATTATTAAAACCAAATTCATCTTTCTCATTATCTGCCCCTAGGATTTGTCAGTTTGAATACTTGCTTTTAAACTGGCATTGTCTCGTTCAAGGGAAACTATCTGGGTACGATTTTTTTCTAATTCATACTCAAACAACTTCTCACGCTTGGCGAGTTCTTCATTTTGTTTCTGCAAATCATCTAAGAAACGCTGAAGACGATTATTTGTGTCACTTAAACTAGAAACATTCTTTTCAATTGAACCACTGCGATCAAAAGCACCTTGAAGTTGATTTTGATAATTTTCGCAAGCTCGCTCAAAGCTTGTCATCTGCGCCCTGGCCTTAGTCAATTCCCACTGCAATTTTTCAGACTTTTCAATCAGATGACTATTGAGTTCCTTGAGCTTTTGATTAGTCATAGTTAAATCTTGAGCTGCATTTCTTAATGTTTGATTTTCTTCCTGTAACGATGAAATGCTCTCCTTAAAAGTCCTTCCCGCCTCTTCAATTCCTGCTTCTAAAGATTTCTTCAATGTTTCATTCTCAATAACTAAATTCTCCGCTTCTTCTTTTGTCTTACTTATTTCTTGGCCCATTTGATGACGTATGGCGAGCGCTTCATCTTGTAATTTACCTATTTGGATCTGACTCTCATTTAAACGATTACCCAAAGAAATCTGTTCTTCTCTCATGCTTTCGATCGCCTGTTCTGCTTTAATCAAATCTGCTTTGGCAGCCACAATCTCAATCGTACTTTGTGTTTTTATTTGTTCATTTTCTTTTTTTAATTGGTCAATGGAAGCTATCGCTTGTTGATTTTGTTCTTGGGCCTTGGTCGCTATAGAATTCAACTCTCCCTCTAATTCTTTGACCTTTTGCTCATAAGCTTCTTCTTTTAAAGAAAACTCTTGGGTAAGCCTTGCTTCGACTAAGACTTCTTTAGGAGTTTCCACAAAATCACCTAAAACAATTTCTTGAGATTGTGATTTGATCGATGGTTGTAAAGATTTTAATTCATGAGCAGAAACTACCTTCTGTGTAGTTTCCGAAGACTCTTTATTAAGTAAATAAAAAAGAAAACCTAGAACGCCGGTCGCAACCACTACAATCATCCCAAGAATCACAAATAACATCATATCCGCTCCTTAGGTTATAAATAACTTTTAAATTTCAAATATCCACAATAATCAGCAATGGAATCTTCCAAACTTGTAAATGCTTTTGTGTAACCAGCCTTCCTCAGCTTTGACATTTCTGCTTGAGTAAAGTATTGGTAACGTGGCTTCAAAATATCCGGCATCTCAATATACTCAATGACAGGTTGTTGACCAACAGCCTTAAATAAAGCATTCGCCAATTCATTCCAAGTATGGGCACGTCCGGTTCCAACATTAAAAATTCCATTGATATGGGGGTTTTGCATCAAAAAAATCATAACATCAACGACGTCCTTCACATAAATAAAATCTCTTTTTTGTTCACCATCTTTATAATCAGGCCGATAGGATTTAAAAAGCCTGATTTTCCCCTCAGAAACAACCCTATCATAGGCTTTGGCTGCAACCGAACGCATATCATCCTTGTGATATTCATTGGGACCAAACACATTAAAAAACTTTAACCCTGCTATCTTATCCTGATAATGGTTATCTAATACCCATTGATCGAACTTTTGCTTAGAAAGTCCATAAAGATTTAATGGCTTTAGTTTTGGGATCAACGACTCATCATCACTATAACCCATCTCACCTTCCCCATAAGTGGCCGCAGATGAAGCATAAATCAACCGCGCCTGATACTTAAGCGCCCATTGGGCCACTTGACAGGAATACTCATAATTATTCTTCTCAAAGTATTCTGCATCCTGAAGCGTTGTTGAAGAACAAGCTCCAATATGAAATATACAAGAGACATCAAAATCAAACGCATCTCGACGAAGAAGTTTTAAATATTCTGCTTTATCAAAATAGCGCACATATTTCTTACCTGCCAAGTTCTTTTTCTTAGGATCTTGATCATTATCGTAATGGTCTACAACAATTAAGTCAGTGACTCCCAATTCATTGAGCTTGGAAACCAAACAACTCCCAATAAATCCTGCTGCACCTGTAATAACAATCATTGCTTTGCCTTTTGTGAATTTGAAATAATAAAATGACCTATTTCGCGGCCCATCATATAAGCCACATCCAAGATCTTTTCCTTGCGAGGATCGAATTTCTTTTCAATTGAGAATCCTAAAAGACGTTTTCCATTAGAAACAAGCCAGACATCACCTTCAAGGGAGAGCTTATCTCTATTAGGACTCATCATCATGCGAGACATACGGCCAGTCTTTGAAAATTCTTTAACATATCCTTCTAGGACCATTTTAGGTTCACCTTGAGTTGCATCAATAACATGTAAAGAGGTGCTTTGTTCATCGATTGTGTCTTTAATACCTTTAGTGATCGTGCCCGAAAGACGATCAAGCTCTTCTGTTGCTTCCGCTGAAGGTCCCGCCTTAAAAGGCGTAAGGCCGAGATTGCCACCTTCAAATAACACAGGCTCATCTAAAACGACTCCAGATACTGAGGAGGTCTCTCCCATCACTCTATTTTTCTTAGGTGAATGAGCACAAGAAGAGATCATCAAAACACAACACATAAACATAAAAATATTTCTTATCATACACTCCCTTAGTTAGGCTTTATTAGTTTAAAATGTATTTATCCACGACGTAGTTAGAGAACACAAAAGAACATGTAAAAGCTGGAGAAACAGCATTTAAAACATGCACACTTTGCTTGTCTGCTTCCACCACAAAGTCTTGGACCAATGTTAGCGTTTCCTTATTCAAAAGCTGGGCACGAATGCCAGGCTTGGTCCATTCAGTGAATCCTTTAGGATCTATCTTCTGGACCATTGCTTGTGCTAATGACACAAAGTATTCTTTGTTATATTTCTGCATCTCTTCAAAAGCAAGGGAACGAAAACCAAAAGCATTCTTAAAGAACAACTTGGATTCATAATATAAAACTTGAGACATTTCTGTGATGTTAAAGCCTTCAAGACCTACGTAATTCTCCCGCCAGAACGCTGGAATCGCAGTGGGTCCAATCTTAATGGAACCATCAACAGTCTTGGTGTAATGAACTCCTAGAAAAGGATTCTTCAAGTTAGGCACAGGATAGATATTCATTTTGATGTCTGTCTTATTCTTTGTGTATTTGAGGTACAGACCTTTGAAAGGAATCATAGTATATTTCTGTCCGAATCCAAAATCCCAAGCTATTTTATCTGCATAAAGCCCACCGCAATTAATGATCTTATTTCCTTCGAATTCCCCCACTGATGTGACAACCGCCGTATTCTCTCGACGAAGATATCGTGCGTTATAGACAAAATCAACGCCAAGCGTCTCCAGATCTTTTCTAATAGAATGACAGACTTCTTTGGGATCTACACTTGCTGTATCTGGGGAATAAAGCGCTTGTTTATATGTTTTCACATTCGGCTCAAGCTCACGAGCTTGAAATTCATCAATTAAGCGAACATTCGATCCATTACGAGTTCCTCGTCGTAACAGTTCCTGAAGCTGACCTTGCTCGTACTCATTCTGGGCAACAACAAGCTTACCGCATTCATTCATCTTCAAACCCTTGGAACGAACATAAGCCTTCATGGCCCGACTACCTTCTACGGTAAATCTGGCCTTTAAACTGTCTGCTGTATAGTAAAAACCTGCGTGCAAGACTCCGCTGTTACGCCCTGAGGCATGATAAGCTTCCTGCGCTTCTTTATCTAGGATGAGAATTTTGGCATTTGGGAGGCGGGATTTGATGGCATGAGCAATCGTCAAGCCGATGATTCCAGAGCCAATAATTACAAATTCGTACTTTTTCATTTGGCTTATTTTAAGGATTCATCGTGCAAAAGCAATGAGAAAATATATAATACAACCCATGTCACAGAATGGTCCCTATATCCTCAAGATGAAGCCTGGAAGTTACGTGTGGTGTGCCTGTGGGCTATCCAAGAAAGCCCCTTTTTGTGATGGCAGCCACGCTTCCACTACGATCCGCCCCATCATGGCCTATATAGAAGATGAGCAAGTCATTTCCTGGTGCGGCTGCCAAATGAGCAGCAAAAAACCCTTTTGCGACGGCACCCATAATAAAATCCAATCCTAAAAAAACAGGGTCAACTCCCTATTTTCTTTAGAAAATGGGAGTTGACCCTGTTTTTATGTCCTTAGCAATTAGAGCCGTGGCAGTTTTGTTTCCTAGCTATGGGTTTAATCTTGGAGGGTAATTCAAAATCATATGTATGGCCGGCGTCAAAACCATCTTGTGGCCAATAGATCTTTCTTGGATCGAAATTAGCTTTAAATGGACTATACGCCCAAATCTCACCATTTGCATCAGAAAGAAGAATATCAATCTTTCTGTCATTATTTAAATCAGTTAATGATGGCCCCCATGGTGCGTATTGACTACCTAAGGACAAAGGAAATCCTGATAAAACTGTACCATGATCGTCCCATGCATAAAGCCCTACACTATTAGTGTAATCTTGTAACGCCAAAATATCTGTGCGACCATCTCCATTAATATCCCCTACGGCTAGGCGGGTTCCTCCATAAGCCTTTGGTTGCGTTGGCCAAATAAACGGCCATCCTGATCTGATTTGACCATTATGATCAAATACAATCAGCGCATTGCGAGAACTATTAGAACTAATATCTCGTGTTTGAATAACAATTCCCAGCATTCCATTTCCATCAAAATCACCTAAGGCTATTCCTGAAGGATATTTAAGATTATTAGGTAGTTGAACTGGAAAACCAGGCAAAGATGAGCCATCTGGTCTTAATACATAAATCTTGGCTACCCCTGGAGAAGTATGAGCCCCAAAAATAATCTCTTTATGGCCATCATGATCAATATCTCCTAATACAATTTGAGTCTGTAAGTTCCCTTCAAAAGTAATCGTATTTAATTGATTCCCGTAAGCATCAAAAATCCTAATAATTTCCTGAGGTGGTGGATCATAAGGAGAGTTTTTATCTGCTGATATTATTTCTTTATTACCATCACCCAGAATGTCTCCAACTGCCAATACAAGATTAACCGACCCAGTAAGAGTAGTTAATACCTTAGGCCACCCTTGAGCCATTGTCCCATCTCCATTAAAAACATCAATCTCTTCGGTGCCCTGAGAAGGACTTCTAATTTTTCCTACAATAATCTTACTTAAGCCAGACTTATCTAGATCTGTAACCATCAATGAACTAAAAAATGGACTAGTGCCTAAATCCTTTGGCCAGCCCGGCAAAACATGGCCTTGCTGATCAAGGACATACAAGGAAGCTAAATGTATTGGAAGATTCCAATCTGGAATTGAAACGACCACGGTTTCCAGCTTTGCATCTCCTGTAACATTACCAACACTTACAATTGTTCCCTGTAGTGGAGCAGGCCAACCAGAACGCAGGGTCCCATCGGCATTAATAGCTACCGTCGTCCCATAAGGAGGCCAATTATTTAAACCTGCTGTGACAACATCTTTCTTACCATCTAAATCGATATCACTCACAATGGGAGAAATGACAGCAAAGTGAGGATATAGTAATCCATAGAATTCAGAACTTAATTGCATAGGCCATCCATGAACATTATTTGGAATGACTTTAACATTAATCTTTTGAGTAATGACGGTTCCTTGTTTAGTTTTGACATTTAATGTCAGCGTGTGGGCGACAGAAGGATCTAGCTGAGCAGCATTGACCTGACCAATGATGCCGTCATTAACCGGAGTCTTTTGATGATCTAAAACAATATTGTTATCAACCATTAATTGATATTCAGAAAAATTGTCCCCGGTAATCTTACCTCTAATGTCTACAGTGTCATTTGTGATATATCCTTTATCTAAAGGGTAGGTAAAACGGACACTTGGATGTCGTATCATGTTAATATCTTCACATTTTTGATTATTTGATCCTACTCCTTGAACTCTGATTAAAGTTCCAATAAAACTAGCAGAAAGAGGTAGGGTTGTTTTTCCATTTAGGATTGGCGCATGAGATGAATAGATATCGACCCAGCTTGAATCCCCCTCTCCCTTCTTTGAAATTTTATACGATGAAAAATTCTGTCCAGTGACAGAATAATTGATTTGAAACTTTGTATTGTTTGAACCATCGACAGGTGTAATAGACTGAATCTGAGCTGTACAAATATCCTGAATATTAAGAGCCTTGATTGCATTGATACGGCCAAATCCCGACTCTTTATCCCAGCCAGGAGCCAAAATGTCATCTGCAGACATCCGGATCACCTGTCTAACTTGCTCATTCGTAAAATTTGGGTGCACAGACAAAATCAACGCAGCTAATCCAGATACAAGTGGTGCGGAAAAAGATGTCCCATCTCCAACGGTATAACCATTATTACGAAAGGTAGAAAAGATATGTTCTCCTGGAGCAGCAACATCCATTTGGTCACTATAATTAGAATATAGACCTCTTTGATCATTGATATCGGTATCTGCCACTTTTATTGTTTCTACCATGTTCTGGGGATTAAAATTCTTGGTGTCGGATTCATGATTACCTGCTGAAACAACAATCGTCACTCCCATCCCATAAGCCACTCGTATGGCATCTTCCAAAACAGGAATATGTGCACTTTCACATCCATTTGGGCATTCCCAGCTATTGTTAATAACCTTAGCTCCATTCATGGCAGCATAAACAATTCCATTAGCTATATTTGAAACATCTCCCTGACCATATGTATCCAATGCCTTTATCGCCATAAGTTTGGATTTTGGCGCAATCCCTACCACTCCTATATTATTATTGATAGTTGCAGCCATGATTCCAGCAACAAAGGTACCATGACCAGCTATACCATAACTACCGTCATCCAAAGGCATGTTATTGTTGTCGATAAAATTCCATCCATGGCTTCCATCTTCAGGGTTAGTCCACATACTGGCAGCAAGATCGGGATGATTATAATCAATTCCCATATCTACCTCGGCAATAATAACACCCTCACCTTGAGTAATATCCCAGGCAGCATCTGCATGGATTTTAGGCATGGCCCAAAGTTGAGGATACATCGGATCATTAGGAATAGAGGCAGCTTTCATTGTTTGATCAACTTCAACAGCTTCAACATTAGCATCCTTTTTTAATTGATTAATAACACTTTGAACATTCGTGTCCTTGGGTAATTCTAGAATATACCAGTTAGCAAGGACCTCTGGTCCATTTATTGAAGCAATTGGAGAAAAATTTTTATTTTTTAATGCTTTGGTGGATTTCTCAATTAAGAAATTCTTGGCAGCCAACGTAGACTCATCTCGAACAAATAATCGCTTAACCGTTGCATTTAAGGTAGGTTTTAAATAATTCTCAATCTGTGTTCGAGTATCGAAATTACCATCTCTAAATTTCACTAACACACGATTGGCATGATACTTAGGTTCAATTGCTTTTGAGAAAGGGATTATCTTATTTTCGAAAGGACTTTGAATTTCTGATTGCTTACTACTGGAAAGAACAAACCTTGTAAGATCTTCTGCATAGACAACAGTAGAAATTAGAACAAAATAAAATAAGATCGATACAGTAAGCCTTAATATATTTCTCATAATGACCTTTCTAAGTAAGGAATTCTTCTACTAAAAGCTTATACGCAAAAGTTTTGATTTGCAAATCAAAGTGGTGTGAGCAATCTTCTAAATTTTACTAATTAAAAAAATGGATGTATTAGCAAACAGATTTCGCCAAACGAAAATTTCACCGTTGTTGCCAATAGCACGTTCGCGTTGAATGGTGATGTTACGGGCACTGCAAAATTCGCGGAAGTCTTTAATACTTAAGAACCTCAAGTTAGGCGTATTGTACCAGGTATACGGCAAGCCTTTAGTCACAGGGACCTTTCCCAGGAAGAAAATCTGAAGACGAGCTATGATGTTACAAAAGTTAGGAATCCCTACAATGACCTTCTTGCCTACACGAAGCGCTTCCATAATGACTTTCTCTGGATGCAAGATTTCCTGGAGACTTTCATTTAAAATCACATAGTCAAAGCGTTTGTCAGAATAGTCTCTCAATCCCGAATCCACATCCCCATGAGAAACAGTCACCCCTCGTTCAACACAGCTGTAGATCTGCTTTTCGTCAATTTCAATACCAGTGACACGGCAGCCCTTTTGGGTCTTTAAATACCAAAGCAATGTGCCATCCCCACAGCCTAAATCTAAAACACTGCTGTTGGGTTCAACCATTTCTAGGATATATTTGTGATCAGTGCGGATATTTTGCATATCATTCCCGTACGGGCGCGGCATGCCGTGCCCCTACCTTACGTTATTTAAAAAATGACTCACCAATTTCGACTGACCCTCAATCTCAACCAAAAATGAATCATGCCCATAGTTAGTCGTGATTTCAACGAAAGAGACATCCACATCATTACCCTTCATCGCTTTGACCATATCCTTACTTTGATACGAAGGATACAGCCAGTCAGATGTGAATGTAATAATCAAAATCTTGGATTTGATTGCCTTAAAGACCTTCGATAGCTCTTGATCTTCACTTAGATCAAAATAATCCAAAGCCTTTGATAGATAAAGATAGCTGTTCGCATCAAAACGCTGAACAAAGCTGGCACCTCGATAACGCAGATAACTTTCTACTTCAAAATCATGCGAAAAGTCATAACCCACCTTCTCTTTGCCCTGCAATTTACGGCCAAATTTCTCTTCCATGGATTTTTCGCTCATATATGTGATGTGACCAATCATCCGTGACACAGCCATTCCCTGAGCGGGAAGTTCTTTGCCGTAATAATCGCCTTTGTTCCAATTAGGGTCTGACATAATGGCTTGGCGCGCTACTTCATGCAAAGCAATTTGCTGAGCGGTGTGTTTATAATTGGCCGCAATTAAAATAGCTGATTCCACTGTATCTGGAAAACGTACGGACCAATCTAAGGCCATAAGCCCACCCATTGATCCACCAGCTACAGACAGCAGCTTCTTGATCCCTAAATGATCAATCAACTTCTTTTGAGATTCAACCATGTCTTGAATTGTAATTACAGGAAAACTCATTCCATAAGGTTTTCCCGTCGCGGGATTAGGTGAAGATGGTCCGGTTGAACCCTTGCAGCCGCCAATCACATTAGCGCAAATAATAAAATATTTATCCGTATCAAACGCACGTGCAGGGCCAATCATAGGATCCCACCAGCCTGGCGTCTTAGTATCTTTATGCTGTCCTGCGGCATTAGCATCTCCCGTTAAAGCATGGAAGATAAGAATGGCATTCGACTTGTCTGCATTGAGCTTACCGTATGTTTCGTAAGCAAGCGTAATGGGGCCTAATTTGACCCCGCTTTTGAGGACAAGTTCATTGAATGTGAAATATTGGGTTTCGATGAATTGATTATTCATTGTTTATTGACTTCAGCCGAAGGCTGATCAGCCTTTGGCTGACATTTTAGTTTCATTATACTTAAACATAGCCTCAATGCATTTAAGGGCACGCAGGCGTACATCTTCAGCAATAATCACACGATCGCGATCTGTTGGGTTCTTTAAAACTCTTAAGACATCTTTAAGAGAGTTAGATTTCATATACTTGCACATGGTGCAGCTGCCCACTAACTTCTTGTCAGGAAACTCCACCTGCAAACGGCTGGAAAGCCCACACTCGGTTAACATCAAGTATTCCTGCGTCTTAGCTGTACGCATATAATCCAACATTTGTTCAGTTGAACCAACAAAGTCAGAGTGTTCTACAACCACAGAATTGCATTCAGGATGACTAACAATCTTGGCATCTGGATATTCCAAGCGGATCTTCAAAATGTCTTCAATATTGTATTCTTCATGAACATAACAAACGCCGCTGTAGTATTGGATATCTTTCTTAACGCCTCGCTTGGCCATTTCATTTTTCAGGTTCTCCCCCATGTATTTATCGGGCAGGAAATATATTTTTTCATTAGGGATATTTTCAACGATAGTATAGACATTTGCGGATGTCACACAGACATCACATTCCGCCTTTACTTCAGCAGAGGTATTGATGTAACAGACGAAGGTATGATCTGGATATTGTTTACGTAAATCACGCACTTGTTGGGCATTAATTGAGTCTGCCAAGGTGCAGCCATCTAAGACCGCGGGAATCAAAACTTCTTTCTCAGGATTGAGGATTTTGGCGGTTTCACCCATAAACCGCACAGCTACAAAGACAATTGTTTTAGCTGTGGTGCTAAGGGCATCTTTACTTAATTTGTAGGAATCCCCCACAAAATCACTGACTCCATAGACAATTTCAGGGGAAATGTAGGAGTGAGTCAGAATAACGGCGTTCTTTTGCTCCTTAAGCTCATTGATTTCATTGATTAAGGGCACAAATTCTTCGCATTTCTTCAAAGAATACACACAAGTTTGGCCCCCAAGTTTGATATTCTTGAGCTTATCGAAAAGCTGTTGGGCTGTAATGACTGTTTTTAGCATATGAAGGGATAATATATATTACATTATTTGGTTTAGCAAGAATTGGATTGCAGAGATACTTAATGGGGCTAATTGATATATTACGGTGTTAATACCCCTCCGGTTGTCACTGTATATGTGGTGGTTCCTGAACTACCGAGTTTTGTAGGAGTCGCAACAATCGAGTAATTAGATGCACCGAAATTACATTCATAATCAAAACCAGAGATGGATTGTCCACAATAATGTTGTGTTAGATAGGCTGGAATGGGATTTGTTAGAGAATCTTGATCTTCAGGATAGTTACCTGCATTAGAAGTGGAGTAGATCTCAGCTGCTGATGAAATAGCCTTTAATACAGACTTAGCTAAGGCATCATTAGCCGCAACTTTTGATCTTAACAAATTGGGTATTGCAATAGAAGCCAGCAATGCAAGAATTGAAATAACAATTAATATTTCTACTAAAGAGAATCCCTTTAACCCCACATGCCTTGCTTTCATCGTTCTCCTAACGTTATCGTTTCAATAACTATAAAACTAAATCGGCACAGCTTTTAAAACATGCGGGGTGGCTTCTGTAATACGGGCTTTGATGATATCCCCTATTTTATACGGCCCTTGAGGTAGGATGACCAGGTGATTCCCATCTGTACGCCCAACAACATTCTGCTGAACGTTTTCCCCAAGAGCTGGTTCAATTAAGATATCACAAATTTGCCCTATGTATGCTTGATTATTCTTTAAAGTTATTGCCCTTTGAATTTCAATTAATTTCATGATGCGCTCTGTTTTCTTCTCCTCGGAAACGTCGTCAGGATACTTCTTAGACGCAATTGTCCCCTTACGTTCAGAATACTTAAATGTGAAAGCCACATCAAATCCAACCTTTTGGACTACATCGATTGTATCGGCAAATTCTTCATCAGTTTCAGTTGGAAATCCTACAATGATATCTGTGGTGAGGGTAACGCCAGGAATGCGTTTCTTCATTTTCTCAGCCAGCGCTAAGAATTCTTCTTTGGTATAGGAGCGATCCATAAGACCAAGTACACGATTGTTTCCTGCTTGAAGCGGAATATGGATGCTTTTGCAAACCTTAGGATTGCCTGCCATCACGTCGAGGAATCGGTCAGGATAGTCCTTAGGATGAGGTGATGTAAAGCGAATGCGTTCAATGCCCTTGACCTTGGCTACTTCTTCCATCAAATAAGCAAAGTCGTAGTCTTCATACTTATAGGAATTCACATTCTGACCTAAGAGAGTGACCTGCTTGAAACCTTCAGCTGCCAATCGTTCGACCTCTTCTACAATATTTTTAGGATCCCGACTACGTTCACGCCCACGCGTGTATGGAACAACGCAAAACGTACAGAAATTATTACACCCACGCATGATTGCAATCCAAGCATTAATCCCTTCTTTACGCGAAGGGGTAATGTCAGAGTAAGTCTCAAACTCACTTAAGGTGACATCATAACCCTTTTCCCCATCATCAGTCGCCTCACGAATCAAATCCGGCAGTCTCTTATAGGAGTCTGGCCCAGCAATAAAGTCAATCTTCAAAGACTTATCTTCCAACAACTCCTGCCGCAAATTCGTCACCATACACCCCAACAAGCCAATCATCACCGGCTTCCCCTTACGATCATGCCGAAGCTGGTGCACACGTCCATAAATCTTCCGATGCGCATGCTCTCTAATAGCACACGTGTTGAGCATCACAATATCCGCCTCCTTCTCCCGAAGAACAAACTCATAGTTCTCCTTCTTGAGAATAGACCGGACAAGCTCAGAATCGTACTCATTCATCTGACAGCCGTAGGTCTCGAGAAAGACTTTTTTACTTTCTGATTCTATAATTCGCATATTCTTTACATTACTTTCTAATTAATTTGTCATATTCCGCATGCGTACCAACCCAGAACCACAATATATTTCCATCTTCTTGTATAGATCCTAAAGCTCGATATCCTTGCCCTACTCTTACAGACCATAAATCTTCTATTAATCTCTTAAAGCGCAATGAAGGATGTTTTTCATCGATTTCAAGTAATCTAAAATTCTTGTCAGCTAATTTTTGGACTGAATGGGGAAGTTTGTGGTAATAATTCCAAAAGGTAGGATTAGTGCTGTGCTTCATAATTGCTTACATTTGCCCTTTTTATAGTCTTCCTTCGCTTTAGCCATCATGGCATCAAGCTTCCCTGCTTTGTAATCTTTAACTATTTGCTTATCCCAACGCATTTCATCAACTTTATTAATCCATTCTCTTATGATGGAAAACTTTTCATCTGGCAATGCCGCGATGGCTTTCTCTATTTCTTTGACTGTAGTCATAAATAGTTCCTTTCGTTAGTCGTTCAAGTATAGCGTAAATATATCGGGAAGTCGAAAATTTTCAACCCTTTGATTCCGGGTGATTCCGGGGACACAATACTTATCTCAAGTATTGCGTCCCTTTAATTAGTTATTTTTAAACTTCAACAATCACCTTAAAGCCACCAAAGAACATGCGTTTCATATCAAAAGGAGGGTTTTTGGGATCACACATAGCCATTAACCTAGGATCCTTCATAACCTTCTTATTCACACTGTCACGATGCGCACGAGATTTATAGACAATGTAGGCAAAAACGACTGTTTCTCCACTCTTTAACTTCACGCTTTGTGGGAAAGATGTCCGTTTACCTACCTTCACATCATCTGCGACACATTCCTTGTAATCTAAAGCACCATGTTCCATCCAAACCTTGGAGGCCTTCTTGGCCATCTGACGGTATACTTCTAACTTATTCTTTGGAACAGGAATGATAAATCCATCAACGTATTTCATAGACACTCTCCTCTTGAAGATTTTGTATTTATCCAGAGCAGTCAACTAGATCTGGGTCATCAACTTCTTCCATCCTATTAAAACATCCCATTCTTATTAGGAGACTTCTCAGGAACTTGTTGTCCCACATCCCACATTTCAACAATCTTTCCATTCTCAAAACGAAACATATGCACAACAGCAACACTTGGTCCATTTGGCTTCATTTGAACATGTGATAAAACCGCGACCTTGTTATTCTCTTCAACAACTTGTTTAATATCAATCGTGGTATCTGGAAATTGAATGTGGGCTTCGATCATCCCTTTTTTAAGACTTTCAGCATCCCCTGGAAAATAGGCATTATGATGACGCATCTGAGGCGCCACATATTTCGCATAAGCCTCATCGATCTTTCTGGCTACAACTGTTTTAAGGAAAGAAACTGCTATCTCTTTATTCATAAGCTATACCTTCCCTTTTTCACGATGCGGGCAGCCGGGCCAGCAACAGGGGCGGCGCTTGCCGTTTTCAATTTCTTTAATCAGCCTCTGTATATGAGCTTTTCTAGTCTCTGATTTCTTGACCGATGTAGCCCAACAAATCCATTCGTTACGCGCAAGCGGAGTCAGATCATTCCATGCATCTAATGCCTTTGCAGAATTTGTAAGTGATGTTCGCAAATCTGCCGGCACTGTGTGCACCACACCTGTTGAGATTTTTGTTTTCATTCTCGCATATGGCATAAATCATCACTGCTAAAATTTCTTTTGTTTTGCTTTAATTAAAGAAAGACATTTTTGGCATGTTGGTTTTCTGAATCCTTTAAATTTTTTCGATTTTGGATCTAAAGGGAAATCAACGAGCATCTTCCACTCACCGCAGAGATCACATATCTTTCCTGAAAGCCCGCCACCTTTTCTAATAATAGGCATCTTATCCCTCTCGTTTAGGTCTTACTTTCCATAAGATACGAGGTCAATTGTTTAATTTTCCCCTGCTTCATAAGAAATACATCACAAAATACAAGATTTAATTCGCCCCCAGCCTTCTTCTGTGCCTTGACGTGACCTTCTACCACTACCACATCACTTTCTTCCACAATTCTAAGCGTTGTAATTACGGGCTTACCTACAAAAGCACCATTTTCTATTTCTTTATCAAAGGCTTCTTGACCTTTAATATGAAACATACCTGGGATAATCCACTCTACATCTTCTGTCAAACACGACAGAATCTGAGTATGATCCAATTTATTAAAACCATCTAAGTATTTCTCAACTGTTTTCTTATTCTCATTCATATTTCCTGTTGTATAGCTGCTGTAAGAGCTGGCTAAAGCAACAATGGCCTTAGCGACTTCAATTGTATCAGGATGCCTGCCTAATGGGGCAGCTTGAGCCATCGTCTCACGGACAGCTTGTGGAACAGATTTCGTTAAATCTGTCTCAACCAAGCTGGGCATGACCATATTAACCAAAATATTGTGTCCAGCCAGTTCAACGGCTAAACTTCTGGTCAACCCAACCAAAGCACTTTTAGCCATGACATATTTACATTGGCCAGGCACCGGTGTCTCAGTGGCAATGGAGGCCATATTGATGATGCGTCCTCCCTTATTTTTGATCATAGAGGGAATAACAGCTTGACAGCAATGAAAGGCACCCTGAACAATCACATCCATGTCTTGCTGAACCTTCTCCCAAGTCAATGACTGAAATGGTACGGAAATAAAGTCCCCCACTGCATTATTGACTAATATATCCACCTCTCCTAACTCTGCCACAACGCGTGCAACCATAGCCTCTACCTCTTTGCGAGAGGTTACATCAGCTTTTACCGCAATTGCGCACTCTCCTTGGGACACAATATCATCAACAACTTTTTGGGCATCCTCTGCCCTCATGAAATAATTAACAACGACCTTAGCTCCATGCGCAGCAAAAAGCCTAGCAGTAGTTGCTCCAATGCCACGGCTGGCACCTGTAACAATGACAACTTTATTTTTTAACATTAATCCCGAGGCATCTCGGATTGTCTTAAAATCAGGAAGAACTTTGGATAATTCATTTAATTTGATGGAAACTTTTCCGGTAATCATCTTCTCCTCCATTCGTCTAGGCTCCCCGACTTGAATTTTTACCACAGCGATTCGATTGATCGGTGAAAAATAATCGATGGTCCCTCCTAACTCGTAAGGCACCTCGCCCTTAAGAGACTCTTTAAACTCGAGCGAAAAATCAAGAAAAGTGGCCAAACGCCCCGGCAATCTCATGCCCACCAGCGTAGAACACAATACAAGGGCAGCTTGATCAAAGATCACTGTCTCTACAAGACCATCCTGACTTTTGGCACACTTCTTTAATTGGGACTGCCAGAATGCCAGAGATTCTTGGACTGCCATAAAACGAACATATTCACTTTTCCCTTTAATCATGTCTTGGCTATCTAAATTATTCTCTTTAAGCTGTTCTAATAAAAGTGTTCCGGCTTCTTTTGCTCCAACAGTGCGACTAGAAGAAATGGATACTTCTGAGAGATTAATGAAAACCTCTCCAAACGTCGCGACGTTTGCATGAGAAGAAGAACAAATTTTATAAGAAAATCTTTGGATATTTTCTAGTTGATCAGTTTTAAGCACCTCCAAAGTGAGCGTATCCCCAATAAAGATTGGAGACAAGAAACGCCCGGTAATTTTCTTAATGGCCCCTTTAGTCTGGCTAAAAATTGGACACATAAACAACAAGCTCACAGGCAGCATGCCGTGCACAATCCGGTGGCGATAAGAATACACCCTTGCCTCAGCGGGATTCATGTGCAAAGAGTTATAATCCCCTGTCAACTTGGCAAAATCATTCACCAGTTCTTGCGTTATCTGTATAGTGATCTTAGAAATATTCATATCCTAAATAAGACAAGACAGCCTTGGCAACATTCGAGGCCAAAAGATGATTCCCCTCGCGAGTCGCATGCCCCACATCTCCCGACATACGGTCAATAAAATAATATTCATAGGACTTTTGGCGGACGGCCTCTTGAAAACTAGGGCCATTATCTACAAAAATAATTTTTTCTCGATCTGGATCATCAGCAAAAATGGCTTTAAGCGGAGCTATATCTCTTACGGGATATTGCACAAATATCGGTATAATGCCTCGATCAAGCAGGGCTTTTTTAACGCTCATATAATTCCTTCTAGTTCGCGAAAAGTTATACATACTGCTCGATGATTTCATTTTCTCCAAATATTTAGCCGCCAGATCTGCCCGCCCCCCTTGCTCATAACAGGATGCTACATAGCCATAGACCAAAGGGTCTGCTTGTTGCGCAACCATATATTCTATTTTATTAGCTACTTTATCCATATTCTCTTGTGTGTGACAATATCCTTTGACCCAATCCAACTTCCATGATCCATAACCAATCCTGTCCATAATATTGACAAACTCTTCATAAGAGCCCATATCATTAAGAAGATTGCCGTATTTCTGATACATCCAATGCTGAAGCAAAGAATTGTTAGCCGTGTTTTCAAAGAACTTTTGGTACAACTGTCTGGCCATGTCATAACGATTATTGGCTTCTGCCAAAAGGATATAAAGATAAATCTTTTTGATATCTTCAGACTGATGGTCCATTTCCATTTTAAATTGTTCCAACTCACCGCTGATAGGTTTTTCTTTTGCAACTGGTTTTTTGACCTGCCGGTCCCAGAAAGCCTGTAGACCACTTTTCATTCTCTGGCACATCAAATGGTAAAGTTGGACCAATTTGATTTGTTCGACAAATGAAGGCTCGTATTGCTTTTTGTTCTCTTCTTGTTCTTTAGACTCGTCTAAAATCCCAATCATGGCAATGACCATGTCCGGCTTATATTCATCCAGCCAATAAGGCAGATGTTCAGCAATGATTTTAGAAGTGGCCCCAGGTCTACCCTGATTAAGCACTTGATAGTGCCGGCCATTTGCCGCAGTTCGATTTAAAATATCTTCCAACTGTGAGGGGTATGAGTTTTTGCCGCCTACCAAAGTCAATGATTCTCCCACACACATGATGCGATAACTACCTTTTCGATTAGCCAAAAAAGCATTACTCAGAGATTGTGTGGATTGAGTCAAAAAACTTCCAATCCAGAAATATACCTCAAGAAAGAGAAGAAAAATGATGATCGATTTGATAAGCTTCATATTAAAATTGAAAATAAATAAATTCTTCTGTCTTCATCACGCCAAAACCAAACATCAAATATGCCATAAAAGACAGCAAAGCGATACGGCCCAGCCATGGGATTTTATTCAAGACAAAAAAGGGATCGCTGGTTTTAAGCTCAACATATTCCATAACAAGGATCGGAACAGAAAAACCTATCAATTTCGCCCATGACTCCCACACAACAGAATTTTGACCGTTAAAGGTAAATAACCGGCAAAGCATTTCTGCCGCATTATTCAAGGAAGAGGCATGGAATAACAGCATAGCCGAAGAAGTCAGATTGAACATAAATATCACCCTCATCCAGAACCATACGGTTTGTACTCCCCGTGCTGAAGGTATTGCAATCCATTTAGCACAGTACATACGGACAAGAATCAAACCAACTAAGAGTAAGCCATAATACAAACCAAAAGCCACAAAATTCCAGGCTGCCCCATGCCAAACACCTAAAAGCGTCATAGAAATGAGGATTGCTGCATAAACTCTCAAATTGCCTTTAATGCCTCTTAAGGCTCCCATTAAGGGGAAATACAAATAGTCCCTCACCCAAAAGCTTAACGATATGTGCCATTTATTCCAAAAATCCTGCACATTAGTTGTCCATAAAGGAAGATTGAAATTGGCCATCAGCTCAAATCCCAACATTGCCGCCAATCCTCGGGCTATGTTACTGTAGCCTGCAAAATCGCAGTAAAGTTGGATGGTAAATGCGTATAAAGCGACCAGAATACCACTGCCATGGTAATGAGTAGGATCAGTAAACACTGGCTGGACCAGTCGCGCCAAATTATCTGCCACAAAAATTTTCTGAAATGAGCCCCAAAAAACCAGGTAAAGCCCTTCTCGAACGCGGGTCTTCTCCCATTGCCGAACTTTCAAAAACTGAGGTAAAAGAACAGGCGCCCTCCCAATCGGACCCGCCACTAGCTGAGGGAAAAATGATAAATAGACCATGTAGTCAAAAAAATTACCCTGAGGCTTCATAGTTCGACGAAAAACATCAATCACGTAGCTCATAGCTTGGAATGTATAAAACGAAAGTCCTACAGGAAGGACAATATTTAAAAAACTTTTATGAATGCTAACACCGAATACTCCAAGGAGATTATAAAAGTTCTCAAGAAAAAAATTATTGTACTTAAAAACTATAAGGACCCCTAAATGAAACACAATGCCCACCAACAGCCACAAACGTCGCAGATTAGGCTGTGTTGCAGCAGCTATACGATCGGCACTAAAATACGAGACCAGCGAACAGGAAAATAGTAAAAGCAGAAATTTCCAGCTCCATAGGCCATAAAAAACATAACTGGCCACTAAAAGCAGGACGTTCTGTCCCAAGCGGGGTAATCTCCAGTAAATCAAAAAAACACTACTAAAGAAAATGATAAATTCAAATGTATTAAACAACATAGCTATCTTGACTGGTCACAATTTTAATTCCATAAGGAGCAGGATAATCCTGACGGGTATCCCAAACAAAAACATGATTTGCCTCTGAGACAAAACCAGACCTTCCAATAAAGAATTCCAGGCACGGCTTATTTTTTTCTGTGGGTAAATAATGGGCCTGGATCATTTTAGCTCCCGCCTCTTTAGCGGCTTCAATCAGTCTATGGGCCATAGCATCTTCCACTTTCCTTCCGAATACCCGACAACTCAAAATAAAATCAACAATATGCGCCCGTGTTCCCTGGCAGGTCAAACTGGCAATCCCTGTTAATCCGGAATCACCCAATTTATCTTCTACTCGAAATACCCAAACTCGATTATCTTTCTGTTCAGACCAGGCTTTAAATTCTTCTTCACTTAAACGTCGGGTCGTTAAGTTCATCTGGTTGGTTTTATTAAGTAATTGGGTGGCCCTTGGGAGGTTAGCCTGGGTCAAAGGCTCAATCGTCACAGTTGTATTTAAAGACAACAACCAATCTTCCAAATTGCCTGTTTGTATACGGGATTGGCTGCGCTCTTTTTCATCAGAATACATTTGGGTACGCTTTTTATCATCATCACTGATATGGGTCGTGTCGAAACAAGACAAAGATAGAAAAGCCTTCAAATACAGCAAACTATTCTGGGGCCATTCAGGTACAAAAACCCCCGGTAAAGCTTGCCTTATGCGGTCCCGCTCCCTGGGGTTATCATCAATAAAAACTGCAGATTCCTGTGTCAGGTTCAATTCTTTAAGAATTGCTTCAATATTTTTAGCTTTGTCTTCCCAATTAATTTTAAGACAAACGAAATCACGTTCTTTTAAGACCATTTCTGGATGGCACCGCATAGCCTCCAAAGCACGAGCCTCATCATTTTTGCTGGCAATGGCTAGCACAAGCCCTCTTTCTTTATATGCTTTTAATGCCCGCTGAAAATCGACAAAAGCTTCTCCTTGAGGATCGTGACCGCCAATGTGCAGACTTTCCCACCCATCATCTCCTACAATGCCGCCCCAAAGAGTATTGTCTAAATCCAAAATAATAAGCTTACGAGAAACTCCCAAAGCTGCATTCAAAGAAGCTTTGATATCTATGGCTGCCATTTTAAATATTGCAGGATCAAAAGGGACTTTACTTAAATACCACAGCCTAGGATCACAAGCTTTTTCTCCTATTGTCTGCAACCATCGGTCCGTACTTAAAATATAAATGTTAGGAATATCCGCCAAGCCTTCTATCAAACGTTGATTGACAATCATAAGTGTATGCCTCAACCCATTGTCTTTTTTCAGATCAATAGGGCCATAACCTCGATAGAATTCCGGCAAAGTCCAACTCGTGACAAATATAAAACGCCCCCTTGAAGAAGCTTCCTTGATTGCATTAACAAAAAAATCACATTCATTGATCAAATCTTGATGGGCCACCTCTTCAAAACGCAAAACTTTAGCAAAAGAAGGAATAACCGCCTGAACTTGTGTCCAAACGACAATAAAATCCCATTGGGTCTGCCATGAAGGCTCGGAAGGGTTCTTTAAAAATGAAATAGTTTGGCCAAATGGGGCTGTTTCAACATGGCAAACGGGCGTTTCTGAGGACTGCTCTAGAAAAGACTTTAAAACATGGATGGTAAAATCAGAAATCAAGAGTCCAGAAAGATTAGACGGCATAACTATCACGCTCAATTAAAGAAGCGATATACTCCAATAAAGTATGAATGTTCTTTAAAGGCGATAAACCAACGGAATAATCCACTAATGTTACGACTTTTCCCATACTCTGTTCGATTTTTTGTTCAATGGCCACAATTAAAAGCGTTACCGTCAATGAATCTACAGGACTTGGTGGGCCATATAAAGGAGCTTGAAGATCTGTGGTTATTTGCCGCTCCAATGGTAGGGTCTGGTTGACCTCTTTAATTGCTTCAATAATCGCTGAGAGAATTTGTGACTTATTGTCCATAATAATACTTTATAAATTACAAGAAATTGGCTTTAACTTATCATGACTTCTTTTACATTTCAATATTTTCTCAAAAAACTAGCATCATTTTCTATTTCTTTATCAAATGCTTCTTGACCTTTAATATGAAACATACCTGGGATAATCCACTCTACATCTTCTGTCAAACACGACAGAATCTGAGTATGATCCAATTTATTAAAACCATCTAAGTATTTCTCAACTGTTTTCTTATTCTCATTCATATTTATAAACTCCTAAATCTCTTCTATTCCGCTCGCAAAGAAATAAATAATTGGAATTAATAAATAAATGCTGATGGCATACATTGGGTTCAATTGAGCCAGCCCAACAGCGATTAAATAAAGCAAAGGACCCGCTATTAAAAATCTAACTTTGGGTCTGGCATGCTTCTCATCCACCAGAGGCCCAAAAAACGCATAACTTTTCATTAAAACAAAACTGATCGCGGTTGCTATCATAGCTAAACCATAAAAAATGACAGCCACTGATTCATTAGGGTAGCTTCCAATTAACGCCGTTGGAAATGGAATAAAGGTAAGGCACATTAAAAAAAGACTATTAAGCCAAAATAGCCCTCTATTGGTACTTTTAATCATGCTGAATAATTGATGGTGATTAATCCAATAAATTGTAATGTAGATAAAACTGACGATGAAACTGATAAACTTAGGCATGAGTTCTTTTAAACCCTGAACCAATTCTTCTGCGCTATGAACCTCTGGAACACGCAACTCTAAAACTAAAAGAGTGATCACAATAGCAAATACCCCGTCGCTAAAAGCTTCTAATCGAGTTGCTCCAAACTTCTGGCCACTCATTATTTTTCTAAAAGATCTAAACATATTCTCTCCATATGTCGGTTAATGGTATAGAGCCATACATCTATTTTCTATTAAACAAGCGCCCCAAGAGATCAGCCAAGAATTGAAAAATAACATGCCCCAACTTACGTTCTCGGCCGCTTTGAGTTAATGGAACGCCTATTTTCCTTGAAATCTTAGCCTTGAGACCCGAAAGTCCAATGGCTCGTTTCCATGAAAACGAAAAACCATATTTTTTCATAATGCCTCTATAAAATGTGTTCTTTGAAAAATTTCTGGGATACCTGTATTTAAGGCTCGATTCTAACTATTTCTTTGGGATCGATCAAGATTTCTTTATTTGAGTAAATACTAGGCAGGGTAGGTAAAAATTACTTTTTTTCAGGAACCTTCGCTCCCTTTTTTCGGGCTTCGGAAAGACCAATGGCTATTGCTTGTTGGCGACTTTGAACGGTTTTAGCACTTTTTCCGCTTTTTAATTTGCCTCTTTTATATTTATGCATGGCATTTTCAACAGTATCTTTAGCTTTTTGACCGTATTTTGGCATAACCATCTCCTTTATCTTCCCACTGCATAATTCCTATGCAGTGGGATTTTGGAATGCACTTAGATTTATTTAGCACGAGCTAAATTAAATCCACCTACAATTGTTGCAATTAATCCACCAATTAAAAGCCAGATGGCCTTAGAGGTGGGCGAACCTGTTACAACTTCAGAAATACTTGAACTAGCTGAATGATAAGAGTTATATCCAAAGATCAATAAAATAATTCCTACAACTACTAGAGCTATAGCGGTTCCCTTATTCATAGTTTAATTCCTTTCTTTAGAGTTATTAAAATCATCACTACTGATTTCAATATAAAAGAAAAGAAATTAAGGGAAGATTAAAAGTAAATTAATCATGATCGTGAAAAGGAACAAAAGAAGGAACTTATATGGGTTCTTCGACTAACACGACGGCTATACTACCTAAAAAGGTGTGAAGAATAGCACGAAGAGGCGTTCTAAGAATAACTGGAGAAAAGAACGCTTCAGCAGAAAGATTTTTCACCTGGACTCCATTTTCAAATAAGTATGGCTTAAAAAGATATGCTTCCTGCTTGCCATGGGGCGGCAAATTTAATACTGTTCTTGAATGCACCAGGCCTACAAAATTATAAATCTTCTCATCTGCATAAATATTCATCTCAACCACATCACCTAATTCCCAAGGAATCATTCGCAAATAAAAACCTCCACTGACAATGTCAAAAATCTTATCTGGTATGGGCGTTGTCTTCTCACTGTGATTAATATAATTCTTATAACGAGCCACATGCGTCGTATAATCAAAATCCACACTGGATTCTAATAAGACCCCTTTGTTCACATATTCCTCATGACGCAAAACCACCAACTTCTCTGTATCCATATAGGACACATACCGGTCTTTATTTTGAAAGAGTTTCTCCAAAATAGGATTTGTTTTAACTTCAATTTCTAACAAATAGGCTTCTTTACCATTTACGGCTGTTTTCCCCTTATTCTGGACAATATATTCACAAAAAGGTATCCCTAAATATTTCGCCTTATAAATAAGTTTTTGAGTAGGATATATAGGAGAAGATAACGGCACTGTAGCGGGAATACTAGAGACAGGATTAGACTCTGTAGTTATGACGGGATTTTGTTCTACATTCACAGCGGGTTGAGCAATCGACTCTGCTTTAATCTGTTTAGCTTCAATCAGGATATCTTCTTTCTTTATGACAGAAGCACAGCCTGCCAAAAAGCATACCAAAACAAAGCTTATACACCAATATTTCATAAGCTACTCTTTAATTTCCGGCTCCACAAGTTTTGCTAGAGAACTAAGCGACTCTTGCCAGCCTAAATAGCACATTTCTACAGGTATAACTGCAGGTAAACCTTCTTGAACAATGTTAAGTTCTGTACCACAAGAGACCTTTTTGAATTCAATCGTAACCATGATTTCGCCCGGCATGTTTGGGTCATCAAATTTGTCCGTATAGCGCAAGCGATTAGGCATCAATTCAATATATTTGCCCCCGAAGGAATGGTTTTGCCCCGTTGTAAAGTTAGTGAAAGACATTTTGTATGTACCCCCCACCTTCACATCCATATGGTGAACCTTACACGTAAATCCATTGGGCGGAATCCATTTGGCAATAGCATCCGGCTCAAGAAAAGCCCTGTACAGCTTCTCTGGTGTTGTACGTAAAACACGATGAAGACGAACGGTATTAGTTGACATTTAATGCTCCTTTTCTTTATCTTTCTCTTGGAGTTTTTAACATGAAAGCATTTCTTGAGAAATAGATGTCTGGAGAGTCGCTATTACGGGCATCATTCCAAACTGTATAAACATTGTTATTCTGATCCACAGCAACTTCAGGATAAATCTGATCCGTATGAGCAGGAGCATCATCTACCCTAACGCTATCTTGAAAAGTAAGGCCGCCATCTATAGGTGAAAAATGCAATTCTGCTTGGGATGGTTGAGGAATAATAACAAAAGCAACTAAACAAATACTTAATAAACCACCCCTTTTGAATAACTGTTTTAATGCCATCTGTTCTCCTTATAAAAATATCATGTATTAAGTTTTCCACCACAAAATCGACAGAAAGAAGACTCGCTTTGATGTCCTTGACGGCTACAAACAGGACAGACCCGTGATTCCATGGCAACACGATTTGCCTGAGCAATCTCAACAGAAACTATACCCGTGGGAATAGCAATAATAGAGTATCCTATCAGCATTAAAAATGATGCTAAGAGTTTACCTAGTGGAGTATGCGGTGCCAAATCCCCATACCCAACCGTTGTCATGGTGACAATTGCCCAGTAAATTCCCGAGGGAATGCTATCAAACCCTCCGCTTTCACCTTCCACCATATACATCAATGTTCCCATCACAAGCGCTATAGCAAGCACCACGCACATAAAGACAGTAATTTTTTGACGGCTCGCTTTCATAGCCACCATCAGGGTCGCTGCTTCATTAATGCAACGTATCAGCTTAAAAACTCGAAAAATTCTCAAGAAACGAAATGCTCGAAAGACGATCAATGACTGGGATCCCACAACAAAGAGACTAAGATACGTCGGGATGACAGCCAAAAGATCAATAATCCCGTAAAATCCTGTCGCATACTTAATAGCATTATGCGCCGTTATCAGTCTCATGAGGTATTCAATGGTAAACCAAATTGTCACTCCCCATTCCACTTGACGTAATAGCTCTCCATGAACAGCTTTTACGGAAGGAATGCTTTCTAAAATAACTACAATCACACTCAAACCAATAGAAACAAAAACCATGACGTCAAAAGCACGTCCAAAGTGGGTTTTTGATTCATCCACAACCTTGCGTAAATTATCTCTCCAGATCATATTCCCTTACTTGCCAAGAAGCCTGGCAGTTAAATACCTCTTAGTCACAGCAAAAAATGATGACATACTAATATTTCACACCGCATCCGTAAGATTTAGTGGATGATACTTCAACGGGTTGACCAGCCATGGATTGATCTAGAGCTGCTTTAACATAATTTTTAGCTGATGCCACATCAGCTGTATCTGCACTTGGTTTATCGTCAATAGCACCTTGGTAAATCAAAATACCTTCTGGATTAATGATATACATATGGGGGGTTGTCTTGGCAGCATATAAATGACCAACTGTTCCCTTAGGATCTAAGAGCACGGCGGTCGGGGATGCATTCTTCTGCTGAGTTAATTGATCTGCTTCTTGGCCAGATGTGTAACCTTCTTTGCCTTTTGAGGAAGAATTGATAGAAAGCCAAATCACGCCTTTGCCTGTAAATTCTTTTTGTAAACTTTGCATATTGTTACTTTCATAATGTTTTTTTACAAAAGGGCATCCATGATTTAACCATTCCAATACAACATACTTACCTTTATATTGCGATAGGCTGTGAGCTACTGCCTTAGTGTCTGCTAAAGAAAAATCGGGTGCAGGTTGACCTGTGGTTACAGCTGCATGAAGTGGTTGGACTGATAAGAATAACCCTAATGTTACGACCAGCAATTTTAAGACTGACATATGCTCTCTCCTTTAGTGATTGTTATTCTAAACGTTCGGTTATTATAGCAGCCGTTATAAGCTCTGGCAAAATGATAGGCTCTCCATTAGGTTTTGGATAATAGATATATAAAGGAATACTATTTCTTCCATAGGCCTTTAAAGCATTGGTGATGTCCTGATCATAATTAGTCCAATCAGCTTTAAGTGGAACAATAGACAATTCTTGGAATCTTTTGATGACACTTTCTTGATTAAAGACCGTACGGTCATTAACCTGACATGTCAGACACCAGGCAGCTGTAAAATCAATGAAGATAGGCTGAGTTCCAGACCTTAGTGTCTGTAGTTTCGACGAGGAAAACTCCTGCCAAGCAATTCCACCCTTATTTAAGTTAATGGAAGGTTTATAGAGGCCTGTTTGTAAACTAAAGACCCATACTAACCACACGACACAAAACATCATCAAGACTCCAAAAATTCTTTTTAAAGTGACCATCCAAGGACCAGGTTTAGGGATCAATGTAAGCCATGCAGGGTTTGCACTTAAGATTAAATATGGAAGCGCCATGCCCAAACCCAAACATGTGAAAATAAGTAAAGCAACTACGGAAGTTTGAGTCAAAGCATAGCTTAAAGCGGCCCCCATGAATGGAGCCGTACAAGGCGTAGCTAATACTGTAGCTAGAACTCCTCCCCAAAAACTCGATATAAAACCTTTGCCCTGGCTAGGACGACTTGCTAAGAAAATATTCCATTCAAAAACCCCAAAAAGATTCAACCCTAAAACAAACAATAATAATGCCATGGAACCTACAAAAAATGGAGATTGAAACTGAAAGCCCCACCCTATATTTTGACCGGCAGTCTTTAAAAAAATGAGAACGCCAGCTAGAATCCAAAAAGAACATAGAATTCCCAGGGTAAAAATCAATCCATGAAAGAACGACTCTAGCCGATTATCTTTATGTTTTACTAAGCTTAAAACTTTGAGCGATAACACGGGTAAAACACAAGGCATTAGATTAAGGATTAATCCTCCTATAATTGCAAAGACGCAGGCCAACCAAAGGTTTAAGTTTGAACTTTGTGAAACCGGTACAAAGGTGATTGGTACATCTATAGATAAAGCTTGAGAGCCTTGACGGACTACTATTCCTTTTAAACGATTCACCTCTGATGGGAATAGATTTGATTTTGGAATCACTAAATGAAAACCATCTTTATGGGATTCCATCTTCTGTACTGCAGAATGCTCGATTAAATCTGAACGTTCTGGAAAGAATTCGAGATTGTCTAATGGAGCTTTTTTAAAAACCAAATGGATGGAAGATGCGTTCATTTGAGCGAAAGGCTGTTGAGTTGAATCATGCTTAGGCAAATTTTGTTGGGCTTGTTCAAAAATTTCTTTAAATTTGGAATTCAGCTGAGGTATTTCTGAAGAAATAGGCAATGTTAACTGAAGTTCTGCTTTACCTGGAATGCATTCAATTTTGCAGGCTAACCAACTTACTTTTGCTTTTAACGTAATTGAAGAGGATTGAATAGAAGGTTCCACATCCATTTGGATAGGAAATAATACTTGTTTCTCATAACCATAACTCGTTAAAGAACTGACATTGATGCGTTTTGGGTAAGGCCATTGGATTTGACCTGCATGTAATCTTTCTGGTAATTGCCAATTGATTGTAGGCGGTAATCCTGAGTCACCTGGATTGACCCAATAAACATGCCAATCATCATCGATCGTCATGAATAAACCCACAGTAAACGACTCTCCCGCCCTAATGCTTTCATTCTTAGCCACAAGATCCACATGGGTATGGGCATCGTAAACAGGCTCAGCGTAGACACTAGAGATAGTGATTAATGAAAAGAGTCCAACAAGAAAACAGTAGAATGTTTTGATCATTTCTATATGTAAGATCTATTTTATTTAGAATTGACCTGTACGTAACATAACCAATGTGCAATCTTCAACAGTGTGGATTCCTTTGGCCTGGGCTTTTGCGGCAAGTTGGGGATTTTCGGCGCCTGGATTAAAAATAATTCGTTGAGGAACACACTCAAGGATGTCGTTTGTTAATTGATTAGAGATATCAGCTGCGACATATAGTGTCACCGTATCAATGTCTTGTGGAATATCCTTAATTGAAGCAAAAACAGGAGTTCCTTCCACTGTTTTGATCCTCTGATGCACAGGATAGACCTGATGGCCTTTTTCTTGAAGGAGTTTGAAAGCTTTGTATGAAAAACGATCAGGTTTATCTGAAGCTCCTATGACCGCAACATTCATTATTTATCATCCTTTGGCTTTTGTAAATTCAGGCTATTTCAACCGAACCTTTGACACTTCTTATTTATTTTCAACTACCGATTTCAAATCTGTCAGACCTTTTTCAAATTGGTCACCAACTAACTTGTCACAATTCATAATAAGTCCCATGGCCTTACCTATAAAATTATTTTGTCCTGACATACTCCAGGTTACAATAGTTTCACTACCTTGAGGCTTAAATGTGAACTCAGCAATATTTGTAGCTGTAAAAGGCTTAATAAATTCCAGATGAAACTCCACATACTCATTAGGGCGACTCTCTGTAATTGTCATAATTCCAACACCAACCTTATCGTTACCCTCCCATTTGAAACCAGCTCCAACCCCTTCTACAGGACCTTGATAAATTGCTTTAGAATTGGGATCCATCTTGGACCAAGGAGACCAACCATTCCAATTATGCAGATTATTGACATGCACAAAAATTGCAGAGGGAGGTGCTGATATAGCTAGTGATCGAGTGACTTTAAATTCATTGGGCTGCATATTAACAATAACAACTAAACCCATAATAATAACAAGCACACAAATAAAAATAATCTTTAACATATAATTAGAATCTCCTTAGAAAAAATAACGGACACCCTCATTAAGAGGTGTCCGTCAGCAAGTTTATTACTTAGAACGAGAATAATTAATCATCATTCCCCTAAATTCTTTACCATCTTTATCCTTCATAAAAGATTCATACGTATAGTGATCTGCATCAACCCATGTCGTCACAGCCTTATACCAGCGATGGGCTTCCTGAGTAATAGGACAGGACATACTGCCTTCTTCCGTCAATTTTTTAGCTGTAGGATCATATTTAGCAGAACTTATCATGATACCCGTTGCCATATTATCAAACCATAGACTAGTGTATTGCTTACGTAAATTGTCATATCCGATTAGACCACGACCTTCAAATGCTTTTCCCATCATGCTTCCATTATATGTCTCTTCCAAAAAACGCCCTCCCATAACCAATTTGTTCTCACTTGTTCCTTGCGAGACTTCTGCAGGGGCTTTAGGGTCCATCCAAAACTTCACTTCCGCTTTCCATGATCCAACCCAAGATTTAAGCACCTCATGATTGCTATTAGGAGTTGTATAATCCATCATTCTCGCCTGCATAACTTTTTGCTCTTCCGACATTGCCGGCATATTTGTTTTCATTTTTTCAAAGTCTTCTTTAGTCATCTTGACATTTGCGCTAAAACTTATAGTTCCCATTACTAAAAAAGAACACACTAAAACTACATTAAAAATAATTTTTCCCATCTCATTTCCTTTCTTAGATTCGCTTAAAACTGCAAGTTCTCTTGAAACGCATGTTTTTTCAAATCTTCAAGCTTTAAAACCTCTAGGGCAGATTCATGAGTAGACTCTAGTACTACCTTAGGAGCAGCCCCAACTTCAAAAGCTTCTTGCCAGCGCAAAGCACATAAGCACCATTGGTCTCCCTCAATAAGTCCTGGAAAGTCTGCCTGTGGCATTGGGGTTGAAAGATCATTACCAGCATTTTTAGAAAATTCCAAAAACTCAAGCGTAACTCTGATACAAACAACATGTCGACCAATATCTTCCACACCGGTATGACAATATCCATCCCGATAAAATCCTGTCATGGGAAACTTACAGCAAGATTGAAGCAATCCACCTAAAACATTCTTCTGATTGGTCATATTATTCCCTTAATGAAATGACTATGATTTAAGTAATTGAATAGCATTGATAATTTCCTTCAGGCTAGAATGATACAGATCCTTAGAGGCGAGGTAATCTTTAAGTTTAACAATCATAGAATCTTTTAATAGTTGATGAATTGTATTAACAACTTCCTTTCTTTCCTCCTCAAGAGTGGAAGGAAGAAAAGAAGGATCTTGTAGTTCAAGATCAAATTGAAATTCTAAATCTTTTATGATGCTCCCATCAATAATTTTAACTTTTTGCTCAATTTCCTCATTTGTCATCGTAGTTGCTTTAAGGAGTTGATAGATCTTTTGCTTTCTTTCAATCATTCTTTCGAAACCAGCCTTGCTCCATCTTCCGACGTCTTTATTATTTTCTATATCAAGAATCTGAAGATCCGAGATATTCCTAGCTACGATATCAACATTAGTAGTCTTTATATCAGCTTCTTTACGAATTCTTTTAACATCCACAACTCCAGCAACAAGAAAAACCAACAAAAACAACGGAATAATTGCCACAAACATATTCATACAACTTTCCTTTCAATATCATCATCTAACAGACAAGCAAAAGAAAAAGTATAACACAACTACCATTTACTGTCAGGAGCAATTAATAACGAAATACCACTTTGTCTCCCCTAACCATTCATACCCATTAAATACAACCTGAGGTAATGTATTCTCATAGATTAACCTCCCGTTAAATCCAGATTAATCATTGAAAAATAAACAGAAGATGAATATAGAATTAAATTACTTTTTTAATTAGCTGAAAGTCCTTTTGTAGAACCTTACGCAAAGACGAGTTATAGAGGACAGCTGCGGGATGATACAAAGCCATAACTGAAAAACTCATGTTTTCAAAATTTATTTGCTCGACCTTACCATGTAAGGCAGAAATCCCTGGAATTGCAGACATCTTTTTGACATCAAAACCACTTAAAACAAACCGTGTCGCAAAATTTCCAAGAGGCACAATTACATGAGGTCGAATAATTCTTATTTGATCAATCAAGTACGGAGTATGCGCTACGATTTCTGACAAGCTAGGGTTGCGATTATGAGGAGGACGATATTTTAAAATACTACTGATAAATATATCTGCTCTATTTAAATTAATTGAGCAAAGAAGTTGATCTAAAATCTTTCCTGCACTGCCAATAAAAGGTAGTCCTTTAAGGTCTTCATTCTTACCTGGAGCTTCTCCAATAAAAAATATTTTTGCATCAGGACTTCCTTCACCAAAGACGAGAGTATGCGCCGTCTTCTTTAAAGGCAATTCCGCCTTTTCCATTAATGCTCTTAACGTTTTAAGTTGCGCTTCTTTCTTCTTCACTATTAGTCCTCTATAATAACCTTCGTCCCCACAGGAATCACATCGTACAGTTCTTCCACATCTGCATTTTTCATTCTTATACAACCACCGGATACTGACTGACCAATTAATTCGGGATAAATGGTCCCATGAATTCCATATTTAGGAATATTGAAACCTAACCACCGTGTTCCTAGAAAATTATCTGGACTGCCGGCTGGAACAATTTCTCCATGATGAAACCAAACAGGATTTGGATAACGCTCTTGAATCACAAATTGTCCTAATGGTGTTGTGGTCTCAGATTTTCCCGTAGAAACGGGGAAAGTTTTAATAGTTTTGCCTTTCAAAACGACTCTAAGCTGATTTGTTTTTTTATTAACATGGATGATCAAAGGAGTAACCCAAAGTGATAGTTCTTGATGTACCCTAATCTTATTGTCCTTGAGACGGTTTCTCTTTTTAATAAGCTCAACCGTTGTTCCAAATTTCTTAGCAATTTTCCTAATGGTGTCGCCATTCTTGACCTCGTAGATATCAGTCTCAGGTGTTGAAATATTTAAATGGATTATTTTCCACATCACACGGGCCCATTGATCGTGGACTTCATTAATTTGAGAAAAATCAGGAGAATTTTTTAGAATTTTCTCTAAATCCCAACGGGCTTTAAGAAAATATCCTTTTTCTTTAGCAGAAAGAGCTTCTTTAAAGAGGATTTGCGTAGGATTGGACGAAGATGAAGAGACAATCTCTTGCCCCCAAGCAAAAGGACTAAAAAAAAATATAATTAACAGGATTATTGGATTCATGATAATCCCAATCTTTTTATACTACTTTTCCATCCAGCGTTTACCATTAATCATCCTTGAAACTAACATACCACCCACATTATCACCAACAACATTGATCATAGTTGCTGGCGGATCAACTAATGTTCCTAGCATGGTAATAATAGGCATAGCTTCAATTGGAAATCCAAACATAGTAATAATGAGAAGCTCCCCTAACATGCCTCCTGAAGGAATACCACTGATCACTGTGCCACATAATAGAGCTACTGCAATAACAGATACATATGTCTCAATACCTGTAAAAGGAACACCAAAAATGCCAAACAACAAAGCGATCTTCATAACCGCTGCTAAACATGAACCATCGCTATGTATAGAGGCCCCCATATTAACAACAACCTGCCTCACATCATCAGGGATCCCTATTTTTCTAGCAGCCTCAAGATTGATCGGCAGCGTCGCCAGGCCACTTCCCGTTCCCCAGGCTGTCAATGCTGGCGGAATAATATTCTTCCAAAACACATCGATAGCTTGCCTGCCTCCAGCAAGCCATACATAAAAAGTTGATCCCACAGCAAAATATATAAGCGCTAATGGATAATAAAGCGCCATCGCACGAAAATATGAACCAAATAATTGTGCCCCTAGTGTCCCGACTAAGTATGCAAAATAAGCTCCAAGACCGATCGGTGCATACAGCATCACATATCCTATGACTTTCGTCATTACTTCATTTCCTGCAACTAAAAATTGCGCGAAATATCTTCCCCTGTCACCTACAGCCGAAGTTGCTAATCCTATGAGAAATGAAAAAATAATCAAAGCCAACATGTTCTTCTTGGAGAACAAGTCCATAAAATCTGAAACTGTTAATGTTCGCACAATCTGGGAGGCAATATCAGCATGCTCTGCATTCATAGGATGGTTAAAGGCGAATTGGCTTCCTAAGGTTGGAGGATAAAATTTAACACCTATAATCATAAGAATAGAAGCGCCTATTCCCGTAACAAGAAATACTACAAGCATGGCGGATACGATCTTACCTAAACGCTTGATATCTGTCATTTGAGCTACAGAAGAAGAAATAGAAAAAAAAACTAGAGGAACAACAACAGTAAAAAGTAGATTCAAAAAAACATCACCCAACGGTTTAAGAATAACCGCCTGTTCTTTTAACATAAAACCAAGGATAGACCCAATAACAATAGCAATAATTAAAATGATTGAGGAATTGTAAGCTTGAAGGAAGGATTGTTTCTTCACATTAACACTCTATTATTTCTCCAACTTGAATCATAGGCTTAACATCCGTATATTTGGAGATATCTGCGATGACCCCCGCTCCTACGGCGGCATAAGCCTGTCTAAAACCATCTAAATCTTTAAAGTACAGGTATCCAATTGCAAAAAATGGAGATTCTCCTCTACCTGGTGTTTCTAACCCTCGATCAACTTCAATTTTAGTTAAGCCATAAGGAGAAAATTTCTTTTGAACTAAAGGCAAATGAGTATGCACATAATACTCTGCATCAAACTTTTTTCCTTGTTCGCGAGGATAGACTGCGGCAATTCTAATCATAGTTTTTTAAACTGACCCACAATTAATAATGCAATCACAGAAACAGCAGACATACTCATAACCACCCAAAACGAAAATAATGTCCCTGTCTGGGGTAAAGGTAAAGGAACATTCATAGAAAATAGACTTACGACAAAGGTGGGAGTCATAATACAAATGGAGACAACTGTAAGACGTTTAAGGCGAATATTAAGATTATTATTAATGATTGATGCTAAAGCATCTGTCATTCCTGACAAAACGTCCATGTAGGAATCAGCTTGTTGATAACATTGAGAACTTTCAATAATAAGATCGTCCAGAAAATCATTCATCGTTTGATCAAATGAAATCTTAGGAGAATGAATTTTAAGCCTTTCAATCACTTTACTATTAGAGTTGATAGCATCCAAATAATAAACAAGGCCCTTAGTTAATTTAAACATGTGCAGGAGATCTTTATTAGTTACAGCTTGATTAATCTCTCCTTCTAGTTCTTCGGATATCTTACGAATAACCTTAAGATGTTCTTCAAAATGGATTACGTAATGATAAATAATTCTCAGGAAGATGTCTTTAATCGAGTTTAATCTACCGAATACCCTGGCATCCCAATTAATATCTTCCTCACTGAGAACCACCACCAACTTATCTGAAAATAAAAAAAGCCCTGTGGAGGAAATTTTGAAAACAAAATTATCATTCTGACAATATTTCTTAGGACGCTTAACAATGGCTGCCACGTGCTCTGCTTCAAATTCCACACGGCCCAATTCATCCGGATCCAAAGAGGAATTTAACGTATGCTCATCAACCAAAAGAAATGAGACTAAGCTAGCTTTTTCTTTATCATCGGGATCAATATAAACAAAGATATCAGCTTTGCTCTCAATCGTTTCTTTTAAACGACCGTTATTTAAAATATATTTTTTTAACATAAGAAATCAATTCCATATTCCTATAAAGAGTTTTTAATATAACCTTTTAAACCCTTTCTTGCAAATATTTATAACTTCAATCATTGATCATATCCATATTTTGTATAATCAACCCCTAAAGATTCCAAATCTTCTTTCATTGGCCCATGAAACCCAAAAGGTGTCGCCAAAAAGAAACCATCCACCATATCCTTCTCAGTCACTTCACTATTACCTAGTTTCTGAGCAAGACTTTCTATCTTCTTAGAAACTGTTTCTTGAGCCAAAGACCGCATAAAAACAGGCACCTTTTCTATCATTTTATCAAAATTTTCTTTTGTCGTTCTATCCCAATTCATCGTAAAACTCCTTAAATTTGACCTGCAAGATACTTCTTTCTCATATTCATAGAAAAACGTTCAATAGCATAACGTAGCATTGTACGCGGCATTTTCTTATAACGTTCTCTCAAATAAATCTCTAGCTCTTCTGTACTGCAGCGTTTTCCCACTTCTCTTAACATCCATCCTACAGCCTTATGAATCAAATCTTCTTTATCATTTAATAATATATCTGCTATTTTAAATGTTTCTTTGGAACAACCTCTTTTGATGTAATAAAAAGTAGAAACAATAGCTATCCTGCGATCCCAGAGACTTTTCGATTGCGCAAGATCATAGAGAATTTTTTTAGAGTTATTCTCCAAATAAGCGCCCACAATTTTATCAGCACTTAAATCAACCAAATCCCAATTATTGATCCTTTTCTTATTAGCAATATAGGTCTGAAAAACCTGTTTAGGCTGGCTTTTGTATTGATCAATAAGAATTAATAAACCGCAAAGCCTAATTTCATGCACATCATGTTCTACTAATTTAACAATATCTTTCAAGGGCAGATCTTTGAACTTCTTAGAAATCAATCTATTTTGAGGAACAGAGATTCCCCAAAAGACATCCCCATAACCATATTCTCCTGAAGCGGTTTTAAAGAATCTTTGTGAAAGAACTGCTTTTTTATCACTAGACCTTTTCTTAAATTCATCAACTACATCTTGATATTTCATATTAATAAAATCTGACCCCAGCTTTTAAATGTTGATCAATGATAGACCCACCCAATGCTTGCAGGTCTTGTGCTTTTTTATAATATTCTGCAGCCTCACTTTTTCTTCCCATATTATCCAAAGTCAAGGCTGCATAATATATTGCATCAGAATTTACCGGATTATTCTTAAGGGCTAGTTCCAACACTGAGAAAGCTTCACCATACATTTTCTGATGATATGCAGCTTTCCCCGCGTAAAAATAAAAGATGTCTGGATGTGAAACATGTTCTTCTTTTAAACCAAGCATGGCTACATTAAAAATCTTGGGATATTGTCCTAGCTTAAATAAACTCTCCATCAAAAAAATGTAGGAATTTTCCCGCCCTTCATCAATAGCCTGTTCAAAATCATAGTTTGTAAAATTTGCGTCCGTTAATCGGATATCAGAGTAGACTTTGGCTCGTATCAAAAGAAGCATATTAATGTTAACATTTCTCTCGAGTGCAGTTTGAAAATATTCAACTGCTTTAGAATAATTGCCTTTTTTAAATGCCCCGATTCCTAAATTATACCAAGGCCAGAAGTAATTCGGATTCAAGTCCAAGCAAGCCTTGTAGGCCTTAATTGCCTTTTGAGAATCTCCGCTAAGATCATAAAGATAACCCAAGATAGAATAAGCTTCAGCTCTTTCGAAAGGAAAAAAATCAACCACCTTTTGATGATAAACAATGCACCGGCTCAACAAAAAAGAATCATAAGGACCTTTGTTCTGAACAAAATCTTTAAAATAATTCACTAAAGGAGGCAAACGATTCATGCTTTGTTCTACAGCATTCTTCTTAAAAACAGGATAATCTAAAATTCGCCAAACAATCAATGCACATACTAAATACATAAAAATTGTTCTTGTTGCAAAAATCTTTATAAATTGAAGAATCATTGATCTTTTACCTTACAAAATATTAAATCCCTAGAGGACCAGATAATCCCCATAAGAATAACAACCGAAGAGACCATTAAGAAGATGTTCATGGCATACTGCCACCAAAAACCATATTTGAATTCAACAATACTCTTACCTGCAGGAAGCCAAATCCCCTTAAAAGCAACGTTCGTTTGATAAATAGGGGTCTTTTTTCCATTAACAAAAGCCTGCCAATGAGAATCGTAACTATCGTTATAAATAAGAAATTTCTCATAAGGAACATCTATGAAAATCTTCACAGTATTAGCATTAAAAGACAGGATTTTAAAACGATCATCCTCTTGAGTGATCTGTACTGCCTGCAGTCGATCAGAAGGATCATTACTTTGCTTCTTTATGTTTGCAGATGGATCTGCAAAAACAAAGGCCCTATTTTCATTATTTAAAAATTGTTTACCTAAAATAACAAAATTGACTTTCTTAGGATCTATAACGACTAAATGATCTACTAACAAGAATTTGCTTTGGTTATATTTCAAAAAAGAATACATATCAATATTCTCATAAAGAGCATCATAATTTTTATTGGCATAATATATCGCTGATTTCTTAATAGGCAAATTCTCTTTAGAAGGGATTTCAAGATATTCCTGAAGATCTAATTTCTGAAATGAAAATCTATACCCATAATCTTTAGGTGCCTGTAAGGCTCTAAGAGATAGGTATGAATAGACTTCTAGCGGCTGTATAACAACAACTGCAGTTAATATTAAGAATTTCCAGAAATCATTTTTAAAATCTTTCCAAACAACTATAACCCAGAATATAAGACTTAAAATAAGCATCAAATAAGTGGTTATCAGTGGCGTTCCTTTGTACCACACAAATAAAACAGCCAAAAGATGGACAGCCAATACATACAATAGAAGAAATTTCTTCTTAATAGCCTTTCCTTCCCTGAGCTTTTCAAATAAGGACCAATTCTCTAGAGCGAACAAAATAAACAATGGAATAAGCACAAACCACAAGAAAAAATGCAGATTTCGAAAATATTTTAAAAAGAAAATATATTTATAGAAAAAAGGGAAAAATGGTAACCCAAAAGGCAAAATAGAAAGCAATGAAACTATTCCCAGTGTAAATATAAAGGCTGTTCTTACCGTGTTTCGACAAAACAGCCCCAATCCTAAGAGAATGCAGACAAAAAATGGTATGTAGATAATTGCAAATTTATATGATCTTAAATCAGTAAAATAAGAAGAGTAATAGATGTCCTCCATTGCCCCCCATTTATACGTCCAAGAAGGAACTGTTAAGATCTCGCTAGCCTCAGAAGTACCATGTCGTCCTGGTAGAACAATTTGTCCTTTAGACGAGTAATGATAAAACTCTAAGAGCGGAACAAAAGAAAATAGAACAATAAGCCCGGAGATAACAACTAACAACTTGTTCGACCTAAAGAATTGAGCGTATTTAGATAATATTTCTGGAATAGATTTAAAATAGAAAAGAGTGAAAATGACCAGAAAAATTCCAAAGAAAAAAATAAAATAAAAAGGAATATAGGTGCTCGCTAATATCATGAAAGATAAGCAAATACCAAGAAAGAAATTTATTCTGGGAGTCTGAGTGAATGCGACAAGAAAGTAAAAAAACCAAATAAAAGGTACAGCAACCAGCATCATATAAGAATCAAATAGCCTTGTTCCCAAAGCAGAAAATAAAAGAATGAGAAAGCCACCATAGGCAATTAAACGATGGTTAAAAACCCGCATGGCCAATAAATAAAAAGCCACCGTCCCACCAAGATAATTACCTGCCATCGTCCATATGTAAGCTAATTTATAAGGAATTCCAAATGCTTCAAAGAAAAGAATGCCGTAATAAAGCGGGTTTATGATACCTAATCGTCGTAAAAAGAAATCATTGGACACACCCTGAAACCAAAATGGATCCCAAAGAGGCAAAACACCTTTTGCAATATTTTCTATAAAAAATCTCGTGTGATCTTGATAGGGGACAGCATCATCTACAATGGCAAGCTTGGAGGCCAAAAATCCTCTAAAAGCAAAGATCCAAATAGCAAAACTCAAAATCATCCAAAAAAAGGAAGAATTAAGTCGTAAAAATTTTTGTTTAATCATTTTCAGATTTTAACTGGCGGGTCATCAGCTCTTGCATTGCTTTTGAAGCATTTTTACGTTGAAAAATAATTTTATAAACTTGTTCCGTAATTGGCATTGGGATCTTCTTCTTACGACTTAAAAAATAAACTGCTTTAGAAGTAATAACGCCCTCTGCAACCATAGACATAGAACCCAGAATCTTCTTTATATCTTGCCCTTTTCCTAAAGCCTCACCTACTGTTCTATTACGGCTTTGAGCACTCATACATGTTGTCACCAAATCTCCTAAACAGGTCAAGCCATAGAAAGTTTCTTTCTTTCCCCCTAAAGCAACTCCTAAACGAGTAACTTCCACTAATCCCCGCGTTAACAAAGCTGCTTTTGCATTGGTGCCAAGCTTCAAGCCGTCACAGATCCCACAAGCAATAGCAATGACATTCTTAATACTAGCTCCCACTTCTGTTCCAATGACATCATTATTGGTATAAATTCGAAAGGTTGGCGAATGAAAGATTTTTTGAATTTGTTGGGCCAAGTCTTTCTTCTTGCAAGAAACAACCGCTGTCGTCGCAACACCAGCCGCCACTTCTGAAGCAATGGTTGGTCCTGATAATACAGCCAAATGAATATTGCCTAATGCTTCTTGGATAATCTGAGACATCCGTAAGAATGATTGAGGGTGAATTCCTTTAACAACACTTAAGAAAACCTTACCTCGATACATAGTGTTTTTAATTTGACGGACAACTTGGCTTAAATATTCAGAAGGACTGGCTAGAACTATTAAATCTCCAAAAGCAATGGCTTCATTAAGATCGGAGGTTAATTTCACATTAGGAGGAATTTTATACCCTGGTAAGAATTTCTGATTTATCCTGGTTTTTTTAACTGTAGCAACATATTCTGGAAATGCTCCCCAAAGAACAACAGGATATTTCTTCTTTGCCAAATGAATAGCTAATGTTGTTCCCCAGCCACCATCTCCAATAATAGTTATTTTTCTGATTGTTTTCATCGCGGAATATTCACCTTATATAAAGAAAGGACTTCGTTTTGATACATTTTGGTTAAGACAGGGTTGTCCTTTTTGGGTTCATAATAATTCATAAAAACAATATAATCTACTTTATATTTAAAAATAGCTGTAAAAATAGCTTGATCAACAGGCTTTTGCGTCATCCACATATAGTCTTTTAAATCTTCCATACGCCTCTGCCATTCTTCAGAAGCTTTATAGTCAAATCCTATAATCCCACAATCTCGAATACAAACAACTATCTTTCTTTCACTACGAACCCGAAACCCCCCCATATCTGTATTGATAGGCGTCAAGATCAGAGCATCTTTGGGAGTATGATCCTTAACATAAAGCTGCATATCTACCCAATTTCTTTGAAACTGCCAGAATCCTAAACCATGATTTTTGGCCTGTAAATAGTCATAGTGAAGCTGACAAAATCCTATAAAAGCACCTGTTAATGGAATAATAATCAGTAGTTTTCTTAAATAAGAGTCCCATTGTGGCCATTTTTTTAAATAAATTAAGACCCATACAAGGAGCATTAATATTAAACTGACATGATATTTCTGAATTTTAGGCCAGAAGTAAAAAACATTTCCAAAACCAATGAACACGAACATAACGGCAGCTAATAGGGCCTTCCATACAGAGCCTTCTTTCACAGATTTGACCGCCCACAGCGTAGTGTAACCCATTAAAAAGAACCGAACATACTGCTCATTACGTAAAAGATTAAGATCTATAGCAAAACGGCTGGGAATGACATAGGTAAAAATACAAGAAATAATGATAAACGCATATGCCGTCCATATACTTGTGTGGACTTTTCGATCACTTCTAAAGGCAGGATATAAAAACAAAAGAAATATATAAACCACTATGAGAAATAAATACGGCTCTAATTGTTGAAAAATGAACAAAGGATTACTGAGAGCCTCTCCAATTGGCTTATCTGTAAATAGAAAATTCTGAGGATTAGACTTTAGGTACAAAGGCATCCACTCACTCAAAGGGACCGGAACATTCATAATCTTGTCATGCAACGATCCTGGGATTTGCCACATTAAGAAAGGTAAGCAAGTGATTGTGAACGTTAAACCAGCTTTGAAAGCAACACGCCAGCGGTCGGGATGAAATAAAACCAAAAAGACCATCATAAAACACATTGGAAATAAATTATAAATGGCATGAATATTCGCTGCAAAACCGAAAATAAAAGCCGCAAGAATATATCTCTCTTTAAAGAAGAAATAAATTCCTGCAAACATGATGCCTTCTGCTAATTCTTGGTGGGAAAAAGTTCGATAAAGAAATTCTTCGGTGCGGCCTAAAACAAAAAACATGACCGTCGCACAAATGGCCGAAAATCTGTCTTTGGAAATAAAATTCCACAGTTTAAAGACCCACAAAAACATGCAATAGCGAGCAATCAAGAATAATATCAAATATGCAGTAGGAATTTGAGCAACAGAAATAAATTTTGATAAAACTGGAAAAAGATAAGAAGAAAAATGCTTGGTTAGACCTTCAACATAATAGTCCCCTTTATATAACGAAGGATCAATCAGATGTTTCAGTAAGGGTATTTCTAAATGCTGATCATCCCAGCCATACACATAGCTGTTCGTACACAAGTAACCAATAAGAAAAAGTAAAGCGAGAAAAAAATCATTGAGGAAGAGTTTTCTGAAGCGTTCCTGGAAAGATTCGACCATATTTATCGCCAGATAAAAATTTCACGCCAGAATTCAAACATGTAAGCTGCCCCCCACTTGAGAACTTGTAATTTACGCTCTCCTCCTTCTCGGGCAGGTTCATCACCTGGAATTTCGGCAATCTTTAATTTTCGTTTTGCAGCTCTGACAGAAAGCAATGGTTCCCAACTAATCTTAGTTTTAAAAAGCTTTTCTTCAAATTCATAGCTTGAATCTTTATCCAAATCTAAATCATAAATTAGTTTCTTATAGTAGGCACGATAGATAACCATAGCATCTGTATACTTTGCACCATGTAAATTATTCACAGTACCGGTAAAAAGCCAATTACCAAAGCTTGTGACCGCATCATCATCATAGCTCTTAGCACCTTGAGCATATCGGGAGACTATGACCATGTCATAGCCTTCTTTCATTTTAGCAATGCATACAGGAATAAGTTCAGGGATAGAATTTCCATCAGGACTGAATGTCAAAATGACGTCTCCCTTGACAAAAGGAAGCGCATCCATATAAGCCCCTCGAATCCCAGGGGTTTCTTGGATAACCACGTCATAACCCATTTCGCGGGCAATGTCAGCAGTGCCGTCTTTGGATTTACCATCGACCACTAAGATTTGATCCACCCACTCTTTTTTGACCTTAGGCATGACAGTTCGCATACCAACAGATTCGTTAAGGGTAGGGATTAAAAGGGTAACTTTCATATTTGGGATATTATATTGAGATTAGATTCTTGTGATAGGTATTTATTAATAATTTGTTCTGCTTCGCTCAATGTTTACAAATTGAGCTTCGCAGGAACCATTCCTACGAAGCCCTTACATGAAAATTTAAGGACAAAGTAGAATGGAGCGGGAGGAGAGAATCGAACCCTCGCTACTAGCTTGGAAGGCTAGAGTTCTACCACTGAACTACTCCCGCATAACTCGCTAACTATAAAGAACTCATTCTACGAAGCCCTTACATGAAAATTTAAGGGCGAAGTAGAATGGGCAGTGAAGGATTCGAACCTCCGAAGCGTGTGCAGCAGATTTACAATCTGCCCCCGTTGACCACTTGGGTAACTGCCCATTATAGAAATTTGATATTAGAAATTCGAAATTGGATAATCCAATCTCTAATTTCAAATCTCAAAAATAAAGCTGGCTAGAGGCTTCGAACCCCCGACCTGCTGATTACAAATCAGCTGCTCTACCAACTGAGCTAAGCCAGCGTAAATTTATTTAACTGTAAAGCCTCCGCCAAAGGCGGATCAGCCTTTGGCTGAAGCAAAAATTATAACTTGAAAAGAACGGTAAAGAGAGGATTTTATACCAGAATTATTATGGACTGTAAAGAAGGATTTCATAGATTGTCCCGCCAAAATAGAAATGTCCGCTTTCTACCAAATTAGAAATGTCCGCTTTTTGTATAACTGCCTGGCAACTTAAATAAGCGAAAACCATTGGTCAAGGCCACTGGTCTTCTGCTTCTAAATTTAGGAAATCTACGCTTAACTGGTTGATATACTTTGGCTGCTGGTCTATCTATTGGCTTAAAATTAAGCCTGTTTTTACCATGCAAGATACCTATCTGTCCATCAAGATATTCATGCACCACAACCCGCTGAGCCCTGGTTTTGTCTAACACCTGATACCATTGATTATTGTGCACCAATGTTCGGTCATTACGTAACACATGTCCTGTCTGCACAGATAATATATCCTCGAGGTTAGTCTTTTTAGGAACCGACCTGTGAAAATCCCCACTGCCACGGGCCAATACCTCAAACTTCTTATTAAAAACAGGTAAATACGTTTTAAGTAGTCGGTTGGCATCTTCAAGGCTATTGATCTGTTCTAAACGTAATTCTTTAACTAATCTATCTTGTAGAGTCTCAAAGACCCGCTCAACACGTCCCTTAGCCTGCGGACTATGGGCAAATATAAGCTCTATACCAAGCTCGTGACAGGCTCTGCCAAACTGAGTCAATTCTTCTTCATCTCTAAATGGCCAATCTATAAAAGTATTCTTACGATTGTTTTTGTACGTCGAGTGTTTATCTAAATAAATGCTTGCCGGCAGCCCATAACGCTGAATATAGCCCTTCAATCCTGCCATCGCAGGCATCGTACCTTCATAATCATGAAATTCACCATGAAATCGACTATTAGCATCATCAATATATCCCATTAATACCAATTTAGGCCCTCGGCCTTCCAACCAATCATGATGACTGCCATCCATCTGCACCATCTGCCCAAAATGTTCACGGCGTTCTCGCCTTGTCCTATCTTTAGGCTTTGCTCTCTTGCTTAATTGCCAAAGACCTTCTTTAATCAACCATAATCGCAACGTCTCATCACAGACCGTAATTCCATCCCGCTCCAACAACTTCTCCGACGCTAACACAGGTCCAAAATCCCAATAACTCTTCCTGTATAAATCTAAAACCTTCTTCCTAAAGCTTAATCCTATCTTACGGTTGCCTTCTTTACCTCTAAGCTTATGAATGACCCCAGCTTCTCCTTCACGCTCAATGCGTCTTATGATTCGCCGCACTTGCCTGCTATCCAATTTTAAATATTCTGCCGCTTCCTTTTGCTTGATCTGCTTATCAATGACTTTTCGAATCACGATATCTTTTGATCTCCTTGCGACTCATCATAAAAATGTCCTTCCCGTTGTCCATAATGCCTCCTTGATTGCATTATGAACATTCTAAAAGCGGACATTCTTATTTTGGTCAATCCGGACAATTCTATTTTGGTATTACAAAGGATTTAAAGCAAAAAGCTTAATTTAAATTCTTACTAGAGCATTTTCCTAATTTTTTAAGCCAAGGAACATTTGTAAATCCGTCATTGGCTGAATATTAATAATGACAGGATAAAAACCTGGGGCATTTTGGAGTTGTTTCAGCATAGCAGGGTCAATATGAAATTTGAATTCGTTCCCGCTATTTTTGGTTTGTAAATTCATATTGACGGGGGTTAAGTCAATACCACCTTTGGTAAAATTTTTATCGGATGTACTTTTAACTTGAATCGGTATATTGAGCATCGCCAGATCTATCTCGGGCATTTCTCCCCCTACCAAAAGCTTTGGTAGATAACTGACCTCCGCCTCTTTTTCTCCCAAACTAGCAATAACTTTTCTGGTCCTTTTAGAAATCAAAATATCTCTCATTTTTCTATCTTTGAAGAATAAAACATAAGGAACCATTGCCAACAAAAACTTACCGTATTGCTCATCATCAGGTAAAGCTTCATTTAACATTAACTGAGCTTCCTCAAGAGGAACAGCAGTCAATCTATCAAATAAAGGCTTAATTTCATCTATCATCATCATACTTAGATACTCATTTACGTAAAGTTTATCACCGGAAGAGGATTTTTCTATTTTAGCTTCCATCAATTGCTTAACGGTATATTTTCCAAACTTTCTTAATACTTCTCTAACCCAGATAGTTCTTTCATCCGTAGATTTTTCTTGAAAAAATTTTGCATCTGCTAAAAAAATTTGCCATAACCCTGCAACAATGAATGCTGAACCGTGCTGTTGATCTCCCTCTATTTTCTGACTAGATTCCATAATACTCACTAAATGTTCTACAGTCTCTTTACTTCCCATTTTTGCCGAATCTAAAAGTAAAACAAGTTGGTCGGCAGCTGTCTCTAAATCCTCAACTTTTTGAATTGAACTACCTATACTCGGAAACCCATACCGACATAAATTCTCAAATTCTTCTTCATGTTTTTTCTTAATTCTTAAGAGAGCTTTATGCACCGCAACTAAATCATCTTTTGTTTTAATTATATGCTTTAATGCTGTTAAAAGGATATAGGCAGAATTTGTATAATAAGGTAAAGAGTTTTCCAATTCGACAACAATCTTTGCAACTCCCCTTAAATCTTGTAGAGTTTTTACGACATCCTTGACGACATTTAATGCCAACAGAAATTCTGAAGTATCTATATCCTCGAGTTCATCTTCATCAATGGCTTTTCTAAAAATTGTATAAAACTTCTTTAAATCGGCCAGGGTTTTTATTAAGCCCTTAAATGACGGTAGCGTAACATTTAAAAAATAATCTGTACCTTCCTCAAAAACAGAATCCAAAAGCTCACCTATTTGCTCCCAGACCTCTTTAAAATTATCTTTTGTAACAAGAAAAGTAAGTGTTTTTAAAGCGACATAATAATGCCGCCCCGTGGCTAGATTATGATTAGATTCCTCTATCATTATTTTGCTGATATCTTCTATCTTTGGTCTTTTCGAGGGAGAAATTACATTTAAGATAGCAAAGAAAGTAGCTGCATGTTCTCCGTGAAGTTTCCCTATCTTAAATAATTGTTTTTCGAATTGTTCACGATCAAAATCTCCTGCCATAGACTCATAAATAGCCTTAAAAAGCACTTCTTGTGTAACAACACGTACAATCCAGGCCAATGAGTTCTTAGCTTCATTGTTCGATGCTTTCACCATTTCAATTAAATCAGGATCATCGACATGCCTTCCAATCATTTTTTGAATACTTTCATCTAATTCACTCCATGTGGTCCCAATTGTCGGCTGCAATGTTCTACTATAAAATTCGGAAGCTGCCACCATTGCCTCATCCCCCACAACTCTAGGTAAAATGCCCACCTCTCGTAAATCTTTTTGATCTTCATCAGATAATTGAAGATTAAAAAATAAACCATTGGGATTACTTAAAGATTCAATAAAATCTCCATGGCGCGCCTTTATTCTCAATAATATTGGCCTTACTTGCGCTAGCGCCTCTTTCAAATAAAGATGAACTATTTCGTGAACGATTGTCCCTAAAACACCTTGTTCTCCTTGGTCATAAAGTTTAGGATTATAAAATACTCCATTTATTCTTTGCCCTTGCAATGCTCCTGTAATCAATTTATTTGAATCAGCTAGTCCTCTTAGCCAATGATTTCTTTTTTCTTTCGGTGATCGGTAGTCGAAGGGCTTTTCTTTCTGATCCATAACTACCATTTGTGTAAGATGAGCAATTAATTCCTCATCAATCTGACTTTCTTGAAACAAAGATTCCTCATAGTCATCATAACCAACCTGAGAACCTGATACGTAAATAACCTGACCAGCGCTCAGTAAAGAAACCCTCCCCTGGAGTCCAGACAATAAATTCCTTGCTATAGGATGTTTCAATATACTTTGGACTAAATTCAGTTCAACTCCAAAAGGAATAAGAATATTTCCATACCTTGTGTGTAAGTCCTGATTCTTTACCTGGTCTAAACTTGTTTGTATCTTGTTAGCCTGTGCTTGAGTACTTAATATTTTTACTACCATAACTTTAATTTGTTTGGCTAATTGATTCTCAGTCTCTAATTCATCTAAAGCATATGCCATATTATGTGGCGCGATTAAATAGATTTTAAAAACATCTCCATTTTGGTTAAAAGTAACCAAAAACGATTTTGCTGTTTCTTCTTCCATGACATCTGGAGCTTCTCTACGCATAGAAGCAAGAAGATCGCTATCATAAATTTGAACAACCTTCCCTGTTTCTCCGATCATTCCTTTTAAGGCGGAAGGAATTTCAATGTCATTCATAGCTAACACTTTATTCCCTCGGAAAAGTCTTAGATACACTAATTCCTGGTTTAAACTTTCTTGTATTAAACTTCTTCCTCTTTCGAACATACCATCCATTTCTGGATTCTGAGGTATTTGAGTTTTAAATGGTCTACTTTCTTCAGCCGCTCCAATAACATTGAGAGCAGTTGAAACAGTTAACATGGAATTAGGGGCATTATCAATAACAACATTTCCACCTACTGGCATGATTACCATTGCCTTATCCGCTAATCCAAAAAATGTTGCTCCTCCTGAAAAATATTTCCTTGGAATAGGTTGCCCAGTTAAATGGTCTTGCTCCTCTTTAATGTAGCTATAGACACCCTTCTTGAAAGCTTGTAAGTATTGCTGATAAATCTTTTCTTTCTCTTTATGATTATCAATGTTTACTCCCATTACCTTATTTTTATCGGCATACACTTGAGACAGAATACTGTCTTTTATTTTCTTCTTATACCACGTTGCAAGAATTAAAGAATTGTAGACTTGGCGAAGCTGGGTAAAATTTTTATTTTCATTAACCTCTTTGGTAAGTTCAGGAATAACAATCTCACGGATAACTTGACTACCTAATTGATTAGTTTCCTTGACCTGAGATTGTGTTTCGCCTTCATGCTTTTGTAATGAAAGGTAATCTTGCTCTAACATAACCTTGAGCCTAGATTCCACCACATATGCTGTCCCCGCCTTAGCGTTCTCATACACAACAGCTTTCTCAGGAACAATCCAAACCTTATTAAATGTGTTCACTGGAATATTAGTTGTTCCATATTTCTTAGAAGATTCTTCGTATATGCGTTTCCAAAATTTCTTTCCTATTTCATCTTCAGGGTAGATCAAAGAAGCTGTTATCTGTTTGAGCATATAATCTTGCGCCAACAAATCACGACCCATTTCGGTTAAACCAAAACTATTAGGAATAATACGATCTTTTTCATAAGGGCTTAAATTGACCCAAAGGTCTTTCTCAGGGATGGTTAAAGAAGCTAAAAAATATTTAATCAGCTTAGAAGATTCCTCTTTTAGCTGATCGTTATTTTTATTGCTATCCCCTTTGTCCAAAATGAATTCAAATCTGAAAGGATTATCGGCATGGACTTTAATACCTTTTAAAATCGGCGGATTAAATTCAGGACTTAAATGAACCATTACCCCAGGCTTTGGTAAATGAAATTCTTGAGCTTGAGCCAAAGGAATATTAAAACCAGTCAAAATAAACGTAACAATGACGAATAAACTAATGGCCTTTTGCCAATATTTAGATGATATGGGGTATCTCATAGTCTTACTATAAAGTTTAGACTATAGATAAGTAAAAACAAGGGCTGGAATGGCAATATGAGAAAACGCTTACTCACCTCACTTTGTGCTTAAAACGTGCTAAACGGAAAGGCAAAATAAACTAAATTGTAGCAATTGGTGTGTTTTGGATTTTGTCGCAACTTATTGGTAGTAGACGTAATTACAAGAATTGGAGCGGGTTAGAAGATTTTGCTGTTAGGGTTTACAAATCAGCTGCTCTACCAACTGAGCTAAGCCAGCGTAAATTTATTTAACTGTAAAGCCTCCGCCCAAGGCGGATCAGCCTTTGGCTGAAGCAAAAATTATAACTTGAAAAGAACGGTAAAGAGAGGATTTTATACCGGAATTATTATGGGCTGTAAAGAAGGATTTCATAGATATCTCAAGAAAGAACTAATAGCCCATGAAGCTGATTTACATCGTGCTTATATTGGTCAAATTGAACGTGGTGAGAAGAATATAGGCGTCCAAAACCTAGATGTGATCGCCAAAGCCCTCAAAATCAAACCTGGCGATTTATTAAACGATTAACTCCTTTTAGAAATCTAATTAAGCAACTGCAATATACACCGATCAAATTATTTAATAATAATACCGACATCAGAATGTATTAATAAAATATTTCCGATATTTTCTCTTACTGTTTCTTCTCATTAACCATTCTTTTCATTCTTACAAAATCAATTTGTTAAATTCTTGGATAGATTAATGGAAGCTTCAGAGGACGATTATTCAATTTTAGTTCTTGGGTTGAACTGACTTCAATATTCATTAGATCCTCTAGGCTAAGCTTAGTTAAATCCTTTTGCTTATTACGTTCAATAATGCAACATCCTTGCCCCAAGAAGGTTATATAAAAAATTGTTACAATAATTCTTAATTTAATAGGCAATAGCTTTAATTGGAGCAATTTTGTGTTACTTTCGTTTTGGTTAGAGAGCACTTATTCAAAAAAATTCTCACTTTATTTCGTCATCCGAATTAATCAGGAGCTTTAAATAAAGAACGCCCAGATTTAACTGCATCACTCCAATCATACTGTGTTTCTAACAAAAAGACTGTTTGGATAAAAGCTAGGTGTGAGTACCCTTGGGGAAAATTGCCAGTTAAACGCCCAGTATCTGTTTCGATATCTTCAGAAAAAAGCCCAACTCTGTTGGCATGAGATACAATTTTCTCAAGCATTATGCGAGCTTCCTTTTCTTTTCCAATAAGATACAAAGAATTAATCATCCAGAAGGTGCATACAATAAATGCATTTTGAGGGACCCCAAATTCATCAGCAGCTTTATAACGTAAGATAAGACCATCTTTAGCTAGTTCTTTATACGTATTAAGCACTGTATTGATGATACGCGGATCACTCTTATCTAAAAAACCATAATGAAGCATCAAAAGATTAGATGCATCCAATTCTTTAGACCCATAATACATCACAAAACTTTTTAACTCTTCATCCCATCCGTTCTTAAGAATATCTTCCTTGATTTCATTAGCTACTGATAAATACTTAGCAACATATTGTTTTTTACCGATAAATTTAGCAATCTTAGCTGCACGATCCATGGCAACCCAACTCATTAATTTAGAATGTACAAAGTGTTGCATTGGCCCCCGGCGTTCCCATATACCGCAATCAGCTTCTTTCCATATTTCTTGCACTTTCTTTGCTAATGAGCGAACCACTGTCCAGGTTTCTTCATTCAATATTAAATCATTTCTAAAATCAACCACAAATGAAGTGTAAATTGTCTCAATTAATTGCCCATAGACATCATTTTGTTTCTGATTGTAAGCAGCATTACCTATTCGTACCGGAAGGGAACCTTCATACCCACTTAAATGATCAAGGGTTCTTTCCTCCAAATTCTCTTCCCCATTAATTCCATACATAACAGATATTTTGTAATCTTTAAGCCGCATTCGGTTAAGAATAAAATTAATATATCTTAAAGAAGTTTTGGAATGCCCCATACGGGCAAACAAATCAATAATCATAGACGCATCTCTCACCCAGCAGTAACGGTAGTCCCAATTACGTTCTTTCCCTATGATTTCTGGCAAAGAGGTAGTTGGCGCTGCAATGACTGCTCCAGTTCGCTGAAACATGAGAAGTTTGAGCGTAATAATAGAGCGAATTACCAATTCCTTGTACTTTTCAGGAACTTCCGTTCGATAAGCCCAATACAGCCAATAACTCTTTGTTTTCTCGTACTCCAAAAACATTCTCTCTTTGGTTATTGGTTCAATTTTTTCATGATAGGACAAAAGAAAATAAGCGGACTCTTTAAGTTCAATTTCTTTACCATCAACAAGATCACTCATATTGAAATTTGTGTAAAGATAGTAACTATTATATTCTCCTTCTAAAGATGTAATTTTTAAATACTCAGGAAAAGGCGTCAATTTTGCTTCACTTAAGCCATAATTAGGCCTCGGATTAAATTCAATAAGCACCTTCGGACTACCTTGAACTAAATAAATACTTCGGTGGATCTCAGCTGGACAATAAATCTGAACATCATTAGTATCAAATCGAGGCATATAATCACGCACCTCAAATATGCCATCCTTGGTCGTAAAGACCGTTTTCAAAATAGGCGTATGATACAAATAAGTCTGTTCAACACTGATAATGTCTTTAGCCCCTATTTTAAAATATCCTCCTTTTTGGTCGTCAAGAATTCGAGCAAATATGGAAGAAGAATCGAAAAAAGGTAGACATAGCCAATCTATCGAACAATCATCATTAATCAAGGCAGCGCTCGTGCAATTACCAATAATGGCATAGTTAAGATTCTTTAATTGTTTCATTTATTTAACCTCATTTATATATTTTAAGAATTCGACAACTTCATTAGCATTATTTAAGTAATATTGCGCCTGAGACGGCCTCAACTCACCTACAAAAACTGTAATCCCGGTATTTTTCAAAACTGAAAAAGCATCTTCATCTGTAACATCATCCCCTATATAAATCGGAAGGACTTTATGTTTTCCATGGATTAATTCTTTATTTTTAAGAATCAAAGCGACTGCTTTACCTTTATCCCAATCCAATGGCGCTTGAATTTCAAATACTTTTTTACCTTGAGTAATTCGAATTTCACCTCTTGAAGAAAATTCACGAGTAATAACCTTAAGAAAAGTATTAAAAATTGATTCATCCTTCAAATTAAGCAAACGATAGTGCACACTTAAACCAAGACCCTTATCCTCTACAAAAGCTCCTTTAAAAAAGACAAGTTCTTTGGTAATCTCCCATTTTAAATATTCCAAGATTTCTCTAAATCGCAAAAAAGAAAAATCCCCAAAATCTAAATCTGCCCCTTGAATTTCAAAGCCATGATTACCTACGTATTCAATATTACTAACACCAACCAACCTTTTTACATCAGCTAAAGCTCTTCCACTAATAATAAAAACTTTAAACCGTTCGTTTTTAGCTAATTTCTTTAATTGGTTCTTTGTTTTAGAAGAAAGAATGGCTAACTCAGGCCTCTCAACAATCGGAGTTAAAGTGCCATCGTAATCTAGAAAAAGTGCAGCTTGACTCTTATGTAATTGTTTTTTTAATGTATCTAATTTTTTAAAAAGATGTTCCATTATCCAATTTTCACCTCGATAGATTATTTGCCATTTCATTTCTTATAAAAAGAGTCTGGGTCGGATATGCAAATTCAATTCCCTCGCGCTCAAACTCTTGCATAATAGCAAGATTAATAGCCTGCTGCTTATCCATATAAACGTTGTAATCCGCACTTAAAACATAGTAGACAATCTCATAAACAAGAGAAAAATCTCCAAAACTCTGAAAATGCACGCGGTCTATTTTGACTTCAGCTTTCTCTAATAAACCCTTAATTATTTGTGGAATTCTTTCGACCTTTTCCAGAGAAGTTTGATAAGTAACACCAATCTTGAAGGCAATACGTCGTGTTTGCATGCGTTTATAATTTTTAACACGGCTCTTTGTTAAATCTGAATTCGAAAGAACTAACTGTTCCCCCGAAAGACTTCTGATACGGGTTGTTTTAACTCCAATATGCTCAACAGTACCCATACAATCATCAATGATGATAAAATCACCAATTTCAAATGGCCTATCCATATAAATGGATAGTGCACTAAAAGCATCCCCCAATACAGCTTGAGAAGCCATTGCAACTGCAATACCACCGATTCCAATTCCAGCAACTAAGGAAGATATATTGACCCCCAAATTATCCAAAATGAAAACAGCCCCTAATATCCATATTGCCCATTTGATGACCCATACAACACTATTAATCATCGCCTTGGATGAGGAATTATCAGCCCCCATACGCCTAAGCAATGTTTTATTAACACCATACTGAATTATTTCTTGTAGTAATAAAATGGATCGGATGGTCAGAACAAAAACCATTACATATTTAATCATTGAATGAACCATTGAAGGCATTTCAAGAGAAGCGGTAGCTAGAAACAACGACACAACACTAAAAGAAGGCCAACCAATTTGAGAAAGCAGCCTGACAATAAAGTCATCAAAATCAGAACTCGTTTTAGAAGCCAATTTCCCTAGATGCTTAACAATTATTCTTTTAAAGATAGATAGACCATAAAATAAAATTAAAAAGGCGACCAATGCAACGCAATAATCCTGTATCGTATTCTTAAAAATAACCGTTCCCTGAATTATTCTTAAATTTTCAATTAAGTTTGTCATAATACCCTCCTAACTCTCTGTACGAACTTGTGTCAATTGGCCAACTAATTCTCCTGCCCATCGATAAATATTATTACTTTTAACTATTTCTCTCATTTGTTTCATGCGCTTTGCTTGATCTTCTTTTGGCATTTCCAAAGCACATTTGATGGCTCGTGATGTCTGGCCTACGTCGTAAGGATTGACAATTAAAGCATCCTGCAATTCTCTAGCAGCACCAGTAAACTGACTCAGAATTAAAACACCCTGTTCATCGCTGCGAGCAGAAATGAACTCTTTAGCTACTAAATTCATTCCATCGTGTAAAGAAGTAACCATGCACACATCTGCTGCTTTATAAAAAGGTAAAATATCCTTATGACTATGGTGCTTCATCAACAAAAGAATCGGCTGCCAATTTTTTGTCTTAAATTTTGTATTAATCCGTTCAACTTCTTTGACTATTTCATCGATAAATTCTTTATACTTAGGAATCATAGTTCGACTAGGGGCACCAAGTTCTACAAAAGTAAATTTTCCTATGTATGATTGATCAAGCTCCATCAAACTTTCAACCGCACGAAATCTTTCCAAAATACCCTTCGTATAATCCAAACGATCGACACCCACCCCCAAGAATTTAGCTTGAATACCATAGCTCTTTAAAAGCGCTGCCTTGCTCTCTTCTGCTTTAGTAGCACTTTCATTGGCTGATTCAAAATTAATACTAATAGGGAATGGTTTTATGAATGTTGTATGTCCTTCACGATTGATTGTAAAATGCTCATAATCAATACGGGACTCCAAAAATCTATCAACAGACTCAATAAAATTATTACAGTGAAACTGTGTATGAAAGCCAATAATGTCAGCCCCTAACATTCCTTGCAGAAGCTCTTTTCGCCAGGGACATATACCAAATGATTCAGGATTAGGCCAGGGAATGTGCCAGAATATTGCTATCTTTGCATCGGCTTTGAGTTTTTTGATCAAACCAGGTAAAAGAGCAAAGTGGTAATCTTGAATTAAAACAAACGGATTTGATATTCCATCGATCTCTTGGGCAACTGCCTGAGCAAATTTCTGGTTAACAGCTTTGTAATCTTCCCAATCTTTGGCTCTAAAAATGGGCCTGGTATGAGCAATATGACATAGAGGCCAAAGACCTTCATTAGAAAATCCAGAATAGAAACCTTCTTCTAAATCTTTATCCACCCAAACCCGCCGTAAGGTATATTTTGGTTCTTCTGGAGGAACTCTTAACCTGTCATTTTTATCGACAGTTTCTCGATCCCCGCTTCCACTTCCTTGAGCAATCCAGGTTCCACCACAGGCATTAAGTATAGGTTCCAAAGCAGTAACCAGCCCACTAGCTGGAACAATACATTCAATTTTGTCTTTATTTTTAATATGCATATAGGGTTCCCGATTAGAAACCACAAAAAGCGGACGATCCTCCAATTTCAAACGAACAAATTCTTTTAATCGCTCTGGAGTCCATCGAGACTCAGATGAATATCTTAACCGAGCTTCTTCTTCAGCTGCAGCCCTGGCCATTTCTAAACTCTTAGCCATTTGAGAAATTTCTTGTGCCAAAGGACCTAATAGCAGCTGCCCTTTTCCATCTAATGGCTTAACTCTATCTCCTCTACGGATTCTTTTAATCCAATCTGTCGTTTTTCTAATAGGTGCCATGACATTAAAATAAATAATAATAAATGTCGTCAATGATATTAAAAAAGCCTGTATCAACGCTCTCCAAAAACTATTAATTAAAAGTCTCTGTACTCGATCTTGAATATAATCAACATCATAAAAGAGAGTTAAAACATGGGTTGGTTTCTCTGCTGTGGTTAAAGGTACTGCATAGGCATATAAAGATTCTTTACCAAGATTAACAAAACTACCTCGCTCAGAGCCTAGCCGTTCAATCTCTTGAATCACTTCAGATAAAACTTGAGAATTAGCTTCAATCTTAGGTCGAATTCCTGAAGAGGAAACAATCAAATTTCCTCTAATGTCATGTATATCAATACCAACCAATTTTTCACGATTAGAAAATCTATCTACAATCTTCTGTAGACTCTGATTTCCTCCTTCAATAGATAATAATGGTTCAACTGAAACCCTCAAACTATCAGCAATAAAATTAGCTCTTTTTTCTAATTCATTCCTGAGACGGAAATCTTCCTGACGTGCCTGCCAAAATGAAAACCCAAAAGCTACTAAAGCAACTATAGATACTAAATATAAAATTAAACGTAGAGTTATCTTCATTAAAATTCTCCTTTTACAACTAAAAAGGCCACCCCCTGGTTTTTCAACCAGATGGCGGCCCGACCATCTAATCCTCCATAAGGCAAACCTTATGGACCCTTTATTAAATTATTTTGCTAGAATTCCTTTCTCAAAAAAATCAAATGACCCTGCCATATGTTCATTTCCTATTGAATATTTATAATCGCTCAATCCCCAGAGCGTTACTTTAGATTGAATGATTCCAAAAAATGCTGTACTGGCTGCCTCAATATCCAGACTCTTTCGAAAAAGACCTTTTTTAATTCCTTCGTTTAAAATTTTCTTTATTCTTTTTAAATATTGATTAATAAGGCTATAAATTTTGTTTTGAAGATATTTATCTTTCATACCCAGAATATTGTTAATAACAATAAACGAAACTCCTTTACGTTTTTCTACATAAGAAAGATGAGACCAGAATACATTTTCCAACTTTTTTAAAGGATTCTCTGTTGTTGAAGCTGCTTCATCAATTGCACTTAATAGAGTTTCTTCAATATCATCAATTAAAAGACTTATAATTTGTTTTTTTCCCTTAAAATGTCTGTATAAAGCCCCGTCCGTGATTCCGAGCTCTTTAGCAATCTCTCTTACGGTTAACTTTTCCATCCCCTTAAGAATAATAATTCTACGTGACGCATCAATTATCTTTTGTTGACGAACAGTTCTTAATTTTGACATTCTGTCCTCTATCAAATAAATGTAAGCAAATGCTTACTCACGAGTATATATAAAAGAACGTTCTTGTCAATTTAGATTTCCCATTAAAAATAAATTTGATTGCTAATTATTCTTTTAAATACGAATTAACCCTGTTTTGCCAACCAAGCAACCATTTTTGCTCCTGCCTTCCTACAGGAGCATTATTAACACGTTCTGTCAAAATTTTTTGAGCCTCTTTTACAAATTCTTCGACAGGATTTAATTCTTGTTCATCATCTTTCATTCTAGATAAAACCTGTACAAGCCCCCAACCCTGCTCTTGATAACGCTCACCTAAAGAAATCCCTAGACCTTTAAAATTAGCATAATCGACCAATACAAAAATTCCTTGAGGAGTACTGGCAAGTCTTTTAAATTTATTCTTAATTCTAAAATCATCCCTATCATCAACGTTTTCTAATATTAAAGATAAAATCACATCCAAACGTGATACTAAAAAAGCGCTTTGCAATGACTTAGTCTCGCTTAATAATTTATATAGTTCCTGTGCTTTAAAACCAGATTTGTTCTTTATGAAATCTTCTCTTGTTATCCACGGACATGTTGGAAAAGGTTCTTGATCTAGCCAGGCTGGAAGTTTTATTCCCTTTTCTTTTAAATATTTAATCAGGACTGGAAAACTCTCTTCAAAAGGTTCTGTAACTCCTTGAGGATACCAAATAAAATGCCCTATCCCTAAAGAGAGAAAACCCTCTCCTTCATTCCACTCCAAAAGACATTCATTTTTACCTGCACATTCATTTTTAAAAACCTTAACTCCGATTTGCTCAATTTCCTCTAATGATAAGAAAATTGGTTGAGCCATAACTAGAAAAGAAGGTTGAACAATAAAACAAATCGCAATGGCTATGCTTGTTGCGCTTATTAACTTAATTGGTAAGCTTTTATTTATTTTCAAAGCAACTCCACCTGAAAGTTATTTAAGCAATAATTCGATAAATTAATAAATACGCACCAACGCCAGCAAAATAACCTAATAAAACGGGCAATGACACCTTTTTTAGATACCAAAGAAAACTTATCTTCTCAATCCCCATCACCACAACACCTGCCGCTGACCCTATAATGAGGACACTTCCTCCCGTTCCAACAGTAAAAGCTAAAAGTTCCCATAATTTTGAATCCATCGGATAATGTGTTAAATCATACATCCCCATCGTCGCCGCAGTTAACGGAACATTGTCTATAATTGCAGATAAAAGCCCCAGTGTAGTTGCAATAAGATCTTTATTAATGATTGTCCGATCCATCCATATAGCCATACTCTTTAAAGCCCCGCAAGTATCCAGAGCAGCCACAGCTAATAAAATAGCAAGAAAGAATAGTATGCTTGACATATCAATCTTATTTAATGCTTTTGGAACTTTTAAGTAATCCCTATCTTCATTATGAATAAGGTCAGTCACCATCCATACCAAACCCAGCCCCAAAAGCACCCCAATAAATGGGGGAAGGCCTGTAACCGCCTTAAAAATTGGAACAAAAATGAGCGCACATAATCCTAAATAGAACACTCTTTTGGTACCAACCTGCCATTCATCAGCAAAAGGAGCAAACTTCAAAACCTCTCCTTTTTTCATCATCAAAGTAAAATATATTAAGGGTATAAGCATAGCAATCAAGCTTGGGACAAAAAGCATCTGCACGATCCTTAAAGCGCTTACCTGCCCTCCAATCCACAGCATTGTTGTTGTCACATCACCAATCGGCGACCAAGCGCCTCCCGCATTAGCAGCAATAATAACCATACTGCTAAAAATAAGACGATCATCTTTATCGCTTATTAAACGATGCATCAGCGAAACCATAACAATTGATGTTGTTAAATTATCTAAAACAGGTGAAAGAAAAAAAGTGATCAAAGAAATCACCCACAAAAGCAGTTTCTTATTCTTGATCTGAAGCATTTTTGTAACAACCTGAAATCCTCCATGCGTTTCCATTAACTGCACAATAGTCATAGCTCCAATTAGGAAGAAAACAATCTGCGCAGCCTCCTCTAAATGATGGGATAAACTTTCTACAATTTGATGACCATTCCCACTAGAAAGATTCATATGTTGCAAAGCCAAAAGAACCCAGCAAACAACTGCTGTTAAAAGTGCCGAAGCAGCCTTATTAACCCCAATCTTATGTTCAAACGCCATTGCCGCATATCCAAACAAGAATACACTCACAATCAAAGCTTCAAACATACACTTCCTTTCCAAAAAAAAAGCCATCTGATTTTTCAATCAGATGGCGGCCCGACCATCAAAACACCCTCTGGAAAAATTCTCCAGACCCAAATTTATACTATCAAATAAAAATAAAAGAGCAACAAGGTTCTAGATATCTAATATGAAATTTAGAAACCATTTGGTGTCCAAAAAGTGTCCACTTTTACGCAAAAGTGGTTAAAATAGAGTCAAACAGGTTAAAGGAAAAATCTGTGGTTTATCGACGATAAATTCCAATAGATTATCTTTTTGTATATGGATTTTTTCAATTGATTCTTTGGGAATAAGTGAAGCAAATCATGAAGTTTAAAGCAATTATAAAGAAATTTTAATATTGAATCTTGGACCAGATAGCATTCTTTAAGATTTAAGCAAAATCCGTCAGGTCTTTAGGAGGAAAAGCTGCGCGTAAAGCATTAAGAACAGCAATGACATCAATAATTTCCTGACCTATGGCACCCGCTACAGGTGTCAAATGTCCCCCAGCTGCCAGCAACATTCCAAAAATTGACAAGGCCATCCCTCCCAGCGCGCTCTGAAGTGCAATTGTCCTCATCCTACGGCTAATATGCATTAACTCATCCACCTTGGCTAAGGAACTCTCCATGATCACAGCCCCAGCGGCTTCCGCAGTAATATCACTATTTTGGCCGAATGCAATTCCGACCGTCGCGGCGGTAAGTGCAGGCGCATCATTGATGCCGTCACCCAAATAAATAGTCGGCCCAGAAAGAGTTTCCTTACGAACAATCTCGATTTTCTCCTCGGGGCTTTTACCAGCATAAACCATATCAATGCCTACTTTATCAGCCAAATATTTCACTTCACTCTCACGGTCACCAGAAACAATCATGACTCGATTGATTTTATGCCGAGGGCTTAAATGTTTAATAAACGATTTCCCCTCTAAACGAGGTTCATCGTGAAAATGAAAGTGCCCAGCCATTTTATTGTCAATGACGAGTACACATTCCAAACCGCCCATTTGTGGAATATCCTTAAACCATGACTCCTTACCTTGTTTAATCAATTTACCGCGACTGGTGATTAAAACTGTATGCCCATCAACAACGCCTCGTAAACCTTCCCCTGCTGCCTCACTGATTTGGCCTACTTCTATAAAACCAGCACCTGCCTTTTGGGCTGCCTCAACAATTGAATGCGCTAAAGGATGTTTGGAATACTGTTCTAAACTTGATGCATATTTCAACACTTTGGACTTATCAAAACCATTGAAACAATTGACTTCCGTAACAGTCGGCCTCCCATAGGTCAATGTCCCTGTCTTATCTAAGATAATGGTGCGGCAGCGGTCAATTTGTTCAAGAATTGCTGGATTTCGGATGATAATCCCACGACGGGCACTCAAAGAAATTGATCCTATAACAGCAACCGGAATGGCAATCAACAATGGGCAAGGTGTCGCAATAACTAAAACTGATAAGAACCTCATGGGATCATGGCTAAAAATCCAAGCACCAATCGCCAATATTAAGGCCACCGGCGTATAGATCGCGCCTAGTTGATCGCCTAAACGTTGAATACTCGGACGTTTCTCTTCAGCTGCACGCATGACTTCCATAATTTTGGCATAGCGTGAATCCATCGCGCGTTTTGTTGCAGCAATCGTCAGAGAAGCTTCACCATTAATAGCACCGGAAAGAACATTTGATCCAGCCACCTTTGAAATAATAAACGGCTCTCCAGTTAAATACGATTCATCCATGGCACCATGACCTTCAATTACTTGACCATCAACTGGACAAATCTCATGTGGAAAAATGACCAACTCATCACCGATATTGATCTGATCAATTGTAATATCAATCACAGCTCCCGCGCTTTTACGGTGTGCTTTATTCGGCATACGTTTGGCTAATGCAGCTAACACCGATGAGGCGCGTCGCACAGCAAAACTTTCTAAAGCCTCCCCGCCGGAAAGCATTAAAACCACCAGGGTTCCAGCTAAATATTCACCCAATAAAACAGAGGTAATAATTGAAATCCCGGCTAAAAGATCAGAACCGAATTGACGTTTGGAAAGTTTAAGCAAAAGATCCCAAACCAACGGGATCCCGCCTAGAAAAAGAGTGATCCACAATGGCCAATTGGCTATATCTTTGGGAACACCTAAAAAGAAATGGAAAAATAAATATAGACTAATCCCAAGGATGGCTAAGAAAGCAATATAAATTTCCTTATCGACCCTAAGAAATGTCATATCTTAATTATTTCTTTCCTGATTAGCGGCTCTTTTTAAAAAGAAACGTTCAATAAAACCTAAACTGCCTGGGATAATATTAAATACCACGGGAAATGCGAATAAGAAAAAGCTGACTGAAGAATGGTAAAACCCGGCAATGATACCGAGCACCGCAAAGGCTGGAGGCATCAGCATACTTACGTTTGAATGCATAAGCATCTGTGGGGGTATCCCCTCGTGAAGCGCCTGCGGATCTTTAATTGTCAGACGAAACATCCAATATTGTACAGTGCCGATAACAATGACATTGACCCCATAAATAGCGACCGCCACCGTATTGATCGGATACTCCCCAATCAAATGAGTGGAAAAAGGAATCAAGGTGATGAGACACAAAAATAATATATTTAAATAGGTCAGCGGTCTATTGGCATGTTTGGCAAAATAATGAAAAAGTGTGTGGTGAGCAATCCAGTACATCCCCAAAATCGCAAAACTGATGTAATAACTGCGAAACAGCGGCCACATCTTCCATAACTGTTCTATCAACTCATAACCGTTGGCTGGCCCTGCTAACGGCGGCACCTTGATGTCAATGACAAGGATCGTCATCGCAACGGCAAATACCGCGTCACTTAAGGCCTCTATACGGTTTTTATTCATCATAGTTTTAGGAAAAACTCAAAAATCTCAAACCTTATACTGTTGTGCATCACCAAAAATTTTTTGAATCTTGGAATGCAAAACATAAGGATCATAATGTTTAATTATATAATCTGCAGCACCATATTTCTCAGCCAGAATGCATACTTCCTCTTCTGGAAGATCCGCAAAAAGAAGAATAGGAATTAATTCGGTTTCAATAGAAAGACCTAAATTCTTACAGACTGCCGCTCCTCCACCTGCAGGCATCATAATATCTAAAAGGATCAAATCTGGTTTTTCAAGATGAGCTAAATGCACACTCTGTGGAGCATCTTCAGCAATAACAACTTGATATCCCCAAGATTTCAATCTCGCAACAACTGTTTTTATAAATTCATGCTCGACATTACATACAAGAATCTTTTTTATCATAAAGCATTCCCTTCTTAATCACTTCGTTATTTTTCAAGACATTTCATAAGAGCTGGCATTAGTCTGTCATAAATATCATTCTTTCCTATAAAATCTACGGCCTTAATTTTCTCTGCTACCTTTTTCATAACCGGGACATCAAATACAGTTAAAATAATAACATCGCATACCGGATGATCTTCCCTGATGCGGCGAACAGCTTCTAATCCATTAATATTCGGCAAATTAATATCCATTAAAACAATATGCGGCTTTACAAAGGATGCTTTCGTCACCCCCATTTCACCGCTATTGGCTTCAAAAATCTCTATATTAAGCTTATGCAAATTGAGATAATTTTTTACTACCTTTCGAAAATCCGCATGATCATCTACGATTAATATTTTCTTCCTCATTTAATACCTCCTGCGTTAACTTCACTTCTTTCAAGCTCATTCAATGAGGCTACATCTTCCTTTTTATGATTTAATCTAATAATGTAAACATTTTGTAATTTCACGACACCCTTAACAAATTCTTCTCGAATGAGCCAGCCCAATCCCATTAAAATAATATCCCTGTGCTCATTAATATTAGCTTCAATCGTTGGTAAATCGGATAAATCTCCACACTTTTTAAGAAAAAATAATATTTTTTTAGAAACAGCATCGATATGCTCAGACATATGTTTAATTCTATGTGGTGAAATATCTGATACATTCTTGGCTATAACCAAATCATTCATACACACTTCGCTCACATCTGCTCTGATGTCTTCCTTATGATAGGGCGCTGTTAAAGCATCTTCCATGACCTGCACATGCCCCTCTCGAAGAAGCCAACCTAAACTCATCAAAACCATATCATGGGATTCCTGCAAGACACTTTTGATTTCACTAAAAACAACAAAACCATTTCGCTGTTCAAGAAGCTCAAGAATTTCACCAGAAACTACTCCTATTTCAGTAATCATAATCTTCTCCATATAGGTGGTTGATTAACATGCTTTAATTATAACTGAGGATATGACGAGGAGTGATTCGCTAAAATACGGAAATAACTACGTAGTACTACCTAGTACTACCTTTCGCGAAAACAGTAAATAATTTTGGTTCAAAAGGTCGGTTCATCGGATTAAATTTATAGTTACGCAATTCTCTGGGGCCACCTGGCCGCGCTCAAAGGCAGTGATATTTTTGAGCGTCGTCTCAGCAATATTGGTGAGCGCCTCTTTTGTAAAGAAAGCCTGATGACCGGTTATAACCACATTAGGGAAGGTTAAAAGTCTGGCAAAAATGTCATCCTGAATGATGTGTCCGGAAAAATCCTCAAAAAACATGTCTCCTTCTTCTTCATAAACATCAAGACCTAAAAAACCAATGCGTCCTGATTTCAGCCCTTCAATGATACTGACTGTATCGACAAGTCCGCCACGGCTGGTGTTAATAAGCATGACACCGCTTTTCATTTGGCTAATTGCCTGTTCATTTATCATATGATGAGTTTCTTTAGTCAAAGGAAGATGTAATGAAAGGATATCGCTTTGCCTGTAAAGCTCTTCTAAACTGACATATTCGACTCCTAACGCCAGACAATCGTTATTTTTTATAGGATCATAAGCTAGGACTTTTGTACCGAAACCACTCATAATGCGGGCCACTATACTCCCAATCTTTCCTGTCCCTATGATACCAACAGTGCGGCCATAAATTTCAAAACCAAGCAGGCCATCCAAAGAAAAATTGCCATCATGGATACGATTGTGGGCCCTGTGAATCTTTCTGTCTAAATCCAGTATCAATGCTACCGCATGTTCTGCCACGCCATGAGGAGCATACGCAGGAACACGGACAACCGTTAATTTCAATGCGCAAGCCGCCTGCAAATCCACATTGTTAAATCCAGCACACCGCAAAGCAATTAGGCGAACTCCGTTATTTGCCATTAAAGTTAATATTTCCTTATCTAAACGATCATTAACGAATGCGCAAACAGCCTCAAAGCCAAAAGCCAGCTTGCAGGTGTCACGATTCAGATGAACTTCAAAATATGTAAAATCATGCCCAAATTTCTTGTTTGCCTCACCCAAAAACTCCCTGTCATATGGTTTAGTATTAAAAACAGCCACCTTCATTATTTTTCCCCATGATTAACATGATATCTTTGATGACAAATGTCTGAAATCGCTTTTAATCCATCGAGAACGGTAAATATACCCACTATCTTATGATTATCTTCCACTACTGCGCAACCATAATGCTTAGAAGCCATTTCATCAGCAACCTGATCGATAGGGGTTTCAGGATGTACCGTATACACACTGCCATGTGCAATGTCTTTAATCTTTAAACTCTGGGGTGTAGTAAGAACCAAACTCAAAACCAACTTTACATCCCGATCAGAAATAATACCGACAATTTTATCTTGATCCATTACAGGTAAATGACGGATTTGTTTTTCCTTCATTAAATTTTGAGCCTCAGCTACTGATTTTGAGGCATTAATAGTGATAGGGTTGTAAGTCATAAATTTTTGAACTGATGGAATAGCTTTTGACATAAAAATCCTTCCTTTTGGTCTTAATATAAGACAATTTCTTTATTGTTGTGGATGATGTACTGCATGTTCGCTACCATCCCCTTTCTTTGAACGTTATAAATTAAGTTTATCACTGGTTATTCGATAAATAAATCCGCAGAAATACGGGAGGAACTACGTGGAACTACTTAGAGGACGGATATCTGCGATGCAAAAGTCTTGCAGACCACTCTCTTAAAGATAATAGTCGAGGAAGAATAAGGAACAAGCCCTTAGCTCTTTTTTCTATCGGTTTTTCTGAACCTGCCGTGTCCATAGCTGCACTGCCGGCATGCATCATATTTTTAAACATATCCCATTCACTTTTAAGACGATCCGTCAGAGAGTCCCAGGCTCTATTTTTGTGATCAGACCAAGTATATTCTTTAACCCTGACATCTTCATAAATCTTCAACATCCGATTAGCGCAAAGATCAACGGCGAATTCTTTTGTCGTTGCTTGGGCATTCTTCTTCATCTGATCAAATTCACTAACGGGCTGCTTGAGACACCACGTAAGGGCTTCTAAGAAATTGTTTTGATTTTCTCCGAAAATTAATCTTCCGTTGTAGCCGTCTTTAACAACTTCCCTAACACCTGGAGCATCAATGGCTACTACCGGAACTCCAGCGGCCATCGCTTCAACCAAAACAATCCCCTGTGTCTCACTTAAAGAGGCAAAAGCAAAAATATTCATCGCATGATAAGCGTCAACCAAATCTTGGTCTTTAAGCATACCGGCCAAGTGCAGCCGTTTTTCAACCCTTTGATCATTGAAGATCTTCTTGACTGTATCCTTAAGGGGACCGTCCCCACCTACCAAGAAATGCACTTTGGTTTCTTTCTTTAAATATTCTGCAATGCTGCGGCTTAAAAACTCTAAATTTTTCTCTGTAGCCAGTCGACCGACATAACCAATGACGACAGCATCTAAAGGAATACCCAAACGTTGACGAATAATATTTCCATTTCCTTTTGAAAATCTTTGTAAATCTACGCCCGTTGGCGCTACTTCTATAGGTGTCTTAACCTCACGTGCCAAAAGAATGTCGCGAACACTTTCACTCGGAACAATCACTTGGGTCACCAAATTCGCGTAACCGGCAAATAAATCAATGATGAAGCGTTTTACCCCTTCATTCTGAATGGGCAGATAATGCATATGTTGCTCGAACATCGTATGATAAGTAAAGACCAGTGGGATATGGTATTGACTGCTTAAACGTAAGGCAATATCTCCCATCCAAAAAGGATGATGACAATGGATGATATCCGGCATAAAAGTTTTCATGAGTTCCGGCAAAAGACCAGACATGGGCAAGGCAATAGAAAAATGCGAATGATTAAAGTTTTTAATGGCACGTAAACGTATCACACCCACCTCATCAGGGGGCGCCCCCTCAGATTCAGGAGCAACAATAAGAACTTCATGGCCCAACTTTTCAAACTCATGTGTAAAGGAACGAATGGATTCTTCTATTCCTCCAACCATAGGCGCATAAGTATTGGTCATCATAAGTATTTTCATAGTCGCACCTCAATTTCAGGTGACTTTCCACGCCATTGACCTTTCCATTCTACTTTTGGTTTTTCTCCGGCAAATGTGATGATTATTTGGATATCACCAAATTCTGTTGGAGTTGGTCCAAAAGACATAGTCTGTTGCTTATCAAGCCATTCTTTTGGAATTCCTGAACATAAAATCAATCGATTTTCCTCTTCACGCACAAAACAATTTCTGATCATCATAATCCATTCTGCAGCAGCCCAGGCATGTTGTCCATCGCCCATACATCCTCCTTTAGTAATAGGATGTATCGCTTCCGGCCATTGTCCCGTTGGTGAAGCAAGCTTGGCAATTGCTTTCATCAAATCAAAATATCGTTTATCTCCAGCCCGTAAAAGAGCCTGCGCCAAATGGAGAGTCAGATAAGGGTTAATTCCTGAATGACTCATATCATGAAAAAAACCATCTTCGAACATGCACATTTGCATTAAAAACTCAATTGTATCCAACATCCGAGAATCATCTTCTTTCCATAAACGCAAAGGATAACTTGCCACTAAAGAACCTATAGCTGCTGTATCCAAACGCCTATATGGGGATGATGGGACAGCTAATCTTTTTAAACGTGAACTCACATGTTTAAGACTTTGATCAATACACTCTGATAACTTATGAGCCTCTTCTTCAAAATGTCCAGCTTCATTATTATCTTTATAGGCCTTACATAAACTTGCCGCTGATTTTAAACCAGCCACACCCCAGAAATCATCCCAATAATAAAAATCATTCGGTCCAAAATGTTCGGCACTAAATCCCGCAGGAAGTAAACCCGCGTGATCCAATTTTGAGCCGGCAGGCAAACGTTTTTCATGGATCCAGCGTCCACCTTTATCAATAGATTGCTTCCATTGATCCGGTGGTGGATTTCCAGTCAACGCACAATAACGCTGCATGATCCACAATGCTTCCCCATTGGAATCCCATTCACCTTCTTGGGAAAGAAAATATCCATTTCTATTCTGTTTATGACGAAAACAATCCAGGACCATGGCTACACGTTCCTTAAAACCTACACATAATAAAGCATTCAAAATGAATGCAGCATCACGAAACCAAAATCGCCGATAAAGAAAAGGTCCAGGATACACTTCATTAGGAGAATGCAATATCAACGTACGTATCGCTGCCTCATAAAGAAACTGAAAATGTTGATCAGGGATTTTCAAAGAACATTTATTTTTTAAATTATTGTCCCAGGATTTCTCTGCCACTTGTGGATAATGTTCATGAGATTCTTTTTCAAAAGGAAAGTCTATCAATGGTATTTCAACAACAATCTCACGCTCTTTCCCACCTTTGATTCGATACATGGCTGCGGCGGTTGCCATACCAACTTTACAGAAAACTTCGGTCTTGTCTTCTTTGGATGGCAAAGCTGCCTGTCCGGCAGGCAGGCGGCTATAAACATCTCCATGAGCATAATAAGAAAATTCACATTGATCGGTAGGGGTATCGAAATATACACGATGCTTCTTATTCACCTGCCAACCCAAATGATGGTCCAGCAAAGCGATATTTTGAATAAAACTTACCCCTTCGGGATTATATGGACGTAACGATATAACTAGCCAAGCATCTAATAGCGAGAATCCAGAAATTTCCATTCTGCAAATAGGTGATTCAGGAGAACCAATGACCTGCGCCTTCGTGCGAAGTTCCATTTGATCAAGACAAGATTGCGTTGTGACCGAAAGATTACCGTTGATATTTAATTTCTGAGCAACCGATGGCATCCGTGATGGAATCAAAGGCTGGCCGTTTTTAGGAATAATCCAGACATCAATAGACCATCCGTCATAATGCGGCGTTAAAAGACCTCGTGGATCTACAATGGGAAATTTGTCGCTTCCGGGAAGGCCTATGGCCGTCCAATTTCGTTGTGTAAGATTGATTTGTGTCAAAGAAAATGCACGAGGGATAAATGCTTGATTGCGGGGATTGTATTGACATTCCACCCAATAAGGCCAGATCCAGTCAAGATTATGCTGAATCGCTAGACTGTTCATCAACCCTCGGGCGTGTAAAACAACACCCAAGCGTAATAATTCCGTAGGTGCAGCTACTTCCGAAGGTTGAACAAAATTTTGTGTTTGAGAAAGAATCTTGACTGGATCCAAAAAACCCCGCCTGCGTGCAGCATTTCGTACCAAATACCTCCATGGAAACCATTTCCAAAACATAACTACCCTTTCTTACTCAATAAATATTTTCTATTCTTTTTAGAATCAATCAGAATCTTGTTAATAGCAGGTACAAGCTGTTCATATAGATCGCTTTTATTGACAAAAGAGCTGACATTTCCGTGTCCATTTCTTCGAAGAATTTCCTTGGGGTCGTACATGCTGAGCATGATAATGCTGCATTGAGGCAGATATTTTTTAATTTGGCGGGATACCTCCAATCCATCAATCCCTCCCAAAGAGAAATCTATGATTACAATGCTAGGCTTCTTTGTTTTGGCTAAAAGCACACCCTCTTCCCCTGAAGAAGCTTCTAAAAAATGCGCCTTGATATTACTTAACTCGAGAAAATGTAATACAGCTTCCCGGTATTCTTTGTGGTCTTCAATCAGTAAGATGCATGGTTTAAACATGCTTTAATTGTAGCTGGAGCTAGGAAGGAAATAAATTCGATGAAATACGTAAGAAACTACGTGGTAATACGGAGGAATTTAGCCAACGCCATGCCTATCAACATCGCTACTACAAAATCACTGCCTTTGTTAAATGTAATCCCACCCCAACAATTGCCGGAATTACTCTTTTAGAAATTCATCGTGTCCTGATTATTTAATCATTCATGTTTCGGATGGTTCGATTACGCATGGCATACTCCAACATTCCCCGTACAAAAACATAGATCCCGCTAATAACCGCCACCCAGCCGATAACAACCAAAAAAGCAGACTCATAAAAGAACTTCAATATCGCCATGCCGAAAATAACCGCCGACAATGCAGTGCGAACATACGCCAGCATTGTACGTTCATTAGCCAAAACTGTCCGTAAGGTATCTTTATCCATTTTAGAATTTTCCTGATTCATTGGCGCACCTTTTTCTTTCTTCATTCTACCTTCGAACTTTTAATAGCTTCTTCTTAACTACTTTAATATTATCTGAGGCGGGCAACTGTTCAGGCATAGTACCGCCCAATTCCTTAATGGTCTGGCGAACTTTTTGTCCTACTTCATAATGCGTAACATTAGCTTTAATCTTACCCTTAATTTGCTCACGCTTGATCTTTTCTTCCGTCTGAGTTGCTCTAAATAGATTGGCTGCTAACTCTGTGCTGCCCATATGATCCAATATTTCCTGACTTTTCTTCAATCGTTTACGTTCATGCAAATCTTTAGCTCCTAAACCACCGTAAAGCCCTTTATATCCATGATCTTGAAAAATAGCATAATCCAAGGCTGTAATGACACCTGCTTCTTTGGCAGCACCTGCTAATTTCTTATTATTAACCTTTAATTGATTACGTAAAAATAAACGTTTTTCATCTTCTGATCTTAAATTCGCATAATCCTCCCGCTCCATGATTTCCTGTTTGCGTGTTTGTACCGCAAAATAGGTTTGCCCTAATGCAACGATAGGTTTGGACGGATCAGCGTTTTGAACGATTAAATAGCAGGCATATCTAGACAGCCTGATATCGGATACAACTCTATGAGTTTTAGATCCAATTTGGACCATTTTGTCCATATGGACGAAATGGTCACTTATCTTGTAACCTGAATTGATACAAGCTTCTTTTGCTTTTTCTATAACGTTAGAAAACTTACGCCATTCTTTATAATCCAAAATATTCTGAAACTCTCTAGCTAACCAAAATTCTTGACCTTCTGGTGATTGCTGTTTAATACTTTCGAACACTGATTTTTGACCGTTGATTTTCTGAAGATTCATTTTCCCCTCCTTGAAGAGTCAGGTTAATTTGGATTTTATTTCTCTGCACCCGGGGAAAGGCGCCCTGCTATATATCAAACGATTTGGGAAACCGTTGACCTACTTTTTACCACAAACTACAGCTGCGTTAAACATTTTTCTGCTTACCTGTTCTTGCTTTTAACAACCACACATCCTCTTGAGCAGCACATTTACCTTTAAGCCCGCCTGGAATGTCTATCGTTTCAAGCAATGTTAATTCAAACAAATTGCTGTAATGCCGCTTCACTTCCTCTTTATTTACTGAAAAAGGCGGGCCTTCTTGTAAACGCTGATCATACTCATAGCAAATCAGTAATTGAGGCACCTGATTTGAGATGCTCGATAAATGTTTGGTATATTTTTCTCGCATTTCATAAGGCAAAGCAACCAAAGCGGCTCGATCATAAACGGCGTCCACATGGCCTAGTATCCCTTTGGATACCTGAAAGAAATCCCCTATCAAAATATCTATATTTTCAGCATGATAATGCTCAAACGCACCCAAACGGTTGATCATTGGTTTAGTTCCAAGGTTTTCAAATAATTGATCAATGGCCTTTTGGCTTAATTCAACCCCGACCACCTGATACCCTTGCGATAAAAGCCACGCTATATCTGAGGTTTTACCGCATAGAGGAACAAGAATACGCGCACCTTTATTAACTTTCAGTTGATCGAAATATTTACATAAAGCAGGATTAACTTGATCTTGGTGAAACGCAGTATCACCTGCCTCCCACTTGTGATGCCAAAAGGTTTTGTCCATGATTACCTATCCTTAATACTAGGGGTGCGTCCCTATTCTTTATTGAAAGTCACATTCATTAAAGAATTCCAATAAACTTATAGATTTTATTTTATATTTCTCACAAATTAGCCTTATTTTCTTTTCTTCTGCAACCACAATTGCACCATTTAAGGAAGCAAAAGCTACTACATATGGATCGGCATCATGTCTCTTCTTTTTTATGTCATGTAATTCAGGATGAGTTTTAAGTAAATCTCCCATCTTTTGAAAAATCGCCGTATCTGGCAGAACAAATATCTTATCTTTTCTGGTTCTTATCCAATCAAAAAGCCCATCTCCACCTTCTTCAATTTCTTCGAATACTTCATTTGGGGAAACAATTAATCCCTTGTCAATCATTGCTTCGAATTTTGTCCAGTCATCTTTAAATTTTGGATGTATTTGCGGGTAATATCGCTTAAATTGAATATAACTTGAGGTATCAAAACAATATTTCTTCATGAATGGTAAATATGTTCAATATTAGAAATATGTTTAGCTTTAACATTAAAATAAGAGCCAAAGTCGTAATCACCGATTTTACCGGAATTATAATTCTTAAAGCCTAATTCGAGGACTTTCTTTCCGTTTCTTGTAAGGCATTGCTTAGCTGGGTCCGAAGCAAATATCTTGCGAGGAGATAATTTTTTGAATTCTACTTCCCACTGGGCTCTTTTGGTCTTGTAGAAATCTTGTTTTACTATCTCTAAAATTACAAGCCTTCTAAGAATAGCTTCTTTACTTACACGAAAGAAAGTTGCCAACCTTTGCAGTTTTGAATCGTCTTCCTCCTTCTCAAAATTAATATCTGAGGGTAATTTGTCAAGTAAGGCCTTCTTAGGAACAAGTACCGCGCCAGCGAAATGATTACAGAATGATTCTATTGTTCTATGGCGGGAAGTTAAGGTGAGATCATTTTGAACAACTCCACTATGATTAAGCAAGATATGAGCGAGCTCATGACAGAGAGTAAATATCTGACCATTAAGCCAGTCTTTACTATTAACCATAATCATTGGAAATTCTAGATCATTAATAGCAAAACCTCTCGCTTCTTCAAATGGAAAAGGCCATTGAGCTGTGAGGATACCTATCTCTTCAATCATTTTTCTTAATTCTGTATACGCAGCGCTAGAATTCTTCCATTTCCTTTGTATTTCTAAAGTCAGCTTTATATGTTTTCTAAAATTTAGAGCTTCGTTTTCCGGATCATTTTCTAAGTTAATATATTTAAAGTTCAATTTATTCTTATAGCCGATATTGTCAGCCAATTCTTTAGCAATAGCTTGTATATCCAACCCTCTATTAAATGCTAACCAAGTTTCATATGAAAAATGAACATTTCTTTGGGATGCAATTGTTCTCAATTCTGTTGGTATTGGTTTTTCTTTAGGAGTCTCAGGCAATAAGAAGAATGGAATAGCTCTTTTGTAAAGACTTGAGAGCTGTCGTAGATTGGATAAATTTAGATATCCCCCGGACTTTTCTAGAACAGCTAAATCGCCTACACCAGAATGCGCTTCAGCTTCTTCAATATTCAAACCAACCCTCTCTCTAGCATATCTTAAGAGCTGTGGGTTAATTTCTATTAAAATGCCTCGGGTCATGATATTAATGTGCTTTTAAGTGGCGTTAGGTTTTTCATAATTCTTCAACCGAAGTGGCAACATCATAATTCACGCCAATTGCGAGAAAATGCTGGCGGCCGCATTCGATTTTGTCTACTTCGGGTAAGCGCAGTTTCAATTGTTCCTTCGTTGCCTTGGTTTCTCGAACCATATAGACAATCTTGCCGTTTTCCTTCAAAATTGCCCAATCGGGATTATATGTACCAATAGGCGTTTCAATTTTGAACCAGCTGGGCAATTTAATAAAATATTTGATATTCTTTAAACCTTCCAATCCTTCAGCAAATCGCTTTTCTACCCCTGATTCCCATAAAATATAGTCATAGACTGACTTTTGTGTGGGCACCACTCTATCCTGCGCAAACATCATTTTGTGCTCATCTACACGGAATAAAGACATCTCATAAGATATTTCATCAAGCTTTTCATACTGAATTCCTTCAATCACCATTCGGTGAAGTACATCTCGGATTTCCTTAACAACAGCATCCATAAATTGCTGGGGATTGATAGAAAACTCATCCAATCGGCTGGATTTCTTTAAAATCTGAAAAATAGTACTGCGTGTTAGTTCAACCTTGCTTTGCACATAAGATAAAATGTCGGGCAGTTGAACAGCTTTACTGGAATATTCCACATCTGGAGTCTTTTCCATGGTAGCCGTAACCCCACGTTGATCAATATCAAGACCAACCAGAACAGAGCGCAATCTCAATGGTTCTACCCTAGGTATCTTGGATATCGCATGCACAGCATTGTCAATAAGCTCATCTGTTGAGTATTTGACCGAATAAATTGTTTTGGTATTAATGGCCTTCCAGAATTTCTCAAATTCAGGATCTAAAAGAACTTTTTCATTAACCTTTACTCTAACCTTCTTATTATGATCCTCGATATGGCGCTCCATTTGATACTGCTCAATGGCGCGAATAATATCATTCGTGACTTCTTTGTATTTTTCGGGAACAGAAAAAGTATGAGCATCGACCTTTTCCTTAAAGGCCGATAAGATTAACCCATCATCCGCGATCACTTTGTCTTTCTTAAGGTGATTCCAAATCTCTTGGGATGACTCTTTATCAAGCTTGTCCATGCCATACTGCTTAAAATCAATCCCCACAAACGCTTCAATTGGCAAACGACCAAAAACAACGCCACAATCGTCTTCTAATTCTTTCTGTAGACCTTCCACAAAGTCTTTAAAAGATTCCGTGCATACCACGACTAAATTATTTACATATTCATCACGAACCCGTTCACCTGTTAATGCTGACACTGGCAAACGCAACCCTCGTCCAATTGTTTGCCTGCGTTCCGTAGCAGTTCCCATTTCTCTCAAATTACAGATTTGAAAAACATTTGGATTGTCCCATCCTTCACGAAGAGCCGAATGCGAAAAAATAAACTTCAAGGAATTAGATAGATCCAAAAGTTTTTCTTTATCCTGCATGATCAGGGAATATGTATCCTCATCATCCTTGGTATCACCCGATGTATTCTTATAATCACCCTTTTTATCTTTGGCAAAATAACCATTGTGGACTTTATCAGCGGGCATAACATCTTGCTTAAACAATGTTTGGTATTCTTGCCCTAGCTTGGTATAAATTTCTTCAAACCACTGGGCATATTTCCCTAATTCATAACTATCTTTTTTATGAATACGGTAATTTTCAACACGATCCAAAAAGAATAAGGACAATACCTTGATACCCATATCCTTGACCTGATATTCTTTTTCAAAATGAGCTTTGATCGTCTCTTTAATTTGCTTCTTTACAATATCGTCTCGGTTGCCTCCCTGCTCTTCCCCAAGTCCCAGCCTAATTCCATTAGCAAACCGCACAAACTCCATCCCCGGGCGCGCATTTATTTCATCAATAACAAATCCATTGCGATATGGCTCATATTCTTTAGAAGCCACAAAAAGATCATCGTGCTGTTTAAACTGCTTACTTTTCTTTTGAACCCCATCTTTAGTTTGCTCAAAATAGGAAAGCTTGACCTTAAAACTGCCTCTTTGATTCTTGATTTCTTCCACCCTTAGATATGTTTGCGTGGGATCGCTTTCAGCTGTGACGGAATTCACTGATATCTTCTTAACCAAGCGCATCTGGAAGGCTTTAATCGGATCTAATTGATAAATGAGATTGTACTTATCCCGATGTGTTGCAGAATAACGTAACGTACATAACGGATTTAGAGAGGCAATGGCTTCTTTGGCCTTATCACTTTCCATATTCTGTGGCTCATCCATAATGACAATAGGATTTGTTGCCTGCACAAATTCAATCGGCTTATAGCCGCTCATCTGGTCGCGATAGTCATAAATGATGTTGATAGATTTTTTGTTGAATGAATCGATATTAATAATCATCAATTGCATTTCATTGCTTGTGGCAAACCCTCGAAGCTTGGCAACATCTTTGGAATCATAAAGGAATTTATCAAAAGGCACATTGTTATAAAGCTCACGAAAATGCGACTCCATCATCTCAATAGATTTCAAAACCCCTTCACGGATGGCCACCGATGGCACAACAATGATAAATTTCTTAAAACCATAAACTTTATTCAATTCAAAAAGCATTCGCAGATAAACATAGGTCTTACCCGTCCCTGTTTCCATCTCAATAGAGAAATTCCGCCCTCTAGAATGAATTGAGGCTTCTTGAAAAATACTGTTATTCTTTTGAACTAAGGTGAGATTATCTTGCAGAATAGCGTCATCAATATCCAAATTATTCCCCAAACCAAGCGTTTTCTGAGTCATGGATTGCCCCATAAACTGAGTCTCTTTGCGAAAACTGATCTCATAGGCTCCGCGGTTCTCACGCTGCCCTTTAAAAAGCTCGACTACTGCATTCACAGCGTCTAGTTGATATTGTTGATTAGCATCAAATTTAAATTTCATAATTAAACCGTTCGAAAATCTTCTACTTTATGTGACTTCATGATCTGAACTGCATTGGTTTTTAATTGATCATTCCCGCTAAAGCCAGAATCGAGGCATATCACACGGGCCGGCTCTTTACGCGCCATTTCTGTTATGACTTCTTTGGTTAAATTCTTATCCAAACAAATCAACAATGCCCCATTCTCAATGGAATAGACCTTTTTCCCAGCCATTTGCAAAACTTCCACCTTGGTCGTTAATGCAAACCCGGACTTCAGCAACAACTCATATAAGATTTCATCTTCCGTTGCCTTGGGATTGATATGTTCAATCTGAAGCTCAAGCTGTTTCTCAATTCTCTTACCATCTGTAGCTTGATCGATGACCCCATCCCAAATCTTAAAGTTCGACTGGTCGAGCTTGAAAACTTTAAAACCTAAATCAATTTTGCTATTCTTAAAATCCAACTGGCTTTTTGATTCTTCTTGAATTTTCTTAATAACCCGCCTAATACGTTCTTTAGTAATGCTAGCAATAGTTTTATAACCCGCCTTAAAGGCTTCCGTATCTTGTGTACACAATTCTGGAAGTTGGATCAAAATAAAATTACGATTTATCCCATCAGATTTATTTAATTCGATAACAGCTTGTGCGGTAGTGCCTGATCCTGCAAAAAAATCCAAGATAATATCAGTTTGATCTCTAGACCATAACCTAAGCATTCTTTGAATCAACTCTACTGGTTTTGGGTTGTCAAAATAATCGCCCCCCATAAGCTCACTAAGCCTTGCAGTTGCTGTAGAAGTATACAATTTTTCATCCCACCAAGTTGTATCGGTTTTTCTAGTATTTTTAGCTTCACTCAAATAAAGTTTCTGCTGAATACCATTGCCAACTTTTACAATGCGGCCTTCATCATATTTCCTTTTCATTGTTTCTAAAGAAAACCTGAAATACTGTTTTATACCCAAAAATTCATAATATGGATTACCTTTCGCAGCCCCTCCAGGCCCATCAACTGGTACCAATTTATAAAAATCCACATCATCCTTTTTATCAAAACCTTCTAACTCTGGATCTAAACCAAATAAATGCCTTTTTTCATGAATCTCTTGTGCATTCTTTGCGTAAAGAAGAACATGGTTATGATTGCTTGATATTATTTTGTCGTTTGAGACTGAAGCTCTTGCCTTATGACATATTTGTGCAATAAAATTCTCTTCTCCAAAAACCTCACTGCATAACTTTCTTAAATTATCAACTTCATGATCATCAATACTTATGAAAATTACCCCATCTTCCTTTAATAAATTACGCGCAAAAAATATACGTGGAAACATCATATTAAGCCACTTCGAATGAAACCGCCCGTCAGCCTCCGTATTTGTCGAAAACTTTTTTCCTTCAGAGTCAACTTGCCCAGTATAAGCAAGATATGTTTCCAAAGTTTCAGAATACTTGTCAGGGTAAATAAATTCTTTTCCTGTATTGTAGGGCGGGTCGATATAGATCATCTTAACCTTGCCATAATAGGACTTCTGCAAAAGCTTTAATACCTCCAGATTATCGCCTTCAATAAAAATATTTTCAGTCGTATCAAAATTAACCGACTCCTCTTTACATGGCTTTAAGGTCCCAATGCTTGGTTGCTGAATGATCTTCATGCATTCAGATTTCCCCGGCCATGTCAAACCAAAGCGCTCCAAGCCCGAATCAATATCTTCACCAAGTGTTTGCTTGAGACGTTCAAAATCAATCTTGTCCTCATTAAATACATGCGGGAAAATCTGCATTAATTTAGCTTTATGCTCTGCGGTCATATCGATTGAGCGCAAATCCATTTTCTTCGGTTCTTCCATTTACGATCTCCTTATCATTTAAATCAAACAACCTTCCAGCGGATTGAAAAAACTTCCCCTAAGCATTCTTTAGCAGAAAGTTTTTGTTCAATTGTTTCTATAAGCTTATCTTTTTCTTCTTCAATCTTTCGACCTGTAGCATCGTACTCACGCCATGCTTCATCTCGCTTTTTCTCTAATGCTTTTACTTTCTTTTGTGCGGCTAACTTATCAGGCAAACTCTGCGCTTGTTTAGCTGTCTTTTTTAACTCTTTAATCTCTTCATCAAGATCTTTTAAAGATAGCTTTAATGAATTGCGTTTATCTTCTGCCCACTTGTCAAGCTTATCTATTTCCTTATCAAAAAATCCTGAGTTGCGGTGCATATTGGTGTCCAGAATCATTGCTTTTCGTTTGCCCACAATTTCAGCAATCCTTTTGTTAATTCCGTCCGGCGTTATCGCTTCAGCTATCACACTACCGGGAAGTGAAAATAATCTTCGGCATTGATCTGCATTAAGCTCCTGCCCGTCATCAGTTAAACCACATAACACAACATGATCCTCTTCTTCAAAAGACTGGATTGTGAAGTTATAAACAGTAAGCCATCCCGCCTTGCTAATCAATCCTTCTAATATCGAAATTTTTTTTCCAGAATTCTCATAGTCAAAGCACACTTCCACTGCTGGCAATTCTTTGCTTTTAAATTGGCTAATGACTTTCTGCGCTAAGGGATGACCCACCCTATAAACATGCGCATCATCAACATTTTTGCCAATTCTGTATGGGCCTGGATCAATTTTTTCAGATGGGAATGGATTATCGACGAGCACAAAAGAATAATTATCTTGGTCAAACTTTGCGTAAGGTTGTAAAAAATATTGCGTTAAATCCCAAAGCCACTTTTCATATTTGTCTTTGTACTCATTACTCTTAATCGAATTTATTCTTAGTTTTTCAGCAACTTCCTCATCAAAACTTTCCAAAAGACGTTGTTTTGTTTGGGTGATTTTCTCTGATATATTTTCTTCCAAATCTTTTTGAAGCTGGTCAAATGAGATTTGAATCTGTGCTTCAGTTCGGCAATTTTGATAAATCTCGGCAATACGGCGTTCGAAATCAACACCGGACTCCAAAGCGCCTAAGACTTCATCACTGGCCCCGAATACACCGCTAAAAAGCTGGAATTTCTTTTCCAATAATTCATAAACCCGAACATCTGCGGCGTTCTTTTTATTGAGAAAATTAACTACAACAACATCGTGCTTTTGGCCATATCGGTGACAGCGGCCTATGCGCTGTTCGATGCGTTGTGGATTCCAAGGAAGGTCATAATTAACAATTAAAGAGCAAAATTGAAGATTGATGCCCTCAGCGGCAGCTTCAGTCGCAATCATAATGACACCTTCATTACGAAAATAATCAACCAAGGCCGCTCTCATATTGGCAGTTGAAGAATCGGTGATTCGATCTGTATCTTTATTCCGTTCTGTCCATTTCTTAAGAATCTCTCTCGCATGCGGACTATTATTGTTTCCATTAAAAAGGACAATCTTGCCCGTATATTCCGTTTGACTTAAAATTTCAAGGATATAGCTTTGTGTTCGGGTAGATTCTGTAAAAATAATGGCTTTCTTTAATGCTCCCTTATTCTGAGCTTCTTCAAACCCTTTCTGCAAAGCTTTTAATAAGACCTCTCCTTTAGAGTTCTTATGTATCGATTTCGCTAATTCATGCATTTGTTTCAATAAGCCGATTTCTTCATTAATATTGTTAATATCCTCTTCGGTTAATTTTGTTTGTGGAGCTTCATCCTTCTCATCTTCATCACCTTCTTCATCATCAAGCCATTCATCCTTGGTTTCCTCATAGGTTTCATAATCTTGAGCCAAGATTTCCTCGACAACCTCTGGCCTATCCTGATTCTTAAGTAGAAATTCTAATTTGCGAGCTAAACCCAATAATGTGCCAGCAATAGCATAGGTGGACGATGCTAAAAGCTTTCTTAATATCAACGTCATCAAGTGTCGTTGAGCTTTGGGAAGAGCATAAAGTCTGTCTCGTTGAAGATAATCGGTAACAAGGTTATACAAATCCTGCTCTTCTTTTTTGGGATAAAATTCTTGGGTAATAGCAATACGATTGGTGTACTTGATATATTCCAACACTTGCCTTCTTAGCGTCCGAAGACATACTGGCTTGATTCGCTCCTTTAATTCTGCATAATTCGGAGGTTCACTATGGCAATATTGTGCTTTGAAACTTTCTAAATCACCAAAGACCTGCTCATCAACAATGCTGACTAAACCATAAAGCTCAACAAGCGAGTTTTGAAGCGGTGTTGCGGTTAAAAGAATTTTGGGAAAGTCTTTCAAACAATTTTTAATCGCGTTGGCAATTTTATTCGATTCCTTATAAACATTTCGTAAACGATGCGCTTCATCGATGATCACTAAATCGAATCCAGCCTGTTTAATATAAACATCTTTGGATTTAGCAAAATGATAGGAACAAATAACAACCAAATCCTTTTGGTTTAAAGGATTTAAATTTCCTTTCTTGATTTCTTCATTGAACGATTTCTTTTCAAGAATAATCGACGGGATAAAAAACTTATCCAACAATTCTTCATTCCATTGTTTTCTTAAATTCGCTGGAACAATGATCAGAATCTTTCTCTGCCGCTCTGCCCACTTTTGGGAAATAACAATACCAGCTTCAATTGTTTTACCTAAACCAACTTCATCAGCAAGAATAGCTCCTTTAGAGAGAGGTGAACGAAAGGCAAAAAGCGCGGCTTCAATTTGGTGAGGATTTAAATCGACCTGAGCATTAGAAAGAGTTGCTGATAGCTTCTCTAAACTATCGGATGCGCACCGTTTAGTGAGCTCATAGGCAAAATATTTTGCGTGGTAATCTGTCAACATATAAGCCCTTCGTCGGCAAAACTAAAATACTTATCCCCACCAATAATAATGTGATCCAACACTTTAATTTCCATCAATCGCGCGGCATCATTTATTTCTTTGGTAAATTTCTTATCCTGCACACTAGGGGCAGTTTCGCCACTTGGATGGTTATGCACACAAACAATCGACTTGGCGAATTTCTGTAAGGCGCTGTGGATTATTTCGCGAATGATGGGAAAGGCATGGTCTACCGTTCCAATGGCGGCGTCGGTAATATCGATGATTCGGTTATTGTTATCAAGATAGATAACTTTAAAGACTTCGGTTTTAAGATCGCGCATGTGGGGTAAAACAAGATCAACGATGTCCTTGGCGGAAGCGATCTTCTGCTTGCCCGGAGACAACACAACGTCCTGTTGATAACGCCGCCCGATTTCAAGTGCGGCCTGAATGTGAGCCATCTTAGCCCCGCCTAAACCTTTGAATTCCTTCCAATCACGGATGTCGGTATGGGCCATACTCCTAAAGGAGCCGAATTTGCCAAGGATTTTGCGGGAAAGTTCAACGGCGCTGGTGCCTGCTGTGCCGGTGCGTAATAAAATAGCCAAGAGTTCGGAGTTGCTCAAAGTGCCTGCACCTTTTTTAAGCAATTTCTCTCTTGGCCTGTCATCTAATGGCCATGATTTGATACCGTTTGATTTCGAAATTTTCTTCACGTTTAACCTAATAATAAGGGATGTACCCCTATTTCGTTCTCTCTTATATTTTGAATATGTAGGATTATATACAATTCCCTTAATTCATCAAACAAAACTATGGCATCAGGAAAAAATAAATTGTTCTTGGTAGGAAGGAATATGTACTTCTGTGGACATTGTTTTTTGAATCTCGTTCTTTAAAGCCTCTGCGGCTTTCTGCTCGGAATGGACAATAAAGACTTTTTGCGGCTGTTTCTTAAAAGCGCTCAACCATTTCAATAATTCTCTTTGATCCGCATGGGCTGAGAATCCATTGATATGTTCAATGCTAGCCTTAACCTTCAGATTCTTTCCAAAAAGTCTTACTTCCTCGGGTTTCTCTAATATGATTCTGCCTAAAGTACCAAGCGCTTGATATCCAACAAAAAGAATAGTGCTTTCTGGCCTGGGTAGATTAAGAGCCAGGTGATGTTTAATTCTTCCTCCTGTACACATCCCTCCTCCGGCCATAATAATGGATGTTCCTTGAATGTGATTGATGGCCTTTGATTCATTGGGAGTTGCAGTAAATTTCAATAAAGGAAAATCAAATAATTCCAAACCTTGACGTAATATTTCACGGGCCTCTGTATCGAAATAATCAGAATAAAACTTAACTATTTCTGTAATCTCCATTGCCATTGGACTATCAACAAAAGTTGAAATAGAAGGGATTTTTTTAGCTTTCAGAAGAAGGTTCAAATCATATAAAAGTTCCTGGGTTCTTCCTATCGCAAAGCTTGGAATAACAATATTCCCACCCTTTTGATAGGTTCTATTGATCACCTTCTCCAAATCATTCAAACAACTGGCATCATCACTATGAAACCGATCCCCATAGGTACCCTCCATGATTACATAATCTGCATCATTAAAAAGATGCGGGTCTTTTAAAATGGGTCTATTCCATCTTCCTATATCACCTGAAAAAACAATTTTCTTTGTAGTATTATTCTCTCGATATTCCATTTGGATCATCGCAGCACCCAAGATATGTCCTGCATCATAAAATGTCGCTGTTAAATTCTTCCCTAGATCAATTGGTTTTTCATATTGGATATGATGAAAATGAGGGAACACTTTTTTGGCATCATCAGCTGTATAAAGAGGTGTTTCAGGATGAGGGCCCCTTCTTCCTTCTTTGGCATGACGTTTTCTCTTATATTCACTATCAGCTTCTTGAATGTTAGCCGAATCAAGCAAGGCAACCTTGGCTATCTCGGCCGTAGGTGGGGTGCAATAGATCTTCCCTCGATACCCTTCTTTGATCAGTTTCGGTAAATAGCCGCAATGATCGATGTGGGCGTGGGTCAATATGACAGCGTCAATCTTAAATGGATTAAAGGGAAACTTCTGCCAATTTCTTTCCAATAAATTCCGCTCTTGATATAAACCGCAATCAATCAGAATAACTTTATCGTCAGTTTCCAATAAGAAACGAGATCCTGTGACATTCGAAGCAGCGCCTAAGAATTGGATTTTCATATGGTTCTATTGGGAATTTGTTGATCTGGCAATGCCATGGCTTTGACGTTTTTTTATTTTTTAAAAAATAAACGAACATCTTTGGGCGGCTCATTATTATTTGTAGGTTTGCACAGATCATGAAGCACCTGCATTTTGACATCATCATGGACATGTTCGTCCAAATCAACTTCCTGCCAATGTTTCCCTGAACGAATAATAGAACCGGCAACATCTTCCAAGTTTTTACCATTAACTTCAGGTAATTCTTTTTTTAGGATGGCCAAAATTTCTTCTTCTGAAAAAATCATAAGTGTCCTTTCTTAGATTAACTATTTTTCTTTTCCTGCATGTCTATACTTGCGTATATTTTTTGAGATTGATAGACCATAACAACTAAAGCAAGTAGAGAACATAAGACAACCCATGGAAAAACTTGAACAAAAAACATTTTACCTAAATAAATTAAAGAAAAATTAAAAAGAATCAAAAGAATTCGAACTTCTGATACACCAAAATGATTGAAACTGATTTTAAAATCACTTGTGATAGCAAAATCCATTAAAACATGGACCATAAAACCACCTGTTATGGCTAAACAAGATAAAACTAAAAATAAATAAGATGAAGGTAATAAAAATGAGTATCCGATAATGATTGAACATAAAAACACATAATCAAGAAAATGGTCCATATAAAAACCCCATTTAATCAACCCCTCATTTCTTTGACGACCTACTGCCCCATCTAACATATCTGTCACATATTGAAGAAATATGCACGCATTGAAGCCAAGCAACCAAATGATGTTTGTATTAGCCAAATAGCCAAACAAAACAATAAGAGAAGCCCACACAATAGTCATCAATGTTAAATGGACAGTGCTGATCCAAGACGGAACAAAAGGAAGTAGAAAATTAAGAAGTCTTTTTTCATTTTGAAGTAAAACATGATCCAAATGCTTTTGATCACCTTTAAAATGTTCACCCATTAAAACACCTCCAAATCTACAATTAATGGTAAATGATCCGACGATATTTTATTTAATTTAGTCCTAGGAACATCAATGGCAGAAACCTTTATATCTGGACTTATAAAAACATGATCAATGCGCCCTATCGGATAATGTCCAAACCATGTTGCCTTTGGACGGTGATTATCTAATATCCGTTGAACGTCTTGAAATTTACCATTAATTGTACGCCATGTGGCAGAATTTGGTAGACAATTAAAATCTCCACAAAGAACAACTGGCCCCTGACAATGGGGATGCGCTGTCCACTCATCACCCATTAAAGCATTCGCTTGATGCCATCCCTCATGGCTATGAAAACTTAAATGTGTGTTAATGACTTGTAGATGAACATCTCCTACCTTGACTGAAGCCCACATAGCCCCACGCGGTTCGCAATTAAATCTATTTTTTAAAGGGGGCAATACGGCTGCATGGATTAAATCCATGGGATAACGGCTAAGTATGGCATTACCATATCGTTCTTCTTCAACGTGAATGGCAGGATGAAAGTGGTACATCATCTCTAATTCTTTAGCAATCACATGCGGTTGGTCCATTTTTCCAGAACGCTTGCGCCCCATATCTAGTTCTTGAAGCACCACGATATCCGGTTCATAGCGTCCAATCACTTTGGCAATTCTCTCAGGAGAAACCTTGCCATCTAAGCCTTTACAACCATGAACATTGTAGGTCATGATTCGGATGGTTTTCGATGGATGAGACGTATTTGGAACAATGATTTTTGAAGAAGCACTTAAATGAGATTCAGGTGTTCGTTTCAACAATCGCAAGGCAGATTCACGCAAATCTTTAGTTCTAAAATATGTGCGTTCGTAAGAACGTAATTTAACATTGGCTGGCAGTAACGCAAACGCGTTTGTCTCTAGTCTTCCTGGACCCGCGTGAGCCCCATTCTCAAAAGGAAAACTCAAGGGTTTTTCATTTGGCCGCCATCCAGAAATTGTTAAAGTTCCAGCATTAGGATGATGGCATAATGCAATAAGATCTTTGAGGATATCTTCAAAAAAAGGATGATCAGCGCCTATAACGTCACGGGCTTGCTCTGGCAGATTAAATTGACCTTGATTAGTCCATGCCAGCACCTTGCCCTCTTCTTGCTGCATCAGAACCAATGGAATCTTGGCTGTGCGCACTAACTCTTTAGCAAAACGCAATCGTTCCTCGGCCGTCAATTCTTTAAATACATAGATCCCTCCTAAAGGTCCCATCGCAGTTGTAACCAAATCAGCATCCAAAGCTAAATCTGGTCCTTGATCCAAAATCCCTATTTTTCTAACCCATTGACCTAGATAACGGGCCCTTTGCAGCTGAATACTCTCATGTGTTTTCTTTGCTGAATTGAATTTGCTAGTTTCTTTTATTTTCGGATCAAACAGGCCATGAAAGACTTGAGCGACAGCTTCTTCCACAGTTTTTCCATACAAACCAACATAAGGAATTGTAGCTTCCTGCCCATGGTCTGAATAAACCCAGACATCATAGTGCCGTCGAGATGACTTGATCGCAGCAGAATAAATTCTAGCGATAGACTTATCTATTCCTTTTAATGCCCAATGGGCTGTTTGGGAGTCTGGACTACGCCGATGAGCTTGTTCATCATATCCTAAATAATTAAGATGGATAATTGGCAGGCCTCGAATGGTATCCATGACGGCACCAAGGGTGATTAATTCGCGCAGAAGGATACAAATTAAAACACGCAAAGGTACAAATTTTAGCTCAACTAAGACATTTTCTTTCTTGAAAAGCCCATACATAAAATCCATTGATGCTAGTTTGTTTTCCCATAGACATAGAATAACCATTCGTATGACAGCCAAAAAATGAGTCGATATAAGCAAGAAGAACTCAGAAAAATTTACATCCTTCTTAATATACGGCCAGCCTAAAGTTCCAGCACAAAAATGTGTTTCCTTAGCTCCACCGCTATAGATATTGGAATAAGAACTCCCTCCTTCTAAAAGACCCTCCCCTTGCTTTTCTATCTGCTGTTCAATGGTTCTGACCGAATCACCATCAAACATACGAAAGACCTTTTTTGATGGTTTATCATAAAAGAAAAACGATGGCACACACTGTTTGACACCATAAAACAACTCTCCCTGGACCGCCGGCGTGGTTGAGGGCAATCCAGTATAGAGAGCATGTAGACGGTATTTTTCATTTTTAATCAGACTTTTAAGAAAAGGCATTTCATTACGTTCAAGGGCTTTCTCTAATTCTATTTTAGAGAAACCATCAATCTGAATCATAATAAGGCCAGGCTGATTGTGGGATTCGTGAGATTTAAACATCATGAAATAATTATAAATGTGGATGCATTAAATGAAAATTGGCTAAAATACGCAGGAAACTACGTGGTAATACGTAAAACTATCAGCTTTGCACAACTTCAACTCTTATTTCACTTAATTTTTTATAAATATTGATCTTCTGCTTAACCGGCCACCATTCATAGAAATAAAGCTGTATCGGACGCCACATAGCCACCCACCCAACAATCATAAGGCTCTCTCTTAACAAACCGCCCCACATATTGGCGTTGTAGGTCATGATCATGTGTCCAGCTAAGAAACATACCCCAAGAAACATCAATCCAATCAATAAATAAATCCTCGCCTGCTTCATAAGATACTTAAATTCTCTTCTATAAATATCAGTCCGGTAAATAAAATAATTATGAATAGCCTGACTAACCATATCCACATTATCCCCATCAGACAACTTGTCCAGTCTCACCCTGAGAATCAACGGCGTTTTTAAAGCATATTCCTGGGCCCAGCTTACAATAAATTCTTCCGCATCATGGTCAAGATCCCTCTCATGAAACGGGGAGGGATCCATGGAATTAAATAATTGATCTAGGCTATGTAGTTTGATTTCAATAATAGAGGCATTCATTAAATCCACCTAATTCATTGCAGCTTATCTAACAAAATTGGTAAGCACTTATGATAACGGGAAATTTTGAAATAATAATTAGGGGATATACGTAGAAAAATAAGTAGTACTACGCAGTTTTATAAAGATTGTATTTACGAAGGTAATGGGCAGAAACTTTAAATCAAACCTTTCGAAAGTGCGTACTTCACTAAACTGGCCGGCGTCTTAAGCCCCAGTTTTTGGATGAGATGACTGCGGTGAGTTTCGACGGTGCGGATACTAATTTTGAGTGCAGCAGCGATATTTTTGTTTGCCTTACCTTCGGCAATGCGCTGTAAGATTTCTCTTTCTCTTGAAGTCAGAATTTCTAACGAAGGAATATCAGCTTCTTGATCTATCGAACGAACATATTGTTCGGCAATTAAATTAGATATATCAGGCGAAATAAAATTCTTTCCTTTCATAATGATTTTGATGGCCATTACCAATTGATCAAAAGCACCGTCTTTGAGAATATATCCACAAGCGCCATTGGCCATCGCATGCTTAAAATGTTCAGCATCTTTTTGCATGGTTAAAACCAAAACTTTCATTTTAGGAAATTTTTTACGAATCTCTTTAAGTGTGGCTAGTCCATCCATATTGGGCATGGAAAGATCCATAACTACACAATCCGTTTTAGTTGAAGCCAGTTTCTCTAATAAATCCTCGCCATCTTTGGCTTGAGCCACAACCTTAAAATCAGACTCTTTTTCCAAAAGCCCTTTAAGGCCGGCGCGAAGCATTTCATGATCATCAGCCAAAATAATTTTAATCATCTTATATCCCCTCATTAACAGGAATTTCTACTAGCAGTGTCGTCCCGTTTTTAGGTTGCGATTGAATTCCAATGGTTCCACCGAGCAGCTTGGCGCGCTCTTGCATGGTTGTTAACCCCAAACCTGAAGATCCGGTAAAAACAAAGCCTCGACCATTATCGTGGATAGAAATTTTAAGCAAGCCCTTGGATTTTGTTATTTTGATTTGAACACGGGTGGCGTGAGCATGCTTAAAGATATTACTCATGGCCTCTTGAATGATGCGAAATAAATTAATTGGTTCAGCCTTAAAACGAAGATCATCAAGCCCCGGGTGTCGAAAACTTATCTTTACCCTATTATTTGAATTAATTTCTTTTAACATGGCCTCCAAGGCTGATGTTAGTCCCAATACATCCAAGGTAGATGGACGTAAACGCATAGCCAGACTGCGCGATTTCTCTATGATCGTATTCAAATAACCCATAATTCTTTGCTGGTCTGCACTGAGTTTCTTGATTTTATTTCCTTGGCTTTCAACCAGCCACGCGGATTGTACCATCATCTTTAACGTAGCCAGAGATTGTCCCAAATCATCATGAAGATCACGGGCAATGCGATTACATTCCTGTTCTTGGGCTTGGATAATCTTCTGCGGAAGAGCTCTTATTTGATCTTCCATCTGTTTCTTTTGTGTAATTTCATTGCGGATAGCGACATACTGATAGGGCTTACCCTTTGCATTGAGAAAAGGCACAATCGTCGTATCCACCCAATAATAGGTACCGTCTTTAGCACGATTACGGACTTCCCCTTTCCAGACTTTACCCTGGGCAATGGTACGCCACAAGTCACGGAAAAACTCTTTGGGGTGGTAACCAGAATTAATGATCCGATGATCTTTACCTAAAAGCTCTTCTCGAGAATATTTAGAAATTTGGCAAAATGTATCATTTATGTAAATAATTTTACCGGTTTGATCAGTAATGGCAACAATGGAGGAGGCATCAAGGGCATGCTTGATATCAGCTAACTCTTTTTGTGGATCTTGAGAAATATTCTTAGGACTTAATGGCATTTGTTTAAAATCTTACATATTTTCCCTCACAAGTCAAAATATTAAATACCCTTTCTCTTACGTAGTACTATGCCTATGTGCGCACTAATCTTTTGTGCCGCATGATAAGTCTGAAACAATTTGGCCTTCTCAAATATCTTTTTCTTTGTTAGTATTGCAGCTATGTTGATTCAATTAACAATCAAAAATTTTGCCCTCATTGAATCCCTATCTATTGAATTTGATCAAAAACTAAATATCTTTACCGGGGAAACAGGTGCTGGGAAATCCATCTTGATTGATGCTCTGCGTTCGGTACTGGGAGAACGGATTGACTCCTCTTCTATTAGAGACCCTAAGAATCCCTGTATCATTGAGGCAGTTTTTGAACTTGATCAGACCCTTCGTTCCAATGAAATCTTTGTGGACCTTCTTCAAGCAGATGAGACACAATTAATTATCCAACGCTCGATATCTGCCGATGGAAAAAATAAGATTAAAATTAATGGCTTTAATGTCACTGTTGCACAGCTTAGAAGTATTGGCAATCATCTCATTGATTTTCATGGCGCTCACGATCATCAGATGCTGTTATCAGAGAATGAACACCTTAAAATGCTTGATAAGTTAGTAGACTTCAAATCTTTAAAAAATGATTACTCCAATATCTATAAAGATTACACAGACCTCCAAAATAAGCTTCAAACTTTGAACAATCTGACACAAACTCGTCAAAGAGATCTAGATTTATTGACTCATCAAGTTAAAGAATTAGAATCTGTTCCTTTAAATGAAGAGAAATATGAACAGGTCTCCCAAGAAATTGTCAAAATCAACAATGCCCAGAAATTGCATGAGCATATTCAAAACCTACTTGGCATTTTAGAAGATGAGGATTCAGGAGTTCATCAGCAAATACGCAAAGCTTTTTCTCCGTTGAAGAATCTAAATCACATCGACGAAAAGACTTCTCCCCTTTTTGATCAATTAACATCCATTCAAGAACAAACCAATGACTTGATTGGTGAGTTGACCAATTATGCTGACAGCCTTAGCTTTGATGAGAACCAAGCAGAAGAAACCAATAAAATTTACGATCAATATCAAGACATCAAACGCAAATATGGTCCCTCTTTGTCTGAGGCGAACAGCTTCTATCAAGAAAGCAAAGAAAAACTAGAGCTCATCAAGAACTTTGAACACAATGACAGCCAGATTCGTCAAAGTATTGGTGAAAAAGAAAAAGAATTAACCAAAATTGCCAATAAAATGAGCAAAGCCCGCCAAACAGCTGCGGAAGAGCTAAATGCAACAATTGAAAAAGAGCTTAAAGATCTTGGAATTAATCATGTGCGATTTGAAGTTCGCTTTGAAAAGATCTCTTTTAGTCCAAATGGTACTGATCATGTGGTCTTTTATATTAGTCCAAATGCCGGAGAAGAATTAAAACCTTTGGCTCAAATTGTTTCTTCAGGAGAAGCAGCGCGGGTCATGCTGGCTTTGAAAAAAGCTTTAATTAAGGTTGATCCTATCCCAGTACTCATCTTTGATGAGATTGATGCTCAAATTGGTGGACGTCTAGGGACTATAACAGGCAAAAAATTAACCCAATTGGCGCGTCATCGCCAAGTCATTCTAATCACCCATCTCCCCCAAATTGCTTCTTTTGCCAATCAACACCTTAAAGTTACCAAATCTCTAAAAGCAGGCCGAGCCATGACAGAAATTAAGCTTCTAGATGATAAAGCACGCGTGGAAGAAATCGCCCAAATGATGTCTGGCCATAATGCTACCCGTATTTCATTGGAACATGCCCAGGATATGCTAGCCACGGCTCAAAAGTCTTAACTCCATTGATTTACTCATTCTTTTATGCTACCTTATTGCCTTCATTAACAACCTAACCTTATTTGTAGAAGGAGTTATTCATATGAAACGTGTTGGTATTATTACTTCCGGGGGTGATTGCGGAGGTTTAAATGGTGTTATTAAGGGTGCCGCTTCTATGGCGCGCGCTCATGGTGTTTCCTGCTTTATCATCCCTAATGGTTATGCTGGTCTTTATAACCTCCTTGATTTCGATACATTGACTGAATTAACCGAAGCTCGCTTAGATAAAATCAATACCAACCTCGCAGGTTCTGAGGCTGGCCATTCCAGAGTTAAAATTAAAAAAATCGAAGATCCTAATAAATATGATCGTATTAAAAAAGGCATGGAGAAATTCAAGCTTGAAGGCCTCATTATTTCCGGTGGTGATGATTCTGGAAGTGTGCTTGTCGACTTAACTGAACATGGTATCCCCTGCGTTCATGCTCCCAAAACTATGGATCTTGACCTTCAAACCTATTCCGTAGGTGCTGACTCTACGATCAATCGTATTGCCACATTTCTTGAAGACTTAAAAACAACGGCCGCAACCCATAATCGTATCTTAGTCATGGAAGTATTCGGCCGCTATGCGGGACACACCGCCTTTCGCGGCGGCGTCGCTGCTGACATTGATGCCATCATCATCCCTGAAATTGCCTGTGATTTTGATATTCTTTATCAACACATGAAACAACGCTATTTTAAGCGCATCAAAGACAGCGATGTTCATGCGGGGACCTACATGATTGTCGTTGCAGAAGGCATTAAAGATGCCAGTGGATCTGATATCGTTGATGAAAACTCACCCGTGGATGCCTTCGGCCATAAACGCTTAGCTGGTGCTGGAACATACGTCTCTCAGCAATTAACCAAACGTCTGAAGGCCGACCCTGAAATCATTGAGCTAATGAAAAAAGCCAATATGTACGTTAAAGGAATTAATGAAATCCCAGAAGTTCGTGCTGTCACCCCAGGTCACTTAGTCCGCTGCGGACATTCGAGTGCTTATGACGTTAATTTCGGAAAAGAAGTTGGCGCAGGAGCTTTTATCCTTCTTAATCAAGGCATTTCAGGCGTGACTGTAGCTGGAATTAGCGGCGGTCAAATTCGTTATATGGATACTAAAGAAGCTATCCAACAGAGATTTGTCGACGTAAGCCAAGTAGCTATTTATGAAGCTATGGGTATGTGTTTTGGTCGTGCGGCAGGTAAAATCAATACTCAAGGGGCCAAGATCACAGGAAAAATTGAAAGAAACTTCTAAACGTTCCCTATCTGCCAGCAGCTTTATGAAGTTCTTCTAAAACTTTAGAAGAAACCTGTACCCCTAATGTTTGCGCTTTGTTCATATCATCCAGAGCTCTACTAAAATCTTTTATTTTTGTAAATGCAAGGCCACGCCAATAGTAGACATCTCCATAATTTGGATTGATGGAAAGCCCTTGATTAAAATCTTCTATAGATCGATTAAAATCCTTCATTTGAAAATAAACTCCCCCACGATTTAAGTAGAATAAAGCCCGACTCGGGTCATAATTAATCGCCTCATTATAATCCATAAGCGCTCGATTAAGATCTTCCATTGCATTATAAACATTCCCCCGATTATTGTAGACCTCAGCATCATTAGGATTTATGGTCAACGCCTCATTAATGTCAGCAAGAGCACGGTTAAAATCTTTCTTTATAGTATAAACAATAGTTCGGTTGGAATGGGCCTCCACATTGTTTGGATCAATAGCCAAGGCTTGATCATATTCTGCAAGCGCCCGATTAAGATCGCCCCTTTGATAATAAGCAAGCCCACGGTTGTTATATATATTGGTTGTTGCATTATGTTGCTGTGTTATAAAAATAAACGGGTACCACATATTGAGTTTTTCTTTAAGCACTTCTGGTGCTTTTGTTCGACCCATTTGGTGATTGATCCTAAGGAGACCTACCATATTCCAAGGCAAGCGGTACTCATCCTTTAATATCCATACTTGACTCACCGGCCGATACCATGATCCGAGATCAACTATTTCAAAAACAAGATTAAGAATATCAATAAAGACAATCTTTCCAGCACTATTGGACGCTGTGATAAACACATGCCCTGGAGAAACTGTCACCCTAGCGTCAATGTCCAAAAGTTCAAAAACGATTAATCCCAATTGTGATAACACAGTACATGCAAAATAATCCTCCCGAGACAATTCACCATTTAGATCTGAATGTGGACCATTACCAACAACAGTCTCAACATCTTCATCCCCTAAACTGTCAATAAGCCCTTTAATCAAAGGAGGTGGAGAAAGATGATTAATATATCCTAGCCGCTCCATAGCCCTCCCAAGCTCCTGAGCAAGATCACGGATCCCTTCTGGAGTTTTCTTAGCTTCAACAGCCTTCTTTTGTAAATTAGGAAGATTGATTTTCTCAAGAAATATCTTTAGTTCTCTCTCAAGATTGGGCCAGCTATTTTCAGGGTATCCTCTAGCTTTTAAAAGTTTCGGGATATCCACGCCCGCGTAACTATCGATAGGATTCACGGCAGCAGTTGGATTAGAAAAATTATGTTCTTGAAGTATTACTTTAGGAAGAGTTCTTAAAACGGTAAGAGTTTGATCATCGATCTCACTAAAATCTATACGAAATGTACCGAGCTTTCCTCTATCAATTGTTACATGACCATCGGTTAATTCAATAATAGCGCCTTCAAAAGAAGCACCCGATTTAAGTTTAATAGTTTCAGCAAAAACTACCGCGTTACTAGTGATAAGAATTAATAAAAATAAGATTAGGATTAATTTATTCATTACTTTACGAATTCGCTTGCGTAGGGCTAAAATTTCAAAAAGATGTGTCATAAATTTCTAAACATACTAATTAGAAATACGATTTGTCCGGAGACAGGAATCCCTGATTCGGGCATTCAGAACATTTAATGATAAGCTTACGTTTTATTATTGATCAATACCTTGGCATAGACATCATCACGGCCACGAAAGGTGCATTTGGCGTATTTATGGCGCGTTTGTCCTCTTTTCGATCTGTTCAGTAATCGCGCAATTATTGCGCGATTACTGCGCGATTATTACGCAATATATACTTAACAGATCGTCCCTTACCTACAGAAAAAACAATCTTTTGAGACACTAAATCACCTAAATCTGATAACGCTTGCCGTGGGGAAATCGAAGCTACATCAACGTATTCTTTACGGGAAATCTCTCCATGTTCCTTAATAAATCTGATTGCTTTGATTTGCCGCTCATTCAGATTCAACTTATTTAATATATCTTCACTATAAACATCCCTGGATAATATCGTTCTAAACTCAACATTACGCTTAAGAATAAATTGCGGTTCAGGCAATCCTTGTTGTTTACACTGAGAAACCATCTCGGTGGTTCCTGATCCGAAGCGTTCAATATAGTCCGCATTATAAAAACCTTCTGCTATAAGGGGATTAGCTGGATGTGATGTATGATCTTTTTTTAAATCTTCAAGAGATAAATCCGATGGTAAACTCCCTGAATTCCAAACTTCCACCCGATCTGCAAATACCATCACTTGAACCCCGGAAGTATTATTATAATTTCGATGAGCGACCGCATTTACAATTGCCTCTTCAATAGCAAACAAAGGAATTTCCGGAGTTCTTTTAGCCTGGGCCTTCCCCTCTTGTTGATGTAATGCAATCTTGATCGAATCTAATACAAAACCCACTGCCTTATCCACCTGTTCAAATAAGTTATCGTTATAAACCTTAAAATTTAAAAATGGCTTAACTACTTCCATGCCCGCAAATTGGGCACATTTAATTTCTGCCTGTAAAATAAATTGATGAGGATTCTTACCAAACAAAAGTATTGCGGCATTGGTCAATTGTCCTTTATTAAGAAATTTTAAATGTGTAAAAACTTTTTTAATTGGCGTGTCCACATCAAACGGAAAATTACGTTTAGCTCTAGCCGTTCTTATAAACCATCTGACCTTCTCCATATCAATATCGTTCAATGTTGCCCCTTCACATATTCTCTGGTCAAAATCACCGCGTCCAACTATGCCCTTTTCTTTCAAAAAAATAACAAGACTGTCAAAAACAGAATCCGTCAACTCATCGATGTTATTAAAACGCTTATAACTATGTCCTTTACGAGGGTCTTTGATTTCTTTGATAAGTTTTTGGATTCCAACCTCACGATTCTTGTCATTCTGGCTATTTTCACCTTTTATAAAAAGAAAAATCTCTTTGTCAGCTTTTTGAGCAGTACGAAACTCTTCTTCCACAGGAGATAATTTACCTTTAGTGACGTTGCCATATTGATTCCCCAGAACACCAATATAAATATCGCAGTCTCTAACTTCCGCAAGATAAGAATGTTGTGCAGATTTACTTCTGGCAGGTGAATCTTCAAACAAAAAAACGTCAAAATGATCCATCAAAAGAGAATTCTTTTGAATCAAATCTTTAATCGTCCGACGTTCTTCTTTGAGTTCTTTCTGAACTCCGCTAACAAAAATTTTGTATTGATTCATGGTCAAAATATTAACATAGCCTCCCATAAAGGGGGAAGAATTTTACCTCATTCAAACTGTTTAAATTTAATCCCACGTTTAAACAGAAAGAATTTGAGCAGGGTCTTTAGAATATTTAGTCCGTAGACGATGGAAGGCCATAGTTTAATTGAGGAAGCTTCATCGAAATATCGTGTTTTGATGGGGACTTCCTCAAATTTCATGTACTTGACGACCCCCTGAACAATAATTTCCGTATCAAACACAAAGCCATCTGAATTAGCTTCCAAATTAACACTCTTCAAATATTTGGCGCTGTAAGCTCTAAAGCCTGAGTGATATTCCGTCAGATAAATCCCTAAAACCACATTTTCCAACGCAGTTAAAAGGATATTGGCATTATGCTTCCACAAAGGCATGCCGCCTTCCAATGCTCCGCCTTTCATCATTCGAGAACCAAATACAGCATCTGCTCTTCCCTTTAAAATTGGCTCAACCAATTGAGTGATTGCTGTTGGATCATATTGGTAATCTGGATGAAGCATGACAATCACATCTGCTCCGGAAGCTAAGGCATTTTTGTAACATGTTTTCTGGTTTCCACCATATCCTCTGTTTTTCTCATGGACAAAAACTTTTAGACCTAAACTTTTAGCTACTTCAACCGTATTGTCTTGGCTCACATCATCAACTAAGATAATTTCATCAACCAGATCTTTAGGAATATCTGCCAGTGTTCGTTTGAGTGTTTGGGCAGCATTGTAGGCTGGAAGAACAACGCATACCTTCATCTTTTTATTAACAGGCGACTCAACAGGCAATTCCAGCTCATGAAGATACTTAAGTTCCCTGCTTTTACGAGCGAAAATCTCTATTTGATCTCCCAAATCAAGGCAAAACAGATTATTGGCCCATGCCGGTTTTTTCTCTAACATCTTACGCAAGAAGCCAAATCCCTTTCTATAGCCAAGCAAATTAGACAACCAGTAATTCCAAGTAAAGGTTCTAGCATGAGAACGAATCTTCAAAGATACAAAACCTGTAGCCTTAAATAAAGCACTTAAATTGTGCTTATTAAAATAGAATAAATGAGATTGTTTGATCCCCCACCATTTGGCTCCCAGCATCTTACTCATCAAACTATCAATATCAGGAGTGTTGCAGCACATGACACCCAAAGGTTTTAAAATATGACGAATGTCCTCAAGAGTATCTTTAGGGTCGGTTAAATGTTCAATCACATCTTTAAGCACAACCACATCAAAGAAATTAGCAGGATAATTGGCTTCTTTTAATGACCCTTGAGTAATGTTAGGCAGTTGAAGCTTGTTTTTTGCATAATCTACAGCCCAACTGGAGAGCTCAACCCCATAAACCTCCCAGCCCATCTTACGGGCCCCATCTAAAAGAAATCCTGTTGCACACCCTACGTCTAAAATCCTGCCTGTTTTATTTAATTTCTTAAGATACCTTAAAATAGACCTTGCCGATTCCCGCCTTCCCTCTTCTTCCATGACATAAAAGTCATCAACCATATTCTTATAATTTGAAACAATCTTTGTTTGATCTATTCGAGGATTCATATAAATCAAACCGCATTTGGAACACTTCACTATTCGAACAGCACAACTAACACTATGATCAGTGATCTTATAAGAATCGCTATAGTCGCCTTCTTCTTCTCCAACCAAAGTATCATAGACAACTTGATAGTGGTCTGAACCGCACAGATTACACACAACTTTTATAGACATATATCTTCCTCATTTAGAGTTTAAATCGATTTTTATTCTTCCAGAGTCATCCTTAGCATTTGAGGGTAGCAATTGACCCGTCTGATAATCATAAAATCCTATCATTAAATGCTTGAAATTCTTTTTGATCATAGGTGGAATAGTCACATAGAGATGTTCTTCTACAGATTGATTGTTCTGCCAAGCGTGAGTCGGCCATATTCGATAGGCTATGGGTCTAAATTGTCTATTGAGTATCTTGTAGTTCTCATCCATAAAATCAATGAATATATTCACGTCTCTGGAAGTAGGTTGAATAAGCTTCCAATAAAGAACGATATGAAGAGGATCTTTATGTTCTTTGATCTGATAAGCATACAATTCAATAGTTCGATTAACTATAATTGAAAACTGATGAGGCAAAAAATCTGTATCTGATACGGTAAATAAGGGATATTGATCTTTAATGCCTTTTTTGAATAAAACAATACTGTCTTTAACATCCAGAACACCCAAATTCTCTTCTTTCAAAAATGACGCAATGTTTTGGTGTTTTCCAGGAACATAAAAACCACGAAAAGTTAAGGGATCATTGAAGTCAAGCAGAGCGTAATCAACCTTCTGGGGCAAATGATATTTCTTCTCAGACATGGTAAAAAGCCCTGAGTAAATATGGTGAAACGAATACAGATTCGCTCGATGCGATAAATGGGGTAAAACTTCAAATGTAGAAGCAACAGAAGCATCTTTAGGGATTTCGTTGATTAAACTCAATTTTTGCTCTGAAACATATTGAGGCGGATAATTCCTCCATTCTTTTAGAAATCTAAAGTGAGGGCCTAACATTACAGTGGCTATTAGTGCGACGATGATAATGAATGCCCCTATAAAATATTCTCTTTTCACCAATAGCTTGGAACGTCGAAACCTGTCCAACCCCCAAATAAAAGCCACAAACAATGGAGGAATCAATTCCGCTGTGTAGTGATAGTGCAAGGTGACTTCACTGACCCTGGAGGATAAAAGATGCTGGGCTAAAAATGGTAAAGAAAGAATCCAGGATACAGGACTTAGCAAAGGTAGAAATGACAATGAAACCAGAAGGTCCGACACATACTTGATTTTCTCAGGTTGATTAAGAACAAGATAAACCCTAAAAGGATCAGTCAAAAGGGTTTTGATGACTTCCGGAAATGAGCCTCCTAATTGGCCGTAAATCTTAATAAATTGAATGGTGTCTTGGTTAAAATAAGGCATCAGGAATTTCACGCAAAGGATAAAATAAACACTTCCACAGATTAAAGCAATCACCCCGTATGTTCGATTCCTCCCTGTACAAAGGGCATACAAACCAAGCGCAGCCACCCCCAATGAAATGTTTTCCTGACACAATAACGACAACACCATAGAGATCACAAAAGGCACTGTTTTACTTTGATAAAAGTAATAAAACATCCATGCTAGAAAGAATGTTGCAAACACAGGAGGATGAAACTCAAAAAGATTGGTATATCCAAGGCCAGGGTATAAAAGATACACCAGGCCTACAGCCAGCGCTAAGCGATATCCAACAATACCCTCAGCAAGCTTATAAATGGGAATAGCTGCTAAAGCAAGGGCCAGGGTTTGCAAAAGCAATAAGGTCAATGGATGGCTAAAAATAAGGTATATAGGCGCAATCAGAAAAGAAATAAAATGGATGTGATTGCCTAGAAAATTAACCCCAAGAATAGAGTTATAAACGTTTCCATGTCCAATATTCCAAATCACCTGGTCATGAATGGCAAAATCAAAGTCGTAATAACCGAAATTAACAAACTTTAAATAGCACCATGTGAAAAATAGTAAGACATATAACGCAATGCCAAAATATAAGACTCTTGCAGTATCCTGTTTAGTTAAAGATTGATACCATATATTTAACATATTTTAATATTCTCAATAATGTCCGTCGCAATCATAGATGCTTTAGATCTCAATTGTGCCGCCTTATCTCCAGCTTTTCCGTGATAGTAGACCCCTAATTGAGCAGCTTGAAAAGCCTCTACTCCCTGCCCTAATATCCCCACAATCATTCCTGTCAGGACATCCCCACTACCAGCTGTGGCCATACCTACATTTCCGGTCGCGTTGACAACAACTTTACTTTTAGAAGCAATCAAAGTGTGTGGTCCTTTAAGAACCAGCACGCAATGGTTTTGTCTAACAAAATCTAGAGCCATCTTTTTGCGGTCTCCTACTGTTTGTCCCATCAAACGGTTCATTTCTCCAAGATGTGGAGTCAGAATTCTTGGCCCTTTCGCGTTTCTTAAAGGTTTAAGATTTTTGGCTAAAGCGTTCAATGCATCAGCATCTACAACCATAGGACCAGCATAATTTTCCACCATTCTATAAATCAATTGCTGAGTGTTGGGATGAAGTCCTAGGCCAGGGCCAATGGCAATCGCAACATATTTAGAAAAATTCTTCTTCAAAACATCAAATGCTTTCAAAGATAATTCCCCTTTAGAATTCTCAGGTAAGGGCAAGGTCATAATAACGGGAGATATTTTCTTCTGCAACGTGAGATTGAGACTTTTGGCAACTGCGGCTGTCACCAAACCAGCTCCGGAACGCATGGCAGATAAAGAACATAACGCACAAGCTCCAAGCATAGTTTTAGAGCCAGCCACAACTAGAACATGGCCAAAGTCTTTTTTATTAAGTCGAGGATTACGACGTAACAATACAGAAGGCTGTTGCATATTCTTTAGAATGAGAAATGGAAATTAAAATATTCTTCTTAAATTTCTTGTTGCGATGCTGACATACAGGCTTACCTTCTTTGTCATTAGTAATTGTAATATCGTGCCAAGCTAGTTTAGGGTCTCCAACCGCTTTAAAAATAGCTTCTTTGGCAGCAAAACGCCCCGCGTAATGTTCAAAAGGAAAGCGATATCGCTTAGCAAATTCAATTTCCTCATCGGTCAAAATATGTTGTAAGAACCTCTTGCCCCATCGTTTGACTGCTTTACGGATTCTATCCACTTCAACGATATCTGTTCCGACTCCATGAATCATTTGATTTTCTCTAACATTTCTTTAACCGCTTGTTTGAGTCCGACAAAAACAGCATGAGAGATAATGGAATGCCCAATATTTAACTCTGTGATTCCAGGTATACGTGCAATCTTAGAAACATTCTGATAATTCAGCCCATGACCAACATGGACAATTAACCCTAACTTTAGGGCATACGCTGTCATCGCTTTGATCTTGGCCAATTCTTTGGCTTCTTCTCCATTAGAAAAGGCATGGGCATAGGCGCCGGTGTGTAATTCAATCATAGGGACATTTAATGCTTTGGACGCATCGATTTGTTTCTTATCAGGAGCGATAAAAAGACTGACTTCAATTCCATTGTTCTTAAATTTCTCACACACAGGAAGGAGTTTATTTCTGAGCTGCACAACATTCAATCCACCTTCCGTTGTAATTTCTTGTCTTCTTTCAGGAACTAAAGTTACTTGATCTGGTTTGATATCCAAAGCCAGCTTAACAATATCTTTAGCGATAGACATTTCCAGATTGAATCTTGTCTTCACACACTTACGCAACATGACAATGTCTATATCTTGGATATGGCGTCGGTCTTCTCTGAGATGGGCTACTATACTGTGAATGCCCTGCTGTTGGCAAATACGGGCCGCTAAAATAGGATCAGGATCTATTTCTCGACGAGCTTGACGCAGGGTTGCGACATGATCTATGTTAATCCCTAGTTTAGGCATTGATTATCCGTTTTTCACATAAAACCATGTGATAATCGCAAGCCCAAGGGCAACAAGTTTGAGCAATATATGTGAATTAAGCCAATTTTTCATACCGTAGACCTTTGGGTAGGATTTAAATATGTTTCAAGGACACTTACAAAATGTTTTTGATCATCAATCTTGATCAATCGTCCTTCATAAACAATACTGACATCTGATGTCTCTTCTGAAACTAAAGCTAAAATGGCATCTGTATGCTCACTTAAACCTAGAGCCGCTCTATGCCTGGTTCCTACAGTCTTACTGACGGAAGGATTATCGGATAGCGGAAATAAACATGAGGAGGCAGCAATACGTTCACCTCGAATGATAACTCCCCCATCATGCAAAGGGGCTTGAGGCATAAAAATGCTTTGCAACAGCGATGATGAAATCTTAGAATCGAGAATAACCCCACTTTCGATGTACATCGTTAACTTCATCTCCCTCTCAATTGCGATTAAACATCCTGTTTTACGTCTTGATAATCGATAAACAGCATCTGAAACTTCTTCAATCAATGCTTTCAATTCACTTTCCCCTAATGAAATACTGAACAAATGATTTTGCCCTAAACGTGCAAGACCTGCACGTAATTCATTTTGAAAAATAACAACGATCACAACGATCCAGATGGAAAAGAAATTCTTAAGCAGCCAGTTAAGGACTTGGAAACCAAAAAGCTGAGATAGTAAAAGGGCGATGATTAGGTAAGCGATCCCTTTGAGGACTTGAAAAGCTCGCGTGCCTTCAAAGAATAATAAAATGCGATAAAACACAAACCAGAGAATAGCAATTTCGATAATAGGTTTGATAAAATCAACAAGAGAAGTAATTAACATATGGCCAATTGTAGCGCGACTATGGATTTTTTCCTAGAAAATTAGTCATATCTTTCGCCAAAGGTGCTTGAACAGTGATCATTTTTCCTGTAACTGGATGAGGCCATGATAATTCTTTGGCATGTAAAGCTGTTCGTTTAAATCTTAAATCAAAGTCTTTACGAAAAACATACTTATGTTCCCCTACCAAAGGATGTCCTATATTAAGAAAATGGATACGAATTTGATTAGTACGCCCTGTGATGGGGTTGACTTCAACAACAGTATAATTCTTATGGTATTCAATAACTTTGTATCGAGTCAAAGCTTCTTGGGCTGGAATGTTCTTCTGAAATTTCTTTTGATAAAAATCTTTGATAGGAATTCGAATTTCACCTTGAGATAACTTAATGCGACCATGAACAAACGCGGTGTAAGTTTTCTTAACTTTACGTTCTTTAAAAGAGTCCATTAAACGCTGTTGATTATCTTTACCTTTAGCAAAAAGGATGATTCCTGATGTATCTCGATCCAAACGATGGGCCGGATACAGTCTTTGTGCTTCTTTATTGTCATTAACCAAGGAAACCATGTTACGGCCCCCCCCTTTATCTGTTGGAATAACTAATAACCCAGCGGGCTTATAAAAAGCAACGCAGTCATTATCTTCGTATAGAATTTCAATGTATGATTTATTTTCCTGGGATTCCATGGGCAGGCATTGTGAAATCAATAAACTCATGGATGGTTTGACTATCTTTGGGAGAAATATCGCTAAAAAAAATAGCGGTTTGGAAAGAATCCTGATCAACCGCTGCTTCTGAACGAACCACCACCCCTTCACAACTGATTCGTTTATTGACAATCTTCTTATTTTTCTTAATTGGCAACAAGAAGTGCAGCTTTAACTTCGTCATGGGAGTAATAAATTTATTGATCAGACAAAGAGCGCCAGAGCTGCTTAAATTCTTTGTTTCAGTGACAATATCTCCATCTCCACTAGAAATTTTAAGTGCAATGGGTTGCTCTAAGCGGGGGTGCCTGCGTCTTTCTGAACCTTGGGAGTTGTGAGAATTCACAAAATTAACCCTTATTCTCAGCTGGTTCAGCTGCAGCTTTATCGGCTTTTGCTTTATCAGCTACTGCCTTTGCTTTTTTGAAGCAATTGCTATTACAAAAATAAGAACCATTGCGATAAAATCTTCGAGCCTTCTTAAGAGGTTTTTTACAAGAAGGACAATTCTTTACTTCTTCTACTACCGGTGTGGATGCTTTTGCTTCTGCCATAAAACGTAAAACTCCTTTCAATTGTTGGTAAATCTTTTATTTTAAATTATTTGGGGAAAATTAAGCTCTTTCAAATCGTAGAAATCTGACGTAGTTTTCAATTTCAGATAAAGAAGATTTGTCATCGACTAACTCTAAACCCACCTGCCAGCCATCAATACGCTTTGGACTTTCTTTGACCCATACCACTTTAGCATTCACAAAGACCATCCGAACTTGACCAGGTATTTGGATCTGTAACTCTAGAACCGTATTAAGAGGGATAAACTCATTGACATTCAGCTTTAACCCCTGAAGGCTAATATCTTCCGAAAGAGAGCCTTCTAATGGTGTTTCTAAATGCTTTTGCTGAAAACTTACAGGTTCATAAAAAGGATATCTTTGATATCGTCTTCTGTTATCCATCCCTAATTCCTTGGTTGTTCTTTTGGTGATAGTATAGCATCCTCGAAGGATTTTACCAATAAAATATACTAAAAGGACGAGCCCTGCCGGATCTTTCGACCCAGCAGGGCCGTTTTGTGGATGCCACCCTGCCCCATTTTCAGGAGTGGCTGAGGGATCTCTTTTAATGCTTAAGCAGCTTAGTTAAATAATGAGAAGCATGCTCACGTCCGCCTATACCAAAGGCCAATCCTAGGGCCAAGGCTAGGGCTGCTACCATTAATGTTAAGGCTGTTCCAGTAAATAGGAACCCAAGGCCGATTTTATCCAAGAAAGCGATAGAAGCGGTGGCTACTACGGCCCATTTACTGAAAGTAGCGATCAAATCAGGCTGTGGCATTCCGCAGTTAGCAGCAACCATACGGACGAAAATGCCAATAATGTGTGCCAAGATAATCCCTACAATCAAGGCTACCGCAGCTGTAATAACAGTGGGTATATAACCTGTGATTGAATCGGTCATACCTAACACATTAAAGCCTGCGATTCTCAAGGCAATCACGAAGGTGGTGATTAAAAGCATCCATGTAATCACACAACCTACCGTCTCAGATACAGAGCGTCTGACTCCACCCGTGACTAAGACACGATCTAAACCTACGGTGTGGCTTAATTTGTCTGCGTGAATGTCCTTCAAAAGGCCAGCGACGAGTTTCCCGGCGCTTCTAGCCAATAAGGTACCAATCACTAAGACCGCCAACACAGCAACTGTGATGGGGATATAACTGTACACCATACCTACTACTGATTTTAGTGGATCCAAGATGAAAGTATTCATATGGACCCTCCTTTCCGTTCCATCGGTTTTGTCCGCGGAACTCGAAGGCCTTGTGAGACCTTCTAATGCAAGGATATCACCTGTCAAGACAAAATCAAGGCCCTGGGGTCTGTTTTAAGAAAACGGTTTCCTGTGTATAAATAGAAAACCCTCGTCGATAAAGCACGAGGGTTTCTAAAACTGCATATATATATTAAATTATTTTTTTGTATTATCTTCTGCTTTGGTTGCTTCGGCACTGATAGTAACAACAATATCATTAGATACGGCCATTCCACCTTGATCTAGGACCTTATTGAAGCTAACCCCATAATCTTGACGGTTAAGAGTAAATGTACCAGTAATACCAATAGCATTACCCATAGGGGTCTTAATTGGGCCTGCGATAGTAGCTGGGATTGAGACCTCTTTAGTAACACCCTTCATAGTTAAATCCCCTACAATCTCAGAAGCAGTGATTCTTTTACTGACAAATGTCATTGTAGGATATTTCTCTGTTTCAAAGAAATCCCCACTTCGTAAATGATCATCTCGCTTTGCATTACGAGTATCAATACTAGAAGCATCGATTGTGACGTTAATCTGTGAATTAACCAAATCTTTAGGATCATATACAATCGTTCCGTCATATTTATCGAATTGACCGCTAACATTACTAATCATCATATGTTTTGCTGTAAACCCAAAAGTTGTGTGTGCTGGGTCTATTTTATAACTGTCGGCTGCAAAAGCAGAATTAACCAACAATCCTACGGTAAACAATAAAGCAAAAGAAACTTTATTCATACATCCTCCTTGATTTGGTATTCCATAATTTAAGCCGCACATTACGACTCTAATTTTTAATTCCTATTCCTTTCTTCAACAACCAGATATTCAGTTGCCAAAGAATCAAAGTCAATACAACCAAGAACCCTGCACTAAAGCCAACATTCACATCTGAAAATCCAAAAAATCCATATCTAAAACCATCCACCATATATAAAAGCGGATTCAATTTAGAAACATTTTGCCAAAATACGGGCAAACTTAAAATAGAATAAAAAACACCACCTAAATAAATCAGAGGAACAAGAACAAAATTCTGAAAAATGGCTACTTCATCAAAATTTCTGGCAAAAATACCATTAACCATACCAGCCAGCGAGAAGACTGTCGCAGAAAGGATTGTAAAAAGGAGAATAATCCCCAAATGATGCACTGTTGGATGCGTAAAGAAACAGGAAATCAAAAACACTAAAAACCCAACCACCACACCCCTTATAATTCCAGCACAAGCATAACCTGCAACAATCACCCACTCCTGCATGGGAGACACAAGCATTTCTTCAATACTGCGTTGAAATTTAGCACCGAAGAAAGAACTGACGACATTTCCATAAGAACTATTGATAACCGCCATCATCACAAGTCCTGGTACTATAAATGACATGTATGAGACCCCGCTGATCGCGCCTACTTGGGAACCAATAAATTTACCAAAAATGACAAAATATAAAGTTTGAGTTACCAAAGGCGGCAATAAGGTTTGCGTCCAAATACGCACGATCCGGGTAATTTCTTTACGTACTAATGTTTGAAATGCAATCCATTGATGTTTCATATGAGAGATAAAAATAATTTTTCTAAGCGTTGTTCTTTAGGATGAACGTCCGTAATCGAAAAGCCATTTTTAATAAGATGAACTAATAAATCGTTTAGTTGAGCATCACGATTTAAATTAACTTCTAACGTATGCTCATCAACTACGACGGGTTTATAGGCTGAGATTCCAGTTAAAGGCTGCATAGCTTTGACAGTAATCACATATGTCTCTTCTGTAATCAGTTTATTTAAATTCTTAACACTATCTAAACGGACAATTTTCCCATCTTTAATGATCGCTGCTTCTTTGCACATTTGCTGAACTTCTTCCAAATAATGGGTCGTTAAGAGAATCGTTACTCCTTGAGAATTAAGTTCACGCAAATAATCCCACATACCTACCCGCAGTTGCACATCTACACCTGCGGTTGGTTCATCTAAAATAAGAATTTTTGGTCGGTGCACCAATGCGCGAGCGATCATTAAACGTCTTTTCATTCCTCCAGATAAAGTGCGCGACATGGAATTTCTTTTCTCCCATAGCCCCACTTTTTTCAACACTTCTTCTGTATTCTTCAATGCCTCTTTACGTTCAATCCCAAAGAAACCAGCCTGGATAGAAACAATATCTAAAACCTTTTCAAACATATTAAAATTAAATTCTTGCGGAACAACTCCAATCAGACGTTTAGCCGTATCAAATTCCTTCTCAAGACTATGCCCAAAAATTTTTATATCACCTGAAGTCTTATTCACTAAACCAATGAGAATGCTAATGATGGTTGTTTTTCCGGCTCCATTTGCCCCTAAAAGCGCAAAGAAATCCCCCTCTTCAACCGTTAAATCTACACCTTTAACAGCTTGAGTTCCGTTTTTATATGTCTTAACTAAATTTTTGATTTCTATGGCGTTCATAATTTTGATTATCTGTACAGACGACCGGCCGGTCGTCCCTACCTTTTAATTACAATAACCTCTTCTATCTGCGACAAATCCACCGCCGGTTCAACTAAGCATTCCACCGTATGTGTATTCTGACTGGCCCTGACATCTTGAACGAGTCCTATTAAAATTCCTTCTGGAAAGACAGAACTGAGTTTCGAAGTAATCACTCGATCACCAACCTTCACATCTGCCTTATCTGTTAAATAAGCTAATCTACAAACACCCTCTAAAGAACCCGTTAATAGGCCGCTTTCCCGTGTTCTTTGTACTGTTGCCGCAACACTAAACGCCGAATCAGAGAGCAAAATAACTTTAGCCGTATTCTTGCCAATCTCAAAAATCCTACCAACCACACCCAGAACAGAAATAACAGGCATCCCAATCTTTAGTCCATCTTTTTGCCCCTTATCAATAATCAAAGAAGCATTCCAATTCGAAGGGTCTCGTCCAATCACATGCGCTGTTAATGAAACATAGCTTTGATTACGACGAAATTCACTAACGACACGATCTTGCTTATTTTTTTCAAAAGTTTCTTGTAAAAATACAATTCGAGATCTTAGAGCATCCACCTGTTTCTTCATTTTGTAATACTCATCGTATGCTTCTCTGTAAAAGAACAACTTCTTTAATTCAACAATCGGAGCTTCAAACCAATGAATAGGTTTTACTGTTAAATCCAATAAAAAGGTCGGCCGTGATTGTTTCGGATGTAAAAAAAGAATTAATAGAGGAATGACAAGAATGCTAATGTAAATAATTTGTTTAAGATATTTACGAAACACGGGAGTCTACTAAAAGTCTAGTTTTGTGTGCTGGGTAAAACGTCGACGCATGGCAGGAGACATATTTAGAGTTTCTCCAGTACCATTGACGACTGCGGTAAGAGGATCATCCGCCACATGAACAGGTAGTCCGGTTTCCTCAGCAATACGTTTATCAAGGCCTCGAAGTAAAGATCCTCCACCGGCCATAACAATCCCACGGTCTATTAAATCTGCAGCTAATTCAGGAGGAGTATGTTCCAAAGTTGATTTAGAAGCATCTACAATGGCCTGAACAGGATCTGCCAAAGCTTCGCGAATCTCAACGGAAGTAATGTTGATTGTCTTTGGTAACCCCGCAATCAAATCACGCCCACGCACATCCATATTTAATTCTTCGTCTAAAGGATACGCAGAACCTAAACGAATCTTGATTTCTTCAGCTGTGCGTTCACCAATCATCAAATTATAAGTTTTACGTAAATATTCAATAATGGCCATGTCCATCTCGTCCCCTGCAATTCGGATGGATTTAGCATAAACCAGTCCACCTAATGAAATGACTGCAAACTCGGTTGTACCGCCACCAATATCAATAATCATGTTTCCAGCAGGCTCATGGACAGGTAAACCCACGCCAATAGCAGCTGCTTTAGGTTCTTCAATTAAAATAACATGGCGCGCTCCAGCATGTTCAGCTGAATCAATAACAGCACGTTTTTCAACTTCGGTAATTCCAGAAGGGATTGCAATGACAATAGTTGGGCGAAACGAAAATTTACTTGGTTGGACTTTTTGAATGAAATATTTAAGCATAGCCTCTGTAACTTCAAAATCAGAGATAACACCATCTTTCATAGGACGAATGGCAACAATACTTCCCGGGGTACGGCCTAACATACGCTTAGCTTCTTCACCTACGGCAACAACTCGATTGGTATCCTTTTCAATGGCAACTACGGAAGGTTCACACAAAACAACACCCTCGCCTTTTACATAGACAAGGGTGGTAGCTGTTCCTAAGTCTATTCCCATGTCTTTGGAAAATAGGCTAGAAACGTAATCGGAAATTCTTTCGGTAAGTTTTTTGATTTGATTAATCATAATGATGCAACATCTTAACCAAAAGCCTCTATGGTGTCAAACGATTTCCAAGACTATCTTAAACCCAATATTCTCATATCTTTAACAAAATCTGGATAGGACTTTCGGCAGGATTCTATACCCTTAATTTTGCAGCCAATCTTTAATCCAAGGACAGTCCAAGCCATGGCTAAACGATGATCGTTGTGGCTGTCTAAAACCTGGCCTGCTTTATAACTTCCTGGCTTAGGATTAATCATTAAAGCATTGGCGGTTTCTTTGACATCAGCCCCCACCTTAAGAAGCTCCCTTCTCACATCAGAAATCCGGTCTGATTCTTTAGCTCTTGCATGATGGATATCTACAATCTTTGTTTGGCCTTTAGCAAATAGGGCTAAAACAGACATAATAGGAACTAAATCCGGGCAATCTTTAAGAGAAAAAACTCCTCCTTTTAAATCAAAAGGACCTTGAAGTGAAATTAAAGAATTGTTTTTCTTGTAAACCACTCCCATGCGCTTCAAAAATTCCATAATATGACCATCTGCCTGAATCAAATCTTCTTTCAAATGCCCTTTTAAAACGACATTTGATTTAATTAAACTAGCTGCCGCCAAAGGAAAAGCAGCAAGTCCATAATCAGAGGGAACTTTAAAATCTTTTAATCTTTTAAACTTTTGATTTCCTTTAATCACATATTCTCGTTGAGATATTTGCTGAATTTTAATTCCTGCTTTAGAAAGAATCTGGATCGTCATCTGAATGTAATCTACCGATACCATCTTAGAACCTGTAATTAATAAACGACTGTCCTCATTGAGCTGGGGCAAGGCGATTAATAATGCAGACACAAATTGGGAACTTAAACTTCCATCAATCTTAATTTTCCCTGCCTTAAGCTTTCCCGCTGTGTAGGTAATAGGAACAGATTCTTTCACACCGCTGCCTTTGATATTCATTCCTTGCCGACGCAAAGTTTCACATAAATGGGCATTAGGCCTGCCGATCAGAGTTCCCTTACCTTTGACGACAACCTGATTTGGTTGAAAGGCTAATAGCGGCAATAAAAAGCGCAGGCTCGTCCCAGACTCACCCACATCAAATACCTTTGCCTTAGACTTGAAATGTTTCGAAATATTCTGAGCCACTTTGGCATCATCACAATTGGACGCATCAATAATAGAAGAGGATTTGCTACTTTGAGAACCAACAAAAAATGCTCGAATGGAGTAGGATTTAGAACCAGGCAGATGAAACTGCCCTTTTAAAGATTGGGCTGGTTTGACGTTTAGAATCATGATTGTTTAAGCACAACGATGTCATTCTTTCGGACTTTACGACTGGATAATGGCGGAACAAAATCAGCAGCAGACATTTCTTCCTGTACCCGTGAGACTTTTAACTCACCAAGATACTGATCCTCATGATAAACAGACAAAACATCTCCAGCCTGGATACCATGCAGAGATCCTAAATTGCAGATAACAAAATCTGATTCTTTATCCACACTTAGAACCCTTCCTTTGTCGGACTGTTCACCAACAACAATCTTATCTAGCTCCATTTTTTGCTGCGCTGGTGGCGGCATGTCTGGAGATAACTCTCTAGATCTTGCGATGTCAGATCTAGACTGACGACGGGTTTCTGACTGATCATAAGAATAGATTTGAGCTTGTAGATCCTTTGTTTTCACTTGTTCTGCTTTTAAAATCTCAAGATTCTCTTGCAACTTTTTTGCGGTATCATTGAGTTCAGCTTTCAATGCTTCTTTTTCTTTTTTTGCTGCCTCTATGGCTTCCTTTAAAGAACCATTTTCTTTCTTTAATTCATTACGAAGACCTTGGGTGAGTTCAATTTCATCCATCAAGTTATTAATCTTGGCATCAGCCTCTTTATTTTTATCTTGAAGAAGCAGGAGTTGCTTCTTAGCATCGCGAAGGTCATTGGAAAGCTTATCTTGCTGCGTTTTACTGTCTTGCAGCTGCACCTCAAGGTCTTTTCGCATCTGGTTTTCTTTTTGATACAAATAAAACCCTATGGCAGTACAAGAGATCAACAAAAGAGTGATCAAAATGATAATAATAGTAGATGTTTTGCCTTTCGAATTTTTCATAGTGTAATCATTATAAAAAGAAGTTTTTTAGAGTAAAGGGTTAAATGGAAAGAATTGGCGTGGACTTCTCAATGTCCCGATTATTTTTATTGCAGCTTATCAAGGATTTGATACAAAACCCCTCCTGCAATATCAGGCTGAGGCAACATGTATTTACGTGCGGAAATTGTTATTTCCGTCTCATTGTCTGATTTTTTCTTAAGCGCAAGCGCTATATTCGACCCCTTGATATTGGCTTTAATTGAGCCATTGGATGCATCATCTTTTGTAATCTTACCCATACGCCCGACTACCTCAAGACTGATTTTATACACATGATCAAAATTGGCATGAACGATCTCCTGTACACTATCTTGACCTATAAATGTTGCCGCGACTGCAACCGGAAGAAACGCCACACCACTTAACATAGCAACCCCATAGATCTGGGCGTTTTTGATTGCCGCAGCCTTCATCGGCTCTGCAAGCACAAGTAAAGCTAATTGCTGTGCCGAAGGAATGCTCTTATAACTATGTTGTTTATTAACATCGTGGACTCGAACACTAGGTTCGCTCCCGGTGGTGTAATCCTTATAAACAATTTTGCCGATCTTTAAGTTAAGAAGATCGATTTGCATAGGGGTCGTTGGAGACGACTTTGGTTCCTTCACTATTTTCAATGAGTCCACGTTGAGTTTTCCTTCTTTGTTTTTAGTAAGCCCCATCTCTTTTAATTCAATCTCCAAAAGTAAGAAGTGTTGTTGATTCTTTAATAAAGCCTCACGATCATAGATGACCTTTATTGTGGGACAAGACACCAATATCCCTTCCGGAAAGCCGCTGGGGTTATAAATCTTAAATCCAGATATTTTGATCGTTGATTTTAAAAGACTCAACGAAAAACCATCCATGTGCACCTTGGTCCCTATCATCTTAGAAGCAACTTGTGTAACTACAGACTTAATAATGAAGTCCTTAGCCAACGCTATCCCTATCAAAAAAAGAACAACTATCCCCATGACTATGAAAATTTTTTTCATAAACATATCCCCTTCTGCTTTTACCCATTTAATAAACACTGCGCCCACGAGGGGCCATTAGAATATGTATAACTAAGCGAAGGTTAAGATGGGATGAAAATCCAATTCAATGGATAAATAAAATCCCTATCCCTCAAGAAACTCTTTAGGAACCGGACAGGAAAATTCGATTGAGTCTTTAGTGATTGGATGATCAAAGGCTATACTTTGCGCATGCAAGGCCAATCTTGAAAAGGACTCTTTACGTCCATATTTCTCATCTCCAAGAATAGGGTGTCCTAGGTGTTTCAAGTGAACCCTAAGCTGATGCGTTCGGCCCGTTTGGGGAAAGAGGGCGACTAGTGTGGATTTTTTAAAACGTTTAATGACTTGATAAAGGGTGCTGGCTTCCTTGCCTTCTCCCTCTTCTACAATGCTTCGCTGATCATGATATTTTCGATGACGTCCTATTTCTGCATCAATAAGGCCTTGATCAAATTGGATCACGCCTTCAACCAACGCTACATATCGTTTAATTACAGTATGTTTTTCAAATTGGCGGGCTAATCTGGCATGAGCCACGTTTGTCTTGGCTACAATGATTAATCCTGAGGTGTCTTTGTCCAAACGATGGACGATGCCCGGACGAACCGTGCCATTAATATCAGAAAGCTCTTCAAACCTTCCTAAAAGTCCATTTACTAACGTTCCGCTTTGATCGCCGCTTGCTGGATGAACTGTTAATCCAGAAGGCTTATTAATAATGATGAGATCTGGGTCTTCATAAAAAATATCCAAAGACATTTTCTGGGCTGGTAAATCTTTAGGCCCAAAGGATGCTTCATCCACATCAACCTCCACCTTGTCGCCTATCGCCATCTTATATTTTGTCTTAGAGGGCTTACCGTTGACAAAGACTTGATCTGAATCAATGAGCTTTTTGATAAATGTACGGGAGGGAACATTTTCAATCACATGAGTTAAGAAAATATCTAATCGTAAATCTTTATAAGCCTCTTCAACAATAAAGGTATGTTTCATTTTCTAAACCGCATTAAAAGCACTAGCCCTATACTAAAGATCCCTAGCGAAATGTACTGAAATAAACTTAAGCCATACCATAGTTGATCATGGTCTGCGCGGAAGAATTCCACAATAAAACGTTCAATTGCCCCCAACCATAAATAAAGAACAAAAATCATACCTGCATGATGAGGTTTTTTCTGAGCATACTTAAGAATCAAGAATGCCACAAACAATCCAGCTGTTTCATACAGTTGAGTCGGATGAAGACGGTCGTGATGAACGGGAAAATATATTCCCCAGGGAGCTGGCTTTCCATAACAACAACCATTAAAAAAGCAACCAAGACGGCCAATGGCTTGTCCTAAAGCAACATACGGAGCAACTAAATCTAAAACAAACCTTAGTTTTAACTTCTTAAGACGAACAAACCAAAATCCAGAGAGCATCCCAGCAATCAATCCACCCTGCCATGCGAGACCGCCATGAGTTAACATAATCATTTCCATGGGATTATCTTTAAAGTAATCCCAAGTCAAAATAATATAAAAAACTCGTGCCCCTAAAATTCCACAAGCAACGACCATGAACATCAAATCATGAATGGTTTCGGCAGGAATATTATAAACTTTGGCATCTCGACTTAAAAGAAACGCGCAGACAATGACTGCAAGAGCAATCATCACGCCATAAGAAAATACTGTGACTGGACCTATATTGAAAAGAATAGGATGCATAGGAATTTTGTGTCATTGCGAAGGAGCAAAGCGACTGAAGCAATCTTTAAGATTGCTTCGCTTTCGCTCGCAATGACACTTATTTATTTGACTGATGGAATACACTTCAACAAAATAATGGCCGCCCCGATTGTAATGGCACTGTCCGCAATATTAAACACCGGCCAGACACGAAAATCAATAAAATCAATCACATAGCCTAATGTAATTCGATCAATTAAATTTCCAATTGCCCCTCCTAAAATTAAAGAAAAAGCTGCAATATAAATACGGCTTAATTGATCTGCGTGCTTGTAGTAATAAATGTTGTAAATGAGGAGCCCTGTTAAAACAACAGGAATGATAAAAAACACAAAACCTTGGTCTTTAAAAAGTCCGAAAGCAATTCCTGTATTATGAACTAGAGTAAAATGGAAAACGTTTTTGATGAGAATAAGGGAATCATTAACATCTAGGAGATTGGAAAAAAAGATCTTGCTGAATCTGTCTAAAATGATCGTCCCTAAGACACCACCGACAAAAATAAGAATATCAATTTTAGAGCGCTTGAAATCATTCATGTGTTATCTGCGCTTAGATTCAATTTGTTCCTGACATTTTAAGCAGGTTGTAACATAAGGAAGAGCCTTTAGACGTGTGGCGGCGATTGGTTTCTTGCATTGTTCACAAACACCAAAAGTACCTTCTTGTATACGCATCATTGCATCTTGAATACGAGTTAAAAGTTCGCGATCGTTGGCAGCTAATCCCATTGCAAATTCACGATCATACATATCCGTTGCCACATCAGCCATGTGAAGTGCGTGACCAGAGACGTCTCCGCTTCGATCATTAGCACTGCCATCGTTGTCATTGGAAAGATTTCTAATGTCCCCCACAATTTGATCTTTAGCTTTAATCAGAAGCTTTCTATAAACTTCTAACTTTGGATTAATCTTGATTTTGACTCTTTTAATGACTTTTCCAGGCATTGAACTTATCTCCGGTTAATTCTCCACCACTTGTGAACAACGCACACACAAGCTTGGATGTTTTTTGTTTTCTCCGACATCAGTCTTATAATTCCAGCAGCGGGCGCATTTGACCCCATCAGCTGCTTGTACTTCAATTGATGTTTGAGAGAAATAATCGTTTAAACCCTGTGAAACACTTGATACTTGTTCAATTTCCACACTTGAAACTATAAAATAAGTGGCTAAATCTGCTTGAAAGCTCTTTAAATACTCTAAATCGCGATTGCTTGCACTTTTGATGATGACTTTAGCTTGCAATCCGCTTCCAATGACCCCTAGCTTTCTTTGTTCATCCAAAGCTTTAAGAACAAAGGACCGGAAGTCTAAAAGAACCTTATACCTCTCTTCAATAGGCTGATTCTTCCACTGCGGATCAACCGTTGGCCAATCTAACAGATGAACACTAGGTTCTTTTGAACCTGAAGATTTTGAAGGACTTATGTCAAATATCTCCTGGGAGGTTACAACCATCATTGGAGCAATCATACGCATCAGACTATCAAGTATATAATATAAAACGCTCTGGGCCGACTTTCTTTCGACTGATAAAGTGCGGCAAGTATACAAGCGGTCTTTTAGGATGTCAAGATAAATGGTTGAAAGATCCTCATTGCAAAAGCTATGAATTGTCTTATAAACCTTTACAAAATCATAGGTTTCGTAAGCTCTATCTACCTCTTCAATCACATGTGCCAAACGGTTTAAAGCCCAGCGATCTAGGTCTAGCATTTTGGTGTAGTCTAAAAGATCTGTATCAGGCTTAAAGTCGCTTAAATTACCCAAAAGATAACGCACGGTGTTACGAATCTTACGGTAAGAGTCAACCAAACGATCAATGATTTCTTTGGAGATTCGTACATCATCGTTGTAAGAGCTGGAAGCAACCCACAAGCGGAGAATCTCAGCCCCATTATCTTTAATCATATCTTGCGGAGACATGACATTTCCTAGAGATTTGGACATCTTACGTCCTTGCCCATCCACTACAAAACCATGGGTCAAGACTTGGCGATAAGGCGCTTTGCCATCTATGGCAACAGAAGGAATCAAAGATGATTGGAACCATCCGCGATGCTGATCGGAGCCTTCCAAATACAGATCCGCAGGTAAAGGCAAATTGATGAGCGTATGAAAGACCGCTTGATGGCTAACGCCAGAATCAAACCAAACATCCAGAATATCATGAGTTTTCTCGAATGAATCTCCCCCACAATCAGGACATTTGAAGCCAGGAGGAATTAAATCCTTCACATCACGTTCAAACCAAACATCGCTGCCTGCTGTTTTGACAATTCCAGCCAAATGTTCAATAACCTTAACAAAAAGCTTATGCTCTCCCTGGCAGCCTTGACAGACTAAAGCTGGGATAGGAACCCCCCAGAGTCTTTGGCGGGACAAACACCAATCCGGACGAGTAGCCACCATTCCCAAAATACGTTCACGCCCAGCTGGCGGGACCCACTGAACATCATTCTCAATCGAACTCTTAAGCTTTTCTCGCAGACCATGATGAGACACATTCAAAAACCATTGTTCTGTGGCACGAAAAATCACAGGATTTTTACAACGCCAGCAATGAGGATAAGAATGCTGAATATTCTCAGTTGAAAATAATAAACCTCTCTCTTTAAGATTGGCAATAATGACTTCATTAGCTTTAAAGACATGTTGACCTGTAAATGGAGCGCCCTCTTCATTAAAAACACCCTTGCTGTTAACAGGCATCACAATAGGCAATTTGTACTTTAAGCCAGTTTGATAATCTTCCTGGCCATGACCAGGAGCCGTATGAACAAGACCAGTACCATCTTCTTTGGTGACATAATCGACATTTACAACAGGACAATCTTTTAGCTTATCAAAAGGATGTGTGTATGTGAGCCCAGTTAAATCCTTACCCTTAACTTCTTTAATGATCTTAGCCTGCACATTGGCCTTAGCAAAGATAGCTTCTGAAAGGGTCTTTTCTACAATGACAACTTCATGACCTAAATCTGCTAAAACATAAGTAAAATCGGCATGGGTGGCAACGGCCACATTGGCTAATAAAGTCCATGGAGTAGTTGTCCAAATAAGTAGAGATACCGACGGACCACTAGGCATTGCCAGTACTTGAGGATTGTTCACTTTGAACTTCACAAATACAGTTGGAGACTCTTTATTTTCATGTTCTACCTCTGCCTCAGCTAAGGCTGTTTCACAGCTAAAACACCAGTTCACAGGCTTTAAACTGCGGTACACATAGCCTTTATCAACCAAAGTAGCTAAAGATTTAAGAATCCAAAATTCATAACCCGGAGCCAAGGTTAAATAGGGATTGTCCCATTGTGCCCAAATTCCCAGGCGCTTAAATTCATCACGCTGAATACCAACAAACTTCATAGCATAATCATGGGCTTTCTTACGAAAGACAACCGTATCAAAGTCCCCCTTCTTTGCCTTTAAGTCTTTGAGCAATTGATGTTCAATAGGTAACCCATGGCAGTCCCAGCCAGGAACATACAAAGCATCAAAGCCTTTCATGGACTTGTAACGAACTATAATATCTTTAAGAATTTTATTGAGAGCATGGCCTATATGAATATGACCATTAGCATAGGGAGGTCCATCATGAAGAATAAAAGGCTTCTTGCCTTTGGATTTCTCACGAAGACGTTGATAGATCTTATCACTCTCCCATTTTGCCAAAAACTGAGGCTCACGCTGGGTCAAATTTGCTTTCATGGCAAAATCTGTCTTGGGCAAATTTAAAGTCTTTTGGTAATCAACGCTATTTGATGTATTTTCCGATGATGACATTGAGTTCTTTCTTCTTTTGCGCGCTAATCTTATCGCGACTTGTGATGATAGCAAATTTCAACGCTTCTGAAGCTGAAAACTTCTTTAATTTTCCTACCTGAGGAATAGCAGCACTTAAAATTTTCTTCGCATTACCTACATTCTCATGCAAATTATGGATAATCATTTCAACAGTCACCGAATCATGTTCGGGATGCCAGCAATCATAATCTGTGACAGCAGCCAAAGTCGCATAAGAAATCTCAGCTTCACGAGCAAGCTTGGCCTCAGTCAAATTCGTCATTCCAATAATATCCATTCCCCACTTACGATACAAATTAGACTCAGCCTTCGTCGAGAACTGAGGACCTTCCATGTTGACGTAGGTTCCCCCACGATGAGCTTTGATTCCTAAAGCTTTAGCTGAGGATTCAATAATGTCTGCAATCTCTGGACTGATCGGATCCGCAAAAGCCACATGGGCCACAATGCCATCAGTAAAAAATGTATCTAGTCTTCCCTTACGCGTACGATCCAAGAACTGATCCGGAATCACAAAATCCATTGGTTTATATTTCTTACGAAGACTTCCGCAGGCTGAAACAGACAGGATGGCTTCAACTCCAAGTTCTTTCATTCCATAGATATTAGCCCTATAGTTAATCTCGGAGGGAGAAATAGCATGTCCACGCCCATGCCGAGGCAAGAACACCACCTTGGTCTTTTGGATTTCGCCAGTGAAATAAGCATCGGACGGATTCCCAAAAGGAGTCTTAAGCGTAACCTCCTTAAGATTACTGATCCCCTCCATCTGATAAAGTCCACTTCCACCAATCACCCCAACGATAGCCATGATTTTCTCCGATCACAGGTGTCATTGCGAGGCCTGCTTTTAGGCCGAAGCAATCTTTTAAGCATTCTAAAAGGATTGCTTCGTCGCTTTGCTCCTCGCAATGACACACAAATTATTTAGCTAACTCTTTAGCTCTCTTCTTCGCCGCACCAAGAGCACTGTTCATGAGTGAATCAAACTTACCCTTAGCAAACACATCTAAGGCAGCAGCTGTAGTCCCACCTTTGGAGGTAACTTTCTCACGTAAAGTTCCAGCTGAAAATTCGCTTTTTTCAAGAAGATGTGCACTTCCAAGCAATGTCTTATAGACCAATTGCTTTGCTTGGTTATCATTAAACCCAAGCTTCTTAGCCGCAGCCATCCATTGTTCCACAAATAAAAATACATACGCCGGGCCGCTTCCTGAAACAGCAGTCACTGCATCAATCATCGATTCTTTAACAATAACGGTCTCTCCAATTGTCTCTAAAAGCTTTTGAGCAAGCTTTAGGTCAGAAGGAGTTGCATACTTTCCTGGACATATCCCTGTGATTCCCTCTCCAATCAAAGCGGGCATATTAGGCATTGTTCGCACAACGCGAGATTTCCCTAATTGTTTCTCAAAAAATCTCGTTGTTAAACCTGCCGCAATCGAAATAACCAACTGATCCTTCTTTGAAAATTGATTTCCCACCTTCACATAGGACAGCACCGTTTGCATATCTTGAGGTTTCACAGCAAGAATCAGGACATGGGATTTTTGGATGGTGGCATCAATGTCTGCAATTGTTAATCGATAGTGCTTCTTTAAGTATTGTGTACGCTTTTGGTCAGCTTCTGTAACATGTAAGGCATAAGATTTATGGAGACCTTTGATTAAAGCCTCCCCCATATTTCCCCCGCCAATAATTCCTATAGTCGTTTTAAGCATTTTGCATGACCTCTTTAAAGATGGCGCTCCCCACTCGAATCATGGTTGAACCTTCTTGAATAGCTATTTTGTAGTCTCCACTCATCCCCATCGACAAAATTCGCGTATCGATTCGAGGATGACCTGAGAACTGTGAATGAATTTTGTCACGAATCGCACGCAAATCCGCGAATGTCTTACGGATAATCCCCTGGTCTTCAGTAAAAGGGGCCATTCCCATGAATCCTTTAATGGCTACATGTTCTAATTTGGAAATCGCTTCAATCAAAGCAGCCGCTTCCTCTGATTGGGCCCCAAACTTCTGTTCTTCACGGGCGGTATTGAATTGAACTAATATTTCGGTAACTTGATTAAGTTTAGCAGCTTGCTTTTCAATTTCTTGGGCTAGCTTCAAACTGTCTACAGATTGGATCAAAGAACAGACTTTGATGGCATCTTTGGCCTTATTTGTCTGTAAATGTCCAATGATATGGGAACGTACTTGAGGATTTTTGGCTAATAGAAGTGGAAATTTTTTTTCAGCTTCCTGGACTCTATTTTCAGCGATATTCAAAATACCCGCATCAATGGAATCCTGGATAGCCTCTAAAGGAGCATATTTCGTGACTGCAACAAGTGTCACTTCTTGAGGATTTCGTCCAGCTTCACGACAAGCATCCTGAAGCTGCGAGAGAACTTTTAACACATTTTCTTTAACCATAAGGGTCATAAAGTAACATAAAAGGTAACGAGCGTCAACTTTCGAAGCTCAGACCTTTATTTAGAGATTTCTAGCAAAAATTCTCGGGGATTTGGTATGGGTTGTATGTGGTTAATGTGGAACTCTAGGCCGTCGAAATTTAAATCATGGATCATGGCGGGATTAAAATCCATTGCTATCTCCTGACCATCGCTCTTGATGAGAATCTTATACCTTTTAGAGGTTAAATCGATACCGCCAGGTGTTTGTTGACTATTCATGGCGTGATCATCAGTAGAAGCTTGATTTACCTCTTCTTCTTTAGCAATAGGAACACTTCCCAAATAAATATTTCCGCTTTGATGATAGGCAAGTTGATTTCTGTGGCCATCCATACTCAAGACCTGGCCATCAGATATAAAGCGCCCTGCAATGACCCATTCTTTCTTTGCGATATCAAAAATCATTTTGTCATCTGGAACTTCAGCTACAACACTAATACCTGACTCTTGGGCCAATGATACAGCATGGACGGAAAGCTTTTTGGCTAGAATATGAACCCCTTTTGGGATTTGGCTGATCATTTCAGGATTAATGCGATCTAGAAGTAAAATCACACCATCCACATCTTTAACTTCTTGAGGGCTCGTTTGTTTCAAATGCTGATATCGGGCCATTAATTCCGTGGCTTTTTCCACTGTATGAGCAGCCCATCCACGAACAGCGCCCCCGCTTAATCCTTTGCCGCGAACAATAGGCCCATTTGTCGTTTGCTCAGCAAATTCAGGAAAGTCTTCTCTCATAAAGTCATCATTGCTTTGCGTGATCCAAACATCCCCCCGCTCAATGACAAATTCAATCAATTGGTCATGGCCAAAGATTTGTTTTAACCGTAGGGCTTCTTGAAGGACTTTCTTATAAAGCTCTGGATTAAGCTGTTCAAATGTTTGCCCATTTTGGAGAGATGATTCTCTTTGGTTTAAAGAAACAGTATTTTGATCAGCCCCGCTCATGATTTGGTCTCCTTGAGCTTGATATCGAAACTCCCCTTGAATGATTGGCTGTCCATCTGGCGCTGTCATTAAACTGGCACTTCCAGCTCCTGAAATCTTTCCATCATGCGTCTTTTGAATATTACCAAATACACCTTTTTGGAGAATGACAACTGTGCCCCATGATTGAGAGATACGATGCCTTTGACGGTATTCTTTGGCATTGGGTGAATCCCAGGAAGCGTAGACAGCTTCCATAGCCATAATGACTTGATCAATCATAGTTTCAGGTATTTGTTTACCGCCCCCATGCTTACCAATGACTTCCTTGTATTGTTCAACCACCTGCTTCATTCGTTCTCCAGAGACCTTGTCCTTGGTGTACATATTAAAGACTTCTTGGAAGAACTTCTCCTCAATCCCAAACACATACATTCCAAAAGAACGGATAAAAGAGGCATAAGTGTCATAGGCAAACCAAGTGTCTTTTGTGCTTGCTTCTAATTCACTAGCTTCTTTGTCATTCATCCCAATATTGGCAATAGTACTCAAGAGCCCAGGCAACATAAATGCAGAACCACTACGGGCATATAAAAGTAATTTCAAATCCGGATATTTCGAATGCTTGCGTAGCTCGTCTATCTCAGTCATGACCTTCTTCTTAAAAGGCTCGGAATGAATAATATCAGGACGGGTCATGAGCTCTGAACTCACAACAACGCCAGGAGGAACAGCAATGCCTCTTTGACTCATACGGACCAAATTCAAGCCTTTTTTGCTCCATAAAGATAGAAGAAGTCTCTGCGTGGAAGATATATTACCTTGCCCAAAATGTAAGAAGTAACGATCTAAAGCATGAGGAGTAGTAGTATCTACGGGTAAAGGCTGTGCGGATTCTTGCTCAGCAGGCTGATTTTCAAGAATTTGATCAAATTGAGTTAAAGAGGCTTTAAAAACATCCAATCCAGCTTCTCGAATTAATTCATCGACCAAAGCATTTTCTATGTCTTTTTTACTCTGCTCAGTCAAAACTTCTCTGTCCCACCCATGTCCTGTAGGGATTTTTTCAAATTTCGAAAGACCTTGCCAACGAATATCCAAAGAATTTTCTGCTTGCAGCATATGTGGGGTGACAAAACGTATGTTTTTATCGATCTGTTGAACTATTTTTAAAACTTGTGTCTGTAAAGCACGAATGAGATCATGCCATTGGGAATGACTCAGATTACCTTCCTGCATTTGTTCTATAAATTGTTCTAAATCTACTCCTCCTAATCCTTCAGATTGGATGAACTTAGCTACAGAAATTAAAACACTCGTGTTAGATCGAATGTCATCCAGGGTAAGCACATGTTGAATAGTTTGACTAAACACATTATTTAAATAATAACGACCCAAAATATGCAAATCATGGTCCAATTGACCAAGCTTCTCTCTTCTATAAGATTCATTGTCACGGCTTTCTCGATCATCTTCGTTTGGCATAGGATGAGTTAAGTAATCATTTCTAATGGCCAACCGTAAGTTGACGACCGCTTCAAGAACCACTTGCTCATCCTGACCTTTCAAAGCTCTCTTTAAAGCACTATACTCTTGACGACAAAATCCAAGGTAATTTGCTTTGCTCTCCTGCAGGTCATTAATTCCCTGAATAATGCTGGGAATATTGGTTGTAAATTTTTGACTCAATGCAAAATATAAATTCAACATATGTTCGACTTTCTCAACCCTAATATTATCTTCTTTTAAATTTGCCTCTTTTAATTTTTCTATGACATAATTTTTCTCAAGATGCGTAAGCTGTTCAATCATATCTAAACCAGGATTAATGTCACCTTGATGAATAAGAGAAGCCAATAGATTGTTCAAGATCCTAGAGTAATCATCTTTATCGAAATCTTTGGCAATTTCTGTAGATGTCTCCCATGGAAACTTCCTTTTTTCTGAGATCCTGGCAAAAACTTGCGGGTCAAGATTCTGCCAAAAACGCAGAATTCCTTCAATACGATACAGATCATTGCGATTAACTGCCCTATGAATTTTCTGTCGTAAATTAGAAAACCATGTATGACCAAACTGACCTGGATATTCGGCATATTCATCAAGTGCTGCTGCATATTGAAAAATCCTATGGTCGACATCACGATCAGCGACCCCTCCTTTCTTTAAGATCGCATCGATATTCATAAGATAGTAATACATATTACGCGTTTCCTCCGATTGAAGAGACATGAGACCATCACGTTCGAAATTACTCGAACCTCCTCGGGTTGTTTGAGTCTCCATACCAAATATTTTAACGTGGGCCAAGGTATATGCAGCTAGAATATCTTGATAAGGGCTGGTAGTTTTTATCAGATAAAACAATTGTCTTTGGTCATCTTTATTAATGTTCATTCCTAATAAAATACGAATGGCTTTGTGGGAATGCTCTAAATTGCCCTCTGACAAAATACGATAAATCCATCCCACGGCTTGAGAATTTCCTACACTTGAACTCAGATGATGGATGAGTGTTTTGGCAAATAATATGTTCTGTTGAGGATTATTACGCGCATCGAGATAAATGTCCCACAACATATCTTGGACTTTTCTTTCTTCATTATGATCTTGCAAAATAACTGGAAAATATTCTCTAATACTACCGCTATCTAAATGACGATCAATCACAAACTGACGTAAATAGCCCCTCAAAGTCTCGGGTGTCAATAATCTCAATACTCGAGTTATAATCGTTTCAAATTCTCGATTTTCTTGATCTATTTTATACTCATTCGGATCACTTCTTTTTTTGGCATTTTTCTTTCGAGTCTCCCCTTCGTCATGACGTTTCATAAGGTGATCTATAATAGATTGAAATATCGGATAAGATAAAATAGGTTCAGCACTATGAGAAAGAAGACTATCGATATATGTTGTTAATATTTCTTTGGCAAAAGGATTATTTTGACGATAAAAATCAATGATACTTGTCAATGGAACAATATTGGCTAAAACAGGCACAGTTAAACTTTTTGTTAAGAATATTTCTTGAATGACAGCATTAACTCCTTCTGGAACGTTCCACACACCTACCAGCCCCTGGCCATTTAAAACAATCTTAATATTTTCCTTTTGACGATATTTCTCCTCTGTTTCTCCAAAAGCTTGCGCTACTCTTTTAATCGATTCCCAATAACCATAGAGAACAAAAATATCCTGGGAATTAAGCATGGTATTAAATTCTCTTTGGAATACTCCTCCACCCCTGTAAGGTTGAGGATCTATAGGTTGATTATTTTTTTCATCTGCCATCACAACAGTCGGTTTTGGTCCAGGCAAAGAGCCCAGTACTTGTTCTAGATAAGCACGCTGGTCCACACCATCACGAATAATCGGCTGATCCGACTCATGAGCTCCCATGGCAGAATCTGCTTTCTCAAGCATTTTCCATTCTTTCACACTACCATCATCATTAAATTTCAGAGATACAATATCAAAAAACCTTGCCACTTCTTTCTCAAACTCTAAACTTTGACGCTCCCAACGTTCAGCTTGTCCATCATCATTAAAATATCTGGTATCTTCCCAGCCATGATGTTTAGTAATTTGCTTCAAAACTTTGAGAGCTCTTCTCCAATTAATATTGGCCCTTGGCAAATAAAGGCGTCCTTCTTGATTAAAATTGATAATGAGTTCAGGCAGAGATGAGCTTTGATGGTTTGTTCTATAGATTTCATTAATCTTAGAATCAATATCACCTGAAGAAATAATGGGCTTATATTTTGTCGGATGGAAATGATACCTCAAAGCTAATTCAATATCAGGATCATCGGTTGGGGCATATAAAGGATTAAATGTTTGCTGCCACGACTCCTTCTCATCCTGCTCTTCCTCTTCTTCTCTCGCAATGTTAGCACCATTGATAATACCTGTTTCAAAATTCACACTGGAATTCTTTTCATTGCCAATAAAATAAATTTCTAGATGTCCTGTTCTTATATTTCGAGCTATTTCTCCACCATTTTCAACAATAAATAAATTATCAAACATATACTGGCTTCGTTTAAGATCAACATCTAAACGTTCTTCCAAAAATAATTTCAATGGCATTCTTGTTTGACCATCAATAACCATGAAATCATTGCCAAGAGATTTTCTTTCACCTAACTCACCTTTAACTTCTAGTTCGTAAGAAGGTAATTCTTTAAAATCGTGACCATAAATGGGCTTTCCACCTTCTGGAGGCAGCACATAAAGACGCGGTCTATGTCCAGTTTCTGCCAAGGGATAATCCAAAACCAATTTTGTTCCCATATTCGCAGACATACCCATACCACGTATGTCCTCAATCATTGATATACGCCATCTTTGTCCTGGATAAATCGTATCAAAATGCTTTAATTCATAGGTTAGGCGTTCTTGGATAGAAGGATCTTCAAAAATACTTAAAATCTCATGAAGCTGCTCTTGACTCCCGGGGTCGCCTTGGACTTCTTTAGATTTATAATCCTCTATACTCTTATAATAAAAATGTTGGTCAAACTGATCGGACTTTATAACTTCCCTGGCATGCTCTAGGCTAACTTCACTTCCATAAATCTGTTGGATCTGTTTAACTAATACTTCTGCTAAAGTTTCGGGAGAAAATATACTCATCCGACCACCATCAAAACCATACATATATAAAAGATAACCTAAATAACGAATCGCTGTATCGTTGAGGGGTCCTTTGGTACGTTTAATGTGGTCAAGATAAAAGAACGTTTCTAACTTAGTCTGTTCTTTTTGATTGTCCGAATCATAAATCACCATACTCTCTTCAGAACCTATTTCTTCTGCAAAACCTTCGACTGAGTCCCCCTGAAATCCAGCCCAAGCTAATAAAATAAGCGCTTTGGCCATTTCAAAATATAAATTTGGCTCTGTTCCTTCTTTGATTTGATCCCACAATCCTTGTGTGAGAACCAAAGTTTCTGGATCTTCAAAATACATATAAACTTCTTTACCATTGACGGAAAAAGATAAACTTTGTAAATGAGTAAATTGAGAAGATGTCACGACCTTGATTGTCTTAATATGAATAAAATCACTTTCTTCTAATTCTTTCATCAACCGCCCAAAACGTCCAAGTCCTCCATCGTATAAAGCATTGGGCTTTGAATCTGAACGAAATTCAGGAGTAATTGTAGTAAATGTGGCTGTAGCCTTATTCTGTCGGCTCAAGAATAGAGTCTCTCTCCTAGTGGAAAAATATTGCTTAAGCAGCACATTACGATTGGCATCAGCAGAGTAGGATAAAATATCTTTCTTGTCTCGACTAGATAAATCACGGATTAATAGCCGTAAATTTCCCGCATATTGTGCCTGTCGTATGGCATCATGAGATAAGCCTGCTAGCTCCATCACCTCATGTTCAAAAGCTTCTCGAATTTGTTCTTTGTTACCCTGTAAAAAAATATCTTCACGAATAAAAGGAATACCATCAACTGCTGCCCCATAAATACGATGCTTGATCGCTGATTCGTCTCGAACAAGAGTCTGAGTTAGTTCTCTATATTTGTAATCATTGTGAGGGATCCCCTCTGGCCTCCATAACGCTTTAAAAAGCATATGACTTTCATTCGACCTTAGTTTTCGTATTTTCAAAATAATGTCCCGAGGTTTATTCTCCCCATTAATAAAAAATTCAGGTTCAATAATGCCATCTTTACGAGGGATCCTAACTGCATTGTGTAACACCAACGTTCCCTTTTGCTGATTTAATATGGCTTTTTCATATTTCCACCGTCCCATTAATCCCCCAGCAAAGTCATTATCTTGTGATGAGTTTTGGCTAATTAATGCCATATCTCCTGAAACGTTTCTTAAATGAAACTTTGATAAAACATCAGGTTTAAGAGCCTCAGCTCCGACCGTTTGAATGGATTTAGGAGCAACATGACCAACAACCCCACCCGAGAAGTACTTCCTGGGAACAATCTGTTGTGTCAGAGGGTCGATTTCATCTTTGATATAGTTATAAACACCTTTTTTGAAGGCTTGGAGGTATTGTTGGTAGATGGTTTCAACATCAAATGGTTCGTTCCTCTGGGTCGCTTCCATATTCAACCCTGTTTTGCTTGGCAGGCTGCCTGGGGACACGTTCCTGTTGTTCTTGTTTCGAACATGTCTCCTGGTTGGCGTTGAGTATTTAATTCCCTCAATTTTCTTCTTATCCGCATAAACCTGATTTAAAAGATCTTGTTTGACCTTTGTCTTATACCAAGTCGCCAAAATCAATGAATAGAATATCTGATGTAAGGGGGCGAAATTTTTGCCAGCGTTGACTTCTTTTTCGAGTTCGGGGAGGATAATATCTCGGATGATTTGAAAGGCAACACTATGCGTGTCATTGCGAGGAACTGAAGGCGACGCGGCAATCTTTTTAAAAGATTGCTTCGCTTCGCTCGCAATGACACCAGAATGTTTATTCAATGCCAAATAATCCTCCTCCAGCATTACCTTCAAATGATAATTCATTACAAAAGCCGTACCCTTATGCTCATAAACTGTTGCCTGATTAGGAACAATCCAGACTTTATTAAAAGTGTTGATCGGGATATTTGCTGAGCCATATTTTTCTTTAGCTAGTTTATAAACCTTGTTCCAGAACGTCTTACCTAACTCTTTTTCAGGATAAATGAGTGAAGCGGTGATTTGTTTGAGGATATAGTCTTGGGCTAAAAGGTCCCGGCCCATTTCGGTCTTTCCAAACTCTGTAGGAATAATGCGGTTTTTCTCATAGGGGGACAAATTGACCCATAAATCATCATCGGGGATGGTCAGAGATGTCAAAAAATACTTGATGACCTTTTGGGCTTCCTCTTTGAAATCTTTTTCTTTAAATTTGGAATCGCCTTCATCAACCAAGAAGCTGAAACGAAATGGATTTTTAGGATCGATGCGAAGTCCTCGCATGACAATAGGATTAAAATTAGAGCTTAAAGGGACAAACTCTCCAGACTTGGGAAGCACAAATGTTTCTTGGGCAGAAACCGGACAAATTCCTATCTGTCCTGTGGCAAAGAAACACGCCAAAGTAAGTACTGAGATAACTCTTTTCATGATGGTGGAAGTATAGACTATATATTTATATAGTGCAAATTTTGAGAAACTCACACTTGGGAGTGGCGGGGAATCAATTTTAAGGCCAGAAAAAGGCCAAAAATACCTATGCTATCAATCAAAACATCATTCAAACAACCATGTCTTCCTTGAACAAATGTTTGATGAAACTCATCGCTGGCTGCATATAGCACAGAAATCAGTGCCGGATATACCATAAGGGAAACTTGATTTAAGGAGAACGAATTCTTAAATGCACGCCATAAAAGAAAGGTCAAAATAAGATACTCAAGAACGTGGGCGAACTTTCTAAGTATAAAATCTTCGTCTAAACCTGACTTTAAGTTAGGAATGTTGGAAAGAAAAAAGATAAGGCCAGCCCAAACAAAAACCGGGAGCCATAATTGACAAATCTTCTGTGAAAGGCTCATTAAACTATTCCTGCCAAGCTATATCTTCAGGATTAATCGTCTCTTCATTAGATGGGCTTGATTGTCCAGCTTCAGATCTGGCATACTGACCTGAACCCTCATCTGCACGTTTAGGCATAAAATGAATGCTATTGGCTGTGATTCTGACCCTGCTTTGTGTCTTGCCGTCTTTTTCCCAACGATCTTGTTTCAGACGACCTTCGACAATAATGCCACTTCCCTTTTTCAAATATTTTACACAATTATCCGCCGTGGGTCCCCAGACTTCGACATCAAAATAGGAGACTTCTGTTACTTTCTCATTATTCTTTGTATAGACACGGTTATTAGCAATAGACAGGCTGCAAACTCCTTTTCCCGCTGGTGTAAATCTGATCTCCGGATCTCTTGTTAAGTTCCCCATAATATTCACACTATTTAAGCTCATACAGATTCCTTTCTACAACAATCCTACTTAATAAATTTTTTACCCTGATCAGTAATTAAAACGTCTTGGGTTTCTTGATCAAAACTGACTAATCCTTCATTCACAAAGGATTCCATCATAATCGAGAATCTCTGGTGCTGTATCAAATATGTTTTTAGACTATAGTCATGCAATTCAGCCATAGAGAGAAATCCTCCCTTTTGGTCTAAATACTTCAAAACACCTTTACGAGCTCTTTCAAAGAACTCTTTTAATTTAACCTGTTTTTCTTGTTCTTGAAGATCTTCACTCATAGAACTTATACTCCAATAGTTTCTTGGACTTTATCGAGTAATTCTTGAAGTTTGAGAGGTTTTAAGAGGTAGGAACTAATTCCATGACGTTTAAGAAGAGGTTCCATTTCGCCATAAGCTGTCAAAACAATGACAGGAATATTGACATATTCTGGAACTTTGTTCTTTTCCATCACAAATGTATAGCCATTCATTTTTGGCATTTGAATGTCTAATAAAATTAAATCAGGAATCTTAGATTTTAATACTTCTAATGCTTGCTCACCGTCTAAAGCAACAAGAACGTCATAGCCGCGTTCCATTAATTTTCGCTTGGATATTTCTACAACAATTTCTTCGTCATCAACGACCATCACACATTTTGGCATTAGTTTGATCCTTTTCTATGGTTGGAACTTTACGGAACCTCGTAGGCTTGCCTGCCGGCAGGCAGGTTCGTATGGCATTAATTTTATATTATTCCACTTCTTAATCAATAGCTTTCCCATTATTTCTATTAATCTTGGTTCTTATGACCAGGGTCATCCACAAAAGGTGTATTTGGATCTAAAATCTCACTGACTATAAAATCTAATGCGGCAAGTCCAGCTGTGATGGCTTTTTGAGAGTCTTCTGATCGAGCTTCTTTAATAAACTTTTCTAAACGACCGGTCCTTAAATGATATAAGCCTGCATTGATTGAAGAGTCAGGATAAATACCTTGTAGATAATGAAGGTAGAGTGGCATTTGGAAGGACAGCAAATGATCACGAATAAGCTCCCTGGAGAGAGGCTCTTGAGTAAACATATCAAAATCTTTAGGCATGATCTCCTGGCCTCCTGTCTTATAATCTAAAACCAAAATACTTCCATCCAAAAGCCTATCAATACGATCCATGCGATAGGTCAATTTAACCTTGTTTTCTTTTAATTGAATAACTTCATTAAATTTTCTCTCCAGCTGAAGAATAGACTCGACAGTACTGTGACAACGATCCGCTTCTGTCATTAAAAAACGTTCGAATCTTGTATCAAAAACACTCTTAAGCAAGAAAGAATCGCTTCTTTGCTTCTTACCAAAAACCTCTTCGAAACGCTGCCCCACGATTCTGAAAAAATACTTCTTGAATTCGTCATCAATGACAGGTTTTTTATTAATAAAGCCCTTAAAAGAAATTTCTAGAACATCATGAACAAAAGTCCCAATATGCCTCGCATCCGGCTCATCTAACAAATTATCTTGCTCTCTAAGTCCTAATACATAGTTCTCATAGAACTCATAAGGATTACGTAAGTAGGTGTTGAGGCTAGAGGCCGAAAATGTCATCCCTTTTAAGAACTCAATCACAGCAGGGGTCTTTGGAATTACTCTTTGCTTTGATGTCAGCTGAATCTGAAAACGACCTGATTCTAAAGGAACGACATCAATTTTCTCTTGCGCCTTTTCTTCCTGCCAAATTAATTCCTCAATGAATCGACTTCGTTGACGATCTGGACGCTTCTGATAAATCAAGTGGACATGCTTGGCAGATGAAACCAAACGCATAAAACCATAACGCTGAATTTCTTCTTCCAATTCCAAACGGTCTAAATTCAATCTAATCATAATGTCTCGAGGAATCAAAGGTTCATAGATATTCAAGTTTGGCAGAATGCCTTCATTGACATCAACCACAATCACATGTTCAAAACTCAAAGCCCTTGTTTCAAAGAGTCCTAGTACTTGTAAACCGCGTAAAGGAGAACCCGTAAAAGCAACCAATTGCCCGCTGAGCGTATCTTCTAAAATTCGAAACATTTCAATGGGTGAAAACTTCTCTTTAGCAAATTCACTTGAAGAAAGTTCTTGGCTTACAGATTCCATATAAAAAGCGATACGTTCATTAAATGGATACTGCAGCAAAGGACTTTGGCGGCGCATAAGTGTCGTAAAATCTCCTAACACACTAGCCAAATCTCCAAAGGTCGCAGCATTTTGCCATTTTCTAAAGAGAAGGTCATGTAAAGCTTCAAGAGTCGCTTTAAGATCTTCCCGTGTTACAGGAATATTCATAGATTGGAGGGAACCTATAGTTTCATCCAAGATCTTTTCATGAAAAGCAATTTCATTAATATCTATAAAAATCCGTCCCGAAAAGTCAGAAGCAATCTGTCCAATCAACGCCTCTTCTAGGGTATTAATTAAAATTCTTGTGATCTCTTCACCAGACAAATCAAGGTTCTTGACCAATGGATGACGAAAAACCCTCAAATAGTCTCTGGTGTAATACAAATTGTTTTGCCTAGACTTCTGAGCTAAAAAAATCTTCTCAAGCAAAGCATATAAAGCACTACGCTTTAAGGGATAGCCCATAGAAATATTAAATTCTTTAACTTCACTGGATAAAAAGGACAATAACGGTAAAACAAAATCTGCATTAGGTAATACAACGACTGTCTTTTCAGGATTAGAAATAGATTTCAAAATATCTTTCACCATGGCTGCCTGAGAATGAATATCAAAGGCAGCATGAATCTTGAGTTTAAAATCTCCTTCAATCACCTTGTCACCTTCAAGAATATGTCCTCCTAGAACAGAAGAAATACGCTTTAAGGCGGGCCATCTTCGCTCGTCACCTTGCATAAAAAGCGTTGTATTAGCCTGGGTATAACAATATTCAATCACTTTCATCTCACTACGATGTAAATAAAAGAAATTACAAAATAGAATCTCCTGCCATTGATTTAAGACCACATTAGATATTAATTGGCTGGCCTTGGTATATTGAAATCCTCTAGAAAAAACACCCTTTACATCTAAATGCTGATGATACTCTTTTCTTAAAATGAATAAACTCTCAAGCAAGCTAGTTATATCTTGTGGGATATCAAAACCTATTTGGGCTTGCGCTTGCAAATTCTTAAGAACTTCCTGGGATGTTAGCTCAAGATCAAGGTGCTCAATCAATGAATGAATTTCCTTGGCCCAGCCAAGAAAAGAACTAAAACGCTCTCTTCCTTTTAAAAGCTCTGGAGTACATTGTTGAGCTAACTGATAAATCAAATAATAATGATCTAATTGAGATATAGATTTTGCTTTCTGAGAATTCTCCACGATATTTCTCATCCATTCATCGATCGTAAAGAATGCTGGAGGATAAAAAGCTCCTTTGACTCGCTTAGCCAAAGCACGTTTCAAGAATAAATATGGCCGATGCCCCCCAAACACAACAGCCAATTGACGCAAATCCTTACCCTTGAGCATATATTCTTGAAGAATATAATCGGCTAAGTGATCGATGAAATCTTCGGTGAATGGGATGGTAATAATTTTGCTCATAAATAAACCAAAAATCCTTCTACCTTATGCTTCGGATAAATCTCTCTGATTAAATTCTCATATTCTTTAATCTGCTTTTGATGACTTTCTTGTTCAAAATGACTAGTCTTGAAATCAACAATCCATACCTTATCCTTAAAGATCATTAACCTATCTATACGCTTAGCATCACCAAACTTATTGACCATTTCTTGCTCACAAAGAATCTCGACATCTTGACCGACCTCAAAAAAAGGTCGCACATCTTTTCTAGAAAGGAAATTCAACAATTTTGACCCGTCTTCTATATCAAATCCCTTAATCTTTGCTAATTCAATCACCTCAGCAACAATGACAGATAAATCTTTATCAATCCTTGTGATCTGCGCCAAACAAAAATGCATCATAATGCCTTGCTGGCGGATCTTAAGTTGCAGGTCGCTATCCTCAAGAGCTTCTTCCTTAAATTGCTTCATCCAAGATAAATTCAGATTTGTTGACAAAACAGGCAGAGATTCCATTTCTTTGTTATGTTTGAGATTGCTTTCTTTATGTCCTAATAAATACAAGGAATCAGGAATCAGGAATTTTGCAGGATTAATGCTATTGGCACTTCTCTCAGGAACCATGACATACAACTCATTAATGGCTCGGGTTAATGCGACATAAATATTATTTAATTCAATAGCCAGAGAGTCTTTATATTCCTTTTCATATCGGTCCTTCAAAAGCTCATTAAAACGTCCATACGTTTTCTTAAGCCTCAACATACGTAAACCCTCGTCAGAGACATCCAATACGTATGAAAGCGCCTTATCGGAAGATTTGGATGTCTGTATAGCTATTTCTAAGAATGGGATGATGACAACAGGAAATTCCAATCCTTTGGCCTTATGCACTGTCATAACTTGAATGGCTCTCTGAGATTGAATGGGCACAAAGCGTTCTTCGTTTTGCAGATGATCAAAATATTCAATAAAACCTTCCAAATCGGAGCTAAATTCCTCACGACGCTTAATCAATTCCAAGAAATGCATGAGAAACCCTTGAGCCTCCTTAAATTCATGCAAATGAAACTTCGCATAAATACTGACAACTAATTCATAAACAGGATAAATTCCTGTCTGAGAAAAGAAATCCTCGAAGTGTTCCTCCCAAACGTGTGTGTACTTAGTTTTAAACTCCTGATAAATAGAAAGGTCTTTAACCGACATCTTCTTCAAGCGGCATTCAAATAGAAAGCCTCTTAAGGACTCCTGGGAAATTCCTGAAGCCTTACTAAATATCTCACCCAATAAAATCCTAGCAAAGCTGACTTGATCGTTAGGTGAATTCAAGAATCGCAAGAAATCCAAGATCTCAATGATTAGAGGATGGTTTTTGATATCTGAGCTTCTCTCAGAATAAGCGCTAATACCCTGACTTAAAAGCCATTGAGTTACTTCCTCTACCTGGCCATTAGTCCGAGTGAGAACTACAATGTCTTGGGGTTCAAATCTTTGAGAAGCATCTGAAATAATGTTGAAAAGATTCTGTTTAATATAATCCTGGCGCTCTTGTTTTCTTTTACCTTCAATAGAAAAGATTTTTACGTAACCTTGGTTCAGATCTTCTCTAATTTCTTGATAAGAATGTTCAAACGTCTTTTGAATACCATGAATATCTGCATCACTGAAAAATATCTCATCATGAGACTTGTCTTTCTCTAGATAAAAGTCTTGGCGCCTTTGAAAAAAATCTTCTAAATTCTGTTTGCTAAAAATTTCATTATTAAACTGCACAATGGCCTTGTGACTGCGCCAATTCTTCGAAAGATATTCATAATTGACGGGAGCATTAGGAATTTGCTTAGGTAATTCATCAAACAGGCCGCTTTCACCGCCTCGAAATGAATAGATCGCCTGCTTCTTATCGCCTACATAAAACAGCGATCCCCCCGTCGAAAGAGCTTCCTGGACCAAAGGAAATAAATTCTGCCATTGAGACAAACTTGTATCTTGAAATTCATCAATTAAATAATGGTGAAAACGAACAGCCAGACGATAATACAACTCGCTTACAGTAATTCCACTCTCAATGAGCGTGGATGCTTTCTTATTAAGTTCTTGAAGAAATAAAATGTCATCTTGAGTACAAAGTCTGCGGAAGATATCCATGATATGTTCAAAAATGACCACATAGGGGTTAAACACTCCAAAGCTTTCTGCCAAACAAAGATTCGCTGCTGCCTTATGAGCCTTGGACCATACCTTCTCTAGTTCTGGGCTAATCTGTGCATTTTTGTTTCCTGGAAATGCAGGATAAGAGAAGTATCGACTTAAGTCATCTAAATCAAACGAAACTGGATGCTGCTCTAAAAATTGAGTTAATCCCTCATAAAATTTCTTATTCATGGATGGGTTAGAAAGAGCGTGGATTTCACGAAGCAAATCTAAAAAATTCTTCTTTGCTAAATAAAGATCTCCACTTTCAACCGGAAATGTCAAAAAAGTTTTCTGGTAAGTATTAAACTCACTAAATAGCAATCTTAACGCCCCAAATAATTCCTCTTTGGGAAACCATCCACTCCTATTTTCCAAAAATAAATATTGGTGCACAAATTCATCTAAGAGTTTTCTAATCTTGGCGTCTTGTGAAGCTTGAGCAATCCATAAATCCAAACTTTGCTGAAGATAATCATCACTATTACGCTGAATCTTAAATCTAGCTGAAAGATTGATCTTAAAAGCGCATCCTGCCAAAAGAGCATTGATAAAACTATCGATCGTTTTAATTGAAAAAAAGTGATAATGACGGATCAAAAGTTCCATCAGATTAAAAGCAATCTTGCCTGCTCGCTGTGAAGATAAACCTATATTTCCTAGAAAGTCTTTTTCTTCTTCTTGTGATAATTGATTAAGAGCAATCTTCTTTAGAAAATAAAGGACGCGGGATTTCATTTCTAAAGAGGCTTTATTGGTAAAGGTGATGGCGAGGATGTTCTGAAAACTTTGAGGATTGTCGTTTGCTGTCTTTAAAAGTAATTGCACATAGCGTCTGGCAAGGGCGTATGTTTTACCGCTCCCCGCAGAAGCTTCAGTAATACAGATTTCTGGAAATTGGAACAATTGGGACATGAAATATGTTAGGGATGTAAGGCTGTTAATTATGAGCGGTAAACATTGGATCTTCTAAAATTTCACGGATAACGGCAATTGAGGCTTCAAGCGTGCTCTGACCGGGCTTTAATCCCCAATCTAATACATCCTTACCATACACATCTAAATTATCTAACAATTTATATCGTTGTTTCTTGGTAATCGCGAGCAACTTTCCTTTGTCATTCGCATTATCCTGACTCAACAAAACCTTGGTCAACAAAATCGATGCTTTAATAATGGACTTATCGGATTCCTTGCGTTTGAGCTCTAAATCACTTTGAGCTGCAATAAACACTTTTTCATCTTCTGGCTTTACTTTTTTCTCCTGCAGCTTTTTAATCAACCAATCCTGCCATAAATTCTTCGACTTATTATTCAATGCAATATCTCTGTCACAAGCCACAATCATCAAATCGGACACTTTACGCATCAAAGAATTTGGTGAATCCAGGTATTTGATCATGTAATTCTTAGCAACTCTTAAGTCTGCATTATCATTGACCAAATAATCCATACTTAAATGGATCACTTTGATGTCATCTTTAGCAAACTTCTTTTTAGGAGGAGATTTTTCCCATCGCGTACGGATGGCTTGAAAATAACTTAAGGCGGAAATGTAGCTTCTCGCAAACTCATATTTATTGCCATCAGGATTATTCTTTTTAAATGGATTCTCTGCTGCCGAAGCATTAAAAACACTGGTGAGAATAAAAGTACAAATTAAGAGAAACTTAATTCTAAACATGATGGGCCTATCCTTATGTCGTTTATTCTTCTTGAATGACTTCCATCATCGATTCAAGCTTACTAAAACGTTCTGTGTAATCTTGGCGGGACCGGCGAATAACCTCCATCGCCTCTTCACGGCCATAAATATGAGTAATTTCACAGGCACGTTCATCTGATCCAGGAAGATCTTTATAGGTCAAGAAATAGTGCTTAAGCCTGTCAATGAAAGCGCGTGGGCAATCTTCAATATTGTCCCATTGACTGTAAAGCCCATCTCCTTGCATAACAGAAATAATTTTGTCATCCGCCTGTCCCCCATCAATCATGCGAAAGCCGCCAATAGGAATAGCACGAATGATAATATCGCCATGGCTGATTACCTTTTCGGTCAAAACACAGATATCCAAAGGATCATCATCCCCAATAATATATTCACGTCCGGTACGTTCACGGCAAAGATCTGCGACATTTTTAGAGCAGTATGTTTGAGGAATAAAGCCATAAAGAGTAGGACAAATACTGGAATACTTCTGAGGTCTATCTACTTTCAGAAAACCACTCTTTTTATCAATTTCGTATTTAACTGTATCGGATGGGACTGTTTCAATATATGTGTTAATCATTTTGGGGGCATCTTCCCCAATTGGAATGCCATGCCAGGGGTGAGAACGTAGTAAAAGCGCCAAATTTTGCCAGAGGGAATTCAAATCATCAGTCATATTAAAGTCCTTAAAATTGAAGAGGTTACACGTTTAAAGATGCCTTAGTATAACCAAGTTCAATGGAAATTCAAGGGGATATTATTCCTTGCCTTTTAGCTTAGATGGACTATACTTGCAGTATGTTTAAGGACACAAATATACATACGTTCCACATACCGGTTATGGGTACAGCTTTCACGATAGACAGCCCTGTTAAGGTGGCTAAATATGGCATCCACTCTGTCATTTCTCTGGTAGATGACATTTTAATCGAGCAAATGCGTAAGTTTTACAGTGAAAAATATCAGCAGCCATATACCCCCATTACCAAATATGACGAAGACTTCCGCGCGCGTCGTATTACTGCCTATTTAGATTTACTTGATTTTATTGTTGAAAAAGAATTCACCGCTGTCAAAAACTCAGAATTCTCCCCTGGTTCAGAAATCACCAAATATTTCGAAATACTTCCTGATGATTCCGTACTTAAAGCTGCCTATAGAGACATGCTTGCCTGCCAAGATGCAAAGATCAAAGAAGGTCTTCAAAAGAACCTTCGTGATGCCATGCGACCAGGCGACATTAATGTGAATATCATGACCAAATTGGATCGTGATAATTATGATCCTAAAGGCAATCTCTTGCCTCCTGAGTTCTCCGATGGCTTAGCAGCGCTGCGTGGCTATGCCCAAAGTAAAGTGCGCTCAGCCATTGAATTCTCTGCTGGCTTTAATCGACGTTTATATGGTTATGTTGAAAACTTTAAAGATTTTTATGCGGATTCAACTGGAGACATCAAAAAGAAAATTATATTAAAGGTGAGTGATTTTCGCTCTACCTTGATTCAAGGAAAATTCTTAGCTAAAAAAGGATTATGGGTTTCTGAATATCGTATTGAGTCCGGTCTTAATTGCGGCGGACATGCCTTTGCAACGGATGGGTATCTTATGGCCCCTATCATGGAAGAATTCAAAGTTAAGCGCCATCAATTAGCAGAAGATTTGCACAAAATCTGTACAGAAGCTTTGAAACTAAAAAATAAAATCACCTCTGCTCTTCCTCTGAATATGAAAATTACCGCTCAAGGTGGTATTGGTACTTATAAAGAAGATACTTTTATTCGCAAGTACTACAATCTTGATGGCACTGGCTGGGGTACACCTATGTTGCTCTGCCCGGAGGTCACGAACGTTGATGCAATCACTTTGGAAAAATTATCTAAAGCAACGGAAAATGATGTGTATTTAAGTCCTGTGTCTCCTCTAGGAGTTCCTTTCAATAATTTGCGTGAATCTTTAAGCGATATGGAGCGTGATCAGCGCGTCATGAAAGGCCGTCCAGGAAGTGCTTGTCCAAAGGGACACTTGGTTTCTAATACAGAATTTACGCCAAAACCAATTTGTACAGCCAGCCGCCAATATCAAAAATTAAAATTAGAGCAACTCACCTCTTTAAATTTAGAACAACAAGAGTACAAAAAACGATTTGATGCCATTGTTACCAAGTCTTGCATTTGCAATGACCTTGCTGAAGCAGTACTCATTAATCACGAAATTGGCAATGTGCCTCGCTTCACCGCTGTTTGCCCAGGACCGAATATTGCTTACTTCTCGAAGATTGTCACTCTTAAGGAAATGACGGATCATATTTATGGCCGTATCAATATCTTAAATGACACCTATAGACCTAATATGTTCATCAAAGAATTAAGAATGTATGTGGATTATTTGAGAAATGATGTGGTTAAGTCTTTAGAATCACTTAACGGCAATAAAGCAAAATACTTCACAGAGTTTAAAGATAATCTTTTAGAAGGAATGGATTACTACGCTAAACTTTTCCCACAGATGGTCGATGAATCTGCAGAAGCACGAGCTAGAATGTTAAGTGAATTAGATGAATGCCGTCAAAATTTGCTCAACATCTGCAAAGAACATGCCAATGCTTTTACTCCGATGGCATTAACTCCAGCAGCTTAAAAATCCAAAATTATAAATAAATTTGTCCACCACCCGTGCGGAATTCTTCTGCCTTTTCTTGCAGGCCTTTTTCGGCGAATTCGCGTACATCTTGGGTGATTTTCATGGAACAGAAATGCGGGCCGCACATGGAACAAAAATGGGCAACCTTAGCACCTTCTGCAGGAAGAGTCTCGTCATGAAAGCTTTCAGCGGTTTCCGGATCAAGCGCTAAATGAAACTGATCCTTCCATCTGAATTCAAAACGAGCTTTTGAGAGAGCATCATCCCATACTCTACTTCCAGGATGACCTTTAGCCAAATCAGCAGCGTGCGCTGCGATCTTGTAGGCAATAATACCATCTTTAACGTCTTTCTTGTTGGGAAGCCCTAAATGCTCTTTTGGTGTCACGTAGCAGAGCATGGCGGTTCCAAACCAACCAATCATAGCAGCCCCAATGGCGGATGTGATGTGATCATATCCAGGAGCTATATCTGTTGTCAAAGGCCCCAGGGTGTAGAAAGGCGCTTCATGACAAATGGAAAGTTGCTTCTCCATGTTTTCTTTAATCAAATGCATAGGCACATGACCTGGTCCTTCGATCATGACTTGAATATCATGCTTCCAGGCAATCTTAGTTAATTCCCCTAACGTTTCTAATTCCCCAAATTGAGCCTCATCGTTCGCATCCGCAATGCTTCCAGGACGAAGACCATCACCTAAGGAGAACGATACATCGTACTGTTTCATAATCTCGCAGATTTCTTCGAAATGTGTATAAAGGAAGCTTTCTTTGTGATGAGACAAACACCACTTAGCCATGATCGAGCCGCCACGGGAAACAATACCAGTCATACGTTTAGCTGTTAAAGGAATATATCGAAGAAGAACGCCTGCATGAATTGTAAAGTAATCCACACCTTGCTCTGCTTGTTCAATCAACGTATCACGATAAATTTCCCATGTTAAATCTTCCGCCTTACCATTCACCTTCTCTAAAGCTTGATAGATGGGAACCGTTCCAATAGGAACAGGAGAATTACGAAGAATCCATTCGCGGGTTTCATGAATATTCTTGCCCGTCGATAAATCCATAACAGTGTCTCCACCCCAGCGAATTGACCATGTCATCTTCTCTACTTCTTCAGCAATACTTGATGAAATGGCAGAATTTCCAATGTTAGCGTTAATTTTAACTAAGAAATTGCGACCAATGATCATTGGTTCATTTTCAGGGTGATTGATGTTTGATGGGATGATAGCGCGTCCACGAGCTACTTCATCTCGAACAAATTCTGGCGAACAATTCTCACGTATAGCAATGTATTCCATTTCAGGAGTAATGATGCCGCGCTTGGCGTAATGCATTTGGGTCACATTACTTCCCTTTTTAGCACGAAGGGGTTTTCTGACCGATGGAAAACGAATGGTTGCTACATCCAAATCATTTTCTCTCTCACGACGATATTCAGATGTAGATTCCGGTAAATACTCCACGTCATCACGCTTAAGAATCCAAGGAAGTCTTAATTGAGATAAGCCTTGAGCAATATCAACTTTCACATTTTTATCGGTATAAGGACCAGATGTATCATAAACAAAGATAGGGTCATTAGGGGTGACCTTCCCCTTATAGTCCGTTGTGTCGGACAATGTAATTTTACGAAAAGGAACCTGAATATCTTGATGAATGATGCCTGGTTTGTAGATTTTTTCAGAACCCGCTAAAGGTTCATAACTTAAATGGTGAGAATTAGGCAGTTTTTCTTTTTTGGTCGTAATTGTTTGGGGAGTCATGTGATCCTTTATGGGGGTTGTTACTAATTAACTAAATGAGGTTCCGCAGCCACAACTGGATTTGGCATTGGGGTTTTTGTATTTAAAGCCGCTTTCACGGAGGGTATCGACATAGTCAACTTCAATACCTTTTAAGAATTCTAAGCTTTCCTGGTTAACAATGACTGTTAATCCCTTTTGTTCATAAACAATGTCATTGTCATACGGGTTCTTTTGAAACTTCATTTCATATGAAAGACCTGCACAACCGCCCGTCGTGACACCCAAACGTAAGGCATAACCTTCCTTACCTTCTTTGGTCATCATCGACTTAATTTTCTCGACGGCTGAATCAGTTAATGTGGCTATAGGTAATTGTGTATTCATACTTAAATCATATCATATTGAATGTTATTAGGCAATGCCGGCAATGCCCCTCAAACGCTTCTGTTTGGCATCATCTACAGGACCAATCAAGCTTACATTCAGACGCTTTTCAGAAAAAATGTGCCGAGCTACTCTTTTGATGTCCTCTAAACTGACGGCTTTAATCTTATTCACAACAGCTTGAACGGTTCTTGTTTTATCATGACTGATTAATCCAGCACCCTGCCAGATCATGTAGTCTAAGGTGTCTTCAAGGCCTAAGAGGAATTGACCGATAAAGTACTCTTTCGCACGGGAAAGCTCATCTTGAGTAACGCCATCCTTAGTTACCTTCTTGAGGACCTTCAAAATTACGGCCAAAGCATCTTCGATTTTATTGTTATCGACACCTGCTCTTACAATAAAAACACCCGTATCATCTAACGTCTTTGACGAACTTCCTATCGAATACGCAAGACCTCTGTCTTCACGGACTTCATTAAATAAACGGCTCGACATATTGCCGCCTAGAATAATGCTTAAGGTCGCCATCACATAATAATCTTTGTGGTTGGTCTCATACGCCAAATATCCTAAAGCCAAATGCATCTGTTCTGTATCTTTGACATGAAAATTAACCGAAGGCTTATCTTGGTCTTTTCGAGCTGGAATATAGCTTTCCTGGATCTTGCCTTTAAGTTTTCCTAATTTTTTATCAATCATTTTAACAATGGCTTCATGATTAATGTCTCCACAAACCGATACAACCAAATTATCTGGAACATAAAAATCATTCTGAAAGCTCTTCAAATCAACTTCGGTTAAAGCTGAAACAGTTTCTTTACTTCCAGCTAAACTAACCCCCAGGGGATGGTTAGGCCAAAGAAGCTCTTCTAAGAGTTCCATCACATAGTATTGAGGAAGATCATGATACATTTTGATTTCTTCCAAAATAACAGTTCGTTCTTTTTCTAAGTCTTTCTTGTTGATAGTTGGAAACAAACTAATGTCAGCCAAAATATCAAATGTTCGATTCAAATGTTTTCTTGGAACCTTAGCGTAATAACAGGTTTCTTCCTCTCCTGTAAAAGCATTAAGATTGCCTCCCACACCTTCAATCAATTGTTTAACTTCTTGGCAGGAATAGTGACGACTGCCTTTAAAAGCTATGTGTTCCATAAAGTGGGCAATGCCTTTATTCTTAAAGTTCTCATACCGGCCACCCACACCAAACCACACCCCAAGAGATGTGCTTTGACGATCTTTAAAAGTTTGCGTAATGACTCGAATCTTATTATCGAGTGTAGTCAGTTTTTGCACGTGATTTATCCTTTGGATAATTGCTTTACGAAATGAGCAACTTTAGAGGCCAAGTTTTTATCTTTTGAATATTTGAGAATTTCTTTAACAATAGCACTTCCAACAATGACGCCATCCGCTGCCTGGCCTATAGACCTAACTTGAGCCGATGTAGAAATCCCAAAACCAGCACAAATAGGTTTATTAGTAATTTTCTTAATGCGTTTAATATCAGCAACGACTTCTTTAGGGAGGGTTTGTTTAACTCCAGTGACACCTGTCAGAGATACATAATAAATAAAGCCAGTACTTGCTTGAGCAATAGATTTAACGCGTTCACTACTCGTCGTTGGCGCAATAAAGAAGATAGTAGCCAAATCTTTGGCAAGAGCATGCTTTCTAAGGACAGCTGCCTCACTTACAGGAAGATCAGGAATAATAATCCCATCTACCCCTGCCGCAACAGCCTCTTTCACAAACTTCTCTTCGCCGTGACTAAAAATAATATTGTAATAGGTCATCAAGCACAACGGAACTTGGGTCTTTAGTCGAAGCCGTTTGACTAAATCTAACACCTTCGTTAACGTCGTTCCGTTTTGGAGCGCTCTCATGGAAGATGATTGAATGGTTGGACCATCGGCCATAGGATCAGAAAAAGGAACGCCCAGCTCAATAATATCAGCACCAGCCTGCTCTAATGTTAACACCAGATCATAAGTCGCCTTTAAGTTAGGATCGCCAGCAGTGATAAAAGCAATGAAAGCTTTTTTCTTTTGTAGACGTAATTTCTTAAATGTTTGATCGATTCTATTCATTGTTATCAAAGCATCTTTCGTTGCCAGTAAATTGACCATTTTCAAAAATACCTTCTAATTTCTTGCCATTGCCACAATATAAAATTCCTTGCCCATTATATCGACCATCTTCAAACATACCCTCATATCTACTGCCATCAACATATAAGAATATTCCCTTACCTTTAAATTTACCTTCCTCAAAATTTCCCTCATAGGTTTTATATACAGAATTATTAGGATAAGTGAAAAGACCTTTGCCATGAGGCTTATAATCTTTGATTTCACCCTGATAACTACTTCCATCTGTATAGGTAACTATGCCTTTTCCATTAAATTTTCCATCTTTAAAACTTCCTTCATATTTAGCGCCTAAATCAGTAATTAATACGCCTTGGCCATTTATCCGACCATTTTTAAATCCTCCCTCAAATTTACTGCCATCTGAATAATTTAAAACGCCCTTACCGTTCATATAACCATTCTTATATTCCCCTGAATATTTATCACCATTTCCAAAAATATAGACTCCTGCTCCATCCATAAATCCATTCTTAAACTCTCCTTCAAATTTATCTCCATTGGCACATTTGAGAGTGCCCTTCCCGTTAAACAAACCTCCTTTAAAATTCCCCTCATATAAACAATTGTCAGGAAGCAAAGTTTTACCAAAACCATCTTTAATAGTTTGAGCAATGGCGGCTCCAGAAAAACTATTTAAAAATATCAATCCTATTAAGAGTTTAATCATAACTTCTTCATTATTTATACAAACTGCGAAATTTGATTCATATCCTTATCCCCACGTCCGGAGAGACATAGAATGACGGAAGATTTGGATTTTACTTTTTTGGCTAATGTTTCTAAATAGGCAATGGCATGCGATGTTTCAAGAGCGGGGATAATTCCTTCTGTCTTGGCTAACAATTTCAAGGCTGCGATGGCTTGTTTGTCATCGACTGAAACATATTCAGCCCGACCACTTGCTTTATAAAATGAATGCTCTGGCCCAACTCCTGGATAATCTAAACCAGCTGCAATGGAATGAGCAATTTGTACTTGCCCGTCTTTGTCTTGAAGAAGCATACTCTTACTGCCATGAAGCACCCCAACTTTTCCTTTGGTCAATGTAGCTGAATGTTCCTTGGTATGCACCCCATGACCTGCTGCCTCAACCCCAATAATCTTGACGGATTTGTCATCATAGAATGGATGGAATAATCCCATAGCATTACTACCCCCACCAACGCATGCAACTAAATAATTGGGCAAGCGTCCTTCTTTTTTCAAGAATTGCTCACGAGCTTCCCTACCAATCACAGATTGAAAAGCTCTCACCATAACAGGATAAGGATGGAACCCTGCCACCGAGCCGATGATATAAAACGTGTCATGAACGTTGGTGACCCAATCACGAACAGCTTCATTCATGGCATCTTTAAGGGTCTTGGAGCCGCTTTCTACAGGAATTACTTCTGCTCCCATAAGTTTCATACGTATAACGTTCAAAGACTGACGCTTCACATCTTCAGCGCCCATATAAATCACACACTTCAAGCCAAACAAAGCTGAGACTGTAGCAGTCGCAACTCCATGCTGCCCAGCTCCTGTTTCCGCAATAATACGGGTCTTTCCCATACGACGGGCTACGATGATTTGGCCTAATGTGTTATTGATCTTATGAGCACCTGTGTGCAGCAAATCTTCACGTTTTAAATACACCTTTAATGTCTTTAAATGAGCACTCAAACGTTTGGCGAGATATAAATTGGTTGGACGTCCAGCATATTCCTTGAGATAAAAATCAAACTCCTTTTGGAATGTTTTGTCCTTTTTGATCTTTTGAAATTCTTTCTCTAAATCAAGCAAAAGTCCCATGAGCGTCTCTGGAGCATAACAGCCGCCAAATTCGCCGAAGTGACCTCTACTGTCTGGTAATTGAATTTTATTTTTTTTCATAGTCTGTCATCATCATAACGGTATTTCCCAAGCCAACTGCTCCGCTGATTCGAAGAGGAAGTTTCTCTGGGGAAGCATCAAACCAAATCTTATATTTAGAAGGTTTGCTTTGCATATAAAGAACATCGTACTTCTTTTTTCCTGCTTTGAGAGCATCCTTCTTGACAATGGCAATCTTTAAACTTGTTGTCGGAAGGTTAATATCGAATTCTTCTTGAGCTTGGAAGCTTTCAGACTGACGATAACGATAGATAAACGCATAAATATTATCCATCCATCCTGCTTTGTCTATGGTTTGTTCTGTAGTTTTATTACCTACGGTCTTAGTGATCTTTAAGTGACCTTCGGTATACTCTTCCAGAATCTTCTCTTTTTTGCCAAAAATGTTTAAATCTCGCTCAACAAAGATCGGTTTCAATCGTTTAGGATCCAAATAAATCTTCTCATGATCCTCAAAGTTCATCCCTTTAGAGTAAAAGTCAATAGAATATGTTTCTTGATTTCGATATTGAGCAGGCCCGACAAATGTTAGGGTCGCCTCTCCAGCCTTCAATCCCACCTGTGTTACGTTGTAATGGATTGTCTCACCATTTTCAACTGCCCACGACGGAAGACTAGCACTAAAAATTAAAAAGATAGCTAAAAGAAGTGTTCTCATTTGGAATCGTATTCCTTCAAATAAGCTTCAAGAGCCTGAGCTCCATGATAAAGAGTTTTAATAACAGCATATTCGTCATTGGCATGAATGACCCCATGAGCTCCCCAGCCCGTTGAAAAGGCAGGAATACCATAATCTTGGAAAAATGTAATGACTGTGGCCCCCTGGCTTCCTAGATACTTTGCATCAAAGCCCATTTTTCGACAAACATCGACGTACGTCTTCACAAAGGGGTGCTTAGGATCAAGTTCGTAGGGCTTTTGAGAATCATCAATAATCACCTTAAACTTCTTTGTTTCCTTGGCAATAATGCTTTTGACCTCTTTCAAGACTCCAGCTGCAGTCATTCCTGGCATAAAACGAATGTCTAAGGCAAACTCACAAAAATCAGCCACCATATTGACCTTATCTCCGCCACGAATAGTTCCGATATTTTTGGTCGGTGGTACAAGTAAGGGATGCTTCTTAAATTTGAATTGATGTTCTTTGAGACGATTGATGACCTTGGCAGCAATTTCAATAGCACTGATTCCTCGCCAATTATAGGCCCCATGAGCTTTCTTTCCAAAGATCTGCACACGGCAATGGAATAGTCCCTTTTGGGCTATGATGCAGTCGAACTCTTCGGAATCAGTAATCAAAGCAACCTTAGGACGAAGTACGCCTTTTTCAAGTAAAGGTCTAATTCCTTGGTGAGATCCAGTTTCTTCATCAACGGTCGCTGCATAAATGATATCGCGATTAAGCTTAATGCCATCTTCCACTAAAGAACGTAAAACTTCCATTCCAACGGCTGCATTGCCTTTATCATCCGAAGCGCCACGTCCATAAATCTTGCCTGCATGGATGGTGCCACCGGTCGGATTAAATTTCCATCCGGAACCAAAAGGTACTGTATCAATATGAGGGGTAATTAAAATCGCTTCAGAGGCAGCTTTGGCACGAGGCCATGTCCCCTTAAGCGTGGCAATGACGTTAGGCCTATTCTTAGCATACGAGACTGTTTTCACATCTAACCCTAAAGATTTAAGGTCTTTTTCTATAAATCGAGAAACTTCAAGTTCATTTCCAGGAGGATTAACTGAATCAAATTGTAGTAATTTCTGAGTCAACTTAACCAAACGATCTTTATTTACCATACATTCCCCTTATCCTAAAATATCTCGAGCTTTAAGCTCTCCTTCAACCTTCTTAAAATCTTCATAATCCATAAAAACAATATCTGGCCTCTCAAGTGCTATTCTTTGCATTTTAGGCAGATGATCTTTGATATTCATAAATGCAATGTATTTGAAAGGATTTCCACAGGAAGGACATTTGAGAGCATCTAACTTAATATCAATTTCCTTACAACTGCTGCAGCTGCCAGAAAGAGCACCATACAAAAGAGTATGGGATTTGACCTCATCAAAATAAAATTTCTTATAAATCCGAAGATATCGTTCGCTAGACATGGAGGGAATTATATACTAAAAATAAATGAAATTGCGAAATAAAAAGCCGGTTTGTCATCTGTCTTTAATTTTGTCTGATGTGCCCCCCACAAATCTGCGGGCCTTAGACTAATGATGACTTCCTCCGGCTTTCTATTACGAATATAGCACCCTGTTTTATGAAAATCAACTATTACGAAATGTTTTTTGTCGTCGACAAAATAATTATTTTGGATTTAATTCGAGAAAAGTTTCTTGCTGAGGAAATCATGTAATGCTCTTTTAAATCCCATGGCCTTGGAGCGCCATTAAAAACATCTATATTGACAGATTTTAAGACTTTTCCTGTTCTGACCGACCGAAAATCCATCCCTGCCTTTTGAATAATGGGCCAGGAACCGGCAAAATCCCATAGATTACACCTTAAAAAGCATCCAATTCCCCTGCCAATGGATGGCCAGCAGAGATTAATAACGGCACACGCATGGATCATGATGTGGAAATCCTTATCAGACCAAGCAAATTTGTTAAAGAATGTGTCATTACAAAAGAATAATGACTTAGGAGACACCTGTTCCCGGTTAGGTTTGATCTTGATTGTTTTAGCTTTTGAGGTGAAAGCATTTTGGACGAAGTAAGCATTGATCCCATCACAATAAAAAAGCTCTTTTAAAACGGGGAAATAGACAACCCCAAGCCATGGCTTTAAATCTTTCAATAATCCCAAAGAAACTCCAAATAATGGCATTCGATTGGCATACAGACGTGTTCCATCAATAGGATCAACGGCCCAAAGATACTTTGTTTGCTCTAATCTTTTCTGATCTAAGTACAGGGCTATATTAGGATCTTCTTCATCAATTAAGAGATGGGATGGATCTTTTAAGTATTTTTGAAGTGACTTACGGCACAACAGAGAGATTTCTTTGTCTGCTTTTGTAATGACACTGGCATCTTTCTTCAAAGAAGGCGAACTTTGATCAAGATGTTTAAGCGCAACCTTGCCTGCCTTCTGGGCAAAATTAAACATGACCTTAAGATATTCTTGGGAGTTACTTTGCATAGAATAATGCCATACTATTGGTAAAACCATGAAGAAAATTAATGCCGCCCACAGGGCCAATTTCGCCGGCACAGAAAAACCCAGCAGCAGGAACAGGGCCTAGATGATGTTGAATGATACGAATATCATGATTATGCTCTTTAAACAGACCTAAGCCTCGACCATTACACGAAAATACAAATGCTCCTTGAGGAACTTGTCCATTCTTCTGTTTTTGTAGAGTTAGAAGTTCATGCAAATCTTCATTGGCTGTTTTAGCATCACGCAGATGAAATTGAATCGTTTGACCGGCACTAATATAATCCCCAATAGCCCCTGCACCATTATTAGGATCGACCGCCATGACAGGCCGTATAAGAAAATCACCTCGTTTAAATTCCGGCTTATACTCATTGATCGCAATACCAACAAAAATGGCCTCCCTGGCCAAGTGACGATCATATTCTGTACCTGCTTTCAATACACCCTCCAAGATTTTATAAAAGGGCTGGCCTGCGAGTTCATAAATAAGATTGTCTTTAGCTTTCGTCACAATGAATGTCTCACCAAAAGGACGACAGCCTTGGGACACAACCGTTTCAACCTTTACATCTCCGGTTAGAACAACCCCCATCAAACCTTCCGTATAAACCTCTCCATCCATAATAAGGGTATTTTCTCCAGGTCCTGAAGCTCCTGAGGCTAACCCTCCGATGATGGGACAACCCGGATAAGCACCATTAAAAACCTTTAAGAGACGATTCGTATCGATGGCATAGGGATCAGGCAAGACTAAGAAAGTTGGAGTTTCATTGGGATAGATTTCGAAGAAATTGTATAAAGCCTCACGCGTTTGTAATCCCTCGAGGGCCACTTGATTGATATAAAAAGGGCTCACAGTCACATTGGGCAATTGAGCCAGCAATAATGAAGCGGCAGGTCTCCCCTCAATTTCCCTCTCACTGCCAATAATCCCTGCGCATGTGCAGCACAAAAAATGTTTAATTTTAATCTGAGCTTTTAAGGCCTTATAAATTTCTTGTGGATTATAAGGTTGCCAAGGAGAAACAAACAAAACCCCCAAATCAAAATTTCCCCTGACATTTTCAGTCAGGTCTTTAAGGATTTGTTCAAGGTCGGAAGCCTCTGTTATTCGGTTCGTGAATTGCATAGAGGCATTATAGATTTTCCACCCAAGAAATACAATATACTGCGGAATTATTTAACACTTTGAACGGATCATCAAAATAGGAATGTCCGTACTATGACGAAGAGTATCTGCAACTGAACCTAAAATCATATCTTTGACAAAACCATGACCATGGGTGGCCATAGCAATCAAATCACAGTGTTCCTTATCAGCAGTCTCTAGAATTGCATCGGCAGGTTCTTTACGCTGCAGTAGAAGAGACTTAACCCTAAAACCTTCTTTTTTCAATAGCAAGCATTGTTCATCCAAATACTTCTGATCTTTAATGATTTCTTCAGAATCAGCTAAATTCAATTGATCTTGAAGACGAGCTGCAAAACCATCTGCAACGTGGACAAGTAGAATTTCTGCTGAACTCAATTTAGCTAAAGGACGTATATGCTTTAGAATAGCCTCATCTGTTGGTGAATTGTCTAAAGGAATAAGAATTTTTTTATACATTAATGAGATCCTCCGAACCATAAACTGACTGTTTGAAACAATAAATAAGCGTTTAGTCCCCCAATAATCACCGTGATTGTCCAGGCTAAGATCTTAAGCCAAGTAGGATTAACAAATTTATCCATCTTTAATTTATCAGACGTAAACATCACTAAAGGTACAACTGCAAAACTTAACTGTAAAGATAACACAACCTGGCTTAAAACTAAAAGACTTCCTACTCCTTTTTCACCATACATCGCAGCTACAATGACTGCTGGGACAATGGCCACTGAACGTGTCAGGATTCGACGCATCCATGGGCGTAAACGAATATTTAGGAACCCTTCCATCACAATTTGACCAGCTAATGTTCCTGTTAATGTCGAGTTTTGGCCAGAAGCTAGAAGAGCAACTGCGAATAATGTGCTGGCAAATGTAGCCCCCAATACAGGAGTAAGCAATCGATAGGCGTCATTGATGTCAGCGACGTCTTGATGTCCAGTCCCATGAAAAGCTGCCGCACTTAAGATTAAAATAGCTGCATTAATGAAAAATGCACATAACAAAGCAGCCGTTGAATCGATCGTAGCAAAACGAATGGCCATCTTCTTACCCGCATCATTACGTTCATACGCCCGAGTTTGGACAATGCTGGAGTGCAGGTATAGGTTATGAGGCATGACTGTTGCCCCTAAAATACCAATGGCAATATAAAGCATTTCAGGGTTAGTGACGATTTCTGGACGAGGAATGAGGCCGTTTAATACAGCTGGAAGAAAAGGATGGGAAATAGCCATCTCATATAAGAAGCATCCACCGATCAGGACAATTAAACCAGCAACTAAACATTCCAAGACGCGAAAGCCCTTGTTTTGCAGAAATAGAATGATCATGACATCTGTTGCCGTAATCAAAATACCAACAACCAGTGGAATACCAAAAAGTAAATTTAAAGCAATTGCAGAACCAATGACTTCAGCTAAGTCGCAAGCAGCAATTGCAATTTCGCAAAGAACCCATAAGAAAATGGCAACTGGTTTGGAATAGTGGTCACGACAGGCTTGAGCAAGGTCACGACCAGTCACGATTCCAAGCTTTAAGGCCAAATGCTGAAGGATAATGGCCATAAAGTTAGAAATAAGAATAACTGAAAGAAGCGTGTAACCAAATTTAGCCCCACCAGCTAAGTCGGTTGCCCAGTTCCCTGGGTCCATATACCCTACCGCAACCATAAGACCGGGCCCAACAAAGGCCATCATTTTGCGCCAAAATCTAGCATTCACCGGCACACTGATAGATGAATTAACTTCCGATAAACTCGCGGTCGTGACATCACGACGCCAAGGCTTGTTCATATACTCTCCTGACATTTGCTGCAAATTCCATAAAAATGCATTTCATGGCCAATAATTTTGAATCCTTGTTTTTCTAAAATAGCTTTATAACGGCTTTCTTCATGTAAGTCGGGAAACTCAATGTATTGATGGCAGCGCACACATTGCGCATGATGGTGCTTCTTTTCATCATAAAGATGTTCAAAATGCTGATGCTTGTCCCCAAAAGCTGTTCCACGAATAACTCCTGCCTCAAGAATCTCATGAAGCGTGCGATACACAGTTGCTCTAGATACAGCAGGCTTAATCTTATTACAGACCTTAGCCATCTCCTCCGCCGTAAAATGCCCATGCTTATCCATCACCTGATGAAAAACCACCTGCCTTCCCTGACTCAAACGCAGATGCCTCTTCTTCAAATAATCCTCATACTTCTGCAATTCTTTTTGAATAACCTCTTTCATAATGAGACACTGTATCATAATATTCTTAAAAAGCAAGAGGTTAAAATTTCTTTTAACCCCTTTATATTCTATCCATTGGCCACTTGATTAGAATTAATAAGCTGAGATAAAACAGGCATGCTGGTAATCGGTGTGATGTTAATGATGACTGGCACAAGGCCATCGAGGCGGATGTTTTCCAAATTCTGCTGGGACATCGGAAGCGGCACACCTTTGCCGTCCCTTTTGATCTGCAAATTCAAATGGGCCGCATTAAAGTCAATACCCCCCTTGGTATTCTTCATGGCTGGATCTGCTTTTGGCTCATCTTTAAGGTTCAAAAATGCTTGCTTATCTTCAGGATCAATTGGTTTAATAGAAATTACAATCGTATGAATACGATCAATATCAAAAACAAAAGGAGCAAGAGACCTCGGATCCTTTAAAACTGTAAAGTTAAAGCCTGAAAGATCTAAACCTCCCACAAGAAATGGAACACCTGAATTTGAGGATACCACACCTTGACCAGGTTTAACTGGATTTACCAAGCGCCCATCCACTATACTTTGCTCAATAATCTTCACAGACATTTCCGCAATTCCCAAAGGAGAATCTGCACCTGTATAATCGGAGGAAACTAATTCTAAAAATCCAGGAATCCTCACTTCAAGATTATCAGCTGTTAACCCTTGAAATGACGTCAAAGGTCTGAGCTCTAGAAACTTATAGATAACCTGAACCAACCCCAATGGTACACTCGTCGTACCATCATTCAACGTAACAAGCATGGCTGCATCTTTTGCTTTCCAAGTTCCATCTGGTTTTCTTTCCCATGTGGTGATTTTTCCAGCATCATCTTTTGTTATAAATTCTCCATCATTCACCACTTCGAATGATTTGACTACTCCAATCTTTTCGACATCTTTCCATTTTCCATCGGGCATTTTTTCCCATATTATGACTGTTCCAGAATCATCTTTAGTTATAACTTGCCCGCTACTTATAGCTAAGGGTTCTTTACCGGTTTGCTCTCCAAACTCAATCATCTTCTCTAGTCTTGCTCTTTCTTTCAACAACACATTTAACCTATCTTGAGAATCTACTAAAGTAGTTACTGGAGTTTTAGTCTGTTCAAGCGCCTTGTTCAGCTGCTCAATCCCTTCCTTTATCTCAGCTAGCTCTTGTTTGGCACTTTTTACATTCTTTACTGGATTTTCTGATTTCTTTGATTCAACATCTTCCCCTATCTGCCACTCTCCATTTTTTAGAACAAATTTAATCTTATAACTATTTTGCCCTTCTATCTCTCCTGTAGTGTCGGAGACTTGCATGATTGGGCCGGAGTCTGGAGCTAAAGAGGTCCTCAATTCGAAACTTTTACCATCAGCTGAGCGCTGATAGATCTTTGTGATTCCTGTGCCGTCTGGATCCCCTATTGTTAGGAATTGACCATCATTATTTATTTTAAATCTTAAATTTGGATTCCCTTCACTAGGACCTTTAGAGACCTGTTCCCACTTGGTTCCTCTTTTCTCAAATCCACGGCTTTGGCCATCGGAGCCAACAATAGTCATGGTTTCCTCATCTGCCTCAACAGACAAATCTTGTTCTTCATTGGATTTGAGCGTAGCGATTGGGATATCATATATTCTTATCTTTGACTTATCTGCTCTCACAATACTTTGATTATCTTCTGCCAGAAAACTACCTAGATAAGGCCCATCAGAACGTGATTCAGTTTGGAATTCATTGATCTTTTCTCTATTATTCGCATTCCATATACGGACTTCTCCTTCAATATTGACCGTCACAATATTCGTACCATCTTTTGTAAAACCAATTTTCTGAACTCTCTGTTCATTAAGAAACCACTCTTCAGTGTTACTATCAATATCAAATTGCTTAACCCCACCATCATAGAAACCTACCACGAGCTTCTTACCATCTGGCGAGAAGGTAACAACATGGATATGATCCTTCATCCCTAATCGATGAAGTTCTTTTCCTGTCCTCGTATCGAAGAAAATCACATTGTATTTTTCTACAAGTGCAAACTTTTGGCCGTCCGGTGAGAAAACTGTATTTGTATAACGATCAGAAAATCTAAGTTCAACCATGGGCTTACTATGAGCTATATCAAATAAAAGCCCTTCTCCTCTACTCCCTTGAACTATAAATGTCTTACTATCTGGTGAGAATGTAAGTTGAAAACTACTAGAAAAAAATCTCAATTCTTCCATCTCTTTAATCACTTTCTGAGTTTCCATATCCCATAGCTTTAAAGCATTTCTACCATCTATGGTGGCAATCAACTTACCATCAGGAGAAATTGTAGCCACGTAAAACAGGGAATCTCCCGCAGTTAAGACCCGAGCTTCTATCTCTTCTCCAGTTCTTGTATTCAACAATGAAGCTCTTCCATTGTAATCGAGAATTACAAGTTTATTACCGTCTGAGGACAAAGAAGCTGAAACAATTAGATCCCCCCAACTATTCTTCATATCTAATCTGGGTTCTAAGAAAAGCGGTGTTTTTTTCTTAATTGGCTCTTTTTGGCCAATAGCGATGGCAATAATCTTTCCTTCTAATGCTATGACTCGTGAGTCTTTAACAGCTTCACCTAAAGGATCAATTCTGTAATACATATACTTACTGCGAGAATCTAAATCATTAAGCAATTTTCTTCGGTCAACCACATCTGTCACCGCAGAAACTTTCAGACCCAATGTTTCCAAATATTTTTCAATAGACTGGCCTGGAACATTGACAATCCTTTTCATAAAATCATCTCGGACAATTTCGTCCCAATTCTTAATATAAATAAACTTGTTCGAAAGCCACCCTTGAATTACGCCCGAAGATTTGATTTGAAACAAGCGTCCCTTAGACAGGTTTGGATTAACGTCAAATTGAATACGATTACCATCTACAACAATAATTTTATCTGCAGTCGATTCTGTAGGATGAGAAACAAGGCTTAATCCTTCATTTTCTAATACTTTGATAAATTCTAAAACACCTTTTTCTTCCACAATACGTCTGACCTGGTTTTCGTTTAAGATCATGGCGCTATCAGCTTCTTTTTGTTCAGCTAAAACAGCATGGGCAGCATCTAAGCCTGATTTGTTGATATCTGCGGACATGGCTTGGTTAGCTTGACTGGAGTTGGATGTTACGGCAAGGTTGGCTCTTAAATCACCAAATCCTGTTGCTCCACCAGAGAAGTATTTTCTTGGAATGGATTGCTTGGAATATTTGTCTGTATCTTCTTTGATATAGTTGAAGACCCCTTTTTTATAAGCTTTAAGATACTGCTGATAAATTTTCTCATTATTCTTAGGGTTCTGGTCAATTCCTTTGACTTTGGCTTTATCCGCGTAAATTCTTCCTAACAAAGATTCTTTCAAAGCCCTCTTATACCATGCGGCCAGAATCATCCCACTGTAAACCTGACGCAAATTAGCAAAATTCTTTCCTTCATTGACTTCCTTTTCAAGGGCCGGAAGGACAATTTCGCGGACGATTTGACTGCCTATTTTATTAACACCTTTACCATGATCAGAAGGGACATTTTTAATCCCACTGTGCTTGGTCAGAGACATGTAATCCTCTTCCAACATGACCTTTAAATGATTCTTCAAGACATAAGCTGTATTGCCTGATTCATACACAAGAGCATCAGCCGGAACAATCCAAACCTTATTAAAGGTATTCACAGGGATAGCAGTGCTGCCAAATTGTTGCTGGGCCTGGGAATAGACCTTGTCCCAGAATTTCTTACCTAAACTGTCTTCAGGATATATAAGAGAAGCGGTGATTTGTTTTAAGAGGTAATCTTGGGCCAGAAGGTCACGTCCCATTTCCGTCTTCCCAAAATCCCCTTCAATCACACGGTTCTTTTCATAGGGAGAAAGGTTCACCCATTGATTGTCATCAGGAACAGCCAGAGAAGCCATGAAGTATTTGATTAAATTTTTATAAATAACCTGCTTATCTTGGGAGGATAAACGTTCATCACCTTTATAAATGATGAAGTCAAATTTAAGTGGATTTTCAGGGTGAATGACCAAACCCTTAAGGTGTGCGGGTGTGAAATCAGCGCTTAAATGGACCATTTCCCCAGGTTTTGGCATCCAAGGGGCTAATTGAGCATTAGCTGGAGTCTTTACGGTAGTAGCCATAAAAGCCACTAAAATAACGATAGAAACGCCCTTACGGACAGAATGACGCATAGACTTTAAAACTATTAAGGTTAATGGGGACATAATATTCTCCAAAGTGTATTTGATCGCTTTGGTCAAAGTATGCCCTATGGGTATAGCCTTGTCAAGTTAGAGGGCCTTACGATAGCCATTTGATCGAACAGCCCATAGATGGCATTTGTTTGACGTCGATGGGGCGGCCGGCGGCCATGTTGTTCATGGCTTCTTTGAGTTCTTCGCGGGTGACTTTGCTTTCGTCTTTCCAGTTGTCATCAATACGACCGTGGTAGACTAATTTCTTTTCTTTATTAAATAGGTAAATGTCAGGGGTGCATTGGGCTTTGAAGGCATCAGCAGTTCTTTGGGTTTCATCGACTAAATAGGGGAATTCGATGCCTAATTCTTTGATTTTCTCAACCATCTTATCTGGGGCATCGTCTGGAAATTCAGGGTTAATATTAGGGTTGATGGCAACGGTGTTGACTCTCATTCCAAGGCCATATTTAGCCAACTGAATCACTCGGGGCCAAACGGCAATCGCATAAGGACAGTGATTACATGTGAACACAACCAGCAATCCCCTCTCCCCATAAAGCTCACTTCCCTTATATGATTTGCCAAGAGCATCTTTAAGCTCAAAATCCGGCATTAATGTTCCTAGTGGAATTTTGATAGACTCTAATAAAGCCATTTGATTACCTCCGAAATTTCCTATATTATTTATGAAATCCGCCAAAGGCGGATCAGCCTCCAGCTGAAACGTTGTCATTATAAAAGGATACATACCTATGTCAAGCAACTCACTGGTCATTAAACAATACGAAATCGGACCTCTAAATAATTTTCTCTATCTTCTTGGAGATCCACAAACCAAAGAAATGGCCATTGTTGATCCCGCCTGGGATGTGCCATTCTTAATACAGCAGTCCAAAAATATGGGCTATAAAATCACCAAAGTCTTTCTAACCCATGCCCACCCTGACCATGTGAACGGTTTAGAAGAACTTCTGCGGCATCACGATGTTCCTGTGTATATATCTAAACACGAAGCGCCATTTTTGACTCGAAATCTAAGAAACTTAAATCCAGTCTCTGACAAAGAGACCCTTACCCTTGGATCAATTACCTTTAATACCATTCATACCCCTGGGCACACCCCAGGGTGTCAGTGCTTTCTATCTCAAGGGCAATTACTAAGCGGGGATGCCCTTTTTATCGACGGATGCGGACGCTGCGATTTGCCTGGTGGGGACGCCAAAGTCATGTACAACAGCCTTTATAATATCTTAATGAAGCTTCCCAATGAGACTACAATCTGGCCAGGCCATAACTATGGCCCTACCCCGACCGATACCATAGGCCATCAAAAACAAACCAATTATTACCTGCAATGCTCTTCCCTGGAAGAATTCTTGAACGAACGGATGGGATAACGCCTTCTGGAACCTCGCAGGTTCAGAAGGTTATTGTAGCTTGAAGGAATGTATCATTCGATCGACCAAAGGTTCGACTTCCTTGTATTGATCAATCCGGGACATGAACGTAAAAATATAGCCTTTTGAGCCTTTAATAGTCCATACAAAGATGGATTTTAGATTCTGCGGCTGGGGCGCATTCACGACTAATATATGCCCTTTCCTGCCGCCAAAATCCATGTCTTGGTCTTTGACAATAGTGATATTTTTCTGAAAGACAGTAGTCATTTGTTTAGTGATTGTTTCAGAGAAACTTTTAAGGGTCGCAATTTCATCAGGGACATCTTGAACAGAGATATTTACATTAGGAGAAAACACATCAAGGGCTGTTTGTTTGGGACGGACAAAGGCAACCGCCGTTCCCAAATATCGCTCATTCTTCTCCCATTTGGAAGGGTACACTATTGAGAATTTATGCTCACTGTCCTTATACTCCTTAACCTGGCTCATATAATAAATGAGCCAGCCCACTCCAGCTGCAAAAACAAGAGCTAATAAAACCAAAAGTGACATCAAAATCTTTTTCTTTGTTTCTTGTTTCATATTAACTTAACTATGGAATTTCTTTCCCTTAGACTTAAGATTCAAAATATAATCCGCAGGTTTGAAACGCCCATCTTTGAATTTACTTTCTAGGCTCTGGAGATCAGAAACCAGCTTATCAATCCCTATCGAATCCGCATAACGTAAAAGCCCTCCTCGAAACGGTGGAAAGCCTGTACCCATAATCATACCAATATCGACCGTATCGGCTCCATCCACGATCCCTTCTTGCAAAATAAGAGCTGCTTCATTGATCATGATATATGTCATACGCATTAAAGCTTCTTCATCAGAAGCAGGATTGCCTCCCTTGACCATGGCTTGCACCTGAGCATTTACTTCACGTTCTTTTCCATGAATATAAAAACCTTTACCAGATTTTTTCCCCAACAATTTTAAAGCCAATACTTCATCGAACAAAGAACCAGATTTGAATCGAGGCCCAAGACCAGCTTCAAGAATGTGAAGTACTTTAACCCCTACATCCAGCCCTACTTCATCGGAAAGAAGAAATGGCCCCATGGGCATGCCAAAATCTGTTGCAATCTTATCCAAATGTACAATAGAGCCCCCTTGTTCAAGCAATCGACCTGATTCATTAATATAAGCTAATAAAATCCTATTCACTAAGAATCCTGGGGCATCTTTGACGATAATTGGCGTCTTCCCTAAACGTTTTGCAAATTCTAGGGTGGATACAAGAGTCTCTTGAGAAGTCTTAGGAGTCGTCACGATTTCAATCAATGGCATACGATGAACCGGATTAAAGAAATGAAATCCAATCACCTTAGAAGGGTCTTTGACAACAGAGCCCATTTCGGTCACAGATAATGAGGAAGTATTCGACGCTAAAATGGTGTTAGCAGGTACATTATTACTCACTTCAGTAAATACCTTCTTTTTAACATCCATGTTTTCCACAACAGCCTCTATCACAATATCCGCATTAGAAACACCGCTAAAATCCAAAGTTCCAGAAATCATTCCCATTTTATTAGCCATATCAGAGGGTTTCATGCGTTTGCGTTTAACAGCCTGCATATACACATCAGAAGCAGCCTTCAAACCTTTAGCAATAGCATCATGATTAATGTCCTTAAGCCTCACCCATACGCCCCGATTACTCAGAAGCTGAGCAATACCCCCTCCCATAATACCTGCTCCTATAGTCGCCCCTTTAGCAATAGGCATAGGTTTGATATTTTCAGCTCCAGGAACAGAAAGTTTCTTAAATTTCTCGGACAAATAGAACACTTTGACAAGATTCTTAGAAATTGTCCCAATAGCCAACTCAGCAAAAGCAGACGATTCAATATCAAGAGCCTGAGGACGAGACATGGAGATGGTTTGTTTAATCACTTCAAGCGCTTTCATTGGAGCTGGATAAAAGCCTTTGGTTGCTTTCAAAACTCCCTTTGCAGATTGATTATAAACAATCGCCCGCCCTATTGGATTATTATCCAAAAAGGCATTAAAGCCTACTGGAACATTGGTTGGATATTTTCTTCTCTTGGGCTTGGCCGTGATTTCTTGAACAAATTCCACAACTCGCTGAGATAATCCTGCTTGTGGATAAATGCGATCCACTAACCCCATACGAAGCGCTGTTTTTCCATCAACGGAAGATCCTGCCAAAATAATTTTCAAGGCCCCTTGCAAACCTACAAGACGAGGAAGACGATATGTTCCTCCAAATCCTGGCACAAATCCAAGATTCACTTCTGGTAAACCAATACGGACCTTATCGCTGAATGTAGCAATGCGGTAGCGGCATGCTAAAGCGAGTTCACATCCACCACCCAAAGCAGCTCCATCGATAAGAGCAATGGTTGGCGTTGGTAAATCTTCTAGCTTATTAAATATACGCTGACCTGCCTGGGCTGCTGTTTTACCCAAAGCAAAATCTGTAATGTTTTCAATTTCTTTAATGTCAGCACCAGCAATAAAAATATCTTTTTTGGCACTTTGGATAACAATAGCCTTTAAGGCGCTAGTATTTTTAAATTGATCTAAAATGTGTTCAAATTCAATGAGGGTCTTTGAGTCGAGGACGTTAACTTTTGAATCAGCTTGGTCGAAGGTAATAAAAGCAATATTGTTTTCTTCTTTATAGATAATGGGCATGTCTTCCTCCTGGTTTGAAGACATTATCCTTTGTCTATGCTTTGCATGCAACAAGATATCGAGAAAATTCTTAAATCTTGATTACTAATGAGTAACGACTTCTTGGGCTTGATTTGATCCTAAAAAAAGAGGCAAGTTTACAATGGGAGTGATATTAATAATGACAGGAATAAAGCCATCAAATTGCAGAGTTTCTAAATTTTTCAAATCAGCAGGAATTTTCATCTGAATATCCTGTCCGCTTTCAAGCATAGTTATGGCTGTAGGATTTAAATCAATACCACCAACTTCTTGTTTTTGAGCTACACTCATCGCCCCATCTGGGGTATAACGCCAGACACTCTCATTTATTCTTCCTTCTCCTACTTCAAAACCAAAATCAGAATAAATAGTTCTTGCAACCGCTTCTTCTAATTTAATGTTCGCTTCCTGCTTAGGGCCTTGTAAGCCAGAAATAATATTATTCGTTATTAATAAATTATATCCCGTATGGCGGCTGTATGCTTTTAAAAAGCTCAACATGTGGCCATTTAAATCGAACGTCGTATTTGTATAGAATATAGATATCGGTAAAATAATTTTCTTTTCCCCTTCTTTTGCAAGAGCAAGAACTACACGACCAATGCGTCTGCCTTGGCTATCTTTCACATAAATCACTCGTTTATTTAAATCCACAAGATTTTCAAAGGCATGGACTTTGTATTCTCCATCTATACAGTCTAAACAACTTGGAAAACCAACTCCTAAATGCAAAGTTTCAATAGGATCTTGGCTAATATCAATTGTGATTTCATCAGTGACATTCCTTAAAGTTTGCGCTTTTAAATTCTGAATATTAAAAATACGCTCTTCCATGTCTTTCGCATGGCTGTTGCTCTTTTGAATACCCCCCTTTCCCAGCTCTTTAGCTTTGAGCTCCGCAAGGATTGTTTTGATTTTCAAAATATCCTCATCAACATTCTCACCGAATTGAATCGATAATTTCTCAATGGCATCTACAACCTTCTTATCTTTACTGTAATCATTCTTTAACCACTCCATATGACGCTTAATATCTTCATAAAGCATTTGTTTTCTACTACGAATAAATTGTTCTACATCTTCTACTTCCTTAACAACAAATTTCATGGCCCCTGGACCTTCCAGAAAGTTCTTTTCATCTTTATAATCTTCATTGCCTCCTAATGTTTTTATATAATCCCAGGCCGCCTTTGAACCAGAAGTCAAATATTTATGTATAATTTCTTTTAATACACCTTGATTACCCTCCTCATCCTCTCCATCATCATCTTCGCCAGACATATTTTTCATATAAATTAATATATTCACTAATTCATCCACATTCTTAATTTCTTGAAGGTCATCTAGGGGTTTTTCTAAATATTGCTCTAAAACTTTCTTTATGCCTATTTTAAAAAACTCCTCTGTTCGTGTAAAATCAAAATCACTTGAGAAATCCTTCATAATATCACTGACAACAGATTGCTCTATCTCAAGACGAGAAATAAGAGACATCAATGTTTTATATTTCTTCAAAAGCTGCCAGCGTTTCGTATAATCTTTCTCTCGTTCCTCTCGCTGGCTAATATAAGGGGCTTGTAATAGATACAAAAGAAGCGGCTTATAAGATACTTTTTGGCTGGATGCTTGCATAATAACGTATCTTAGATTTGCAACGGGTCTTACATGCACATCTTGTGTCAAAAGCCAAATCAAGAAGTAAGACATTTTCGGATAATACATGTGGTAGAGCTCAATTAAATTGACAGTATTAATCAACGATAAATTCCGATTTCTTAGCTCCCTGCCTAATTCTTCAAGGGCTTTAGGGTCATTAGCTGATTTAGAAAACCTTTCCTGGTCGCGCTCTATCTTAGAAAAAAATCGTCGTAAAATATTTTCAATTTCAGGAATATTCCCATACCTCTCCTTTAGAGCCCTCTCTGTCAACTGCAATAAAGTAGCTCGCCGTTCCATAATACCATCTTCGAAAGAAAACAAATCGCTTTCAAGAATTCTCATTAAATTGAGAACACTCTTAAGATCAAGCTTAATCTGCCCATCTAAATAAGCTTTAACAAGAAATCGAATGCGTGGAAGTGAAAAAATTGCGGTTGAGGCATCTGTTATATCGCCAAAGGAAAAATTTTGACCTTGAATGGATAGTTGATTAAAGGCATGATTTTGGATATCAAGCTTATTAGATTTTTTAGCTGTGTTATACATGTTCAAATAACCAGCAATCTTATCGTTATATTCAAGACTCTCAATCGTTGTGAGTGCATCTTTAAAATAACCGGCTTTAATTTGGGCTTTCATTACATTATTAAAGTCAGTATTTTTGTCTTCAGAATAATTACTTTCATTTGAGGTATCTTCATAATAGGATCCATCAATGAGCCCATAGGCAGTTCTGTACGTTTTAGACGCATCATAATCAAATTCACGTTGAAATTGACCCAACTCAATTAACGCATCAATAACTTCATAATACCCTTCATTTTCCGAGTCACTTCTCTCTTCTTCACAGATGTTAATAAATTCTCTAAGAATCTCAGTAGAATCCATCTTATTCTTTTGAAGAATTCTCGCTAAACTCAATAATGCATCTGTTTTTGAGGAAAAATTCTCATAATATTTCTTATTTGTAAGAGAAAGCACTTCTTTCGTTAAAATTTTCAAATCAACCTTGATTCCTGCTTTCATTTCCAGTTCTGCCATCCATAGCCAATAACCCGGTCGATCAATATTGTCATGTGTTTCTAATTTCCCAATGAGAACTTTAACTTGTGAGATAGTCTCTTGAGCGTCTTTCTTAAACCCTAAGTCTATTTGACACATTGCAATTTTGCTCCAATATCTTATTTTCTCTTTTGTCTCCTTCTCTTCACGTAGTTCTTTGAGATTGTTCAACAATCTTTTAATCCTGGCTTTTTCAGCACGATTTCCAGGTTTATTTTTATAAATACTAATAATCTTTTCAAATGTTTCGCCACCGGTGCGCTGTAATGCCTCTTCATACTGTCCAGATTCTGCAAGAAGAATGATAAGACGAGAATACAAGTCTCCCTCCACCCCACCTCTAATGAGCCCCATTGTTTCTATAGCTTCGGTCAAATAACCACCATCTAACTGGATTTTAATAATTTCATTTAGAGGTTTTCTTTTCTGATAATCCTCAACATCACGAAAGCTTTCCTGGGCTTTTTGAAGATAGCTTCTAGCGTCTTTTCCTATCATGATTTCAATTTGAGCAAAGGATTTCATTATTTCAAAGCTATCAACTTTGTCTATAAATCCGGCCAAATGTTGCGCTAATTTTAAGTCTTGTTCATAATCAAAACCTTCTTTAATTTCTGTCTTAACAATCTCAATAAGAGTGAAGACCCTCCAATTCAAACCTGAACCAATTTCCTTTTGACGAATAATTCTTCTTAATTCTTCCAGGGTAGCTTGAGGACTATAGCCAATTTCCATTTGCTGCTTGGCTATTTTCTTAAGCGCATCTGCTTGCCTTGTTAAACCTTCTTTTGAACTCAATGCATTTCTTCGAAGTTTAAGAAACATATTTTTGGCATCATATTCAAACCCTAGCCGGGCAAAAACAACAGCCACTTGCATTAAAGTATTGAATGGTGTATTTGTTAGTTGCTGTAATGTTCTTTTGGCCTCTTGAGGATGAGAAACTCCCTGTATTTTAGTCATTCTTAAAATTAAATTAATGTATCTATCCTGCATTCTGTCTGAAGCTTGAACTATTGTTAAAGCTTTTTCAAATGTTCTATTCGCGCCTTCCCAATCACCTGCTTTCCATTGAATTTCCGCTATATTAAACAATACTTCGAAATCCTGATCTTTTTCATTAAGCGTGACTTCAATGGCCTGTTGATAAGCGCCTATTTGAGCAAATCCAAGACTGATATCTTTCAAGCGTTGTTTTCTGCTCCACTGCTCAAGATTTCTGGCTTCTTTAAATATTTTGTAAGCTTTCATTAATAAATGAAGCCTATGTTCTCCTTGAGTCAATTGAGTTAATACTAAGATAAATTTAATCTTTTCGTCTGCACTCATTTGATTAAGACTATCTTGTTCCAAAGCCAAAGACGTAGTCTCCAAATTCGCTAAAGAAATTACAGCTTGAGAATCCATTTTGTATAAGAATTTTGTTGCTCTCGTTAAATTCTCAACATTGGGATCATTATTGATAATAAATCGAAGAATCGTATTAATCGCATCTCTTTGATCTAAAGTTACTGTTTGGATGTTCCATTGTTCTAACTCGTGTAAAAAAAACTCTGGGGCAATAAAGTGCCTTTCAGTTAAGAAACAAATCGAATTGATAGGATCTAATTTATTCTCATCAAGTAAATTTTTAAACCTTCCCCATTGATCCTCCAAATTAACAGTTTTAGATCTCTGAGATGTTTGTCCAAATAATTCTTCTAAAACAAGCTGAAGAATAATTTCCCTTAACTTAGATTCTGGACTCATGGAATCAATCAGAGAAAGAAAATCAGCTTTTAAAAGATAGATTTGTGTCCCCGCAAAATGGCCTGTAAGCGAATCTATCTTCTGATGATCGTTCTGGTTTATAATATAAGACACATCCGTAAAAAAAACTGGCCCTTGAGCGTTGGAAGGAATATTCATTTGCGAGAGAACTTTAAGTAGAACTGGCGAAGCTCCTTTATGGTAAGAGGAATATGGAAGAATATACGTCTGATCTTTAATACGTTTAATAATCATTCTGGGTTCTTTTCCAGATGCATAATCCCGATTTTCTTCAGCCCTAAGAAAATCTCTAATCACTTGACCATCTTGAGCATTATTAAGACGCACTATTTTTCTTTGCAGTAAAGATACATCCTGCAAAGTTAATTCCTCTTTAGCCACATCATCTAAAAAAACTCCCTGTCGAATATTAGCTATTTGCAAAGGTATTCGGGAGTTTGGCTTCAAAAAAATATGAGGAATTTCTATGCTTTCCAAAGGTTTGCCCATCTTAGATGATTCTTTGCTTGTTGGCATTGCAGGATCGTTCCTAGCTTGCAAATTCACTGAAACAAGCATGGCCTGACTGCAGCGAACCTCAGAAATAAGGTGGTCTTGTGTGAGAATATTAGGAACCTGTCCAAATTGAGCTCCACCAGAAAAATATTTTCTCGGAACCTTTTGCTGTGTTATAACGTCCGGCTCCTCTTTAATATAATTGTAAACTCCCTTTTTGAATGCCGTTAAATACTGGGCAAAAATCTCTTCCTTTGCATTTCTATTTTCGACATTCACCCCAAAGACCTTGTTCTTGTTTACATAAATTTTATTTAAAACGCTGTTCTTCAAATGTTTCTTAAACCATGTCGCAAGGATCAGAGAATTATAAATTTGGCGTAAATTTGCAAAATTCTGGTTTTCATTAACTTCTTTGGTCAATTCAGGAATGATAATTTCACGTATAATTTGAGATCCTATGGCATTAGTTTTCGGGCTACCATCTGCTTTTACTCCTGCTGCATTATCCTTATTGGCCGATACATAATCTTCTTCAACCATGACCTTAAGATGGCTTTGAACAACAAAAGCTGTATCATTTGTTTTATAAATCCCAGCTTTGTCAGGAACTATCCATACCTTATTGAATGTACTCACAGGTATATTCGTTGTTCCATATTTCTTGGCTGCTTCTTCATAGATTCTCTTCCAGAATCTCTTTCCTATCTCATCTTCAGGATATATAAGACTCGCGGTGATCTGTTTGAGCATGTAGTCTTGGGCTAATAGATCTCGGCCCATCTCGGTCTGGCCAAAGCTCTCAGGAACTATACGGTTCTTTTCATAGGGACTTAGGTTCACCCAGAGGTCATGCTCGGGTATAGTTAATGAGGCGAGGAAATATTTGATTAATCTGCTGGCATCATCACGTAGGGGCACGGCATGCCGTGCCCCTACAGGATCACCCGCATCCATTATGAATTCAAACCGAAACGGATTATCTGGATGAACCTTGATCCCTTTGAGCATTGCTGGATTAGCTGGTGGGCTCAAATGGACCATTACCCCAGGCTTTGGCAAATGTAAAGGCGTATTGCTATACGCCCCTACCTCTGCAGAAACAGGTATAGGGCCTATAGTTCCTGTAACAATAAAACTCACTAAAATAAATATAGTTAATGGGGTTTTCATATGATCTCTATTTATATAAAGTATGTACTATATATTTTGGGATTTCAAGGCCTGGGGAGGCATTTGGGGAAGCGTTTACTTGAATAAAAAAATTGAATTATATAATTCCCTGGGCCTGCATGCGGCTTAATAACTGCTGGGCAATCTCAACGGCATATGCGGAAGAGGCCCCATGCTCTAAAAAGACGCAGAAGGCCAGATTGTTTTTAGGGGAACGCACATATCCTGCGAACCAGGCGTGATTTGCTTTAGTGCTTCCTGCCTGTGCAGTTCCTGTCTTTCCAAATACAGTCATTCCTGGCAAATCATTGAGAAGATGAGCGGTCCCCTCTTTGTCTGTTACAACAGAACGCAATCCCTCTTGAATTAACTGCCATGTATGGTCATGCAAACGGACTGTTGGCAATTTCTTCAAGTCGGGTTGACTGACCGGCTTATAATCTACTTCTTTAACAATATGCGGACGAAGAATAGTACCATTGAGCCCAACAGCAGCCATCATCACAGTGAGTTGCAGAGGAGTAGATAAAGTTTCACCTTGGCCTATAGAAAGATTTAAAGTATTTCCTGTATACCAACGTACTCCTCGTTTGGCATGACCAATCACTTGGCCTGCAGATTCAAAAGGCAGATCAATTCCTGTCACACGCCCTAAACCAAAAGCCTTCGCATACTGCTCAATAACATGGGCAGTTATAATTTGTCCTATATGAAAGAAGTAGACATTACAAGAATGGGCAATGGCTTGTTCAAGGTTCTCACTGCCATGAATGTGCGCACATCCAAATTTGGCTTGTCCCAGCATATAGTAACCAGGACAATCAAATGTTAAATCAGGTGTCACTTTATTTAGTTCAACTGCAGCCAAGGCAACTGGAATCTTAAAAACAGATCCAGGAGGATAACGTCCTGATAGGGCGCGATCTAACAAAGGTGATTTTGTATCACGAATATAAGAAACAACTTTCTCCTGCTGGTCTCTAATCATAAATGCATTAGGATCAAAAGAAGGCGAACTAGAAATTCCTAAAACTTCACCATTCTTTAAGTCCATGACCACAATAGCTCCAGGCTTGGAGTCCATCACCTGCTCTGAAATAACTTGGATCCTTTGATCAATGGAAAGAGTAATATCTTTGCCCCTTCCAGGCTCTTTAATACCTAACAATCTTACTTCCTGCCCTCTTGAATTGACCTCAATTTGTCTTCCCCCAACTTCTGCACGCAATACCGAATCATACGTTTTCTCAACACCTGTCTTTCCAACGTCACTCTCGAGATTATATCCATATTCTTGCATCACATCTGCTTCCTGCTCATCAATTCTTCCTACATATCCCACAGCATGGGCCGTCGTTGCTCCAGCAGGATAGGTCCTTCGATAAGATTTGTTAATGACTAACCCAGGATATTGGAAACGGTTCTCCTCAATTGTCATAATGGTCTGCTGATCTACATCCTGGGCCAATACCACTGGAGCAAATGAGGTCCTACGTTTTTTTGTAAATTGTGTACGAAAATAAGAGGCAGGTTTTTTAAAAACGCTTGAGAGAAAATTAAATACAGAATCTAAATCATTGATCTCTTGCGAAACAATAGCAACTTGATAAGAAAGCCGGTTGTCTGCAAGAACGACCCCATTTCGATCAAATATCTTTCCTCGAGCACCATCGATTGGAATTGCCCGAATCCGATTATTCACACTTAAATCATAGTAATTCTTTCCCTTGATCACTTGCATATAAACCAGTGCTAAACAAATCAGAGCAAGAAAGAATAATATAAAATTCTCAATAATCTTTAGACGCATAGGACTAAATTTTAAAAATGACTGTTAATTCTCTGAGTCGATAAAACATAAATGTCACAATAAGCATTGTGGCGACCAATTGAGGAAGAAAAATGTTTAGAAACAGCTCTCGCCAATCCACATCATGATTCATCAAATAAAGCAAAGCCTGAAGAAAGAACGCTCCCAATAAAACAAAGAAAGTCACAACTGCACGGGAAAAACGGGAACCTGGCTGATAGAGATTACGACGAACAAATGTAGTCAAATATGCGCAAGAAACATAAACAAATAAATACGTTCCAAAAGGAAGAATACTGTAGGAATCCTTTAATAAGCCCGCCAGGAATGCAGCAAAAATACTATAACGAATACCTGAATAAAGCCCCCAAAAGACAATGACAATAATTAGCAATTGAGGCTTGGCCCACAAACCAAAAATATCATTAATAACAATCTCTAAAATAAACGCAGCATAAACTAAAGCAGCAATGATGGCTAAACGTTTAATCATAAGATTTTCTTAAGCAAAACTTGCTCTTGTTGACGCATATTTTTGATATCTTTAGGATGGTGATCATCATATCCAGCCAAATGCAAAAGTCCATGAATCACATATAACAAGATCTCTTCTTTAAGGGATTGGCCTTGATTTTTAGCATTTTGAGAGGCCGCCTGAGGGCAAATGATGATTTCTCCGGAAAGTTCCAAATCAAATGTAATAACATCCGTAACATAATCATGTCCCAAGAATTTCTTATTAAGACTTCTCATGCGTTTTTCACCTACAAATACAATAGAAATTTCTTGGTGTTTCAATCGAAGAATTTTACAGACCCTGGGTACGACTGCATTGATCTTGGACGAAGGGATAGGAATTCTATTTTGAAGGTTTGTGACCGCGATGTTCATCGGTTCTTTCGGGATATTTCACGCGGCCATGATACATAGCCGACAAGACACGAACAAATGTGGAGGCTATCGTGTCAATTTCTCTAAGAGTTAAATTGCAGGCATCGAGTTGTCCGTCGATAAATTTATTGTTGATGACTTTACGGACAACATCTTCAATCTTTTGAGGGGTGTGTTCATCAAGGGCACGCGTGGCCCCTTCTACTGAATCTGCCAGCATCACTATTGCCGTCTCTTTACTTTGAGGCTTGGGTCCAGGATAACGATAATCTGATTCTCCTACCTCCTCAACATCACCTTCTGTGAGAGCTTTTTGATAAAAATAATGGATGAGTGCTGTTCCATGATGTTCTGGAATAAAATCAGCAATCTTCTGGTTCAATTTATATTCTTTAGCTAATTCCAACCCTTCTTTCACATGATTTAGAATAACCAAACGGCTTAGAGAAGGCTCCAACTCATCGTGTTTATTGCCTGCAATAAGCTGGTTCTCGGTGAAATATTCAGGTTTCACCATCTTTCCAATATCATGGTAATAAGCACCAACTCGAGTCAACAAAGCATTCGCACCAATGGCATCTGATGCAGCTTCCGCTAAATTGCTCACAATTAAACTGTGATGATAGGTACCGGGAGCTTCAATCACAAGGCGTTTTAAAAGGGGCTGGGAAGAATCTGACAATTCAAGAAGAGTAAAATTAGTAATTTCACCAAAAACTATCTCAAATACCACATAAGAAAACATGACTAAAACTGAGCATATAATTCCATTTAAAAAAAGAGGTAAGAGACTCATCTTAAAATTCTCAGGGCTGATATCAAAATTCATCAATAAAGAACAAACCATCTGAACAAAACCCACGAGAACTCCCGCCTTTATAAACACATCTCTTGTCCTTGCATCCTTAACAATGTAGGAACCACAAAGGCTTCCTAAAAAGAAAATGATCATATCAGGCAAAGAAAAACCTACCATCATGCCAACCAAGCTGCTAGCCATCAAGGACAGCACAAATGATAGTTGTATATCGTTATATAGAAGGGTTGTGATCATTGCCACACAGGCGATCGGCGTATAGTAGAGAGAAAAGATATGATAAGACTTAAGAGTATGGGCAACCCCTAAAAGAAGAACCAAAAGCAATGTTAAGTGTAAAAAAACCTGCCATTTGGTCCTTCTTACATAAAACATATGAAGACCAAAAAAGAAAAACATCAAAGGGATCAATAGCGGAAGTTCGGAAAAATGACAAAAAATCAGTGTGGCTATTAGAGTGACAGCCAACATGATGATTTGATCAACAGAAAAAGTTGAGGAATTAACGGTTACCGTTTGTGGATTTGCCATACGCCTCAATAATTTTTTGTACAAGATCGTGGCGGACAGTATCTTCACTTGTCAGATGAATGAATTTAATCTCTGGAACTTGACCTAAAATACGGTTGGCTTCTAAAAGACCGTTTGTTCCATCGCCTCCAGGTAAATCACTTTGGGTAACATCCCCTACAACGACGACTTTAGAGTCGAAACCCATGCGAGTTAAAAACATCTTCATTTGATCTGGTCTTGCATTTTGCGCTTCATCAAGAATAACAAAAGCCTCGTTCAATGTTCTTCCGCGCATAAATGCTAAAGGAGCAATCTCAATAATTCCCTGCTCTGTATATTGCTCGACAGTGTCAGCCTCCATCATATCGTAGAGAGCATCATACAAAGGTCTAAGGTAAGGCAAAACTTTTTCAACCATGTCCCCAGGGAGAAACCCTAAGTTTTCGCCAGCCTCTACTGCTGGACGGGTCAAGATAATACGACGGACCAATCCTTTTTTAAGAGCATTCACCGCCATGGCAATAGCCAAATATGTTTTACCCGTTCCTGCTGGCCCAATACAAAAAACCAAATCATGATTTTTAATTGCTTCAATATATTCAATCTGACCTTTGGTTTTAGGAGTAATTAAACCACCTTTAACTGAAACTTCAATTTTCTCCTTAGCCAAACGTTTAAAATCAATACTATCTTCTTTTTCGACCAATCTTAAAGCATAGACAATGTCAGCTTTTTTGACATCCTTACCCTTCTCGACAAAAGTCATTAAATAGTTGAAAAGCTCTTGGGCTTTATGAGCTTGCGCCTCAGAACCAGTAATTTTAATTCCATCTGAAGAACGATTGATTCTAATACCCAACTCTTTTTCAATGATTTTTAAATTCTCATCATACCTGCCAAAGAGTTGCTGAAGATCTCGATTATTTCCATATTGAAGTTGAGTTTCCATTTATTTAGCCGCCGGAAGGGTTATTACTGTTCCTGGTCTAACGAAATTAGGATTCTTGATCTTATCCTTATTTGCATTATAAATCTTCAACCATGCGCTATATGTACCATAATGTTTCTTGGCAATCTTTTGCAAGGTATCATCTTTTTGAACAGTGTATACGGTGTCTTCTGAAGGACCTTGAGCTGCTTGAACAGGTTCAGGGATATCATCGATACGTGGAATAACGATATGGTTAACATTTCTATGATTCGTTTCTGCAATTGCAGCAGGTTCTTCGGGCGTGGTTGTATCTACTCTTGTTGTGGTGGTTTCACTAATTTCTTGCTCAATTTTTTTAACTTCACCTTCCGGAATTGCTTTGGTGATTTCAAATACATAAACCTTACGGGTCTTTCTTTCGGGCTCTACATATTGAGGTGTTCCAGCTAAATATCCTGCATTTCCACTTCCCTTTTCAATATTCACACGAGGTTTAGTCATCACATAACTCTGGGCGTGAAGGCCACAACCACTTGCAAAAACTGCTAAAACTAAAACGCTTAAAAGATTGAGCGACATATTTATTCTCCTTAATTATTTTTTTTCCGCCAAAGGCGGATCTCAGCCATTTGGCTGATCAGCCTTGGCTGAAGCCTTAGCTGAAATGGTAACGATTCCTAATTCTTTTAATTGTTTATCATCAACTTCCGAGGGGGCTTCTGTCATCAAACATGTTCCCTTTTGGGTCTTAGGAAACGCGATGCAATCGCGAATAGATTCATTACCAGTGATAATGGTGACAATGCGATCAATACCGTAAGCTACACCTGCGTGAGGTGGAGCACCATATTCGAAGGCACGCAATAAGAATCCAAACCGCTTTAAAGCTTCCTCTGGAGCAATGCCAATAATGTCAAAAATCTTTTGCTGTAATTCACGTCGATGAATACGAACTGACCCGCTACCAATTTCATTGCCATTTAAAACAAGGTCATAACATCTGCCGCGGACTTGATCGTATTTACCAGCTTCCAAATTTGCTACATCTTCTGGGTGGATGCCGGTGAAAGGATGATGTTCACTGTCCCATCTTTTTTCGTCCTGATTATACTTCAACAAAGGAAAATCTACAACCCACAAAAAGGCAAATTCTTTAGCATTACTTTTATCTGTACGAATGTCTGGCTTATCGCTGCTATGTTTAGCGAGCGCCTCAGCATGCGTCATTCTTGGAAAAGGAATGGGTAAATCAATATTGAGCACTTCTTTAAAAATTTGTTTATACATACGTTCTGTTAAATCAAAAATCACCTCTTGATCCACGAAGGAAAGCTCCATATCAAGCTGGGTAAACTCAGGCTGACGATCCGCGCGCAAATCTTCATCGCGGAAGCATTTGACGATCTGATAGTAGCGATCCATTCCTGATACCATCAGGATTTGCTTGAATAGCTGAGGCGACTGTGGCAGAGCATAAAATGCACCTGGATTCATTCGAGAAGGAACTAAAAAATCACGAGCTCCTTCAGGTGTTGATTTAGTTAAAACCGGAGTCTCTACCTCTACGAAATCTTGAGTATTTAAAAATGATCTGATACTGGCACAAATTTTATGTCGTAATAATAATGATTCACGCACCTTTGTTCGGCGAATATCCAAATAACGATAGGTTAAGCGTAAATCTTCAGAAGCTTCCACCCTGTCTTCTATTTCAAAGACTGGAACTTTAGCGGTGTTTAAGATTTCTAGTTCTTTAGCTAATAATTCAACTCCGCCTGTTGCTAAATCTTTATTCACATTCTTTTCAGGGCGAACATTGACCGTTCCTTTGATTCTTACCACAAATTCTGGACCCAATTTCTGAGCTTCAGCGTGAGCATTAGGACTCACCGATGGAACAAATACCACTTGAGTTAAACCATAACGGTCACGGATATCAATAAAAATTAATTTACCTAAGTCACGACGACGATGAACCCAGCCGCATAGTGTTACCTCTTGATCTTTATGACTCGGATTTAAACCACCACATGTGTGCGTACGCATTACTTTAACCTTTCTATAACCTGCTCCCAGGGAACCTGTTCCTGAGCGCCTGTCTGCATGTTTTTCATGGATACAGTTTTATTTTTGATTTCTTCTTCACCCAAAATGAGAGCAAAACGTGCATTGGATTTATTAGCTTTATTCATCTGCGATTTAATGGAACCAGAAAGATAATTCATATCCGCGGAAAGACCCGACTGTCGGATGAATTGGGTTAATTCGAACGCAGCATCCAAATTGATTGGATCCATAGCAATGACGTATGCATCTAATGTAGAGACGCAAGATTTTGCGTCTCTACCATCCATTGCCAATAAAATCCTTTCTATTCCCAACGCAAATCCAATCGCCCCATAATCAACCTTCTCATTTCCACCTAATTCATGAACCAACCCACTGTAACGTCCGCCTGCTCCAACAGCATCTTGGCTTCCTAAACCTTCAGCGGTAATTTCAAACACAGTGTGCACGTAATAATCAAGCCCGCGGACCAGGTGGGGCGCAATTTCAAATTTAATATCAATCGCCTTTAATGCATCTTGTACTTTTTGAAAATAGACTGTACTTTCCGCAGATAATGGTAAATTTTTGACCAAGGATGAAACAATCTTGCGGCAAGACTCATTCTTGCAATCCAATACCCGAAAAACATTGCGTTCATAGCGGCTTTGGCAATCCTCACACAGCTCATTGACTCTCAAAGAAAATTCTTTTTTTAACCAAGCAGAAACATTGGCCTTATCTTCTTTTGAACCTAAACTATTAATTTTTAAACGATAATTTTGCACGCCAAAACTTCTAAGCAATTCAATCGCAAGCGCAATCACTTCAACATCTAAATATGGGGAGGTGGAATTTGGACCTATGGCTTCAGCACCAATTTGATGAAACTGTCGAAGTCTTCCCTTTTGTGGACGTTCTCCTCGAAACATGGGACCATAGTAAAAAAGCTTGGATAGACTTTCTTTTGCTTCAAAAGAATTTTCAATATAAGACCGGACAACCGAAGCGGTGCCTTCAGGTCGAAGCGAATACCCTTCATCTTCACTAGCCGCCTGGCTAGACTTACTTGAAGCTAATTCTAATAATTGTTTATTAACAACATCACTTGTTTGACCTAAAGAACGTTTAAATAGAGAGGTGTCTTCATAGATAGGAGTACGAATCTCCTTGTAACCATAGGACTTAAGAATCTTACGGCCTTTAGATTCGAGCTGTTCCCATAAAGGAATTTGATCAGGAAGAATATCTGTTGTTCCGCGGGGAACTGAAAGTTTCTTTATCACTAAACGAGACCAACCTTATTTAACTTTGTGTTTCATTTCTAAACCAGATTTAAATACAACCACTTTGCGAGGCGGGACAGGGACACTCTCTCCTGTGCGAGGGTTGCGACCAAAACGGGCACGGCGTTCTTTGATTTTAAAAACACCGAAATTTCTCAGTTCAACCTTATCACCTTTCATCAGAGCATCAACAATGACATCAAAGGCCTTTTGTACAATCTTTTTTACGTCAACTTGTTTAATACCAGTAGAATCGGTGATTTTTAATACAATATCTTTTTTCGTCATAACAATAGCCTCCTAAAAATTTCTAACGGAAAAATCGTAACTATAGTATCAACAAGGACTTATGGTGTCAAGGCGAAAAAGCATCGTCTTAGACCTGAAATTGTGTTTCATAAAGACGTCGGTATAATGGGCACGTAAACAGCAGGTCATCATGTTTTCCAAAACCAACGATTCGGCCGGCTTCTAAAACTACAATTTTATCTGCTCTCATGATGGTTGAAAGCCTGTGAGCAATTGCAATAACCGTTCGGCCTTTCATCAAAGAATCTAGGGCATCTTGAACAAATTTCTCTGATTCTGAATCCAAAGAAGAAGTTGCTTCATCCAGAATCAATATTGGCGGATTTCTTAAAATAGCTCGCGCAATTGTTAAACGCTGCTTTTCTCCCCCTGACAACCTGAAACCTCGATCTCCAACCATCGTTTCATAACCCATCGGCATTTTTTCAATGAAATGGTCGGCAAAAGCCATTGTTGCGGCTTGTTTGACTTGTTCCATAGGAGCATCAAATGTTCCATATGCAATGTTATTTCTAACCGAATCATTAAATAAAATAGATTCCTGAGTCACAATACCTACTTGTCCTCTTAAAGATTTAAAAGACACATCTTTGACATTAACTCCATCAAAACTTACTTTACCACTACTTGTATCATAAAAACGAGGAATCAAATTGACCAATGTCGACTTCCCACTTCCCGTAGGACCGACGATAGCCACAAGTTCACCTTTTTTAATAGTCAAATTGATATCCTGCAATACCGCATCACCTACTTTGTCATAACTAAAACTGACATTCTCCAAAAGAATTCTATCTTTCATTGGCTCCAATTCTGAAGCACCTGTTTTCTCGACAACCGTAGGCTTTGTTTCTAACACATCGTAAATACGCTCATTAGCCACCAATGCTTGCTGAATGATAGCTTGCACATTAGCTAATCGTTTGATGGGACGAATGACTTGCAAAATAGAAGCAAGAGACAAAGAAAAAACACCGAATGACAATTCTCCATTTAATACAGCGCGGCCTAGAATTAAAACGGCCGCAATCCCGCAGACAGCTCCTGCCATTTCAGTAATAGGCCCCAGCAACATCAAATTCTTCAAACCTTTCATTCGAAGCTTGTAATAATCTTGATTTTGTTGGTTAAATCGCTGGATCTCGTATCTTTCTGTCCCAAAAGCTTTGAGAATACGAACGCCAGAGATGGTCTCAAGAAGATGAGAATTAATATCAGCCATTTTTTCTTGCTGGCCCTTGGAAAGCTTACGCAGCTTCTTACCAATGATTGTCATAGGAATCGCAATAAATGGAACCATCACAAAAATCAATAATGTTCCCTGCACATTAAATGTGAACGCCAGGGATAAGAAGATAATAATCAAAAGGGGTTGTCGAAATAAATCTGTCAGTGCATAAGACACAGCGTTTTCAATAACTCCAACGTCATTCGTGATACGAGCAACCAGTTCACCCGTTCTTTTCTTACTAAAATAGTCTAACGACAGGGTTTGTATTCGTTCAAAAAGTCTAGAACGCACATCCCTCATGACTCGTTGGGCCACATCATTCATGTAATAATCTGCAAAGTACGATACCACTTGTTTGATTGTAAAAAGAGCTAAAAAGCACAGCGGCACACTCCAAAAAAGCACATGATTGTCGATGCTATTCAAATAACCCACCAGATTGTTGAGAAATTCTGGGACTTTATTGGGTAATACAATCTTTTTATTTGTAAAAATACGATCAATGACTGGAAGCATTAAGGTGAGCTGAACACCTTCAAACACCGACGATAAAAGAATAAAAAAAACTGCAGTAAAGAAACGTTTAAGGTGAGTTTTGAGAAATTGAAGAAGTTTTATATAATTATTAATCATTAAGCGCAGATAATACTATGGGGTTTGACTTTTGTCGAGGGCTTTGTTACTATCCTTTTCATGCAAAGAATAAATTTAGCACTCATCGGTTGTGGCTTCTTAGGAACTCGTCATTTAAAGACGTTTCATGCCCTTAAAAATAAAGTCAACATGGTCGCAATCTGTGACCACCACGTCGAACATCTTAAACCCCTCTCACGCCAATACCACATTCCCATGGAAACAGATTACCGTAATTTAGTTGGAAAAGTTGATGCCGTCAGCATTTGCACACCAACCGTCAGTCATTTTGAAATCGCCAAATTCTTTTTAGATCATAACATCCACACCTTTATTGAAAAACCAATCACGTATACCTTAGATGAAGCACAAATCCTAATTGATACAGCCCAGAAGAATAAACTCAAAATTCAAGTAGGACATGTGGAACGTTTTAACAGCGCTTTTCAAGCGGTTGCTCCCCTGGCTGCCAATCCTTTATTTGTGGAATGCCATAGACTTAACCTTTTTCCCAATCGCTCTTTGGACATTGGCGTTGTCATGGACTTGATGATCCATGACATTGATATCATTTTAGGAATGGTTCAGTCGAGCGTGAAAGACATTCAAGCGGTTGGAATCAATGTCATGACAGATAAAGAAGATATCGCGAACGCCCGTATCACCTTTAACAACGGCTGCGTTTGCAATATCACCGCTAGCCGTATTTCTCCAGAAGTCACACGAAAAATTCGTATGTTTATCAAAAACGCATACATCTCTTTAGACTACGCCAAACAAGAAGCCTTTATCTATTCAAAGGATGAAAAAGGTATTCACCGAAAAAGTCTCCCTATTGAAAAAGAAGAACCTCTTAAAAAAGAACTAGAACACTTCCTCGATTGTATTCGAGACGATCAAAGACCCCTCGTTTCTGGCGTTGAGGGCAAAGAAGCTCTTAAAGTCGCCTTAGAAATCACACACAAAATATGGGAACACAAAAAAAGCACATTATCATAGTAGCGGGCGAAGCCTCCGGCGATATGCGCGCAGCTGAACTAGTGAATGCCCTTAAGTCCCTGTCCAGCGATATTCAATTTTCTGGAGTTGGCGGAGATTGCATGCAGAAAGCGGGAGTAGAGCTATTCGAGCACATTACGTCTCTTGCAGTTATTGGTATTTCTGAAGTTATTAAGAATCTTGGACGCATTAAGAAAGTCTTTGAGCATACTCTTGCAGAAATTGACCGCATCAAACCTAATGCTGTTGTTCTGGTTGATTATCCGGGCTTTAATCTAAGATTAGCCAGTGAACTTAAAAAACGCCATATCAAGGTGATCTACTACGTTAGCCCTCAAGTCTGGGCTTGGCGTCAGGGACGGATTCATACAATTAAAAAAATTGTTGATCGTATGTTGGTGTTTTTTCCTTTCGAAAAAGAACTCTATGCCAAGTTTGGCATGAACGTCGATTATGTCGGCCATCCCTTAGTGGATGAAATTTCCGCCAAAGGCGGACCAGCCTCTGGCTGGCAATCTCCTGTAGATATCCTTCAATCCATTGGACTCTCCTCCCAAGAACGCATTACAATCGGACTTCTTCCTGGGTCTCGTCACAAAGAAGTAGACAGGCATTTGCCAGCCATGCTTGAAGCAGCTCAAAAACTTTATTCCAAGAACAATAATTATCAATTCCTTCTATTAAAAGCATCCACCATTGAAAGAAGTTCCTTAGAAAACCTTATTCCCCCATCATTACCTTTAAAAATATTTGAAGGAAACCCTTATGCTGCGATCAATGCTATAGATGCCGCAATTGTCGCCTCAGGAACTGCAACACTTGAAACAGGACTGCTAGGCAAACCCATGGTCATTATTTATAAAACATCCTGGATTACCTATGCCATTGCCAAAAACGTCATTAAAATCCCCTACATTGGCCTTGTCAATGTGGTAGCTGGAAAAAAAATTGTCCCTGAACTTATTCAAAATGACTGTAATCCAGAAAATATTGCAACTCATGTGGAAGATATTCTAAAGAATAAAGAAATCGTGGAAGAACTACGAAAGGTCAAAACCGCTTTGGGAGAACCCGGAGCTTCTCTTCGCGCAGCGCAAATCGTCTTACAAGAATTACAAAGCACCTAAAAATTCTCTTACATCCTGCAGTGGGATAATGTTCACAATCACGGGGTAAAAACCACGGGCATTTTGGAATTTCTGTATCATCGCAGGGTCGAATTTAAAATGAATACCCTCCTCAATATTTTGGATCTGCAAGGGTGTTTTATCGGCTGTCAAATCAATACCACCTTTTGTAAATATTGCTGTTTCAGATATTTGAGCTTGATCTCTGTTCCACTCATCCAAATCTTTCGCATTGTGCTGTCTGATCGTAAACCATTCTGCTGTTATAATAACCTCAGAACGACGTTCCCTACTAATTTGCACTCTATTTCTTCTCGTTCCTATCCAATCCATAAAAATCCTGTCCCCTGGCTCTCCATGACCAATTCCCATATACTCCTGTCCAGCCAAATATCCATTCCCATCAAATCTAAATCCCGCATTAAACCTTCCCTGATATAATTCTGTAGCGATTGTTGAGGTTATCTCTATGCGATTAATTTCACCTAACCAAAACCTTGCCAACTCAAAGTCTCCCTTATTTTCCCATTGCGGAGGTTCTCCTTTTTTCGTCTTTAACTTAACCCATAATACTTTTGCAATCACTTTTCCATCAGCATCTAGACGTTCAAAAATAATCTTATCTTTTCCTGTACCATGCCATTCCAGCGCTAGTGTTTCTCCATCTAAAATATGCCCCACTCCCATTGCAACACGACCAGGTTTAAAACCATCATAAAATTCAAGATTTTCTCCAAATCTGCCAGTAGCTAACTGAAAACCTTCATTTGAATCTTTAACGACGTGCCTCCTAATTTCACCAAGCCAAAATCTTGCTAAATCAAGGTCTCCTTTATTCTCCCATTCTGCAATTTCTTCCTCTGCCGATTTCATTTTTACCCAAAGAACTTGAGACTTAACTCTTCCGAGCCTATTTCGACGTTCAAATACAACCTTATCTCTTCCCGCACCATGCCATCTTTCTATCATTCGATCAGTAGACAATCCATGGCCCATACCTAACGAAACTCTTCCTGGTCGAAAACCATTGGGGAATTCATATCCTTCGTTAAATCTCCCTCCTACCACATCAACGACATGCTCATCTGTTAAATCAGCTTCTTCAATTGCGCGCGCTGCAAATCGTTCTAGAAGAGGGGATGTAGTTACTCTCATCGCTTGATCTATAGAAAGAATTGAAAAACTATATCGTTTGATATAACTATTATTGACCCCTTGAACTATAGCGCTTAACCAACCTTGTATCACAAGCGGCTGTTGAGGTCTCGGCCCTATTTTTTGTGCCTGCCCCTGCAAATTACTCCTAAATATATTTAATCCTTCGGCTTTGCCTAAAGACACCTGATATCCAGCTACAATCATTTGGAATTTCTCACTTAACTTAAGTCCTCCTTCTGTTTCTTTTAACCTTAATTCCTCCTCACTAATCCCAAATGTTTCTCGGACTAAAATGTATTTAATCCTTCAAATGCCTAAAGACACATGATATCCAGCTCAATCATTTGGAATTTCTCACTTAACTTAATCCTCCTTCTGTTTCTTTTTAACCTGTATTCCTCACTATCCCAAATGTTTCTCGGATTATCTTGATTGTCTCTTTAAATGTATTTAATCCTTCGGCTTTCCTTGTAGCTACACTATATCCAGCTACGATCATTTGGAATTTCTCACTTAACTTAAGTCCTCCTTCTGTTTCTTTTAACCTTAGTTCCTCCTCACTAATCCCAAATGTTTCTCGAATTATCTTGATTGTCTCTTTAAATGTATTTAATCCTTCGGCTTTCCTTAAAGACACACTGATATCCAGCTACGATCATTTGGAATTTCTCCATAACTTAAGTCCTCTTTTCTTTTAACCTTAATCCTCCTCACCTAATCCCAAATGTTTCTCGAATTATATCTTGATTGTCTCTTTTTAAATGTATTTAATCCTTCCTCACTAATCCCAAATGTTTCCTTCTGTTTCTTTTAACCTTAGTTCCTCCTCACTAATCCCAAATGTTTCTCGAATTATCTTGATTGTCTCTTTAAATGTATTTAATCCTTCGGCTTTGCCTAAACTCACCGGATATCCAGCTACGATCATTTGGAATTTCTCACTTAACTTAAGTCCTCCTTCTGTTTCTTTTAACCTTAGACTAATCCCAAATGTTTCTCGAATTATCTTGATTGTCTCTTTGTTTCGGGAATTAATCCTTCGGAATTTCTTAAGTCCTTGTAGCTTTTAACCTTAGTATCCAGCTCCGATCTGGAATTTCTCACTTAACTTAAGTCCTCCTTCTGTTTCTTTTAACCTTAGTTCCTCCTCACTTGAAAATGTATTTAATCCTTCGGCTTTGCCTAAAGACACCTGATATCCAGCTACTCATTTTGGATTTCTCACTTAACTTAAGTCTCCTTCTGTTTCTTTAACCTTAATTCCTCCTCACTAATCCCAAATGTTTCTCAATCCTTATTTAATCCTTCAGCTTTGCCTAAAGACACCGCATATCTAGCTACAACGATCATTTGGAATTTCTCACTTAACTTAAGTCCTCCTTCTGTTTCTTTTAACGATTCCTCCTCATTTGGAAATGTTTCTCACTTGATTGTCTCTTTAAATGTATTCCTCCTTCGCTTTTGCTTAAAGACACATGATATCCAGCTACAATCATTTGGAATTTCTCACTGCTCTTAAGTCCTCCTTCTGTTTCTTTTTTAACCTTAGTTCCTCCTCACTAATCCCAAATGTTTCTCGAGATGGTCTTGATTGTCTCTTTAAATGTATTTAATCCTTCGGCTTTGCCTAAAGACACCTGATATCCAGCTACAATCATTTGGAATTTCTCACTTAACTTAAGTCCTCCTTCTGTTTCTTTTAACCTTAGTTCCTCCTCACTAATCCCAAATGTTTCTCGGATGGTCTTGATTGTCTCTTTAAATGTATTTAATCCTTCGGCTTTGCCTAAAGACACATGATATCCAGCTACGATCATTTGAAATTTCTCACTTAACTTAAGCCCTCCTTCTGTTTCTTTTAACCTTAGTTCCTCCTCACTAATCCCAAATGTTTCCTTAACAAAAACTAGAAAATCATTAAATACTTCTTCTTGATCCGATACTACCACCCCTTCTTTCTTGTTCTTCTTTCCTAATGCCACATACAGCCCAGCCGTTAATAATTGCTGCTTCTGTCCTTCTTCTATTTCTTGAATGTCTATCCCGAACTTCCGTGTTATTTCTTGAATAAACCTTGTCCATACCTCATACGTTTGTTGACCTGTTATTTTTATAACGATTGTCAATAACTGTTTCTTTGTTGTCGAAGGCAATAATTCCATTTTGATGCCATACGTATCCACAAAATCATTTAAAACTTGACGCATAACAGCAGATCTACCAATAGTAGCTTTACTCATAAATAGTGCCACTTCTTTGATTTTTTGATCTAATCCTTCATCTTCCCTTTCCTCTACTTTCAATAAACGTCGCAAGGAACCCTCTATATCTACATCATCCCAATTTTTAATCCCTGACGTTCGCTCATCAACGGGACGCACTTGTACCCCCACAATTGCCAGGTTCTTTGGACCCACAGAATTAGGCAATTGGTTTATAGTACTCATAGCCAAATCGCCAAAGAAATTAACTCCTCCTGAGAAATATTTCCTGGGAACAGGTTGTTTCGTTAGCGGGTCTGATTCTTCCTTGATGTAGTTATAGACACCTTTTTTGAAGGATTGGAGGTATTGTTGGTAAATTAATTCAATATCCGTAGGGGCTGGTTCTAAACCAGCCCGGTCTTGGGTGGGTTTGGAACCCACCCCTACGATTTTATTTTTATCGACATACACCTGCGCCAAAATCGAATCTTTAATCTTCTTCTTGTACCAAGTGGCTAGAATCAAAGAACTATAAACCTGCCTAAGCTGCACAAAATTGGCCCCTTCATTGATCTCCTTAGTCAATTCAGGAATAACAACCTCCCGTATGATCTGACTGTGCAAAAAGGTGTCTGACACCTTTTTATCAACCCGCCCCTTCAAAAAGGTGTCTGACACCTTTTTGGAGGCTACGTAGTCTTCTTCCAACATTACCTTTAGCCTGGATTCCACTACATAGGCTGTTCCGGCCTTTGCATTCTCATAGACTACGGCTTTCTCGGGGACTATCCATACCTTGTTGAATGTGTTGACTGGAATGTTGGTTGTTCCATACCTTTTGGCGGATTCTTCATAGATTCTCTTCCAAAACTTACGGCCAATCTCTTCTTCTGGATACATCAGACTGGCGGTGATCTGTTTGAGCATGTAGTCCTGGGCTAAAAGGTCGCGGCCCATCTCGGTTTGGCCAAAGCTTTCGGGGACTATGCGGTTTTTCTCATAGGGGCTTAGGTTTACCCATAGGTCGGCTTCTGGGGTGGTTAAAGAGGCCAAAAAGTACTTGATTAGACGGCTGGACTCTTCCTTCAATTTATGTGCATCAGCGACGGAACGTGACCCTTGATCTAGGATAAAATCGAACATAAAAGGATTATCTGGATGGACCTTGATTCCTTTGAGCAAAGGAGGGTTCACAAGAAGGCTTAAATGGACCATTTGCCCAGGTTTAGGAAGATAAAACTCCTCTGCCCTAGATGGCAATGGCCCCAGGACGTTTAAGATAAAAGCACAGAGAAGCCCCACGAGGAAGGTTCGTTTGAAATCAATATTTCTAGGCATAAGGAGAGTTTACTATATATATAGTAGAAATGCTACTTTGAAACGGCTCTATTTATTTAAGTTTCTTATCCAAATAGGCCACTATTCCCTGCAATTTCTGGAGGTCTTTTTGCATAAGATTTTGATCGGGCAATACACCGGCAAAACGAATTTGGTCACATCTTTCCATAATCTCTTTTAAGTCAGTTATGTATTTCTCTTCCACATGTGCTTGAGACAGCTTAACTTCCATAGCTGCGATTGTCATACTACCAATTGGCTGATGCATTTTATGCGCTAAATAGTTTCGCAGAGTCTTATCAATAGCATCATAAAACTCTTTGTTTTTATTTTGTGTTAATAATTCACCCGCTTGCTTGAACCCCTTTTTAGCCTCCATAGGGGCATTAAACTTCTTAGCAAAGGCTTGGTCATTTTGCAGCCTCCTTTGGAAGCTTTGCCAAATTTTAATCCCTACCCAAAGAACTATGCTGACAATAACGATAAACCAGAAACGCCAATTCTTTACCAACGTAGGGGCTTGATTAATCAAGCCCCTACAAAATTGAAATAATTTATTAATACCATCAGATTTGATGTTAGATGTTTTTTCTGAAACAGTTTTGTCCATAAAACCATAAGCCTTAAACTCTTCTCCTTTAGCAGGAGCTGTGATAGAAATAGAAAATGGGCCTTGTATGATTGTTTTATATTTCTTCTCTTGAGGATCAAAGTAACTAAAACTTAAAGGAGGCACTTCCTTGATATTCTGATCGGTTGGAATAATTACCTGCTCAACCGTCTTAGAATTATCATCTTCTTTGATCTGAGGATCATATGTTTTAAAGCGGGAATCATTCAATCCCGGCATGGTTAAATTCTTAAAGCGACCATTTCCCGAAACTGTCATTCGTAGCGTTAAAGGATCACCTAATTTTACGGCTAAGGGCCCTACACTTGCCTTAAAATCATATTGTCCAATGGCACCAGAAAAATCTGAAGGCTTTCCATCCTCTGGCAAGGCTTTGACATCAATAGTAAGAGGATCAGCTCGCAATGCAATAGGTCTTGCTTCTTGCCTCCCAAAGAAATCAGAAAAAATATCATTACCTGTCTTTACCTGATAAACAAGTTGTCCAACAGCTTGAAATGGTCCTATTTTTAACGGACCTGGTTGGGTTGGATAAATATTAGTATCAAATGTGAGCGTTTCATAAACTATTCCATTGATGTTCTCACTGCTTTTTTGCATATTTGCAGTTGAATCTGTCAGAAAGCCATCTGCCTTAACTCCAGGAGCAGAAGATAATTGAAGACCAAAATCTTTCACATAAACCTTCATCGAAAGCGGAGTCCTTTCTCCCACATAAACTTCTTTAGGAGCAATGGATACTTTTAAAAAAACCTTGTCCTCTATACTTCCCCCTACTTTTGCTGGTGAATCAGCAGTACTCGCAGATGAAGTTGGAGTATCTATCACTTCAATATCGATGGGATTCGTTGAATATGTTTTTTGATCAATAAATAAAGATAGAGAAGGGATTTGAAAACGACCTGTCTTAGAAGGAAAAAGATTATAAACAAATGAATGCTCACTGGAAGAGACTCCATTAACAATTAAGAATCTGGTTGACGGGCCGACATAACGCACTTGAAATCCGTCGATGGTGGGAATCGAAATAGGAGGAATATTTTTGGCTCCATGGACCGTTAATGTAAGCTCTAGAGCCTCTGGTAATGAAATTTGATTTGCATTCACCGTAGCTTCAAAACTGACATCTTCTGCAGAAGAAATATTTAAAGAACCCAACAAAACGAAAAGACTTAAAGTGAAGAATTTACCAATCCTTGTCCACATGGGAATCTCCTTTATGACGTTTCATAAAATTCAAAAGCTCTTTAGGAGCTTCATCACGTTCATATTCTCTGAGCAATAGTTGAACTTGTTGCTTCTTAATTTCTTCTTTAGGATCATCACCTGCTTGCGCTTCCTGATTCTTTGAAGATTGAGCTGAATCCTTTTTATCTTTCTCTTGAGCTTGGGATTCTTGGGCTTTCTTTTCTTTAGCTTCTTTCTCTTCTTTTCTTTCCTGCTCTTTATTGTTATTCGCAGAGGATTGATCTTCAGACTGACTCTTTGGATTAGCTTTGTTTTGGTTTTCTTGATTCTTATTCTGCGCTTGATTTTGTTGTGGATCCTTTTGCTGATTTTGATCTTTGGACTGCTGTTTTTCATTGTTCTGTTGATTCTTCTGATCCTGCTGTTCTTTCTTCTTTTCTTCTAATCGCTTAAGCTCTCCTTCCACTACCTTTTGATTATAAGCAGCATCATGATCTTTTGCGTTCATTTGTAATGCTTGAGAATATTGCCCCAAAGACTCTTTCATGGATTCAATGGCTTGATCTAAATTCTCTTTCTCTAGAGTCTTTCCCTTTTGATACAACGCATTCCCTAAATTGTATGAAGCCCTTTGAGAAATTTTTGAATTCTTGCCAGTAATGGACTTCTTTAAATGTTCTATCGACTGATCGTATTTTCCTTTTTTATAAAAGGCTGAACCTAAATTATAGTGAATAATATCAGGATTCTTAGCTTCTTGAAGTGCATTAAAATAATGATCAATGGATTCATCCCATTTGTGTGCTTTAAACGAGCTGTTACCTTCTTTAATCTCAGAGTTTTGTGAACCCCACGATACATAGGGTAATAAAACAATAACAATAGTAAGGACAAATGTTCTCATAAACTTAACACCAAGAAAACAATGGCCAAAGCAAGAGGCCATTGAAACTGTTCATGAAACTTTTTTTCAGATCTCTCCTCAAAATCACGCTTAGACCACTTGGACAATTCATGATTGTAAAGATAATCCAAACCAAACTGCGCTCCACTGGCTCTAATATATGCACCGCCAGTTTCATAAGCAATTTTCTGCAGAAGTTCTTCATTCAAATGCGATTTCACAAAATTACCGTTATTGTCTTTCAAAAATTCTAGATTTCCATCACTATCAGGAACTTGGATCAAGTCTCCTTCTTTCGTTCCAATTCCGATTGTAAAAACTCGTATACCTTTTTCTTTGGCTTTTCGAGCCTCAGACAAAGCCTCTCCTTGCTCTTCTTCGCCATCTGTCAACAGAACAAGCGCTTTGTACTTCAATTGGTCCGAACCAAATGTTTTATTGGCCTCTTTAATGACCTTCGCAATATTAGTCCCCCCCACTGGAATGCTATTAGGCCTTAAATCATCTAAACTTAAACTAAAACCTGCATAATCCACCGTCAAAGGACACATTAAGAAAGCATCTCCCGCAAAAGCCATTAATCCTAAACGATCCCCATTAATGTCTTTTAAAAGATCTTTAATAGCAAGCTTAGTACGTTCCAGACGACTAGGCTTAACATCCGCTGTCAACATACTCTTAGAAACATCCACTGCTAGAATAATATCTAAGCCCTGCTGCTTGACTTTTTCAATGGAATATCCCCATTGTGGACGAGCTAAGGCCACAATGAGACAAATCAATGAGATCAAAAGAAACCAATTCTTAGATTTAAGACGTTTGACAGAGAATTCATTGGCCATATCTTTTAGCAGCTTCTGTTCTACAAAAAGAGACATCTTTTTCTCTCTTCGGTGCAAACACAATCGCAGCAAAAGCCAAAGGATAGGCACAACCCACAACCAATTGAGTAAATAAGGATTGGCAAATTTCATGGAATTTTAAACAGCAATGTATTTTCTAGAATAATAGCTAAGCCCAATAATGCCAAGGCACCTAAAATAAAAAGCCAAAAAAATTCTCGATACTGTCGATATCCCTTCGTTGTAATCTTAGTTTTTTCTAATGCATCAATGTCCTTATAGATGTGCCTTAAAGAATCTGTATCTGTGGCCCGAAAATATTTAGCTCCTGTAATCTCTGCAATCTTTTTAAGAGGCCCTTCATCTAAATCTACCTGGACTTGCTGATAGACTTTTCTTCCAAACATATTCACTGGCATGGGGGCCAGCCCATTCGTTCCCGCTCCAATGACATAGATCTTAACACCTGTAGTTTTAGCCATGTTAGCAGCTGTCAAGGGATCAATATTTCCGGCATTATTAACTCCATCGGTCAAAAGAATCACAATCTTACTTTTGGCACGACTATCCTTAAAACGAAGAATGCTTGAAGCAATTCCAGAACCAATGGCCGTCCCATCTTCTACCAATCCTAATGTCACACGGCTTAAATTTTCTTTAAGCCATTTATAATCCGTTGTTAAAGGGCACACCGTATAAGCCCTTGCCCCAAATACAACCAAGCCCAGGCGATCGCTGGCTCTTTGATCAATGAATTCTTTCACCACAGATTTAATGGCCTCTAAACGATTTAACCTCTGACCATTAATTGTAAAGTCTTCTGCAGCCATACTTCCAGATACGTCCAAACTTAGGACAATATCAATACCTTCACTTTCAACAATAGTTTGATCAAGGACCTTACGAGGACCAGAAAGCCCTATAATTAATAGTAAAATAGCAAACCATCTCAAATAAAGAGGAAGCCGATAAAACCTGGCCTTCCATCCTTTAGAAATATCTCCAATGATTGCAGTCGACGGAAAACGAAAAGAAGATTCTTTCTTACGCTTATTTTGAAAATAAACGAAGAGTGGAAATATGATCAAAAGAATTAATAACCAAGGTGTTTTAAATTCCATGAGTTTGATCAATCAATTGCTTAGCTAAAGCAAAACTTTGTTCTGCTTCTGACAAAGATGGTTTCATTTTGGCAAATTTCACCATGTCACAGGTGAATAAAAACTCTTTCAAAGTGATTTTTTGAGCATCGTTTAAGACATTTGAATTTTTTAAAGATTCTAAGAATTCCTCTGTCGTCATTTCAGGAGCTCTTATAGAAAACTGTTCTTCGAGATAATGCCTAATAATATTAGAAAGTTCGATATAAAAAGGCTTTAAGTCCGCTCTTTCCATCAATTTTTGAAAACGAAGATTTTCCAAACGATCATAGGCTTTCTGCCATGCAGGAATCGAAGGAAGGGATGGCTCTAACTTTGAAACTTGAGGTCGCTTTTTGAACCATAACCATAAAAAAAATAAAATCACTCCAATAATAATCAGTCCAAGAAGAAACCAAAGCCACAGCAATGGACTGGGAATGTCTAGTGGAGGTTTAATATCATGGATTTCAGTATTCATAATCTTCTTCGGCGCCCAGCAAAGAAAGCAACCAGCTGGGACACATATGTTTCCGTCGTCGTTAGATCAATATGATCAATTCCCGCAAAACTAAAAAGACGTTCGCGCTTCTCAAGACGGCTCTTGGCTTGTTTTTCATAAGAAGCTCGAATTTGTTTATTAGACGTATCAATAATTTTCAATTGGCCATTTTCAGCATCCATCATTTCAATAAGCCCACAATCAGGCAAAAAATATTCCCGAGGATCATTAAGGGTGATCGCAACCAAATCATGACGCTTATTAGTTAGATTCAATATTTTCTGAAGGTCATTTTCAAAGAAATCTGAAATGAGAAAGCCAACACATCGGCGTTTGGAAACGCGAATTAAGTATTCCAAAGCTTCTGGAATATTGGTTTGAGTGCCTTTAGGTTTAAAATAAAGGACCTCTCGAATAAGCCTCAAGACATGCCCCTTTCCCTTACGAGGCGCAATGAAAAGCTCGACTTGATCAGTAAACATAATAAGACCGACCTTATCATTGTTTCTGATTGCAGCAAAAGCTAAGACAGCGGCTAATTCTGCAGCTAATTGGTTCTTTAAAATACCCCCGGAGGCAAAATAATTTGAAGCCGAAGCATCAACTAAAATCATGACACTGAGTTCCCGCTCTTCGACATACTTCTTGATGTGGGGTTTTCCCGTACGGGCGGTGACATTCCAGTCAATGCTTCGGATATCATCACCTAAATCATATTCGCGCACCTGGTCGAATTCCATCCCTCGACCTTTGAATGCACTATGATAGGCGCCTGCAAAGACATCATTGACCAAACGCGAGGTAGTAATCTCAATACGACGGACCTTATCGAGAATTTCTTTGGGTATCATGGGACTTCAACTTGATCAAAGATACTTTTAATTATATCTTCTGGTGTTTTTCCTTCTGCTTCCGCTTCATAACTGACAATCAAACGGTGACGCAAAACATCCACTCCGATTGATTTAACATCTTGAGGAGTCACAAATCCTCTTCCTTGAATAAAAGCATATGCCTTACTCGCAATAGCTAAAAATATTGTTGCTCGTGGGCTGGCAGGATATTGAATGAGATCTTGAAGATCTTTTAATTGATAATTTTTAGGATGTCTTGTGGCATCTACAAGATTGACAATATACTGCTCAATCTTTTCATCCATATAAATCTCATCAACTAAATACCGCAATCGTAAGATATCTTCTGGAGTTAAAACCGACTGTACATCATGAGGAATATGAGTAGTTGCCATCCTTCTTAAAATCTTAAGCTCTTCATCTTTGGTTGGATAATCCACCTTCACCTTTAACATAAAACGATCCACTTGGGCTTCGGGTAAAGGATAAGTCCCTTCCTGCTCAATAGGGTTTTGTGTTGCTAATACAAGAAAAGGATCTTCCAACTTAAGGGTTTGATCACCAATTGTAACCTGCCTTTCCTGCATGGCTTCAAGAAGAGCGCTTTGGACCTTGGCTGGTGCACGATTGATCTCATCCGCTAAAATGATATTGGCAAAGATTGGTCCTTTTTTAATATTAAAATTCCCGCTTCGCTGATCATAAATCAATGTTCCAATTAAATCCGCCGGAAGCATGTCAGGGGTAAATTGAATGCGCTGAAATTTTGCTTGAATGGTTTGTGATAAAGTCCTGACTGCAGTTGTCTTGGCTAATCCTGGAACGCCTTCTAAAAGAATATGGCCATTGCCTAAAATTCCAATCAAAAGCCTGTCAATCATGGATGTTTGACCGATAAGAATCTTGCTCATTTGCAGACGAATAGCCTCAAGAACTGCTGATTCTTGTTTGACCTTTTCATTAATGAGACCTACACCTTGACCCACCATACGATCCTCCCTGCCTGCCGGCAGGCAGGCCTAATGATTATATTTTTGTAAAATGACGTAGAGACGAGGCAGCGCCTCGTCTCTACAAAAAAATGAATTAATTATTGATAGGGGTTTGTACCGTAGAATTATCTTGGTTTTTTACTACTGCCTTCTTATGATGCGCTTTCTTAGTTCTCTTAGACTTCTTCAACTTTTTATGTGGATGCTGACCTTTAATATATCCTTTTTTCTTGGAATGCTTTTTCATGGATTTCTTTGATGAGACGCTAGATTTCTCTAAAGCTGAATCAATAGCTTGATTCTTTGCGCTAGAAGCAGGTGCTGTTGGTACATCTTGAGCAAATGCTGCGCTAAGAAAGCTTACGCCTAAAAACAACGCCAACATTAATCCCACATTCTTTTTCATAACTATTTCTCCTTTAAGCTATTAAAGCTTTATGTCCTTTGAGTTGAAGATTTGCATCTGCTTTCTCTGCTTTTTCTTTTAAATTCTTTTTAAATGTAGTTAGTTTTGCTCTCAACGATTCATCATGAGTTGCAATGATCTGAGCAGCTAGAATCCCTGCATTTTTAGCTCCATCAATGGCAACAGAAGCAACCGGAATTCCCTCGGGCATTTGCACAATGGAAAGCAATGAGTCTAAGCCAATCAGTGAATTAGAAGATTTAACAGGAACCCCAATGACTGGAAGGGTTGTTAAAGCCGCCGTCACTCCTGCTAAGTGGGCAGCCCCCCCTGCGCCTGCAATGATTACTTTTAATCCCCGACTAATAGCCGTCTGGCTGTATTCCAATGCACGATCGGGGGTTCTATGGGCAGAGATCACTGAGATTTCAAAGGGAACGCCAAGTTCCTCTAAGATATCCGCAGCACCACTCATTAATTTCAAATCAGACTGACTTCCCATGATGATTCCAACTAAAGGCTTTTGCATAACTATCCCTTTCTATTTTGTAGGGACAGAATAGTGTTCTGTCCCTACCATTATAAATTAACCAAGAATAATATCAATTCTTGATACTAAACCGCTTCGAATTTCTTTGGCTACATCCCCTTGAACTACCCCTCCTGTTATCTCTACCTTGCGACGACTATCAGGATAAGTCAAAATAATTTTAGAAGCACTGACACTTTTGGCACCATATGTGTTTTGACGAAGAGGATTGTGATACACAACCAATGTCTTTGCTAAAAACTTAAATGCATATGTATTGGCAGGAAACTCCGCGGTGTCTTTCTTCGAAAACATTGCTTCAGAAAGCAAAGGCGCAAATGTCAATGTCAATTGGCCTTCTTTAAGAGAAAATGGTTTAAGTCCCATATTCATCAACAGCCAAATGTGCAAAAATTCTGCCGTACTTCCTGATAGCCTTGCGACAAATCCCTGACCATGTAAATTTTTATCTTCATGGGCCGAAGAAACGATAAAAGATGAATTCTCTAAAATACTTCTTCCATATGTGGAAGGATCTAAGAAAGGTACGAAAGCAGTCTTAATCTCATCATAGAATTCTGAAATCAGACCTTTCCTGAGGAGCTCCAAGAGATACTTGTATTCCATATGGAGCCAAATAGATTCATTCTCAAGCCATCCCGCAGGAAACACTCTTGTACGGCCGATTTCTTCTGTTTCTTTAGAAAGATCTGCAGTGACCTTGTACATTCCAAGTTTTTTATCATACAAGGGACTCTTCTTGACTCCACGAAAAAGCTCAAGAGCGCCTCGATTATCTAATACACGAAAGGCATGAACAAATCCTTCTAAGAACAAAGGCAAATCATGGCGTTGGAATTTCAACGGCTTCACATGATGTGTACCTTGATGGCTCTTATCTAAAACTTCATGCTGTATTACTTCATGGTAAAAATATGTTGAAAACAGACCATTATTCAAACGAGCATTAGAAATTCCTACATCAACCTTGGCTATAACAGCCTCTAAGAATTTCTTAATCTCAGCAACTGTCATCACTTTAAGAGTTCCCACAATTCCCATTCGCACGTGTTGACGATACAGCTCCTTAAGGTCATTGGATTTCTGCCAGTATTTAAGACTATCCTTCTCACTGGATAATATATGAGTCAGGCCAGTTACAAAGTCAGCAAGCTCTTCAAAGAACTCCACCTTTTGTGAATCAGGAACATTCAATTCATTTAAGCTTGTTTTAACAAATAAGGCCCATCGTTTTAATTCAAATGTTTCACTAATAGAAGAACCAAGAAGACCTGGAAGACCATTTAAAGCATCATACCAATTAGGCTTATTGGCCTCCATTTCAATCCCAATTCCAGAAGGATCAAGTGTGGCAGCCTTATTGGCCAAAAGACAAATAATCTTGACGATAAGATTAGTGTGATAAACATCCCCGCTTCCAGATTTGACACGCAATTGATTGCCCTTTTCCTTGGCTTTCACATCTTTATCATGCTCCTGTAAGGAGTGGTATTGACGAATGCCGCGATCAGTAACTACATATCTTTTAGACCGAGGAAGCACATATGTATCGTTTAAATAAAAGCTGAACTCTTTTTTATCTAAAAGAATTGATTTTAATTTTTCAGGATAAAGAGCCAGAAAACTTTCAATCAAATCTAAATTATAAGTCCAATGGTCGCTCCAATATCCTTCCCCAAAATCTGCTTCTTCTCTTTTCTGACTCACCGAAAGAACAGCCGCTAGGAACTCTTTAGGATTGGACTTGATCAAACCCTCACGAATCACTAACTTTAATAAATTTCCAGGCATAAAGCCTTTATGAAGAAGGTTCTTTACCTCCTGGACCTTATCCGTGATATCAAAATCCTTAATAATCTCATCAATTGCTTTAGTATCATTAATGGAGAAGCTCAATCCCTTGACAACCAGCGAATTGTATCCATCAGCTTGGATTAAATTCATAAAATTGACAATCGCACTGTCTCCCACATCTTGATTAAACCATATGTCATTGCGGCGATTTTGATTCACATCACGATAATTTCCATTTCCCTGAGACAGAAATGTAGGGGCAAGAGTAAAGAAATTATAATCGCGTTCCAAATCCCCATGCTTACGGCTATAGACATTAAAAGACACAGGCCCATCAGCTGTATCTAAAGAAATTGGCAGTCCTCCTCGCAGAATATTATCAAGGAATGTTTGACCACAATATTCGTTAAAACTGTCTGAAGCGCTATGTGTTAAGCAATTACCTTTGATATCTTCTATGATTTGATGATTTTGCTTCACTTTTTCTTCAATATATCCTTTACGCAATGACTTCTTAACGACACTGTTGAGTTCTGTCAAATCATGAGCAAAACCAGCTAAAGCAGTTAAATTACTCGTCTTACCTGCAGCTAATGTATTTTTAAAAAAGCTAAAAGCACATGGAGTTCGATTAGATGTTTGTTGAATTTTGTTAACTTCAAACTCTTTTGAGTTAATAAAATTCTCAGGAACCAAGAAATCGCTAGCTTGTCCAAAGATAGCTTCGGCATCCGCAATCATATCTAATAGTTCATGGGAATCATTGAAAGCAAAATAAAAATTACCCTCTTCAATGGGTGTGACTTGAGGGGTATCTGCCACTTCCACCTTAAATTGATAAAAAGGTGCTTTTTTGGAAAGATTACGGACTGCAACCCATGCTTCAACGGTACGTGAAATGTGCTTACCCAACCAATCTTTTAAACCGTACGGATTGATAGCGGGAAGACCATCGAGGCATTCAATGTGGAGCTCTTTCTTGGAAACATTCTCTATACTGACTCGACGAACAAGTGCCGCAAAAGGCTCTTGAGGTAATGTGAAATAATTAATGGTAGTTTTAAGCCCCAAGGTCGTATTGATCTCTTCAATGGTCAAATCATGACTTGAGATGATCATACGTTGTTGGATTTTATACGGACTGACAAGACTATTGGAAAATGGTTCATAAAACTTCTGGTTCCTGCCGTCACTGACTTTAAGAAATGTTCTAAAACCTTGGATCGATGTTAATCGATAAGCTTTGTTGGCTGGTTGAAACTCTAAAATAGCTTTATCTTTAGATTCAATCCCAAAAGAGCTGATGGCTTGCCCGCGATTCACATAAAAAGCCCACATGGGAACGCCCCATAGGCCAGCAACACCAGGGAAAAAATTTGAAAATATCTTTGCATGTTGAAAATCTTCAATAACAAAATATCTTTGGGAATTTAAAGAATACTGCTCCTTCATAAAAACCTTTCTCTAATTAAACTTACATTTTGGAAAGACGCTCTTTGACTAAGGCGCTGACTTGTTGATTGTCTGCTTTGCCATTTAACTTAGCTAAAGCTTCTTTCATCACCTTGCCCATATCTTTCATCGAGGTTGCGGATGTTTCTTTAACAGCTTCTTCTATGGCAGACTGAATGACTTCGGCTGAGGCCATCTGAGGTAAATAGCTTTGTAAGACCTCTAATTCCTTCTCTTCTTTCTCTGCTAAATCAATACGATTACCAGCCTTAAACTGCGAGATCGAATCCTGACGCTGTTTGATTTGCTTCTTGAGAACCGAGATTACCTCTTCATCAGGGACAACCTCGATACGTTTATCAACTTTAATATTCTTGACTTGGGCACGCAAAAAGCTCAAGACGGATGAACGAAAAGAATCACGCGCCTTCATTGCAGTAACATAATCTTGTGAGATTTTTTCTTCTAATAACATAATTTTCTCCTTTAAATTTCACATATATTAACTATTTTATGAGGGGTTTTCAATCCTTTTAGAGTTTCTATGAATGAAGGACAAGGAAAAGGCGTATGATTTACTCATACGCCTTTAAATACTCTTAAATTGGTCAAATTTATTGAACCATTTTTACATCAATTGAAAAACTTTTATTTCCAGATTTTGGAGATGATCCATTACGAAGCATAAATCCATTGTTTCCGTTTAAAGTAGCTAAACGATCACGCTCTTTTTGAGCTGCAATTTTAGCAAAATAAGCCTCTTGAGCTAAATAAGTCATACGGCTTTTGACTAATTTAATTTTATTTTGAAATAATGTAATTAAAGAACGCCCCTCTTCTACTGTTGAAAAATCAGCTCGAAATGCTTTTAATTGAGCTCTCAAATCTGTCAATTCATTAGCAGTTTGATTGTTCTTAGACTTCAAAGCCGCAATTTTTGCTTCCAATTGGCTGAAATCTTGAACTTTTTCATCCAATTTAATGCCATCTAGGCCTTGTAATTCTTCTTTTAATTTATTATTTTCAGATTGTGCTTGGGTAAGCATAGTTTGGGTTTGATTGAGCAGGCCTTTGGTTGTTTCTAATTGAGCACTGACATCGTTTAACTGTGCTGTGACAGCTTCTAGCTTACGAGTTGTTTCTTCTAATTGAGCTTTTGTGTCCTTATATTGAGTTACATAAGAACGATAATTTCCTGCCATATGATTAACAGACGTCAAAACTGCCTCATTGGTCTGCATTAAAATCTTGTTATTCTCTTGTTGAGCTTTAAAAACATAAGCCGTTAATATAAGCATTACAACGGATAAAATAACGCCTGCAATACGAAAAATACGAGCATTACGGGCTTTAATTTGCCCCTCAGCATTATTAGAATCTAATTTTTGTTCTTCTTGATTTAATACTGATTCTGCCACGATTTACTCCTTTGTTATGTTGTCAATGTCGTCGGTTGCAAATTTGAACCATAGTATATGGCGGGAGGTAAAAAATGACAAGAAAAATTATAGGACGGGACGTTTTTTATAATGGATATAGGCTAAACAGGCAAAATAGGCCATAAGACTCAATAAAAGACTCAAAATGAGATACCCAAAAGCAACTGCTGCTAATATTTTTAACATTAATGCATCTCCAAAGACTTCCCAATGAAAATCTTTGAAGAATTGCTCAAATATAGCTTTGATTTTCGCATAACTAACTCCTAAAAACTGGCAACTTAAATGAATAGAAATACCTAAAATGATAAATCCTAACCATGTATTGGTTAAAAAACTTCCTAAAATTGCAGCAGGTTTGTTAAGTTTAAAATACCAGGCTACTGCGATGGCTGCTAAAACCCCCGTAAATGGTAAAATACCTAAAAACACCCCTACTGAAAAGCCTAAGGAAATATTATGAGGAGAGTCCTCCAATCTCATAAACTTCTTTAAGGAATCATGAATATCTTTTTTGAGTTTATCGATCATAGGGAAGATTAAAACTTGAAATGGACAAAAATACGGCCAAAATTCTTATCATCTTTCTCAAGTCGATGGTATAAAGCCTTGATATGTTTTTGCTCCAAGAATCTTATAACACTTTTCTTAAGCTGACCGCTTCCTTTTCCTGGAATAATCTCCACTAAAGAAATTCTCTTATCCACGGCTTCTTGAATAATGCGGTTTAATTCGGCATCGATGACTTTACCTTTGTTAAAGATGTCGTGCAAATCTAATTTTAATTTCGCCATAATTCTGTAGATTTAAACCCTAATTGGCATAACCATGAAGGGGATTCCATAGTTATAAAGGCGTCTTTGCAAGGAAAAGACCGTATAGTTGTGTAGCCATCTTGTTAAAATCGTTTCTTTTTCAAAAACCACTTGTCCCCCAAAGAATACCACGCCAGGTAATCGTTGCAGAAGCTGCGGACTTATCTTCTCAACCTCATCGATTACATCTGTCCCAGTCAAAGTGATACTCTCGGCATAGCAGCCCTGGGCATTCATAAAATGCACATATCGTTGAATGTCCTCTGTGACTTTTTGTTGCAAACTCTTTAAATCATCTGCACCTTTAAAGTTCCCCGCATCGATCACGCCAACTTGAATAAATACGAAATTCTTAAATTCCTTACTGAAAAGACGCGTCACATTAAATAATGTGTGTAGTCCAAGCCCATTAAAACCATTCACAACCAACACAGCCGTCTTAGAGTTTGGATCTAAAGGCGGCTTGGCAACTTCCTCACCTTCCATGTCTTTAACGGATACAAAGGCAGCCTGGACTAAATGATTAAGACGCTGTAACTGTTTGGCTGTTTGCAAATAATGTTTCTTAATGATAATCGCAACACCAATTAAAGACCCTGTCACCAATATGGTAACCCATCCCCCTTCATGAAACTTTAAAATCACAATGGCAATCAAAATGAATGTTGTCAGGATAAGGGCAATTCCGTTAATAAAAAATTTTCTAACCCAATCTTTAATTTCGGTCTTCTTCTGCCACCAATAGCGCACCATCCCCAGTTGAGATAAAGAAAATGTGATAAATACATTGATACTATAAAGAACTACTAAATATTTAACAGAAGCATTAGTTGCTAAAATGGTAATAAGAGCAGCGCCTCCCATTAGAAGCACTCCTTTTTGGGTGACTAATCGGTCGCTTAAAGCGGCAAATTTGGTAGGAAACCAGCGATCAATAGCCATATTGGCTAAAACTCTCGGGCCCCCTAAAAATCCACTTTGAGCTGCAACAAACAAGATAAAAGCCTCAGAAATAAGACTAATCCATACGAAGGCTTGACCAGGTGGCCCCCAACTGCTGGAAAATGTTTCAAATAACACTGCATTTAACGTCTTTCCAGGAACAGCTCCTATATCATAAATCACATAAGCAATCATCAGTCCAAATACTGTAAAAGCCAAAGACAGAGACATATACAGCATCGTTCTTTTTCCGGTTTTAACCCGTGGCTCACGTAAAATAGGAAGACCATTACTGACAGCTTCAATACCCGTATATGTCCCAGCCCCTAAACTATAGGCCTTGAGAATCAAAAACAGCATTCCCCACATACCTAATTCCCCATATGTTTGATTAATCTCAACTCCGGTATCCTGTATAATAGAGGGAAATTTGTTCACATGGATAGCCATGGCATAGACAATCATGAATAAATGCGTAAAAATGAATGTCAAGAATATGGGAACTAAGGGCAAAATTGACTCTTTAACTCCTCGAATATTCATGATCGTAAGCAACAAAAGGCTTCCAACACAAAAAACCAGCTTATATTGTTGAAATTCAATAGGTAGGAAACTAAAAAGGGCATCTGTACCACTAGCTAATGAAATAGAGATAGTCAATAGATAGTCAATTAAAAGAGCGCATCCAGCTACCATCCCCACATTGGGAGAAATTAAACGACTGGCAACTAAGTATCCTCCACCACCATTGGGAAAAAGTTCAATAATAAGGCTATAACTAGCAGAAATGACAAAAACTGTGATCATAGTGGCAATGGCCACAAAAATACTTAAATGAGTATGCCCTGCTCCCAAGGCTAAATAAGCTTCTTCGGGACCATAGCAAGAAGATGAAAGCCCATCGGCCCCTAAGCCAACCCAGGCAAAAAAGGCAATTAGGGACATATTATGCATCAAATTCGTGTCCTGAGGACTTAAAGCCTTGCCACAAATCGTATCTTTGAGCTTTTTAAACATGGTTCCAAGTATACCAGAAAGTCCCTAAACTTCCAGAAAACATCAATTTCTTTGAGGATATAGTAGGAGGGGAAATACTTAAGATTTCGAAACGAACTCACCAAAGGATTTTTCAAAAGAGCCATCAGCAGGGTTATGATGATGTTCAAATCGAGTTAATAAACTATAAACACAAGGAACTACAAATAATGTAAAAAATGTGGATACAATCACACCTCCTATAACCGCAACAGACATAGGGATACGTACTTCTGCACCCGGACCAATGGCCAATGCAGGTGGAATGGCAGCTGCAATAGTGGCACAAGAGGTCATTAAAATAGGCCTTAATCTAATAGGACAGGCTTCAATCAAAGCTTCTTTAATCCCTTTTCCCTGCTCTCTTGTATAATTGGTAAAATCAACTAACAAAATAGAATTTTTCTTAACAATCCCCATCAAAAGTACAATTCCGATCATGCTGTACACATTCAAAGACTGGCCGGCTAACCAAAGGGCAAGCAGCCCACCTGTCACACTAAAAGGAAGGGCCATTAAAACACTGATAGGATGCACATAGCTATTAAACTGGGAGGCCAACACCATATAAGCCACCCCAATTCCAAGTAAAAAAATGAATAAGATTCCGCTATTAGATTCCCGGGCAGCTTGAGAACTTCCGGTAAAAATAGCTGTATATCCTTCAGGTAAAATTGATTTAGCAATGCTGATAGCCTCTTGCATAGCTACAGATTGAGATGTTCCGGGAGCATAATTGGCAGAAATATTGATTGATCGTTCACGGTTTCGGCGGGTGATTGTAACCGCTGTAGGTTTCTCTTTGATTTCAACCAGCTCTTTAAGACTAACTAATTCTCCTCGATTATTCCAAACCACTAAGTTTAAAATGTCATCTGGCCTTTCTCTTTGGCCTGGAATCAGCCGAACCTTTACATCATAACGTTTATCATTATGGGTGTATTGGGAAACCTTTAAGCTTCCGATCGTAGCAGTGATAACATTATTAATATCTTCCACACTAACCCCATATTGGGCCACTTTTTCTCGATTGGGAATGACTTGAATTTCCATCGCCCCTTCATCGTAATCTGTGTCCACGTCAACAAGGGTTGAAGTTTGACTCATTTTCTTGCTGATTTCCTCAGAAAATTGATGAAGCTTTTCCCAATCTGGCCCTTGAACGGTCATTTCAATCGGAAACCCGCGTTGAGCAGAAAAGCCGCTTAGCGACAAGTCTTGAATAAATGCTTTTAAGCCAGAAATTTTATTGAGTTCCTTACGAAATAACGCGATCAACTCTGTTTGGTTTAAAGGCTTTTTATTTCCTTCTGCAACTGGCCTATCTTTAGGAGATTTTAAAGAAACGAATATCCTTCCTTCATTAACTTGTCCTCCTTGAAAACCACCAATGAAGGCAAAGTAACGGTTCACTTCAGGACGGCTCATGACAAACTTCTCTGCTTGTTTAAAACGCTCGTTAGTAAATTCAATAGAAGAACCTGGAGGAGTCTTGAGCGAGCATAAGAACTGACTTTGATCTTGTGGCGGAACAAACTCTTTTCTTAAGTGACCTCCAAAAAATACAGCGACCACAACAGAAATAATCACTGAACTTATAAGAACACTCCATCTGTGCTCTAATGTCCAGCGCAAAGTACTTCTATAATTATCAGATAATAAATGAAATGTTTGGTCTACAGCATGACCAAAACGAGACATTCGTTCTTTGACTTGTAAGAATTGAGAACAACGCATGGGTGTAAGCATTAATGCTTCAAGCAAAGATAAGGCAACAGCAACGGAAATAGTCACGCCGAATTGATAAAAGAATTTTCCAATCATACCGGACATAAATGCAACAGGCAAAAAGATAGCAATGATCGATAATGTGGCTGCTAATGCTGCAAAAGTAATTTGGCGAGCCCCCATGACTGCCGCTTCCACCCGTCCTTTACCCTGTTCCCGGTAGCGAACAATATTCTCCAAAACCATAATGGAATCATCAACTACGATTCCTATAGCTAAAGAAAGCCCAAGGACGGTAAATGTGTTAAGCGTAAAACCCAAAAAATTGATCACAATAAATGTGCCAATGATCGACGTGGGTATTGCCAAAAGGATGTTTAAAGTGGCTGTCCAAGATCCTAAAAAAATCCAACAAACCAAAGAAGTCACTAAAGCTGAAAGAAAGAGTGTAAACATAAGTTCATGAATGGATTCTTCAATGAATTTAGTTCTATTAATAACAACGTCCAGTTTCAAATCTTTGGGCAGCTCTTTTCTAACTTCTTCTAGCTTCTTCATGACCCCACGACCCACTTCCACTTCGTTAGAACCAATTTGCTTTTGAATTCCCAAACCAATGGCTGTGATCCCGTTACTGCGAGACAAACGACGCACATCATCCAATCCATCTTCAACGCTACCAATGTCTTTAAGGAAGATAGGCTTGTAATTAGGCCCTCCATTCCGTTTGGCAATGACTATATTCTCAAAATCTTTCGCAGTCTTAACTTCCCCCATAGCCCGAACAACTTGTTCCTTATCTTTAGTTTCAATGCGGCCAGCTGGGATTTCAGAATGTTCACTCTCAATAGCCCTAATCACATCTGCAACTGTCAATTCATTGGCCAAAAGTTTATCACGGTCAATCCATAACCTTAAATTGGGCGCCACAAAACCGCCTAAATTCACTTGCCCTACCCCACGAACAGGTGAAAATTTGTCCTGCAGATGGTCTTGCACATATTCCATTAATTGACGGGGAGTTGCCTTATCCCCAGAAAGAGTCAACCAAACGATAGGTTGTTGTGCAGGGTTAACTTTTGAAATAATGGGAGGATCAATATCTTTGGGTAAAAGTCTTTGGGCCTGAGAAATCTTAGATTGAACTTCCTGAACAGCCACATCCGGATCACGCCCTAGCTCTAATTCAATTGTGATAGAAGCTGAGCCATTACGAACAGCAGAGGTAACATTTTTGATGCCTTGAACAGATAAAACAGCCCCTTCAATGACATCGACAACATTGCTTTCCATCACTTCAGGTGCAGCGCCTGACCATGTCACGTTAACTGCAATTGTTGGGACCTCCACGTCGGGAAGTTGGCTGATCCCCAAATTCTTATAGCAAATGACCCCAAAAACAATCAATGCTGTCATGACCATCCATGCAAATACCGGTCTTTTAATTGATAAATCAGAAAGCGTCATATCAACTCTCCTGCAGCTACTTTTAAATTCCAATAAGATCGTTTCGCATCATTTTTAATAACAATGTAATCCCTGCGTCGATCTGTCCAATCTTCAAGGGCTTGCAAAACATCCAAGTTATTAACCAAGCTGCTTTTGTAGTCTCTTTCCTGCAATTGGAAGTTTCGCTGGGCAGAATCAGATGCCTTTTTTAAAGCTGATTCTCTTTTCTGACCTTCTAGAAATCTGGTATAAGAATTTTGAATATCTAAAACAGCCAAACGTTCTGTTTGACTCAATAATAATTCCGATTGTTTGGCAAGGGCCTGAGCTTCTTTAATACTTCCAACGGTCTCGCCTCCATTGAAAAGTGGAACAGTTATATTTAAAGTGACATCCCAATCTACATTCTCAGAAGCACCCTTTCTTTGGTCATAAGAATTTCCATCCAGTGTTACAGATGGCCAAAATCCGGCTCGAGCAATGGTCACATTCTTTTTAGCCACAATGACAGCTTGCCTGGCTGCTTGAACATCTGCTCTTTGATTAGCCTTCGCTACAAATTCATCCATTGTTTTAGCAGAATCAGTGGGTAAAGGGTCCTCTTGAATACCACTAAAAGGCTTTCCCGTCAAAAATTCTAAAAGCTGTTGACCAACAGATAATTGACTTCTGACAGCTTCCTGATCAGCTTCAGTCTTATACAAGGAGGCTTCTGCACTAGCAACCTCGCTCTCACGAGATCGACCCAAATCTTGCCGCCGTTTCAATTCCCCAAAGCGATCTGTTAATGCTTTATGAATATCTCCTAAAGCTTGCAAATCTTCTTGATAAGTTAGAATTAAATAGAACGCATCGGCCACATCTGTAAAAAGAAGCTCTTGGGCTCGCCTAAGCTCACTTTCTCTTTGTTTACGAAGAGCTTTTGTCGAGGAAATCGCTGCATACTCTTTAAAACCACTAAATAAAGGCTGGCTTAATGTAAAACGTCGGTATCTATTGCCACTTGAATCATTGGAGCTTTGATCCTGCCATTGGCGGGAAATTTCATAATTGACTTGAGGCAATATGCCGCTAAAAGAGCGCAAAAACCGCCCTTCAGCCTCTTTGATGATTTCTTGATTGATCGCAATTGATTCTGAACGCTTAAGAGCCAGTTGATAAGCTTCTTGAAGTGTCAGCGCAGTAGGAGGCTGCTCACTTGCAAAAGCACTGATTGAAAAGCTAAAAAAAGCAATCACTTCAATCAAAAGAATACAAACTCCACTAGAAAGAACTTTCACAACCCTTTCTAAAATTTCCAAATGCTGGCGTCTATCTTTGGAAGAAATCTGAGAAAAAACTTTCTCTAAACTTCGGCGTTTCTGGTCCCATATATTGGAAACGATCTTTTTACCCTTAGCAGTAATCTCTACTTTAACGCTGCGTCTATCATCCTCTCCAACTTGTCGGCTGACAAGTTTTTGGATAATCAATCGATCAATTAGTCCTGTAGCAGCTGGACGACTAACAGCTAAAAAATCAGCAATTTCACTCATTAAGGAAGGCCCTTTACGGGAAAGATACTCTAAAGCCCAAAACTGTGGTTGGCTTATTTTGCCATGGGAAAGATAGTTGGATTCGTAACTATGGAATCCTCTGATACATTGAGGCATCAATTCAATCATGCGCTTACTAAAAATCTTAACATCCATATTCACCTAATTAGTTAATGATGTTAACTATTAATTAAACGAAGTATAAAGAAGAACATAATTATTGTCAAGCCGCTCAGGAGAAAAGGAGAAATGAAAAAACAATAGCAGCTACGATGCGGTAAATACCAAAGGCTGTAAAATCATGTTTTTGAATGTAGCGTAAGAAGAATTTGACCGAAAGCCACGCTACAACTAAAGCAACAACAAAGCCAATAGCTAATATCCCCCATTCATTGCTGGAGATATCTGATTCGGTCTTCAGAATATCGAGAATAGTCGCAGCTAGCATCGTTGGGACAGCTAACAGAAAAGAAAACTCAACAATAGTCTTTCGAGAAATCCCTAAGCATAATCCGCCAATAATGGTTGCTGCAGAGCGAGACACGCCTGGAATGACAGCCAAAGACTGACAAAGGCCAATGATAAGGGCCTGGACGTACGTAATCTTACTCGCTTCTTTAACCTGATCTTTTTTGACTTTATAAAATCTTTCAAATACCACAATAAAAATACCACCTACCAGCAAAGACACCACAACAACTAAAGCATTACCTAATAAATAATGCTTAATCAATTTGTAAAGTAAAAATCCAACAATAGCCGTTGGTATAAATGCTGTAAATACTTTAACAACCACCTCCCAATCCAAAAGAAAGGTCCGCCAATAAAGCCCAGCCACCGCACAAATAGCCCCTAATTGAATAGCAATTTCAAATGTTTTCAAGAAATCTGACTCAGGAATCTGCATCAAGTGAGAAGCAATGATCATATGCCCTGTTGATGAAACAGGCAGGAATTCCGTAATCCCCTCAACAACCCCTAAAACAATAGCATGAATAATATCCATAACTCTCCCTAATTTAATTCAACAGCGATCCAGGAGGCGCTGTCTAGTGGTACGTTTCCTAAATATGTGCGGGCACTGGTTAAAATCTTGTCAGGATGATTTAACAATTTCAGCGGTACTGCAATCGTCACTTCATTAGACGTCCTTTTGACTCGTATAGAAGCCTGTTCAATGCGACGAGCTTGATCATAGACAGTATAACTATTATCTCCTAACCTAACGCTAATTTTTGGCATTTTTTCAAAAGACGTATTGTGATTGTAACCAAAAATGTAAATAAAAGCCTCCACATCTTGCGCTAGGGGTTTGGATAATTCCACGGAAATAACCAAATCCTCTCCCTGCCATCGTACAAACTTCCACTCAACACCAATAAAGGATGTTTTCTCTTGAGAACTAAGGTCTTCGGGAAGCTCAGCTACTGCCAGGTCTTTACGATGGACCTTAAAAACAGAAGAATCCTCATTTGCATGCAGCCGAACAAGAGGAAAATCTCCAAAAATTTCATTATTACGAATAAAGGACAATAAATATTTCGGCGTCGACATAAATTGACTTTTATGAGCTTGTAACGCTGCTTTTTTAATATCAAATTCTTGAGGAGTGAGTCGAAAAGACTTCCAAGAAATGATTTTCTTTAATGATTCAGGAGGATCTAAAGGACGGTCGGGTTTAAATCCTTTAGATGCAGGCCAGCCAAGATAATGAATAAGATATGGATAAATCTCCACACTATCAGTTAATTTCTCGTCCCATAAGGCCACTCTCAAATACAGATAAAGAGAAAGATGGTCGCCATTATGGTCTGCTGGATGTGAAACAAAAATCTTCGTTGGCTTAAAATCTCTTAAAATATGCCGCAAATCGCCAACAATTTCTTCTCCCTTATAAGCAGCCCCAGGTCTAAAGGCCCCTTTATATGGGACTTCAGTGACCCATGTGCCCATACCTCTATACGGCGGCCTTTTATTCCAATGCTGATACCATATATTCAAAGTTCCAAAATCCGGATAACCTAAAAACATCAAGTTCTTGGCATCTACTCCAAGGATACTATCCGCAGTCAAAGCTTCCGTCATTCGTACGAGTCCCATAGATTGGATTGCGCCAGGCATAATAACGGGATGTTTACGGTAAAGAAGAAATGACCATTGATTACTATCTCCGTAGGTAAAGAAGACTATTTTCACTGGCAAATTCATAGCTACTGACCTTTGAATAATCCCCCCCGTACCTAATACTTCATCATCAGGATGCGGGGATAAAACCAAGATTCTATCTTTGGGATCCAGCTGCAGCTGCGGCAATTCCGATTCATTTGCCATTGCTGATGCTCCGAGGCCTAAAACGAATATAAAAAATAAAAGATATTTAACGAATTTTCTTAACATACGAAATGGAGTGATATTCTTTGATTGTTGGACCATCGGCCATCATCATAGGGTAACGACTCAAAACAATAAAGCCTAAACGTTCAAAAAAGCGACATGCTGCAGGATTTTGATCACTAACAGAGGCAACAATTTCCGTAACTTCCGTGTTCTTAGCATGATCCAATAATACTTGAACCAACTTCTCTCCAATGTGCTGATGGCGAAATTCTTTTAAGATCCCGATATGCAAATGCCCCTGATGACTTCCAAAGGAAGTTTTGCGCAATACAAAAAGTCGACGCCAATTTTTCAATGATGCCTTAAGAATTTGTAGGAATTCTGGCCGGATAAAAACTCCTCGAACAATCCCCTTGATCAAAATAAAAGGGATGATAATGAAAATAATTACCAGACCATAGCGACGATTATCTAATGCAGAATTAATATATCCCACCACAAGGCCATCCGATTCTGCCACGAAAGAATTCTCAGGTTCATAATCTGTATAATACTTGGTCAATAGATCTGCCGCAAATTCACGATCAGGAAAGAAACTCTCAATAGGCTCACCCCGATCAGCCACATCACAGCAAATCTGCCTGATTCTTGGGCGGTCAGATTTATTAAAGGCGCGTATTTTGATCATTTTTTGATACTAACATAATTCTTTTAAAACTCACGTCTTAAGTGCTTGTATTTTTTGATCACTATTCATTCCTAAGAATATTCCTAAATCATCCAATGGTTGGACATTAAGAATAATAGGGTAAAAACCTGGAGAGTTTTGGAGGTATTGGAGCATTGCAGGGTCAATAGTCAGCCTAATTACTCCTCCATCATTGTTAGTTTGCAAAAAACTTTCAGGATGGCTGAGGTCTATACCTCCCAGAGGTTCGGTTTTATCGCTAGGAACATTAGAAAGTTGAGCGTGATCGGAAGATGTGCGGCCAAAGACTAGCTCAGTCAAGTCTCCCTCTTTAAGATACCCCCCACCTTTGCTTTTTAAATCTGCAATCTTAGCAATAGCCAAGGCAATGCCCATATAATTCTCTTCATCGATTGTAATAAAATGCTGCCCTTGGCCTGTAAAGGCCTGCACGTCACTAGCTCCTTGACCTATACCCACAGCAAAAACATCAATTCCTGCGGCTCGGTATTGAGATAACACCTCGGCAAATGCGGGTGTCATTTTCTTATCTTTAATGGAATTACTGTCTGCCCCATCTGTAAAGATGACAATATATTTATTGCTGGATCGCATGGCTTCAGGCGAATCCAAGAATCCCGTTTTCTGTGGGTTTTTAAGCTTCAGACGCATGGAATCGACAATGTTCGTTCCACCCTCTCCTATGTGATTGGCCATAGAGGTCAACAAATTTCTATTTTCATCCTCTGTTAACTGCTGGCCCATTTGGACCAATGTTGAAGGCTGCATATTAAAAAAAGATATGTCATATAAGAAGTATTTCTGAGCCACCTGTCTTAGCTGCCAAAAACCTCCTCCAATTGCTGCAATGGCAAATGCCATCTCTTTCTTAACACCACCCATACTTCCACTCACATCAATTAAAATCATAGCTGCGGTCTTTTTCATCTTATTGATTTTACGCTTGCTAATAAAAGGCTTGGAATGTTTAAGCATAATCGCTATCGGGTCAATTTCAATTCCCGTCCTTTTAAATTCTCGAAGGATGCGAATACCAGCTTTGATGCTATCAAATAAACGCTCAAAAACAAAAGCTGTTTGCTGCTTTCCAGAAATAAATTGTTCATTGATATCACCTTTAAGCTCCTCTTGATCTACTGCTTGATGCATACGACTTTCGGTTTCCATTTTAATACGCTGTTCTTCAGATTGACGGTCAAACGACTGGTCTTTAGAAGCATCCTGCTTATCATCTGGACTTTTGGATTGACTGCTGCTGCGTTGGGAAACTTGAGGTTTGATGTTTTGCTTTTTTAGTGCCTTTTCCATTCGTTTCTCAAATTTCTTTTGGTTTTCAAGAAATTTAACTGGCTGAGGAAGATCATCACCAAAAGCTGGTTGGTACATTTCACTGGCCAAAGGCGCCAGAGACATATTCATGGGATCTCCACCTCCGCCTAAATCAATTCTCATCCAGAAATCTAAGCCAGGAACTTTGACTTCCGCAAAAGCATGGATATCACTTAAAACATATCTGGCCTCTATACCTAGTCCTAAAGCTGTCCTCACAAATGCCCAAGCCCGATGTCGGCAAACACCGTTTTGTTCATACATAATATTGAGATAAGGACTTCCATGAACATCAGGAATATCTCCGCTTTTCACATCAAAATTTCTAAAAAATCCAACCAGCTTATACAGAACTTCCCGATAATCTTTTTCTTTCCCACTTAAACCAACTAACTCCATACCCTTTTTAATCTCTTGGGACATCTGCTGAGAATATTCAAACAAAATCTTGCTAGGAACGGGTCGGCCAAAATAAACCTTGGGAACAGCCACTCGATATTCCAGTTGCACATCTTTAAACATTTTGATTTGAGGGGCACGAACGAACCAATTGTCAAAATGGTCTTTAGCAATTTCCAATGGGACATCCATTTTATGGCCATTTTCATCTAGGACATGAATATCTAAGATCTCCATGGGCGTTCCAGCGGCAGGCAACAAATGCCATTGATGGTCTAATGCCATGCCATAGCGACCACTAAATGTGTCATGACTACGGGTCAATGTACGAGTGAGACGACGAGATTGGAAAAAATGCTGCGTCTGTGGATCAGGAGTATTTGGGATAACAAAGCTTTGCGTTGTTTCATCAAATGCTCCGGATGCTCCATAACGTGTATGAGGATAAAGTTCAGGGGTAAAAACACCGTAAGCAGCTGGCTTACCCTGCGAATCCCATTCAATCTCAGTATCATCTTCTTTGGTGTCATCGAATGTTTCTTGTCCTTCTCTCATTCGTAAATCAATTCCCCCATGAAAATGCACTTCTCCTTCACGAGGAGATGGCCGTTGAAGCACCACTCTCTGGCGTTCCTTGGGGACATTGTCATCTTGAAGAGGTACACCATAAAACATAGCTGTCAACGCGTCTTCTTCTGCTTCTGACAAATGACCCATCTTATGGACCAGCATACGGTCAATAAACCGTCGAGGAGTTTCGCTGCGGCCTTCTAAGTCAGGAGGGTTTTGAGTAAAAACGATTAAAACGTTTTCACCAATAGCAAATGGCTCTTCTCCTGGGATGGGGGGATAAATCATTCTTTCTCCCCTCAAAATGGCTTGCAAAGCCCAAAGAATATTAGGCGCCACATTGGCCTCATCCACATTGACAACAACATTTCCTTGGCGGATTTTTTGATAAAACAACTTTTCAGCCTTAGAGAAATTTCCCTGAGCATCTCTATTTATTTCAATTGTCAAATCAGAAATTGAGCTTCCTGCATGCGATTGATACTTGTAATAATCCATTCCTTTAAGCCTTGCAAATGATTCTGCTGCGGTTGTTTTGGCTTTTCCAGTGTCCCCCTCTAGGATGACTCCTCTACCTAATAGAAGACCTTTGTCCATAGTTAAGAATGCTTCCTGAACGGTGTGTGTCATTAACACACCTTTTTCAACCACAAGCGGATAATTAGGCGCGTCAATCTTTTGATTCAAGATAATTTCAATGATTTCGGTAAACAGTTCGCGATCAGAGATGATATTAGTAAGTCCTTCAGGTCTAAAGCGCATCCCTAGGGTTGCCATCAATTCATTGCCTACTATTCGCGCGGATACACTTGTATACAAAGCAGTGAAAGCTTCTTGGATAGGCCCTTGTGCTTTTTGGATTCGTGGATCAAAACCTGTAGTCTTGATTGTGTTAAGAAGATCCAGCCATTGGAGGTCCTTGCGTTTAGCCAGGCGTATAGACTCAGCTACTTCATAAATCAAACTGACTGATAGATCATAGCGACGTTGGATGTTCCAACGCTTGCGATTGACTTGTGTCTCATACTCCATCAATTCCATATAAATCCTGTTTAACCAAAACGCCTGCCTTTCATCCAAATCATAGGCTTTATGTAAAACTTCTTCCAACTGTGAAACACCCCCCTCTTGAGCTATTGTTCTTTCTGCAGCAATCCCACAGCGAATCCATCGACTAAAAAAGGCGCTTGAAAACTCTGTCGCTGTATCCATGGGAAGCTCAGAAATAAAATGCACATTCGATGGCTTATAAAAACGTTCTACTTTCCCCCCATCAGTTTCAATATCTATATATCCATCTTCCAATAAACCATTCAAAGCAGTACGCAAGTCTTCACTCCATTGATCAATGTCCCTGATCCAGACAATGGTTTCTTTCTTTGGCTTGCTGTCCTTTTGAGATTGCATTTGGAGATGGCTGATAAGGTTTCTTAAAATCCCTCCTCTAGCAAATTTGGCCTTCAATTGGCCTGGAGGAACAACTCCAAGAACAGGCCGTAAGCTTCCTATGATTTCAAAGCGGCCATTTTCAGGAGCAGCATCGATGATTTGAATATCAGCATTTCTTTTGATGCGCATTTCTTCAATAATGTCTTCAAGCCTTGCGCCATACTCATACATATACATAACAGGCTCATCCAAATTCAAAAGTTCATGGCTCAACCACAACATCCATGCCTCATTTTCCGTCAATGCTTGAGAGAAATTCCGGTTGATTTCATCTTTTAATTTCTGCTCAAAAGTTCCTGAAGGACCAAAAGTACCTTCAATAGATTGATTGATCTTCTTAAGAACAATGGAACGCTCCACTTGGGAGGAAAATCCGGCCTCATAAACTAAACGCAAAGCCTTATACATCACATAACCCAGATCATCTTGTTCTTTTAAGTTCTTGCGAACATATCTTCCCAATCGACGAATATCTCGAGGGGAAAGATAAAAACGCTCTTCTTGACCCTTCCCCAAGGTCTTTCCTATTTGCTCACGTATGTCCAAATGCACTTGGGAGGCTGTTTTGGACATCTTTTCAATTGCTTGCCCATCAATACCTTGCACTGTTCCCAAGAAATGTTTGAAAACTTTTTGTAAAAATATAGGGTCAGTATTCTCACGCACCACAATGTATTGAATATGAGAACCAATTTCACTCTTGAACCGTTCACGTTGAGGTGTATTTTCTGGTGCGTTGGATGTGATACCTAAATGAAAATCTTGATGCACACGAACATGGAATGGTATTCCAGGAAAAGATTCTAGATTTATGACAGGATCTCCCTGAACGATCGCACTAAACCAGCTTAATAAACTCTGCCCACCTTCTCCAACCGCCCCTTCATCAGGGACTAAAAGGCCTCCATGAGTCAATAATTCCAAGAAGGGTATTTGATAGTGCAAAAGAGAAAAGATCTGGGCCTGTTCTTGTGTATCCAAAGGCTCTGAAAGGATACTTAAAGCTTCCTCCAGTTCAACATTCCCTGTGATTGTTTCATTCCACCAATACAACCCTGATAACTGATCTAAAGCCAGGATTCCATGAGAAAGAAGTTTGCTTCGAAGACCGTCTCCTAAAGAAGCCATCTGTCTTTCCGTCAAGTCCTTAGGCCTGGCCACTAAACGCCAGCGCCCATACGCATCTTCCTGATATCCTCCAAATAAATCTTCCGTTTGCCGCTCGCCATGCATTTGAAACTTAAAATAATCAAGCCCCAACAGCAAAGCAATTTCTTGGGTAATGCTCGTCTTTCCTGCAGCTGGTGAACCTTCTAAGCCGACATGGATACCTGAAGCAAAAGAAGAAAGAATATTAGACTCAGCTTTTTCAAGGTCATGATGCTCAATCAAGAAATCTTCTTCTTTTAAGGGTTGATCATCTTTAAGAAAAGGATTGCGAATAGAAGATAGTGGGATGGAAGAGACTTGCAATGACTTCTTATTAACAATGGCTATTTCACTTTCTTTTACATCAAAAACATGCTTACCCAAGATTTGATGGCGGGTTTGATACCAAGAGCCTTTAAAATTCAAATAAACAAATCCTTGTCGATCAGCAGCGAAATAAAAAGGTTTCAAGCCATAATGGGGTTCGAAGGGTTTTTGAGAGGGTTTTGAAAGCGCAGGAACCTTGACATTTGAGCTTCTCTCATTTCTCATGGTCAATACCTGCACTTTTTCTCCCAAGGATGATTGCTCATTTGCTATCCCAGAAGAAAGCTCATAGATCTTTCCCTCTGAAACAAATCCTAATCGTTCTTTAAAATGAAGAATTGTCCCATGTTTTGTGATCACCTGTAATTCCTCACCAAGGAACATGGCTTTGTGGATGCCTTGGATTCGGTCATCCATTAAATTCTCTCCTTTATTATTAAATAATAGCAATCGATCATCTGTATATATCGCTAAATGCTCCCTGGTTGATAAATCCCATCCTTTAATGTGATTAATCTTCTGATCAAAGACTTTTTCACCTTTTTTGTTGATTTTAATCACTTGGTCTTCAAGAGTGATGACAAACAACATTCCATCACTTAAAAATTTCCATTCTTTTATAATTCCTATACTCTCATTGAAGACTTCTTTTCCTTCTTTATTCTTAATAATCAAACGCTGATCCTGCATAATTGCGTTTCCTACAGACTTGTCTGTTGTTCTCACAACTGCCAAATGATTCTCATTGGATAACTTAAATTGAGTAAGATAAAACTTTTCATCAAAAACTCTACTACCTTTCTTATCTATCACAATTAAACCTTCTTTGGTTTCAATCACTAACCTCCCATCCTCCAAATATCTCCAAGCTCGGATTGAATTCATAGATTCTTGAAAAACCCTTTGGCCATTCTTATTAATCATGATGAAACGATTACCCTTAGTAACAACGACACTTCCTTCAATTGATACTTTCCAATGAAGCATATCTTCAATTTTCTCATCAAATACTTTATCTCCTTGCTCATTGAACTTAATTAAATGCTCATCTGGGGTACTGATTGTCAAATTACCTTCATCGGAAAATTCAAAGATGGACACTTCCATTTTTTCATTGAGTATTAACTTTCGGCTATTATCAAACAGCATGAGATATCCGCCCGTTGTAATCACTGCTAAATAACCTTTATTAGAGAATCTCCAACTGTATATTGTATTCGGGTTAACAGTTTTACTTATTTTTCCATCTGAATCAATCACCATCAAAGTTCCGGAGTCTGTCTCAACCGCTAAAGCCCCTTCATTTGAAAATATTAATCGTTTTATGCTTCCTATATGTTGATTAAACACTTCCTTATATTCTCGATCCAGTACAATTAGCAATCCATTTGCCGTAGTAATCGCCCAATGGCCATTAGCAGAACGATTTACAGTGAGCACTTGATCCAAAGGTGGCAGGACTGAAGACCATTTCTTAAGCCAAGCTCGAACAATATCATCATCCTTAATTTGCTCTTTCTTCACATTTGCAATGTCTAATTGCCCTTCATACTTCTCTAACAATTCCTTCAATCCACTCAATATTTTTGTACGCTCTTTATCATCACGACTCAATCCTGCCTCAAGCTTGAGTTTGGTGAATATCTTGGCTTCATCATTCTTAGGTTGTTCAGAGATTGTAACAATTTGGACCTGCTGGGATAAAGAGGATTGACTGGTAATAGTACCCGAGGAGTGAACGCCTAATTGCCCCTTGTTCTCATCTAAAAATACCCGTAATTGCTCAAGCGCCTGCCTGCGGTCTTTGTCATTCTGGGCTATACCTGCAGTCAGTTTAAGTTGAATGAATTTCTGATCCTGAGCAATATCCTTTGAATGTTGTTCAAGAATGTTGATTACTTGAACTTTCTTCGGTAAGAAAGACTTGGGAGTTGAAACGCCAGAGGACAATTCATGGACATGGTCCTCTACAATTAAACCATAGGTATCTTGATAGCGAAACACCCGCCCGTCTGTTGTGATGACAACACATCGACCTTCATTGTCAAATAAGACCTCGATCCTATAGGGATCTATTTGCACATCCAATAACCTGGATCCACCTTTATCAAAAATGATTAAACGGCCACTGATTGTTCCCACAGCCAATTGTCCATTTTTTGAGAACGATAAACTTTTAATTCCCCCAATCTTTTCCTCCCATAACTCTTTCCACTTCGGATCTATAAATTTTAAATGACCATCTTCTATACCAGCAGCGATATACCCCCCCTCTTGGTCGAAAGCTAGTTGGCGAAAACCTATATAAGGATGAGATGTAATCTGCGTTTCTCCCTTATTCAGACTTAATAATTTGTCTTTTGTTGTGACATAAAGCGTTCCATCACGTCTAAAAGATAAACTTTCTATAGAACTCGACCCTATTGTCTGCCCAAATATTTCTTTTCCTGCAGGATCAAAGATTGTCAACCCAGTATCAAGACCTTTTTTACGGCTAACTGCTAATCGACCATCATCAGAAAAAGCTAGTTTCAAATTATTGTAAAAAAACTGTTCTGTTATAAAAGATTCACTACCATCCTTATTTAAAACAATGACTGGATTTTCAGATGATCCTATGGCCAAGCGACCATCAGGAGCAAAAGACAATGTAGGCGAATGATTAGCTTGAAATTTAAATATCTTTTTCCATTGTTGATCAAAAACAAAAACCAGACCCGAATCTGTTGCCATCGCGATTCGGCCATCAGAAGAAACTTGAAGACTACAGATAGGATGTTCATCAGGTAAATCCAGCGTTATAAATAAATCACTCATCCAAGCTTTAATCACATCATCTTGGATATCTTTCAAGTCTTGTGTTTTGATCTCTAACCCAGAGGGATGTTGGTTCAGCAGGGCTTGTATTTTAGGTAAGATATTTTTACGCTCATCCTCATGGGTGGTAGCAGCATTGAGTTTTAATTGCATCATTCTTTTTAAAGGATTTTGTTCTTCAGATAGGGTCATTACCTGAATTTCTTCTGGCAAGGAAGACACACTCGTCACAATATCAGAAGAGAGCTCATGGATTTCTTTGTCAATGACCATACCTTGGCTTTTCTTAAACTGAATGATATGCAAGCTATCTGTCATGACAGTCAGATGACCATCAGGAGCAAAGGACAATTCTCTTATATAATCATCCAATATTTCATTAAAAACAATTTTTTTGTGTGAATCAAACACAATCAGCTGACCTTTAAATGTGCTAATGGCCATATAACCATCTAAAGAATAGGCACATTCTTTTGCCATACCATTTAAAATCCCATCAAACACGATAGATTTTGAGTTCTTATCTAAAATAACTGTCTCTCCGTCTGCATTTCCTAAAATTAAATGCCCTTGCTTAGAAAATACCAATTGATCTGCGCTGATTTCTAGAATTTGATCAAACAACACCGTTTGTCTATCGGAAGCAAGAACAATTAATCTCTCATCATTTACTTCAAAAGCCAAACGGCCATCACCGAAAAATATAGGAGTAGTAGTGAGATTAGACTCTTTAAAAATCACCTTTTCAAAATTCTCATCAAAGACTAGTAAATCACTGCCCGTCTCAATAACTGGCTGAACAGGATTAAACCTTATTCGCCCAATGTAATTCAATGCCTGGTGAAACTGTTCTATTCCATTGTCATCAAAAACAATCACTTCTGCATGGTTTGACTCAACCAGCCCTTGAGAACCAGATAGAAGGTCGAGACGTACTCCCACAATAAGACGATTGTCTTCTAATGAATAGGCCAAATGCTCGATACGCCCTAGATGTTTCTTGCTAAAGATTTCTTCACCATTTCGATTAATGACAATTAAATCTCCCGTCTTAAGACCAATAGCGATATGTCCTTCTTTGGAGATCGCCGATACTCTTACCTGTTCCTCAAATTTGCGATTAAATAGCTCAGTCTTTCCATCTTTATCAAACACAAATAAATGGCTGTCATTAGTCATGGCCATGACATATCCTTCTTTAGAAATATCCACCCATTTGAGGTCAGCATCAAATGTATGACTAAATAATTCTGCAGTGGCCTCTTTGTTAAGAACAACTAGCGTATGGATCTCGTTAATAAAGCTTAAATAGCCCTCAGGGGAAATATCTATACCCAGTGCAAGTCCAAATTTTATCTGAAACAATCTGGATTTCCCTTTTTTCTCAAAAACCACTATTTCTTTGGGTGTCATGACTGCCAATCTTCCATCCTTGAAAAATCGTATGTTAGTCACTGGGCCTTTTAACTGCTCATCCATCAATTGTGTCTTTCCATCTTGCCCAAATACAATGAACTTGCCATCATCCGTCCCAATCGCCATTCGTCCATCCTGCTCAAATTCTAAACTGATTACATTCTTTTGGATAAAAAGCTCACCACCTTTTTGATCGATAATAAAAAGGCGATTTCGGGATGTCCTTAATACCATCGCACCTGTCCCGAGAATCTTGATTTCACTAATTTCCTCATTTTCCATAGCATGCAAATCTTTTAACAATGTCCTCATCCAAGATTGCAACACTTGCCCCTCATGAATATCCCCTTTTTTAATTGTTTCAACATCCACGTACCCTGCACGTTGATTGAGAAAATCTCTTAATTGATTCAATACTAATAAACGTTCCGACTCTTTAGCAATTGCAGCATTTAATGTAAGTCGAGGAAATATTTGATGCCTATGAGACACTTCCTTATCTATATCAAGGATTTTCACTTCATCTGACAAAGACGTCATATCACTGACAGCACCCGATAAAAGTTCATTGACTTTTCCTTCTAATACCAAGCCTGTGGATTCACCCACATGAATGATTTGATTTTTACTGCGCACAATAAAACGATCTTTGTGATCAAATGCCCCTATGGTCAGCCATCCATCCAATTCTTCTTGAAAAAACTGCGTTCCATTTCTTGTAAGAATAGTGAGATTTCCTGAGCCATGTTCAACCGCAAGATGACCTGCTGTGTCAAACACTAAAGACTGAACCAGCCCCTCTACTTCTTTATTAAAAACTTGAGATTGACGATCCCTTGAATAAACGACGAGTTTTCCTTCTCCCCCCACAGCTAAGCGGCCTTCATAGTCAAAGGTTAAACTACCAACTCTGTAATCCAACATAATAGTTTTTTCCAATAACTGTCCTATCTGACCAAAAATTAACAAAGTTTTATCCTTAAGCGCAATGGCTAATCGACCTTTGTCATCCAATTCAAAAGTCTCAACGAAGGAGGCAAAATTTTTCTCATATAACTCATCGCTATCAGCGTCATAAAGCAATAATTTTTTATTTTTTGCAATCGCCAGTATCCCTTCTCGATTAAATCTGCTTTGAAACGACTCTTTAATCTCCTTCAGCAGATGCCCATCCTTCGAATATAAAAATACGGCCCTATCTTCTGCTTCAATGGCCAAACGTCCTTTTTTGTCAAATTTTAAGGAGATAGCTAAAGATGGAAGCTTTTGCGTGTAAACTTCTTCTTGGCCATCTTTCGAATAAACAATTAATTCTTGTTCATACTTGAACGCTACTGCCAAGCGCCCTTCTTCATCAAACTCTACAATGCCAATATTCTTACCCAAATCTTTATGGTATACCTCATCTCCCTGTATCGTATAAACCACCAATTTTCCATCAATACCTACCACTGCTAACCGACCTGTCTGATCAAACCTCATATAAAGGATCTTAAATCCTAAATCTCGGTTGATTAATTCCATTCCATCTGGCCTATAAATTATCAATCTCTTTGTTTTAGAGCTCATTGCCACAAGTCCTGTTTTGGAAGTTGCAACAACATCACCCGAATTAATACCTATAGATAAAGTCTTCATCCAAGCCTGAACCATTTGATCATCTTTAACATTTTCTCTCTGTACACTCTGAACATTCACATACCCTTCTTTATCTTTAAGATAGGTATTTAATTGATTTAGGACAGGCTTACGACCATCCTCTTTGGCAGTTGCAGCCGTTAGCTTAAGCTTTGTAAGCTCATCCTCTACATGATCTTCAGGAGTTGGATTATTAAAAACAATGGTCTTACCCAATAAAACACTGACCATCTGTAATTTCTCTTGTACGAAATTTTTAATTTGAGAAGCCTCTACCTGCTGGGGTAAACCTGCTAAAAGGCGCTCTCTAATAACTTGCTGAATATTATCCATCAGTTCTTTTCCAGTTATAGAACTGTTAGACTTTAAAGCATTGAACCTCCCCTTCAATGTGTCCATAAAATGATCAAATGTCTTTTGAGAGAAACGATCTTCATAAGGGATGCGATTAGACACCTGATCAATCCTTTCGAGTGTTAGCTCAATAATGTCGGTAATATTCTTTTGAATACCTGGGGATATAGGAAAAGCTGCGATCATCTCTTCAATAGTTTTGCGTCTAAATTGGTCCTGCTTAAAATCTCCTTTAAGCTGTGTAATTAAACTGAAACGTGATTGTTCCGCCTCAGACCACTCTAATTGTGAGTCTGCGCGGCTGATAATCACAAGATGGGCATTGGCTGGCATCTTCACAAGACGCTCCTGGCCTTTAATGTAAAATGTGCCTTCTTGCAAAAGCTCATTCATGGCCACCGCCTCTTCCGCCCTTAACCAATGGATATTATCAAGGACAAATACAAATTGATGATTAGGATCGGCAATGGCTTGTTCAATCATTCGCCCAAGAACACCTGTAGCTAAATGATAATTTTTCCCATTAGGTGCTGGCACTCGTCCACCTTCCAAACGCGTCCGGTCAAGATCACGGGTCACATTGATGTATTCAAGTTTAAGATCAGGAATCTCTGAAAAAGTAGACGACAGGACCTCACGGACATTGCTGCGTACTGGAATCCTCAAGTGAGTCGGACGACCAGCTTGAAAAATCTCATGTCTTAGAAAATCATTGATATTAACCTCATTAATAGTCAATCCTAATTCAGTTAGAAATATATTCTTAATCTCTTCCCTGGTCTTTGATGATTCCCAGCGCATAAGTAGATGTCTAGAAACAGCTTCATTGATTGATTTCTCTACAGGTCTCCCCAAAGCTGCATCCATAAGAACGTCTTCTGACATTCTCTTTAGTTCTCTCTTGGAAAACCCTTGAATCTCACTACTGCTAAATTTCTTGTTCTCATAACCATGAACTACAGCGTAAAAGGCTTTGCTTAGGATCTCAGATGCTTTTTGAAGATCAGCTTCATTAGTGAGTCCTTTAATTTCAGCTTTTCCATTTGGTGTAAATCCATATTTCAAATAGGCCATAACATTTTTATTGATCCGCTTCAGTTCTTGGGTCTTATTGTTGGGGTCATTGCTCACCAGAGCTTTAACAACCAGCTCTGGAGTTGATTCTTCAAATACACGTGGAAAATGGGCCCGTGAAGAATATCCGGTTGGATTAACATCCACCATAATCAATGTTTCAGCAGGAATCCTTAAGGTACGAGGGGTGCTCCCGCTGGCAACAGGCACATCATCTAATTCAATTGTCCTTGAACCATCCGGATTTAGGGGAGCTTGGGCGATTTTCTGCAGCCACCAGCCAAAACTGGCATTTTCATTAATGTCCATCAGAGTATTTAATTCACTTAACGCTACAACACCACGGTTCTTGATCGTTCGTGTGAATGCTGTTTGACCATCAAAATTCCAACGCCCATGATCATCTTGAACAAATGTTCCTGTTAAATCAGAAGGTTCAGCACCTTGGCTGATGGGATTACTTTGAAATGGCCGGCCGCGAAGAATGGCGAATCCTCGAGAGGTAAAGGTCTTTCCAACACCTGTGGGACCAACTAGCCTTAATAGAGGCTTACGATAGTCAATGGCCTTTTGCATGGCAACCAGCATTCTCACAGTCTCAAAATCAAGGACAAGGCCTGTCTTTTGATAAATCATTTTCTCTAAGTTTTCACTCGTCAAATCGGAAAAACGTTTATCATCAAGCTTGATGTCTGCCCCTGGTAAAGATAAAAACATGGCATCACCAGCGTGTTTCAAAGCAATAAACTGTTCATAATTATCCTCCGTGATTTGGATTGGCATATCAACCGAAGGTTTAACAATAGGTGGCGTCTGTACTTTCTTGACATTCAAACGGTCAAAGAATGAATTGTCTCCCATCACGGCCGACTCGCTCATGGTCAGAATGATCTGTAAGTTATTTGGAAGCTTGATACTGCCGCCTTCAAAATCTGGATGGTCTAGTTTTCTCTCTCTTAGAAGTTCTTGCATTTGAATACTGACTTCCCTGGGCATAGCTTCAATATTTCGAATGACCAGAACGAACCTTTTGGAAGGGTTCTTTAATGCTTCCATAATTTTGCGTGTGAGCACGCCTAAACCTACCTCTACCTGATCTGCTGTCCCATCTTTAACAATCTTCTTTCCAATGAGATTTTTCTCCTCCACAAAAGGATGGCTCCAGAAATTGGACAAGATAATGCCTGCCTTAGCAGCTTCTTCTGCCATTATTTCTGACACTCTCTGGTCACTTCCAGGGGCTTCACGAATGACAACTGGATTTGTAGCAACCAGACTCCGTTTAATTTTACCCGTTTGAAGTACACCCCAACTGTAGGGACCAATATCTTCTGGAGTTGATTTGCTAAAGTGCATCATCCTATCAATCATCATCCAAAACCCGTGTCGCCATAAAAAAGCTTCATTAGCCGCCTCCCACAATACACTCGAGTTACCTTGGATATCTCCATAATTGTCTTGAATGGCATACCACAACGCTTCATCGAAATAATCCTTACGGCCATTCTTTTTTAAATAGGCTGCAACCTTTTTAAAAGTTTCTATGCTACGTTCTCTTGTTCTTAATGAATTGATATATGGAGCATACGTTGCATCAGAAGCCAAAAGCTTTTTCTCAAAGACACGATGGGATTCAATTAATTTTCTATAGTCTTGAGCATTTAATTCTAAATCTGGAAAACCTTGCGCATTGTCCTTAGATTCTGGTTGTCCTGTCATAGCAGAATCTTTCTTTGGCAGATCTAAACCTTGAGACCTATCAATTTGGACATTCAATGTCATTAACTTTGAACTATCCTTTAGAAAAGAAGTATCCATCTTATTGACCGTTTCTAATGTCAACTGTGCAAAGTCAGTGGCATTAATTCCTCCTGAGAAATACTTTCTCGGGACAGGTTGCTTGGTTATGAGGTCAGACTCTTCTTTGATGTAGTTATAGACACCTTTTTTGAAGGATTGGAGGTATTGATTGTAGATCAATTCAATATCCGTAGGGGCAGGTCCCTGTGCCTGCCCTTTTTTTGGATCAACATCATTTTGTTGAGGGCGGCCACGGGGAGACGCCCCTACGTATTGGATTCCTGCCGTTTTATTTTT